>NZ_BJKB01000007.1:131678-196459 GCF_010725055.1 Gelidibacter japonicus | reverse complement strand
CTGATAAAACGAATCTCAGAGAACTTTTCAGCAAAACTAAATTTCAAAATGACAAAGAACGAGATAGCCTTAATGGGCCAAATTTATTTAATTTTTAAAACGTCCCGATTTTAATGGGACACTAGTGAAAAACTATAATAAATATTTAAAAGAATATGTCTGCTCAAAAGGTTTATTTTAGAAATATTGGTTGAAAAGTCGGTTTTTTGTATGATTTGGTAACTTTTCTCATTTGCCAAATTGGTTCCTGAAAGACTAATTTCCCAATTTTTGTCTTTGGGTTTGTAAGAAAGCTTACTATCAAAAAAAGAATAATTTTGAGAAGAATGATTTAAGTCAGGTACTAAGTAATCAAATGAAAATGTTGCATAAAAATCATTAATTGGTTTTAATATAATTTTAAAATTATTTTGAATTGACTTGATGCTATAGTTTTCTGTGCTATATGTTTTAATATGATTATAAACTAACTCATTTTGAAAATTAATTTTCCCGTTAAATGCTGTTTTTAAAAATAGTTTATGAGCAATGTGATTGATTTTGTTGTTTCTCAATTCAGAATCATTCACTATATTTTTATAGTTATATATCGAGTAGTTTGAGTTCAGTCTAAAATTTGTAGCTAATGTAGATATGAGTTTCGAGTATCCAAAATCAAAGTTGAGACTTTCGGTGTTTTCTGGTAAAAAGAAATAATTAATTGCTGTGTTGTTGCTTGTGATATTATAATTTGAAAATATGCCACCTTTCTCTTTAGTATAGGAAATGCCTAAATTAAGCCGTGTTTGATTGAATAAATCATTTAATTTATAAGATAGACTGTAATGCTCATTCTTTTGTAAAGATAAATTAGAGAGGTTTTTTAATATCATTCGATTGCTAAGCAAAATATCATTTGTAAATAGATATTTTAAAGAGTTTGTTTTTTTATTAAACGTGATGGTTGCATTTAAAAAAGATATTGAATTGAGCTTATAGAATAAATCCAGAGACGGTTCAAAAAGTAAATCGCTATTGCTTTTTGATGTATTATAATCACTACCATTTAAGTTTAAAGAAATAAAACGAAATGTATAATTTGGCGATATTCTTAGCTTTCTGAGGTTCCAGTGATATGATCCAGAGTGATATATTGAATACTTTTTATATTCGAGGTCATTCACACTATTCTGTACAGAGGAATAACTCGTGTTATTAAAGCTGAATAACTGAGAGTTAAGAGGTTCAGTTCTTGAAAAAACACCTAAAGTAAGGTTGTACTTATCGTTTTTTCTTGATGCTAAAAAGGCTGTTTTGAAGTCAATATAGTTTTTTTTGGTAGCAATTTTTTGAGAATCATAATCAGCGGTCTCGGTATTAAAAATTGAAGGGTTTATTGTGAAATTTTGATTTATTGAATTCGTTGTATGACGTGTACTTATCTGTAGCGCCTTGTTTTCAGATATTTTTTTAGTGTATAATAACCTTTGGTTGAAAAAAAAGTCTTCAGAATATAATTTGGAATTAAAATTGTTATTTTGATTTGAAATAATGCCCTTATCTGTATTGATTTCCTCATTTCGTAAACTTATGCTATACTCTAAAAGAGAGAGGTCGGAAATTTTATACTTCAAAAGAATATCTCCACGATAATATAAAGGTTTTTTAGAAGTTTGAATGTTATCAAATGTGCTAAACTCTTCACCATTTATCGTATAATGATTTTGAGAATTTTGATCACTATTTATTTTGTCATTTAAGTAATATAAATTGACCTTAGTTGTGATCTTTTTTCCGAAGTTAAAAATACTATTGTAGTTATTGAAAAGTTGATGATTTATGTTGGATAAGTTTTGATCTACTATCTTTAAAACACTTATTTCCGGAATTATTTTTTCTGCATAATATTTCAACTCCCTTATGGCTTCAAAATTGAGCTCATTATTAGAGTACACCATAGGCGAATAGCTTTCTCCAATATTGTTATAACTGAAGGTGGCAAATGATTTGTAGGCCTTGTTAATTCCAAGTAGATTGGAGGATATATCTAATGGAGTTTTGTCCTGATCAGCAAAACCTCCAAAACCAAAATCGATACTTCCAGATATATCTGTCTTATTCTCTTTGAGTTTTAAATTCAATGCAATCTTTTCACTATGTTCAATGCCTTTAAGAAGGGCATTCTCAGAATAATTTTCTATTGCTTCAATTTCTTTGACCATATCCGCATTGATGTTTTTGGTGCCTGTGGTATAATTATGGCCAAAGAGGTCATCTCCTTCTAGCATCACTGTTTCAATGGACTTCCCATTATATTTTATTAATCCTGATGACTTGTCAATCTCTATACCAGGAAGTTTTCTTAAGACATCTTCAATTTTTCTTTCGGTGCCATCTTTGTAAGAATTGATATTAAAAACGACCGTGTCTTTTTTTACAATAAAAGGTGCTTTTTTTGCAACAACATGAACTTCATCTAGGATTGTTACTGTTTCTTTGAACAACTTAAAATTAAGTTCAATAGGGTCATTAATGTCTTTGTTTGCAATGATTCTGACGTCACTAGAATAACCTATAGAAACAACTTCAATAATGATGTTTTCATCGTATTCCTTTTTTAGTTTGTAAGTGAATTGCCCATTTGACACGATATAATACTCACTAATGATGTCAGGTTTTGAGGTCTTTTTTACAAGTAACTTTGCACTTATAGGGTTTCCATTGCTATCTGCAACAACGCCCTTAATGGTTTGGGCATTTAAGACATTAAGGCTAAGGAGATAAAAAATAAATGTTAAAAACCGCTTTTGACAATAAATTTTACTCAATATTGCCACATTAATTATTGCCTTGTTGTTGTTTGAATTCTTTATCGGCAAGATAGTCCATATCATTTTCTTCTATATAGCGTTCTATTCCTCGGCGTTCCATGATTATTCTTCCAGTACCATTAGAATCTGTGTTGTATCTGCTTAAATCAATGGCTTTTTGTTTATATATGTCTTTAAACTCTTGCCAAGTGATGGTTTTATTGGTAGTCAGTGGGTTTTTAATTGTTGTAAATTTTGTTTTTTTACTTTTTATACTAATAGCTTCATAAGTAAGAAAACTATCTTCCTCCTCCAATGAGAGAATCATTCCAGGCAAACCATCGTACTTCCAAGGGCCGCCAATTGGTAGCTTAGAGGTAAACCAAGCTATATAGGATCTGCCTCTAAAACTTGTCTTGGCTAATTGACATGTATAGCCCAATATATCTTTCGTTTCATCATAAATCTGCCAATCAAAAATACTCAAAGAATCTTCTATTATAAAATATTTATAAGCGACATCTTGTTTTGAAAATAATTGATTGGAGGCATAATCTTTATAGATCAAATTATAGTTTTCCCCTTTAGGTGTGTAATAAAAAACAGCTTCGTCATCTTCATCGTTTTTTATGCTCTCGGTATTATCTGAAACATGTAATTTGTCAAAGACGGATACATGAGACTCTATAAAAACCTGAAGTAGATAAGAAGAGTGGATTGTTTTAGCTGAGTTTTGTGGTGTTAAAGCGCGTCTGTACTCAATTTGAAAAATAGTTAAAGAATCTTGTTGAGCTTGAGTACTTAAAAATGAAAAAGTTAAAAATAGTAATAGAGCTTTAATTTTAGTCATATTTCGTGTATTAGTATGAGGATGTCTATAAAAATGAAGACTATGGTTGTAAGTTTTCATGTTTTTTTGACATCCTCATGTATAAAGTTAGTTCGTACCCCCGCCCTCTTCGTACTGTCGGATAAACTCTAGGGCTTGTTTCATTGCTTTTCCATAGCAATCCATTGTTGCAGAAGCACAGTCGCTACTTGTTGAACTCGCTTCAAAATACATCACTCGGCCTGTATCTCTATTAGTAGCAGTGGCATAGCAAGAAACAGTACAGCCATCATCATCGAAATGCTCCGTAATAATTTCCAAGTTGCTTTCCATATTTAGAAGCATAGCACTTTTTTCATCAATAGAACTGCCCGCAAAGGTAACGTTCGCTATAAGTATAGCAATAATAAATAATTTATTTTTCATAATAAAAGTTGTTAATACGTTATTAATTCGTACCAAAATAAATTCGCGAAAATTTTGACGTCGGCAATATATATATATATATATATATCAATATGACAAATTTAAAATCGAAAAACTTTGTCAAAAAAAAATGATAATTTAAATAGTCTTAAATAAGTATTGTTTGTAGAGTAGAACATGGAAACAGAAAAAGAATATGAAGACATGAATCTTAACGGAATAATGTGTAGCACATGGATTAGAATTGAAAAAGCTCAAAAAGATAGTTTAGAAATAAAACACAATGGGCTAATAGACGTTATTTAAAATTGTAGATAATAATTAAATAGACATTGAAAATATAATCAACTAATTACAATGAATTGAATACACTTTCAAGGTCAAGAAAATATAGAATAAAATCAAAAAACAATTGAAATCTACGAAGTGCGTCTGATGGGGAAAGATGAATTCATTGAACTTTAGAAAAGCTTGCTTAATTAACGATCTACTTTCTCCCAAAATCCGCAGGAATTTCCCCCCAAGCTTTCGTTTCCCACTTAACTATAGTCGTCGTGTAAGTATTCGTTTTGAGCCAATTTTCGGCTCTATCCACCAATTCAAACAGTTTTTCATTTTTCGAGTTTCGTACCAGTTTGGTATTACAAGTTTTCTTTTTAACCCAACCCATCGCAATTTTTGAATCTGTGTAAAGAATACGTTGGCTGTTGTTGTTCTTGAGGAATGCCAAGCCATGAACAATAGCCAAAAATTCTCCAATATTATTCGTGCCCTCAGGAAATGGGCCTTGAATGAACAATTGTTTTTTAGTTTTGGTATCCACACCTCTATACTCCATAATTCCTGGGTTGCCACTTGAGGCTGCATCCACTGCAATGGAATTGTAGTTGGGCTGTCCTATTTTTTTCAGCTGTGCTTCGTTCAAATCACTTTTAAAGCTTTTGGATTTGCCAATATAATCCCTGTAGTTGCCTTTGAATGCTTTTTTGGCAGCATCGAAGGTTTCAAAAGACTTGTATATTGCACCTTGGTAATCTTTGATTTGGGCTTTACAATCGTCCCATTTTTCAAAGATTCCGGTTTTGTGACCTTTCCAAACGACGTAATATTTCTTTTTTTTCTTACTCATGCTACTTCCCAAGAAGGCGGGAATCTCATTAATTTATAAATAATTTTTTGGACACGTCCCGATATCTATCGGGATCACAGATTACATTTGGAATTTGTTTAGCTGCCGGAAGGCAAAGAAATTGGTTCTTGAGATTTCAATAGTTTCTCAACCACCTTCGGAAAGTGTTCCATCTCCAACTCGTGTATTCTTTCCGCAACCATTTCTGCAGTATCTGATGCGTTCACTTCACATTTTGCCTGAAAAATAATCGCGCCTTCATCATAATGTTCATTTACATAATGAATGGTAATGCCTGTTTCAATTTCCTTATTGGCGACGACCGCCTCATGGACATAACTGCCATACATCCCTTTCCCTCCGTATTTGGGAAGCAAGGCAGGATGGATATTGATGACTTTATCAGGGAATTCATGAAGTATGAAATCCGGAAACTTCCATAAAAATCCGGCCAGAACAACCAAATCGGGTTGTGATGCTTTTAAGACATTAAGAACGTCATTAGTGTGATAAAAAGCTGTTCTATTGAAAGACAGTGCACTCACTTTTAGATTTTTACAGCGATCTAATACTTTGGCTTGAGGATTGTTAGTCAACACCTGAATGACAGAGCCAATTTCACTGTTTTGGAAATACCTGATTAAGTTTTCCGCATTAGTACCACTCCCGGACGCAAAAATCACGATACGTTTCATCTGCTACTTTCTATTTTTAAATTATGGTCAAACCTGTAAGTCAAAATGTAGGTACGATTTATTATCAAATTAAAATATATTCGGCAAAATTCCGTAATCTCATTTCATTTACAGATATTAGCTTTTGATTTGAAAACAAAAAAAAGAATAATTATTAACAATTAGGGGGCAAAATAAAAATACTTAGCTGTATTTTTGCTAAATTACAGACACATTCAATCACATTGTAGAAATAAAAATGGGTTTTAAACTAAAGTTTTTTATTTTTGCCAATTAATAAAACTTAAAATTAAAGATTATGTCAGACATTGCATCAAGAGTAAAAGCGATTATTGTGGACAAATTAGGTGTTGACGAGAACGAAGTTGTCACTGAAGCAAGCTTCACAAATGATTTAGGAGCAGATTCTTTGGATACCGTAGAATTGATCATGGAATTCGAAAAAGAATTTGATATCCAAATTCCAGATGACCAAGCAGAAAACATCGCTACAGTTGGTCAAGCTATCTCTTATATAGAAGCAGCAAAATAAGTAACACACTTTTATGGAATTAAGGCGAGTTGTAGTTACGGGGTTAGGTGCTCTTACACCAATCGGAAATACCAAAGATGAATATTGGGACGCTCTGGTCAGTGGTGAAAGTGGTGCTGCGCCAATAACATATTTTGATACTGAAAAGTTCAAGACCAAATTCGCGTGCGAATTAAAAAACTTTGATGCAACCCAATTCATTGATAGGAAATTGGTCAACCGGATGGATAAATTTACGCAATATGCTATGGTGGCTTCAGATGAAGCTATTGCAGATGCTAAATTAGATCTTAATGTGGTTGATAAACTCCGCGTTGGTGTTATTTGGGGAGCGGGAATTGGAGGGTTGGAAACTTTTCAAAATGAGGTGCTTAATTTTGCCGCAGGAGACGGAACCCCTCGTTTCAATCCTTTCTTTATTCCAAAAATGATTGCAGATATAGCTCCGGGGAACATATCCATTAAACATGGGTTTATGGGGCCTAACTATACCACGGTTTCGGCCTGTGCATCTGCTGCCAATGCAATGATTGATGCCTTAAACTATATTCGTTTGGGCTATTGCGATGTGATTGTAACAGGCGGTAGTGAAGCGGCGGTGACCATTGCAGGAATGGGAGGCTTTAATGCCATGCATGCCTTATCAACTAGGAATGAAAGTCCAGAAACGGCTTCGAGACCATTTGACGCAACCAGAGATGGTTTTGTTTTGGGTGAAGGTGCTGGTGCAATCATCTTGGAAGATTATGAACACGCAAAGGAAAGAGGAGCTAAGATATATGCTGAGGTAGTTGGAGGCGGTTTGTCGTCCGATGCTTATCATATGACTGCCCCACATCCTGATGGGATAGGAGTTATTGCCGTAATGAGAAATTGTTTGGAAAATGCTGGATTGAAACCTGAAGATGTTGATCATATCAACACACACGGTACTTCCACACCTTTAGGTGATGTTGCCGAACTTAAAGCTATTACGGAGGTTTTTGGCGAGCACGCCAAGGACATCAATATCAATTCAACAAAATCAATGACGGGACATTTGTTGGGTGCTGCAGGTGCTATTGAAGCTATTGCTTCTATTATGGCCATCGAGCACGGCATTGTGCCTCCAACTATCAACCATTCGGTAGTTGATGAAAATATTGATCCGCAATTAAACTTAACACTTAACAAAGCTCAAAAGAGAGATGTTAAAGTGGCTATGAGTAATACTTTTGGATTTGGCGGTCATAACGCTTGTGTATTATTCAAAAAATTAGATTAAATCCCGAATGAATTACATTCGTAACATATTAAATTCCCGTTCTAAAAATGACGGGAATTTTTTTTTAGAACTTCAGAAGATCTTAGGCTATAAACCTAAAAACAAGAGTCTATACGTCAAAGCATTTACCCATCGCTCCATGAATGTCAAGGATAAAAATGGGATCGCACTCAATTATGAACGACTTGAATTTGTTGGAGATGCCATGCTTGGCCTTGTGATTGCCGCTTATCTTTATGACGAAGTGCCAGAAGGTGATGAAGGTTATTTGACGAAAATGCGTTCTAAGGTGGTCAGCAGAGAGCATCTTAACGAATTGGGCAAGGAGCTTAGGCTCATCGACTTTGTCGAATCAAAAATTCCTAAGAACAATTTTGGAAGCAACATTCACGGCAACTTATTTGAAGCTCTTGTTGGTGCTGTGTTTTTGGACAAAGGCTATAAACAATGCGAAAAATTCATCAATAAAAAGGTTATTAACAAGCATATTGATATTGAAACGCTGGAAGGCAAAGTCATCAGTTATAAAAGCTTGTTGATTGAATGGTGCCAGAAAGAAAAGAAAACCTTTGATTACAATGTTTATGAGGATTCAGGCAATGACAACCTTAAACATTTTTCGGTAAAACTGTCCATTGATGGCAAAGTTGTTTCAAAAGCAAGGGCAACCTCCAAAAAGAAGGCTGAAGAAAAGGCTTCCAAACGCGCTTTTTTTGCGTTTCAAAATAAGATCAATCGATCATTTAAGGAATAAATATTGGCTTCCAATAAAAGTTACTAACTATAACGATTTCGCTTGGCGCGCCTGTTAAGAATATACCAAACATGATATTACAGTGGAGATAAAGTATTATCTTTACCGCTCATGTTATTATCACTATGGCGTTACACAAACTACTTGTAGATGATTTTTATGACGCATCCTACTCGCTTTTTGCTGTACATTGTAGATTGGAAGATTACAGGTTAGCATATCTTCTCAATAAATATTTGAACCTGAAACTGAGACGTCAACCTCAGGATTTAGATTACAAATATTTTGCTGCTACTTATTCTATTTACGAATGGTTTGATGAAGAGTTTTTTACAACTTGGCATATGGTGTCAAATGTTTGTAAGAGAGAGGAGGACAGTTTGCAAAGTTCGGGATCATTGTTTTCAACAAATGAAAAAGTCTTGAAAACCTATCATTTGTTGCCTGAGCTCAAAAATGTGGACTTCTTAATTAAAATTACTAATGATGACCGCTGTTTGGACGAAAAGATGATGTTGGACAAGATCCAGGCCATACCTCAAGTAATAACAACCTACACTATTGATGTAGACCAATTAAGGTCTAGAGATAACTTAATTTTTTGATTAATGCAAAAACGAAAAAAAACAAAGATAGTAGCGACATTAGGACCAGCTACGAGTACTAAGGCGGTATTAAAAGGAATGCTTGATGAAGGTGTGGACGTTTTTAGAATCAACTTTTCTCATGCTGATTATGCCGATGTTGAAGAACGCATCAAAATGATTCGTGAACTCAATGAGGAATTTGGATATAATGCTGCCATCTTAGGCGATTTACAGGGACCTAAATTACGCGTTGGTGTGATGAAGGGAGAGGTAGTCGTTAAAGAAGGGGATGAGATCACCTTTGCTACGGGGAAGAAGTTTGAAGGCACAAAAGACCGTGTCTTTATGACCTACGATAATTTCCCACAAGATGCCAAGCCTGGAGAACGCATATTATTGGATGACGGCAAGTTGATTTTTGAAGTTGTCTCTACAGATAAGAAATCTGAAGTTAAGGCCCGTGTCATTCAGGGTGGCCCTTTAAAATCGAAGAAGGGAGTTAACCTGCCAAACACTAATATTTCGCAACCAGCGTTGACAGAAAAGGATATTGAAGACGCTATTTTTGCCATTAAGATGAAAGTAGATTGGATGGCCCTATCTTTTGTACGCCACGCGGAAGACTTAATGCAACTTGAAGAATTAATTAAAAAGCACAGCGATCATAAAATTCCGATCATTGCAAAAATTGAAAAACCGGAAGCAGTTGAAAATATTGATAAAATTGTTGCTTATTGCGACGGATTGATGGTAGCTCGTGGTGATTTGGGCGTGGAAATTCCGGCAGAGGAAGTCCCTCTAATCCAAAAACAGCTGGTTCTAAGAGCAAAACGAGCTCGTATTCCTGTAATTATTGCAACCCAAATGATGGAAACGATGATTTCCAGTTTGACTCCCACTCGGGCAGAGGTTAATGACGTTGCCAACTCTGTGATGGATGGCGCCGATGCGGTAATGCTTTCGGGAGAAACATCAGTGGGACAATATCCTGTGCAGGTGATCAGACAAATGAGCAATATTATTAAAAGTGTGGAGGATTCGCCTTTGATCAAAGTGCCACAATCACCACCACATATTCGTACCAAGCGTTATATTACAAAATCCATTTGTTTTCACGCTGCAAACATGGCCAATGAAATCAATGCAAGAGCTATTTCCACATTGACCAATAGTGGCTATACGGCCTTTCAAATTTCAGCATGGCGACCAAGTTCACATATTTTAGTGTTTACTTCCAACAGACGTATTTTGACACAGCTCAGTATGTTATGGGGTGTTAAGGCTTTTTTCTACGATAAGTTTGTAAGCACCGATGAAACCATTGAAGATGTCAATGCCATCGCGTGCAAGGAAGGCTATCTTGAGACGGGTGATATGTTGGTCAGTTTGGCCGCAATGCCTATACAAGAAAAAGGGATGGTAAATACCTTAAGGGTTACTGAAATTACCAATTGTAATTTTTAAAATAGCAGAGATTCTTTAAAAAGAACTCTTAATCATAAAAACCTCGGGGACTCTTTAAAGGTCTTTGAGGTTTTTTTATTTCTACCAGTGTGTTTTAATATCCCGAGGTTCTTGATTGGGATACATAAGATAAATAAAAAGAGTTAAATTTATAGTGATTCAAATTTTCTTATTCATAAACGCAACCAATTGGTTAAAAACGCATCTATTATGAAAGCATCGTTAGCGATGCATTGTTCTAATTTCAATAAACTCTGATGAAAAAAGCGGTCATTCTTTTACTTGTAGTTATAGGTTTTAGTTGTGCTAAAAGCGATGATGACACTCAAGGCGTCATTAATTTAAGAGTGAATGGTTGTTTTGACAATTTTGAAAGTGGTGCCAAAATTTGCTTGGACTCTATTTTCAATGATTCTCGATGCCCAACAGGATTTGTTTGTGTCTGGGAAGGAGATGCCGTGGCCGCTTTCACATTGACCAAGAACAATGTGGTCAAGAGTTTTAATCTGCACGTTAATAAAAAATTTCAAAATGACACCATCATTGAAGGCATTGCCATCAAACTACTTCAGATAACACCTTATCCGGTGGCACATCAACCAATAGATCCTGACGATTATAGAGCGGAAATAAGCGTAGCTGAAAATTAAGCTTAGAAGAAACTCAAAATTAAAACCCGAACTTCAATTGCACGTTCACCGTTTGTTTTAGATTATTGACAGATGCAGCCTTGTTGTCTTCCGTATTTAGGTTGGACATTGATATGCCGAGTAATCGTACGGAGTTGCTCATCTTTTCTTGATACAATAAATCTTTTGCGGTTTCAAGAATGATTGTGTGATCACTTACAAAATAGGCTAAGGTTTTACTCCTGGTCTGCAATGTAAAATCACTGTATTTTATTTTTAGGGTGACCGTTTTTCCCGCAACTTTACTTTTATCTAGGCGCTTGGCGACTTCTTTGGCGATTTTCTCCAACTTTTCGAGCATAAATATTTCACTCGATAGGTTTTCATTAAAGGTGCGTTCGGCGGCTAAGGACTTTTGGATGCGGTTGGGCTTGACCTCACTGTTGTGAATTCCTCTAACCAAATAGTAATAATAACTTCCAGACTTGCCAAAGTGTTGTTCAAGATATTCTAAGGTTTTTGTTTTTAAATCTTCACCCGTAAAAATACCCAACTGATACATTTTATCTGCAGTTACTTTTCCTACACCATGAAATTTTCTAATGTCCAAAACTTTTAGAAAATCCAAAACATCCTCTGGATTGACCGTTTTTTGTCCGTTGGGCTTGTTGTAATCGCTGGCAATCTTAGCTACAAATTTATTAATGGATATTCCTGCTGAAGCTGTGAGTCCAACTTCTTTAAAAATGCGTTCTCTAATTTCTTGGGCAATCAAAGAAGCACTTGGATTTCCCTTTTTGTTTTCCGTCACATCCAAATAGGCTTCATCTAAAGAAAGAGGCTCCACCAAATCTGTATAGTCATAAAAAATGGCTCTAATTTTTTTTGAGATTTCCTTATAGCGATCAAAACGCGGACTTACAAAAATCAATTCCGGGCAATTGCGTTTGGCCTGCATCCCGCTCATGGCGCTTCTTACTCCAAATTTACGAGCTTCATAACTAGCCGCGGCAACGACGCCTCGCTTCTCACTGCCACCAACGGCCAGAGCTTTACCTTTTAATTCAGGGTAATCCATTTGTTCAACAGATGTGTAAAACGCATCCATATCTACATGAATGATCTTTCTAATTGGTAAATCGTTTGGCATAGTGTAAATTTATAACATCTAAACCTAATAGAAATTATAAAAGATGGCAAAAACAGCTATTGTTTTGGGTGCAACTGGATTGACGGGAAACATTTTGTTGAAAATGCTGTTGGAAGACGAGCGCTATGGTCAAGTGACTGTTTTTGGAAGAAACAGCTGTAATATAAAGCATCCAAAATTGGAAGAATATATTATTGATTTATTCGAATTGTCTCATTATGCCAATAAGTTTAAGGCAGATGAAGTCTTTTGTTGCATAGGAACAACTAAGGCGAAAACCTCAAATAAGGAGATCTATACAAAAATTGATTATGGGATTCCGGTGGAAGCGGCAAAACTTTGTAAAGCGAATGAAATTGGAACCTTTGTGGTTATTTCAGCTTTGGGGGCCAAAAAAAAGAGCAAGATTTTTTATAACAGGATCAAGGGCAAAATGGAAGTAGCGGTATTGGAACAACAGATTCCCAATACCTATATTTTACAACCTTCATTGATCTCGGGAAAACGTGAGGAATTTCGACTGGGAGAATATGTGTTCAATGCCTTGATGAGCCTATTTAAACCAATGTTCCGTTTTGGAGGGCTTAAACGCTATAAGCCAATTGCTCCAGAAACTATTGCTAAATGTATGATATGGGTGACCAACAATGCCTATCAGTCGGGACGAATCGAATCAGAAATAATACAAGAATTAGGTGAGTGAGTTAATTGAAATAGAGCGAAAGTTTCTTGTGGTTTCGGACGCGTTTAAGTCCGAAGCCTATAGACGTACACGGATAATACAGGCTTTTTTAAATTCTGATAAAAGCCGGATCGTCAGGGTAAGGATAAGTGGAGATGAAGGATTTTTGACCATTAAAGGAGAACCTTCAGAAGATGGCGTATCACGCTTTGAATGGGAAAGGCAAATTCCCAAATCAGATGCCGAGGCCTTATTGAAGTTGTGTGAAGAAGGCATTATCGACAAGATTAGGTATGAAGTCAAAGCTGGAGAACATATCTTTGAAGTGGATGAGTTTTTTGGTTCTAATGAGGGGCTAATTGTTGCTGAGGTTGAACTCAGTCACATTTCGGAGGTCTTTTTAAAACCCAAGTGGTTGGGTAAGGAAGTTACCGGGCAATCAAAGTACTTTAACTCCCAATTGCTAAAGAATCCGTATAAAAACTGGCCTAAATGAAAACTTTATAAAACTGAGAATGATGAAACATATAGCTTGGATGATTGGGGCAATGCTGATTTTAGCTTCCTGCAATGAGAAATATAGAAAGATAGACAAAGACGATGTGACGGTCAGTTCAGAGCGTTTGGATACGATTGGTCCTGAACCTAAAACCCAAACGGAGATTCGAGAGGAACTGCTCACCAAGGGCTATCAGATATTTGATATTATTGATGAGAAAACCAATGACACAATCATTATGCAGCAATATTTTATCGCTTTTTTAAAGAACGGTCCCAATAAAATTCAAAACGAAGAAGAATCCAAACGTTTACTTAGGGAGCACTTGGAACATTTAAAGAACATGTATGATATGGGTTATGCCGATATTTCCGGGCCTTTTGGGGATGTTGGTGAGATCACCGGGATTACCATTTATAATGTACCAACCTTAAAAATGGCAGATAGCTTGGCAAATGCTGACCCCATGGTGAAGGCTGGAAGTTTGGAGATTGAAATTCATCCGTGGTGGGCACCTAAAGGTTATTCTTTGAGATAAGGTAAAAAAACCACTGTTTGTGCGACAGTGGTTTTATAAGACTTAATTGATGAGAAGCTCTATACTTTCTCTTTTTTAGCGCAACAAGCCATTTTGCAGTCGTCTTTGCATGCTTTTTTATCAGCGGAAGCCTGTTCCTCTCCCATCTTTTTATCGGAACAACAAGCCTTTTTAAAATCTGCATCGCAATTATGTTCAGTAGAAAATGCCTCCACAGTTTTCATATCCTTCACACTATAGCTATCTGAAACAGATACAACAGCCTCTTCAAGAGAGGTTGGAGTTACTTTGGCGTTATCATACTCTACCATTGCTAAACGTGTGTCAAAATCGACTGTAGCAGATTTTACACCTTCCATTTTAGCAATTTTCTTTTCAATTGTTTTAGCACAACCCATAGCGCAGGTCATTCCATCTATACCAAACTCTGCTTTTGCGTAGGTGGCGTTGGGATCCAATTGGTTCTCAGTGACCGTTTCTGGCTGTGCCGTGTCAACTGTTTTTACTTCTGGTTGAGCCTCTTTGCAACTTACTGAGAAAACTACCAAGAGAGAAAGCAATGCAAGTGTTTTGAATGTTTTCATAGCTTATAATAATTTGAATTATCTTTTTATGGTAATACTAAACAAAATTAAGAAAAGTTCAGATTTATTGCACAAAAAATCAACAATTTACGCTTCAGGGCCTTAAAAGAGGATCAATATGGGATTTGGTTCAATCTAAAGCACTTGTTTATCATAGAAACTGACTTATTTCAATGTTTAGATAAGTACTAACTGAGACGACCTCCTCGCATTGATGGTATTAAAGATTTTAGAAAAGTGTATGATCACCTCTAAATAGAGCATAAAAAAAGTCTGAAGATCCAAACTTCAGACTTTTTATGTAATACTAATGGTATGTTAATTGAAATCTGCCTCAGTGACACCTTCATTAACTCTGTGGTTGGTCACGTTCATTTTGATAACTTGAGGACCAGTTGTAATTGACATACTATAAGGATACATCATTCCTTTTACTGGTGAATAATTGCCAAAATCTTCAACGGTAGTAAAGGTTTGCCCTTGTGCTTCCGTTGTTTTTTCGACTCTTACCAAATAACCTGACTCTACTTCGTAGTAACGGAATGAATCCTTGCCATTTAAAGTGACTTTTACTTTATAAGTATCCTTTCCATCAATACTGATCACACTTTCAAGAGATACGTCACTTGGTTCATAATATAGTTCAGGATAGATGGAATTTTCAGCCTGTTGGTCTGCAATCTGATCTTCTGTTAGCTCCAATCTGGCGCCTTGTTGTTCAATATAGCCTGTGGTACCGTTGAATTTTTGCTTCATGATCACACCCATGCCTTCTATGGACATTTCCAGGGAGGTTTTATTTGGTGCCATAGCTTTCATTTCACCTGAAGGGGAAAAAGGCATACCTTCAATAGTAACATTGGCATTCGTCCAAACTGTCTTTACCTCTTTCGCTTTATCCTTACCTCCAACAGCCTCAAAATATGAGTCTATCACGGTTTGTGCAGTTGCTCCTGCTGGAATTGGTTTTGAAAACTTTGGTTTGTCAACAGGATTGGCGAAAGGATCGAAATATAAAATAGGGATCCCGGTTTTTTCTAGATTTTCAAGAACATCGGCACCTTTACCTACTATAACAATCCTTGCGTTTTCCGGTTTAAAATATTTATTCGCTACACGATTGACATCTTTAGCTGTAACTGCATTGATTTTCTGCAAGAAAGTCTCGTAGAAATCCTTAGGCAAGTTGTTCAACTTAATGTTCAAGGCGTATCGCGCAACAGTTTGTGGACTTTCTAAGGCCAACACAAAATCGCCAACATATTTTGCTTTGACGTTTTTAAGCGCTTCAGCGTCTACTGGCTCAGTTTTTATACGTTTGACTTCTTTTAGCATTTGAACCACGGCACTATCCGTTACCGCATTTCTGACAGCAGTACTAGCTCTGAAGCGGCCTACGTACTTATCGGCATTGACGTTAGATCCTGCTCCATAGGTATAGGCGTGCTTTTCGCGTAAGTTCATATTAAGATAACTATCAAAACCTCCTCCTAAAATCTGATTGGCAATCAATACAGCATGGTAATCTGGATCATTCATTTTTAAATCGACATTGTTGGTCAATACAATATTTGATTGTACTGCGTTAGGCATATCCACAAAATTGATTTGGGTGTATTGTGCATTTGGCATCGCTTCAGGCACATGGGTCTCAATGTCTACAGATTTTGACCAATTTCCAAAACGTTTTTCGATTTGAGATTTGATGGTCTTGAAATCCACATCTCCAACAACGACCAAATATGCATTATTAGGATTGAAGTTTTCTTCATAAAAAGCTGTGACATCTCCAAAGGTGATGTTATTGACCGTTTCACTAGATACAAATTCTCCATAAGGATGTTTTACCCCAAAAGACAAAGCATTTCCTACGCGGGAAGCAACAGCATCAACACTTTTTTCTTGAGTTTTCAAACCTTCAATGAGTCGTTCCTTTTCTTTTAGGAATTCGTCCTCAACCAATAGCGGATGAATGGCAGCTTCAGCCAATAATTCTAAAATTCTATCAGAGTATTGAATTAATGCACTCGCAGAAGCACCAGAAGAACCGAAACTCAAGCGCGCGCCCATGAAATCAATCTCTTCATTAAACTCTTCTTTGGAAATTGATGTTGTTCCGTTGCCCAACATAGCCCCAACAATAGTGGAAACGCCAGCTTTGGCACCTTCTGTTTCTGGTTTGTTATCGATGGTCAGGTTAAAAGAGACTCTAGGAAGTTTATGATTTTCAACAACCAGCACTTTCATCCCATTATTAAGGGTGAATTCTTGAGGTGATTTTAAATCGATCTTTGGAGCAGGTCCAGGTTGAGGTTGTTTTGAACGGTCAATTTGTGCCTGAGCAGAAAAAGCCATGAAAAACACCATTAAGAATCCTGATATATAAGTTTTCATATGATACACTTGTTTTAAAATTTAATTATTGGTTATCTTTTTTTGGAAGATATTGAAGTTCAAGGCGTTGGTTTGGACTCAAATATTTTTTAGCAACCTCTCTGATTTCTTCTCTCGTGACAGAGCGATAGATATCAATTTCACTATTGATTAGGTTCACATCGCCTTTTAAAAGATAGTTGGTCGCTAAATTTGAAGCAATACCTGAAACGCTAGCATTGGAGTTGACATAGCGATTTTCAAACTGATTTTTAAGTTTTTGGTAGTCTCTTTCAGAGATCAATTCATTTTGAATTTTCACAATTTCTTCATCCATTTCGGCCAGCAAACTGTCCAATGGGACATCACCTAAAGGCAATGCTAAAATTGCAAATATGCTGTAATCCATTTGGCCTACGTTGATAGCTTGTGCTTGAAGGGCCATTTTCTTCTCGTCGACCATTTTTTTGTAAAGTACAGAGCTCTTACCGCCACTTAAGTAACTTGAAATCATATCCAATATATACGATTCGCGCTCTTTAAATCCAGGCGTACGGTATGCAGCAATGATCGCAGGAATTTGAATGTTGTCGTCATAATAATTGGCTTTAATAGTTTCAGTAATTGGCTTTTCTTCTGGAAAATTTCTAACTACATCTGCTCCTCGTGGAATAGGACCAAAATAATCCTTTACCATTTTTTTAGTCTTTGCCATATCGATATCGCCGGCAACAACTAAAACAGCATTGTTTGGTACATAGTATTTCTTGAAATAAACTTGAAATTCTTCCAGAGTAGCAGCATCCAAATCTTCCATTTCACCAATAAGCTTCTCTTTATACGGATGTACCTTGAACAAATTTTCCCCTATTGCAGCCAAAAATGCGCCATAAGGGGCATTGTCGAAACGCAATCTTTTTTCTTCTTTTACCACTTCGTTCTGAGTGTCTACACCAATTTGATTGATAATAGGATGCATTAAACGCTCAGATTCCATCCATAAACCCAGTTCTAAATTATTAGATGGGAATATTTCATAGTAGTAAGTTCTGTCCAATGAGGTGTTGGCATTGTTGGAACCTCCGTTGGCATTGACGATGGTAAACCATTCGCCACGACCAATGTTTTTAGTGCCTTCGAATAGGAGATGCTCAAAAAAGTGGGCAAAACCAGTACGGCCAGGTTCATAATCTTTTCCCCCAACATCATACATGACTGAAGTAATTACTACGGGAGCTGAATTGTCTTGATGTAGAATGACGTGTAATCCGTTGTCTAAATCAAACTCTTCAAATTCAACCTGTTGTGCATTGGCATGGGCACCAAAAAGCAGCAAAGCGGTCAAAGCGAATAAGAATTTTTTCATTGTGTGTTTTTTTAAATTAGTTATCGTATATTATAAGTAGCTCAATGTAAATATTTGTTACAAATGCGCTCAAAAATAAGAAATGATCATACCATTTCAGTGTGCATTGTAAAAAATAAGTTTAAAAATTGTTATAATCGAGATTTTTTTACGAAATTTAAGTCTCAAAAGTTAAAAACCTGCATTTTATGAATAGATCCTTATCAATTGCCTTAAAATATGGGTTGTTTATTGCGGGTAGCTTAATTGCGTATTTTTTGATTTTGAGATTATTTCATTTCCATGACCAACCTTGGTTGCGTTTGGCCAATGGTCTCTTTATGGCTGCTGGTATTTACTTCGCCATAAGGTCTTACAAAAACAAATACAATGCTGATTTTACCTATGTGGACGGTTTTAAAACCGGATTGCTCACTGGTTTCATTGCTACAGGCTGCTTCATTGTCTTTATGGCTATTTATATGTTCCATATTGATAAGGCATTTTCTCAGAGCATATTACAGGATTGGTTTGACGGAGAAGAGCGCGGTGCAGGTATGCTAATTATCATTATTTTAATGGAAGGGTTGGCCTCAACTGCCGTTTTGACCTTGGCTTGGATGCAGATTTTTAAGAAAAGTCAAAATATTGGCCAACATGAGCATTTCGGGGACAATAAACCTAAAGATACGCACTAAGACAACTTTACTCTAACCTTCATAAGTCAATCAAAGCATTGAATCAAATCCCTGTTCATTACGGAATCGTCATTTCCAATTCTGTTGATAAAAAGGCCTTTATAAATCAAATTTTGTCAAAAAATAGTACAGGCGAACTGAGTGTTTTTAATCACTACGATGGCATACTGTTTTCTGATTTGGCAATTGCCGAGTTCATAGAAAAGGAACATAGACATCATACAATCGAAATTACGAGATCAGAAAACAGACATTTTCATACCTTTTCTTCGGGAGAGCGACGAAAACTGTTCTTGGAATATTGCTTAGCCCAAAATCCAGATTATATAATTTTCGACAATCCATTTGATCATCTTGATCAACAATCGAGAACAGAATTATTCCATCAACTGTATAAGCTATCAGATTCTATTTCAATTCTTCAGCTATCCCACCAAGAGAAGAATTTATTGACATTTATAAAGCATAGGGTTCATGTGTCTGATAGTACTTTTAAAATAACCAAGATTAAGAAGGCGGGCTTATTGCGATCAAACAAACGTCCTTTTGATTTTCCAAGTTCTTTGGTGTCTTTTAAGGTGGCTTACGAAAAAATCATTGAGTTCAATCAAGTTTGTGTTCGTTATGGAGATCAGCCTATTGTCAAGGATATTTCATGGACAGTGGGTCAGGGAGAATTTTGGCAGTTGATAGGTCCCAATGGCTCCGGAAAGAGCACCCTGTTATCATTGATAACTGGCGATAACCCGAAAGCTTTTGGTCAGAACATCATTATTTTTGACAGAAAAAAAGGAAGTGGAGAAAGTGTCTGGGACATCAAAAAGAACATCGGATATTTTTCTACTCACCTTACCGAATTGTTCAAAAGAAACCATACGGTAGAACAGATGGTTTTGTCTGGCTTTTTTGATTCGATTGGTTTATATGTAAAACCTAGTGGACTGCAACAGCAAAAAGCATTGCAATGGCTTGATGTCATTGGCATGAGACATTTAAGGAACTCTTATTTTAACAGACTTAGCTTAGGGCAACAGCGCGTAGTGTTAATGGTAAGGGCCTTAATTAAACAGCCGCCCTTATTGATTTTGGACGAGCCTTTTGAGGGGCTTGATCCTGGAAACACTGCCTTGGTATCTCAGTTGATAAACGGCTTGGTCAAAAACACCGAAATTACGATCATCTATGTGTCCCATACCGTTGAAAAATCGTTGGCCCCATCCCATATTTATGAATTGATTCCGACTCAAGGAGGTTCTATTGGACGATTGAAACTGGAGGATTAATTCAATTTTTTTGGAAATCCGATTTCTTTCATATAAATTAGAATTGTCTGTTCATTAAAATGAAATATCGTCATCTTTCTCCAATTAAGAGCAAATATTCCATTCTGTCATTAAAAAACGTTTGTAGATTAATAATTTAGGTGTATATTTGCACCCATTTTATAATAAAAATTAACTAAATTTAAACGTTACGCTATGTACGCAATTGTAGAGATAGCAGGGCAACAATTCAAAGTTGAAAAAGACCAGAAAGTGTTTGTTCACCGTTTAGCAACAGAAGAAGGAAAGACCGTGTCTTTCGATAATGTTCTTTTGATTGGTGATGGTGATAAATTTACTTTAGGCGCCCCAGCTATAGACGGAGCTCAAGTAGGAGCAAAAGTCTTAAGTCACCTTAAAGGTGATAAAGTTATCGTTTTCAAGAAGAAAAGACGTAAAGGTTACCGTGTGAAAAACGGACACCGTCAAGCTCTTACTGAAATCGTTATTGAAAGCATTGTTGCTTCGGGAGCTGTTAAAGCGACCAAAGCTGAAAGCGAGGGAGCTGTTAAAGCGACCAAAGAAACAGCTAAAGCAGACAAAGCTAAACCTGCCAAGGCAGAAAAGCCAGCAAAAGCTGAGAAAGCTACGCCAGTAAAAGAGGCTAAAAAAGCAGAACCTAAGAATGCTGTAAAAAAGGAAGTTGAAGTCAGTGAGAATTTAGTAACTCGTGCAGAGCACAGAGCGGAAGATGCGAACGTTGAAATCAACATTGACAAAGTTCTTCACAGTATTGGAACTGCGCTAAAGGCAGATGCTGATGATTTGAAATTAATCAACGGAATCGGTCCTGTTTACGAAGAAAAGCTCAATGAATTAGGTATTTATACTTTTGAGCAAATCAGCAAATTAAAAGCTGCTGATAGAGAAGAGCTTTCAGCAATTGACGGTATCACACGTGAGAAAATCGAATCTGATGAGTGGGTAAAACAAGCAAAAGCTTTGTTGAAAGACAAAAAATAATATAATAACCTGTCTGCCGACGTGGCAGATATTTAAAACCTTAAGACAATGGCTCATAAAAAAGGAGTTGGTAGTTCTAAAAACGGTAGAGACTCAGAATCGAAGCGCCTTGGTGTGAAGATTTACGGAGGTCAAGCGGCTGTTGCTGGAAATATCATCGTAAGACAAAGAGGCTATACACATCACCCAGGTGAAAATGTGTATGGTGGAAAAGATCACACTTTGCATGCACAAGTTGATGGTCTAGTGAAATTCACAAAGAAGAAAGACAACAGATCTTATGTATCAGTTGAACCGTTTGACGTTTAATTTTTACAAATTCTGTTAACACCTAAAACCCTCTCTGGTCATCAGCGGGGGTTTTTTAATTTATAGAGGTTTCAAAGAATTTAAAAATCTGTGAGACTTCCTTACTATATAATTTCCATCTTCTTCAATAAGAAACTGGCGTTCATGTTTTTGCAAACTCCGGTTTTGAAGGTGTAATCAAAATAGAGGTCGTCATTGATGATCTCTGCATCAAAATAGTAGTTTTTTACTTCTTCGAGTTCATTTTCAATTTCACATAAACTCAGATCATGGGTAGCAATGATGCCGGTAGCCTTTGAGGCGACTAATTTTTCAACGAATTTCCGGGAGCCTATGGCTTTGTCGGTGCTGTTCGTGCCTTTTAGAATTTCGTCCAGGATGATAAAATAGGGTTCTTTTTGAATGGCGTCCACAATGAATTTTAAGCGTGTCAATTCGGAAAAGAAATAGGAGCTGTCATCCGTTAGGGAATCACTCGTACGCATGCTTGTAATCAATTTAACAGGGCTGTATTTGCTTGAGCCAGCACAAACGGGCAGGCCAACATTGGCCATGACAATATGGAGGGACACCGTTCTTAAGAACGTACTCTTTCCGGCCATATTTGCGCCTGTAACAATAAAAAATTGTTCGTTGTCAATAGTTAAATCATTATCAACACGCTTCTCCGGCTTTAGTAAGGGATGACCTAATTGGGTTGCTTTGATCACATGTTCTGATGTCGTAATTGTCGGGAATACATATTGAGGATGGTTGAAAGCGTAATTTCCCAAACTATTATAGGCATCAAAAAACGAGACTACCTCAAACCAATCTTCTACTTTGTCTTTGTAAGAAGCAAGCCAGCGCTCCACTTTATAACTGTTTTTTAAATCGGTCAGAAAGTACCCATTCCCAAAAATAGCAGAAATAAAATTGTTCCGATTATCCAAGGCATCTAAGGCATTGGACAACTTTGTGAAAATTACCGATGCTTTTTCGGATTCGGATTGAATGTATTTTTGCTTGTCGGATAATAATTCGGAAGTAAAAGCCTCATTTTCTATTTGTTTCAATAGTAAAGTGTATTGTTTGAAAGTTTCTTTAACTTTCTCTGTATGGACGGACAATTCGTTGATTTTCTTTACATATATACCTGTAATGCCCAAACCTAAAAGTAGCCAATAGCCCAAAAAACCGATACTGAGGATGTCTAAAAAGAATAAGGTGAACATGGTGATGGTCCCTCCCAAAAAGGCATATGGTACCCATTTTATCGCTTTTGGTAAAAACGGTTTGTGATTTTTTAGCCATTGGATGATTGTTTTGGCAGAGGTTTCTACCTCTATCAAACTTGCAGTAGCGGAATAGAGTTGGCGCCATTCTGTCTTTGATGCCAATTCTTTAATAGCATCTTGCCGTGTTTCAATATCTTGTATATGATTTGCTTTAAGAGCTTCAGAAAGTTGTTGTGTACCCTCATTGATGACTGTTCGGTTGAGGAATTGAAAGAAGGAACCTCGACCAAATAAATCAATGTCCAAACTGTAGAAATGTAATGGATCCTGGAATTCCAAACCTTGATTTCGGTCATGAAATTTACCGGAACCGATCTCAAGCTCTGTCTTATTAATTGCGCTCAAGGCTAATTTTAACTGCCTTTGGGCTTTAATATCAGTATATTTTGAGAGCAAAACGATAAAAATAAGAATACCTATTACAGCGATAGCTACCGCAATTTGCCAATTGGAAAACGTAAAGTAAATTCCGGTTATGGTTGCCAAAAAAATGGAGATACGCAAAATACTGTATAGCGTCATTTTTTTATAGAGCGCATCTGCTTCTGATTGATAAAATTTAGAATGCTCTTTATAATATAAATTTGGGTTGTGCATGATTGAAAATTGAGATTCAAAGAAACAAAAAATCCCAATTTTAAATTGGGATTTTTAGAGTTATTCCTGCCTACGCTATTGGAAGACTTTATCCTTTTAAGCTCGCAGCCAAATATTCACGGTTCATACGTGCAATATATTCAAGTGAAATTCCTTTAGGACATTCCACTTCACAGGCTCCGGTATTGGTACAGTTGCCAAAACCTTCTTCATCCATCTGTTTTACCATGTTAAGAACACGTTCTGTAGCTTCCACCTTCCCTTGGGGCAATAGTGCAAATTGAGACACTTTTGCAGCAACGAACAACATGGCCGAAGAGTTTTTACAACTCGCCACACAAGCACCACAGCCAATACAGGTTGCCGCTTCGAAGGCTTCGTCAGCATCGTGTTTGTTGATTGGAATGGCATTGGCATCAATGGTGTTTCCGGAAGTGTTTACCGATATAAATCCACCTGCGTGTTGGATTCGGTCAAATGAACTTCTATCAACCACCAAATCCTTAATTACAGGAAATGCATTGGCTCTGAATGGCTCTATAAAGATGGTATCGCCGTCTTTGAACATACGCATATGCAATTGACAGGTTGTAATTCCTTTATCAGGTCCATGTGGTTCGCCATTAATATGCAGTGAACACATGCCGCAAATGCCTTCACGACAATCGTGATCAAAGGCTACAGGCTCTTCACCTTTATTGATTAAGTCTTCGTTTAAAATGTCCAACATTTCAAGGAATGACATATCGCCATCAATTCCATCGATTGGGTAATCGACCATTTTTCCTTTTGTATCGGCGTTTTTTTGACGCCATATTTTTAAAGTTAATTTCATAACGTTCCTTCTTATTTATAACTTCTTTCTTTCACTTCAATATTCTCGAACTCCAATTCCTCTTTATGCAATACTGCATCTTTGGGTGTTCCTTTATATTCCCATGCCGCGACATATTGGAATTCTGGGCGTCTTAAGGCCTCTCCTTCTTCGGTTTGGAATTCTTCCCTGAAATGTCCTCCGGCAGATTCCTCTCTCTCTAAAGCATCTTTGGCAAATAGCTCACCTAACTCTAAATAGTCAGCAACTCGCATGGCTTTGGCCAATTCTTCATTATATTCGTTTAGGACTCCTGGGACTCTTACATCTTTCCAAAATTCTTCACGTAGCGCTGCAATTTCAACAATTGCTTCTTTTAAACCTTGTGCATTTCTAGCCATACCACACTTGTTCCACATAATTTTTCCAAGTTTTTTATGGAAATGATCTACGGAATGTGCTCCGTTATTATTGATTAGGTGCTCCAAGCTATCTTTCACGTTCTTTTCTGCTTCATCAAATTCTGGCGTATCGGTCGGAATTTTGCCAGTTCTAATGTCTTGTGATAGATAATCGCCAATGGTATAAGGCAGTACAAAATAACCATCCGCCAAACCTTGCATCAACGCCGACGCTCCAAGACGGTTTGCACCGTGATCAGAGAAATTGGCTTCACCAATGCAATATAATCCTGGCACAGTGGTCATCAAGTTGTAGTCTACCCAAAGGCCACCCATGGTATAATGCACCGCAGGGTAAATCATCATTGGAGTTTCGTACGGATTTTGATCTACAATTTTTTCGTACATCTGGAAGAGGTTACCATATTTTTCTTTGATGACTTCTTGACCAAATTTTTTGACTATTTTGGGATCGTTTTCATCAAAGCCTCTAATGTGGGCACGTTCTTTTCCGTAACGCTCAATAGCAGAAGCGAAGTCCAAAAATACGGCTTCACCGGTTCTATTGACGCCATAACCAGCATCACAGCGTTCTTTTGCTGCACGTGAGGCCACATCACGAGGTACCAAGTTTCCAAAAGCTGGATAACGACGCTCTAAGTAGTAATCTCTGTTTTCTGCTGGTATATCTGTAGGTTTTAATTTGCCTTCTCTAATGGCCAACACATCATCCATGTTTTTTGGTACCCAAATACGTCCGTCATTACGAAGTGATTCAGACATCAAGGTCAATTTGGATTGATGCTCGCCAGAAACAGGTATACAAGTTGGGTGAATTTGTGTATAACACGGATTTGCAAAGAAAGCACCGCGTTTATGGGCTTTCCAGGCAGCAGTCACGTTACTTCCCATGGCGTTGGTGGATAAGAAGAATACGTTTCCATAGCCTCCGGTACCCAAAACAACAGCGTGAGCGGAGTGACGCTCCACTTCTCCTGTAACTAAGTTTCTTGCAATAATGCCTCGCGCTTTTCCGCCAACCACAACTACGTCTAACATTTCATGACGGTTGTACATGGTGATTTTTCCACGGCCTATTTGGCGGTTCATGGCCGAGTAAGCACCCAATAACAGTTGCTGACCTGTTTGTCCAGCAGCGTAGAATGTACGTGACACCAATACCCCTCCAAAAGAACGGTTGTCTAAATAGCCGCCGTATTCACGTGCAAAAGGAACTCCTTGGGCTACACATTGGTCAATGATATTTGCCGATACTTCTGCCAATCGATAGACGTTGGCTTCTCGAGAACGGTAATCGCCACCTTTTACAGTATCGTAAAATAATCTGTAGGTGGAGTCACCATCACCTTGATAGTTTTTAGCGGCATTGATTCCTCCTTGAGCTGCAATAGAGTGCGCACGACGTGGCGAATCCTGAAAACAAAATGCTTTTACGTTATAACCAAGTTCGGCCAAGGTTGCCGCTGCAGACCCACCGGCCAATCCAGTACCAACAACAATCACATCAATGTTACGTTTGTTAGCTGGGTTGACAAGGTTAATGTTGTTTTTATAATTGGTCCACTTATCAGCAAGAGGACCTTTTGGTATTTTAGAATCTAAAGCCATATTAGATGTTTTTTTAGTTGAAGTGATGATAGAGAGCAATAAAGATAAATCCTAAAGGGATGACTATGGCATAAGCCTTGCCAAATCCTCTTAAACCTTTTGTGTATTTATTGTTGGCTCCCACCGACTGAAATGCAGAGCTGAACCCGTGCAACAAGTGCAATGATAAAAACACGAATGAAAGACAATACAAGGCCACGCGCCAAACGTCTACAAATTTATGCTGTAACTCCTCATAATAACGATACTCGCCACTTGCGAGAGTTCCAGACATATCGCCTTGAATAAACTTAGTGTTGATTTCTGGCAACCAAAAATCATAAAAATGAAGTCCTAGAAAAAGTAAAATGACCGCACCGGTGTAGATCATGTTTCTGCTCATCCAAGTAGAATTGGCATTGCCGTTATACTTGACATACCCAATGCTTCTTGCATTTTTATTTCTTATTTCCAGCACCATGCCCATCACAAAGTGAAAAATCACCCCAAAAATCAAAATGGGTTGAAAAATATATTGCACAACCCAAAAGGTGCCCATAAAATGAGAGGCCTCGTTAAACGTGTCGGCACTGAACACAGAAAGAAGGTTGATTGCAAAATGCTGTACTAAGAAGATCATGAGGAAGAATGCCGAAAGCGCCATGGCAAACTTTCTTCCAACTGAAGAATTAAAAATTCCGCCCATATTTTGTAGTTAGTTTAATGTGATACAAAGATACGTTTCAAACGATTGAATGACAAGAAATAGATTTAATTATACTTATTTGGAATGAGTTTAATTAAAGAAAGGAATCCATTTGTTTTGAAAATGAACCGAAGCCTTGAATCCATTTAGTTTGTTGATCTAAAAGTAAACATCTTCAAAATACCTTCAAAATATGGGGTTAAAAGTTTCATAAAAGGAGGTCAGATTTTTTTAACAACGGTCAAATCTGTAATTTTGAAAAAACGATTATCCCATGAAATACGACAGAATAGATTCCAAACTTTTTATAAAAAATCGGAAAAACTTTATGGCTCAGATGAAGCCGAGCAGTTTGGCGGTTTTTAATTCCAATGATATTTATCCTATAAGTGCCGATAGCACCATGCCATTTCAGCAACATCGGGACATTTTTTATTTAAGTGGTGTGGATCAAGAAGAAAGCATTCTTGTGCTTTTTCCTGATTGTCCGAAAGAAAAGCACCGTGAAATTTTATTCTTGAAAGAAACCAACGATCATATTGCCGTTTGGGAAGGTGAGAGGTTGACCAAGAAAGCGGCCTTCGAAACTTCAGGGGTCAGAACCGTTTATTGGTTGCAGGACATGGAGAAGATTATGTTTGAATTGATGTCGCAATGTGATACCGTTTACATTAATACCAATGAACATTATCGTGCGAGTGTAGAAACGGAAACCCGTGAAGACCGTTATACGAAATGGTTAAAAGAAAAATACCCAGCACATTCTGTAGCCAAAAGCAATCCTATTTTACAACGCTTACGGTCTGTAAAGGATCCCATTGAATTGGATTTGATGCAAAAGGCCTGTGATATCACTGAAAAAGGCTTTAGAAGACTTTTGGGTTTTGTGAAACCAGGGGTTTGGGAATATGAGATTGAAGCGGAATTGATGCATGAGTTTTTACGCAACCGCTCCAAAGGATTTGCCTACACCCCGATTATTGCTGCCGGGAATAATGCTAATGTGCTTCATTATGTGGTCAACAATCAGCAATGTAAAGCCGGCGATTTGATTTTATTGGATGTTGGTGCAGAGTATGCCAATTATGCAAGTGATATGACGCGAACCATTCCAGTGTCCGGGAAATTCTCAAAACGTCAAAAAGAGGTATATAATGCGGTCAACCGTGTGAAAAAAGAAGCTCAAAAAATGTTGGTTCCTGGAACGATTTGGGCAGACTATCACGTAGAAGTTGGTAAAATAATGACTTCGGAATTGTTGGGTTTAAAATTATTGGACAAGGCCGATGTTAAGAATGAAGACAAAGATTGGCCAGCCTACAAGAAATACTTTATGCACGGCACCAGTCATAATATCGGTTTGGATACACACGATTACGGGATTTTAACCGAACCAATGCAAGCCAATATGGTGTTTACCGTAGAACCCGGAATTTATATTCCAGAAGAAGGCTTTGGCATTCGACTGGAAGATGATTTGGTGATCCAAAAGAAAGGCGAGCCATTTAATCTGATGGGCAGTATCCCTATTGAAGTGGAGGAAATTGAAGATATCATGAATTCCTAAAAATAAATTTCATCGATTAAAAATATAGTAGAGGCTCTTTGCAAAGAGCCTCTACTTTTTGCAAAGAGCCTCTACCATAATACCACTCTGATTGGTTTCCACGCAAAAGTATATGGTAAACACCAATCAGATTTTTTAATAAGCCGGCACCAAATCAAACACATATCTATTAAGTTTTCTCAAAGTCTCCAGTTTGTCGCTGGTATTGATCAATAAAGAAATATTATTGCTGCTGCCGCCATAGGAAATCATTCTCACATTGACATCCTGTAGAATCTGGAACAATTTTGGTGTATCAGGATGGTAAACAATATGGTTTCCAACAAGGCAAACAATAGTCCGGTAGCTATCTATTTCAACTCTTGAGAATTTTTCCAATTCGTTCACAATTTCAGACAGATTTTTAGTGTCATCAATAGTAAGTGAAATGGCGATCTCTGAAGTTGTAATCATGTCAATGGATGTTTCGTATTTCTCAAAAATTTCAAATACCTTTTTTAAGAATCCGTGTGCCAATAGCATACGGGCCGATTTAATCTTGATGGCGGTAATGCCATCTTTTGCTGCAATAGCTTTGATGCCTTCGCCATGGATGTCATTAGTGATTAATGTGCCATGTGCAGTGGGCGAATTGGTGTCTTTTAAACGGACCGGAATGTCTAAGTCCCTTACCGGTGTTACAGTTTGTGGATGTAAGATTTTCGCTCCAAAATACGCCAGTTCGGCGGCTTCATCGAATGACAGGTTGGATATGGCATGGGTTTCTGGGACAAAACGTGGATCATTATTGTGGAAACCATCAATATCCGTCCAGATTTGAACTTCTTTAGCGTTTAAAGCGGCGCCAATAATGGTTGCGGTGTAATCGCTGCCACCACGTTGTAAGTTGGCAATCTGTCCCTCAGCGTCCAAACAGATGAACCCTTGGGTAATATAAATGTCGGCTTCAGGAAGTTCATTAATGATGCGATTGAAGTTTTGACGTATATAGAAGCTATCGGGCTCACTGAACTTGTCAATCCGCATAAAATCCAAGGCTGGTAATAACTGAGCGTTGAGGCCCTCTTGCAGTAAAAACCGACTGAATATAAATGTAGACAACAGTTCTCCCTGGGCCACAATTTTATTAGATAGAACGGTCGAATAATTGACGTTGACCGTAGCGTTAAGCATGTTGAAGATAGAACTGACATATAGGTGTGCTTCCTCTCTTAGATTAGGTTGATGAATTAATTGATTCACCGTTTGTATATAAGTTTTATGAAGATCGGAAATCAATTCTAAAGCATTTTCTATTTCCTTATATTTTATACATTCTGAAATTGTGACCAGCGAATTGGTGGTACCTGACATAGCAGATAATACCACGACTTTACGTTGACCATCATTAATAATGTTTTTGACATTGGTCATATTCTCTATAGACCCGACTGATGTACCTCCAAATTTTAATACAAGCATAATTTTAAATTTTATCGCACGAAAATAGGCCTAACCTCTGTTTCCACAATGAAAATTAAAAAATTTGACTAATTTTACACAAATTGTTAAATAGTTAACAAATGCGAACGATTACTGCTTGTGTCAATGAGATTCTAATTGCTCAACCTTTTTTAGAAGAAGCATTGTCAAGGGGCATCATCAACTATTCTGCTTTGGCAGAGGAATTGGTTATTCCCATCAGCGAGATGTTAAAAAAACCTGTGAAATCCGGTGCCGTCATGATGGCGCTGCGGAGATACCAATCACCAATGGATTTTGGAAATTCCCTTAAACTTAAGCGGGTTATCCAAAATCTGGGTGATATTACAGTGAGATCCAATTTAACAGATTTCACCTTTCAAAATTCAAAAACCTTGAGCTATAGCCACTCCAAAATTCTGGAGCAAATGGATAATTATTCTAATGTGTTTTACGCATTTACACGAGGGGTTTATGAGAGCAATATCATTATCTCAACCTCGCAAAAACACAATATTCTAAAGCATTTTCAGGATGAGATTTTGCTTGGGGAAAGAGCGGAATTATCTGCCATCACTATCAGCTTACCTTCTGATAATTCGAAAGTCACAGGTCTTTATTATCAGATTTTTAAGCGATTGGCTTGGGAAGGGATTGCACTCTATGAAGTCGTTTCTACGACCAATGAATTTACCATCCTGGTGGAAGATGAAGTGGTGGACAAGGCGTTTTCGGTCATGAAGCGTTTGAAGGAGTAACCCGTTCCAATACATTCAAGATGACGAACATAAAAAGGGAAGGTAATAACCAGCCTAAATTGAAATGGCCCAATGGAACAAAGTCAATCACAGCGTTCAAGGTGTCCGAAGGCATCAAGATTTTCAAAAAATCTGGAATACTAAATATAAATGCTATAATGACGACGCCTCTAAACACTAATGATGACGCCCATTTATCTGGGAGTGTATTCAGTAAAATTAGAATAATGGTTATTGGATAGATGAACATAAGAGCAGGAATGGCGATGTCTATGATGAATCCAACGTCAAATTGACCCATAACTATTCCTAATAAACTTCCTATAATAGCGGTTAACGTGTAAGCATTTTTAGAGTTGCGAAATAAGCCTTTAAAATAATCGGCAGTACCAGTAATAATGCCCACAGCGGTTGTAAAACACGCCAAAGCAATTAAAACGCTCAACAGGCTTGCACCTGCGCCTCCCAGAGTTTTGTTGCCCAGTCCTAACAGTAATTCCGGTCTCGTGATATTTATAGGAAATTCTGAATTGTGCAATGATCCACTCAAAATAAGCCCAGTATAAATAATGAACAAACCAAATCCAGCTACCAAGCCAGCTTTAAAAATAAGCTGTCTTTTTTCTATAAAGGATTGCGAGCTATTTAAATTGATGGAGATGATTAACACGGCACCTACCACCATGGCTGCGAGGGCATCAAAGGTCTGATAGCCTTCCAAAAGTCCATCAACCAAAGGTGCTTTAAATTGTGAAGCCTGTATAGTTTCTGATGGTGAAAACATGGCGATACCTATAATAGCTAACAATATCGCAATAATTATGGGAGTAAGATACTTGCCCAAGAGGTCTAAAACTTTGGACCGATTCATCACAAAAATAAACACTAAGATGAAGTAGATGCTGCTGGTGAGCAGACTGCTGCTTTCAAAAAATGGTGCAATGGCCATTTCGTGGGTTACTGAAGCCGTTCGTGGTGCGGGTAATATAATGCAGATGGCATAGACTAGTATGCAAAAGACAATACTAAAAAGGTGAGATACTTTTTTTCCAAAATCGTACATCGTACCCTGTAATTTGGCATGTGCGATAATGCCTAATATCGGAATAACCACCGCAGTAATCACAAAACCGACGGTCACCAAAAACCAATCAGGTCCAGCATTGAATCCTAAAAATGGCGGTAATATTAAATTTCCAGCCCCAAAAAACATCGAAAACAAAGCGAAGCCGGTAATAAGTATGTCCTTGATTTTATTCATCCTATAATTAATATAATGTCTATAAGCTTTTGCCTCGCGGGTCAAACTCTTTATATATTTGCCGAATATAGTTTAAATATGATTTTAGAATACAAAAATAGCCCAATCTTTTATACCGATGTAGGGCGGGGAAAAGCTGTGGTTTTGCTTCATGGATTTTTGGAGAATTCATCCATGTGGCAGGATTTGGTTGCCGAAATAAAAAATAGCCATAGGATTATTACCATAGATTTACTGGGTCATGGAAAAACGGGCTGTTTGGGCTATCTCCATACTATGGAAATGATGGCAGATGCCGTCGTGTCTGTTTTAGATCATTTGAAGATCAAAAATTCATTTTTTATAGGTCATTCTATGGGTGGATATGTGTCCTTGGCACTTGCTGAATTGTATCCTGAGAGGGTTTATGGTCTTTGTTTGATGAATTCCACTCCTTTTCCTGATAGTCTTGATCGGCAAATGAATAGAGATCGGGCAATTAAAGTGGTCAAACAGAATTCCAAGAATTTTATAAGGATGTCCATATCCAATTTGTTCAGCCCTGACAATAGAGAGCAATTTGTCGAAGAAATTGAATATATAAGATTGGAAGCCATGGATATGCCGGTACAAGGGATTGTTGCTGCTTTGGAAGGTATGAAAATTAGAAAGGACAGAAGTCAAGTGCTTAAAGCAATGGAAGCTCATAAAATGATTATTTTAGGACAGAAAGACCCTGTTTTGGAATTCGATGACTTAAAATTACAATTGGCTGAATTAGAGCTTGATATTGTGGAATTTAGAGGTGGGCATATGTCACATATTGAAAATAAATGCGAATTTACTTACTTTATAAAGCGTTTTATCGAAAATTGAGGTGTTTTGACGTCAATTTAATTTTATTTTTTTAAGTTAGGCATCTCTAACTAAGACAACCATGAAAAAAACCAGTAATGCCCCAGCCCCAATGAAGCTTTATTGCAGCCTTTTTGGTCACAATTATGTGGTTTCAAAAAAGGTCACTTCGCACGTCAAAGAATATACCTGCAAGTGCTGCAAAAAGCAGTTGACTACTAACAGTAATGGTGATTTAACGGAGTTAACACCTAAGTTTAAAGAAATCAATTCTATATTGGAAGAGATGTACATGCGCAGAACGCTCCGTTCACAGGAAAAAGCGCTCAGTTCATCGATATATTAGAATTGAAGACTGGCTTATTGTTTTGGTTTTTATATATTTAGATATCCTCTAAAATAATATTTAAAACTAATAGCCAATTGAAAACTGTTTACTGTTCTATTTTTGGACACAACTATGTTGTATCCAAAAAAATCACTTTTCATGTCAATGAGTATAAATGCACACATTGCCATTTAGAAATGACCACTAATAGCAACGGAGAATTGACACCGTTGACTCCAAAGTTCAGGGAAATCAATTCAGTTCTTGAACGTATCCATAAAAGAAGAAAATCTAGGAGAATGGAAGGATTGCTCGTATTTGAGCACTGATTTATTGTCTAGTTAATAAATCTCAAAATACACCTATACTTCACAAAGACGTTTAAAATACTAATTACGACGTCTTTGTGATGTTTTTTAGTACCCAGATATCAGGGATTTGTCAGTACAGAGGCCGAAAAAAAATGAATTTTATGTGATGGTTGAAGCCATCTCATCTTTCTCCAATTTATAATAGGGATTTTTTCGGTAGACATTGCGCAATGAAAATTTGGTCGGAAGGGAACGTTTTTCTGAGTAGCTATTTATTGAACTTTTCTCGAGAACTTTTATTAAAACCTTAACACATAATTTTCTCAATTGTAATTCGTTTTAATTACTATATGAAGTAGTCCTAAATCTTGAGTTTTGAAACATTTATATTGTAGATTATTTAGTCACGATTTTATTATAAAAAACGAAATCACCAAATTTGTCAAGGAGTATCAGTGCATGCGTTGTGGCTTGCAAGCGACCACAAGTGATACCGGAAATCTTATTCCTTTGACTGATAGGAGACGAGAGATCAATAAGGAATTAAAAAAGTTGTATAATAAAAGACGAAAAATAAAACAAAAAGTTTATTGATCTTTTAATGCGTTCCAACCTTTGGCAATTAAGGGAATAAGTGCATCTCCACGTGTTATCAAATGCATACCCTGTTCTTTTTCAGTCATATAGCCAATTACCGTTAAATTTGGATTCCCTTTGATTTTTGGAAAATCCTCTTGGGCAATGGTCATCAACAATTCATAATCCTCTCCACCATTTAAGGCAATTGTTGTACTGTCAATATTAAATTCCTCACAGGTGGAAATGACTTGTGGATCTAACGGAATCTTGTTTTCGTACAATACTGCGCCCACATTGCTTTGCTTGCATAAATGAATGATTTCTGAAGATAAACCATCACTAATATCAATCATTGAAGTGGGTTTTACTTTTAAATCCCTTAAAAGTTTGATAATATCCTTCCGTGCTTCTGGTTTCAATTGACGTTCTACAATGTAGGTATAGGGCTCTAAGTCGGGTTGGTTGTTTGGGTTGACCTTAAACACTTCTTTTTCACGTTCCAAAATCTGAAGTCCCATATACGCAGCACCGAGATCGCCAGTAACCACCAACAAATCGTTCGGTTTTGCACCACTTCTATACACAACATCATTTTTGTTGACCTCTCCAACTGCAGTTATGGAGATGATCAATCCTGTGGTAGAGGAGGTCGTATCACCACCAACCACATCAACGCCATATATTTTTGAAGCGGTTTCAATGCCAGCATAGAGCTCTTCCAATGCCTCCAAAGGAAATCGATTGGAAATTGCAATGGCAATCGTGACCTGAGTTGCGCTCGCATTCATGGCATATACATCTGATAGATTGGCGATCATCGCCTTGTAGCCCAAATGTTTTAAGGGCATGTAACTCAAATCGAAATGCACGTGTTCCACCAAAATATCTGTTGTGATCACAACCTGTTTCGATTTAAAGTCTAAAACGGCGGCATCATCACCAATACTTTTGATTGTGGATTTCTGGGTCGCTTTAAAATTTTTGGTCAAATGGTCAATCAGGCCAAATTCACCTAATTCACTTATGGGGGTACGGGATGGGTTTTTATCTTCTATCATGATACAAATTTAGGGATATAGCTTACAAAACGCCAATCATTTTTGGGAATTATTCTACACCAACTGCTATCTAAAAAACTAATAGTACTATTTGGGAATATATTGAAAAGATCCATGGAAATGCCCTAGTTATATTGTATATTTGTCCACTATTTAGAAATAATCTTAATAACAAATGATAAAAGTATCTGAAACAGCTAAAAAAAAGGTCATCGAGCTCATGAGTGAAGATGGCTTTGACTGTGCAACCGACTTTATACGCGTTGGTGTGAAAAGTGGTGGTTGTTCGGGTTTATCGTATGATTTGAAATTTGATAAATCACAAAGAGATGAGGACAAGGTCTTTGAGGATAATGGTGTCAAAATTGTTATTGATAAAAAGAGCTTTTTATACCTCATTGGTACAACCCTTGAGTATTCAGGTGGTTTAAATGGTGCAGGATTTGTGTTTAATAATCCCAATGCAAATCGCACATGCGGATGTGGGGAATCGTTTTCCCTATAATCCCATCCCAACTTTCCCAAAGGGAAGGATTTTAACAAATAATGTAAAAGACAATGACGAAATACACAGAAGACGATTTAAGAGAAGAGCTAAAAACCAAGGAATACCAGTATGGATTTTTCACTGATATTGAGTCCGATACGTTTGAGCCTGGTTTAAATGAAGATGTTGTTCGCGCAATTTCTTTGAAAAAGGAAGAGCCGGAATGGATGACCGAGTGGCGTTTGCAAGCATTCCGAGCTTGGGAAAAGATGATTGAGCCTGAATGGGCCAATGTTACCTACGAAAAACCTGATTTTCAGGCTATTTCCTATTATTCGGCACCAAATACTAAGCCTAAATATGATAGTTTGGATGAGGTGGATCCGCAATTATTGGAAACTTTCGAGAAATTGGGAATTTCTATGGACGAGCAGAAAATGTTGGCTGGTGTTGCCATGGATGTTGTAATTGACTCCGTTTCGGTGGCTACAACCTTTAAGAAATCACTGGATGAGAAAGGAATTATTTTTTGCTCCATCAGTGAGGCCATTCAAAAACATCCTGAATTGGTCAGAAAATATATAGGAACGGTTGTACCTCAAACGGACAACTTTTACGCAGCCTTAAATTCGGCAGTCTTTAGTGACGGTAGCTTCTGCTATATTCCAAAAGGCGTTCGCTGCCCAATGGAATTGTCCACTTATTTCCGAATCAATCAAGGAGGAACTGGACAGTTTGAAAGAACGCTTCTCATTGCAGATGAAGATAGTTACGTAAGTTATTTGGAAGGATGTACGGCTCCAAGCCGTGATGAAAACCAAATGCACGCCGCGGTAGTGGAGTTAATTGCAATGGATGGTGCAGAAATAAAATACTCAACGGTTCAGAACTGGTATCCTGGAAACGCAGAAGGCAAAGGAGGGGTTTTCAACTTTGTAACCAAAAGAGGGATTTGTGAGAAGAATGCCAAGATCTCTTGGACGCAAGTAGAGACAGGATCAGCGGTGACTTGGAAATACCCAAGCTGTATTCTAAAAGGTGATAACTCAGTAGGTGAGTTTTACTCTATTGCAGTGACCAATAACCACCAACAAGCTGATACAGGAACAAAAATGATCCATTTGGGTAAAAACACCAGATCGACCATTATTTCAAAGGGTATATCGGCGGGAAGATCACAAAACTCATATAGAGGCTTGGTCCAGATAGGACCTAGAGCAGAAAATGCCCGTAATTTTTCGGAGTGTGATAGTTTGCTGATGGGTAACGATTGTGGAGCACATACCTTCCCGTATATTGAAGTAAAAAACAAATCGGCAATAATAGAACACGAAGCCACAACGAGTAAAATTGGTGAAGACCAGATTTTCTACTGTAACCAGCGTGGTATTGATACTGAAAAAGCCATTGCGCTTATTGTAAATGGTTTCAGCAAAGAGGTATTGAATAAATTGCCAATGGAATTTGCTATAGAGGCACAAAAATTACTGGAAATAAGTTTGGAAGGTTCAGTTGGTTAGTGAATGATCAACCTGCAAGGCTTTAGAAACCATGTGGGTTGATACAGATTTAGTTTTCTATCTCAGACAACGATTTATGAAAAGAACAATCTTTCTTGTATTTATATTATTGGCATTTGTCGGCTGTAAAAACGATTCAAAATCTCCCAATGTCGTAAATGAGAATCAAGATCAGCTTGATGTGAAGGAGCTTACAGGAAATTTTATTTATTTTGCCGACGTAGCTGTTTTCCAAACCAAAAGCGAGCTGTTTGGCGTTGTCGAGGACCAAAAGGCTCAAGAGTTGATCAAGAGGGCCGAGATTTTAAAAGACCAGCCAACTGATGAGGTTAAAGTAACATTAAAGGTGAAAGTGACCAAAAAGCCAGAACATGAAGAAGGTTGGGAAAACAGGATAGAAATTATTGATATTATAACTGTTTCCAAGGTAGATCAAGAAAACAGTGACATTATAAAATTAAGATCACAAGAATAGAAGTATAAAAATCAGATTCTGACAGACAACTATTGGAATCTGTACGTTAAATTTAAGTAAAACCGTATGTTAAAAATTATTGATTTACACGCAAGTGTTGAAGATAAAGCCATTTTAAAAGGCATCAATTTAGAGATAAATGCTGGTGAAGTACATGCCATTATGGGACCAAATGGTTCTGGTAAAAGTACTTTGGCATCTGTTATTGCCGGCAAGGAAGACTATGAAGTCACTCAAGGAGACATCTTGTTTGAAGACGAAAGCATCAACGAACTGGCACCCGAAGAACGTGCCCACAAAGGTGTTTTCCTATCCTTTCAGTATCCCACTGAAATACCCGGAGTTTCTGTAACCAACTTCATGAAAACGGCCATCAATGAAACTCGTAAAGCAAGAAAGCTTGGAGACATGCCGGCTAATGAGATGTTAAAAATGATCCGTGAGAAATCAGAAATGCTGGAAATTGACCGAAAGTTTTTATCCCGATCCTTAAACGAAGGGTTTTCTGGAGGTGAAAAGAAACGGAATGAGATCTTTCAATTAGCCATGTTGGAGCCAAAGCTTGCTATTCTTGATGAAACTGATTCAGGTTTGGATATTGATGCTCTTCGAATTGTGGCCAGTGGAGTTAACAAAATTAAAAGTAAAGATAATGCGGTCATTATCATTACCCACTACCAGCGTTTGTTGGATTATATTATCCCCGATTTTGTTCACGTCATGTTTGAAGGACGCATTGTTAAATCTGGTGGGAAAGAATTGGCTCTAGAGCTTGAAGAGAAAGGCTACGATTGGATTAGGGAAGAAGTGAACGCGTAGTTTGGTTTGAAGGGTTTCTTGTTTAAGGTTTCAAGTTATGGCAACCATTAAGAAATTTGAAGATTTAGAAATATGGTAGGAAGCTCGAAGACTTTCAAACGAGATAAAAGAAATCGCTTTAAAATCTGAACTAAAGAATGATTTTAGACTGAGGGATCAAATCAAAGGATCTTCAGGTTCAGTAATGGACAATATTGCTGAGGGATTTGAGCGCGACGGGAATATTGAATTCAGACAATTTTTATCTGTCGCTAAAGGATCAGCAGGAGAATCAAGATCTCAATTATATAGAGTTTTTGATTATGGATATATAGAAATAGAGAAGTTAGAGAAATTGGTGGATGCATACGAACAATTAAGTAAACGAATAGCCAATTTCATAATATATTTAAACAAACAAGATTTCAAAGGGAACAAATTCAAATGATTACAGATGCGTAATCAACTTGAAACAAGAAACAAAAGAAACTTGAAACTTACAGAATGGAACTAAAAGAAAAACTCATAGCCTCCTTTATGGCATTTGAAAACTTGGTGGATATTGATTCGCCAGTTCATGATGTGCGAAGTGAGGCCATCAAAGAATTTGAAACAAAAGGCTTTCCGTCAAGAAGAGACGAAGCCTGGAAATACACCTCCTTAAATAGTATTTTAAAGCACGATTATAGTGTGTTTCCCAAAAGTGAGAGCCATATCGATTACAACGATATTAAGAAATATTTCATTCACGATATTGACACCTATAAAATTGTCTTTATCGATGGGAAATATTCATCTCATCTTTCAGAAACAACACACGACGGGGTTGATATCTGCTTGATGTCATCCGCATTGTCAAAGCCAAAATACAGGCCTATTATTGAAAATTATTTTAATAAGGTAGCGGCAAAAGATGGTCTAACCTCATTGAATACCGCATTTTCTCAAGAAGGAGCTTACATTCATATTCCTAAGAACAAATCGGTGGCAAAACCAATTCAAATAATTCATTTCTCAACGGGCAATGAAGCAGCATTGATGCTACAGCCCAGGAATTTGATTGTTGTGGACGAAAACTCACATGTCCAGATTGTTGAGCGCCATCAAAGTTTGACCGAAAACCCTGTGTTGACCAATTCGGTTACTGAAATTTTTGCAGACAAACGTGCGATTGTGGATTATTATAAAATCCAAAATGATAACGAAAATGCCTCGTTGATCGATAGTACATTCATCAACCAAAAGCAAGAAAGTTGCGCAACCGTTCACACTTTCTCTTTTGGTGGCAAATTGACGCGAAACAATCTCAATTTTTATCAAAACGGAGAGCGGATCGACTCTACTTTAAAAGGTGCGACCATTATTGGCAACAGACAACATGTGGATCATAATACTTTAGTACATCATATTGAACCAAATTGCGAAAGCCATCAAGATTACAAAGGTATTTTTGATGACCATGCTACTGGTGTTTTCAACGGAAAAGTATTGGTTAACAGAGAAGCTCAAAAAACCAATGCCTTTCAGGCCAACAACAATATTCTAATTGGTGATAAGGCAAGTATCAACACCAAACCGCAATTGGAAATTTTTGCTGACGATGTCAAATGTTCACATGGGTGTACCATTGGACAATTGGACGAAAGTGCTATGTTTTACATGCGCTCAAGAGGTATTCCAGAAAAAGAGGCTAAGGCTTTATTGATGTATGCCTTTAGCAATAACGTATTGAGTTCGGTTAAAATCCCAGAGATTAAACAACGTATTACTAATATTATCGCTAAGAAATTAGGGGTTAATATTGGATTCGATCTGTAGTTAGAATGCGGACCCACCTACCGGCGGGGTGGGTGATGTAGATATGGCAGTTTTCCGTTGATTATTATTTTCGATAGTTCATTCTGTTTCTATCAAATTTAAATCGGCGTTATCATAAACAATCAGCATCACCCGCCTGAACGGACGGACAAATCAACGTTCCATTCAACGATTCCAAATTTCAAAAATTAGAGCATGTTTCCAGTCGAAGACATAAGAAAAGATTTTCCAATACTTCAAAGACAAGTCAATGGGAAACCATTGGTATATTTTGACAACGCTGCTACTTCACAAACACCGCAGCAGGTTATTGACGCCATTGTAGATTACTATTCAAACTACAATGCCAATATCCATAGGGGCGTTCATAGCTTGAGTCAGGAAGCAACCGATAAATATGAAGAAGCACGATTAAAGATTCAAAAGCACTTTAACGCAAAAGCATCGCACGAGATCATCATGACTGCTGGCACAACACATGGCATCAATTTGGTGGCAAGTGGCTTCACAGCACTTCTAAAAAAAGGCGATGAAGTAATTGTGTCAGCTTTAGAGCACCATAGCAATATTGTTCCGTGGCAAATGTTATGTGAGCGTACTGGTGCTATCCTTAAAGTCATTCCTATGAATGATGAAGGCGAATTGATAATATCGGCCTACGACGAACTACTTTCAGAAAAAACCAAACTCGTATTTGTCAATCATATTTCCAATGCATTGGGAACGATTAATCCTATCGAAAGCATTGTCCAGAAAGCCCACGCTGTTGGCGCTGCCGTTTTGATTGATGGCGCACAAGCGTGTCCTCACTTAAAAGCAGATGTCCAAGCTTTGGATGTTGATTTTTATGTCGCTTCTGCCCATAAAATGTGTGGTCCAACCGGCGTTGGTATGCTGTACGGAAAGGAAGAGTGGCTCAATAAATTACCACCATATCAAGGTGGAGGTGAAATGATTGCTGAGGTGACCTTTGAAAAAACTACTTATGCCGACTTGCCCCATAAATTTGAGGCAGGCACCCCAAATATTTGTGGAGGTATTGCTTTTGGAGCGGCTATTGACTATATGAATCAGATTGGTTTTAAGAATATTGAAACTTATGAGCATGAACTTTTGGACTATGCCACAAAACGACTATTAGAAATAGAAGGCTTGAAAATTTACGGCACCTCAAAAAATAAAACCTCAGTAATTTCCTTTAATCTGAAAGACATCCATCCATATGATGTTGGTACCTTACTTGATAAAATGGGTATAGCGGTCCGTACTGGTCATCATTGTGCACAACCGATCATGGATTATTTTAAAATTCCGGGAACCATAAGAGCTTCTTTTGCATTTTACAACACCAAGAATGAAATAGACACTCTGGTTGAAGGCGTTAAAAAGGCTAAAATGATGCTATCCTAAGCTTCAGGTTTCAAAAATTGATTATATGAGTTCAAAGTTTTTAGCCATTATGTCAATGGTACTTTTATTTTTTTCCTGTTCAACAAACACCGATAAAGTAATTTTAATAGCAAGTACCAAAGCTGATTGCACTGGCATCTCGCCTCAAAAATGCTTGCAAATTAAGGAGGAAGGCGAAACCAATTGGACTTATTTTTATAGTAACATTGAAGGCTTTGACTATGTTGAAGGCTTCTACTATAGATTAAAAGTTTCGGTTTCAGAGATAGAGAACCCGCCAGCAGGCGGTTCCTCATTAAAATATAGATTGATTGAAGTTTTAGAAAAATCAAAAGCACCTTTAAATTTGGATCAAGGATCGTGGCTGGTAACCCGGGTAAAGGATAGGGACAGTTTTGGTAGAAATCCGTTTATTAAAATAGACCTGTCACAAAATGAAATCAACGGCAATACAAGCTGCAATCGGTTTTCTGCAAAAATTAAAGTGACCAATAATAAGGTTGATATATCTGAACTGTCTTCAACTGAAATGATGTGTAAGGACATTGATGTGGAAACTGCGTTTCTTGATGCCTTGGCAAGTATCACATCGTACAGTTTGAAGAACGATAAACTTCAGCTATTGGACGCTAATAAAGAACTGCTAATAGAGTGCAATTATTTGAAATCAGAATAGCCTGTAGGATTCAACGACTTGATATCCATGGTTAAATTGCTTGTTTTGAAGAGATAAATTGTAACTTTGTATAAAATTTTAGAATGACAATAAAAGCAATACAAGAAGACCTCATTGATGAGTTTTCAATGTTTGAAAATTGGGAGGAACGCTATCAATATATGATCGATTTGGGCAAGACCTTACCATTGATTGACGAGCAATATAAAACTCAAGAAAACATTATTAAAGGCTGCCAAAGTAGGGTTTGGGTACATGCTGAAATGGATGGCGACAAAGTGGTATTTACTGCGGATAGTGACGCCATAATCACAAAAGGCATTATAGCGATTTTGATTCGTGTGTTCTCAAACCAAAATCCGCAAGATATTATTGATGCTGATACTGATTTTATCGATGAGATAGGCCTTAAGGAGCATTTGTCTCCAACACGAGCCAACGGATTGGTGAGTATGATCAAACAATTGAAGATGTATGCCATTGCATACCAAACACAGTTAAACTAATTCCTGAATTCCTGCGTAGGCAGGAATCTTTGAATTGTTATTTCAAAACAGATTGTTATTGCACGATAAAGCTTGAATACTTTCTGATTGGAAAATAGATTTTATACAAACACAGTACAGTTGAATTATGTTTATGAGTTTAATAGTTTAGATATTTATTTCTGAAATAAACCTACACTCTTAAACTTCTGAACTTCTAAACTTTTAAATGATGAGTGAAAAAATAGATACATTCGCCTTAGGTGAAAAGATAGTGAACGTTATAAAAACGGTTTATGACCCTGAAATCCCTGTCGATATTTACGAATTGGGATTGATTTACGATGTTTTTGTCAATGAAGATTACGATGTCAAGATACTTATGACCTTGACCACGCCAAACTGTCCGGTAGCTGAAAGCTTACCTTTGGAAGTTGAAGAACGCGTAAAATCCATTGACGAGATAAACTCGGTTATTGTAGAAATGACATTTGATCCACCTTGGAGTCAAGACTTGATGAGTGAAGAAGCTAAATTGGAGTTGGGGATGCTTTAGTGTTCAGTATTCAGTTAGCAGTAAGAAGTCACCCATCATCGGTCCTCTGTCTTCGGTCAGTATACTTATTTTTAATTGATATTCAGAACACCTAAATCCTACATCCCACTTTAAATAATGGCACGACCAAGTCTAAAATCATTAAAAGACAAAAATAAAACGAGCTTAAGAAAGTCTTTTAATGCCTTGGTGTTTATTCCGCGTTTCTTTAAGGAAATCTGGCAAGCCAATAAAAAACTATTGCTTATATCGGCATTTTGCCGCCTTATTGGTGCTGTTTTACCGGTGATTATCTTATGGGTTGGAAAACTCATTATTGATGAGATTATTCTACAAACGCAAATCGATGTCTCAGATCTAACACAGCTGTGGACCTATGTTGGCATTGAACTGGGACTCGTAGTACTTTCTGATCTCATGGGTCGCGCTATTTCCTTGACCGATGGACTTTTGGGAGATGCTTATTCCATTGTATCTTCAGTATCCATTATTAAAAAAACCAATCAGATAGATATCAGTCTCTTGGAAGATTCCGAATTCTATGATAAATTGGAGCGTGCCAGAGTACAAACTGCAGGACGTGTAGGACTTTTGTCCAATGCCCTTGGCGAGGTTCAGAGCTTGATTTCAATTACCACACTTGTAGCTGGTCTGATTTACTTTGAACCTTATCTAATTATTATGTTGGTGTTGAGTATTATACCTTCTTTTATTAATGAGATTTGGTTCAGTCAGCAGCAATATTCACTAGCAAGAGGTTGGACCGCCGAAAGACGTGAACTTGATTACTTGAGATTTATCGGTGCAAATAATGTTACTGCAAAGGAGATTAAACTCTTTGGATTGACCGATTTTATCGTCGGTCGCTTTAAAAATCTTTCTGACGAATATTACGAACTGAATAAAAAGCTGGCAATGAAACGTTCGGCTTTAGGGTTTGTGTTCAATGTTTTGGGTACCTTGAGTTATTATGGTGCTTATGTATTCATTATTTATCGTGTGATTTCAGGAGTAATTACTCTTGGTGAATTGACGTTTTTGTCAGGATCTTTCAATAGGCTGACTCGGAATCTTCAGGATTTCTTTTCAAAATTCACGAGGATTACAGAAAGTGCACTTTATTTGAAGGATTATTTTGAGTTTATTGATCTTTCTATCGTTCCAAAACATGTAGAGGATCAGACGTTGCCAGACACCATTAAAACAGGGTTTGAATTTCGAAACGTGCGTTTTTCTTATCCAGATTCCGAAACTGAAATTCTGAAAGGTGTGAGTTTTAAAATATCCGCCGGAGAGAAGATGGCCTTTGTTGGTCAAAATGGTGCCGGAAAAACAACACTGACCAAACTGATGTTACGGTTTTATGAACCCACATCTGGAGAAATATTGTTGGATGGCATCAACATCAATCGGTTTAAACAAGACGACTATCAGAAGTTCTTTGGTGTGATTTTTCAGGATTTTTTCCGTTATGAATTTACGGTCAGAGAAAATATTGCCGTTGGCGATATTGATGAGTTGGACAATCTAGAAAAAATCGAGAATGCTGCCCAATTAAGCTTGGCCAACGAAGTGATTTCTGAATTTAAGAAGGGCTATGACCAACAACTCGGAAAACGTTTTTACAAAGGACAGGAACTCTCTGGTGGCCAATGGCAAAAAGTAGCTTTGGCCCGTGCGTATATGAAAGATGCAGAAGTGATGATTTTGGACGAACCAACATCGGCATTGGACGCGAAGGCAGAAAGTGATGTTTTCAAGCGATTTATTGCGTTGACTAAAGGGAAAACGAGTATTATCATCTCTCATAGATTCAGTACCGTGAGACAGGCCGATCGGATTTTGGTATTGGAAGAAGGTAAAGTATTGGAGCTGGGAACCCATGACGAATTGATGGCAAACAACAATCTTTATGCACAACTTTTCCAACTACAAGCCGAAGGATATCAATAAATTCAACCGTCTATTTTCTACGCACTACGTGCTTGAGGAATAGTTTAATAGTAATTGTCGTTATATTGTTAAATATGGGACCCCGCCCGAATGCGGGGTTAATTCAACCATCTATTTTGTCTACGCACTACGTGCTTGAGGAATAGTTTAACAGTAATTGTCGTTATATTGTTAAATATGGGACCCCGCCCGAATGCGGGGTTAATTCAACCATCTATTTTGTCTACGCACTACGTGCTTGACAAAATAGGGTTTCATTAATAAAACACTTAATTTTACATTATGGAAAATGAAATTGTCAACAGAGTAGCCAATAGTAAATTGGTGGTTGTAAACTTAGAAGATTATTATCCAAAGGGTCAACGTACGGTTTTTGATATCAAAGAGTGGTTGTTTCAAGAATTGGTGCTTCGTGAAAAGGATTTTAGAGCACAGGTAAAAGAACATGATTGGTCTCAATATCAAGACCATTACGTTGCTCTGACCTGTACTTCAGATGCCATCGTGCCCGCATGGGCTTTTATGTTATTGACCATGCATTTACAACCCTATGCCAAAACCATTGTGGTTGGAAGTTTGGAACAGCTTGAGACCTCAATCTATCAGGAGGTCATCCGAAACCTTGAAACTGATGCATTTGTAGATCAGCCGCTCATCATCAAAGGTTGTACAAACAAACCCGTTCCTGCAAATGCCTATATCATGTTGTCCCAAAAATTAAAACCTTTGGCAAGGTCTATTATGTATGGAGAGGCTTGTTCTTCAGTACCCTTATACAAAAGGAAATAACCATCAGACCGAAAAATTATTGATTAAATTGTATCTTTGCGCGTTTTTAAAAATGAATCAAAGGAATTTAAAACAGTAAATTATGAAACACAGAGTAGTCTTTAGCTTTGTCTTTATGTTGGCAATATCATTTGGATTTGCACAAACCAAGGAAGAGTTGCAAGCGCAAAAATCGGAAAAACAAGCAGTAGCTGATGCAGCACAAGCCGAAGCTAATGCCATCCAAGCTCAAATAGATGCACTTCCAGGCTGGAAAAAAGGTGCGTTTGGAGTCATTGGTGGCAGTTTATCAAATTTCAATAACTGGTATGCTCAAGGTACGCCTAACAATAGTTCTGGAAATATTGGTATTAACTTTAATGCCTTTGCCAATAAATTAGAAGACAAATATTTTTGGAGAAACTCACTAACCGTTAATCTGGCCTGGGTCAAATTGGATGATAAGGATGATCCAACTGACAATGATAGTTTTAAACCAACTACGGACGTGTTTAATATTTCGTCATTATATGGTCAAAAATTAAGTGATAAATGGGCGGCTTCCGCTTTGGGGGAATATAGAACCACTATTTTAAACAATTTTAATGACCCCGGCTATTTAGATTTAGGTGTAGGTTTTACGTGGACTCCGCTCAACAATTTGATTGTTGTGATCCATCCATTGAACTACAACTTTGTGTTTGCCGATAGCAATACCGTATTTGAATCTTCTTTAGGAGCAAAAGTTATGGCGGACTATACCAGAAAAATTGGAGCAATTGACTTCAAAACTAACCTTTCTGCCTTTTACAGTTATAAAGATTCTGACCTGTCCAACTGGACTTGGACCAACAATTTCAGTTATACTCTTTGGAAGCGGATTGGTGTAGGCTTTGATTTTGCCCTGAGAAGCAATAAACAGGAAGCCTTAAATTATGCCCTTGCCAATTATAGTGGGCCGATTGGGAATGAGCCTACTTTTGGAACTGTCGATAACGACTTACAGACCTACTATACTGTTGGTTTGACTTATAAATTCTAAGAGAACATAAAGTGATATAAAAAATGCTACCTGTTATGGGTAGCATTTGTTTTTAAATTAAGATTGGCTCACTCTTCTTCACCAGCCTCATAATCAGGATACAAAAAATCGTTATACGGGAAGCGGGTCACGTGGGTATTTCTCACCTCTTCATAAACACGCTTTTTAAAACTTTCCAAATTTTTCTTGTTCAGGGCTGAAATGAAAATAGCGTCATCTCCAATTTTGTTCATCCAAGTTTTTTTCCATTCTTCTAAGGTATAGTTGTCCTTGGTTTTAACAGCAATCAAATCGTCCTTATCAAAAGGAACTGGTTCATAAGCATCAATTTTATTGAAAACCATAATGGTTGGCTTATGTCCACTGTCAATTTCATTCAAAATTTTGCGCACGGATTCTATCTGCTCTTCAAAGTTGTGGTGTGAAATATCGACCACATGAAGCAATAAATCGGCCTCCCTGACTTCATCCAAAGTACTTTTAAATGATTCAACGAGCTGTGTTGGCAATTTTCTGATAAACCCAACGGTATCACTCACCAAAAATGGCAGATTGCCTATCACCACTTTTCTTACCGTGGTATCAAGGGTGGCAAACAGTTTGTCTTCTACAAAAACCTCACTATTGCTAATAACGTTCATTAGGGTAGATTTACCCACGTTGGTATAGCCCACTAATGCAACACGGACCAAATGACCTCTGTTACCGCGCTGAATGGCTTGTTGTTTGTCAATGACTTTTAGTTTATCCTTTAAGAGTGTGATCCGATCTCGAACAATACGACGGTCAGTTTCAATTTCGCGCTCTCCTGGACCACGCATTCCAATACCTCCTCGTTGACGTTCCAAGTGAGTCCACATCCCTTTTAATCGTGGCAGTAAATATTCGCATTGTGCCAATTCAACTTGCGTTCTGGCGTAACTTGTTTGTGCGCGTTGAGCAAAAATGTCAAGGATAAGGTTCGTTCTGTCCAATACCTTGCAATCTAAAATCTTGCTTATATTTCGTTCTTGGGCGGCCGATAATTCATCATCAAAAATGGCAGTATCAATTTCATTTTCTTTAATGAAATTCAAAACATCCTGCAACTTGCCCGTTCCGATAAACGTTTTGGGATTGGGAGTCTCCATTTTTTGCGTGAAGCGTTTAACCACCTCACCGCCTGCTGTAAAGGTTAAGAACTCTAATTCATCTAAATATTCTCTAGCTTGTAATTCATCTTGGTCCTTGGTGATAACCCCTATTAATACGGCTCTTTCTAATTTAATATCTGATTTTTCTAACATACATGTATTTAAAACACAAAGTTACATAATTGATTGGCTATCATTTAGTATTTTTAAAACTTAAATTCATAAAGTGAACCTTCAAACCTCCAATTCTGAGACCTATACCGTTGCATTCTATAATACTGAAAACTTATTTGATTTTATAGATGATCCATTGATCAATGATATTGATTTTTTAGAAGCATCAAATAAAAACTGGAACAAAGAACGATATCAGAATAAAATCTATAAAACGGGGATGGCCATTTCAAAAATTGGGTTTGATGAGCTTCAAAAACCACCAACATTAATTGGTCTGGCTGAAGTGGAAAACGATAGGGTCTTAAACGCTCTGGTGAAAAGCGCCCACCTAAAAGATTACAATTATGGTTTTGTACGTTACGACTCGCCAGACGAAAGAGGCATTGATGTCGCTTTTTTATATGATAGGGAAAGCTTTACTCTTGAAAACTCAGAGAATATTACGCTTGATATTAAGAGTGAACTCGGAGTAAGAGATTATACTAGGGATATTCTCAAGATTTGTGGTTATTTGGATGGTGAAAAAATCCATCTTCTTATCAATCATTGGCCTTCAAGACACGAAGGGTCTGATACGACCGGATATAAACGGATGCATGCATCTCAAAAAGTAGTTGCCCTTATTGATGGGATCCTACAGGAAGATGCTGAGGCAAAGGTGATTATTATGGGCGATTTTAATGATAATCCAAGGAATGAAAGTATCCAATTTTTGAAAAACACAAAGTCACTATTCAATCCTATGGAAAAGCTTATGTCTTACACCAGGGGAAGTGCCAATCATAATTCCAAATGGATATTATTTGATCAAATTTTGATGACCCAAAATTTTTTGGAACTGGAGAAAGAAGGACTAAAATTTTTAAAAGCTGATATTTTTGATGAAAAATTCTTGACGCATTACAATGGCAAATATAAGGGTCAGCCTTTCAGAACTTACGTCGGTAAAAAATATAAGGGCGGTTTCAGTGATCATTTTCCCGTGTATATTCAGTTGAAAAGAGCGAATCAATGAGTTAATATCAGTCAAAGATTGTGATCAGGTCCTGATTTAGTTGGGAATGGGTTCAACTTATTGACTAATTAAAAAACCCTCAAAAACAGCATCGCCAAAAATAAGGCTACCGAAGGAATTAACCACAGGGTCCAAATGCCATAATTCGATTTCTTCTTTTGATTTGCATTCATGATCTTTCGATTTTTACCGCTGTATTGGATCCAGTTGATAAAGTAAAGAAGCAGGCAAGCCAAGGCATACAATATCCATGCTTTTGTTGCGGACATGGTTGACACGTGCATTTGGTGGAAGAACTCTGCAAAAAACACTCCTAAAACCAACAAAAATGAGGCCTGGACTATGGTAATGTAAACAATGGCAATGGAATTGGCCTTTTTTTTATAAGTTCCTCTTTTATAATGGTTAAAACTATTAAAAAATAGTTGGTCAAATAGGGTCATATAGAGTTGGTATGATTAAGGTTTACTCCTTTTCAAAAATATAAATATCATCAATTAGGTAAGCGCCCGACAATGAGGTTGTTCTTCCGTTGCCCTTCACTTTAAAGGCAATGTACAAAATTCCTTTATAAGACGAGAGATCAATTAAACCAGAATCTACGAATTCATTCGATGGGGTGGTTTGTGAGGGTAAGGAAGCGTCTAAGGGGTGCCATGTTGCAGATAGCACATTGCTGCCATCAAAATCCGTGGATATCAATACTTCCAATGTGTTGCTGGCCGATCTGACTTCGTTTTGGGCTGCTTTAAAGTTGAGGTAGGTGTGAGAATCCGAATCTCGAGTAATTCCCGGTGTAATCAGCCATCCAATATTAGAAGCATTTCCAGACCCTACAGGGTTAAATTCAGTATATCCGTTACCATCAGAACTGCGCTCTTTCCACTTCACTTTTCCTGCTTGGGCAAAATTGGTCCAGCCATCAAAATTTAAATCGGTGTCGTCAACGGCCAAATCAAAATCCTCTTTAAATATAATGTCAAAATCTTCAATGCCCAATGGTATACATCTATTATCATCCATGTTCACATCACTCAGATCATTCAATGCCAACACTATCGTACTGCCATCAAATGTTTTTACAATGACTCCCTTGATCGTTCCATTTCCGAGAGGAAGCAATATATCTTTAAAGGTGGCGAAAGAACTCGTTTCCAAAGGGAATTTAGAATAACCAATATCATTTGTGCAAGTTTGCATTTCCCTGAGCGTGTCAAAATCTTGAACGGGATCAAAATAGCGTTTGCCTTCTAAATTATCAGCGAATTCCACATGGTTAAATTGAACATAAAGCCCCAAATGGTTAGCGTTAACTTCTGAAAAATTAAGTTGTAGTGGCTGCAATTCTAAGGTGTTTTGTGAACGAAATAGCTGTCGCGTCCTCTGATTTTCGGTCATGCGTTTTACCGTGGTGCCATATTGATCGGTTGCTGTTTCACCACCGATTGTTATGACCCCATTGCCAACCCGTTCCTCTCCGATATATAGGCCTTTTAATTTGATGTAAATTTCCCTCCCAAAATTATATTGGTTATAAGTCTCCACTTGATTGAGGATGACTTTAATGCCAGCGGTAGGGTTTTCTGGCACATTTTGAAGAAATATTTCTTTAAAGAAGTTACCTTCTTTATCTGATGAACTCACGTAGCCTTTTATATAAATATCCGTTTCTATTAACACAGGCTTTCTATAGTTATTGGCATATTTCAATTTTAATTCTGCCATTGAAACTTCGATGGCGTCACTGGCCAATAGCGCTTCCAAACCTTTGTTCTCTTCAATGCCCAGATCATAGGGAACCTTGAAATCATCGTCTTGTACACAAGAACATGTCATGATATGCATCAGTATCATGATGAAAATCGCTAAAATTCTATTTGTCTTAAACATAATCTTATTGTTTTTTCTGTTCATTTTTAGAATCTGACGTGCAGGTTCAAAAAGTAAGTCGTCCCACGTCCATACCAGTATTTTGATCCAAATACCGGTATCTCATTGCTGGCGTCTTTTTTTAGCATCCTATAATTAGCATTCCTGCCTTGTTCAAAGCCACCTGTCTTATGTGCAACATCAAGGATGTTGTTAACACTGCCAAAGAATCCCACAAAATAGCTGTTGATTCGCCATGATTTTCCGCCAACAAGATTTACAATCATATACTCATCAAATTTCTCCTGTTTCAAAAGCTGCCTTGCCACTTCAGGATCATAATCGTTAAAAGGTAGACCATCCGCATCAGTATAGAAATTGTGCGTTCTAATTAGCGGACTGATATCCACGTATGCCTTATCAAAAAAATTTGCGGTGGCGCCAAACCACCAATAATCTGGATCACGATATTCAAAACCTAAAGAATATGCGGTTTGAGGCCCACCTGCAAGTTTGTAGTTTTTAAGATTTGCCTTTCCGAAATCAACCCCATTTGGATTAGTAAAACTCGAAGAAGTCAAATACAAATTCGGGTTGTTGTCGTAGATAAATTGGCCTAAAGATGCGACACCTTTTAATTTTATGGATGGAGTCACTTGTGCTTCAATGCCAAATTCTCCACCAAAATGTTTTTTGTCAATACCTTGTGAAATCTCTTGGACGAATGCTGAGGTCTGATTTTCGGAGATTTCAAAACTGCTCAGCCCATCGGCGTAGTAAAAAGAGATTTTATTGGCATCTTCAATTTTTGTATAATAACCGGTTAATTTTGCCTTTACAACTGAAGATCGGAAGATATAACTGGCATCAGCAGAAGTGATTTTTTCTTCAGTAATGTTTTTTACGACGTTGTGATTTTCCCTTGAGTTGGAATAGGTATTTCTAAGTGTTGGTGCTTTTGAAAGATATCCTGCATTGAAATCCAATACGTGTTTTCCAGTTATCTTATAGGTCAATCCAGCTTTTGCTCCCAATCCTGTAAAACTGAGTTTTTCACCTTTTCCGAGAGAATTATTCGCATAAATTTCATGTTGATAAAGTCCTTCACGCTGGTAGGTGGTATTGGATACACTTAATGCGGCAAAATAATCGACTCTTTTGTACTTGAATTGGGCTTGGGCAAATCCGGAAATTTCATTCGCATATAGATTGTAGTTGTATCTAAACCGATCGGCTTCACCAACAATTTTATTTGGATTTTGTAAATCGTATTGGATATTGTCAAATGAATCAACATTCAACACACCTGATGCACCCAATAAATCTTTGACCTCTGCAAAATTTTCAGATTTTAAATGGCGATAATTGATGGTGCCATTTAGGGTAATATGGTCAGAAATATCAGAAGTAAGGATGGAGTTTACAGTGAATTGAGTGTCATCATTTCTGTCCTCATATAGAGAATATGCTGCATTTAAATCACTGCTATTGTTGGTGATATTGGCATCATAAATTCGGTTCCAATCTATTTGACCGTCTTTTAAAAAAGCTTGTTCCAATTGATAAGCCTTGGCATAATCGGGTCCGTTTTTATCGGCTAAAGCATAACTAGGAAGTTTTTGGTAATAGGCAGGGCTTGGGTTGCCACCACCAGGATAGTCCAATCGGCTGTTTCCTATTTTACCAAATTGGTAGGCAAGATTCGTATTCAGAGTGGTTTTATTGCTGATGCCCCAATAGTGATTCAACATGAAGATCGGCTCACTCACCTCTTTGACACGTGAGTTGCGTTTTTCGCCATTTTGATAACCCCAATATTCGTTGTATTTGATGCCCTTTAAATCATAAACCTCTTGGGTATTTGGAGATGATTTACCGCGTCGATTGGGCGCATAAATTGAGGTGAAGTTAATACTCTGCTTATTATTGATTTTCTTCTCAAGGGAAACAAAAAACGAATTGGCATTATAAAATGTAGCCTCTTGGTAGCCTTCTTCTCCCCAACGCCTCCCAATAGCAGTAGAAGCCGCCCAACCGCCTTGCATAAGTCCAGTGGCATAGCTTGCAATAACCCGTTGCGTATAACTTCTATCAGACGATGAGTAGGTAATACGACCACCTTTTCTGTATTCTGATGCTCTGGTATTTATATTTGTTGATCCCAAAGCACCTCCATAAGTATAATTCGAAGGCCTTAAATTAGCCGATAATTCTTGATTTCTCAACACGTCATTTAGGCCACCCCAGTTGCTCCATTCTGGTCGCCCACTATACAACTTGTTCATTTCAATACCATTGATCAATACAGAACTGTTTTCGGAATCGAGACCTCTAACCTTAAAAAACGAAGAACTGAACTCAAACGCAACAGTACGTTCAAAGACATCATGGGAAGATTGTAAAAGCCCGGAAATATTATCTGAGCCGCCAGTACTGTCATCGTTCAATTCGTCATCTGATAGAGTTATGGTATATAGGTCAACCGAATCTGCGATATTAATATCAAGCATCATATCTCTGATGTCCAAGGTATGTCCTTCGTTGACAATGATTGGGAAGCGCTTTGTAATATAACCCTCTTTTTCAACCTTGAGAATCTGCTCTCCAAGGGGAATATTGAAAGTGAACCTGAATTCCCCTTCTGGATCAGTATGTGCAGTTTGAAGGGTTTCCTCAATGGTAATGATGACATGAGGAATAGGAGCATGAGTGGTGCCATCAATAACACTTCCTTTTACGATAGTTTCTTGCGCAGCAGCTGTAAAGACAGAAAAGATTCCAAATAAGAAAATTGAACTTTTTTTCATAAGAACATTTTTTTTATTTCAGTTTCAAATAACCTATCTGCTATTGTGGCCTCAACCTTTGGTTGAAAATAATGTCATAGCTTATAGCAAGAAACTAAGTTTGACCTGATTTTGATTAGGACAACATCATTTTCCTTACAATCTAATTATTAGGCATTTAAGATAGTCAAAATATATTATGTTTATAATAAAGTTTTAGATTTGGAATAATCTTTAATGGCGTTTTAAAAAGGTGTAAAAGATGAAGTTTAAAAAATTGATAATGACATTGATTTTGTTGGTTTGTGTCACTAATCTTTGGTCTCAAGAAACCAAAAAATTTAAGATACATACTATTGGCTTTTATAATTTGGAGAATTTGTTTGACACGATTAATGATCCTACCAAATTTGATGAGGCAAGTCCGATAATGGAATTGAATACGGGGCGGTCAGAAGTGTACAAAAAGAAGGTACATAATATGGCGCGGGTAATAGTAGATATTGGTGCTGATGGAGCAGGCAATGCTCCAGCGATTTTGGGTGTTGCAGAAATTGAAAACCGCAGTGTTCTAGTTGATGTGCTCAATGATTCGCTGTTATTGGGATTTAATTATGGCATTGTTCATTACGAATCTCCGGACAAACGCGGTATTGACGTGGGTTTGATTTATCAGAAGGCGATATTTCAACCGATACATACCAGCAGCCATACTTTATATATTTATGATGACATGACCAGAAATCGTGTATATACCAGAGATCAGCTTTTAGTAACAGGCAAGTTGGAAGGCGATTTGATACACCTTATTGTCAATCACTGGCCCTCTCGAAGTGGAGGAGAAGAACGCAGTAGAAGCAAGCGTGTTGGTGCGGCCAAACTCAATAAACGGATAATCGATTCCTTACAGATCATTGATCCCTACGCTAAGATTATTGTTATGGGCGATTTAAATGATGACCCCATCAATATCAGTATCAAGGAGGTGCTAAATGCTAAGGCTGATAAACATGATGTGGAGTTTAAAGGCATTTACAATCCTTTCGAAAATTTTTATAAGAGAGGACTAGGCACAAACGCCTATCGCGATGCCTGGAGTTTGTTTGATCAAATTATGATGACGCAACCGTTATTGGAAAAGGATTACTCCTCGTTCAGGTTTTATAAAGCCTTTATTTACAACAAAAATTATTTGACCACAAAACGAGGCCGTTGGAAAGGCTATCCTTTTAGAAGTTTTGCGGATGGTGGATTTACTGGAGGCTTTAGTGACCACTTTCCTGTATACATATACTTAATTAAGGAAGTTGAGTAAAACGTTACCTTATTAATATAAAAAAGCCACCTTTAATAAAAGAATGGCTTTTAAAATATTATATATTTAACATGTTACAGGTCAAACTTAATCCCTTGTGCTAAAGGTAAGTCTGCTGTGTAATTAATAGTATTGGTCTGACGTCTCATATACACTTTCCATGCATCTGAACCTGATTGACGTCCGCCACCGGTATCTTTTTCACCTCCGAAAGCACCACCAATTTCAGCACCTGACGTTCCAATGTTCACATTTGCTATCCCGCAATCAGATCCCTGTACGGATAAGAAAGTCTCGGCTTCACGTAAATTATTCGTCATAATTGCTGAGGACAAGCCTTGAACAACTCCATTTTGAATCTCAATGGCATTATGTACGTCTCCAGAATACTTTAATAAATAAAGAACAGGAGCAAAGGTTTCGTGTTGAACGATTTCATATTCTGGTTGGGCTTCAGCAATGGCTGGTTTTACATAGCATCCACTTTCAAAACCTTCACCCGATAGCACGCCGCCTTCTACGATAATTTTTCCACCCTCTTCAACAACTTTCTTTAAGGCATCTTGGTACAATTTGACAGCATCTTTATCGATTAACGGACCCACGTGATTATTTTCATCCAACGGGTTTCCAATTCGCAATTGCTTGTAAGCGGCTATCAAGGCCTCCTTAACTTTGTCGAATATACTTTCATGGATGATCAATCGACGGGTTGAGGTACAACGTTGTCCGGCGGTACCAACAGCGCCGAACACAGCACCAATAATGGTCATTTTAATATCGGCATCTGGCGTAACGATGATGGCATTATTGCCACCCAACTCCAATAGGGCTCTTCCTAAACGTGCCGCAATTTCCTTAGCAACAATTTTCCCCATTCTGGTAGAACCTGTTGCTGAAATCAATGACATTCGTGTATCCTTCGTCATCAATTCACCCACGCGATAATCGCCAGTGATCAAACAAGAAATACCTTCTGGTAAATTATTGGCTTTAAAAACTTCAGCCGCAATATTCTGACAAGCGACTCCGCAAAGTGGTGCTTTTTCACTTGGTTTCCAGACACAAACATCACCACAAACCCATGCCAAAGCGGTGTTCCAAGACCAAACAGCTACTGGAAAGTTAAACGCCGAAATAATTCCAACAACACCTAGTGGGTGGTATTGCTCATACATTCTATGCCCTGGACGCTCAGAGTGCATGGTCAAACCATGTAGTTGACGGGAAAGACCCACTGCAAAATCACAGATGTCAATCATTTCTTGTACTTCGCCTAAGCCTTCTTGGTAGGATTTACCCATTTCATAGGAAACCAATTTACCAAGGGCTTCTTTCTTTTCTCTAAGTTTTTCACCAAATTGACGTACAATTTCACCACGTTGTGGCGCTGGCGTTGTTCTCCAAGTTTTAAAAGCCGAAGTTGCGGTCTGCATGACCTTTTCGTAATCTTCTTTGGTGGTTGTTTTAACCTTGCCTATCAGTTTTCCATCTACTGGAGAGTAGCTTTCAATAATATCGCCTTTAGAAAAATTATTTGAGCCTGTTGACGTACCCTCATTAATATCTTTAATGCCTAATTCCTTTAGGGCTTTTTCAATTCCAAAATCTGTAGCAACTGCTTGCATAAATGTCTCTTTTAATTATTTAATGATTCTTGCGAAGATAACAATAAAATGTCGCTTTTTGAAGTCTGAGCTTCTTAAAAAAATACTAACTTTAAGGCTGATTTTCAATTTAGATACTATGAAAAACCTGATTTATTTTCCTCTCTTGTTGCTTTTATTTTTAAACTGTAGGGGCAATCAAAACTCTGCTGCTTCAGATTCAGAGCAACAAACAAAAACCGAATCCTCTGCAGTCAAGGATGTCAAGTCTAAAAAAGCCAATGAGTTTGCCATTGTCATTCACGGAGGTGCCGGTACCATTTTAAGAAAAAACATGTCGGCAGAAGACGAAGCTGCCTATAACGCGAAATTGGAGGAAGCCATTAGAGTTGGGTATGATATTTTAAAAAATGGTGGTACAAGTTTGGATGCGGTTGAAAAGACCATTAATGTTTTAGAAAACTCGCCATTGTTCAATGCAGGAAAAGGTGCGGTGTTTACACATGCTGGTACCAATGAGTTGGATGCATCCATAATGGACGGTAAAAATCTGGATGCAGGAGCCTCTGCCGGAACAAAAACAGTAAAAAACCCCATCAACTTAGCCCGAGCGGTCATGGAAAAATCGCCACATGTGATGTTGTCTGGAGAAGGTGCAGAGCAGTTCGCAAAAGAACAAGGGTTGGAAATTGTTGATCCCTCTTATTTTTATACCGAAGCACGCTTCAAAGCGTTAGAAAGGGTAAAGGCTTCTGAAGAGAGAGAAACAGCCAGAGATAAGTCGGCCTTTTATGACCCCACAATTAAGGATTCAAAATTTGGAACGGTGGGTTGTGTGGCATTGGATAAAAATGGCAATCTTGCTGCAGGAACTTCTACTGGAGGAATGACTAATAAGCGTTGGGGACGGATTGGCGATGCACCAATTATCGGTGCAGGAACTTACGCCAATAACGCCACCTGCGCGGTAAGCAGTACAGGTTGGGGTGAATACTTTATTCGCGCTATGGTAGCTCATGATATTTCAGCATTGATGGATTATAAAGGCTTGAGTTTACAGGAAGCTGCCAAAGAAGTCATCCAGAAAAAAGTACCAGATCTGGGTGGTGATGGTGGAATTATTGCAGTAGATAAAGATGGAAATATGGTGATGGAATACAATACAGAAGGGATGTATAGAGCATCAATGGATGCCTCAGGAAACCTCACTGTTGGAATTTACAAGGATTAATTTAAGATGAATTATCACTATGTTTACACAAGCCTTTAAGTTCGAAATTGCCATTTAACACCATCAATCATATGTCTTTTAAAAATATTTTCACCTGGGTTTTTGCATTGCTTCTTGTGGTTTCTTGTAAAAAGGATAGCCCTTCAAATGAAGAAACCGATAATCTTTTCAAGTTCCGTGATTATATCAGCTACACCACTGCAGGTCGTGTGTCTATCGCCGACCCTATCATAATCAATCTGACCAACGATGTGGAAGGCTGGACTATTGGACAGGAAATTTCCGATAAGATTGTCACTATAAAACCTCATGTCCAGGGAAAATTATTGGTTGAAAATGCGCACGCATTAGTTTTTAAACCAGACGAAACACTTCAGCCGGATACTGAGTATAGTGTGACGGTTAAGTTGGATAAGATTTATAAAAACCAACCCAAAGATTTTGGAACGTATACTTTTCAGTTTAAAACGATTGCGCCAAATTTCAATGTGGTCACCAATAACTTACAATCCTACAGCAAAAACTGGCAATACTTGGAAGCGGCTTTAAAATCGGCAGATATTATTGACATCAAAGATGCCAAACAACTCGTGGAAGCATGGCAAAATGGAAAGAAACTCAAGTTGCAATGGAATGAGTCCATTGAAAAATCCAAAGTTTTTGAATTCAAAATTGACAGCATCAACCGACTTATTGAAGACAGCGAAATCTTGGTCAAATGGAATGGTAAAGCTATAAAAGCAGATAATTCGGGAGAGAATAAGTTCAATATTCCAGGCATCAATAATTTTACCATCGTTAATGTTGAGGTAGTTCAGACACCAGAACAGTACTTATCGCTTAATTTTTCTGATCCTTTAAAAAAGCAACAAAACTTTGATGGTCTGGTCACCATTCAGAATTCCAAAAACCCTAAATTTATCGTGGATGGGAATGTGTTGAAAGTATATCCAAGTTCAAAATTGGTGGGAAATGTTTTGGTCGATGTTTTTCAAGGGATAACCAATGCAGACGGATTCAAACTGAAAAAACAATTTTCAGAAACCATTTCTTTTGAAGAATTAAAACCACAGGTGCGCTTAATAAGCAACGGAACAATTCTACCTAATTCCAACGAAGTGAAATTTAATTTTGAAGCTGTCAACTTAAAAGCGGTTGATGTGCGCGTCATCAAAATATTTGAAGATAATGTGCTGCAATTTCTACAGGATAACCAATTGCAAAGCAATAATCAATCGGCAATAAAGCGCGTGGGAAGACGGATTGCCAAACAAACCATCACCCTACAAAATGATGCGGTTGAAAATGACGGCAAGTGGAAAGCCTATAGTATTGATCTTTCTAAATTCTTCAATGCCGATCCTGGTGCGATTTACCGAGTCGAATTGAGCATCAAAAAGGAATATTCAATGTTCAATTGTGATAATTATTCCAATGTTGAAAATTCAGATGAGGATTATTATGACGATTATTATTACAACGATTACTATGAAGAGAGTTATAATGAAAGTACAACTGAAGATGAAGATCTTCGCGAAGAAGAGTATTGGGATAATTTAATCTACAGTTACCGAAATTCCAATTACAACTGGAATGAGCGTAATAACCCGTGTCACGAGGCGTACTACAATGAGAATCGTATCGTTTCGCAGAACTTACTCGCGTCCAATTTGGGCGTTATTGCAAAACAAGGGGCGAACAATACCTATTATTTTGCGGTCACCAATATTTTGGATACCAATCCAGAAGCTGGCGCCATGGTGCGTTTATTCAATTTTCAACAACAGGAAGTTGGAAGAGCGACAACCGATAGCGAAGGTTTGACCACATTCAAGACGAATAAATATGCAAGTTTCGCCATTGTAACCAAAGGGAAAAATACCACTTATATTAAGTTGGTTGATGGCAACTCGTTGTCCTTAAGCAAGTTTGATGTGTCTGGAAACAGCTTACAACGCGGACTTAAAGGCTATATCTATGGCGAACGTGGCGTTTGGCGTCCTGGAGATTCGTTGTTTTTAACCTTTATGTTGAACGATAATGACAACAAATTGCCAAAAGGGCATCCGGTTAAAATGGAAATCACCGACCCCAGTGGTAAACTGATTTATAAGAATATCAATACAGAAAACATCAATAATTTCTACCGATTTACCGTGCCAACCCACAGTGAGGACAAAACTGGAAATTATAGTGCCAAGGTGTCGGTAGGTGGCGCTTCGTTTTATAAGAGTTTGCGTGTCGAAACTGTGAAGCCCAACCGTCTAAAAATCAAAATAGATTTTGAAGATGAAGTATTGTCGAGCAATGCACCGCTAAATGGCACTTTGGATGTCAAATGGTTGCATGGCGCACCTGCAAAAAATTTAAAAGCGGAGATAAAAGCCAAATTCAGTACCTCTTACGAAGGCTTTAAAAATTATAAGGATTACGAATTTGTTGATCCTACCCGTTCATTTTCTTCTGAAGAGATGAATGTTTTTGAAGGGAATTTAAATGAAGACGGCATCGCAAAAGTCAACAAGTCTTTAAATGTTGGCAAAAATGCTCCAGGATTATTGAACGTTCAATTTTTGGTCAGGGCTTTTGAAAATGGCGGCGATTTCTCATTGGATGCCTTTACAAAAACTTACGCACCTTACAATTCTTTTGTCGGATTGAAATCCCCAGAAGGGAATCGCTACGGCTCGTACTTTACGGATGAAAACCAAACTTTTGATGTGGTTACTGTGGATGCAAAAGGCAATCCTGTAAAACGGGAAAATCTCGAAGTTAAAGTCTATAAAATTGAATGGCGTTGGTGGTGGAACTCTTCTTATGATAATCTATCCAGTTATGTGTCCAGCAATTACCATCGCTCTTATTTGGATAAAAAAGTGACTACCGATGCTAACGGGAAAGGGAAATTCACCTTAAACATTCCAGAAAATGAACGCGGTCGGTATTTGATCAGGATTACAGATCCAGAAAGTGGTCATGCTACGGGAAGAACGGCGTATTTCTATAAAAACTGGTATCAAAATTCGCCAGATACAGATAAAGAGGCAGCAAAAATGTTGGTCTTTTCGGCGGATAAAGAAAATTATAATGTTGGGGAAACGGCTAAAATCACCTTTCCTTCAGGAACTCAAGGCAGAGCACTTGTCAGTATTGAAAACGGATCAGAAGTGTTGTCCTATAAATGGGTAGTGACTACGCAAGGTGAAACAACGGTCAATATTCCGATTACTGCTGAAATGGCGCCTAATGTCTTTGTCAATATCTCGTTATTGCAACCACATGCTACCACGGCTAACGATTTGCCAATTCGTTTATTCGGTGTGATTCCAATAATGGTTGAAAACCCAGCCACCAAATTGTACCCAGAAATCAAGATGCCAGATGTGCTTCAGCCAGAACAGGCGTTTGAAGTGGTGGTCAGCGAAAAGAATAAAAAATCAATGACCTACACCATCGCTATTGTAGAAGAAGGGCTTTTGGATCTCACCCGATTTAAAACGCCAAATGCCTGGGATGAATTTTTTGCGCGCGAAGCCTTGGGCGTAAAAACCTGGGATGTTTTTGATGATGTGATTGGAGCTTACAGCGGTAGCATTGATCAGGTATTTGCGATTGGTGGCGATGCCAATGCCGCTGCCGGAAAAAATAAAAAAGCCAACCGATTTAAACCGGTGGTTAAATATTTGGGGCCTTTCACTTTAGGTTCAGGCGAAAAGAAATCGCATAAAATAAAAATGCCAAACTATATTGGTGCGGTTCGGGCGATGGTAGTTGCGGGAGATGCAAAAACCGAAGCTTATGGCAGTGTGGACAAATCGGTGCAGGTCAAAAAGCCATTGATGGTCTTAGCCAGCTTGCCAAGAAAATTGAGTCCGGGAGAAAAAGTGACCTTGCCGGTTACGGTATTTGCCATGGAGCCTAAGGTGAAAAATGTCAACATTAGCTTAAAACTCAGTGATGGTATTTCAGTAGTGGGAGAGAAAACCAAAACGCTCAATTTTGCAAGGCCAGACGAGCAAATGACTTACTTTGAATTGGATGTAAGTAAAGCAAAAGGCTTCAATACAGTAGAAGTGATTGCCAGTGGAAATGGTGAGAAATCAACTTACAAAGTAGAAATTGATGTTTACAATCCTAATCCAATTACTTCAAAATCATTGGATGAAACTCTTGAAGCCAACGTTTCAAAAACGATGGATTTCTCAACTTTTGGTGAAATGGGAACCAATAGCGCAACCGTTGAGTTTTCAACCTTGCCACCTATGGATTTCACAAGACGTTTACAGTTTTTGGTACAATATCCGCATGGGTGTTTGGAACAAACCACTTCAGCGGTGTTCCCACAATTATATTTGACCGATATCTTCGATTTGACTTATCAGAAGAAACAGGAAATCCAAAGGAATATTGAAAACGGGATCAAGCGTTTGGGTAATTTCCAATTGGCATCAGGCGGCATGAGCTATTGGATGGGAGAGAACACTGTTAATGATTGGAGTACAACCTATACCGGTCATTTTATGTTGGAAGCGGAAAAGAAAGGATTTGTATTGCCATTGACGTTTAAGAGCAATTGGTTGCGATACCAAAAACAGGCAGCTAGCGATTGGCGTCCAAGTTATAGAACAGCAAATACCGATTTGGCCCAGGCTTATCGTCTGTACACCTTAGCTTTGGCTGGAAGCCCAGATTTGGCAGCAATGAACCGTTTGCGTGAGTTTAGCGAAATTTCGAATGAAGCCAAATGGCGATTGGCTGCAGCCTATGCTTTGGCAGGCCAAAAGGAAGCGAGCGATAAGATTTCGAGTACGGCAAATGTCAACTTCTTACCTCCAAAATATAATTATTATACTTATGGTTCTGTTGATAGAAATAGAGCAATGGCTTTGGAAACCATGGTATTGACCAAAAATCCTAAAATGCGAGAATTGGCACAGGATCTCGCCAAAGATCTTTCCAGTAATCGATGGATGAGCACGCAAACCACAGCCTATAGCTTATTGGCGATGGCAAAAATGGTGGAAGCAAACGGCGGAAAAGCATTAAAAGTGGAATATACGCTGAATGGCAAATCTGAAACCATCGATACAAAGAGCGCCATTGCACAACGTGAGTTGTTGGTTAAAGAGGGTAATAATACATTTAGTTTTAAAAACCACCAAGCCAATGTGGTCTATGTTCGCGTGTTGAATTCCGGTAAATTACCGCTTGGTGAGGAGGTTTCAGAACAACGCGGGTTGAGTGTTTCTGTGGTTTATAAAGATTTAAATGGCAATGTTATAGACATTGGGAAATTGAACCAAGGTCAGGATTTTGTGGCGGTGGTTAAGGTAAGCAATCTTAAAAACCAAGATGTAAATGATGTGGCGTTAACGCAAATCTTTCCATCGGGCTGGGAAATTGTCAACACCCGTTTTACCGATTTTGGGGACACTACCACAAGTCAGGCGAGATATACGGATATCAGGGATGATCGGGTGAACTTTTATTTTGACTTGCCACAGCGTGGGAAAAATGATAGCAAAACCTTTACCGTCATGTTGAACGCCTCTTATTTGGGTACCTATTATTTGCCAGGCGTTCAAGCCGAAGCCATGTATGATAATGAGTTTTTAGTGCGGACCAAGGGCAGATGGATTGAAGTAAACCAGTAAAATTCCTGCGAAGGCAGGAATCTCAGAGTTTTTAAGGCCGAAAAATCGATACTGATCTAACCACCTCGACTTCATCCCGATTCTCGTGATGAAGCCACTCCTCCTTTAAAAGGATGAGAATTTGAAATTAAGATTCGATTTGAAATTGCGCATATGTTTTTAAATAATGCTGAATCAAAAAAATTCCTTCCCTTTTTAAGGGAAGGTGGCCTAAAGCTCAGAATAGAGCTTTAGGCCGGAAGGGTTTTTTATAAAACAGAAGATTTAAACTCTATTGAAATAATCATAAAAGCTCTAATTTTAATATTTAAGCTGTAATAAAATAAAACCAAATAAATAGTAACCATTAAAAAGTAAGAGACATGTCAGAACAAGTTCAGTTAGTACCTAACAATTCTTTAATCACAAAAACACCAGAGGAAGGCAGACAATTAGCCGTAAAAATGGCAAGGCTTATCATAAAAGTGACGCAGCCTGATGCTGAGGTGAGAGAAAAGCTTCGTCCCGTATATGCTGAAGATGCGGCAATGCTGATTGCAGTAGGACAAACAGTTGCCACAGAATTTGCAACTATTGCGGCTGCGAATAATTATTGGAGATAAGTGTTGTCAGAAGATGAGTAGCTGTTTTTAAGAACCACCTCGTCTTCATCCCGATCCTCGTGATGAAGCCACTCCTCCTTTAAAAGGAGGAGAAGTTTAGATTATGATTAGATTTGAAATGAGGCGTATATTTTTAAATAATACCGAATCAAAAACTTCCTTCCCTTTTTTAAGGGAAGGTGGCTTTAAGCTCCGGAGAGAGCTTAAAGACGGAAGGGTTGTTTTTCTAAATGATCACCAATGAAATCAAACATCCATAACCGAAAGTATCTTTTAGAGCGGA
>NZ_BJKB01000007.1:0-131668 GCF_010725055.1 Gelidibacter japonicus | reverse complement strand
CTCGTGATGAAGCCACTCCTCCTTTAAAAGGAGGAGAAGTTTAGATTATGATTAGATTTGAAATGAGGCGTATATTTTTAAATAATACCGAATCAAAAACTTCCTTCCCTTTTTTAAGGGAAGGTGGCTTTAAGCTCCGGAGAGAGCTTAAAGACGGAAGGGTTGTTTTTCTAAATGATCACCAATGAAATCAAACATCCATAACCGAAAGTATCTTTTAGAGCGGAGGAAAGAATTGCGAAATAATTCCACATCCGCTGAAGCGACCTTATGGAAGTCACTACAGAGAAATCAATTGGATGGACGAAAATTCAGAAGGCAACACAGTATTGAAAATTATATCGTCGATTTTTATTGTGCCTCTGAAAAATTAGTAATTGAATTGGATGGTGCAGTTCATTTGGATTTTGCAGTTGGTAATTATGATTATGAGAGGGAACAAAAATTGAAATCTCTTGGATTTAAGGTGCTGAGGTTTGAAAACAAAGAGGTTTTTGAAAATTTGGAAAGCTTGCTGAATGAAATAAAACGGAATTTTGCATGAGAACAACCACCTCGCCTGCCTGTCGGCAGACAGGTCTTCATCCCGACTCTCGTGATGAAGCCACTCCTCCTTTAAAAGGAGGAGAAGTTTAGATTATGATTAGATTTGAAATGAGGCGTATATTTTTAAATAATACCGAATCAAAAACTTCCTTCCCTTTTTTAAGGGAAGGTGGCTTTAAGCTCCGGAGAGAGCTTAAAGACGGAAGGGTTGTTTTTCTAAATGATCACCAATGAAATCAACATCCATAACCGAAAGTATCTTTTAGAGCGGAGGAAAGAATTGCGAAATAATTCCACATCCGCTGAAGCGACCTTATGGAAGTCACTACAGAGAAATCAATTGGATGGGCGGAAATTCAGAAGGCAACACAGTATTGCAAATTATATCGTCGATTTTTATTGTTCCTCTGAAAAATTAGTAATTGAATTGGATAGTGCAGTTCATCTGGATTTTGCAGTTGGTAATTATGATTATGAGAGGGAACAAAAATTGAAATCTCTTGGATTTAAGGTGCTGAGGTTTGAAAACAAAGAGGTATTTGAAAATTTGGAAAGCTTGCTGAATGAAATAAAACGGAATTTTGCATGAGAACAACCACCTCGTCTTCATCCCGATTCTCGTGATGAAGCCACTCTTCCTTTAAAAGGAGGAGAAGTTAAGGTGGTGAGTAAAATTTTTAAATATAGCATAATTAAAACTTCCTTCCCTTTTTAAGGGAAGGTGGCTTTAAGCTCAGAATAGAGCTTAAAGTCGGAAGGGTTAAATCCTAATAAAAAAATTAAAATATAAATCACACTCAGACCTCACAGGTTTTATCCCGATAGCTATCGGGACTGTGAGGTCTTTAACCATGACCAAGCTACTAACCTACATAAAACGCCACAAATTTAAATCGGCCATTATTATTATAGTAGTGGTGGTTTATTATTTTTGTTTGCCGCGCCAATTGTTTAAAGATCCAACGGCAACGGTCATTACAAGTTCTAACAACGAACTTTTAGGAGCCATGATTGCTGAAGATGGGCAATGGCGATTTCCGCAAAATGATACCGTACCAGAAAAGTTCAAAACCTGCATTCTTCAATTTGAAGATGCATATTTCTATCATCATCCCGGATTCAATCCGGTGTCTATTTTTAAAGCCTTAAAAGAAAACTTAAGTTCGGGTGGTGTGAAAAGAGGCGGCAGTACCATCACACAACAAGTTATCCGGCTATCCCGAAAAGGACAGTCAAGAACCTATTTTGAAAAAATTAAGGAAATAATTTTTGCTACCCGATTGGAATTGAGAGCCTCTAAAGAAAAAATTCTCTCCTATTACAGCAGTAACGCACCTTTTGGAGGGAATGTTGTGGGACTGGATGCTGCATCATGGCGTTATTTCAATAGAGATGCCTCACAATTGTCATGGGCAGAAAGCGCCACTTTAGCGGTTTTGCCCAATGCACCAAGTTTGATCTATCCCGGTAAAAACCAAGAACAACTGTTTAAAAAACGCAATCGGTTATTGGAAAAATTGATGACACAAGGAGTTATCGATACCTTGACCTATCAATTATCCATAGCTGAAGGATTGCCCCAAAAACCGTATCCGTTGCCACAGATTGCACCACATTTACTTCAAAAAGTGACCCAAACGCATTTTGGACAGTACGTTCAGACCACCATCAAAAAACCGATTCAGGAGCAAGTCAACAGAATTGTTTATAACCACTATAACACTCTCAAACAGAACGAAATTTACAATGCAGCGGTGTTGGTTTTAGATGTTAAAGCCCGTAAAGTCTTGGCGTACGTTGGCAATACGCCCACCGATAAGGAACACGAAAAAGACGTGGATGTCATTGATAAACCGAGAAGTACCGGCAGTATTTTAAAACCGTTTTTGTATGCCGCCATGTTGGATGCCGGAGATCTCTTGCCCAATACTTTGGTAGCAGATGTGCCCACACAATACGGAAGTTACAATCCTGAAAATTATGACAAACAATACGATGGGGCAATTCCTGCAAGTCGCGCCTTGTCACGTTCGTTGAATGTGCCATCGGTGAGGATGTTGCAGGAATTTGGATTGGATCGGTTTCACCATTATTTAAAAGCATTGCAATTAAAGGATTTGCAATACAACGCCAATCATTATGGTCTGTCGCTCATTCTTGGTGGCGCTGAAAGTAATCTGTGGGACTTATGCAAAAGCTATGCATCCTTATCATCGACACTTAATCATTTTAATGAGACCTCCAGCGAATATTTCAGCAATGAATTTTGTGAACCCACATTTTTAGCAGATAAAACCATTGACTTTGGCAAAAGAACATCTGATAAAACCTTATTTGATGCGGCTTCCATTTATTTGACTTTTGAAAGTTTAAAAGAAGTGAATAGACCTGAAGGCAATGAAAACTGGGAGTTTTATGACAGCTCCAAACAGATTGCCTGGAAAACAGGAACGAGTTTTGGATTCAGGGATGCTTGGGCCATCGGTACCACTAAAGATTATGTGGTAGGGGTTTGGGTTGGAAATGCTGACGGAGAGGGCAGACCAGGTTTGGTTGGTGTGCAAACGGCGGCACCAATTTTGTTTGATGTGTTTGATGTCCTTCCCAAAAGCGATTGGTTCACCAAGCCTTACGACGAAATGCAGGAGGTTGAGATCTGTTCACAATCGGGTCATCGAGCCTCTCCAAATTGTGAAAGCAAAGAACCAAAATTTATCCAATTGGCTGGATTAAAAACGGCCCCCTGTCCTTATCACATCTTGGTACACTTGGACAAGAATGAACAGTACCAAGTCAATTCATCTTGTGAGGACCTAGGTAATATGGTCCATAAATCGTGGTTTGTGCTGCCACCACTAATGGAATATTATTATAAAGCCCAAAATCCGTTCTATAAACCGTTGCCATCATTTCGAGAGGATTGTCTGGGGGAGAGTACCATTGTTATGGAATTTATATATCCGAAGGAAAACAATACCATTTTTTTACCTAAGGATTTTGACGGACAAACCAATGATTTGATCCTGAAAGTGGCCCATTCCAAACCTGAAACTTTGGTGTTTTGGTATCTGGATGAACGTTATTTAGGGAGCACCACAGACATCCATGAATTCGCCATGCAGCCAAAACAAGGTAAACATTTGATTACTGTCGTTGATGCATTTGGCAATGAAAGTAAGCGCTGGATTGAAATTTCAGAATAATGCGTTCCAATCAATCTATAAAATGACTATTTTTGTTTTTAACCTTTCAAACAAAAAACCATGTACGAAACAGTAAAAATGTTACATTCCTATTGGGCCTATTTGACCCTTTTATTGATTGTAATCGCTACTTTAAACGCTTTGTTTAAATATTTTGGAAAGAAGGAATTCCATCCTTTGGATTTTAGAATTTCTTTATTCACCCTTATTGTATCACATATCCAATTGCTTATTGGTATTGTTTTACTCTTTGCCTATCTGGACGTTATTTCAGGAGCGGGAATGAAAGAAATTATGGGCAACAGCATATTGAGATCAAATGTTGTGGAACATCCTCTGATGATGATTATTGCAGTGGTTTTAATTACTATTGGTTACTCTAAGCATAAAAAGAAATTGACTTCGGTACCAAAATTCAAAGTGTTGGCTATTTTTTACACCTTGGCACTGATTTGTGTCTTGGCAAAAATTCCGTGGAATACTTGGTTCTAACAAATCATTTTAAATTCCTATTCATAAAAAAACCAGAGCTATAAACTCTGGTTTTATTTTTTGTATGTTTTTATTTCAATGGAATGTATTTGCAATCTTTAGAGCTTTAATCGACTTTAGACGCTATATACAATGAGCCAATTCTTTTGGATCAGCAACCAAGTCTTGATTCCCTGCCTGCAGGCAGGTTGATTCTAAAAGCGAAGCGGTCTTGGTTCTAATCTTATCTATTCATGTTTTTCATTTCGTCAATAAAGGTGTCAATGTCAACACCGTTGGCAACGAGCGTTAATGCTTTGTCCACAATATATTTGACGTTATCCGTTCTAAAACCTAAGCCAATAGCAATTTTTTTCAATAACACCTCTTCCCCGTCACCTTGGATATGGTCAACATGTACCATACGCGCCAAATCAAATAAACGTTCTAAACGTCGGTCATATGATGTAGGTGGGTTTATGGGATGAGATTGATAATTTCTAAGAATGCTTTTATAATCATCTTCACTAATGTCTAAACTGTGTGCTAAGCGATCTAAAAACGCTTTTTCATCGTCGGTTATGACACCATCATCCATGGCCACTCTGACAATTGAGGCGAAATGATCCTCATTTCGCTTTTTAAATCCGCTATCGAATAAATCTGAAATTGACATATTTTTTTGTTTTAATCGCCACGTTTTGTGGAAATCAAAACTACATATTTTTTTTATTACTGACCTAAAAAAATATTATGAAAAAAGGTGGTCAATTTTCTTCATCTCTATGAAGGGATGAAACTTGACTTATCAATTTCTTTTAAGATTAAATTCACAGTGGTAATATCGTACATATAAATTCTAAACTTTATATTTACAGAAAATAAATTGTCTTGAGTAAATCACATCTCTCGCAAGCTTATGCACAGACTTTGCAAACGCAAAATCTGCAAGATGCTATTGCCATAAACCAAAGTAAAACACATTTAAAAGGACTGATTGGGTCCTCTTTAAGTTTCGTTATTTCGGAAAGCTTTAAGACCGCAGAATCACCTTTTTTGATGGTTTTTAATGATAAAGAAGAAGCTGCTTTTTACCTTAATGATCTGGAATTGCTGATCAACGATAAGGACGTGCTTTTTTATCCAGGAAGTTACAGACGTCCTTATCAAATTGAAGAAACCGACAACGCCAATGTGCTTTTGCGCGCAGAGGTATTAAACCGAATCAATTCTCGTAAAAAGCCTGCGATTATTGTGACTTATCCCGATGCTCTTTTTGAAAAAGTAGTGACACGAAAGGAGTTGGAACGCAATACTTTAAAGATTGCGGTGAATGATAACCTCTCGATCGATTTTGTAAACGAAGTGCTTTTTGAATATCAATTTAAACGGGTGGATTTTGTCACTGAGCCTGGTGAGTTTTCTGTACGCGGCGGAATCGTCGACGTGTTTTCATTCTCTAACGATGAGCCCTATCGAATTGAGTTTTTTGGAGATGAAGTAGATAGCATCAGAACTTTTGATGTCGAAACACAATTATCTACCGTAAAAATAAAAAAAATCAATATTATTCCTAATGTTGAAAATAAACTTTCCAATGAGACTCGTGAGAGTTTCCTGAAATATATTTCTGAAAAAACAATCGTCTTCACTAAAAACTTAGATCTACTGTTTTCAAGAATTGACGATTTCTATGAGAAAGCGGAAGAGGCTTTTAAAACCCTTTCCCAAGAAATAAGACGGGCTTCACCAGAAGAATTGTTTTGCAGTTCTTCATTTTTGAAAAGACAATTGCTGGATTTCACTTTGGTTGAATTTGGCTCTTCGCCGGTGCTGAGCACGAAACTAGTAGAGTTTCATACCACGCCACAACCATCTTTCAATAAACAATTTGACTTACTGATTGAGAATTTGAACAGTAATCATGATAAAGGTTACACCAATTATATCGCTTGTGCAAGTGAACAACAGGCCAAACGTTTTCACGACATTTTTGAAGATGTCAGTACGGAGCGCCATAGGGCATTGGAACATGGGGTTCACTACCAAACCATTGTCTTGTCTTTGTATCAGGGATTTATTGATCATGACAACAGGATAACTTGTTATACCGATCATCAAATCTTTGAGCGTTACCACAAATTCCATATTAAAAATGGCTATGCCAAAAAACAGGCCATCACATTAAAGGAATTGACCAATCTGGATATTGGCGATTATGTCACCCATATCGATCACGGAATAGGACGGTTTGGCGGACTTCAAAAAATTGATGTTGAAGGTAAAAAACAAGAGGCCATCAAACTGATTTATGGCGAACGTGATGTACTTTATTTGAGCATTCACTCTCTCCATAAAATATCCAAGTTTAATGGTAAAGATGGCAAGCCTCCAAAAATCTACAAACTTGGTAGTAATGCCTGGAAAAACTTAAAGCAAAAGACAAAAACAAGGGTTAAGGAAATTGCCTTTAATTTGATTCAATTGTACGCCAAACGAAAATTGGAAAAAGGTTTTCAATACAATCCAGATAGTGCTATGCAACTGGAGTTGGAGGCCTCTTTTATTTATGAGGATACACCAGATCAGAGTACTGCAACTGCTGATATAAAAAATGATATGGAAAGCGAACGTCCTATGGATCGTTTGATCTGTGGAGATGTGGGCTTTGGTAAAACCGAAGTGGCTGTTAGAGCTGCATTTAAAGCGGTGGATAATGGTAAACAAGTGGCTGTTTTGGTGCCAACCACTGTTTTGGCCTACCAGCATTCCAGAACATTTACAGAGCGATTGAAAGATTTTCCGGTGACTGTCGATTATTTAAACAGATTTAGAACTGCAAAAGAAAAACGGGATACGCTTGAGCGTCTTGAAAGCGGTAACTTGGATATTATTATTGGAACCCATCAATTGGTCAACAAAAATGTAAAATTCAAGGATTTGGGGCTATTGATCGTTGATGAGGAACAGAAATTTGGGGTGGCGGTCAAGGAGAAATTAAAAACACTCAAGGATAATGTAGACGTGTTGACCTTAACAGCAACACCAATCCCAAGAACCTTACAGTTTAGTTTAATGGCAGCGCGTGATTTATCGGTCATAACAACGCCTCCCCCCAACCGATATCCTATAGAGAGTCATGTCATTCGATTTAACGAGGAAGTGATCCGTGATGCCGTGACCTATGAAATTCAACGTGGTGGACAGGTGTTTTTTATCCATAACCGTATAGAAAACATCAAGGAAGTTGCGGGTATGATCCAACGCTTGGTGCCTGATGCTAAAATTGGGATCGGGCATGGCCAATTGGAAGGTAAAAAATTAGAGCAGTTAATGCTTGCTTTTATGAATGGCGAATTTGATGTTTTGGTCAGTACCACCATTGTAGAAAGTGGCTTGGACGTGGCAAATGCCAATACGATATTCATTAATAATGCCAATAATTTTGGTTTGAGCGATTTGCACCAAATGCGAGGTCGTGTGGGACGAAGCAACAAAAAGGCGTTCTGTTATTTTATCACCCCAGAATATTCAGCCATGACCGATGACGCTCGAAAACGAATAACAGCCTTGGAGCAGTTCACTGAGTTGGGAAGCGGATTTAATATCGCCATGAAGGATTTGGAAATTAGAGGGGCAGGTGATTTGTTGGGAGGTGAACAAAGCGGATTTATCAACGACATTGGTTTTGACACCTACCAGAAAATATTGAATGAGGCTATAGAAGAATTAAAGGAAAATGAATTCAAAGATCTGTACCAAGACGAGCATATAGAACGGGATTATGTCAAGGATATCACCATCGATACAGATTTTGAATTGTTGTTTCCAGATGATTATGTGAATAATATTGCGGAGCGTTTGAATTTATATACCAAATTGAATGAGATCAAAACGGAGGAGGAACTTCAAAAGTTTGAAACCGATATCATCGATCGTTTTGGTGAAATGCCGAAACAGGTAGTCGATTTATTAAATAGTGTCCGTATCAAATGGGTGGCTACAAAGATAGGTCTGGAGAAAGTTGTGATGAAGCAAGGGAAATTGATAGGATATTTTATAAGCGATCAGCAAAGCGCATTTTATCAAAGTGCAGGATTTAATAAAGTGATACAGTATATCCAAATGCATCCATCCGCTGGAAAAATGAAAGAAAAACAAACCCGGACAGGGCTGCGTTTATTGCTTACCTTTGAACATATTAAAACGGTTAAACAGGCTTTAGCTGTTTTGCAGCCTATAGTGGCGTGATTATTGAAGCTTTGAATTATTGAAGCTTACAAGATTTTAAACCTCGTTGCATCGAGGATTATCGATTTATAAAAGAACAAAATAGTAATTGAATGAGAAAATTGATTATACTTTTAACATTTCTGCCCTCTTTCTTGATGGCTCAGCACTCTATAGAAGGTGTTTTTTCACCTGTAGAAGATTTTACCTACGCTTTTCTATACAAATCAAGTCCAACGGGTGCCGAATATGTCGATCGCGCCAAGGTGGATGAAAAAGGCCATTTTAAGATCAAATTGGACACCACAGAGACTGCTGGAATTTATAAAATAGTCTATGGTGTGCCCCAAGAAATCAACAACTTCGATTTGATCTATAGTGGTAAGGAAGATGTTGTTTTACACTTTAGTTTGACTGAAGGTTTAGAGTTTAAGGAATCCAATGAGAATAAGTTATGGGCGTCCTATACCAATAGTATTGAAATGATCAACAGGGCCATCAGCAATTTTTATACACATAAAAGTGACGATAAAGCGGCCTTTATGGATATTTTTAAAACCCTGAAAGAAACTCAGGATGCTTTTGAACTCGCGTCAAAGGGGACTATGGCCTCGGTGTTTATTAAAGCCAATAGGCCTTATATTCCTGAAGCCTATGAAGATATTTCCACCTATTCCAAAAATTTAAAAGATACCTATCTCGCCAATGTCGATTTCAGTAATCCCCTTTTGCAAAGTTCAGAGTTTTTAACGGATCGGGTCAGGGCATATATCTTTGGAATGTCACCGGAGGCAACGGAAGATTTTTATAAACATCAAATTGATAATTTGGTCAATTATATTGGTGAGGACAATTCAGAAATCAAAACAGCATTGTTACAGGCTATTTGGTCTAACATGCTGCAGATTGAAGAGGACAACGTGGCCAACTATACTGCGGATACCTATTTATTGAAGCTTGCCACTGAAGCTAATGATACGATGCTGGTTAAGGTGTTGACCATTCATAAAAACAATTCTGTTGGAGCTACAGCCATAGATTTCCCTATTCGTACGGACGTAAACGGTATGATGGTTGAAACAACCCTACATAAATTGGCTATGGCCGATAATTATTTGCTCATTTTTTGGAATAGTGGCTGTTCACATTGTTTAGAGCAATTGCCTGAAATCCGAAAAACAGTTGATCAAATAGATCCTAAAACCTTGCAAGTGATTGCTTATGGAACACAGGGCGAAGATGTGACGTGGGAGAGCGAAATTCTTAAGTACCCTAAGTTCATTCATATTATAGATTCAGGGACGCCAAGACGTTATGTGAGCCATGAATATGGCGTTGAAAGTACACCAACCTATTTTATTTTGGATAAGGACAAAAAAATTATTGCAAAACCCGATAGTTTAGAAGAATTACAAACACTATTAAATGACTTATAAGAGAAAAGAGGCCGTACTGAAAAACGGCCTCTTTTTCTGTCTTATGCCAAACTCGGAATTCTCAGAACTTGCCCTGGATAGATTTTATCAGGATCGGTCAACATTGGTTTGTTAGCTTCAAATATGATGGGATATTTCATGGCATTCCCATAATATTTTTTGGCTATCTTTCCTAAGGTGTCCCCTTTGATGACCGTATGAAACTGCGCCTCAGGTTCGGCATGTTCAACACTCATCTGGTCGTCTACTGACGCAATCCCGTTGGTGTTACCAATTACTAAAACAACTTTTTCTCTTGTAGATTGATCATAGGCCTTTCCTTTTACAATCGCCATGTCATCATCAATCTTGATTTTTAAATCCTCAACCTCAAGTTTCAGATCTCTAATTGTTTCTTCGAGTTTTCTGGCTCCTGCTTCTTTTGCATTAAGTTCATTTGCAGCGGCTTTTCTATTGGCATTAGCTTGTGCTTCTGCTTTTTCTTCGGCGTCAGTATTTCCAACACCAAATACCTTTGCTCCGGCATTTTTAATAAATGAAAATAGTCCCATATAATTTTAAGTTTTTAAGAGTTTTTCTAATGATGTTTTTAATACGACATTTGAATGTTTAATTCAATCAGTTGCTGATTTAATAGGTAATTTACAACAACTAATTGAAATCTTGTGATGGGACCTATCAATAAATTTTTAAATAAAAAGAGAACGCCCATCTAAAATAAATCAGATGAGCGCTTCCAGAAACTAAATAACCAACCAAAATTTAGTTTCTTTTGTTTACCCGAGGGTTATCTCTTTTTGCAGTTTTCTGCTTGCGTTTTTTCATTATATCAGATGATTTTGTCTTACCATCGTTAGTAATACCTTTAGCTTCAGCATTCCGCATATATTGTATGTAGCCGCGTCCAGTAAATTCATAGGTCGTACCGGAATTGGCATGATATAACTCTATCACTTGATCATTGACAACGCTCAATTCAAAGAATTCATTGTCAAAATAATCATAATCTAATGTTAATGTTTTGAGGTGTGTGTTCCCTGTAATATTGCCCACACCATAGACTCCAGTGTAATCCCAATAAATATCATCAGGATTCAAGATATTATAATCCTTTGAACTTCTGAATTCAGAATCGTTTCCGCCTGCTAAAAACTGTAAGTAATTTTCATCGTCAAATTCATTTAAGGCACCCATTTGACTGGTATAGGTTTTTTCCCAAGCATTATATTCTTGTAGGAAATAATGGATATTATCATAAAATACAAAGTCATAGTCAAATTGCGATTTTTGATACCCATGTAAAAAGTAAGATGTGTCGTTAAACGGATTATATAATTCGATGGTGTCAAAATCTACTTGATAAACATCAAATGTTTGATAGCCATCAAGATCGTGATAGATGTCTAAGGTCATTTCATAGGCATCGTATTCTCCAATATCAATCCCGAAACCATTGCCCTGTCCATTGGGCCCAAAACCCACTAAATTATTATTGGCAAATAAGACCCCATTTCTAAACGAAAGCGTAAATGCAATTTGTAGGAAAGGCGTTTCACCATAACCTACCGTTTGATTGATGTCAACATACCACAGATCATATGAGCCTAACAGATGATTCAATGATACAGCTGGCTCTTCATAAACAGTATTGGTACTGCATGAGGTAAATATAGTTGCCGCTAGGGCAAATCCGAAAAGTAATTTTAGAGTTTTCATCCGTTCAATTTTATTTTAAAATCTTGGTTTGATCTGTTTGAGGGCAGTTCGTTGAAGATCCTAGCATTTTTCACAATCCAACACTTTAAAGATTATAATGGCTAAGATTCAAAACACGTGCCAAAAATTTATTTTCAGTTGATTTTGGAATGGAATAACCGCTATTTTTTGTGTATTTTTGAACCGCATTAACTTTAATATATTTATGAGTACACCAATAAAATATGCGGTTTTTGGATCGGGAAGTTGGGCCACAGCAATTGTAAAAATGCTATGTGAAAATCTTGATGAAGTAGGTTGGTATATGCGAAGTGTTTATATTAAAGAACACTTGTTGAAGGAACAACACAACCCAAGTTATTTAAGTTCTGTTGAATTTAACACTTCACAACTTAAGATAAGTAATGACATCAATGAGATGGCAACTTATGCAGATGTGTTGATATTTGTTATTCCATCGGCCTTTATTCATGACGAATTGCTCAAGTTAAATGTAGATTTTAAAGATAAAATTATCGTGTCTGCAGTTAAGGGCATCATGCCCGAAACGGGAAAGTTGGTGGGCGAGCACTTTCATGATATCTACGGTGTTTCATATGAGAATATTGCCGTCATTTCAGGTCCCTGCCATGCAGAGGAAGTAGCACTGGAACGCTTGTCTTATTTAACAATTGCCTGTGCAGATGAAACCAAAGCTGCTCAAATTGCTAAAGCTTTGGCAAGTAATTATATCAAAACTTCAACCAGTGATGATGTGATAGGTATTGAATACGCTGTCATGCTGAAAAACATTTACGCTATTGCGGCCGGAATTGCCCACGGATTGGGGTATGGTGATAATTTTCAGAGTGTCTTGATGAGTAATGCGATACGTGAGATGAAACGCTTTATTAAAAAACGACACAAGATGAAGCGCAACATCAATGATTCTGCTTACTTGGGCGACTTGTTGGTCACTGGCTATTCACTGTTTTCGCGAAATAGAATGTTCGGAAATATGATAGGGAAGGGTTATACCGTTAAGTCTGCACAAATGGAAATGAATATGGTCGCAGAAGGCTACTATGCCACAAAAAGTGCTTATGACCTTATTGAAAAGAATGAAAGAAAAGACAAGTTGCCTATCATTACGGCAACTTATGCGATTTTATACGAAGGCAAGGATCCTAAAAGGATATTTCAGAAACTGACGGAGAAGTTGGATTAGAAGAGGAGTTGGAAGCACGACGTTGGAAGCTTGCAATTGTTCTTGCAGAGGCGCAAAGAAAGGAAATTAGAGTTCAGTTAGAAACATCAAATTTTAATAAAACTTATTGATACTAAGTACAGGCTGCCTGAAAGGATCGGTAAATTTGTGTCATACGAAATCAGTGGACATCTGCTAAAATCAGCGTCCTCGGTGTTCTATTTAACCAAAACCCCCTTTGTCTCCATCAAGGGAATTTTCTGAAAAGCTTTTACGTTAATGGAATTCTTTCTGAAGAGATAGGTTTTTTCGTAAATCTTATTTCCTTCAAAAAAAGTCACTTTAAATTCGTTGTTTAAGGTGAATAGTTCTTCCGGTATGAATTCTATTTTGGCATAACTCTTTTTTGGAAGTACATCCAGCTTTTTGCGGAAAGTGGCCGTAACTTTCTTTTCAGAATATCCACTGGTAACGATTAATACAAGTTCTAAATCGACACCCTTATCATTGATGATATATGCATTCCAATCGTGGGTTTTATAAATCTCATTATACTCATTGACAATGGCTATATATACGCCTTCAACTTTTGGAATTTGGATGTCTTTTTTCATGTTTATTACCTGCGAAGGCAGGGATCTTATTAATTGATTCGCAAAGTTACTATTTTATGGTCAATAATAGTTTTGATGTAATTACGGTTTAATTAAAAAGGAAGACCCGTTACTCAAGTCTTCCTTTTTTCAAATATTTTTAAATTTTCCTATCTGATATGCCTCAAATCATTGGCAAATCATAAGGGTCAAGTATTTATTTCCAACCGCCCCCAAGCGCTTCGTATAGGTCAACAATAGTCAACAGCTGTTGTAATTTACTATCAATTACATTCAACTCGGAATTCAAAACACTTTGTCGCACAATTAGCAAATCGAGGTAGTTGGTAAACCCGCTTTTTAATAATTCTGAAGAATTTTTTTCGGCATTTCTTAATGCTTCAACCTCCAAGATTCTAAATTCAAATTTTCTGGTCTCTGCGTTGTAAGCATGCAATGCGTTTGAAACTTCATTTCCTGCAGTCAATAAGGAGCGCTTAAATTCCAATAAGGCTTGTTCTTGCTGAGCGTCAGCAACCTCTTTTTGGGTCCTGATTTTACGTTGATTGAAAATGGGTTGTGTCAAGCCTCCAACTATGTTTGCAAATAACGAATTGGTGTTTAACAATTGGTCCAACTCTATGCTTTGGAATCCTCCTGATGCCGAAATGGTTAAGGATGGATAAAAGTTGCTTCGCGCTACATTGGTCATTTCAAAAGCTCTAACTAAATTGTATTCTGCCGCGATCACGTCAGGCCTATTTCTCAACAAAGTACTTGGAACACCTAATTTCAAGTCAGATTGCAAGCTTTGTTCCTCAAGGCTACTACGTGTATAACTTTGAGGTTGTTTACCCAATAAGATGCTCATGACGTTTTCAGTCTGAAAAATGGCCGTCTCTAAGTCCACTTGTAATGCTCTGGCTTGATTGTATTGAGCAATATTTTGATCTACCGCCACTTGATTGACATATCCCGCATCCTTCAAGGCTTGAATAGTACTAATGCTACTATCTCTAACCATGACCGTTTTTTTGGTGATTTCCAATTGGGCATCCAAAGCGAGTAATTGGTAATAAGTTGCTGCAATATCTGAAACCAAACGTGATTTCACCGCTTGGTGTGCGGCCACGATTCTTAAATAATCAGCTTCAGATGCGCGTTTGTTGCTCCGTATTTTCCCCCAGATATCGGCTTCCCACGATAGATTTGCAGTCAAATCAAATTGGTCGGATGATCTATTGGTAAGAAAGGAACCTAACTGACTGTTCTTTGACATTTCTTGGTGTGTCACGGAGGCATTTCCATTAATGGACGGGAAATAGGCCGCTTTTCCTTGCTTTACATACGCTTCCGCTGCCAACACTTGTTGCATGGCAACACGGATATCAATATTGTTTTGAAGTCCCTCTTCAATATACTGAATCAAAAAAGGATCGGTGAACAATTCTTTCCATGACAAATCAGCCATGGAAAGTGTATCGGTTGACAACGCATCCGTTCTGAACAGATTTTCAGTTTCTTCAACTTGCGGTCGGTCATAGTCCTTTGCTACAAAACAACTTTGAAGGGAAAATGCTGAAACAGTCAGCATGACCATATATTTTAATGTACGAGTTTTAAGCATTGTTATCATGATTTTGATCGTCGTTAAGTTCTAATGTTTGTTGATTGTGTTCCGCTTCAAGTTCTAATACGCGTTGAGGAGCTCCTGATATTTTTTCCTGTAACCATTGGAAGAACATGAACAGAATTGGAATGACAAACACTCCAAGAACGGTTCCTATGAGCACTCCACCTACGGCTCCAGTTCCAATAGATCGGTTTCCTGATGCACCTACGCCACTTGCAAACACTAATGGCGACAATCCGAAGATAAAAGCAAAGGAGGTCATCAAAATTGGTCGTAAACGTGCTTCGGCGCCATGGACGGCGGCTGCCAAAATGGATTCACCTCGGCGTCGTCTTTGCAGTGCGAACTCCACGATCAAAATGGCGTTCTTGGCTAAGAGTCCAAGTAACATAATCAGTGCAATTTGGAAATAAATATTATTTTGTAATCCTGTAAGTTGCGTTGTGAAATACGCTCCAAAAACCCCTAGTGGTAAGGATAGAAGTACAGAGAATGGAATCAAATAGCTTTCGTACTGGGCAGCCAACAGGAAATAAACAAACACTAAAGACAATATAAAAATGGTCGTTGTTTGGTTGCCTGCATTCACTTCCTCACGAGTCAATCCAGAATACGCAGTGGTATAATTGGCAGGTAAGGATTGTGAAACTTCATTTACTGCTTTAATAGCATCACCAGAACTAAAGCCAGGGGCTACTGCTGCATTTAAAGTTACAGAATTAAATAGATTGAAACGGGTTACGGATTGTGGTCCGTAAACTCTTTTTAAGTTGACAAATGTTGTAATTGGAGTCATTTCTCCGGTACCTGTACGTACATAGAGTTTGCCCAAATCACTTTCTTCAGCACGATCCTGAGGCAAAGCTTGAACATATACACGATATTGTTTACCAAATCTTGAGAAATCGGCAGCGAAAATACTTCCAATATACCCTTGAAGTGTTGAAAATATATCACTGATAGGTACACCTAATTCCTTAGCCAGTTCGGCATTTAACTCTATCTCATACTGCGGATAATGGGTGTTAAACGATGACTGTGCATACTGAATTTCTGGTCGTTGGGAGAGTTTGCCCACAAAATCTTGAGTGACTTTATCTAATTCCGTAAAACTGCCACCTGAGCGGTCCAACAAGTTGACTTCAATTCCCGCCGAGTTACCAAACCCAGGTATGCTTGGTGGTGCAAAGAAGATGATGTTTGCTTCAGGAATCTGTGCCGCTGCTGCGAACATTTTCCCAGTAATACTTTGTACGGAAAGTGAATCGGCATCACGGTTTTCCCAATCGTCCAAACGGATAAAGCCCAGTCCGAAGTTGCTCCCTGCACCTCCCAAAAAGCTACTTCCTTCAATAATTGACCCCCCTTTAACCCCTGGGATTTGAATGAGCTTTTTATATAAATCAGCGTTTACCTGATGGGTTCTGTCTATTGAAGATCCGGCAGGAAGTTCAATATTTACGAATACGATACCTCTATCTTCATCAGGGACAAATCCAGTTGGCAATACGGAAGAAGACCACCAGATAGCACCAACGGATATTGCAAGAACAACCACGGTTATCCATTTATGTTTGTATAGGAAATGAACAGATTTTCCGTATTTGGTAACGGTGGCGTTAAAACCTTTATTGAAACCATCAAAGAATCGTCCAAGATATCCTTTCTTCTTCTTATTTTGCTTGTCGTCATGACCTTTTAGGAACAGGGCACATAAGGCAGGGCTCAGGGTTAATGCATTAACGGCCGAAATAATAATGGCCACAATTAGCGTAACTCCAAATTGCTCATAGAACACTCCCGTCGGACCTTGGATGAAGGTTACAGGAACAAACACTGCTGCCATGACTAAGGTAATGGAAACAATAGCCCCAGTAATATCATGCATGGCATCTACCGTTGCTTTTTTAGGGTCAGATTCTCCTTCATCAATCTTGGCGTGAACAGCCTCTACCACGACGATGGCGTCATCCACCACAATACCAATTGCCAATACCAAGGCGAAAAGTGTTAATAGGTTGATAGAGTAACCAAAAAGATTTAAGAAGAAAAACGTACCGATAATCGAAACCGGAACTGCAATAGCCGGAATTAAGGTTGATCTAAAGTCTTGAAGGAAAATAAACACTACCACGAACACGAGTAAAAATGCCTCAGCCAGGGTGGAGACCACCTTTTCAATGGATGCATTCAAGAACGTATTGGTGTTGTAGGGTATAAAAATCTCTACACCTTTAGGTAAATCGGCTTTGATCTCTTCCAACTTTTTCTCAATATCAATAATAATGTCTCGAGCGTTGGAACCTTTGGTTTGAAAAATACCCATGTTTACCGCTGGAAGGCCGTTGGTAATAGATCCACCTGCATAAGACTGTGCGCCCAATTCAATATCCGCGACGTCAGAGAGTTTTAAAAACTGTCCGTTGCCCAGGGCTTTAATGATAATATCGCTATACTGCGCTTCAGTTTTAAATCGGCCACCGTATTTGATGACATAACTAAAGGCTTCTCCGTCATTTTCACCCAATGATCCTGCGGCAGCTTCCAAACTCTGTTCGCGCAATGCTGCGGTAACATCGGTAGGAATCAGTCCGTAGGCAGCCATTTTTTCCGGACGCAACCAAATACGCATGGCGTAATCTTTGACTCCAAACACATTCACATCACCAACGCCGTCAACCCGTTGTAATTCTGGAATGACATTGATTTTTAGATAATTCTGTATAAATGTGGCATCGTAATCAGGATTGGTGCTATAAAATGAGGTAAACATCAAGGCGCTGGTTTGCTGCTTTGAGGTAGTTACACCGGTTTGCAACACCGCTTGGGGCAATTGCGGATTGGCACGTGCCACACGGTTTTGAACGTTTACCGCTGCAATATCAGGATCGACCTCCTGATCAAAATATACGGTAATGGTTGCACTTCCTGTATTGGAAGCACTGGAGGTAATATAGGTCATTCCTTCCACACCGTTGATTTGCTCCTCGATGGGGATAATCACACTCTCCAAGATGGTTTCAGCGTTGGCACCAGGATAATTGGCATTTACTGAAATAGTTGGTGGTGCAATATCAGGATATTGCGTAATAGGTAATGTGGTAAGACCAAGAATACCCAAAATCACGATGATGATCGAAACGACCGTTGAAAGTACCGGTCTTTCTATAAATGTCTTTATCATAAGTTCTTATCTTGGTTTATTATCTGAATACTTTTTCGATTGGTTTTGCAATCGTGTCAAAAGGCACTTCCATTGGTTGTATCTGTGAATCACCTCTTAACTTTGCAACGCCTTTTGCAACAATTTTATCGCCTGCTTTAAGACCATCAGAAACTACATAAACATTGTTAACATCGGCTAAAACCGCAATTCGTGTAGAAACAGCCATATTATCTTCAGCTAGTTTATAGACATAATAACTGCCTTGCTGCTCATAGGTAGATTCTTTAGGGACTACCACAACATTTGAATAAGTTTTTGGAACTCTTATTTTTCCGCTGTTGCCGTTGGTCAATAATCTTGAGTCATTATTAAAAACGGCCCGAAAGGATATAGATCCAGTATTGGCATTTACTTGGGAGTTTATGGTTTCAATGGTGCCTTCTTGATCATAAACACTTCCATTGGCCAAGATCAAAGTGACTTTTGGAAGATTTTTGATCTTTTCTTGAATACTGTTGCCATCTGCGTTTTGAATAAAATCAAGATATTCTCGTTCATTCATTGAGAAATAAGCATAGACTTCACTAATGTCAGAAACTGTAGTTAACGGTTCTGGACCTGTAGGACTCACCAATGTTCCCTTACGTAATCTAATTGATCCAACATAACCGTCCACAGGACTTTTTATATTGGCATAGTCAATGTTGGCAACAATGCTGTTATAGGCACTTTGTGCCTGCAATAATTTGGCCTTTGCAGTTTCTAATTGTACACCACTGATAATGTTTTTTTCAACCAGAGGTTTTAGTTTGTCAACCTCAACTTGAGCTGCATTGACATTGGCCTTTGCTCCGGCAGCATCTTGGCTGAGTGTTTGTGTCTCTAACTTGAATAAGGTTTGTCCCTTTCTCACTTTCTGACCTTCGTCAACGAGTACCTCTGTAATATAGCCTGAGATCTTAGGGCGTACTTCACTGTTATTGACGCCTTCAATGCTCGTTGGATAAGTTGTAAAACCTGTTACAGTTTTTTGGGGAATGGTGGTCACTTGAAACGGCATCGGTCCTTGTGGCCCTTGTGGTGCTTGTTCTTTGTCCCCACAACTCAAGAAAAGAGTGATGATACTAAGGGAGATGACTAATGGGAGTTTGATTGTTTTCATTGATTAGAGTTTAGTGTTTTTTTCTAAAATTCTTGATTTTAATGTTGATACTGCTTTGGTGACTTCATCTAAAAACTCGATATAATTGTCATGAAAGTCCAGATTAAACTTTGAAGTATAATCGTTTTTCAATTGATTGGTCTTTTCCTTATATTCTCTTATTTCTAAATGCAGTTCTTTTTGGAGAATCCAAGACTCTGTCATGGCATCAATACTTTGAATGATACTGTCTTCGTTAATAGTGTAATACTTTTTTCGATCGCCGGTTTTGGTGAAGTAAAGAATTCGCTTTAAATCGGCTAAATGGTTTAAATGTGTGGAAATCGTGCTTTTACTGGCACATAAATCTCTGACTAAATCATCAAAAGTGGTCCCAGCCTTACCGGTTAAAATAATATAGGATAAAATACGGGCTGCAACCGGAGCAAGTTGTTCTTTTTGCTCCATAAAGACACCCAATCTTTCGACTAAGTCTTCTTTGTCATTACGCATTTTACTTATCATGTGATTCAAATTTCATGCAAAGATAAGCGAGGTTCGGAACAATCCGAACCAATCGAAGTTAAAAAAATGTTAAATAAAAAAACCGATGAAAACTCATCGGTTATCGTTATGGGTCATAACGATTTATAAAGATGATTTAAATTGCTCCAAAAATCGGACATCATTTTCGCTCAACAATCGGATATCACCAATTTGATGTAAAAGCATGGCAATCCGGTCAATACCCATTCCAAAGGCAAATCCGGAATAGACTTTTGAATCGATGCCGCAATTTTCTAGAACGTTCGGATCGACCATTCCGCAGCCCATGATTTCCAACCATCCAGTACCTTTGGTGATGCGATGGTCGATTTCAGTTTCCAGTCCCCAATACACATCTACTTCTGCACTTGGTTCAGTAAATGGAAAATAGGAAGGACGCAAACGGATTTTACTTTTCCCAAACATTTCGGTGGTGAAATATTGAAGAGTTTGTTTTAAATCGGCAAAACTCACGTCTTTATCAATGTACAAACCCTCCACTTGGTGGAAGAAACAGTGCGAACGTGATGAAATGGCCTCGTTCCTAAACACCCGCCCAGGAGAAATGGTACGGATTGGTGGTTTGTTGGTTTCCATATAGCGTACCTGAACAGAGCTTGTGTGTGTACGCAACAAAATATCGGGATTGGTTTGAATAAAAAACGTGTCCTGCATATCTCTTGCCGGGTGGTATTCTGGCAAGTTCAGTGCGGTAAAATTATGCCAGTCGTCTTCAATTTCAGGTCCTTCGCTGACGTTAAAACCTACGCGCGAAAAGATATCTATGATCTGATTTTTAACGATGGAAATTGGGTGACGTGCGCCAATGGCAATAGGTTCGCCAGGACGTGATAAATCGCCAAAGACGCCTTTGATCTCTTCTTTACTTTCCAATTCTTCCTTTAAAGAATTGACTTTGTCTTCGGCAGTGCTTTTTAATTGATTGATGACTTGACCAAACTCTTTCTTTTGATCATTAGCTACGTTTTTAAATTCTGCAAAATATTCATTCAATACTCCTTTTTTTCCTAAGTATTTAATCCGAAATGCTTCGATCTCTTCCTTGGATTGAGCTTTAAAAGCCTCGACTTCAGCGATGAGTTCTTTAATCTTGTCTATCATAAATCAAAAAAATGAATGGCAAATTTAAGGCTTTTCAGATAAAAACCTACAAGATTTTGTAAACCTTAAAGACCTATCAGGTTTTAAACACCTGAAAGATCTGATGAGAGAATTATTTTATAAATTCAGTTTCAATAAAATAATTGACAATGGCTTCTTTCATCAGGACACTTTGTTCCCCTGCTTTTAATGGAGGGAGTTGTTCTTTAATGGTATAATGAGGCCACTTATCCTCATCAAAATAATCGAATTCGTAATAACCATAAGGCTCTAATAATCGACAGATGCCAATATGCATCAAATCCAATTTATGGTCTTTCTTGAACTTTCTATGGAGTTGTCCTAATTCTTGCACACCAATCAAATAGATGATGGCATCCAAATCTAATATATCGCCTTCAGCGAATTGGGTAGAAAGCTTTTTGACTACTAACTCCCAACGTTCTTTTAATAGTTTGTCTCTTGACATGATCACTTCCTGCGAAGGCAGGAATCTTTTTAGTTAATAATTCCTTGTCATTACCATAATAGCAGCGACAATTTTAATTTCCTGCGTGTTACTGAGTTTGTCGAAGTAAGGCAGTAATCTTTTTAGTTAGTATTGAAATTCAACTTCAAATTGGAACGAAACTTGAGATTCAAATCAACTTCAAGTTCAATTTTGTCGGTAACTAAATAGTAGTGACCGTTTTTTGTTGTTAATCTTTCAACTAGAACTCTTAGGCAAAGTTAAGAAACTATACATTCTGTTTAGAATTTATAAGTCTTAAAATCCGAAATTTATGTACGTTTGCTAAAATACAATAGCTTATGAGTGTTTTGGATATCATTTTACTAGGGGTTATCGGTCTTGGATTGGTGAGAGGTTTTATGAAAGGATTTTTTGTGGAAATTGCTTCTGTCATAGCCTTGATCGCCGGGGTATATGGCGCGATCCACTTTAGTAATTATGCCGAAACCTTTATTGATGAAAACTCACAGTGGGATGAGAAAACAATTAATATTATTGCATTTGCCGTAACTTTTCTCATCATTGTCTTGGCGATAGCCTTAGCAGGGAAAGCCTTGACAAAGCTTGCGGATTTTGCCGCTCTGGGAATTGTCAATAAGCTGCTTGGCGCTCTTTTTGGAGCGATAAAATTGGCATTGATTTTAAGTGTAGTGCTCAATATTTATGATATTACTAACCGGGCCATTCCAATGACCGATGAAAAAAGCATTGAAGACTCTGCACTTTATACTCCTGTGAAATCCTTGGTGCCAATGATGTTTCCGATTATCCTGGAAAAGAAGAAAGAACTGGAAGAAGATTGGGAAGAAGATCCTGTTGAGACCGATGGTACCATTTAAAAATATCCAAATGTGTGTTCGCCGTCACACTGTTGGTTAGCCAAATGTTAACCATGTAGCAGATACGCCAAGTTCATGAGGCTATGAATTTTGTAGTGATACAATCCAAATCACAAAAGAATGCACTTTATATATTGATTGGTCTGATGACTAGAGAGCTGCTTTCGTTGGCAGTAATGACTGTAAAACCTGCAACCTTGGCTTGATGGAAATGACAGTTTCGCATTCTTCTCTTAAAATAGGGCTCGCCCGTGTCGGTCGGACGAGCCACGACATTTTTGGTGGTTATTCCAAATGATAAATCTCCATGATTTTACTGAGATATTTATCAAAATCAATTTTCAAATCGATCAACTTTCCTGTTTTGACATCAAATACCCAACCATGTACTTTTAGGCCTCTATCTCTATTTGCCTTTTGAACTGCTGCAGTTTTTATCAGGTTGACACATTGTTCCTGAACATTGAGTTCTACCAATCGGTCATATCTTTTTTCTTCATCTTCAATGGCATTTAGTTTGTTGCGATGGATTCGATAGACGTCACGGATGTTACGAAGCCACGGATTTAGAATCCCCAAATCAGCCGATTGCATCGCCGCTTTAACGCCACCACAGGCATAATGGCCACAAACGATAACGTCTTTAACCTGCAACTGATTGACCGCATAATTGACTACAGACATGACATTAAGATCAATACTAATGACCATGTTTGCAATGTTGCGATGTACAAATACTTCTCCTGGACCTAAGCCCATCAATTCTTCTGCCGCAACGCGACTGTCAGAACAGCCAATAAACAGTAATTCTGGGTTTTGTCCTTTGCTTAAACCCTCAAAGAAGCTTGGGTCAGCAGACAGTCTATCTTTGATCCATTTTTTGTTGTTTGCAAATACTTTGTTTAAATCCATCTTATTTAAATTCTTATTTTAAACATTCCAATTTATGTTTGGAGTTGATGCACTAAAAGTAGTGATAAAATGGCTTTTTTTGAATCAAATATGAAAGAATAAAACGTTCATGTTTACGAACTAGATATGCGTATCCAGCGATTCCATATTGGTAAATCGCAATAAAGCAGTGGAATAGGGGCATAATTTTTATTCTAAGGAAACTTGCTTCTTTTTTAATAAAATTATAACGAAGAATGTCCAAATGTCTTTATTGGGTGTTTATCCTCAGGAAACCATCCATGAAAGTCTAAAGTGCTTTTATGTCATCAGCAGGAATCCAACCGGTTTTTCCATCGGCGATCTGTATTTTTTTCCAGTGATTGACAGTATCCAAAATTTGAACTTTTGTACCTTCATGAAGCTTAAAGGATTCAGAACTTCTTAGGTTTGGCTCACTTTTTACTTGACTCTCTTTGGCAAAGACAATGGCAGGTTGATCATTTTTTGTAGAATGATAATTATTAAAAGCCAAAGCTACAGAACAACATGAGAGAATAAAGAAAGTTATCGCGGTGATAAACGCCACTCGTTTTTTGGTGGAGCCATAATTAAAATAATAAATGAGATAAAATACCACAAAAAGCACCATCAACAGTATCGATAATTTAGCCCAAGTATCAAAAGTGAGCCAATTGGTGATCTTCTTTGCGAATTTTTCGAATCCAAACACAGGCGTCTTGTCTATGGCATCAATGGTCATATTGCGGGCAAATGCAATATTGTTGTGAATTTCCTTATCGTTTGGTGATAATTTTAATGCCTTTTCGTAATAATAAATACTTGGGGCAATATGATTGAGTTTATAATGTGCATTGGCCAGATTAAAGTACAGAGCTGCAGAATGCTCTCCAGACTCAATAATGCTTTCATATTTTGAAATGGCATCTTCAAAATCGCCTTTGTTGTATAAGTCATTGGCTTGTTGAAAGAGCTGCTCATTTTGGCCAAACCCTAAGCTGCCAATTAAAAATACCAGTATATAAATAAAATGCTTCATCTTATCGAATCTGTTTATCAATTACTGAAATAGTTTGGGCTGCTTTGTCATAATCATGTTGCATGGTCACTTCAGAAAAAGGTGTATAGCGCGCCAATTCGCAACTGTCAAGAATGGTTACAAACTCATCTATTACATATTCGTCCACTTGTCTTCTTAAGAGTAACTCTTTAATCCGATCCTTACTGAAATCGCTGGTTTCAATACGCAGTTTTGCTTTTAAGTAATTATGAAGGGCTCTTTCGAGAGCAATATAAAAGGCTTCTTTTTGACCCAATGATTTTCTGGCTTCTCCCAAATATTTTTTGGCAAGTTTATCTGCCTTACGTATTTTATTCCCTTGTATGTCAGCACGACGCTCTGCCTTCTTCTTACGGAAAACCATTGCCAAAGGAATGGCCATAAGCGGTAATAAAAGTGAACTCCAATACCAAGAAGAGTTAAAGAAAGGCTCCGATTTAATTGGTTTAAGATTTGCCTCGCTTTTAACAAATGCAAACTGATCGTTATTCATGATCACCCGCTGTTTACCTTCCCCAGCAACGGTTATATTGCTATCGGTATGCGTACTGTTTGTTGGGCCTTCAAGTACGTTGATCATCATTTCTCCTGAAGAAATGGTTTTGTACGACTCTGTTTTTAAATCGAAATATGAAAATTCTACATTTGGAATAGGATACTTGCCCTTAAATTGTGGGACAATCGTATAACTATCTGCAATGCCACCTTGCATGCCGTCAATAGTGGTTCTTATATTTTGGGTGTGTTCTGGTTCATAGACCTCTAAGGAACTAGGTAAAGTTAATTTCGGCAATTGAAACAGTTTAAGGTTTCCCTTACCTTTTACTTCCAGTCGTGCCTGTAGAGACTCCGTGGCATTTAATTCGCTTTTGGAGGTGGTTACCTTAAAATCAAAATTACCCACAGCTCCAGTGAAGTTATCAGGTTTTCCGATTTCTGGAAGTGGTTTAACCTCAAGTGTTTTACTACCAGCAGAAACTGTTTTGTGAACTTGGGTCATCAACCGACCGCCAAAAAAGTCGCGTCTATTGGAAGGTACCTCTACTGTAATATCGAGACTTAAAGGTTCAATCTCCAACTTTCCTGATTTTTGCGGATATAGAACCACCTGTTTGATGACCAAAAAGCGATAAGGCCGTCCTTTAAATTGAACGTTTTGAATTTTATTTCCTTTGAGGTCAATATTCTGACTCCAAAAGTCATTGTATTTCGGGCTGTCAATTTCCCTAAATGTACTAACGCCGATATCTTCAGAAACATATAATTTATAAACCACAGTTACGGCTTCGTTGAGATAAGGGTTTCCTTTTGATATTTCTGCAATGAGATGAAGGTTGTCATCTGCAACATTTTCAGCATTGTCGGGATCATTAGGCCTGTTGACTGCTGAAGTAATTTGAACGGTTACCGGCGAAGTTTTATAAATTTCACCTTCAATTTCAATGGTTGCTTGATTGATTGTAATCGTTCCTGTTTTTTTTGGAGCTAAAAAGTAACTGTAGGTCTTTGTGAACGAGCGAACACCATTGATCCAAGAATGGCTGACGGATTGGTTTGGGCCACCTACTACCGTAAAGTCATTAAATGACGGTGGATTGAAATTATCGCCATCGGTATTCATTTCAAAATCGACGCGTAAACGTTCATTGATGCCAAGCTTGGTCTTGCTTACTTTAGCCTCAAACTTTACTTGGGCCGCAACAAAACTTGTACTAGCTACAATTAAAAATAATGATATGTATGCTTTTAATTTCATTGGATTACTGACTACTGTTGACTGTCGCCCGCCAACTTGTTCTCTACCAGTCTTTATCTGTTTGTATTTTGACGCCTTTTTGTTTATCGGCATTCATTTTTTCCTGAACTTTTTGTTCCTGCATATTCATGGCTTCCAATAAATTCTTTATTTGTTGAGGAGATAGTTGACCAGGTTGAGGTTTTTTCTCTTGATTCTTCTGGTCCTTTTCATCTTTTGGTTTCTCTTCATCTTTTTTATCGTCGCCGTCCTTCTTATCCTGATCGTTTTGGTCGTCTTTATTATCTTTCTTGTCTTGATCCTGCTGATCTTGATTGTCTTTATTCTGATCGTCTTGATCTTTGTTCTCGTCCTGTTTATCCTTGTCCTTATCTTGGTTTTCGTCTGGCTGATCATCTTTTTGCTGTTCAGCACATTCTTTTGCCAAAGCTAAATTATAACGTGTCTCATCGTCCGTTGGATCATTTCTTAAGGCATTCTTATAAGCTTCAACTGCTTCTTTACATTGTTTGTTCTTCATTAAAATATTTCCAATATTATGGAAAGCCTTATGCTTGTGCGATTTCTCGGTGGCGTTTTTGGCAGCTTGTTGCTGTCTGTAGAGTGCCTCTTCGTAATTGCCTTCCTTAAAATAGGAATTCCCTAAATTATAGGTGCCTGCTACTGAAGTGGGTTGTTTTGAAATAGCTTTTCGGTATTCTTTTTCTGCAGAAATGAACTTGTTATTATCCATTAGCTCATTGGCTTCATAGATGAGGTTATTCGATTTCTTTTCTGCCAATAATTGTTCTTTTTGGTTCTCCTTATCTTGAGAAAAAGTAAAACTTGTAAAAAACAAAATTAGAAGTGTAAGGTTTTTCATTTTTCTAGGTCATTATGGACTCGTTTTTAAAGTTGATGGTTGTATTCGTCAAAAGTCCAATTCAATCAAAATCATAATTTATCTTCCTCATTTTTAAACAGTTCATAAATCTAAAAAAACTATTGGTATCCATATTATAATGTTTTCTTAAAGTTATGTAGCGTTTTCGTTAAATAAATTTAAACGTTTTAGCCATGAGGTACGTCTTTCAAGTAATAGAACATCGATCATCAAAAAGAAAAGTGCCGCTCCCAAAAACCATTGAAACTGCGATTCAAAATCTGCGAATTGTTTGGCTTCAAATTCAGTTTTGTCCATCTTGTCCAAAATGTCGCGTATATGTTCTACCACTTCCGTGGTGTTTCGGCCGTTAATATACGAGCCATGGGCCTCTTGGGCGATACTTTTTAGAGTGTTTTCATCCAATCGGGTAATGACCGTTTCGCCTTGTCTATCTTTTTTATAGTTGACAATAATGCCATTTCGCTTTTCTGGAATAGGACCACCTTTTACATCTCCAACACCTATGGTGAAAATCCTGATTCCCTCTTCATAGGCTTCCCTTGCCACTTCCGTGGCCAATTCGCCATGATCTTCACCATCAGAAATGATAATGAGAACCCTGTTAGTGTCTTGGTCATCGTCGTAATAGTCTTTTGCAAGCTCAATAGCTTCATGAATAGCGGTGCCTTGAGATGAAAGCATATCTGTATTCATGCTCTGAAGGAACATTTTTGCCGAGCCATAGTCGGTTGTAATTGGCAATTGCGGAAATGCTTTTCCTGCGTAAGCGATAATGCCCACACGATCACTGGCCAAATTGTTAATGATTTGAGTGACCAATTGTTTTGATTTCTCCAAACGGTTAGGAGCAATATCCTCGGCCAACATACTTTTTGAAACATCAATGGCAAAAACTATATCAACACCTTCACGCTTTACTGTCTCAAGCTTTGTGCCAACTTTTGGGTTGACCAAAGCTATGACCAAGCACGCGAAAGCGAGAGAAAGCACTACAACTTTCAAAATAGATTTGAAAATGGACGTGTTTGGACTTAATCTTTTCAATAAAGGCTTACTTGCAAATTTGCGCTGCATTCGGTGTTTCCACCATTGCAAAAGCAAAAATATAAGCACAATCAATGGAATGACCATTAATCCCCAAAACCATATTCTTTCTTCTAATTGCATGTTAAGTATTCAGTGTTTAGTATTTTGATAGCGTTAAATGACCACAAAATGCACAAATGTTTTTCTATGAAATCTGTTTATAGTCCGTCGTTAATTAAAGCTTCTAAACAAGGTAGAGCGCAATAAAAATTCAAAGAACAAAAGCCCAAAAGCCAATAATATCAATGGACGGTACTTTTCTTCGTATTTGGAGTATTTAAACTCCTCAACCTCTGTTTTTTCCAACTTGTTTATTTCGTCATAAATAGCCTCTAATTTCTTATTGTTATCGGCTCTAAAATATTTTCCTCCAGTTGCTTTTGCAATATCCTTCATTAACTCTTCATCTATTTCTACCAGTTGGCGCTCGTATTGAAAACTGCCATTCGGTAAAATCCTAACCGGAGACAAGGCCATTCCGTTGGTTCCAATACCTATGGTATAAACTTTAATGTCATAAGCTACAGCTAGTTCACTCGCAATTTTTGGATCTATAAAACCACTGTTGTTGACCCCATCGGTCAATAAAATAATAACTTTGCTTTTTGCCTTACTATCTTTAATCCTGTTGACAGCGGTTGCTAATCCTGAGCCTATGGCAGTTCCTCCTTCAATAATGGTATTGTACCTAATATCGTTAAGAGCACGTAATACAATGGCCTTGTCACTAGTGATAGGTGTTTTAGTATAAGCTTCACCCGCATATTCCACAATGCCAATCCGATCATTAGGTCGGCTTTTTATAAATTCTGATGCGACCACTTTTAGCGCTTCCAAACGGTTGGGCATTAGATCTTTGGCCAACATACTTGCAGAAACATCAATGGCTATGACAATATCTATACCCCTAGTGGTTTTTGTTCTTGTAGATACATCTACGGTTCTTGGACGTGCCAAAGCGGTAATCACCAAAGATAATGCCAACAACCTCATAACAAATAAGGCATGCTTTGTTTTTGGCAACCAAGAGTTGGTCAGCTTAAATCCTTTTGTTGTTGAGATATTGAGTTCTGCTGTTTGTTGTTTGTGCTTGAACACATACCAAAGAATGAGCATTGGAAGTAGTAAAAACAACCAAAAAAACTCTTTATTTACAAATTCAATTCCTCCCAGCATCATTCTACCTTTTTAAGTTCGACGGAGTTCAAAACACGCTCCATTATCTCTTCAGCGTATCGGTCTTCTGCATCCCAAACCAAAATGACTTGCTGTAATATATTCTGAGCAGTAAATGCCAGAAAAACATACTTGCCTTTGCGATATTGATCAGGTAAGAGTCCTGGGAACGATGCTGTACCAAACACTTTCAATCCTTCGGCCGCATTTGGAGTGACAAATTTCTCTCTCTTAGTAATGATGTCCTTAACATTGTTTTGTTCAAGCATTCGCAGTCCCCCTTCAATGGCCATATTTAAATCGACTGATGCAGAATCTGGAATGTTCAACCTTGACGTGCTGACCGCGATGTTCAATGAACTCAATAGAGTACCATAGCTGAACATCGTTGTTTTGGCGTTGGAAATAGTGTCAATGGCCTTCGATTCAACCCGCTCTAAAACGACCGGAGTGGAAATGTAGATTGGCGGAATGCCGTATTCGCTAGTTACCCAATCACCTTCCAACAGTGTCTTGCTCTCATGACCAATGATGGTGTCTTTGACATAATCAAATCCGTATTTTACAGAGAAGCCAACAAAAGTTGCCAAAATTAAAAACAAGGAAACAGCCACAGTGATGATAATTTTGCGACGTTTCTTTTTGCGCTCTAGCATTTCCTTATACTGCTGATCGCGCAGTTTTTCTTCTTCTGTGGGTTCTGGAAGCGCTTGTTTGACATTATCAATTTCAAGATCAACGGTATCTCTATCAATTTTGGCCAATTCGATATCTGGGGTCACCTTGGCGAATTTCACCAAATCGGCCCGCTTTAAAATCGTTTCAATATTCCTGATATCGTTCTTGCTCAACTCAATCTGATTGCCATCTTTAAGTAGATTCAAACGATTGATCAATTCGTCGGTTGTACTTTCCAGCGCACGATCATATACTTGTTCATCCAAATAACGACGGATGATAAAAGTCAGTTCCGAATAGTATCCCTTAAGTTCGGCTTGTTGCAGGTAATCGGATTCGTCCAGCTTTTGAAGGGCCATTTTTGCACGTTCATAGGGTGGCAGCAATGCGATTTCCTCAGCTTCGGTCAATGGCTTTTTGCGCCAGATAAACCAGTACATTAAGAATGCTACCACGGCGAGAATCGCTATAATTATAAGGGCAGTCTTCCACCAATCGCTTCTGCTTTTTTCGACTTTAATAAAAGGTTTGATATCGTAAAGTCCCTGTTTTGTTGAATCGACAAGTACGTTATTCACTTCTACTCTTAAAGAATCAGTAAAATATTCTTTGCTGCCAATAATTATTTTCTGTCGCGGGATGGTATAATGGCCAGAATCAAATTGGGTTAGACCATATTTTTTAACGAGGTTGTATGTCGCTTGATTTCTTGTCGTATCCGGCTTATAGGACTCAATCATTTCCAGTGGTGTAAAGGTTTGTCCTTCTGGAAAAACGACTAAATCGGTAGTGTCCGCCTCCACTTCTATTTTATAGGTAATCTGCTCTCCAATTTTGATTTTTGTGGAATCGATGGATGATTTGACTTGGGCGGAGGAGAAAATAGAAAATAGAAAAAAGAGAAAAGACAGAACGCTTGAAGCACGGAGCGTGAAGCGTGAAGTTTTAATAGGTATATGTCGTAAATTGTAATTCATAAATCGTAAATCCTTAAGCCGTTACGCTCTGCGTTTAAAATAACCCAATAATTTTGTGACATAACTTTCGTCCACACGACAGTCGATGGCACCGGCGCCAGATTTTGTAAAGGTCTCCTTAAAATAGTTGACCCGCTCGTTGTAATACTTTCCGTAATCTGTTCTGATCTTTTTGGAGCCCGTATTGACCAACAAATATTCGCCAGTTTCTGCATCTCTCATTTGGACCATTCCCAAATTTGGAATATGTTCTTCGCGTTTATCGTAGACTCTTATTCCGGTCACGTCATGCTTGTTGGCCGCAATTTTAAGCGTTTGCTTATAACCATCAGCCATAAAATCAGAAAGTATAAAAACAATAACTTTCTTTTTCATTACGCTGGATAAAAACTTTATGGCTTGAGTAATATCTGTCTTTTTACTTTTTGGTTTAAATTCTATCAGTTCGCGGATAATTCGCAAGACGTGGAATCGACCTTTTTTTGGTGGAATATATAATTCGATGGCATCAGTAAAAAGGATTAAGCCAATTTTATCATTGTTTTGGGTGGCTGAAAATGCCAAGGTTGCGGCAATTTCAGTAATCACTTCATTTTTAAACTGGACGTCAGTTCCAAACCATTCTGAACCAGAAACATCAACCATGAGCATCATGGTAAGTTCACGTTCCTCCTCAAATATTTTTATATGGGGCTCATTGTAGCGCGCGGTTACGTTCCAATCGATATTACGGACATCATCACCATACTGATATTGGCGTACTTCACTAAAAGTCATACCACGTCCTTTGAAAGCAGAATGATATTCTCCTCCAAAGATGTGATTAGACAAGCGTCGAGTCTTAATCTCAATTTTGCGTACTTTTTTTAAAAGTTCTTTTGTGTCCATTTTTTTTTGAGTCTGCAGTTGGCAGTCTTCAGTTTTCAGTCGCTATAATTCAGAAATGAGTTGCCATATTATTGCCGACTGCATACTGAATACTGCGGACTTATTTATGGTACTTCAATTTGATTGACGATTTTGTTGATAATATCAACGGAAGTGATATTTTCTGCCTCGGCTTCGTAAGTAATACCAATTCTGTGTCTAAGGACATCATGAACCACGGCGCGGACATCTTCAGGTATCACATAGCCACGTCGTTTGATAAAGGCGTAACATTTAGCTGCGGTGGCTAAATTGATACTACCTCGAGGTGAGGCTCCAAATGAAATCAATGGTTTTAAATCGGCAAGTTTATATTTTTCTGGATAACGCGTGGCAAAAATGATATCAAGAATGTATTTTTCTATTTTTTCATCCATATAAACCTCACGAACGGCTTCTTGGGCCCTTAAAATTTGTTCTGTAGAAACAACGGCATTGACTTTATCAAAGGCGCCTTTAAGATTGGCACGTATAATCAATTGTTCTTCGTCGATTTTAGGATAATCGATAACGGTTTTCAACATAAAACGATCCACTTGAGCTTCAGGAAGAGGGTATGTCCCTTCTTGCTCAATTGGGTTTTGGGTGGCCATTACTAAAAATGGTCGGTCCAGCTTAAAGGTTTCATCACCAATGGTTACTTGCTTTTCCTGCATGGCTTCCAATAATGCCGATTGTACTTTGGCTGGAGCTCTATTGATCTCATCGGCCAATACAAAATTGGCGAAAATAGGGCCTTTTTTGATCGTGAAGTCATTCACTTTCATGTTATAGATCAAAGTTCCAATCACATCGGCAGGTAATAGATCTGGTGTGAATTGTATTCTGCTAAAACTGGATTCGATAGCTTGGGATAAGGTATTGATAGCCAATGTTTTTGCTAAACCAGGAACACCTTCCAAAAGAATATGGCCTTGCCCAAGCAATCCAATCAGCAAGCGTTCTACCATATATTTCTGGCCAACAATGACCTTGTTCATTTCAAAAGTAAGCAAGTCGACAAAGGCACTTTCTCTTTCAATTTTCTCATTAATGCTTTTGATATCAACAGTATCTTCCATCATATTTAGAATTTATTTTAGGCTCAAAATAGGGTCTGATTTTTTGAGTAGTGCAAATTGTTAAAATTTTTATTGGATTGCTGTTAAGGATTGGTTAAAAGTTAAAGAGCAACACCCACGGTGTTGCTCTTTTAATATAGTTTTATGATTTATACGCCTATTCCATTGTAATTACGCCTATTGCAGTGTTGTTTTCTGCTGACACTTCAACGTTTTCCAGAACTGTCGGCAGGAGATCAGACATTGGATCTGGTGTAATGGTAACGGTATAGTTTCCAGGAGTTAAACCAACCAATAAAAAGTTCCCTTCAACATCGGCGTAGGTTGTTATTTCATCCACACCATTAGTAGCGCTAATTTGTGTTTGTACATCTAATGGCAAAATGCTTCCTGAGATAGTACCTGTGGTTGCTTCCGCACTGGCTCTGATAACTGGTTTCAGATTGATATTGCCTGAGTTTCCAGCAACAACTATGGATTTGTCTACGTCAAAATCCAATAGAAATGTATAAGCCATATTTGGCAATAAGGTTTGGTTGATTTTTATTTTTAAACCAGATTGCTGTGCACTTGGAGTTTTTAGCGGATGGGTCACACCATCAATGACCACCGTGTTATGGTCACCTAAAATCAAACGGATTTGATTTAAAGTACCTGAAAGCACTTCAAAATCGTCAACCAAAAGTACATTTACGCCTCCTGTCAATGTGAGAAGATCATATACTCCAGTATTAATGGTTTCCAAACTTTGCCATCCTTCCTCCCCGTCCCTGTTGTCATTTACCTTAACCATCACATCAACGATGTCAATATAAACGTGCTCAAAATCTCCTGGAGCATCCATCAATTTGATAGAAACTTTAGCCTTTCCTTGTGTGTCAGGTGCGGAATCATCGTCACTGCATCCAAAGGAAAAGAAACTTATTAAGACTAATAAAATTGCTTTTTTTAATAGATTCATCATCATTTTATTATTTAAGGTGTACTATGTGTATATACGCTTTCTTTAGGGAATTGGACTACATGGATGTGTTCACTGATGTATAGTAAGCCGCATTATAGTCGTTGTTGTTAATAAAAGAATTTATGATTATATGAAATTATAAATGAAGACTATCATAAGAATTCAAGTTCGTTTAAGCTAAAAATCTCGGACACTAAAATCGATTAGTCTATGCGTTTTAAGTATTTTTATAATCAAAAACTTAAATTGCTGCACTTGCCTGTTGGCAGATATGAAGACATTTACTTCTTAATTTTAGAGATGTGGATAATAGGTAATATGGGAGACAATTAATTTTTAATAACAACATAAATAGAGATTCCCGTTTCCACGGGAAGAGGAAACATGAGAAGAAAAACAGCATTGATCACAGGCGCCACAAGTGGTATTGGACGCGCAACAGCACATGAATTTGCAAAACACGGCATTAATTTAATTTTATGTGGCAGACGGCAAGAACGCCTGGACATTGATAAAAAAGCGCTCGAAAAAACCACCGATGTACATACTTTAAATTTTGATGTCCGTGATAAGGATGCCACTTTTGAAGCTATTGCATCGCTACCCGAAGCATTTAAGCATATTGATATTTTAATCAATAATGCTGGAAACGCCCACGGTTTGGATCCCATTCAAACTGGAGATACTGACGATTGGGATGCCATGATGGACATTAATGTCAAAGGCTTATTGTACGTCAGTAAAGCCATCATTCCGCAAATGACCGAGCGACAATCAGGACATATCATAAACATCGGGTCTTCTGCAGGAAAGGAAGTCTATCCGAAAGGGAATGTGTATTGTGCCAGCAAGCACGCCGTTTTGGCCATTACGGAAGGGATGCGGATTGACCTGAATCCATTTGGTGTAAAAGTGAGTGCTATTAATCCAGGATTGGTAGAAACCGAGTTTTCCCAGGTGCGATTTAAAGGCGATAACTCAGTTGCCGATCAGGTATATAAGGGATATAAGGCATTGCAGGCAGAAGACATTGCAGAGATTATTTATTTCGCGGTTTCCAGACCTGCGCATGTGAATATTGCAGATTTGCTAGTGTTTCCGACGGCTCAGGCGTCGTCTACAATTGTCAAAAAAACGAACTGATTTTTTTCACAATTGTGGAGATTTTTTATTCTCTATTAATTTTGGCACACTTTAGATCATTTGAAGAATTAGAGGTTTATAAGGAAGCGACTCTATTTTGTGACGCTATTTGGGATATGATTAGTAACACCTCGCTTCAGAAGGATTATAAATTGAAAGAGCAGATCAATAGATCTTCTGGTTCAATTATGGACAATATTGCTGAAGGCTTTGGTCGTGGAGGGAACAAGGAATTTATTATGTTTTTGGGGTTTGCAAGAGGCTCTTGTAGTGAATCAAAATCACAACTATTACGGGCATATAATAGACAGCATATTTCGGAAGAAACATATCTTGAACTAAATAAAAAAGCACAGAACCTTATTGATCAACTTTCAAAATTCATTGATTATCTTAAGAATTTAGAACGTAGAGGTTCAAAGTTTGATTGAATAGTGTTTTCTCGAAACAATATATCAAATAATAGCAATAGAGACTATTCAACCCAGAACAGTGATAATAAATAATATTAATAACCAATAACCAATAATCAATCGCCACAAAGTGATCAACAAACGTCTTCTCATAAAAAACCTATTGGCTCACAACGATGAGAACAGCTTCTATGACAAAAAGCGGCAGGTGGATATTGGCGAAAAAGAAGGGAAGGCAAAGTTTTTAAAGCATATTTGTGCCTTGTCCAATAGCAATCCAAAGAACAACTCATATATCGTTATTGGTGTGGAAGATGAGGACAATAGCATTACAGGAGTGGACTTTTTTGATGACAGTAAAATACAAAATCTCATTAATGCTTATTTGACGAATCCACCGATTGTTCAATATGAGAATATTCCGTTTCCGCATCTGCCTGATGATAAAGTAGTGGGTTTGGTAACTATTAGGCCTATTGACGGTTTGACCTCATTAAGAAAAAATATCTGGAAATATTATGGGGGTTCCGTGTTTTTTAGAGATGGAAGTATGAGCATGCCGAAGGCTTTTGATATTGAGATCAAGGATGTCAACTCAAAAATTGTGGAAGCCATTGAAAATCATTCTCAAAATAACATCCAACATACACTTGATGGTGTGTTTGATTTTTTAAGCAAGCGAAAAGATTACCATCCCAGATACAAGGTGTTCAAAGAATATTTTGTTCTGTGTTGGGCGGGCCAGAAAAAGGTAATTAAAGATAAAACCTTTTATAGTAGGGTGGATATCGAGCTTATCAATGAACAGGTACGATTGTTTTTTTCAACTTTGGATGAAGTGGCCATCACCTATGATGAAGACTCATTTAAAATAGTAGAATATGTAAGCTTGGGATTGCAAAATAACTATCAATATTATCCGCTAGAAGAAACCTTGATCAACTTTGGAAATAATGCCACCTATCATATAGAAACTGAACTACTTTTTGAGGCGCCCCAGTTTGATAAAAAGGTATTGCATCATATTTACAATACCAACAATACAATTTTGGACAAACTAAAAAAAGGATTGACTTTAAGTGCCCATGAGGAAAAAGATCTGAAAAATCTGCCGGCAACTTATCTCATCTGCTATTTTAATTTATTCCACGATGCTGTAGATAAACTTAATGAAGCCAAACCTTATTTAAAAGATTACAGTGAAGACGTCTATAAGAGCTATAAGGAGACCTTGCGTATTTTAAGGAAGGTAAGATATAGTTGAGTGCGAAAGTTCATTCCGATGGTGCAGTTCGTCGAACTTTTTTGAATTGAGCTGCCATTCATATGTATTTATTGACCAATTATAGTTTTTTCTGAGGGGTTTTCAGAAAAAGTAGCATCTTTATAGCGCTATTAATCATTAATATAGAATCCTGTTTCTCCCGATAATAGTTCGGCACTGAGGCAGGGTTTTTTTGTACTACAGTTCGTCGATGTTTTTTAAGTAGAGGCATTTTGATGATTATCAGGATCATGAATTATCACAGATTTCAGCCTGATTCATTGGAATTTGCCTGCCCGTATCGGCAGACGGGGAGCTTTTGTTTTGAGATTTCTTAATGAGGCCCGATTTTCACAAAATTCTTCAAATTTTTGTTTTTGATATCCATTGGAATTTGGTGCTTGCCTATTTGGAGTTTTTATTTTGCGTTTCGCATAAATTCCTCACACTTCTCCACCATGTTTTTGCTGCCACAGATAAACGGCACACGTTGGTGAAGTTCTGTTGGTTGAATGTCTAAAATACGTTCAAAACCGTTGCTTGCCTTACCATTCGCTTGTTCGGCCAAAAATGCCATTGGATTACATTCGTAAAGTAAACGCAGCTTCCCATTGGAGTTTAAGGAGCTCTTCGGATAAATATAAATGCCGCCCTTAATCATATTTCTGTGAAAATCTGAAACTAAGGAACCAATATAGCGAGAGGTGTAAGGACGGTCGCCCTCCTCCATTTGACAGTATTTGATATAGTTTTTAACACCCTGTGGAAAATGGATATAGTTTCCTTCGTTAACAGAATAAATACGCCCGTTTTCTGGAAACTGCATATTGGGGTGGGACAGATAAAATGTGCCAATGGCAGGATTCAGTGTAAAACCGTTAACACCATCGCCCGTTGTATAAACAAGCATGGTTGAGGTGCCGTAAACCACATAACCTGCTGCAACTTGTTGGTGACCCGGTTGTAAAAAATCCTTAAGCGTTACAGGGGTTCCAATTGGTGTGACACGTCTATAGATGGAAAAAATGGTTCCTACGGATACATTCACATCTATGTTTGACGAGCCGTCTAAAGGATCAATGAGTACTACATATTTATTCTGATATTTTTCGTCCTGACTGTTGATGGCAATAAAATCATCCTCTTCCTCACTAGCGATCCCACAGACGATATTTCTATTGGTCATGGTCTGAATAAATTTCTCATTGGCGTAAACGTCCAGTTTTTGCTGATCTTCTCCTTGAATATTTGTATCGCCGGCCGCACCAAGAATGTCGACTAGGCCTGCTTTGTTAACTTCATAGTTCACTACTTTTGCAGCGAGCCTGATGGAATTGATAAGGCTGGAGAGCTCACCTGATGAGTATTTAAAAGATGCTTGGTTTTCAATAATAAATTCACCTAAGGTTTGATGTTTACGGTACATGAAATATTTTTGGATTTGTTTCTGCAAATATCGCATATTTTAGCAAACTACAACGTTTTCGTTAAGACTTAATGATTTTAATTTTCATGGTTTAGGTTATATTTGAATCCAATTTCTAAATAATGGATTTCAAAATAAGAAAGGCAGTCCCTCAAGACATGCCTCGAGTACTCGAATTAATTACGGAATTAGCAGTTTTTGAGGAAGAACCGGATGCTGTTGAAATCACAATTTCAGATTTACAAACCGATGGGTTCGGAAAACACCCTGCTTTTAATTGCTTTGTCGCTGAAGTTGAAGGTCGGATAGAAGGTATTGCCCTGTTTTATGGTCGATACTCTACGTGGAAAGGCAAGGTTTTACATTTGGAAGATTTGATTGTGAGCCAAAAAATGCGGGGCAGTGGATTAGGTACTGCATTGCTGGATGAAGTTGTACTTCACGGTCACCAATTGGGAGTCAAGCGAATTTGCTGGGAAGTGTTGGACTGGAATGAACCTGCGATTGAATTTTATCAAAAGAAAGGCGCTGATGTCAAACGCGATTGGGATGTGGTACATCTGAATGAAATCGGGATCAAAAATTATATAGCAAAATTGGAGGATGCACGTATTTAAATTTGGTGGGGCGTCAGTGAAAGATGTCTTGGGTGTCAAAAACTTGGAAGCAGTATTGCGAAAAGTTGATTGTGGAAATAGTTTAATCGTTGTTTCGGCTATGGGAAAAACGACCAATGCGTTAGAAACGGTACTTGATAATTATTTCCATAAGAAGAATGAATTGCAGAGTTCGCTTCAAGAGGTCAAAAAATACCATAATGCTATTTTGATGGACCTTTTCGACACCAATAGTGTGGAAACACATTCCGTTTTTAAAAAAATAAGCTCTTTATTTGATGAATTACAGAGTTTTTTTGATCGCAATAAATCGCCAGACTATAATTTTGTTTACGATCAAGTCGTAGGATATGGTGAGTTGGTGTCCACGATCATCATAAGTGAGTATCTTAACTTGGTGGGTATCACGAATAAGTGGTTGGATGTAAGAGAATATATCAAAACCGATAATTATTACAGGCGTGCCAACGTCAATTGGGAAGCCACTCAAACCATCATCACCAATAAATTGAATACATCGGTCTTAAATATTACCCAAGGATTCTTAGGGAGCGATGACAACAACTTCACAACAACTTTGGGGAGGGAAGGCAGTGACTACACTGCGGCCATTTTTGCCTATTGCCTAAATGCTGAGAATGTAACCATTTGGAAAGATGTTCCGGGCGTCTTAAATGCTGATCCGCGTTATTTTGATAACTCACAATTGCTCAACAAAATTTCCTATCGTGAAGCCATAGAGCTGGCATTTTATGGCGCGTCCGTTATTCATCCTAAAACTTTGCAACCCTTGCAGCAAAAAGAGATTCCGCTTTTTGTTAAATCCTTCATGCATCCAGAACATTCAGGAACTATGGTTGGAAAGGGTGTTGGCATTGAGCCGATGATTCCGTGTTTTATCGTTAAGAAAAATCAGGTATTGATTTCGTTGTCGTCCTTGGATTTTTCATACATTGTAGAAGAAAATATAAGTGAGATTTTCAAACTCTTGCATTTGTATAAAATGAAAGTGGATGTCATTCAAAATTCGGCCATTAGTTTCTCGGTATGTGTGGATAATATATATAATAATTTGCCCAATTTACTCCTACATTTAAAGGCGAAATTCAAGATCACTTGCCATGAAAACGTATCCTTATATACCATACGCCATTATGATTTGGAGGCTATAGCACAATTGGAGACAGATAAAACTGTATTGTTGAAGCAGTTAACACAAGAGACGGTCCAATTGGTCACCCGATAGATTTGATGGGCCTAATTGTTCATTAAATTGTGACTTGGAGAGGAAGCACAAAAGAGATTTATTAAAAAAAATGATTAGGTTTGTAACCATGACCAAACAGCAGGAAACAGGATTAGTAAATGCAAAAGAAGTCGCCAAGGCCATACATTTGGACAAATATGGTGCCTTCGGAACATTTAGCGGCTGGTTACTAATGAAGTTGCTTAAAATATCTACACTTAACAAAATTTACAATCGCAATAAGCATTTGGAAAATGTTGAGTTTTTGGATGCTATTTTAGAAGATTTCCAGATCCGATTCGAAATTCCGGAAGACGATTTGAAACGTTTGCCAAAAGATGGTGCCTATATTACCTTGTCCAACCACCCGTTGGGAGGAATTGATGGCATTTTATTGCTCAAATTGATGTTGGAGCAGCGGGAGGATTTTAAGATTATTGCCAATTTCCTTTTACACCGGATCGAACCGATGAAACCTTTTATCATGCCGGTCAATCCGTTTGAGGATCGGAAGGATGTGAAATCCAGTATTGCCGGGTTTAAAAGCGCTATTTCTCATTTGCGTGAGGGTCATCCCTTAGGAATCTTTCCTGCAGGAGAAGTGTCGACCTATAAGGATGGTAAATTGGTTATTGACCGCCCTTGGGAAGAAGCAGCCATGAAGTTGGTGCAGAAAGCTGAAGTTCCTGTAGTTCCGATTTATTTTCATGCCAAGAACAGTAAGCTTTTTTATAAACTTTCCAAGATCAGTGATACTTTCCGAACGGCCAAGTTACCGTCGGAATTGCTGACCCAAAAGCGTCGCGTCATAAAGGTGCGGATTGGTCGGCCAATTTCAGTAGCTGATCAAAAAGAACATGCTACCCTTCAAGGGTTTTCTGAATTTTTGAGAAAGAAAACTTATATGTTAGCCAATTCCTTTGATCAGAAGGGAAACATCCTCAGCAATATTTCCTCAACCTTAAAAGTTCGAAAATCGATCAAAAATATTGTGACTCCCGTAAGTTTGGAAAGTATGCATAAAGAGGTTGAATATCTGCGCGAGAATGATGGCCGACTTTTGGAAAGCAAAAACTACGAAGTCTTTTTTTCAGATTCACAGAGTATTCCCAATATCTTGCGCGAAATTGGTCGCTTGCGCGAAATTACCTTTAGGGAAGTAGGCGAGGGTACCAATGAAGCCATAGATTTAGATCAGTTTGACAACTATTATCACCACATGTTTTTGTGGGACAATAGCACCAATATGGTAGTAGGAGCCTATCGAATGGGCTTGGGTTCCAAGATATTTGCCGAATATGGGATTGATGGGTTTTATCTTCAGGATCTGTTCCGATTTGAACCCGAACTTTATAAAATGATGAGCCAATCCATTGAGATGGGCCGTGCTTTTATCATTAAAGAATACCAACTTAAACCCATGCCATTGTTCCTTCTATGGAAAGGAATTGTGCACACCACCTTACGCTATCCAGAACACAAGTATTTAATTGGCGGGGTGACCATTAGCGATAAATTCACCAACTTTTCAAAATCGCTGATGATCGAGTTTATGAAATCCAATTATTACGATCCTTATATTGCGCAATATGTGCATCCGAAAAAGGAATTCAAGGTAAAGTTAAAAGATGCCGATAAGGATTTTGTCTTTGACGAAACAGAAGCCGATTTGGTAAAATTTGACAGGATCATTGATGAACTCGAACCAGGAACCTTGCGTTTGCCCGTGCTCATTAAAAAATACATCAAACAAAATGCAAAGGTGGTGGCCTTCAACGTCGATCCGTTATTCAACAATGCCGTGGACGGCTTGATGTATATCAGGATTGCCGACCTGCCCGAAAGCACGGTGAAACCCGTGATGGAAGAATTTCAAGCGGAGATGGAGCGGAAGTTTGCGGAAAATGGGGATGCTTCTGAGGATTAAATATAATCCTGATATAGTATTTTAAATCACCTTTCTTAATTGGTAATAAAAAGTTAAAACTTTCTTGTGAAGCCTAATTTAGTTACGGGTTTACCGTACTATTCAAGTATGGCATGGCTTTCGGATTCTTTGGTTTAGGCGGTAGATTTCGCTTTTTTCCATTCAAAAGTTTAGATATCTGTTTTTCTTTATTGTAAATTTATAAAGTTTAGCTGGGTCTTGATACTGTGTGTATTCTGATATTTTTAATGGTGTCACCGCCGTTGTTTGTGTCAATTCCGACTATATATTCTTTTTAAAATATTATTAAACTATGAAGAACAAACTTCTATTCATCTTCTTTGTTTTTTTAATGGCTCCAATTTACGGTCAATATCTATATGTTGAATATGAGCATACAGTTAATGTAGTCAAGGAAACGGGTTCTTTTAAAATGAACGCCATTTTGGTTGCTGAAGACAACTTATCTCATTACACCGTTTTTTTCAACAATGATAAGTTCAAAAATATTTCTAATGTTATAAAAGATGAAAATGATGATTCGTCATTTCATGTGTTTACTTCTGCGGATGTTGGGGATTCGAGTACTCTTATTTATAATAAAATTGACAATGGTATTTCTCTAAATTTGTTGGACAATGGTAAACCTATCGTCATCCAAGATAATGGTGTTAAATTTGATTGGAAACTTTCCGATCAAACCAAAACCATTCAAAATTTCGAATGCACAAAAGCCACTGTGGACTTTCGAGGTAGGCGGTATATTGCTTGGTTTACCACGGACATTCCTGTTTCATTCGGACCATGGAAATTTCACGGCTTACCAGGATTAATTTTGCAAGTGCATGATGTTGATAATTTGTTTGAATGGAATGCAACAAAAATTCAATATCCTGTTCAATTGGACAAAACCTTAGATGCAGTACATTCAGGCGCTAATTTCAAAGTAATGTCTTTAAGAGATTATCTAAAAACACAATCTGAGAAAAGAACTGAAGATGAAAAGATGAGACTCTCTAAGTTGTCAAAAGGAACTCGCATAGTTGAGAGCAAAACCGAAAATAAAGGTATTGAATTGGTTTATGAATGGGAACTCGACGAGAGTAAGAAAAATTGATGAAGATATTCTTGTTAAAATCACAAAAATTCTATTGCCTAATAGTTCTCTTGCTATTAGGCAATTTTATGTGTGCCCAAACAATAAAAGGTCGAGTCACCGATACATTGGAAAACCCAATTGCCTATGTCAATGTCATTCTCAGGGATTCATTGAACAAACAAATCATTACCTACACGACTACCGATGAACAGGGGAAATATGAGATTACCATTGAAAAAGTAGGGAAATATGTCATAAGCTTTAATGCATTATCTTATCAACCGAAGTCTGAAAAAATCATATTAGAAAAACATGACTTTACAAGGAATGTCAAGCTACAAGAGCAAGCTACTGAACTCAATGAAGTTATAATTCATACCGAAAAGGCGATAGTCGTCAAAAAGGACACTATTATTTTAATTGTTGATGCATTTCTTAAAGGCAATGAAACCACCGTTGAAGATTTGCTTAAGAACCTCCCTGGCTTTCATATTGAAGCCGATGGCACTGTGAAAATAGGCAATCAAGAAATTGAAAAAGTTATGGTTGATGGCGATGATTTTTTTAAAAAAGGATATCAACTATTAACCAAAAACTTAAATGCAGATCTGGTTGAAAAAGTTGAAATCTATCAAAAGTATTCCAATAACAGGCTTTTGAAGGATATTGAAGATAGTCATAAAGTTGCTGTAAACTTGAAGCTTAAAAAAGATAGAAAGATTGATTGGTTTGGCAATGCAAGTCTTGCTTACGGGCTTACAACGACAAACAAATACCAAGTAAGAGCGAATGCTATGCGCTTTGGAGAGGTAGGGAAACACTACTTCCTAACCAATTTAAACAATGTTGGAGAGTCCTCAGGAGGTGAATCCTCCATTTACATTTCAGCGTCTGATCTCAATGAGGTTGGGGGCATTGGCAATATGGAAAACGCAAGTAGCCTAATTCGTTTAGACACTTATGAGTTGTCTTTAAAGAAGAGTCGTTTTAATCTGAATAATCAGGAACTTCTGTCTCTTAATTCCATCTTTAAAATCAATGAAAAGATGAAAATTAAAGCCAATGGCCTATTAAATTGGGATGAGAAGGCCTTTGAACAGCAAAGTATTCAAAATTATACAACCTCATCTATAAGTTTTACAAATAGGGAGTCAAACCTGATAAATAAAAACTTGTTTTCAGGCTCTGGTGCGATTGATTTTGATTATGATATGTCACAAAACGAGTTGTTAGAAATAGATGCTACCTACAAGCGTGGAAATGAAGATTCAAAAAGTCGGCTCGAATTTAATAGCGTTCCAATACAGCAATTTTTGTCTGACCATAACGAACGTTTTATGTATAAAACAATTTACACCAATAGGTTGGCTGCCAAAAAGGTTTTGGCGCTATCTGGAGTTTTTATTTATGAAAGGAAACCTCAAGACTATACGTTAGATACAGTTGTTTTTAATGATTTATTTGCAGATATCGATGCAACTTCTGCGAGACAATTGAGCAGTAATCAAATGAACTTTACAGGGTTTGAAGCGCATTTATTGGATCGAAAGACAACAGATGACTTGTTGGAATTAAAAATTGGTTTTACAAAGAGAATCGATTTTTTCACATCTAATTTAGATTTGATTGGTTCCAATGGAGATGAGATCACTTCAGAATTCAATAATGATTTAAAATATACAGTTGGCAAATTATACGCGAATGCTAAATACAAGATTAAATTTGGGAACTATGCTCTAAATGCCAAATTAGACTTTAATCAAATGTTCAATAAATTCGAAAGTTATGGAAACGAAGAATCACAATCTCCATTTTTTGTGAGTCCCTCTCTTTCAATGAATTATGAATTTAATGAAAACAATAATTTGAGCTTGAGTTATAATAACAATTTTACAAATGCCTCACTTATTCAGGTGTTTGATAATTATGTACTTACTAATAATAAGGATTTTTTAAGAGGAGGTTCAGGGTTGAGTCAAGTTAATTCGAGTGGATTAACTTTAGGCTATAACTTGGGAAGATGGACTAAAAGCTTTTTTGCAAGGACCAGAATTTCCTATCTTAAAAGTCATGATTTTTTCTCAACTAATACCATAATTGATCCTGATTATTCTTTGACAAATATCATTCGTATTAACAATTCTGAAACTTTATTAGGGGACGTAACTATTGATAGATACTTAAAATTTATGTCCAGCAACCTGAAATTAAATTTTAGTTTTTTCAAGTCTGATTTTAAAAACAGTGTGAATGATTCAGAATTAAGGGTAGTTCAAAACACAAGTTATGAATACGGATTTGAACTCCGTTCAGCTTTTAATGGCCTTTTTAATTATAATTTAGGAACCAAATGGAATAGCAGTGTGGTTAAGACAACTTCCAGATTTTCTAATACCAACAATACAAGTTTTATTGATCTAAACTTTAACTTCAATCAAAACTTCAATGCTGAAATTCAATCAGAAAGGTATTATTTTGGAAATTTTGATACCCACAAGTCATTCTATTTCTTAGACTTTGAGACGAAATATAAAATGAAGCAAAATAATGTAACTTTTACCTTGACCGGAAAGAATTTATTAAATGTTAAAACATTCAGAGAAAGATTTATATCAGATATAGGTACGTTTAGTACGTCCTATAGATTGATGCCTAGATTCCTTCTTTTAGGAGTTGACTTTAGTTTTTAGGTGTTGATTCAACTTGTTTTTATTATATTGTTTTTGAGTATATGAATGCCTGAATAATCAAGAAAGTTAATTTATGGTTAACATAAAAAAAGAGCCAAATCATCAACAATTTGGCTCTTTAAGATTATTTTAAAATAGAATCCTATAAGGACTTAAACCAATCCTGGAAGTACTCGCCCAATACTGGAGTTAATTTCTTTTCGCCGTTGAGTGCTCCTATTAAACTCATAATCCAAAGAACAAAGATACCTAAGCTCACAAGCCATCCAAGAAGCGGTATAAAACTTAACACTAGTCCACAAAGACCCAGTCCTAATACCTGTCGGATATAAAACGAGCCAAATTCACTTTTTGTGTTGTTGTTCATTACGAAGGCAATGATCCAACCGATTAAAGTAAGGTGTGCAATGAGTGCAATGTTTTTGCCGTCTTTAGAAACGGAATTTACATCGTTTTCAAATTCATTGGCTGCTCGCTTTGCGTCTTCCGAAAACTGATCTGTTTTTTGTTTTGCGGTATCTTTTGTCTCGTCCAGTTTCTCGCTAAGATCGTCGCCTAAATTTTGATTATTAGTCATTTGTTGTAATGTTTTAAAGGTTAGAAGTTTAAAGGTAATAAAAATAGCTTTGATTTTACAATAAAGACAATTTCATCGCTATGAAGTAAAAATCTCACATGAATGTCACGAAATCGTCAATAGTTATGAATTCAAATCTTATTGAATAATTGATGGTTATTTAACCATTGGATTGAATTTCACTTTAATCTTATCCACAATAGTCTGCGCCAATTTCTCTTTGCTTTCAACCGTCCAACCTGCAACATGTGGTGTGAGAAGAACATTCTCCGCCTTGATGAGATATTGGAAGGCTTCTGGAATTTCAGAGGTAAATAGATCTTCAAAAGATGATTTTTCGTATTCCAAAACGTCCAGTCCTGCGCCAAGAATTTTAGATGATTTTAAAGCAGTTACCAAATCTTTGGTTACCACACTTTTTCCGCGAGCGGTATTGATCAACCAAAATGGTTTTGAGAAGGCATTAATGAATTTGGTGTTGACCATTCCCATAGTCAGTGGCGTTTGTGGCGTGTGCAGACTTACAACATCCACTTTTTCTTGAAATTCTTTGAGAGACACTTGTCGCGCATGGTCATCTCCTAGCTTGGGCCTGATGTCATAACAAAGGACTTCTACTTCAAATCCACGTAATTTTTTGGCAAAGGCTTTCCCCATATTGCCATAACCAATAAGGCCAACGGTTTTTCCGTCCAATTCAATTCCCCTGTTGGCCTCACGAAGCCATTGTCCGGAGCGTACTTCACGATCGGCTTTATTAAGTTTGTTGAATAAAGATAACAACATGCCTAATGCGTGTTCTCCTACGGCATTTCTATTGCCTTCGGGTGCTGCGATGAGATGGATACCTTTTTGCTGTGCAACATCGCCGTCAATATTTTCCAATCCGGCACCTACACGGCCTATAAATTTGAGTTTTTTGGCGGCGTCCAAAAACTGTTTGTCAATGCTAAAACGACTTCTTATGATAAGGCCATCATAATTTTGGATTTTGGCTTCAATAGCTTCTTTTGGAGAGGTGTAATCCTCATCGTTTTCAAAGCCCAAAGTATGGAGTTGATTGATGAGTAACGGGTGATTGGTATCGACGTGGAGGATTTTCATGTTTACTTCCTGCGAAAGCAGAAATCTCAATTTTAATGGTTCGTAATATCAAAATTAAGGAAATTGGGTTAAACATTTAGTTGGAATGAAACATTTCTAATTTAAAGCCCTTCCGTCCTTAAACCCTTTTCAGGGTTTAAATTCATCCCGAAAAAAATCGGGACAAACTCTTCTCTTCATTTCGACAAGCTCAATGGTCAAGGGAAGGAATCTTTAATCTTGTAATTTTAAAATATAGAAGTTAATTGGAAATTCACAATTTTGAAGATTACAATGAAAAACATCACTTGAACAGGAAGCCCAATGCACTACAGCCTAAAACCCTAAAATCAATTTGGCAACGATAAAATAGGTCAGAATTCCAAAGATATCATTGCTTGTGGTGATAAATGGCCCAGTGGCAACTGCTGCATCAATGCCGCGTCTGTCCAGGAAGATTGGAATAAAGGTGCCAATTAATGCGGCCATGATAATAACGGTCACTAAAGCGACGCAAATTGTTAATGATTCTAAATAGGTGGTATGAAATCCGAAATGACTGATGATTAATACTACAAATGCAATAGCAAGTCCGTTGACTAAACCTAACAACATTTCTTTAAAGAGTCTTCCTATAATATTGCCGTCAATAGTGTTATTTGCCAAACCCTTTACCACAATGGCCGAAGATTGGACTCCCACATTTCCTGCGGTGGCCTGAACCAAAGGAATGAAAAGCAATAAGGCAGGAAACTGTAACATGGCATCGCTAAACCCATTAATAATACTTGCTGCTCCAATACCTCCAAACATACCAATAAAGAGCCATGGCAAACGTGCTATGGTCAAGTGCCAGATGCTATCATCGGCTTCTACATCTGTGGTAATACCCGCAGCCAATTGATAATCTTTGTCGGCTTCCTCAATTAAAACGTCTACAATATCGTCTATCGTAATACGACCAAGCAATACCATATCATCATCAACCACCGGAATGGCCTCCAAGTCATATTTTGCCATGATTTTGGCAACTTCTTCAGGATCTTCATCCACTTTTACATAATCGACATTCTTGATGTAGATGTCCGCAATTTTTTCATCACTTTTGGCTACGATCAAATCTTTTAAAGATAGTCGACCAATGAGCTTATTTTGTTTATTGACTACGTATATGGAGTGGACTCTGGTGACATCTTTGGCCTGCCCCCTAATTCGGCGCAAACATCCTGCAACGGTCCATGTTTCATAAACTTTTACCAACTCTTTGGCCATGAGGCCTCCAGCTGTATCTTCATCGTAAGCTAATAATTCGGTAATTTCAGCTTGGTGGTCTTTGTCCTCAATATGATGGATGACCTCGCGCTGACGTTCGGCGGAAAGCTCTGCAATGATATCGGCCGCATCATCGGTGTCCAGTTCTTCAACTTCTTCTGCAATTTCCTTGGATGAAAGGTTTCGTAAGACTTTTTGTCGATTGTCTTCATCCAATTCCATCAACACTTCTGATGTCGTCTCTGAATCTAAAAGTTTGATGACATACATCGCCTCTTCCAGATTGACTTCATCCAGAATTTCGGCAATATCGGCGTAATGGAATTCATTTAGAAGTCGGTTGAGCTCCTTATCATTTTTGGTGCTGATAAGAAGCTGGACTTGTTCAATAAGTTCGTCGGTAAGCTCAAATTGTATGTTCTCTCTTTTGTCTTGCAAATGGCTTGTTTTTATGAATTAGCGATCGTTTTCTATGAGTTGGGTCAGTGCAATAAACTGCTGTACGCTTAACTGTTCGGGGCGTTGGTCAAAGATAAGGTTTGATTTTAAATTTTCGGATAAATCGAATGACTTTAAACTATTTCGGAGTGTTTTACGACGTTGTTGAAAGCCTGTCTTTACCACTCTGAAAAATAGCTTTTCATCGCATGGGAGTTTATAATTTGTCTTTCGGGTCAGAAGTAACACTCCCGAATCTACTTTTGGGGGCGGATTGAATACCAATGGCGGCACCGTAAAAAGGTATTCGGCGTCGTAAAAAGCCTGAGTAAGAACTGAAAGAATACCATAGACCTTACTCCCTTCTTTAGAGCATATCCGAAGTGCTACTTCTTTTTGGAACATCCCCGAAAACTCGGGGATTTGATCACGCATCTCCAAAGTTTTAAATAGAATTTGTGATGAAATATTATAAGGAAAATTTCCGATGATGGCAAAAGGTTGATCGTTAAAAACGTCTTTTAGGTTATACTTTAAGAAGTCTTTTTCAATAATCCGATCAACGAGATTTAGGTAGTTGTTTTTCAGATATTCTACAGACTCAGTATCAATTTCGATTACATGCGTAATGATGTCTTTTTTCAATAGATATTTGGTCAGGACACCCATGCCTGGGCCAATTTCCAACACATGGTCATAACCTTTATAGGAAAGGGAATTCGCAATCTTTTCAGCAATGCTTTCATCGGTTAAAAAATGCTGACCAAGATGTTTTTTTGCTCTGACTTGATGATCTTTTGACACAGATTTATAGTGATTTTGAAAAGGTTAGAAGCTTAAAGCCTGTCTGTCGAAGCGCGAAGTTAGTGAGAATTATTTTTGGAGATGCAAAGTTCGGTTTATTTTTCTTTGTTCTCAGGGACCTGGATGTGAGGCTAATCTATCTGGTCTGAATGAGGAAACTCAGATTTTTAACGGAACAAGGTCATTGTATTCTCTTGCCGTTAAATCAGTTGAATTTTACGCTATATTCATCAATGACTTCCAATTCTGTGCGGAATGCCAAAACTTTATCACCAAATTGGGCAAATGCGTCTTGACGTAGTTTGGCAGCATCATTAGTGTAGTAATTGCTGAGCGCCTCACGAGATTTTGCTCGGTACTGAACGGAATAGGTAACGCTTCCCGACTGATTATCGACCAAAACTTTAGTGAGTTTTGCTTCCGTAAAATGGCCAGTTGCCAAAACCTGAGGAATATGTTCTTTGATCCAGACAAGCCATTGATCGTGGATGCTGACATCTATATTGGAGGTGACGTTGTATATGATCATGGTATCAGTTTTTCAAATTTATGGACCTTGTTTGCTGATAAGAAAACAAATTTCTATCACTGTGATAGAGAATTTATCACTATAGGCAATAAGGATTTACAAATAACGGAACTTCTGTTTTTTTGAACGAAGAGTTTACTGTTTTTTTAGTTCTAAATTCTTCATTTTAATACTGAATGAGTTGAATTGACGATTTTTCTGGTTAAAAATTAATTTATCGAATCCCCACGCAACATCCTGAACTTCTTCCGTGCTTCCACAAAATAGATACTGTCTTGATGGTTAAAGATGATTTTTTCATATAAAGCTTTGGCCTTCTCAGGTTCAGAAAGAATGTTATTGTACAATTCTGCCAAATGATAATAGGCATCGTCGGCTAATATGCCATCACTGTAATGGGCTATAATGGATTCGTAATTTGAAACGGCTTTTTCATATTGCTTTTTTTGAACAAAGAGTTCTGCTTGTTTAAATAGGGCCTGGTCCTCAATGCTTTCGCCTTTGTGTTCCGTCAGTACTTTGTCTAAGAGTGATATGGCTTCATCAGGTTTATTTTGAAATGCCATCAAATCGGCTTTGGCGTAGAGTTTTAACCCCACATGAAGTGAGTCTTCGTATTTATTATCAGAAATTAGGAGTTTTAAATCTAATGCATCATTGGCAATCAGCTGTGAGGTGGAGGATTTTAATATTTTTAATTGGGATTCTGCCCATTCAAAATCACCTTTATAATAACTCGTTTTTGCCACTTTAAATCGGGCTTCCTGTGCAAGTACACTGTTTTTTACGTTGGATTGGATTTGTGTATAATAAATCAAACCTTCGTTGAATTTTTCTTGAAACACTAAAATGTCGGCCAACTTCATTTTGACCGTTGCCTGTTGAAAGGGCGAAAGGTTGAGTTTTAAACTTTCCTTTAAAAAGTTGCTCGCTTCTTCAGACCTGTTTAAATGGAATGCGAGAAAATTGCCATATGCTATTTGAAGCCCCAAAGTCTGTTCAGATAGGCCATAGGTTGAAAAAAGTTGATTGTATTTGTCTTCTATTTTGGGTAAATCTTTTGGACTTGCATCGGTTGTTTCAATATCCAGTAGATATTGGTTGGCAGTCAGAATTGTAGCAATATTTTGAGTGTTTTCCAAAACATAATTGAAAATCTCAGTGGCTAGGTCGCTTTCTCTATCGCTGAGTGTGGTGAGCGCCAATTCAATAATGCGATTTAAACTTTCGCGTTGACGCATATACAAAGCTTTTTCTTGGGTAAAGGCTCTGTCGTAGGCTTTCTCTTGGATAAACAACCAACTAAGCATTTCGTACCAATAGGTGTCTGGTTGGATTTGAATTTTTTTGAGGAGTAGTCTTCTTAAGAGCAAATTATTCTCATTGTCCTTGTTTTCTGAAATAAAATCGCTGAACTCTCTTTTGGCACTGTTCAAAAATTCAGGCCTGAATTCTATATAAGCTATATAGTTGGTGAAAAGCATTTCAATATTGCCCTGTTCTCCATACACATTTGCCAATTCTCGATTGTAGTTTAAATTAGGATCAAGTGCCATCCCTTTTTCATAGGTTTTAATGGCATAATCCAGTAGGGAATGTTGCTCAAATTGTCTGCCAATCAAAGGCGCATAGTCAGCGCGTTCCTCAAGCTTTGAGATGGCTTCCTCATAACATTCGTTGGCCTTGTCCATGTCGCCCTGTAATTGATAGTTGTATCCTAATTCTATGACTAATGATGGATTTCTATACACGGCCATCTTGGATTTGATGAGCGATTCTGCAGCATCAAATTGTTCTAATTCCTGATAGGTTTTGATCAAATGGAAAATGTAGTAATAATTATTGGGTTGGGTCTCATATAACTTTTGATATGATATGAGTGCCTTCTCAAATTCACCACGTTTATAATAATCTGCCGCCAATTGTTCTTCGTCGCTTTGCGAAAACGAAAGGCATCCAAGAAGAAGGAAAAGGAGACAAACGAACTGTTTCATGAAGCTAATTTATGTAAATATAACCACTTATAGTCGAAGGAATTGTGAATGTTTTTATAAAAAAAATGCCTAAACGTGAGTTTAGGCATTACCATCAAAATAATTGTGCTATTAACCATTAATTATAAAATGATTCAAATATCTTGTTTGGTTTTCTTAAGTATTTTTGAGCGACGGGCTATATTTTAAAACAAAACTTTGATTAATAATACCACTAAGGATATAATTATTAAAATACGGACAAAATTTTTCATCGTTGGACAATTTCAATTTGGGAGTACTAACTTGAAAATTTTTTCCATAAAAACAAAAAAAAATGCCAAATATTCGTTGAACAACGTGAATATTTAGCATTTCATCGAATTTACGTATATTAATTCCTACAAATTAGATTTTATTAAATCCAGTATAAGGGATCAAAACCTCGGGGATATTGATACCATCTTCAGTTTGATAATTCTCCAAAATCCCAGCCAAAACTCTAGGTAAAGCTAAAGAGCTTCCGTTGAGTGTATGTGCCAATTCATTTTTTCCTTCAGAATTTCTGAATCGCAATTTCAACCGGTTGGCCTGAAAAGTTTCAAAATTTGAAACTGATGAGATTTCCAACCATCGATCCTGTGCTGTAGAGAACACTTCAAAATCGTAGGTCAACGCAGAAGTAAATCCGAGATCGCCCCCACACAATCGTAGGATGCGGTATGGTAATTTAAGTTCATCTAAGATTTCTTTTACGTGATCAACCATGCCATCTAAAGCCTTATAAGAGTTATCTGGATGTTCTACACGTAAAATCTCTACTTTATCAAATTGATGCAAACGGTTTAATCCTCTTACATGAGCGCCGTAACTTCCAGCTTCACGTCTAAAGCACGGCGTATAACCTGTGACACCGATAGGAAGGTCGGATTCATTCAGTAGCTCGTCCCTAAAGATATTAGTCCCTGGAACTTCAGAAGTAGGAATCAAATAAAGGTTGTCTTCCGTAACATGATACATTTGGCCTTCTTTGTCTGGTAATTGCCCAGTACCAAAGCCAGACGCTTCATTGACCAGAAGCGGCAATTGATACTCAGTATAACCTGCAGCGGTATTTTTATCCAAAAAATAAGAAATCAATGCCCGTTGTAATTTGGCGCCTTTACCTTTATATACAGGAAATCCAGCACCCGTGATTTTGTTTCCCAGTTCAAAATTAATGATGTCGTATTTTTTTGCCAATTCCCAATGTGGCAAAGCCTTGTCATGTAAGGTTGGAATGTCTCCTTTTCTATATACCTCTTCGTTATCATCTTCTGTACTTCCGGCCGGTACACTTTTATGGGGAACGTTTGGAAGTTTATAGAGTAATTGGTTTAAGGCTTCTATTGTCGCGTTAAGATCGTCTCCAAGTGTTTTTGAAGACTCTTTTAGCTCTCCGGTTTTTTCTTTTAAGGCATTGGCTTTTTCGGCTTGTCCGGATTTATACAAGTTTCCGATTTCTTTAGATAAGCTGTTGGACTCTGCCAAGGTGTTATCCAATTCCGTCTGTAGGCGACGTCGGGTTTCATCTAAGGCAATGACTTCATCAATCATTTGCGTAGCATCAAGGTTTCTTTTTTTTAAACCTTCAATCACTTTTTCTCGGTGATCTCTAATAAATGGTACTTGTAACATAATTTTAAATTTGATGTCAAAAATAAGGAAATTTTAGGCGTCTGTTTGAAGTCTTTGAATTTCAATCAAAATAATTATTGTCTTTTATTTCTCTTGAGGAGTTTTCCTGTTTAGAGGGTCTCAACCATTCGCTGTGTCTGAGCGGTTGCCATTTTACGCTGCCCAGGTCAACCTCAGGGTCAATGAGTTGCCTAAGCTCTCCACCATTGACACGAATGGACGAATTGACATACACCTTGACGTCCTGACCTTTTTCTGCAAACATTTTTTTTAGACGTTGGGCAAATTGCCAAATAACGTCAGGTTTGGTGCTGACGGTCCGCAGTTGTTTTTTACTGAGATAATCTTCAATTTGTATTGGAATCTGCACATTGGTTTCTGCATCAATGACCCTAAAAGTCGTGTGCCCACTCTTGGCACGAAGCATCATTCGCCATGACAAACGGTGGCCTTCTTCTGTCCAGAGTACATCATCTTTAAAAAACCAATGGCGAAGCGGTAATCCAATTTGAACAATAAAGTAGATGATAAATACTGCAACAAATGGTTTGTGGTAGCTTGGGACGATAACTTCTTTCTCATCATAATAGGGTTTCCGCTTCAAAAAAATACGGTGTATGGTTTTGGTCGGAAAAAAGAAGAGAACCAGAGCTAAGGATAAGTAAGGAAAAATGCCAATTTGAAAAACGTAGGAATTGAACAAATGAAAGAAAATAGAAGCGAAAAAAGCAAATTTACGTGTCGGCTTCCAGAGTAATAACGGAATAATTAAGGCATCAAACAAAATGCCTACATAGGCAATCGTATAATGTGTCCATTTTTGTTGTAGGATTTCGCCTACTAAAAAGAGATCTTTCTTACCTTTCATCAACACTTCAGCTACCGTAGCATCCAGCCAATCTGGGTAAATTTTGGCAATGGCGCCGTAAGTGTAAACAATAAACATTTGAAATATAAATATCAAGGCGCACCAACGGGGCATTGAGATCATCTTGATTTCTGGATGCAACCTGGCATCGACAGAGAGATATTTATGAGCCGGCTGAAAAACCATCATGGTACTCAACAGAATCAATAAGTAATAATGGTTGTTATAAGATGATTTCTGCATCAAATAGGTGCCTGTCCAAAGAATGGTAAAAACAATAATGCTCCATCGGTATTTATAGCCTACCATGACTAACAGTCCGCAAAGGCCCATCACGCCATAGTAAAAATACATGCCATTTCCTGGAAGGGGCTGAAGCCATTCAAACCCAATAAACGAAAATGTTTGTTGTGGCTCTATCAGTGTTCGTCGGATCCACCCTGTGTAGATGGAGCCGATGCTTTCCATGAAAATGAGAAATCCGAAAATAATCCGGAATACAATAAGTGCGCTATTGTCTATATGTTTAAAGAGCAGCTTATGCATTGAGCGCTGATATAATCTGTTGGGCGTTTTTTTGATCTTGTCTCAATTGTGCGATAAGGGCTTCAACCGAATCAAATTTATGTTCATCTCTTAAGCGGTCCAAGAAAATTATTTTTAATTCTTGATTATAAAGATTTTCTTTGAAATCGAAAAAATGGGCTTCTATGGTTTTTTTATTGGCATCAAAGGTGGGATTAACGCCAATGTTCATCATCCCATAGATTAATTTACCCTTATACATTGACGACACTACATAAACCCCATTTTTGGGAATTAGTTTATAGGCATCAGCTACGTGTATGTTGGCGGTGGGAAATTCCATTTTTTTACCAAGTCCTTTTCCTCTGACTACGGTGCCATTTATATAGTAGTCATATCCTAAAAATGAATTGGCGGTTTTGATGTCACCCGATTTGAGGGCAGTTCTTATTTTTGTCGAACTCACGGCGACATCTTCCACGTCCTGGGCAGAGATTTCTTCAACCTGAAATCCGAATTCTATTCCAAACCGTTTTAAATCGTCAATATTGGCACTTCGGTTTTTTCCAAATTGATGGTCATACCCAATGATCACGTGTTTGGCATGAAGTGTATCTACTAAAATAGTCTTGACAAACTCACGGGCGGAGAGTTCTGCAAACTCCTTAGTGAACTCTTTTACATAAATAAAGTCCAAACCTAATGCCGATAAAATCTCTTTACGTTCAGAAATGGTGTTCAACAGTTCAATATTTGGATTTTGCTGTAAGACCATTCGTGGATGGGGAAAAAAAGTGAGCACCACGGAGATCAGATTTTCTTGGGATGCTTTTTTTGTGAGTTTTTTAATGATTTTTTGATGTCCAATATGGACGCCATCAAAGGTGCCAATAGTAACTACCGATGGTGTTTTTGGGATGGAACTGTTTGATGCTGTAAGTACTTCCAATAGATTTTTTTGTAAAAATAGTTATTTAAGGGTTTAAAAAAAACTACTAGTTGTGAATTGGATCGTGAGGGGCATAATTTGAAAGGAGCATAAGCTTTGAAGAGTATTCTTCTTTAAAATTCATCACTCATCATATAGAGATCAAGACACAGTATCAGAATTTAAAGCAAGTCATAATCTCTGAACGTCAATGCCTGTTCCTATTAAAGCTTGTGTGTAAAGGTTGGACTTAAATAAAAAGGTGTTTTGATTTTTAAAAAAGTTGAGGTCTTGTGTGTTTTTTTCAGATCACAGCTAATTAAAATGATGTTTTTACAGAGATATTTCCAAATTATCGTATATAAAACTATAGTTTGCTTATGGATTCTTAAAAAACATTAACAGTTTGTTTTGTGATTTCTTTAATTTGAATGTAACTTTCACTCGACTATATATGATATCGATAAATTTCTTTAAACTATATGAAAAATAACTATTTAAAGTTTAGTTTGTTTTTTATTGTGATTTTTGCTTTTTCCATGACCTATGGGCAAAAAAATGAATCTCTTTGGACCAAGATAACAAAGAACAGTATTTCACATGATAAATTGCTACCAAAGAATTCTAACCCGGTCAAAGCGCAATACTATAAGTTGGATATGGAGGGTCTGAAGTCAAGATTAAAGAATGCCCCAGAAAGAGATTCAGCAGTTCTCTCCAAAACACTCATTGATTTTCCGAATTCAGAGGGGTCTATGGAAACCTTCAGAGTTATGGAATATTCAGTGATGCATCCTGAGTTGCAATCAAAATTCCCCGAGATTCGTTCTTATGTTGGCTATAGTTTAAAAAACTCGTCAACAGTAATATATTTCAGTGTGTCTTCAGATCAGGTGCACACCATGACCATGTCTATTGATGGGGGAACGGAATTTATTAACCCTTATGCCACTGATGGTGCCTATGAAGTGTTCTCGAGAAGAGGCGTTCCAATTGTGCAGAATTACTTTGAATGTGGTGTCATGGATGATGGGCTGTCAAATGAAATAGAGTTGGATTTCGTGTCGGCAAGAAATGCCATTGATGGTACAAGACGAACATTCCGATTGGCAGTAGGCACAAGTATCGAATATACAAATTTTCACGGCGGTACGGTTGCATCTGCTTTGGCTGCAATTAATACAACAATGACAAGAGTCAACGGGATTTATGATCGGGAATTATCCATCAGGATGGTCTTAGTGGCCAATAATAATCTTTTGATTTCGACACCTGGAAATAGTATCTTTCCGAATAATGAAAGTGTTTCATCACTAACAGGTATATTCAACGGAATTGTTGGAGACACCAATTATGACATTGGACATTCATTTACAACAGGTTCTGGAGGGGCAGCTTATTTACGTAGTGCCTGCGGAACGAATAAAGGGGGCGGGACCACGGGCTTGCCGAATCCTATAGGAGATCCATTTGCCATAGATTATGTGTCCCATGAAATAGGACATCAGCTAGGGGCAACACATACATTTAACGGTTCTGCAGGAAATTGTGGTACAGGAACAAGAACGACTGCTACCGCTTATGAACCAGGAAGTGGCTCTACAATTATGAGCTACGCCGGTATTTGTTCACCTCAAAATGTTCAAAACAACAGTAACGATTACTTCCATCAGGCTAGTTTACGTCAAATATGGACTAACATTACTACTGGCAACAGCACATGTGGTGCTTTGACAGTTACCGGAAATACAGCCCCCACGGCCGATGCCGGAGCATCGTATAATATCCCAATCTCTACACCTTTTAGGTTGACAGGCTCTTCCACAGATGTTGATGGCACTTCATCACATACCTATACATGGGAACAATTTGATTTGGGCTCTGCAGGTATACCAACAGAAACTACTGAGTTTGGTCCAATGGTGCGTTCTTTTCAAGGTACGCCAAACCCTGTGAGATACCTGCCAAAACTCCAGGATGTCCTTGCCAATGGAGGAAATTCAACAACATGGGAAAAATTGGCTTCAGTGGGAAGAGTCCTGAATTTTGTTCTTACCGTTAGAGACAATGATGCACGGGGCGGACAAACAGCTGTTGATAATATGGCGGTCACTACAATTGCCGCTGCCGGTCCGTTTAAGGTAACTTCCCAAACCTCAAATGTCACTTGGGAAATTGGATCGACTAAAACGGTCACATGGGATGTTGCCAATACCAATATGTCTCCTATCAACGCAGCAAATGTCAATATCAGGCTGTCTATAGATGGTGGTGTAACATTTCCTTATACCTTAGCATCGAATGTGCCTAATAACGGGGCCTATGAGGTTTTGGTTCCTCAAGTGACTAACACCAATACAGCAAGAATCATGGTTGAAAGTGTTGGAAACATTTTTTATAATGTGAATACATCTAATTTTAAAATCATAAGTGTCGATTATCTTCTAAATTTCACAACACCTTCAGTTACAGTGTGTCAACCAGATGATAATGCGGTCTACGATTTTATATACAATACGTTTGGTGGTTACACTCAAAATACCATCTTTTCTGCAGCGAATTTACCAGCCGGAACCACCGCTACTTTTAGTCCAGCCGCAGCAACTGCCAATGGAACTCAGGTGACGATGACGGTAACAGGTGTTGGTAGTACTTCTCTTGGAGATTATGAGATTTCAGCAGTAGGAACCTCCGGTAGTATTACAAATAGTTCTACAGTGGCGTTAAGCGTCTTCAGTAGCACAATTGAAGCCCCAGTTTTAACTGCACCTGCCAATAGTGCTTCCGGACTATACAGTGATGTGAGTTTCGCCTGGGAAGATGATGCCAATGTGGAGAACTACCTCGTGGAGATATCAACAGATAGCAATTTTAGTGATATTGTAGATTCTCAGACGCTAACAACCAATTCATATACTACTACTGCCTTGGCATTAGAAACGGTTTATTATTGGAGAGTTACAGGTTCCAATAGATGTGCGATAGGTACAACGTCTTCCGAATTTATTTTTTCTACGGGTATATCAACTTGTGATGGTCCTATTACGGCAACAGATACACCAATTGTTATCTCGGCCATGGGTTCAAATGTCTATAACTCGGTCGTCGCACTGACAGACAACTTACCTGTGACAGATGTAAATGTAAAAGTCAATATTGTTCATGCTTGGATAAGAGATATCAAAATGGTTTTGATCAGTCCTTCAGGTACTCGAGTCGTATTGTCCAACAACAACGGCGTTGATTTTGATGAAAATTACACTAACACCGTATTTGACCAAGAAGCGACAAACTCTATTGTTGGTGCCAGTGCACCTTTTACAGGCTCTTTTATACCTGAGGAAGATTTGTCAGCAATTTATGGCGAAATGTCTGCGGGGAATTGGACTCTTGAAGTCACGGATCTTTTTGATAATGATGGTGGAAGCTTAGATGAGTTTACATTAGAGCTTTGCCTTGCACAACCATTATCTGTTGATGAAAATAACTTTGATGCCTTTGCGATTTTCCCTAATCCGAATAATGGTGATTTCACTATCAAACTACAATCTCATTCAGGACATGACATCAAGGTGATAATATATGATATCAGAGGAAGAAAAGTGTTGGAAAACCGTTTTAAAGACACTTCCAGCTTCAGGGAAGTCATTCGAATGGATCATGCAGAATCCGGAATGTATTTGATCAATATCTCAGACGGATTAAAATCGGTTACGAAAAAGATTATTGTTCATTAAAGAATACCTAGTAAAGTACTAAAGCCGTCTCCATTACTGAATTAAGACGGTTTTTTTATGGACTTTTTGGAAACTGTAGAAAATACAATTCAATATTTATTTAAAAGCATTGGATTTCATTGTTTGTCATATTTCAATGTAAAACAAAAAAAAGACCCTTTCATACGATTGAAAAGGTCTGTTGCAACTTAAAGACTAACTCAAATTTTAACTTGCATTTTTATTCACACCAGTGCGTTTTTATACCTCGAGGCATACCCGCCCGTGCCGATCGGACGGGCCCCGTAGTTCTTGATTTTATAAACCTATGGTCCATCCATTCGCCCAAGCAGGTTTGGCACTGCCGTTACCTGCTCCTGTGGCATTTTCATTGATGCTGTACACCCCCGATACATCAACAGCTTCACCAGCAGTGTCTTTTCCTACAGATAGTGTGTTGACATTGTCAAATTTGACGTTGGTCGCTGCTAAACTGCCTGCAGCGACATAGCCCACACTTTCATCATGTTGAATGTCGAAGCCAGTTTTCCAGTTGCTCAGTACCACATTGTCAAATTGTGCTTGAGTACCCACTCTCAACTTGATGGCTTGTGCTTCAGAACTTGTGTCAGCAGCTCCCAAACCAACTAAGGTGAGGTTTTTAATAGTTGGGTTAGAGATTGGTGTAGCCAAATGATTGTTGGAATTGTTATCAGCCTCAATGCCTCTATTGCCTGCATTTGTTCTGATACCATACCAGTTTTCACCAGTTCCTGACCAACCTTCAGTCCAATCAAACAGATCATCACCTACTTGTTCAGAGAAATTACTTACAACTAAATATTTTGCATGTGCTGTTCCGCCGAAAAATTCAAAACCGTCATCTGAGCCTTCATGAACTTGAACATATTCTATGGTTGTACCACTGCCCACGCCGAAAAGTGACAGACCATTGAATTCTTTTTCTGAATTGTAAGCAAATCCAGAGTATTCAATTCTCAAATATTTAAGTGATCCTGAGCTGTCATTTGCGTCTCCACCGCCGTAAGTTAAATCGGATACTTCGGCAGAAGCGGTGGTGCCTTTGTTTATTGGAGCATTTCCGCACAATACCAGTCCTCCCCAAGCGCCAGGAGCATGAGTTGCGGAGGTCATAACTACCGGATTGGAAGCTGTGCCTTGTACATCAATTTTACCATTTTGTGCAACAGCAATATAACGTACTGCGGCAAAATCACCACTTGTAGCCGGAGTAGCTTCTATTTTAACACCGCTTTTAATCGTCAGTTTAGCGCCAGCGTTGACAATTAATTTTCCGGTTAATTTATAAGTTCCAGATTCCAAGATGACTTCACCTTCATTGATCTCTCCGTTAAGATTTTCACGATCTAAGACAAATGTAGTTCCACCATCATCATCTGATGGGTTGTCATCATCACTTGAACAGGCCGTTGTAAATATTAAAGCCAATAAAAGTGCTGTTCCTAAAAGTTTCGAAATTGTTTTTTTCATAATGTTACTTGTTAATTGATTTTGATTATTTAATTTATAATTATTGAGTTGTTAAAATTTGTAATGCAATCCTAATTTGAAAAACGCTCCACGCTTGTACGACAGTACCGTAATATCTTCTGATGCATTTTCTTGAACTCTTTCTACGGCTGGATTAAGCAGATTCTTGATCGAGAAATCGAGACCTATGTGCTTGTTTATCTTTGTTTTTAGTATGAAATCCAAAGTACCCACACCTTTATCAACCAAGTTTCCTTTGGTTTCTACACCAAGGGCATAAAGTCTGTCTGAAGTATAGGAATACGCCAATGTGGCCATCAAGTTAGCGTCACCACTAAACTTTGTGATGTATGATAAATCTGCGTTCAACAAAAAATCAGAAGCTCCGGTAAAACCTGAAGTGTCATGTGTCAGGTTAGTGTTGTAATTTGTTTCTTGCCTTACTTTTTCAGAATCCAAATCTTGAGTGGTTTGCATATAAGTGGCATTCAACCCTGCAGAAAGTTGATTGGAATGGGCTTCATCAAACTTGAAAATATCCTTTCTGAGTTCGATTTCAGCACCATAAACATATCCGGCATCTCCTGTATTTATAAATGAAATATCATTGGTGGAAGAGGCTAAAGTGATTTCATTGATCGGATCCAGAATGTATTTTCCAAAGGCTGTGACAGAAAAAAGCTCTGAACTTTTAGGGAAAACCTCCCATTTTAAATCGAGATTATAATTTTGTGAAGGATAGAGATCCGGATTACCAACTTTTACCTCTGTGACATCCTCGTAAATAAAGAGGGCTCTTTCTTTAAATTGTGGGAGCGTATAGGTTTTACTCGCGCCTAAACGTAAATTTTGTTGGTCATTCAATTCATACTTTAAAATAACACTTGGCAAAAACTCATTTCTGTCGAATGTGTTGCTTTTTCCTGAGGCGTCGAGTTGTGTTCTCCAAGACACGGTCTGTTCTACTTTTTCAAAGCGCAGGCCTGCCATAGCGCTCAGTTTTTCTGAAAATTGATATTCCAAACTCCCATAACCAGCGTGAATGTTTTGATCACCATCATAAGTTTGAGGGGTTAAGCCAGCGAAGGATTCGATACTAAACAGGCCGTTGTCAAAGTTTGTTTGATTTAAGAACAGGTCTAAATTGTCAGGGTCAATCGGCGTATTTAATTGAGATCCTGAAATTCTGAAATTAAATTGAATGGCTTCAAAATCACGTTTTTTAAATCTTCCGTTATAGCCTAAAGTCACTTTGCCTTTGGAATTGCCATCCACATCTTCATTAAGTTTATAGTTTACTGAGAGGTTGGCGGCCAATTCATCTTCAATCAAGTTTTGATAATATCGGTGGTTGTCGGTAATGGTGTTTTGCGCAAAAACATAACCATTGGCATCGTCCGAATATTTTAAAGTGTTTTGACTTCTATCCGGCATGTCACCCTCTACCTTGTTGTAAGAAGTTGCCCAGTCAAAATCGAATTTATCGGACAATTTATGGGTTCCCAACAATTGATGGACCAATAAAGTATTTTGAATGTAAGTGCTGCGTTGTATCAGTCCGTTGTCCTCTTCAGCAATGTCACGAATAAATCCTTGGTAAGTATCTCTATTTTGATTTGAAGAGTTCACCATTAAAAAGTTATAGGCAAGTTTATGCTTGGAATTAATCTGATAATTGGCATTAAACATGCCTGTAGTATTGGTGTTATAAGAAAAACGTTCTTGTTGAAAAGATTTTAGTTTTGCACCTTGTGCACTGACGCTTTGGTTAATGCCTTCGCGAGCTTCAAAGTCATTATCAAAACTCGCAGTGGCAAATAAATTGAGCTTGCCTTTTTTTCCTATCTCGAAAGATTTGCCCGCTTTTAGTCCAAAATTGCTTCCTAATGGTTTTTCTTTTACGGGGGCTAAGCTATTTTCAAAATGATAACCGCTTAATGGATTATTGGGAACGCCATAAGAAGAAAAACCAGATTTATTTGGACCATCCTGTAATTTGTAATCGTTGAATTTTGTCATGGCATTTGTTCCTATGGACGAGCCGATCGAAAACTCAAACATTCCCTTACCTCTATAGTTGACGGAGGTAATATCAACATTTCCACCAGCGAAATCTCCAGGGATATGCGGGCTATAGACCTTATCGATAGCTATATATTCAACAATATCTGTTGAAAAAAGATCAAGGTCTATGTTTTTCTTTTCAGGATCATTTGAGGTTACAGGAAGACCATTAATGGAGGTAGAATTATACCGGTCTCCGAGACCACGCACATAAATGGTATTGGATCCTTCTTGTTTTGAAACTCCCGTTGTCTTGGTTACTGCAGTAGCCACATCACCCACGCCTTTTCTTGATAATTCTTCTATGCCAATACTTTGCTTGATCTCAACGGCGTTTTTTTGGTCCATCAATAAAGCAGTTTCACTGATTTTTCGGGTGGTTGCGGTAATGAGCACCTCATCTAAACTTGCGGCGCTGGCAACCATATCAACATCAATACTCACTACCTTTCCTGCTTCCAATGCCACTTCCAATTCTTTGGTTTCATAGCCGACATAGCTGTAGATGAGCGTGTATCGTCCTTCATTTAAATTGTTAAAAACGTACAGCCCGTCCATATCCGACGTGGTTCCAATCGTGGTGCCTTTTATCAGCACGTTTCCGAAAGCCAAAGGCTCATTGTTAAATTCTTTATCAATCAATTTTCCGGCGATGGATGCTGTAGATTGTGCAGTCAGAATTGAGGAGAAAAAAAAGGGTAATGCAATTAAAATATTCTTCATCTGTTGGTTATAAATATTCACTGCAAAGAAAGCCATGATGTGTAAATGGGAGGTTAAGTCAAGATGAAACCTAAGTCATAAAAAAGTTAGATGAATGTTAGCTTTAGGTAAATTATTACAAAATGGACATCTTAATTTAACATTGAAAAATGTATCTTGCAGACGCATAAAACCTTACTATGAACTGGGAACAATTATTGTCATTAAAACGATTTGGAGATTCGAATAAACGGATTAGAAAAGAACAGGATGAAACCCGTTTGGGTTTTGAAGTGGATTATGATCGCATCATTTTTTCTTCTGAGTTTAGAAGCCTTCAGGATAAAACCCAGGTTATTCCTTTGTCGCAAACCGATTTTGTCCACACCCGCTTGACCCATAGTTTGGAAGTAAGCGTCGTGGGAAGAAGTCTTGGCAGGCGAGTGGGCCAAGAAATACTGGCCAAATATCCACATCTACAAAGCATCCATGGCTATCAGACCAATGATTTCGGTGCCATTGTTGCCGCAGCTGCCTTGGCTCATGATATTGGAAATCCGCCCTTCGGACACTCTGGCGAGAAGGCGATTGGTGAGTTTTTTAAAAATGGCAATGGCAAACGTTTTAAAGAGTATTTAACGGATAAGGAATATCAGGATTTATGCGATTTTGAAGGCAATGCGAATGGTTTTAAAATATTGACGGAAAGTCGCAAAGGGCGATTAGGTGGTTTGCGATTGAGTTACGCAACTCTTGGAGCTTTTATGAAATATCCAAAAGAATCCTTACCTAAAAAACCGACAACTAGTATCGCCGATAAGAAATACGGATTTTTTCAAAGCGAAAAGGAGGCCTTTGCTGATGTAGCACAGGAGCTCGGATTGATCAATCGTGGGAATCCTCAGGACTTGAGCTATTCCAGACACCCCTTGGCTTTTCTGGTTGAAGCTGCTGACGATATTTGTTACACCATAATCGATTTTGAAGATGGTATCAATTTAGGCCTGATTGAGGAAGAGTTTGCATTGGAATACCTTATCAAATTAGTGAAGAACACCATTAATTCGAAAAACTATCATGCCTTATCCAACACCGAAGATCGTGTCAGTTATTTACGCGCCTTGGCAATTAGCACCTTGATCAACGAATCTGTTGAGCTATTTATGGCCCATGAGGAAGATATTCTCAACGGAAATTTTGACAAGGCTTTATTAGACCTTTCGAAGTACCAAGCTCAGATAAATGATATTATCAAAATAAGTGTTGAAAAAGTGTATCAGTCTCAAGAAGTTGTAGATAAGGAAATTGCTGGTTATAAGATTATCGATGGTATTTTAGATGTTTTTACAGATACCATCAGTAACTATCACCACGGTACCTTAAGCAACTATCATAAATTGATACTTAAAATCTTCCCGAAAACTTTAGATCTCGATCAAGAAAATTTATACGACAGCTTATTGGGTATTTGCAATTATGTTGCTAAATTTTCAGATAGTAAGGCCATTTTAACACATAAAAAATTAAAGGGAACTCACTTCTAATTGCTTTTTATCGGATAAATTTGCTTTTTATCGGTATTTTTGTATATTTGATGAATTCCTAACTCAATTATTATGAAAAAGAATGCGCTCACTGCCATTGTTATTTTATTAATAACTGTCGCTTTTTTATTTGTGGTCAATGATCTTTCCCATACGAGAGAACTACCATCCCAGGTCAGCACTCATAAAGTACAACAGCCCTCAACCTAGTGGGTCTCGATATAGGCTAAGCTTTCTTCGATGGTTTTGGCTATATGATTGGCGTCTAAGTTTGCCAACTGTTGCAATTGCGCAACACTGCCGTGTTCCATGAAACTATCTGGAACACCTAATGTTTTTATGGGAAGGAAATAATTGTGTTCCGCTGCAAACTCTAAAATTGCTGATCCAAATCCGCCTTTGATCGTACCATCTTCAATGGTAATGATGTATACAAATTTTTTGAAAATCTCATGTAAAAGGGTTTCGTCCAACGGCTTTACAAAGCGCATATCGTAGTGGGCAACTTTGTTTTTAGCACTCAAATTTGAAATGGCTTCTTTGGCGTTCTCCGCAATAAATCCGATGGTTAAAATGGCGACACCATTTCCTTCTGTAAGCAATTCACCTTTTCCAATCTCCAATTTTTTAAAAGGTTGTTTCCAATCTGGAATGGCCCCATACCCACGAGGATATCTAATGGCGATAGGATGCTGAAGCCCCAATTGTGCTGTGTACATGATGTTTCGCAATTCAGTTTCATTCCGAGGCGCACTAATGATGAGGTTGGGAATACATCTCAGATAGGCCAAATCAAAAACACCGTGGTGTGTAGCGCCATCTTCACCTACCAAACCCGCACGATCTAAACAAAAAATGACCGGTAAATTTTGTAAGGCAACATCATGAATAACTTGGTCATAGGCACGTTGTAAAAAAGTAGAATAGATATTGCAAAAAACCATCATACCTTGGGTCGCCATTCCTGCGGAAAGCGTCACGGCATGTTGTTCTGCGATGCCCACATCAAAAGCCCGGTCCGGCATTTGATCCATCATGTATTTTAAAGAACTGCCGGTTGGCATGGCGGGAGTTATGCCTACAATTTTTGGATTCTGTTTTGCCAATTCAACTATGGTCAATCCAAAAACATCTTGGAACTTTGTAAGTGCAGATGCTGATCTTATAGCCAACTCTCCAGTTGTGGAATCAAATTTTCCTGGTGCATGATAAATGACTTGGTTTTCTTCAGCTTGTCTCAATCCTTTGCCTTTGGTGGTTATGACATGCAAAAACTTCGGCCCTTTTACAGTTTTGAGTCGGTTGAGCTCCTTGATGATTCCACGTAAATCATGGCCGTCAATTGGACCGGTATAATCAAAATTTAGAGCTTCAAAAATATTGTCTTGTTTTTCAGTACCTTTTTTGACATTGGTCAGATATTGTTTTAAAGCACCTACACTTGGATCAATCCCAATGGCGTTATCATTAAGGATGACCAGTAAATCGGCATCCGTAACACCTGCATGATTGAGACCTTCAAAAGCCATTCCGCTCGCAATGGAGGCATCACCAATAATGGCGACATGATGTTTGTGATCACCTTTCAATTGGGAGGCAATAGCCATTCCCAAAGCTGCAGAAATGGAGGTAGAAGAATGCCCAACGCCAAAAGTGTCATATACGCTTTCATCTCGTTTTGGAAAACCACTGATGCCATGAAGTTGTCTATTGGTATGGAAAATCGATTTTCTACCCGTCAGGATTTTATGTCCGTAGGCTTGATGGCCAACATCCCACACCAATAAATCCTCAGGTGTATTATACACATAATGGAGTGCAATCGTCAGTTCTACAACGCCAAGACTGGCACCTAAATGCCCTTCTTTAGTGGCGACAATATCAATAATAAACTCGCGTAATTCTTTGGCAAGTTGTGGTAAATCCTCTTGATTTAAGGCTCTTAAATCGGAAGGCGAATTGATATGTTCCAATAATTTTTTCATCAGAGTACAAATGTAGCATTTGAAATTGTATTTTTGATTTTTAACCCTTGAAGATTATCTAGTGGAAAACCCTTTTGACGACGTTTATTTTATGAAAAAGGCCTTGCAGGAGGCAGAATATGCTTTTGAAAAGGGTGAAATTCCCGTGGGCGCACTCATTGTCATTGATAACCGAATCATTGCCAGGGCACACAACTTAACCGAGCTTCTTACAGATGTTACGGCTCATGCCGAAATGCAGGCCATTACTGCAGCATCAAATTTTTTAGGTGGAAAATACTTAATAAATTGCACCTTATACGTCACTTTGGAACCATGCCAAATGTGTGCCGGTGCGTTGTATTGGAGTCAAATAAGTAGGATTGTTTATGGAGCAAAGGATAACGAAAGAGGCTGTACTGTCCTGAACACCAAATTACATCCCAAAACGGTCATGGTTGGCGGTGTTTTAGCAGAAGAATCATCCCAATTATTAAAACGATTTTTTATTGAAAAGCGAAATCTGAATTAAAAGTTGTGTTTTTCCTTATCGCGCATCTTATCGAGATTTTCTTTGGTAAGCATATAATCCCTAAAGTCCTTATCTTTCCATCGGTAATAGGCAAATAAAGGGAATACCAGAACAAATAATCCCATGGTTCCGAAACCAATAAATTTTTGGGAATATTCAGTCTCGAAAATAAATCCTATGGCAATACTGCCCACAGCGGCTACAGTAAGAACAATTATTAGATATTTCATTATTTATTAAAGTTAATCAATTGACGTCTATAAGCAGTCAATAGTTTGGATTTTGATACAAACCCATAATATTTTCCGTCCTTTAGGACAGGAAGATTCCATGCGCCAGAACGTTGGAATTTGTCCATGACGGTTTGCATGGTGTCTTCTTCAAAGATAATGACATCTGGAGGATTATGAATATAGTCATTAACAAAAGTAGTGTCATATAATTTTTGGTTAAAAAGCAATTCCCTGATATCGTCCAATAAGATAATACCTAAAAATTGATTTTCGGAATCTGTTACCGGGAATAGATTTCGGGTTGATTTGGACACCCCTTCGTGGAGCATTTCACCAAAGGTCATTTTTGGGTGCAGGATGATAAAATTTCTCTCAATTACGCTTTCAAGCCTCATGAGGGTCAATACGTTCTTATCTCTGTCATGAGTCAATAAATCACCTCGCTCCGCTAGTTCGCGCGTGTAAATGGTATGTTCCATATAGTTTTTGGTGATCATATACGAAATGGCCACCGTAATCATTAAAGGCAAGAATAGTGCGTAACCTCCAGTAATTTCGGCAATTAAAAATATGGCGGTCAGTGGTGCGTGAATGACTCCTGCAATCAATCCTGCCATGCCTACCAACGTGAAATTGGCTTCGGAAACTTGAAATCCTAAGCCTAAATTATTCAATATTTTGGCAATAACATTTCCTAGGGCACTTCCCATCACCATGGTTGGAACAATTACCCCTCCAACGCCGCCTGCCGCAAAGGTAGTGGTCATGGCAATAACCTTGAAGACCGAGAATCCGAGAAGAAGGACGACAACCACCCAGACATTATCCAGATATTTATCGAAAGGATTGGAGCCCAAAGCGCTCAAATAATCTCCACTGAACAAATCGCGAGTAAAACTCAAGCCTTCCCCATAGAGCGGTGGAATGAAATAAAGCATGATTCCAATGGCTAAACCGCCAACCAGTAACTTTACAAAACGCGTTTTAAAGCGGTCAAAAAAAGCATAGATCGCAAAATAGATCTTCGTAAAATATAACGAAGCAATCCCAGTTCCAATCCCTAAAAGAATATAGAATGGCGTGTCGGAGATCGAAAAATTATCTGATACCGAAAAATTGAACAGGACTTCATCTCCCAAAAAAAAGTATGACGTTAAAATTGAACAAATTGAAGCGATTAATAATGGCAATAGTGACACAAAGGTAAGATCGAGACTAAACACTTCAATGGCAAAAACAATTCCTGCTATGGGCGACTTAAACATTGATGCCATCGCGCCTGCAGTAGCACAAGCAATGAGCAAGGTCCTTGTTTTTCTGTCCACATGCAACAGCCTGCTTAAATTGGAACTCAATGCCGATCCGGAGGTGATTGCTGGACCCAATAACCCGACTGATCCACCAAATCCAACGGTTAGTGGCGCTAAAATTAGAGGGTGATAGATCAATTTATACGACAGTAGCCCTTTTTGCCGCAATAGAGAATATAGCAGTGATGGAATGGCACGCTTTAAAAATGAAGGCACTGAGGGTACAAGTTCGGATCTGACAAAGTATTTTCTGAAGAGATATACGAACAACAGTCCAATAAATGGTAAAATAAAGTATAATTGATTTTCTGAAACAACAATGCCCTGCTCCAATAATGACTGTATGGCAAAGGTGATGTTTTTTAATGCTACAGAGGCCAAGCCTACCAAAAGACCAACAAGAATACATAGGACATAGACATAGTTTTTTTGTGAAATATATTTATATCTCAAAATTAAAAAACGCTTTAATGTCTTATGCTTTGGCATTATTTTATGCAAAATGTCCTGCGTAATGCAGGACATAAATTATTTTGATTGAATATTAAGTTTCAAACTCAACTCTTCAAGTTGTTTTTCATCAATTGGTGCTGGAGCATCAATCATGATATCGCGACCAGAATTATTTTTTGGAAATGCTATGAAATCACGAATGGTTTCCTGGCCACCTAAAATGGCCACCAATCTATCCAAGCCAAAGGCCAATCCACCGTGTGGTGGCGCACCATATTGAAAGGCATCCATCAAGAATCCAAATTGCGCATTGGCTTCTTCAGGAGTAAACCCTAAATAATCAAACATCAGGGCTTGGGTTTTCTTGTCGTGTATTCTGATAGATCCACCACCAATTTCGTTCCCATTTAAAACCAAATCGTAGGCATTGGCTTTTACTGCCCCCGGGTTGGTAGCCAACAGCTCCAACTGTCCTGGTTTAGGAGCGGTAAATGGATGGTGCATGGCGTGATAGCGTTGTGTGTCTTCATCCCATTCCAATAATGGAAAATCGACCACCCATAAAGGTGCGAATTCCTTAGGATTCCTCAAGCCCAAACGGGTTGCCAATTCCATACGAAGTGCGCTTAATTGAGGTCTTACTTTGTGGGTGTCTCCTGAGAGCACACAAATAAGATCTCCAGGTTTTGCGCCGGTCAATTCGGCCCATTTTGCCAAATCCTCTTGATCATAAAATTTGTCAACCGACGATTTAAAGGAGCCATCGTCATTATAACGTGCGTAAATCATGCCTAAAGCACCAATTTGCGGACGCTTGATCCAGTCAATCAATTGGTCAATTTCTTTACGGGTGTACGAGTTTCCTCCTGGAACGGCGATACCAATCACCAATTCAGCGCTGTTGAACACACCAAAATCTTTATGTTGTGAGACGGCATTCAATTCGCCAAACTCCATCCCAAATCGGATGTCCGGTTTGTCGTTTCCGTATTTTTGCATGGCTTCGTCATAAGTCATTCGCGGGAACTTTTCAATTTCCACCCCATTGACTTCTTTCAATAAATGTCGGGTTAAGCCTTCAAAAGCAATTAAAATGTCTTCTTGCTCCACAAACGCCATTTCACAGTCAATTTGTGTGAACTCTGGTTGTCTGTCCGCGCGTAGGTCTTCATCCCTGAAACATTTCACAATCTGGAAATATTTGTCCATGCCGCCAACCATTAGGAGCTGTTTAAAGGTTTGAGGGCTTTGGGGAAGGGCATAAAACTGCCCTTGGTTCATACGGCTTGGTACCACGAAATCGCGCGCACCTTCTGGCGTTGACTTGATCAAATAAGGGGTTTCAACTTCAATAAAACCTTCGTTTGATAAGTAGTTGCGGACTTCTTGCGCTACTTTGGCCCTAAAGATCAAGCTGTTTTTTACAGGATTTCGTCTGATGTCCAAATAGCGGTATTTCATCCGTAATTCTTCGCCACCATCCGTATGGTCCTCAATGGTGAACGGAGGGAGAATTGCCGAATTTAGAACGGTCAATTCAGATACTAAAATTTCGATGTCGCCTGTTGGAATATTTGTATTCTTGGAAGCACGCTCAATGACCATTCCTTTGACCTGAATAACGTATTCACGGCCTAAACTTTGAGCTTGTTCCATCAAGGCTTTTGAGCTGCGTTCATCGTCAAAAACCAGCTGCGTAATACCATAGCGATCACGCAAATCTACCCAAAGCATGAATCCTTTATCGCGCACCTTCTGCACCCAACCTGAAAGTGTAACCTCATTATCGATATGTGATGCTCTTAACTCACCACAGTTGTGACTTCTGTACATAGTATGAAAAATTGAAGTGCAAATTTAATGAAGTTATATGAGTATCAAATAAAAAGAGAAAACAATTGTTGAGCTTATGCCGATATCCTCTATATTAAATAACTTAATCCGTAGACTGACCTATTTGGTCGAGTTCATTTGCCAAAATTTGTCCAGTTTTAAACTTCTCAATATCCACTACATAAGTTTTTGATAAAACATCATGCCAACCTTTGCCGTTTGTTCCAAGAAAGGACAGGCCATCAAAAGGGATTATCCTGCATAGGCTTCTAATTAAAACATCCTTGGGAGTTGGAGCTTGGCCGTTATTCATTATAACTATGGTGTTTGTTGCGTGTTTTCCCAAGGATCGGAAAGACAGGCTTTCGAAAATAAAGTAATAAAAAACAATTATGATAGAATCGATTATTAGTTCCTCTAGGTACTATAAATTCATTAAAAGCTGACTCAGTTCATAATTGTCCAAATATTCACCTAAGTAAAAGAGACTATAGATGAGGCCGTAACTAATGATGTAAAACGGAGTTAAATCGATAAGGTTATTAACGAAACGCTTAGTTCTGCTGGCGAGCATTTCTTAGGTAAATAGCATGTGTTTCACATCCATATTCCCCGATTAGTGTTCTCAAATATAGTGCTTTCCGCCACAGCTCAAAATTAAAAAGCATCGCTTTCAAAACTATGAAAGAGATGCTTTTCTGATTAATTAACTAAAACTAACTAAGATTAATGATATAAAAATAACAGGTTAATAGTGCTGCATTTCATTAAAAAAGCCAGGGACTAGCCCTGACTTTTTATTTGATTAATAGCATTTAATCTTAAAGTGAATCCCCACGATCACTTTATTGTTATTGGGTAATAAATAAATCCCTTAGCCAAATATGATAAATTTTTTGATTACAATAAGGTGTATTTGTATAGTTGGTAGTAAATAATGTATAGTTGGTAATTCTTGCATGATTTAGGTTAAAATAAATGTCCCTAAATTTGGAAAATGTAATAAAATTGACACATTACACATTAAATACTACTAAGCATACATTTTTATAAAAAATTAAGTTTTATTAATCTTATATTTAAATTATGATAAAAGCAGTAATAATCGATGATGAGCCGAAGGCGATACAAAGTTTGACCTGGGAGCTTTCTAGTTTTCGTGATCAGATAGACATTGTCAAAACATTCACTAGCCCTGAAGAGGCTATTGATTATATTGATAACAATGTTCTTGATTGTTTGTTTTTGGATATTGAAATGCCAACAATGGATGGATTTCAACTACTGGGAAAGCTTACCAACAAGGATTTTGCGGTGGTCATTACCACGGCGTATAATGAATTTGCAATAAAGGCGTTAAAGAATGAAGCCATTGATTATTTATTAAAACCGATTGACTCTGATGACTTGCAGGAAACCATCAAGAAAATTAAAAAGCACACCTCAAAGTTGACTAATTCAAATAAAATTGAGGAGGTATTGCTCAATTTTAATGCAAGATTTGATCAAAAGCGAATCACCATCAATACTGATGGGAAGCTTATTTTTTTGGATGCTGAAGAAATTGAATACGTTGAATCTGACGGTAATTATAGCACCATTGTTTTGTATAATGCTCAAAAAATAGTCATTACAAAGAAGTTGAAGGAAGTAAACGATATTTTACCGGAAAATCAATTCTTTAGAATTCACAATTCGTATGTTATCAATCTTAAAAAAATAAAGGAATTTATAAAAAGTGAAGGCTATGTTGTAATGGTATCAAATTTTAAAATTCCCGTGGCGAGACAACGAAAATCTGACTTTTTAGAAAAGTTATAAATTTATGCAACATCTCCTAAAACTGATAACATTCTTTGTACGAGACTTAAAACTATACGTATTAGGTTTGGTGCTCTTAAGCGCTATGTTATCACTTCAGGCTCAAGATAAAGTCCCTGCCGATTTTGAAACTGCCTTACAAAAGGTAGAGAAAACTTGGCCCAAGGATTATACCGAGATTCATTCCATATTTGCCGAGTTTATAAACGACAGTTTAAATTTGAAACGTTTGGTGAACATAGCATCAGAGGCCGAGGCCTTGGAAGTAGAATGCTATGCATTGAATAAGCTGGGAGAAATCTATAGGAATAGATCATTTTATGATTCTGCTTTAAAAGCCCACCAAAAGGCTGAGAAATTGGCCCAAGCTGCCAACAACATTCAACTCGAGGTTATTAGCTTGAATATGATTGGTGTGGTTTACCGACGGATGGATTTTATAAAGCCCGCTTTGGATTATCATAAAAAAGCCTTGGACATTGCACGATCTGTTAAGGATCCATCGGATGAATTGATGCTCAGCATTGCAGTTTCACAAAACAGTATGGGGAATATCTATATGACCCTAAAGCAATATGACCTAGCAATTGAGCAGTTTGAAAAATCTCTGGTCATTGAAAATCAATTGGGAAATAGATTAGGTTTGGCTATTAATTACCACAATCTGGGCTATGCCGATGAGGCCAAAGGGCTTTTGGATCTTGCCCTTAAAAACTATAAGCGGTCCTTAAATTATAATGAACAAATTGGCTCTGAAGTTGGCCGGGTCATTTGTTATAATAGTATTGGACAGGTATATATAAAACAAAAGAAATATAATGATGCCAAAGTTATCATTGAAGAAGGTCTGAAAAAGGCGATCCATTTGGGCGATCAGTATTATATTTCCTACGCCTATATTAATTTGGGTTGGGTACAGCAAGAATTACAAATGTATGAAATGTCAGAAATCAATCTCAAGAAGGGATTGGAGGTTGCTGAAACCTACGGACTAAAAACCTCAAGGGTTGACGCCCATATGCACTTGTCGGAATTATATAAAAAATTGAATGATTACAAGAAGTCGTTATACCATTATGAGGAGGCTGTTACACTTGAAAAAACCATATTCACTGAGCGCAATATGCAATATGTAAGTGATATAATAATTCAGTATGAAAATGAAGCCAAAAACAATCAGATCATACAACTTGCCAATGAAAACGAATTGGTGCGCTCCAAATTACAACGGAATCAAACGATATTTTGGGCAGCTCTTTTGACGCTAACCATTGTTGCGGGTATTATGATAGCCATTAATAGAAACCGACAATTACGTCATGAAAAACAAATATTAACTTTAGAGCAGGACATGTTGAGGAGCCAAATGAATCCACATTTTATCTTTAATTCATTAAACTCCATAAAGCTCTATATTATCAATAACGAAAAGGAAAATGCAGTCTATTATTTGAATAAATTCTCAAAATTTATTCGAAAAATATTGATTGCTTCTACTGAAAAGGAGATTTCTTTGGAAGATGAGTTGGACACCATGCAACTATACATGAACATTGAAAATATACGATTTTCAAATGAGATTAATTTCTCGATAGATGTTGAACCAGGCATTAATATCTCGGTGATTAAAGTGCCGTCACTTATTTTACAGCCTTTTCTTGAAAATGCCTTATGGCATGGTCTTTCTTCTAAAAAGGCGAACAAGCAAATTGAATTAAGAGTTTATAAGGTCAATGATGATTTCGTTAATATTTCGATTACTGACAATGGCATTGGTCGGAAAGCTTCAGAAAAAATCAACGACGGTAGGGTACTCAAAAGCAGGTCAGTAGGTATCGCCATAACCAAGGCACGATTAGCCAATTTTTCCAAACGATTTACTACAGATTATAAAATGGATATTGAAGATTTATATGATGCACATGGACGACCGTTGGGAACTAAAGTGGTAGTGCATATTCCAACACGTGCCAATAAGCTGAAATCGGCATAAATAGTGGTTGCGAAGTTATTATGGTATAGTCTTTTTGTTTCATGAGCACGGTAGTCAGATGAAATATAGATGTAATAATAAGGAAGCCTTGCCGAGTAAACCTTATAATTTTCTGAATAATTTTGAGTAAATCATAGTCCAAAAGGTAGTGCGGGCAGTTTGTTTTTCCACTCCTCGCCAAATTTCAATGTTAAATACGCTTCGATTTTCTTGTTGGTGTTTGTTGCTGTTTTAAATGCGATAGGATCAACCACACAATTCTCACTTATAAAACCAACTCCATAATCTTCTTTAAATACTTTTATGGCTTCAGGATTTATAGCTAACAGCCCGTGGACTATAAAATTGATGGTGCCATTATTTATACTTTCTTCAATTTGTTCAATTGAAAAGTTGGAAATGTCTTTCATGGAAAGACTTCTATTGATTGAGACTGCTTCAGGATCAGCTGTGTTGTTTTCCAGTCTTATGGTCACGGTGTTTTTTCGTTCCGTAATCCTAACAGGGTAATAGGTTGAGGCAGTGACATCTTCAGAATAAAAACCAAATTGGTATTTTCCTTTCCTTGGAAGTGTAATCGTGAATTTCTCTAATGAATTAATTTCTAGTCTTTGATTGGTTTCTTTAATAAAAAATACGCCAGAGATGGTGGTTTTTTCAGTGAAATTTTCAAAAATGATGGTTGCCGTAATTGGATCAGAAAAGGCAGTAGAAATAGAGAAGATAGCAATGAGAACGCTTAGTAATGGTTTCATAAAATAGGTTTCTAATGATCTCAAAGATAATTACAATGAAGGTTGTTTTATATCTTAATTGCGTAAAAAAGGCATTTCAATACGTGAAATGCCTTTTTGGTTGAGGGAATGGTTCAATATCAAATACCGGAATTATTTTCCAAGAGCACCTAACATAGAACCGTAATCTGAGGCTTGGAGCGAAAAATCGGTTTTTTCCAAGCCTACGCATAACATGGTCGTGTTATTCTTTTTTTTCTTTTTGTCAATAAACTGCATTTCCATCATGAGTCCATTCTCTGCATAGGTTTCCATCCAGGCTGGGTTGAAGCCTTTTGGCATCTTGGATCTGCTGTTATCCCATACTTTATTAAAGCTCACTGGGGCTTCATCAGTAAGATAAACCGTGACTTCACTATCCTTGTTTTCCATAACAAAGCCTTGACAGTTAAACCCCAAAATGGTTTTAGAGCCTATTTTTGTAATTGTAAAATCGGGATCGTTTTCATCTAAATCAAAATCGCTAAGCTTTATTTTCGATTTTTGAACCATTTTTTTACCCATCATTTCCATGAACATTCCGGTAGTACTGTTATCGTAGTCAATAACGGTAAACATCTTCATGTCTTTCTGGCCTTTGGTCATTTCTGAAATATCAAAACCAAAATATCCCGCGTCTTTTTTGAGATAATAATCCATTTGGATTTCATCATTTTTGTTGGTTATTTTAAGTTTATAGATATAATCAAAATTGTATAGGTCTTTAAGCTCTTTAGAGCCCTTTTGAGATAGAACAATGCTTGTAGAGAACAAAAACAGGAAGCATAAAGCAACTCTAACAACTGAACTTTTCATTTGCAAATTGGATTAATTGAATTAAGGTTACTTAAAGCTATTAAAACAAATGAACTAAGGCTAAAAGAATGTATGGTCTGTAGTGAATAATGTATAGTTGGAACAAAAAGAGGGTTGAGATTGATTCCCACCAATGAATTTTATCCTTCTTGCCCCCTCAAAAAAATAAATTCCTATGTTTAGGTGGTTCGCTTGCCTTGAGATTTTTGATTCTCTGCCACTTTTTCCAGTTCCATATACCAATCTTCTCCAAATTTTCTGATCAGCGCTTGCTTAACAAACTTATAAACAGGCACCTGAAGCTCTTTGCCTAAAGTGCAAGCAGCATCGCAGATTTCCCATTTATGATAATTTAGAGCAGAAAATTCAGAATACTCTTTGACGCGCACCGGGTACAAATGACAAGATACGGGCTTTTTCCAATCTGTCTCACCCTGATTGTAGGCTTCTTCGAAGGCACAGAGCGCAGTTCCTTTTTTGTCAAAAATGACATAGGCACAGTCTGCCCCATCAATTAAAGGAGTTTCAAATTCGCCCTCTTCGGTGGTGATAAACGTACCTTGAGCCTCAATAGCATCAATGCCCTCTTGACGCAAAAACGGTTTGATCTTGGGATATATATCCTGCATGATTTTTGTTTCTTGCAACTCTAAAGGAGCGCCGGCATCTCCATCGATACAGCAGGCTCCTTTGCACGCGGCTAAATTGCATACAAAGTCCTTCTCAAGAAGATCTTCTGAAACGATGGTTTTTCCTAATTGAAACATAATCTATGGGCTTAAAGATGAGCTAATTTATATAAAAAATCAGGTTGCAAAAATAGCTAAAATTTATAGTTATTGACCTTATAAATTAGTATTAATAATCTACTTTTGCAAAAAGTTTAAAGCTAAATCGAATGCGACTTAATTTCAAAGAAATTTTTACCGCCTTTATGATTCTTTTTGCGGTTATTGATATTGTTGGCAACATCCCCATTGTAATTGATTTGCGCAAAAAATTTGGACATATTGAAAGTGGAAAGGCGTCTATCATTGCTGGATTGATCCTTATTACCTTCTTGTTTTTAGGTCAGAATATTTTGTCTTTAATTGGTATTGACATCAATTCTTTTGCGGTGGCAGGCGCTTTTATTCTGTTTTTTATTGCCTTAGAAATGACTCTCGGAATTACACTTTATAAAACTGAGGATAGTGGCAATATGACCGCAACCGTCTTTCCTTTGGCATTTCCATTGATTGCTGGACCGGGAAGCTTGACCACGTTATTGTCCTTGCGGGCAGAGTATTCGGTAGAAAATATCATTGTAGCGGTTTTGTTAAATGTTGTTGTTATCTTTATCGTTTTAAAAACTTCAGCCAGGATAGAACGTTTTCTTGGACCGAGCGGAATTAATGTCATCCGAAAGATATTTGGTGTTATTTTGTTGGCTATTGCTGTAAAGTTATTTGCCCATAATATCAAGACATTGTTTATGTTATCTTAATTAAATCCATATTTAATATGAAAATCGTCACTATAATTTTAACTATCGTCGCATTGGGACTCATTAGCTTCAATGCTGGAGAGCTCAATTTCAGCAATTTATTGCAAGGAGAGAGTTTTGTTGCAGTGGTTACTATCATCCTGTCTCTTTGTGCTATTGTTTTATTGCAGATCCTTCGAATTTCGATCCGCATTGAGAAACTTTCAAAACAAAATCAGGATGTATGACGTGTTGATTATTGGAGCTGGAGCTGCTGGAATGTCTTGTGCCTTGATCCTCGGTTCGGCAAAATCCAAAGCCTTTGCTAAGGACAGGCGGATTGGCTTGATTGCGCACCAGCGAACTTCCCATTTGCAAACCGCGTTGTTTAATAATGTTTTGGGTTTCACTTCTGGTACTTTGGGTGCTGATATCCTGAAACAAGGCAGTGATCAACTCACTGAATTGTATCCCCATGTTGATCAAATTAAAAATGAAAAGGTCAAGGCCATCCTGAGAATTGTGGACGGATTTAAAGTGACAACAAATAAAAACACTTACACTTCCAAAACAGTGATCGTTGCTGTGGGCTATACCAATTTGATGACGATTGAAGGTTTGGGGCCTTACGTTGAACCTCATCCAAGAGCGCCTGCAGCTAAGGAGCGCATCTGGTTGAAAAACGAAGACCATTTGGTGGATGATGGTTTATATGTTGCGGGAACCTTGGCAGGCTGGAGAAGCCAGTTTGCGATTGCTTCCGGAAGCGGTGCTCAAGTGGCAACGGATATCTTAACGTTGTGGAACGACGGCCAGGATGCCCATGTGCATGATAAAACCCAAGGATAGAACGCAGAGGACAGTGATTGAACTGATCAGCACTGATTATGATATGGTCGTTTGATATTTTGGAATTATTTCATGGGGTTGATGCCTATGCGCATTGGATTATCGCCATTATTACTATAGTTAAATGAACTATAACAACAAAAGATTTCAACCCGTTCATAATTCCGAAAATACAGAAACTTCAGAGGTAACTATATTTGAGTATAAACAGACCGGTATTATTCTGACATCCGAATATAAATGATGGCAAATATTAAAAGGGCCTATAATCGGATTGGTGAATGAAAAGGGTTATATTGAATGTATTATCACCAAGTCAATATCATCGGAGAAATAATGACTGGATGTTGTCATTCAAAACCAAAATTCCAGATCAATGGAAAAATAAGACTTCATGAAAATTGGCAATGGACCTCTGGCGACAAATCCAGCGGGAAATCCCTATTGGAGGAGATATAGTCTAAGTCAAAGAGATGCTGGCTTTCAATGGTGATTAAGAGCGATATCTTTAAAAACCAATAATAATATAAAATAAAGAATAACGCTTCTACCTGTTCTCGATCAATCTCATCACTTCTTCAATCATATCATCGGTAGCATTTAAAATTTCCTCAGAAGCATTTGAGCCATATAATTGATCGGCCAAGGCTGCTTTGATTAGCTGCTTCATTTCTTTATTGTATGCCACAAAAGTCACGTTTGCTCTGTGTTTTTCATTCAAATATTCTTGGAATCTGATCACAATATCATCACTGACCTCAAAATTAGTAATGAAATCCTGTTGGCTTACCCCCTCATAGCTCTCACGGTCTTTGTCAAGTTCTTCAAAAACAAAATAACTGATAAGGCCGCTTTGCCTGATGTAATTTAGGGTTTCGTTTTGGATGCTTGAATCTAAAGGCACAAAAACATCAGGAATAATGCCCCCACCACCATAAACTACTTTTCCTTTTGGGGTGGTGAACTTTAAGGAATCCGCCACTTGTATGTTGGTTTCATCATTGAGTTCGCCACTACTTCTACGCTTGTAATAATCGTTGTAGTATTCTTGATTGTGTCCGTTGTCATAAGGGCGTTGTATGGAGCGTCCGGTTGGGGTGTAATATCTCGATACTGTCAAGCGTACGGCGCTTCCATCACCCAATGCCATTTCACGTTGTACAAGGCCTTTGCCATAGCTTCTGCGTCCTATGATAGTACCTTTATCGTTGTCTTGTAGGGCACCAGCAACAATTTCACTGGCCGAAGCTGAGTTTTCGTTGATCAAAACAAACACTTCACCTTCTTCGAAATCGCCTTTACGTGTGGCGTAACTTTTTTCAATCCGGCCAGATTTGTTTTTTGTGAAAAGGATCAATTTACCATCTTCCAAAAACTCGTCCACAATTTGTTCGGCAATTCCTAAAAAGCCACCTGGATTATCTCTCAAGTCCAGAACTAACTTGGTAGCGCCTTCATCTTGCAGATCATCCAGAGCTTGTTTGAATTCTTTATATGTGGACTCGGCAAATCGATTGATTTTGATATATCCCAAGTCTTTTGTGATCATATAAGATGCATCTACACTTTTGATCGGGATACTGGTGCGTTTTACTGTAAAATCCAGTAGTCCTTGATGTCCTTTTCGGTAAACTTTTAGATTTATTTTAGAGTTTTTATCGCCTTTTAATTTCTTTATAATGTCTTCATTGCTCCATTGATGTCCAAAAATGGAGTCACCATCGGCCATAATAATTCGGTCACCACTTTTAATTCCTGCTTTTTCACTTGGTCCTCCAGAAAGCGGTCTGATGACTGCTATGGTGTCTTTGTAGGTATAAAAACTAACACCGATCCCCACAAAATCGCCTTTCATGTTTTCACTGACGCGTTGCATTTCGTTTTTAGGAATGTACACGGAATGCGGATCGAGTTTGTCTAAAATACCATTGACGGTCACATCCACAATGCTATCGGTGTTTACATTGTCTACATATTCAAAATCAATATAATCAATAAGCCGATTGAGCTTGTCTTTTTTGCTGTTTGAAGTGAACAGGCGATCTGAAGTATCTGTGAAATTTAATTTTCCACCAATAAAGACACCGGCTGCAATGGCAACACCAATAATCAATGGAATGTATTTTTTCCTAGACGTCATTCTGTAGTTAATTCTTCAATAAGTTTTAATTCTATTCCGGCCTTGGCCAAAAACGCAAGCCCGGAATCATCTTTGTAACCTTGGTGATATACAACACGAATAATGCCAGCTTGATGGATCAATTTGCTGCATTCTTTACAAGGTGATAATGTAATATATAAAGTCGCACCTTTACAAGACTGTGTTGAGGCCGCTACTTTTAAAATGGCATTGGCTTCGGCATGGAGAACGTACCATTTTGTGTAACCTTCATCATCTTCACAAGTGTTCTCAAAACCAGTGGGTGTGCCGTTATAGCCATCGGAGATGATCATCCTGTCCTTTACTATGAGTGCACCAACCTGCTTGCGCTTGCAATGGGATAATTTGCCCCATTCTTTTGCGATTCTTAAATATGCTTTGTCGTAGCGTAACTGTTTTTTATTTGACATTAATTAATTTAATTATTTGGTCGCTAGTTCTCATGCAAACCTACAACGAAAATAGAAGCTATGTATTTTAATTTTTACAATTTAGAGTTAAAGTTTCGACAAACCTTACGTCTCTTATGAAAACAACTCATTGTTGATCAGCATTGGGATGACCAAGCCCACAACAACAGCCGATAATACCACAATCCAATCGCGTCTTGAAAACCTGAAGATGGTTTGGCATAAGAAACCTAAAAACAGGACCACAAAAACAATGATGATCTGAGCCAATTCAATACCCAATGCAAATTCTACCAAGGGCATCAGTTTATTTTCTGCACGGCCGACAAACATTTTAAATTCGCCTGCAAAACCAAGTCCGTGGATCAACCCGAAAAATAAAGTTGATAAAAACAGAATTCCAATCTTTTCGCTCGTCGCTTTTTTGCCTGCAGTAAAAACATTGTAGAGCGCCACGACCAAAATTGTTATAGGAATCAGGAACTCAATCAAACTGGCATCAACACTGACAATACCATAAACGGCCAACACTAAACTAACAGTATGGCCTAATGTGAACATGGTCACCAACAAGATGATGCGTTTCCAATCTTTGAACATATAAGGCACGGTAAGGACTAGTAAAAATAGGACATGGTCGTATGCGTTGATGTCCAAAACATGGTTCATGCCGTACTTTACGTTAAACCAAAAATTGTCGAGCATAAGGTTGTTATTTGGGTAGCATCAAAGGTACAAGGAATGGGTTAAGCTGCAAAATATATTATAAAAAACAACCGGCCTGAAAATCCTAAAATCAGCGTTTTATGTGTCCAGATTACTTTTTATTCTTCACGATAAAACCCTGAGACTTTAATTTGTATTGAATGCTATGATTAAACGTAAAGTGCGCGAACTTTATTGTAAGGAATATCATGATGGAAACCCTAATGATGTTCATGCGACTTCGTGAACTTCGCAAAAAAATTTAGCGCTCCTTGGGATTGATGAAGTGATGGCCCAGGATTTCTCAAAGTTAAGTTGAAATTGAAGTCAGGAAACACAAAACGGGCCTGCCCGTCCGTAGTGAAGCACAGGCGGGCCTGCCCGTCCGTAGCTAGTGCGAAAGCGGAAAATACGAAACTTTGAACCTGAAACTTAATTATGACTTCCGATGCGGCAACAGCGGAGGCGGTTCGCCATTAAACGGGTTCCATCGGCCAATGGTTCGTGCTTCCATTCCGGCAGCGCTGATCACCGCTCTGTCGCCATAACGTTCGCGCATTTTGTCAATGGCCGTGTTTAAGTTGAGGTACTTGGTGTCGTCGTCAAACAAATTGACCTGATGTCCACCTTCTACCAAATGGCTGAATTTGACCCCAATCAAACGCACCAAAAGGCGTCGGTTATAAAGTTTTTCGAATAGATCGAGAACGACTGGAATGATATTATGGTCCATGGCACTGTACGGAATGCGTTGCTGTTGTGTGTAGGTCTGAAAATCAGAATAACGGATTTTAAAGGTCACGCAGGCGGTCAACTTATTGCCACGACGTAATTGATAGGCCAGGTTTTCGGCCATGGCAATAATAATTCCTTTCAATCTGGTCACATCGGTGGTGTCTTTATTGAAGGTGCGTTCCGTAGAAATGGATTTGCGCTCTTGGTATTGAACCACTGGCGAATTGTCGATACCGTTGGCTTTGTTCCAAATGCTCAAGCCGTTTTTTCCAAGCACTTTGTACATGAGTTCCATGGGCATTTCCTGAACGGTCCTGATTTGTTTGATGCCCAAATCGCATAAAGATTTATAGGTGACATCGCCAACCATCGGGATTTTCTTAACGGACAACGGTGCCAAAAATGGTTTTTCTTCGCCTGAGGGAATACGGATTTCATTATTGGGTTTGGCTTCGCCGGTGGCGATTTTGGAGACCGTTTTGTTGAGCGACAATCCAAACGAAATAGGCAATCCGGTTTCTTTGATGATACGTTGACGCAATTCGGAAGCCAATTTGTGGCAACCGAAAAATTTGTCCATCCCCGTCAAATCGATATAAAATTCATCAACCGATGTTTTTTCATAAAGCGGGACGCTGTCTTTGATGACGTCTGTTACATTTTGGGAAAACTTGGTGTAAGTGCCAGCATCGCCACGAAGAATAATGGCTTCTGGACATAATTGTTTGGCCATGCGCATGGGCATTGCGGAATGGATGCCAAATTTCCGTGCCTCATAACTACAGGAGGCCACAACGCCTCTATCGCTCGTGCCGCCAATCAGGACCGGTTTCCCAATCAGGCGACTGTCGAGCAGGCGTTCGCAGGACACGAAAAAGGTATCTAAATCCATGTGGACTATGGAGCGTTTGTGGAGCATTTTTTTTAAAAGAATTAAGAATCAAGAATCAAGAACAAAGAACAAAGAACAAAGAATCGAGACTGTTTCTAAGAAGGGTGCTTTTACGAAAGGAAATCAAGATTTGCTTTCGACTCATTAATGAATAACGTTTTTTAGATATTTTATTTGGTGTTAGAGTTGCCTTTCAAATACATTTCAGGGGTCATTATGGCTAATGTGCTTTTTTTAAAATCTTTTATATTCCTTGTTAAAATGACTTTAATTTTTCCTTTTCCTATAGCAGAGAAATTTTGTAAAGCATCTTCAAAATCCTTGAATTGAGAATTTAACGCATTTAAGACGACGGTTTTATCCATATCAGCAATGTCGATAATGGTTAGAAGCTGTTTTAATCTTTCAATAATAATGTCATGCTTTCCAATTTTTCTCAATAAATAATAAATATTTGAAATTGCTACAGGAGTTATAAATCCTTTTATTTTTTGTTCTTCACATAAGTTCAAAACTTTTGCGGCATATTTGGAATAGGGTTCTCGATCAAAGAAAAAATCCAATATGACATCGGTGTCTATAAGTACATGATCCATTCTATAAATATTTTTCTTCTAATCGTTTCGTTAATTCTTTCTTGTAATCTATTTTTTTAGATGTTTTAAAAGAGCCTTTTAGGGATTTTACAATTGGATGAAGAGTTTTCTCGCTTTGTTGACGTTCTTCCATGGTTAATATTTTGAGATAATTTTCAATAATATCGGATAGGCTACGATTTTTCTCTTTTGCATATTTTTTTGCCTTTTCTATGACTTCCTTTTCGATTGTCAATGTCAATTTCGTACTCATAACTTGTTGTTTTTTATAAAGATAATAAAAAAATAAATGCACGTGTATTATTTAATATATTTATACGTATTCTTAATGGTTGTCTACCTATCGGGAAGCGGATATTTGAATAGGTGATCTTTTAGGTTTTAATCTCACTCTCGGCATCATTCCGCCCTGAAAGTCCTCTTCCTCTCGGGAAGGGGATTTAGGGGATGGGATTTTATACCTCGGGTCTTCAATCACTGCCAAGTGTTCCATGCTACTCACTTCAATGGTGACACAATCAAATTCAATTACCACTTTACCTGTAATCTTATAAATACCTTTGCCCCTAAAAGGGAATTTGGCTGCCACCGGCGGAAAATGGACGGTGTCTACAAAATCGCCATCACGATCCAAAAAGTTTCCAAAATGCATGATTTTGCCGCTGGTCGTCTTGGTGTTTTTGAGGGTGATGAGATAGCCTTCAATGGTGATCATCTTTCCTTCCAGGGCTTGCAAATCTGTTGCTCGCAATGGGTTTGCCGAACGTTTTTCCAAGAGATGAAACGGGTTACAAAGTGGAAAACCCAACAATTCAATTTCGTCAAAAGCATTTTCCAAGGCTGTACTTGGCAATTCTGGCGTTTTATACTGGATTCGTTCAGTCTTAAATAATGTGACAACCTGCTCTTGTAAGGCATGCTTGCTGATCTTTAAATGGGCTTCCCAGAGCAGTTCGCGTTTATTGTTTCCGGTAAATCGGAAGGCATTTATTTTTATCAAGATCGAAATCTGTTCTATGGAAATCGGGACCCGTTCAATGAAGTCGTCCAAACTTAAAAAATCGCCTTGGGCATGACGTTCTTTCACGATGCGCTGGATGGTCTTTGACTCCAAGGACTGCAGGAACATAAATCCGAGGTAAATGGTTTTGCCATGAATGACAGTTTGTGTAAAACTCGTATTTATGCAGGGTGCTTCTATGAGGCCACCATCCATTCGGGCTTCATGGACATAGAGTTCTGTGCTGTAAAATCCGCCAAAATTATTGATGGTTGCCACCATATACTCCAATGGAAAATAGGCTTTTAAAAATAAGCTTTGGTAGCTTTCCACGGCATAGGACGCTGAATGGCCCTTTGCAAACGCATACCCAGCAAAACTTTCAATCTGTCGCCAAATATCTATCACTAAACCATCAGGTTTTCCGGTCTTTTTACAGTTGTCAAAAAATTGTTGTTTCACTTTCATGAACTCATCACGCGATCGAAATTTTCCTGACATGCCACGACGTAGCATATCGGCTTCTCCAAGTGTGAGGCCGCCAAAATAGTGTGCTACTTTTATAACGTCTTCTTGATACACCATCACGCCAAAGGTTTCTGGCATGAGATCGAGTAAGACTTTGGGCGCATCCTTTCGGCGCGCTGGATCACGATACCGCAGAATATATTCGCGCATCATGCCACTTTTGGCAACGCCGGGGCGGATTACGGAACTTGCCGCTACCAAGCCCAAATAACTGTCCACTTGTAATTTCCGCATCAGCATGCGCATGGCTGGAGATTCTACATAGAAACAGCCGATGGCTTTGGCGTTTTTAAGCAAGTATTTGATACGTGCATCTTGTTTGAACCGTTGAATATCATGGATGTCGATAGGCGGCTTTTCGGGATGGTTATAGGCGACAATCTCTGTAGCTTCCTTAATTTTCCCGAGGCCACGTTGGCTTAAAATATCAAATTTGTACAAACCGATATCTTCTGCCACGACCATATCAAATTGAGTGGTGGCATAGCCTTTTGGCGGCATAAAAGTAGCGCCATAGTAATGAATGGGTTTTTCTGAAATGATAATACCACCGGCATGAATACCCAAATAATTCGGAAAACCTTGAATATGCGTACTGTATTTAATGACGAGTTGAGACAGGTTGTCCAATTGGTTAATATGGTATTTTCCTCTGGTGAGCTTGTCCATTTCCGATTTTGGCAAACCAAACACTTTCCCCAATTCCCGTACGGAGGCTTTAAACTTGAAAGTATTGTACACGGCAATCAAAGCGGTGTTTTTAAATCGGTTGAAAATAAAGTCGGTAATATCATCGCGGTCTTTCCACGAGAAATCAAGGTCAAAATCGGGTGGATTCTGTCTGAAAACATTGATAAAACGCTCAAAATAGAGATCGAGTTCCACCGGATCTACATCCGTTATCCGAAGCAAATAAGCCACAATGCTATTGGCGCCACTGCCCCGACCAACGTAGAAATAATTTTTACTGCGTGCGTATTTCAGAATCTTCCAATTGATCAAAAAATAGGATACGAATCCTTTCTGTTCAATGATGGACAGTTCTTTTTCGATACGTTTGAAAATGCGCTCTCCAGGATTTTTATACCGGTAATGGATGCCGTCGTAGGTGAGTTTTTTAAGCAGTCTAAAATCCAATGCCTCATTGTTGGTGTAGCATCGCTGGTTATTGGGGTTTTCATGTGAAAAGTCAAAATCGATCTGACACTTTTTGAGAATGGACGCTGTGTTTTTTAAAAGCTCTGGAAATTCATTATAAGTATCGCACAATTCCTGATAGGGCAACATTCTGTCCGTCTCCTCTCCCTGCTCACTTTTGGTAAGTTTGCTCAACAAGGTGTTATTGTCAATGGCGCGTAATAAACGATGGGTATTAAAATCCTTTTTACTCTGAAATGACACGGTCTTTAACACGACCAATTTGTTCCTTAAGACATTCCATTTGGAGAATTTGAGATGGTTCAAATCCTTTGGTTTGATGCCCAGGAATTCGTTCTCTTTGAGTTGGTATGTTTTTTTATGGATGTAGGGATAAATCACAAAGACGTCTTCCAATTCGGGAGCAATTTCCGGGATTTCCAATTCAGGGTTATGTAAGAATTCTGATAGGTAATCGTTGATGTTCTTAAACCCATGATTGTTTTTGGCAATGAGGATAAATTGCTGTTGGACACCATTCCTGAAATCGATACCCAAAACAGGTTTGATCTTGTATTTTGAGGATAATCTTACGAAATCCAAGCAGGCGGAGGTGCTGTTGATATCCGTCAAAGCCAAGGTCTGCAAGCCATTTTCTGAAGCAATCGCAAGCAACTGCTCGGGCTTAATAGTGCCGTAGCGAAGGCTGTAGTAAGTGTGGCAGTTGAGATACATTTTTTCTTATTTATTGATATTTTTCAAAGTTAGCTATTATATGTAGTATTGATTGCTTATATTTGTAGCAAGTTGTGAATTCAGGATTCAGGATTCAGGATTCAGGATTCAAGATTTAGGATTCAGGAAACAAGCCTGCCCGTCCGTAGCAAAGCGGAGGCGGGAAACAAGAAATAAGAAAATGAAACATATCCAAGCAAATATCAAACACCTACGTTCTTTAAAGGAACTTTCGCAAGAGCGTTTTGCCGATGAATTGGGTTGGTCACGATCCATCGTTGGGTCTTATGAAGAAGGACGTTCGGAGCCGCCAATTGATCGATTGATCGATTTGTCCAATTATTTTAAAATCCCCATTGACATTTTAGTCAGAAATGATTTGCGAAAAGCCAAAGACACGTCCTTTATTGACATTGGCAGTAAGCGGGTCCTCTTTCCAATTACGGTCAATGAAGACAATGAAGACCTCATTGAGATTGTTCCGGCAAAAGCTTCGGCAGGGTATTTGTCTGGATATGATGATCCGGAATATATTGAGCAGTTACAAAAAATCAAATTGCCCTTTCTGCCCACCGGAACCCATCGCGCTTTTCCTATCAAAGGCGATTCCATGTTGCCCGTAAAGGACGGTTCTTTTGTGGTCGCAAAATTTGTGGAAGATATCCGGGATGTGAAAAACGGACGTACCTATGTTGTATTGACCAAGGATGATGGCTTGGTTTATAAACGTGTCTATAATTTGATAGAGGATAAGAACGTTTTGTTGCTGAGCAGCGACAATAAAGTGTATCAGCCTTATGAAGTTCCTATTGAAAATGTATTGGAGCTTTGGGAATTTACCTGCTGTATCAACACTCAGGAATACGACGAAAAAGAACTGAAAATGAGCAGTATTATGGCGATGTTCCAAGAATTGAAGGTGGAATTGGAGGCAGTTCAAAAAATGGCATAATGGCAAAACCCAAAACAACCTATACCATTATTGATGTGGAAACCACTGGGCGGGGCAACAAGATTACTGAAATTTCCATTTTTAAACATGATGGGGAAAAGGTTCTTGAAGAGTTCACGTCACTGGTCAATCCCGAGGCGTTAATTCCAGATTATATTACGGCATTGACGGGTATTGACAATGCGCTGGTTGCTGATGCCCCAACCTTTGCGGAGATTTCGGAAGCTATTCTTTCCATTACTGAAGACAGCATTTTTGTGGCCCATAATGTCAATTTTGACTATAACGTCATTCGTAATGAATTCAAAGCGATTGGTGGCGATTTCAGACGGCGGAAGTTATGTACGGTGCGCTTATCCCGAACCTTATTCCCAGGATTTCGATCGTATAGTTTGGGGAAATTGTGCAATTCCTTAGAAATTACTTTAGTGGATAGACATCGCGCACGAGGCGACGCCGAAGCAACCGTGACGTTGTTTGAGAAGTTATTGGCCCATGGTCATTCGGATACTGTTTTTTCCGATTTCCTTAAAAAAGGGTCTAAAGAAGCGACGCTGCCTTCACATTTGCCAAGTGCTATTTTTGAAGGTATCCCGAATGGTCCGGGAATTTATTATTTCAAAAACAAAAAAGGAAAAATCATTTATGTAGGCAAGGCCATCAATCTTAAGAAACGGGTCTTAGGGCATTTCTACGATAAAAAAGAAAAGGAACTTAATCTTTGCCGGGAAACGGCCCATATTGATTTTGAACTTTCGGGAAGCGATCTCGTAGCCCGACTGATGGAAGATGCCGCCATCAAGCATCATTTTCCCATATATAACCAAGCGGCCAAGCGCGTACCAAAACCGTATGCCGTGTTTAGTTATGAAGATCGGCAGGGCGTTCAGCACTTGGCATTCAATACGCTGAAGTCAACTCCCCATCCGTTGCAAGTTTTTCACAGTATTCGCGATTGCCGACTTTATTTAGAGCACGTATGCGAGCAATTTGAACTATGTCCCAAATATTGCCATTTACAGGAAAATGTCTGGACCTGCTCGCATTACAAGCTGACCACTTGCAAAGGCGTCTGTAGAGATGAAGAATCGGTTGGAATCTATAATGAACGTGTGAAGTTGGCAATTGATTATATGGCCAATTCCAATCAGAATTTGGTTTTAAGAGAAAAAGGTCGCCATCTAGAAGAAGAAGCTTTTGTGCTCATCAAGAACGGCCTCTATCTTGGTTATGGTTTTGTTGAGAAATCAGAACAAATTACAAATACTGAGGATTTGGAGACCTTCTTAATCCCGCAGAAAGAAACTACTGAAGTTCAAGGGATTTTGAGAAAATTGTTGTTGCAGCCTTCGGGTGTTCAGGCTTTGCATTTTGAATGACTTCAACATATATGATGTAGTAAGGTTAAGAAGATATTGTTTTAGTTCATCAAAACAGACTTTATACCCTTCGAGTTTATTAGTGTTCTTAGGAATATTCTGGTATAAGGACCCAACTTTTAGCTTTTTACTATGAATGTTTTCTTAACTATCCTATATTAGTATTCAAATTGAACCCCTGCTCCTATGAAACACGTTTGCATGATGTTACTGGCTCTGTGCGGCCTAATGTCGCATGGCCAAAAGAAACTCCCTTTTGTTGATTATGAATCAATTCTCACTTCTGTTTCTGAAAGTGCTGAAAAGGAAGATTATGATGAGGTGCTGAAACAACTGTATCGCATCCATAAAAACGATTCTACCTATTGCTCGATATTGACTACCAAATCTTATTACTACATCCTTCAGGAAAAATATGATAAAGCATTGGCGACTACAAATGAAGGTTTAGAGATGAACTGTGAAGGCGGTTCCAAATTATTCCTTTTAATTAATAAAGGAGTGAGTTATTCTAACAGCGAGAATTACGAAGAAGCACTGAAGGTTTATGAAACAGCCTTAAAATTGTATCCCAGGAATGCCAAATTGTGGTTCAATAAGGCTATCGCTTTAGAAAATTTAAACAATTTTCCAGCGGCTATTGAGGCCTATCAAAATACAATACTGTATAATCCGCTGCACAGAAATGCCCACGTGCGATTGGGAAATGTATGCTATCGTCAACAGCTTATGTCCCAGGCCTTAATGTGCTATAATATGGCCTTAATGATCGAACCTGATACCGAACGAGCGTTCGCTTTATTAAAATATGTCAATGATGTTGTCGCAGATAAAAATGAGAGTGAATCTGTACCTAATTTAGTGGTTTCTCCCGATGATGACGCTTTTGAGGATATTGATCTTATTTTGAACAACAGAATTGCATTGAACGCCAATTATCCAATCGAAACACAAATCCCCATTCCTTTAGTAAAGCAAAATCATGTGCTGTTGCAGCAATTGCAATCCTTTGAAGGCGATAACGGTTTTTGGGATAAATACTATGTGCCATTTTACAATTGGATCTATGCAAATAATTATTTTGAGGATTTTACCTATACGGTCAATTATGCCGTAAAAAATGAAGCTTACAAAAAAATCATAGAAAAAAATGAAGACAAGGTATTAGGTTTTATAAAAAGCTATAGTGAAAAATGGTTTGAGATTTTGAGTGAAAATGTCAGGGAAAACATGGCGCATCATTATTCCGAAGGGAATTTATTGGCTGAAGGACCTCGAAATGGTGATGTATATGTTGGGGATTGGACATTTTACGATGCCAATGGTAGATTGTCGAGCACTGGATTTTTTAATGAGAAAGGTGAGCGTCAAAACACCTGGACTTGGTTTCATGAAAACGGAGCAATCAAAGAAATTGCAACCTATAAAGACGGAAAATTAAACGGGGAGAACAGGTTGTTTTATGATGATGGGAGCCCGTATGTCCTGACGACATTATTGGACGATGAATTCGAAGGAGAATACAAATATTATTTAGAAACCGGTGGATTAAAACAGAAAAAATTCTATTCTAATGGGAAGCTGGATGGTAGGTATTTAGCCTACTTTGACGTTGGTGAAGACTTATTGGAATATGATACAAATTACAAAGAAGGTGAGATCTCTGGCGATCTTATTGAGTACTATGCTGATGGAAAGATTTTTTCTGTGGTTAATTTTAAAAATGATAAACGCCACGGAAAGGAAATTCAATATTATTGGAATGGAAATAAGTCTCTCGACGCCGATTATAGTGAAGGTGACCTCCAGGGTGCATATATCACCTATCATTCTAATGGTAAGATAAAAGATATTGGACAAGCTGATAAGGGATATTTTAATGGTCCATGGAAATCATATTTCTATGATGGCACCTTAAATGCAGAATACACATATAATGAAGGAGATTTTGAAGGCGGTTATAAAACTTACGATGTAGATGGTGTACTACTTTCAGATTTTCAATATAAAAAAGGTGATATCATCAGTTATAAATTTTATGACAAATCTGGGAAAACCTTTTCTGAAGGCAGTAAAAAAGAAGGAGAGTTTTTCTATGAAGGGTATTATGCAAATGGGAATAAATCATCAGAAGGTAAATATGACGTCAGTGGCGGCAAAACAGGCCATTGGAAGTTTTACGGACAGAATGGAATACTTAGTAGCGATGGCGAATTTCAAAACAATGAACCAATAGGTGTCCATACTACTTATCATAAATCTGGAAAGACCATGTCCATTTCAGATTATAATATCGAAAACGGAAGTACCTATTACCAATATTTTTATCTTAACGGACAATTGCAAAATCAGGGTTGGTATAAGGATGGCTTAGAACATGGCGAATGGCATTTTTATTATATAGATGGCACTTTGGAGGCGACTCGTTTTTACCATAAGGGCGATTTACATGGCCTACAGAAAAATTTTAAAGTAGATGGAACTATAGAAAGTCATACCGTCTATAACTTTGGTCGGCCAATTGAAGAATCGTATTTCAATACTCATAATGAGCAATATGAATCTTTCAAGTTTAAAGATGCTGAAAAAACCCACAAACTCGTAACCCATTATCAAAATGGCAATATCCAATCAGAAATTCCTTATGTCAACGGTGTTCAGCATGGACCATATAAGTTCTATGATTTTTATGGAGCGGTAGTAGTTTCTGGGAATTATAATAACGGGAATCAACATGGCGAATGGAACTGGTATTATGATGATGGTAAGCTTAGGGTTTCCGAAGTGTATTTGAACGGAAGCAGAAACGGCGCATCCAAACGCTACTATCAATCAGGGCAATTGGAAGATGATTATTTTTATGAAAATGGCTCCAAAGCGGGAACATGGTTGTCTTATCATGAAAACGGAAAACTGTTTACATCTACGGAATATGTCAACAACATGGTTGAAGGTAGAAAGGAACTGTTCAGTCCTTCCGGGAATTTGCAAATAGTTAGATTCTATAAAAATGATGTACTTATCGGATATACGTATCTCAATGCCGACGGCACTGAAAAGGAGATGATTCCTATCAAAAATGAAACAGCCCAATTGGAGGCATTTTATGATAACGGAAAACCTTCCAGAACCATGACTTTTATTAATGGAGAGGTTCATGGCGATTATAAGGCTTACTATTATAACGGACAATTGGAGCACCACAGTATTTATGACCATGGGGAATACAACGGTTTGGATATTGATTACTATGAGGACGGAGCAATAAAATCCAGAGAAAACACGCTTTACGGCTTGCGAAACGGAATCTCCGAACAGTTTTATGAAAACGGTAAATTAAAGCAATCCGTCAATTATCTTAATAATGAAAAACATGGCGAAGCGAAATATTATAGCGAAACAGGAAAGCTCACCAAAACTGAATACTATGCCAATGGTCTTATCTATGATTCAAAAAGCTGAACCTACAATTTTATATGTAATTCTTTGTTTGTTATTACTCATTCCTTCAGAAATAAAAGCCCAATATTCGCCTGAATTTGAACTCAACAAAGCTAAATATCCAGAATCCAATAAGGTGAGATTGTTGGATGAAGTTTTAATTTCTGTACAATTGAAGAATGATGAGATTGAAATTCGGCAATCTTTTGTGGAAGAAGACTTATTTCTGGATGAAATGGCAACCTATGGTTCGAAAAGGGCATTAAACTTTTCTTCTTTTTTTGAACTACAGTCGGTGGAGGCCACTTCCTACGAGTTTAAAAACGGAAAATACACGGCTTATAAGGTCAATAATTTTGTGGAAAAGGACGAAATGGGCGATGCTTTTCACGATGATATTAAATCTGTGAATTTCATATATCCCAATTTATCCATTGCGGGAAAAACAAAATTGGCATATACGGAGATTGTCAAGAACCCGCGCTTTCTGAGACCAATCTACTTTGCTGACTTTTTCCCAATCCAGCATAAAAAAGTGACGCTAATTGCAGATAAAAACATTCAATTTAAATTTCAGGAATTCAATACGTCAAATTACGATGTCATGTTTTCCCAAAAAGAAAAGAGAGGTGACATCATTTATACCTGGGAGCTTAAGAATATTGATAAGTTCAAACATGAATCCAATATTCCGAGCTATGGTCGTTTGTTACCACATATCGCACCTATTATAACTTCCTATAGCTCACAAGGAAGAACCACCAATGTCCTCAATGATGTGTCCGATCTCTACCAATGGTATTATTCTATGGTCAAGGACATTAATCAAGCACCTTCAGATCCTGATTTAATTGTATTGGTGGATGATCTTATCAAAGGCCAAAAAACAGATGTGGATAAAGTCAAAGCCATTTATTACTGGACCCAAAAAAACATCAAGTACATTGCTTTTGAATATGCTCTCGGAGGGTTTATCCCAAGAGAAGCCAACGATGTGTTCAAAAAGAAATATGGCGATTGCAAGGACAATTCCAGTCTGTTGTATGAAATGCTCAAGATTGCTGGACTGGATGGGCAATTGACTTGGATAGGTACCAGAACCATTCCTTATACTTATAGTGAATTGCCAACACCTTATGTAGATAACCACATGATTTTATCAATAGATATTAATGGTAAAACCTATTTTCTCGACGCCACCGGACGCTATTTACCTTTAGAAATGCCGTCTTCTTTTATTCAAGGCAAGGAAGCATTAATCGCTAAAAACGAAACTGATTTTGAAATTAAAGTGGTTCCGGTGATGGCACCAAAAACGAATACTTTTAGAGAGCAAACATCGCTGCAATTGGATGGGAATGCACTTATTGGAACAACTAAAACCGAGGTTTCAGGGTATTATAAAATCGATTTTTTTAATCAACTTGAAGCCGAAAACACCCCCATAAAGACCAAGGAATATTACACTCGGAAATTGCAAAAGGCTAATAATAAGTTTCTGATTGATGAGGTGAAAGAGACCAATAAGTACGATTATGATAAAAACTTGATTATAGATTATACGTTTAAAGTTGGTGATTATGCCAAGAAATTAAATGATGAAATCTATATCAATCTTAATCTCAATCAGAACATTTCCAATTTTAAAACCGAAGATAACAGACAAAATGATAGTGAGGTCAAATATAAAAGCTACTATGATTTTGAAACAATTTTAGCAATTCCTGAAGGTTATGCCATAGATTATATGCCAGACAATTTTTCATTGCAAAACGATTATTTTGACTGTCAAATAAGTTATGAGCCATCAGAAAACACCATTATCTACAAACATCAATTGGAGATGAAATTTTTAAATCTTAATTCTAAACAACAAAAGGAAGTTAATCAGGCCATTAAAACAGTGGAGAAAAACTTTAAAGAAATTGTTGTCCTAAAAAAACAATAGTATATGAGACCATTCGCATGTTTTTGCCTTCTTTATATCGCCGGAATGCTTACCACTTTGGCACAGCCGTTTTACAAATCGTATGATTGGGATACCAATCCAGAATATTCCAACGGATCTTTTGCCAATGAACACATGGCTTCTTTGAAGGAAAAAATCGTAACGGAATTTTATTTTGACGATGATGGTATTTTAACAGAATATTTTTTAGAGCATAAAGTGTATTATCTTAATTCTGATGATACTATTGAAGAATTTAATAAGGTGTATTTGCCCTACGCTTCCGATGCCCAATTGGAATTGAACAAGGCACGGGTGATAACTGCTTCTGGTCAAATAATTAATCTGGACGATTCTAAAATCTTAACCGCTACAAACAATGAAACCAACAAAACATATAAGTATTTTGCTTTTGAAGGAATTGAAAAGGGTAGTTTTATAGAGTATTTGTATGTGGTAAAACGCAGTCCTGTTTACAAAGGAAAACGCATTGATTTCCAGTCCAATTTCTCGAAAAACAATCTGGAATTTGATCTTTATGCGCCCTCAAATCTTTTGTTCAAATTCAAAAGCTATAATGGATTGCAGGAGATGGTAAGAGACACTATTATTGAGAATAAGAACCGTTGGTCGCTGCAAATTCCGGAGGTGGAATTGTTGGAAAGAGAAGATCTTGCTGCTTATGATGCGGACAGACAATTTCTGATATATGCCTTGAATGAGAATACAGCAAGTAGGGCTAAGGATATTAGTTCGTACGCAAATGTATCCCAAAACAGCTACGAGTATTACGTCGGGGAACTTCCAAAAAAGGAATTGTCAGTCTTGAAAAATTTATTGAAGGAAATTGAGTTTAAGGAAGATGAGGCTATCGATGAGAAAATAAGAACCATTGAATCTTATATTAAAACCAACTTTTTCATCACTGAGGGGAGCACTGACCAATTGTCCTCCCTATTGGATGTGCTCAAAGATAAAGTGGCCAATGAAAGAGGAATTGTAAAGTTGTATGCTTCAATTTTTAATCACTTGAAAATTAAGTTTGACTTTATTTACACTTGTGGACGGGACTATATGAGATTTGATAAGGATTTTGAGGCCAATATTTTTTTGACCGATGTGCTGTTTTATTTTCCGAAAACCAAAAAATACATGTCTCCATCTGAAATGGATTCCCGATACGGATTCCCACCACCAAATTTAACCGATACTTATGGGCTGTTCATTAAGGAGGTTGTCATTGGAGACTTCAAATCGGCTATTGGAAAGATAGACTATATCCATCCTGTGACAGCTGATATTACAACCGATAAAATGTTGATTGATGTCTCCTTTGACGATGAAGACGTCAGCAATGTTACCATAAAAATGGATAAATCAATGACGGGGTATTATGCCATGTATATTCATCCGTTTATGGATTTGATCAAACCTGAAGATAAGGTGGAGCTCATTGAAGGGTTTGCGAAAAACATTGATAAGGATGTGCACATTACTGAAAAAAAGGTCAATAATGGCAGTCCAAAATTATTTGGTATAAAACCTTTACAATTTGTTCTAGATTTTAACTCTAACGCCTTTGTGGAAAAAGCAGGAAAAAAATATTTATTTAAGGTGGGCGATTTGATTGGCCAGCAAATGGAAATGTATCAAGAAAAGAAGCGTGTGTTGCCAATAGAGAACGAGTACCAACGGAGTTACTATAGAACGCTGACCATTACTATCCCAGAAGGATATGCCGTGGCAAATTTGGAGGACATTAATATCGATAATGTGTATTCTGAAAATGGAAAGGAATTATTGAGTTTCAAATCATGTTATGAACTTAATGGAAATACACTTATAATCACGGCGGATGAGCATTATAGAATCAATCATATTAGCACGGAGGTTTATGAAGATTATAGAAAGATCATAAATAGCGCCGCCGATTTCAATAAGATCACTCTGATTTTGGAACCGAAGTAGCAATCACGCTCAAATAAAATTAGACCTTATTGACCCATTTTAATGGGTTCTGTGTTACGAATAAGCTATTAAAGAAATCTATATGGAACCGAAGGTTGAGGATTCCATGTTGTTTGTAAAGAATGGATCTTTTTGAATGCAAAGTTTGTGGCAGATATTTTGGATGTGAAAAATCGACTAGGGTTGAATTGACCAAAGTTGATGCCGTTTCGTCATACGTATCCATTAGTGAAAGTGCGATAAATTTCTTCTGTATTTATATTTAGCAATCGTCCTACTACTTATAACTATCACTAAATGAGCATGTTATTTTAATTTATTTTAAAAAAACACTTGTTTTTGGTTTTTTTTATAATTATTTTGGTAGGGTCGTTCTTATTAATTTTAATCCACCCTCAGTTATGAAGAAGCACTATGATTTTTTCGCAACCCTCTTCGCCATTCTTTTTTTTAACCTTCATAGTCATGGGCAAAAACTAATACCGATCAGTAATTTCCAGAAAGGAACAGTTGAAACTAAAAGTATCACCATTAATAAAGAGCTTTGTGGCACAGATTTCATTCATGATCAAAAAATGAAAGAAGATGCTCAGTACAGAGCCGGTCATCGGCGCACATTAGAATCTATGCAAAAGGTGAGTATGCAAAGAGGCGTACAGGCCAACGGTGTTTTACAAATTCCAATTGTAGTTCACGTTATGCATAAAGGCGAACCTGTTGGGATTGGTACTAATATTTCTGATGCCGATGTAAAAAGAGGTATAAGGTATCTGAATAATTTTTGGAGAAAAACAGAGGGTTCACTTGGTGATGGGATGGGCGTAGATATGAAAATTGAATTTGTTTTAGCTGTTCAAGATGAAGACGGACATTGCACCGATGGTATTTTGAGGGTAGATATGAGTAGTGTGACTGAGTATGTCAACAACGGCGTTAATATAAATAACTCAGATGGCATTGAAGATTATACGGCTGGAGGCGGTGTAAATTCTCTTAAGGAATACAGCATTTGGGACCCAAATAAATATTATAATGTTTGGATCGTAGATGAAATTGATAACAAGAATTGTTATAATGCAGGTTCAGAATCATATACCGCAGGATATGCATATTTTGCGTCTGCGCATGGTAGACCTTATGATGGTACGGTAGTTTTAAGCTGCTCGTATTTAGATGAATTTTCCAATACCTTTGCTCATGAGTTAGGACATGCTTTTAACTTACCCCATACTTTTAATGGGGACGACTCTACAGGAGATGGAAAGGGTGATCAATGTGGTGACGATGGTATTTTTGATACGCCAAGCCATATGAGAATAAGCTCAATAGACCCCCCTATTTATTGTGATAATAATGATTCTAATGAATGTGACGCGTCATTTGATCAAATAACAAATCCGGATACAGGCTTCAGAAGAAATACAGGGACACATCAAGATCACATGAGTAATTATATGAATTATACAAGTTGCCGGAGTGAATTTACTGGAGGACAGAGAGCGGTAGTGAATTCTGCACTGAATGACATTAGAGCTTCTTACCTAACGAGCTCTGCATTAACGCCACCTTCGCAAGCGGAAGTTCAGTTCACATCTCAAGTGAACCTTGCATGTTTGGGAGAAGAGGTAAGTTTTTACGATCAGTCTACCTGTTCGCCCAATAGTTATACAGATACTAGTTACGACGATGTATCATTTCTTTGGACTTTTGATAACAACGTGGATGAACCTTATACTTCAACGGATCAAAACCCTACTATAATATTTAATAACGCTGGCATTTATGATGTAACGCTTTCCATTACAAATGCACATGGAGCATCTAGTTTAACCAAAGCGGAAAGTATGACTGTTAGTGCAGGAATGGTGTCGGCGTGTGTTATCAGCAGTTTTAATAATGATCAGGATTATGGTCTCGGGGTTACCAATGTGTCATTTAATACCATCAACAAAGAAACCTACACTTTTATTCCAAAAACGGCCATGCAAGATTTTACCTGTTCTGATAACACCACAATTCATCTCGGATCTTCGTATGATTTAGTAGTCACCTATAGGTCAAGAGATAGTGGTGCACAACATACAGAAGTATGGATAGATTGGGACAATAACGGCATATTTGAAACTTCAAACAGTCATGGAATCAATGAGCGTGTTTTAACTCATGATATTGGGGTTAATTCAATCGGCTCACCTTCAGTCAGTATAACTCCGCCTGCCACGGCTGTCCTAAATACCTTATTGAGGATGCGGGTCATATCAGAATATACTAAAGCGCCTTTGGTGTGTGGCGATGGGTTGGCACAACGTGCGGATGATTATGGCGTGATGGTGGAAAATACGTTAAGTGTTAGTGAGTTTACAAGCCCTAAATTTAGGATGTATCCGAATCCGACCAAGGATGTTTTAACCTTTCACTTAGAAAACAATGGCCAAATCAAGGGATATAAAGTTTATGATATTACAGGTAAAAAAGTGATAAATATTGCAAAAACCGATAAAAACTCCATTGAGGTGTCAGGGCTTCCCAAGGGTTTCTATTTTGTTAAGGTAGAAACAGATACTGCAGAATTGGTGGGTAAATTTATTAAGGAATAAAGAGTTGAATGTGGTTTAGTACTTGGACAAATGCCCCGGAGTTAAATATATATGAAGCTGTTTCAATTAGTTTTGAGTCGGTTTCTTTCATGATAAGTTAGACCAAGTGAAAACCCAATCCTCCGATCATCAAAAAAATGATTTAGACGACTGTATAAATTTATCTAAAACAATTTTCAGGAGTAGACTTGTTCAGATGTGCACTTCAGATTTTGAACCTAGACATCTTCACTGCAATCGACATTTTTGTTAAAAAACAAAGCCCTTTGTCTTCTCAGGACAAAGGGCTTTTATTTTTAAAACCATAAATTTTTGTCCTTGATTACCAGAACAAGGCATATAAAACGGCAGTAATTAAACAAACCACCATGGCTCCAACATTGAACAAAGGTGTGGTTTTAAATAGGTCTTTTGTGATCTCTATACCTTTTGGATCGTCAGCACCTTTAGTCTGAAGGTAGCTTAACACCACGATAATGATCATGGTAAGAAGTGCTGTTATTCCCATTTGATGCATCCATGGCTCCAGGGCATCAATTGGTGCGAATTTAAGGATTAGGGCAATTGGAATCGATAGAATGGCGCCCCAAATTGCAGCGTTATTGGTGGTTTTCTTCCAGAATAAACCTAATAAAAATACCGCTAAAATCCCCGGACTCACAATACCTGTATATTCTTGGATAAACTGAAAGGCTTGATCGATGCCTCCTAAAAGTGGAGCCACGATAACAGCTATGATTAAAGCTACAGCACCCGAAATACGGCCAGCGCTTACCGTGGTTTTATCGGATGCGGTTTTATTGATATATTGTTTGTAAATATCCATGGTAAAAATGGTTGACGTCGAGTTTATCATTGACGCTAGTGAGGATACTATCGCCGCCGCTAAAGCAGCAAAAGCAATACCTTTTAGCCCTACGGGTAAAAACTGTAATAACCAAGGATAAGCTTTGTCGGCTTGGTCTGTAGTGGGTACGTTCAACATGCCTGCTTCGCCCAAATTGGCCATAATAGAAGGGTCATTAATCATAACAAAAGCGGCGATACCAGGTACCACAACAATCAATGGAATAAGGAGCTTTAGGAACGCTGCCAATAAAATTCCTTTTTGAGCTTCTTTTAAAGATTTGGCAGCTAAAGTTCTTTGAATAATATACTGATTGAATCCCCAATAATACAAATTGGCAACCCATAATCCTCCTACCAATACCCAGATACCTGGGAGATTGTTAAAGTTATCGTTGGCCTCATCCAGTATCATGTGGAATTTCTCCGGTGCAGCCTCCCAAATGGCTGAGAAACCAGCCATTGCACCTTCACCTCCGGACACCGTGTTCAATGCTAAATATGTAGTTACTAGACCTCCTAAAACTAAGAAAACAACTTGTATGACATCTGTCCATGCTACAGCAGATAATCCCCCATAAAGAGAATAGGCCGCGGCAAATAGAGCTAACCCGATAATGGCATAGATCATATCTACACCCATGATCGTTTCTATGGCTAAACCACCGAGATAAAGTACCGAAGCGAGATTTACAAAAACGTAAAGACCAATCCAAAAAACAGCCAATATGGTCTTCAGATTTGTTGAGAAACGTTTTTCAACAAACTCTGGAATGGTATAGAGTCCTTTTTCAATAAAAATGGGTAAAAAGTACTTTCCAACAATTAGAAGTGTTAAGGCAGCCATCCATTCATAGGATGCAATAGCAATACCCAGGGCAAAACCTGAACCAGACATCCCGATAAATTGCTCTGCCGAAATATTGGCAGCAATCAACGATGCCCCAATGGCCCACCAAGGCAAAGATTTACTTGCTAAAAAATAATCCTCTGCATTTTTTTGGTGTCCTTTTTTATCTCTGGAGACCCATAAACCTACGCCTAAAATAAGTGCTCCGTAGGCAATGAAAACTGCATAATCCCACGAATGAAAACCTGATGCCATAAATAGTTTGATTGAGTTAGTTTAGTTTTTATATCTCAAATATATGTAAATATTCTGTTTGACTATGGCTTACATTTTAATTTCTTAAAAACAAAAAAAATGTTTTAGCAAGGCTTTTCTATATATTTGTAATACTGCGGTTCCCAATGAGGGCTATAAAACCTTAGAAAAAACGCAAAACCGTAAACCGATAGTTAACGTCGTGACATAATTACATTTAATTTTCATCAAGGGCAATGAACTAAAAAGATTCGGCCTCTAAAAATTTAGTGTTTAAGAATTCTATATTATGTACATTATTACACAAAACGATCAGACCAATATCGTTGAAATAAAAAGCGCTTCCCAGGGCGTATATGCTAAAGTATGTCTCAATGACGGTGGCAGTTTGCAAGAATTGACCTTGGATAACGTGCCGCTCATTGTTGATTTGGCGCCGTTAACTTACGACACTACCTATGCTTCTGCGATATTGTTCCCGTTTGCGAATCGAATAAAGGATGGTCAGTATCTTTTTAATGATCAACAATTTCAATTGGATCCAAATCATAAAGAAGAGAATAATGCGCTACATGGATTGGTATATAAAAAAACTTTTTTAGTGACCCACCAATCGGCTGATAAACAGGGCGCGGAACTTATAATGGAATATGATTATCAGGAGGTAGAAGATGGCTTTCCGTTTCCTTTTCTTATTCGATTAAAATATACGTTTACCCAAACTGGCCTGGATATAGATGTTTCGGTTGTAAACACATCGGATACCACCTTTCCATTCACCATAGGATGGCATCCCTATTTTTTAAGCGAAAATCTTAATAATAGTATTCTTAAATTTGAAAGTGAACATAAATTGAATATTGGCCATCGTAATATCGGTCTCGATTTAGAACCCATATCCCCTATTGATTCAGTAGTTTTAAAAAATAAAAACTTGGACGATTGTTGGCAGTTGAAAGGGACCGATGTGGGGTTTGAAACACCAAATTACAAGTTAATTCTGTCCTCGTCCCAAGCCAACAGTTTTTTGCAGGTGTATACGCCGCCAAAAGAACATATGATTGCTATTGAACCAACGACGGGTGTTTCTAATAGCTTTAATAACAACATAGGATTAAAATTTTTAAAGTCTAAGGAAACCTTCGATATTACCTGGACTTTAAAAATTCATACCAACTAAAAACGATACAATGATTGCAAATTTGGTCAAAGAGGTTGAAAACTCTTTTAAAAAACAGTTTAAAACAGATCCTTTAATCGTGTTTTCTCCAGGGAGAATCAATCTCATAGGAGAACACACCGATTATAACGAGGGGTTTGTATTCCCGGCCGCAATTGATAAAGGGATTGCATTGGCCATTCAAAAAAGTGAAGAAGACATCAGTAAAGTTTTTGCCTTGAATAAGGGAGAGCTTTATGAGTTTGCCTTGGATCATATCAAACCTTTGAAAAATGGCGATTGGCGAAACTATATTTTGGGCGTTGTTGCAGAATTACAAGTGCTTGGGAAAGAAATAGGCAACTTTAATGGCGTCTTTTCCGGAAATATTCCCGGTGGTGCAGGCATGTCCTCATCGGCAGCTTTGGAAAATAGTTTTGTATTTGGGATCAATGAGCTCTTCAATCTCGGTCTGACCAAAGAAGAAATGATTTTGGTGTCCCAAAAAGCCGAACACAATTATGCTGGCGTAAAATGTGGTATTATGGATCAATATGCCAGTATGTTTGGCATTAAAGACAGTGCACTGCTTTTGGATTGTAGAACGGTGACTTCCAAACCCTATAAAATCGATTTTAAAGACTACGATCTAATGCTCATAAACACCAATGTCAAACATGATTTGGCAGAGACCGCCTATAACGACCGTCGTGAAGTTTGTGAAAAAGTTTCCGAATTGCTTGGAGTTGTCGCTTTAAGAGATGCATCTACATCCGATTTAGAGAAAATAAAACATGATATTTCTGAAGAAGATTATCAAAAGGCCTTGTACGTCATTGAAGAAAACAATCGTGTAAAGAAGTTTGCGGCAGCCATTGAAAAAGATGACTTGGGTACTTTGGGGAGTTTACTCTTTCAATCACATGATGGGCTGAGCGTTCAATACCTAGTGAGCTGTACTGAGCTCGATTTTTTGGTGACCCAAGCACAGGGGAGTTCTGATGTTATTGGTGCTCGGATGATGGGTGGAGGCTTTGGCGGTTGTACCATAAACTTGGTGAGAAAAAGTGGCATGGAGGCGTTCAAAAAGGAAGTCTCCAAAAATTTTAAAGATGAATTTGGAAGAGCCTGCTCTATTTATGAAGTGAAACTTTCTCAGGGCACACATTTGGTAAATTGACTAAAGAATAAAGAATAAAGAGCAAAGAACCAAGACTCATCAATTGATAGAAAAACAGGTGTTTTCAGCCTTAAGAAAGTTGAATGATCTTTTAATTTTTTAAATGCATTACTATTTGAAGCGGAGACCTGCGATTGAAAAGGGAAAATTAAATAACAGAAAATATCATGGACAAGAATTTACAAGACTATTCACATAAACGCTACAATATCCTTACTGGCGAATGGGTATTGGTGTCGCCTCATCGAGCAAAACGGCCATGGCAGGGACAGAACGAAGCTGTTTCCGATGAGGAACGCCCTGCGCACGATCCAAGTTGTTATTTATGTGCGGGCAACACCAGAATTAATGGAGAGCAGAATCCTGATTATAAGGATGTCTTTATTTTCACCAATGATTTTGCTGCATTACAGACTACGTCACCTGCATTTTCCGTAAATGAAGGGTTATTTATAGCAGAAAGTGAGCAAGGCATTTGCAAAGTCGTTTGTTTTAGTCCTGACCACTCAAAGAGTTTGGCAGATATGGCCGTGGAGGACATCAACAAAGTGGTTAAAGCATGGCAAAAAGAATACCTTTTGTTAGGGTCCAGTGAGCTCATCAATTATGTGCAGATATTTGAAAATAAAGGCGCCGTCATGGGTTGCAGTAACCCCCATCCACATGGGCAAATATGGAGTCAATCAACGTTGCCTAATGAGGTTGAGAAGAAAGATCAGCATCAGCAGGCCTATTACAGCAAGAATAAAAGCAGTCTCTTGGGAGATTATCTAAAACAAGAGTTGAAAGCAAATGAGCGTATTATTTATCAAAACGATGATTTTGTGGTACTCACGCCATTTTGGGCCGTTTGGCCTTTTGAAACCATGATTGCACCTAAAAAGAATTACAAGGATATTTCAGAACTTTCAGATGATGAAAGTTTGGCTTTTGCCGAAGCCATTTCGAAAATCACCAAAGCTTATGATAAGCTGTTTCAGACCTCATTTCCTTATTCGAGTGGGATCCATCAAGCGCCAACCAACGGCGCGTCTAATGAACATTGGCATTGGCATATGAGTTTTTATCCGCCATTGCTTAGAAGCGCCACGGTAAAGAAATTCATGGTAGGGTATGAGATGTTTGGTTCCCCACAAAGGGATATTACGGCAGAGCAGGCGGTTGAACGACTTAAAGCATTAATATCTTAACCCTGTCACCAAATCTGCAAATCCCGTCGCAGGCTTCCAGTCGGATTCTGGTTCAAAATAACGCCATAGATAGGCCGAAATAAGTCTTTGCAGTTGCCAGGCTTTATTGTCGAAGCCCCAGGATTCATCGGTGTTGTTTTTAGTGGCGATATAGAATACATAATCACCACTTGGCGCATTGACCATGACCACTTCCGATCGTGACTTATTCACCATGCCCTGTTTGGCAGCGGTTTGTACATAAGGTGGAATTTGCGAAAGCGAATAATCCGTGTAGAAAGAATTCGACATAATGCGGTACATTTCATCGCTCGATGCAGCATCGACCAAAGTCCTGTTTCTCATTTTTATCAGTAATGAGGCCATTTCTCGCGGTGTGGTCTGTCCCCATCCATATGCTTCCCAATCTTTGGTTCTGCCTTCCGTACGGCTGTTGACCCTAGTATGAGCCAAGCCTAGATCTGCCATCGTTTCGTTGATGGCTTCACCGCCACCCACAAGTTCCTGACACCAAAGTGAAGTCGTGTTATCGCTCATGGTGATCATCAATGAGGCCAAGGTGCGAAGGTCCGTAACGGTACTGTCCTTATAAAACTGCATTAAACCAGAACCACCATATTTTCTTTTCGCATCATAAACCAAGGTGTCCTTAAGATGTAATTTGCCCGCTTTGATCTGTTTGAATACTTCAATCAAAATAGGGACCTTCACAACACTGGCCGTTGGAAAAATGGTATCGGCATTGACTCCGGCTTCTTGATTGGTTTTAAGATTATAGACGTAAATACCCACATCACCTTCAAAATCTTTTGCAAGGTCTTGAAGTCCTTTTTCCAATGTTTTATCGGTCTGTTGGGCCATTAGCATGAGATTGCACGAAAAAAGGAAAAACAGACTACACAGGGTTATTCTTTTCATAAGCACTAAGTGTTGTTTAAAAAGGTCATAATTTACAAAATTTTATAATCACTCTTTTGCTTTGATGAATTTCGGGTTGATATAAAGTTTTCCGTCTTTTAATTTTTGCCAATAAATTTTCATATCGGCATTTATTTCGGGAGCCATAATGTATAATCCTATGATATTCGGGAATGACATGGCAAGGATCATCATATCGGCGAAACTAAGAACGGCTCCTAAACTAACGGAAGCTCCCAAAACGACGAAAACGAGATACATGATTTTATATACCAATTCCAATTTCTTGCTTCTTCCGAAGAGGTAGCTCCAAGAACGCATGCCGTAATACGACCAGGACACCATGGTGGAAAAGGCAAATAAAACCACGGCCACCGCCAGTACGGCTGGAAACCAAGAAACAACCGTTCCGAAGGCATCGGCAGTAAGTTCTACACCGCCCATGCCGCTATTGATTTCATGTTTGCCGGTAAAAATCAATACGAGGGCAGTCATGGTACAGACTAGCATGGTGTCAATAAGTGGTTCAATCAAAGAAGTAAAGCCATCGGCAACAGGGTGGTTGGTCTTGGAGGCACTGTGGGCAATTGCCGCCGAACCTACTCCCGCTTCACTTGAAAATGCAGCACGTTGTAAACCGATGATGAGCACCCCGATAAATCCGCCTTTCATGGCTTGGGCAGAAAAAGCGCCATCGAAAATGGCTACAAACGCACCTCCAAGAAATTCGATATTATAGCCAATCACCACCAAACAGCCCACCACGTAAAAGATGGCCATCACAGGAACTACTTTTGCGGTTACATTGGCAATACTTTTAATGCCGCCAATAATCACGGCACCAACCAAAATTGCAAATAGAATTCCGAACCAAAACCCTTGACCTTGTAAAACGGGAATCTGCTCTGATACGATTTTAAAAGCTTGATTTGACTGCAACATATTGCCACCGCCAAATGAGGCGCCTACCCCAAGTACGGCAAATAGGATCGCTAAGAATTTCCCTAAACGCTTAAGGTTTTTCTTTTCAAGACCGTAGCGCAAATAGTTCATGGGGCCGCCAAATATGCGGCCTTCGTCATCAATAAACCGATACTTGACACCCAAGGTACATTCGGCAAACTTTAAGGACATGCCAAAAAAACCGGCGAGAAACATCCAGAACGTTGCTCCCGCACCTCCAAGGGAAATGGCCACGGCAACTCCAGCAATATTTCCCAATCCCACCGTAGCTGATACTGCGGTGGCCATGGCTTGAAAATGCGTAATCGTGCCAGGAGCATCCGGATCGTCATACTTTCCTCTTGCCAAATTCAAGGAATGTCTAAAACCACGAATATTCACAAACTTTAAGCGTAACGTAAAGAATATGCTGCCCAAAATAAGCCAGACGACAATGAAAGGAATCGTACTGGTTTTTATATCGCCGTTGGGATGTAAAAGGAGTTGTGGGGTTTGAAAGTTGATTGTGGCCAAAAGTGGGATCCTGTAGGAACCAGGTTTAGGTTTTCTTGAAATCACAGTATCTTCTTCAATGACATGTTCTAAAATGCCAGCATCTGGAGCATAGACCGACAATTCTACGTTTTGATGGTTGACCAACAAGGCAATTTTCTCGCCTTTTTTTACTTGGCTCCCATCGGTAACCAGCCATTTTTTCAAATGGTATTCTCCTTCGCTGGATGGATCCTGTAGCGGAAGCTGAATGTTGGTATGTGAAGTATAAACTACCGGATCATATATTCCTAGGGAGGCAAAAGCATCCCAAAACAGGACGGCACCCAGCACATCTACTGCTGGTTGTACGCTACTATTGAAAATCTCGGTAATTGATTTTGCAGGAATGGTGAAGTGCTTTGTAACCGTGTTCCCATTGGCATCGGTAATGGTCACCGCATGTTCCATACCTTCAATTAATCCATAAGATTCTGAAGAATCTAAGGCCGTATTTATATTACTCCATTTGTATCGATAGGGTGGAAGCCCACCTTCTACCGCTACTTTCGCCACACCATTATTAATTTCGGAAGAAGGGTTGATAAGTTCTAATTGTACGGTCATTTTGCCGTCAGGTTGAACTTGAGCTATGGCATTTGTAACGTTAATCAGTAAGAGCGTCAAAAGGGCAAAGAGCCTGTGTTTTATCTTCAAAATCAGTAAGGTTTTTCAGTTTGTATCGTGAAAAACACAATTTAGTGATAAGCAGAAGTCCTCCCAAGATATTCGAGGTGTTTTTTTGAAATTTAGTAAACCAACGATTCGATAAAAGTAGTTTAAGCGATTTTTTTGTGAATGAAATAAAAGCTGTCTTATCACAAATACTTAAAAGACCTCTCAAGAAAATCTGAGAGACAAAAAGGAAGTCATTTGACAAAGTAATTTTAGCTATCAGACCTGTAGCAAGCCATTAATTATAGAGACCTATATTACATTTTATTTTTAAAAAATATAATTATTCGGAAATCACTTTTACTTGAGTTTTGCCATCTTCGTTTGGGATTTCAGAAACTAAAAAGACGGATTTATCTTTTTTAAATTCGGAAAACTCGAAATTCTCAAGTCCGGTGTAGGTATAACCTTGTGAAACCAGTTTGTCTTTAATTTCTTGAACCTTATAATTTTTTGCAAGAGATACGTCTAATTCATTGGACGTATCGTTTGATGACATCACTGTAATGACAATCGTGTTGTCCAAATCGTGCTTGTAAGTTCTGCCGTAAGTGTTTTGCAGATTGTCTTTATTGTTTCTGATCTTTTCAAATCCGTAATAGTCGATCATATACTTATCTGAGGAAGCGAAAGATTTAGTTGTTAGATTTTCCAAAAGTACGATATCCAAATCCTGGGACAGCGCAATATTGGATAAAGAAAGACATAAGGCTAAGGTGAGGAGTTTTTTCATGAGGATTGTTTTTGATTGAATATGACGATTGAAGGTGCAAATTAAGAAAAATTGATGATGTTTTAGACTAAGGTGTTGAAATTTACGGCGTTATCAGATTTTGATAAAATGAGAAATAAAAAAAGGCTCCAACATTTCTGTTGAAGCCTTTGCAGTACTCAAGGCGGGAATCGAACCCGCACTCCGAAGAACTGGATTTTGAATCCAGCGCGTCTACCAATTCCGCCACTTGAGCAAAGAAGTACTAAATTGGACTGCAAAATTATAAAATATTTTTCTACAAACAACTAAAATATCTTTCTTTTATACTTTTTCTGTCCAATTAAATTCTTAAATTTGCAGCCTGTTAAAGAAAACGGGGATTAACTCGTTATAAAACACTCTATTACAATGCCTAATTTTGTTACGGAAGCCAAGATTTTTGCGTGTTCACAGAGCACAGAACTTGCTGAGAAAATTGCAGCCACTTTTGGTGCGCCTTTAGGTAAGGTCATTACGTCTACCTATAGTGATGGGGAGTTTCAGCCGTCTTATGAAGAATCGATAAGAGGAACGCGAATTTTTATCATTGGATCTACGCATCCGGGCCCTAAAAATTTAATGGAAATGTTATTGATGATTGACGCCGCAAAGCGCGCATCAGCAAGACATATCACAGCTGTTCTACCTTACTTTGGTTGGGCAAGACAGGATAGAAAGGATAAGCCGAGAGTACCAATTGCCGCAAAACTTGTGGCAAAAATGCTGGAAGCAGCAGGAGCAACCCGAATCATCACTATGGATTTGCACGCTGATCAAATTCAAGGTTTTTTTGAAAAACCAGTAGATCATTTATATGCATCTACGGTGTTTTTACCTTATTTGAGAAGTTTGAATCTTGAGAATTTGACCATTGCTTCACCTGATATGGGTGGTTCAAAACGAGCCTATGCCTATTCTAAAACAATGGAAAGTGATGTGGTCATCTGTTACAAACAACGTGAAAAGGCCAATGTCATTTCGCATATGGAACTGATTGGCGATGTTAAAGGTAAAAATGTGGTATTGGTAGATGATATGGTCGATACCGCAGGGACGCTGACCAAAGCTGCCGATTTGATGATGGAGCGTGGAGCATTGAGCGTAAGAGCTATTTGTACACATCCTATTTTATCTGGAAATGCTTATGAGCGTTTGGAAAATTCCAAATTGGAAGAGTTGATCGTTACTGATTCCATTCCTTTAAGACAAAAAAGTGACAAGATTAGAGTGCTCAGTTGTGCCGATTTGTTTGCTGGTGTGATGCATAACGTCCATTATAACAAATCTATAAGTTCTAAATTTTTAATGTAGATTTCGACGGCTCAACTTACAACGAGCAATTAACTAAGAGTAATAATTAATAATAAATAAATTTTAAATGAAAACGGCTTGGAGCAAAACACTTCGTTTTATTTCAAAAAAGTTTCCATAATACCATTAAATAACAATAAATAAACAATAAATAAACAATTATGAAATCAATTACAATCAACGGATCTAAAAGAGAAAGCGTGGGCAAGAAGTCAACAAGAGCCTTACGTAATGCTGGTCAGGTTCCTTGCGTATTATACGGAGGAGACAAACCAGTGCATTTCTCAGCACCTGAATTGGCTTTCTCTAAACTGGTTTATACGCCTAATGCGCATACAGTTGTGATTGCCTTAGAAAACGGAACGTCTTTTAACGCTATTATGCAAGACATCCAATTTCATCCAGTATCTGACAGAATACTGCACATCGACTTTTATAAGTTATATGAAGACAAAGAAATCATGATGGAAATTCCTGTGCATGTTATTGGAACTTCAAAAGGTGTGTTAAATGGTGGGGTATTACAGAGAAATCAACGTAAACTTAGAATTAAAGCTATCCCAGCAAATCTACCTGATTTTATAGAGGTTGATATTACACCTTTAAAAATTGGAAGTAAACTATACATTACCGAATTGGAAAACCCTAATTACAAATTCTTACACCCAGACAATACTGTGGTATGTCAAGTTAGACGTTCTAGAGCAAGTATTGCTGAGTTTGAAGAAGAGCTTGAAGAAGAGCTTGAAGAAGGTGCAGAAGGAGCTGAGGCAGCTGCTGAAGGCGCTGAAACACCAGCAGAAGGTCAAGAGTAAGGTACATCTTATTTTGCGATAAATTTAAAAGCATTCTGTTTATTCAGGATGCTTTTTTTTAGTGAAACCCATATTCCAAAAGCCGAAGGCGCATTGGAATATGTTGGTTGAACTAATCCCGCCCTTTCGGCGGGATCTCTAGGTTCTATGCTATTATTTAAGTTTTAAAAAGCCGAAGGCGCATTGAGTTTTGATAGCTGTTCTTAAACATGGTTCCATTCTTTAGAATGCTGCTTGATTAGCGGGATTTCCGTACATACTTTTCATAACCGCTCATGGGATTGATGTTTAATTGTAGGTCCAAATGCCTTTAATTTTTTGATTTTTGATGATTGTTTTCTAAATTTTTATCAAAAAAGGTTATTTTTCACTTTGATAAACATGTTTTAAAAAGCTTACATGTTCAGTTTTTTACACAAATTTTTTAAATCTTCAAAAAGCGTAACCCCAGTTGAAGAAATTGCTATGAAAAAATATCTCATTGTAGGTTTAGGTAATATTGGTAGTGAGTATGCCAATACGCGCCATAATATTGGTTTTAGGATCTTAGATCATTTGGCGAAAAAGGAAGGTCTGAATTTTGAGACCCAAAAATTGGGAGATATTGCCGTTTATAAGTTTAAAGGACGACAGTTTATTTTATTAAAACCCAGTACTTATATGAATTTGAGTGGCAAAGCCATCGTTTATTGGATGAACAAAGAAAACATACCGCTCGAAAACTTATTGGTAATCACCGATGATTTGAACTTGCCTTTCGGCACCATTCGACTGAAGACCAAGGGAAGTGACGGCGGACACAACGGATTAAAGGATACTCAAGACAAATTGCAAACCACCAATTATAACCGCTTTAGGTTTGGTATTAGTGATGCTTTCAGTAAAGGCAGACAGGTGGATTATGTGTTGGGCGAATGGTCGCCAGAAGAAGAAGCGAAATTGCCAGAACGCTTGGACAAATCCTTTGAACTCATAAAATCCTTTGGGACTGCTGGGGTAAATATTACCATGAACACGTTTAATGGCCAGTAGAATAAGCTGGATTTAAATACTATGCCTAACATCTCTTACGCTCTACTTTTTTTGGTGTTCATTTTGATAAGAGGTTTTATCAAACGTGTTTTTAAAAACTTAACGATTACGAAACATTAAGTTAACATTGAAATCAGTTCTTTGCTAGCAAAGAACTGATAGAAATGACATTTCGACCTACACTTTTGGTTTTGTTTTTTATTGCGTTTTCAATGGTCCATGCCCAGGAGATCAAGGCTCCCAAGTTTGGCGATGGTATTCTTAATCTCAAGGGAAAGGATAGTACCTGGTCCATGAAAGTTGGTATGCAACTACAATTTCAGACATTTGCCCAATGGGACGAAGATTCGAGTTTTTCGGATGCGGAGACCAATTTCTTGATCAGAAGGGCGCGCCTTAAGTTTGATGGTTTTGTTTATTCTCCCAAATTAACTTATAAAATAGCCATAGGTCTTTCTAATAGAGATATATCTGGGGCTTCAAAATATACCTCCAATGCACCGCGCTACATTCTGGATGCGGTTATAAAATGGAATTTTTATGAAAACTTCGAATTATGGTTCGGACAAACAAAACTTCCTGGAAATAGGGACGACCTCATTTCTTCAGGAAGTCTTCAGTTGGTTGATCGATCCCTTTTGAACACTAATTATGGCTTAGAACGGGATCTCGGAATTCAATTTAGACACCATTTTCAACTTTCAGATGAATTCATTATTAAAGAGGCATTTGCCATTTCGCAAGGCGAAGGACGTAATATTACCTCATGGAACATTGGCGGATTTCAATACACATCGCGATTGGAGCTTCTTCCTTTTGGCGATTTTATAAAGAAAGGAGATTATGTGGGAGGTGATATCTATAGAGAGCACGCTCCTAAATTTGCCATAGGGGCCTCTTATGATTTCAATCACAATGCGGTAAAGACCCAAAGTAATCGCGGTTCTTATATGATTACCGATACCGGTTTTTATGAAACAAATATCTCAACATTATTTATTGATGCCATGTTTAAATATCGAGGCTTCTCATTGATGGCTGAATATGCTGATAGAACTGCTGATGATCCATTGGCAAAGAATTCAGATGGTTCTCTTACCGGTGATATCGTTAAAATAGGAAGTGGTTTGAATTTTCAGGCGGGTTATATCCTTAAAAACAATTGGGAAGTATCTGGAAGATTTACAAATATTGATTTTGATAAAAGCATCACGTTAAAAGACCTCCAAAACCAGTATACTATAGGGGTTTCAAAATATATCCTAGATCATAAATTAAAAGTCCAATCTGATGTGAGTTACTTAGCAATGAACCTATCAAATGACGAATTACTGTGGCGGTTGCAATTTGCCGTTCACTTTTAAGAAATAACATTGCGGTAACATTCCCTTCAAAAACTGTAGGGATATTTGCAAACTATTTTAAACTAAATTATGGACAACATTTATTTATACATGATCATTGCCTTAGCCATTTTAGCGGTTGCTGATTTGGTAGTCGGTGTCAGCAATGATGCCGTTAACTTTTTAAACTCCGCAATGGGTTCAAAAGCTGTTTCCTTTAGGACACTCATGATTGTTGCGAGTCTTGGAATTGGGATTGGCGCTATATTTTCAAGTGGTATGATGGAAATCGCCCGGAGTGGGATTTTTCATCCTGATCAATTTATGTTCAGTGAAATCATGATTATTTTTATGGCGGTCATGCTCACTGATATTTTACTGTTAGATTTTTTTAACTCTATTGGACTGCCAACTTCTACCACGGTTTCCATTGTCTTCGAGTTGCTTGGAGCAGCGGTTGCAATGACTTTGATTAAAATCAGTCATGATGGTGGTGGATATATGGCTGTTTTCGACTATATCAATACAGATAAAGTATCTGAAATTATCTTTGGGATATTGCTTTCAGTTGTTGTGGCTTTTTCTATTGGTGCTTTTGTACAGTGGGTAGCCAGACTATTGCTTTCTTACGATTTTGAAAAGAAAGCCAATTGGGTTGGTGCTCTGTTTGGAGGTATCGCATTGACTTCGATAACCTATTTCATCTTTATCAAAGGTATAGGCGGAACTAACTTTGCCAACATAAGCTATGAACTCATTGGCAATGTAACCATAAAGGAGTTTTTAGAGCAACAAGTATTATATATTGTTGCCATTAGTCTCTTATTTTGGATATTGCTGTCCTATGCTGTGATAGAATTTTTGAAGACCAACATTTATAAATTGGTCATTTTGGTCGGTACATTTGCATTGGCCTTAGCCTTTGCAGGGAATGATTTGGTCAACTTTATCGGCCCTACCATTGGTGCATTCCAGGCCTATTCTGATTTTATGGATCCGGCAGTGAATACCATGGGCCTCTCTGCTTCAGAATTTTCCATGGCAAGTTTGGGTGAGGCGGCTTCAACACCTACATTATTGCTGCTCTTGGCAGGTGTGGTCATGGTAGTGACGCTTTGGTTTTCTTCAAAAGCTAAAAACGTGGTAAAGACGTCAATTGATCTCTCAAGTCAAGGAGAGACTAAAGAGAGGTTTCAGCCCAACTTTTTGTCAAGAATTTTTGTTAGAGTGGCCATAGGATTGTCTCAAATGTCCTCATATATACTCCCAAAGTCTTGGGAAGCTAAGATTGACAAGCAATTTGAACCTCCTGTCATTAAATTGGCAAGGGATAAAGTACACGAATTGCCCTCGTTTGATTTGGTAAGGGCTGCCGTAAACCTCATGGTTGCTGCTGTGTTGATTGCCATCGCCACCTCTTGGAAACTGCCTTTGTCCACAACCTACGTGACCTTCATGGTGGCTATGGGATCCTCTTTGGCGGATAGGGCTTGGGGTGCAGAAAGTGCTGTTTATAGAGTGGCGGGAGTCATCAATGTCATTGGTGGCTGGTTCTTTACCGCAATCAGTGCCTTCGTTTCAGCGGCTTTAGTGGCTTACTTACTAAATTTGAACATCAAGATCATGTTCCCTATATTATTGTTGGTGGCTTTTGGACTGCTCATTAAGAGTTCTATTGCCCATAGCGAAAAATTGAAGGAAACTAAGGCTGAAGATCGTTTGAATAAAACCGAAAGCAGCTCAGTACAAGGAGTTATCCACGAAAGTGCCAAGAATATTGCCAATGTTGTGAAACGCGGAAATAGAATTTATACGAATGCTATCAACGGACTCGCTTTGCAGGATCTTTCCTTATTGAAGAAAAACAAAAAGCAGGTAAGAAAACTATCGGAGGAGGTAGAAGAACTGCGTGATAATATTTTCTATTTTATTAAAAACCTGGACGATTCAAGTGTGGGTGCCAGTAATTTTTATATCAATATTTTGGGCTTCTTACAGGATATGACCCAGTCTTTGGAGTACATTTCAAAAGTGAGCCATAAACACATCCACAACAACCATAAAAAATTAAAGTTCAGTCAGATCAAAGAGCTCAAGGAAGTGGATGAACGATTTGAGCGCTTGTTCAATAACACAAGAAATGCCTTTGAATCGCATTCGTTTGAGGAAATTGGGATTATTCTCGGAAGAAAAAAGGAAATTGTATCTCTGGTTACAGATAAGATCCAAAAACAGGTAGAACGTACCCGTACAGAAGAATCAAGCCCAAAAAACACGACCTTATACTTCAGTATTTTGTTGGAGACAAAAGACTTGTTAACAGCAACCATGAATCTTTTGGAAGAGTATTACCATGCACATGATAGTTCTGTAAAACCTATTCCATTTCCTGAAAAGCATAAGAAATAGGAGAGAACTTCACTGTTAAAACAAAGCACCCTAAACGGATAACATTCCTTTAGGGTGTTGTTATTTTATATGACAACTGATGTATTAAAACGCGGTCATGATAACTTGAAGATTTGATTGGCATCACCGTATTTTGATGAAGTCTTGGGCTGTGACATAATAAAGACCAACTGAACTAGGTCGGTTGGTCTTTTAAATATTGTTTTTTTTAAGGGCGATTATTCCGCCATTTCTTGGTCCAAATCTTCATTGATCGATCTTATTTTAAAACGCAACCATATTTTAAACTTGGTCACCAAAAAGAATAAAATTGGTACGACAATTAGGGTCAAGAATGTTGCAATCAGCAATCCATAAATTACGGTCCAAGCCAAGGGCCCCCAAAATACAACGTTGTCTCCACCCATATAGATATCGGCATCGAATTCTCTAAACAACGAAAAGAAATTAATGTTTAGACCGATAGCCAAAGGCACCAATCCTAAAATAGTTGTGATCGCTGTTAATAAAACCGGACGCAAACGGGCTTTACCAGCCTTAATAATACATTCAAACAGATCATCAATTTCCAAATAGTCGCTTTTTTCTAAATTGAGTTGGTATTTTTTACGTTCGATGAGCAATTCGGCATAATCTAAAAGAACAACACCGTTATTTACTACAATCCCCGCCAAGGAAATAATTCCAACCATGGTCATCATAATCACAAAAGCACTTCCAGTGATCACGATACCTCCAAATACACCTATAAAACTCAAAAATATGGCCAACATGATAATGGCAGGTTTTGATATGGAATTGAATTGGAAAATAAGGATAAAGAAGATCAGTCCGAGCCCAGTTAAAAAGGCCCCCACCAAAAATGTCATTTGTTTTTCTTGCTCTTCAATTTGTCCCGTATAATCAATTTTGATGCTTTCAGGCATGTTCTCATAGCTTTTCATTTCGTTTTGGATCTGTGCCACAATGGCCCCCGCATCGGTGTATCCTGGCGTTAGTGCAGAATAGACCGTCACCACCCGATTGGTGCCTTTATGTTTAATGGCACTAAAACCTGAAGTGTTTTCATATTTAATGAGAGTGGATAATGGAATGTCTTTTATCTGACCTTTGTTATCTCTAAATGTGATATTTTGGTTAAACAGTGCATTGGTGTTGTAACGGATATCTTCATTAAAGCGCACATATATATCATAGTTGTCTCCTCCTTCCTTATAAATGCCTGCTTTTGCCCCAAATATGGAGTTTCGTAATTGCTGGCCTATCTGAGCCGCACTTACGCCAAGTTCACCTGCTTTTTCGCGATCAATAATGACACGCATGCTCGGCTTGTCCTTGTTGACATCAATTTTGAGTTCATCAATACCCGCAATATTTTTGGTATTTATAAATTCACGCATGTTTTCTGCAACGGCAATCAATTCGTTATAATCTTCACCTTGGATTTCTATATTGATTGGTGCGCCTACCGGTGGACCATTGGCGTCCTTTTCAACCGATATCAACACGCCAGGATAGATGCCTACCAAAGCTTCCTGGACTTTTTGACGAAGCAGCTCACTGTCAGCGCCTCTTCGGTATTTAAATTCACGCATGGAGGCTGTGATTTTAGCTTTGTGCGGCATTTCAGCGGCCGACCCCATATCTGCTTGTGGATCTCCAGCGCCTTCGCCAACCTGAGAAACGGCACTTTCTACCAAGAAGTTATAATCTCCGTCACGATATTGATCATCATTTATGACATTATAAACGCGTTTTTCAATTTGTTTTGTAATGGCGTTGGTCTTTTCAATGGCAGTACCTTGAGGGTATTCAATATATACTATAATTTGATTTGGTTTATTATCTGGGAAAAACTCTACTTTTGTGCGCTTGGCACCTAAAGATGCACCAAACCCTATGAATGCCAGAATCAACAGGGCAAATGTCCCAAGGCTTAAAATGTAGGGCATCTTTCCGGAAAGCGCTCTACGAAGTTGACGTTCATACCAATTTTCTAGTTTAACTAACGTACTATTTTGAAAGCTATTGGCCCATTTTCTTAGGAAGAAACGATATACCCATAGCATGATAGCCGTAAATATCATTAATGAACCAAGCGCGCGATATTCACCGGCTACAAAAAATACAATCAGTCCTATAATGGCCATTACACTAGTAATGATGATAATGCGCTTTAAAGGCATGTTTTTATCCTCAATACTCATATATTGAGATACCAAAACGGAGTTGAAAAATATGGCAACAAACAATGAGGACCCAAGAACTATAGATAAAGTAATGGGTAGAATCATCATGAATTCGCCCATAATTCCTGGCCATAATCCTAACGGGATAAATGCCGCAACGGTTGTAGCCGTAGAAATAATGATCGGAAATGCAATCTCTCCAATACCTTTTTTGGCAGCTTCTACACGGCTCATGCCTTCTTCATCCATCAATCGATAGACGTTTTCAACCACTACAATCCCGTTGTCAACCAACATTCCCAAACCCATGATCAATCCAAAAAGCACCATAGTGTTCAAACTATGGCCCAGCATATTCAGGATCATTAAGGACATGAACATGGACATCGGAATTGCGAATCCAACAAAAACGGCATTCTTAAATCCTAAGAAGAACATCAGAACCGTCACGACCAAGATGACCCCAAAAATAATATTGTTGACCAAGTCATCAACCTGACCTATGGTTACTGAAGACTGGTCATTGGCAATAGAAATCTTCAGGTCTGGTGGGAAGACTTCAGCCTTGGCTTTATCAATTATAACTTTAACCTGCTCTACCGCATCCACCATGTTCTTTCCGGCACGCTTCTTTACGTCCAACATAACCACTGGATCCCCAAATTCGCGTGCAAAGGTGGTTTTATCTTCTTCTTTAAACGTTACGGTAGCTACATCTTTAAGATATATGGCATTCCTGTCCTCTGACTTGACCACAAAGTTCTCCAATTCTTTGGGCGTGTTAATTTCACCCAAAACACGAATGGTACGTCTTTGTCCGCTGGCTATTAAATTTCCTGCAGACATCGTGACATTTCCATTTTTTATAGCTCCTATAATATCATTAAAAGTAACCTGGGACGCCATCATTTTATAGATATCCACGGCCACTTCTATCTCCTTTTCCTGTGCACCACGAATGTCCGCTTTTTTAATTTCCTGAATATCCTCAATTTCATCCTGGAGGTATTCTGCAAATTCCTTGAGTTTCTCAACTGTATAGTCTCCCGAAATATTAATATTAAGAATGGGCATTTCTTCAGAAAGGCTCATTTCAAAAACATCAGGTACAACTTTGGCATCGTTAAATGTCGGCCAATCCTCACTGGCAGTTTCACTGTCTATTTCATCCTTTACCTTTTGTTTAGCTTGTTCTACGGTAATGTTTTCATCAAATTCCACAACCACCATAGAAAAATCTTCTTGGGATGTAGAGGTGATCTCTACCACATTACTTAAGGTTTTCAGCTTGTCCTCAAGCGGATCGGTGATGAGTTTTTCAATATCTTCTGCCGTGTTTCCAGGGAAAATGGAACTTACAAAAACTTTAGTGATGTTGACTTCCGGAAAACTTTCCCGAGGCATACTGAAAAATGCGGAAACGCCTAAATAGAAAATCACGGCAATCAGCACATACATGGTCGTTTTATTGGTAATTGCCCATGAAGACAAGCCAAACTCCTTTTCCACCTGTTTTCTTTTTTTAGTCATTTTGTTGGTTATCTAATATTAGTATTTCTACGGTTTGTCCGTCTTTGACACTTCTTGCGCCTTCCTGGATCAGTTCCGCACTATTTTCTATTCCTTCCAAGACCTCGATCAGATCACCTTGCGTGCGTCCAGTTTTGATAATTACTCTGGTAGCCGTGCCTTGATTTCTATCATTTTTGTCCTTCACCACATATACATATTGTTCACCTTCGGCATTTTCAGAAATAATGCTTTGTGGAATTAAAATTGCCTCTTTATTCGTGTAATCGTTAATCTTTAATCGCGCGGTCAAATTGGGCTTAATATCCCTTTCCTTATTAGGAATAGCAATTTCTGCTTTAAATGTTCTATTGGAAGGATTGATAACATTGCTGATTTGACGCACTTTGGTATTGATGGTTTTTCCGAGAATAGGGAAGATGACCTCTACATTTTTCCCTACGGTAATGGTGTTGAGGTGACGTTCTGGAACCTCAGTTTCAATATACATATTATCCAAATTTACTATCTGCATTAATTGTGTTTGCCCTGCCACAACAACGCTGCCTTGTTCTGTAATAATAGCATCAATTTTCCCTGAAAATGGCGCTTTTACAATAGTTTTTGATATTTGTTGCTGGATTTGGTTCACCGCTTCAACCTGTCCTTCATAATTGGATTTTGCTTGCAGAAATTGGATTTCACTTCCAATTTTTTGATCCCACAATCGTTTTTGACGTTCGAAAGTGGTTTGCGCCAAATCCTTTTGGATCTGCTGTTGCGCTAATTGCTGACTCAATCCGCCATCGTCAATCTTAGCTAGAGTTTGACCTTTGCTCACCCATTGGCCTTCTTTCACATAAACGTTGGTAAGGATACCGTTATACTCTGGTGTTATGACCATTAAATCCTTGGTGGTAACATTCCCTTGTAGTTCCAATACGTGATTGAATTCTTCCGGAGTGGCTTTAAATGCGGTAACGAGGGGAACGTTTTTGGTGGTGTCCAAAACCGAGATTTTTTCATCCAACAACATGATCTTATCGTGGAGCACTTGCTGCTGGTCTACAAGTTCCGCTCTCTTTTTTCGGATGGTTTCAAGATCATTGCTTTCCAATGCTTTTTCAACCGTGTTTTTTTTGCCATCACCGCAGGAGGTCAGGAGAATACTTAATGTTAAGATGGTGAGTATGTATTTCATTTTTGATTGATTTAATGGATTAAGGTGTTGTAATGTTTGTTTTATAAGTTATTTGTGATTCGTTTTATTCCGCTTTTGATCAGAGTAACATTAGAATTTAGAAGCATGCCTAATTTGCAATCTGATAATTTTAAATAGGTCAGTTCTTGTGCTATATGGATATCGTTTAACGCCTCAACAGATTTAATTTCTATTATAATTTTATTTTCAATAATCAAATCCACTCTATATCCAACATCTAATTTTACTTCTTCATATATTAAGGGTAATGGTTTCTGTCTTTCAACTAAGATTCCCAATTTTTTTAGTTCATAGAACATACACGCTTCATAAGCACTCTCAAGAAGTCCAGGACCTAATGCCTGTGCACTTTCAAGGCGCAATGAAAGATGATTTGGGAAATCCCGTTTTATGTCATGATTTGTTATCTAATTTGAACTTCATATTTATGTCTTGTTCTTTTGCGATTTTTTTAACGTAGGGTTCACAGAGATTCTTCGTACAGGGCGCAATCATTGCGTTCTCTGCGTTTTGCTTTGCGTTCTTTGCGGTTAATTGGTTAACACATTCAAAGCAGTCTCCAACTCAGCCTTCGCATTGATAACATCCAACATGGCTTGTAATAGTTCCTGTTGTGCTGTGTATAATTGCGTTTGGGCCTGGCGTAAATCAAAACTTGAGGAAATGCCTTCAAAAAATTTGGTTTGATTTTTTGCTTCAATACGTTCGGCAAGCTTTAAATTTTGTTTTTTATTGTCATAATCTTCTATGGCGAATTGATAATCGCTTTTTGCAGCGGCAATCTCAAATTGAATATTCTGTTCTTTTTCAAGGAGTTCTGTTTTTGCTTTTTCCAGGTTTATCTGTGCCCGTTGGGTTGATGCACTTCGCATTCCGGAACTGAAAATGGGAATATTAAGACTGACCCCAAAAAGTGAAGAACCAAACCATTTTTGATCTTTGTTTGCAAAGCTGAAATCATCGGTATATGCTGAATAGCCACCATTGATAAAACTAGTGAGCGTTGGTAAAGCCTTGCTCTTTTCTAACTTCACTAAAAGCTCCTTGGACACTTTATCGTTTTCTGCAATTTGATAATCAATTGTGTTTTGAACATTGACTTCGGCCTCCATCAGGCTTAAAGAAATGTGTTCTTGAGTTAATCGCTCCAAATTATCGCTTAAACTAGTTGGCCAATGAATGTCCAAACCAAGCGTCATATTAAGCATTTGATAGGCCAATGTTTTCATTCTACGCGTATTTTTCAAACTACTTTCAACACCAGATAGGGTAATTTGTAGCTGCTCGACATTTTCCTCCTCTCCCAATCCATTTTCAAATATCTTGGTGGTTTCGTTGAGGTTCTTTTCAAGTACTTTTAAATTGCGTTCTAAAATTTGAATGGTTTCTTCTGCTAGCAATACATTGCCATAAGCATTGATTACGGCTTTTCTGACTTCCAATTCCGTTTTGGTATTTGCGTTCTGCGAAATTTCCAGAAATACTTTAGCAGATTGTAATCCTACCAAATAAGAGCCGTCAAAAATTTGTTGACTTAAGGTAGCTGTAGCATTCATGTTTTGTTTGGTCCCAAAAATAACTTCGGCAAATTCTCCTGGGGTCCCACCAAAAAACTCTGCCGGAATCACTTGAACTTGCTGTTTTAAAAAGTTTTGATAATCAACTGCAGCGTTTAATTGGGGCAGTCCACTTGCCGTGGTTTCCCATTTTTGGGCCTTTGCGGCCTCAATGTCGCGTTGGGAATTGATGGCTCTCCGGTTATTTTTAAGTGCAAAATCTATGGCTTCTTGCAAGCTGAACGTTGTTGGTGGCTCCTGTGAGAATGTGAGTAACGGGGAAAGAATCAACAAAAGAAAATAGAATGTGTTTCTCATTAGGTTAGTTTTGATTATTGATGATTTTTGTGAGTACTTCCAGGCCTTTTGGAGTGCAAATACCTCTGACGTGATATTCCAGATAATGGTTCATTAAAGAAGACATTGAAAAGTGTTTGAGCGGAAACAATTGCTTGTCTTTTAATGACCTGATAGAAGTGAAATACAGTTTTGAAATTATATCGATTTCTAAATTATCCCGATAAAGTCCGAGTGTGATGCCACGTTTCAAATTGTCTGCAACGCAATCTTCCATCAATCGGTATTGCTTAGACCTTAAAGAACTAAAAATTTTAGGGTAATATTTTTGTAATTGGTGGTACGGAGAGGATTTTTCATCCTTTAAATGCTCCATCACAAGTTTTTTTATATCGTAAATTTCCTCAATAGGATCTTTTTGCAATTGGCAAATGGCGTCAATGCCTTGTGAAATGATCTCAAAGACTTCTAAGGTTGAAGCCTCTACCAATTGCGTTTTGTTTTCGAAATGCACATAGATGGTTTTCTTGGAAATGCCCAATTCATTGGCAATATCGTCCATAGTCACACTCTTGACACCAAGTGACAAAAACAGTTCCGTAGCCCTATGTACAATTTTTTCTCTCATAAGCGGTTGCAAAAATACGACAGGAAACTTTAAAAACAGTAAAAGTTTCCAAAGTTTAATAAAAATTTAATATTGATTTTTAGGCTTGTTTTCCTGCCGGGATTTGCCTTATTTTTGTTCTATGCAAAAAATTTCTTTCTACCACACGGCCTTTATTTCCTATTTAGAAGAAAATATCCGATCAAAAGAGCCTGCTTCTTTATATGATCCTATTCTTTATATCTTAGGATTAGGAGGTAAGCGTCTGCGGCCCATTCTAACATTAATGACCGCCGAAGCGTTTAATGATGATTATCAAAATGCACTCGACGCTGCCTTAAGTGTTGAAATATTTCATAATTTTTCGTTGATCCATGATGATATTATGGATGCAGCGCCCTTGCGCCGAGGCCAACCGACAGTTCATGAAAAATGGGATGTCAATACCGGAATTCTGTCGGGAGATGCCATGCTGATTTTGGCCTATCAGCTTTTTGAGCGCTACGATGCCACTACTTTTCAGGATTTGGCAAAATTGTTCAGCAAAACGGCTTTGGAAGTTTGTGAAGGACAGCAATATGACATGGATTTTGAAACAAGAGAGGATGTGACTGTTGAGGAATATCTGAAAATGATTGAATTCAAAACAGCAGTTTTGGTTGGTGCTGCAATGAAAATGGGTGCCATTGTGGCCTCGGCATCAAAAGAAGACCAAGATTATATTTATGAATTTGGACGTTTATTGGGGGTTGCCTTCCAACTCCAAGATGATTATTTGGATGCGTTTGGAGATCCCGAAACTTTTGGGAAGCAGGTGGGTGGCGATATTATCGAAAACAAAAAAACCTATTTATTCATTAAAGCCTTAGAGTTTTCTAATGATGAGGATAAATTGGAACTTCAACATTTATTTGGCATCAATCCGACTGATCCTTCTGATAAAATCGAAACCGTAAAGCAAATTTTTCAAACGAGTGGTTCGGCAGATGCCACGCGCAAGGAAATCGAAAAGTATACTAAAAAGGCTTTTGCGGTGCTCGACGAACTTTCTATTCCTGAAAGTAAAAAGCAAGCTCTGAAATTATTTGGGGATGATTTGATGAACAGAAGGGTTTAAGAGGTTATGGAAAATTTGAAAACCTTTGATGATGTGATGGATCAAGCTCATAAATGGGAACTTTATGCAAAACTTGTGGATCAACTCAATAAAGATTTGGCCTTGGCTAATGTAGATTTAGAATTTGACTCTGAGGTTTTGCCAACAAGTTTAAAGCTCCTATTGCATGAAGAAGTTTATCGCCTCATTCAACATAAATTCATGGATTATCTCAATTTGCTATATATAGTAGATGTTTCTGAAGAAAAAATAAAGCAATTGGATGGAAATGATACTATCCAGTTGGCAGAAAATGTCACTTTTTTAATCCTTAAACGCGAATGGCAAAAAGTGTTTTATAGAAATAGGTTCAGCTCCTAAGTTGACCGAAACTCAAGGTTCTTGTTTTTCGAGTACATCTTTTATGGACTGGTAAATAGGTTAGTCCTTCTAAAAATACACCCTCACAAAGGGTACCCAGGCATCGCCATATATGCTCTTTCCCTCATCATATAACACGTCGTATCTTATTCCAACCGACACGTTATGAGATCTATAGCCAAGGCCTAAAAATAAAGCGGGATACCAATAATTTTCATTGGGGCGTGCATACCTATCATCCCAATTTCGACTGACATTGAGTTCTTCAAATTCGGCCGATAGCTGAATTTCCGGTATGGGATTGAACAAGCCAATCAGACTTCCTCCAAAAACAGTCGATTTGTATAAGTCTTTCCGTTTATTATACGTGCCATTTAGTCCAACCCCAAAGGCAAACTGCTCATTAAATTCATAAATTGCGCTTGGGGCCAAGGTTCCACTGAAAAAACCATCTCCAAAACTCAATCCAATCCCACCTCCAAAGCGAACATGGCTCCAGAAATCAGAAGAGGATTGCGTTGTTCTTAATTGTGCCAAGCAACTTGAAGATAATAGAATGATAATAAGACAAGATAACAGGGTTTTATTTAGTGGGAATCGCATAAATTTGGTATTTTGTTTATTGATACAGTTATATCATATAAATATACTAAAAGCAATTCTTATTTTGTTAAAAGTTGTATTTTTGAATAAAATTTGAAAACATTTGAACGTCTTACAGAAATGATGGATAAATATTCCTTTTTAAATGCCGCTCACTCAGCTTATTTTGCTGAATTATACGATCAATATTTACGAAATCCTGATTCGGTTGAGCCAAGTTGGAGAGCCTTTTTTCAAGGATTTGACTTTGGTTCAGAAAACAGTGAGGTTACCTATGATGATGGTGCTGTCTGTATTTCACCCGAAATTCCTGATCATCTGCATAAGGAATTCAACGTCATAAGATTGATTGATGGATATAGAAACAGAGGTCATTTGTTCACAAAAACCAATCCTGTCAGGGAGCGTAGAAAATATGAGCCCACTTTGGCTCTTGAAAACTTCGGACTTCTAAAAGAAGATCTTCAAACTGTTTTTTCTGCAGGTGATATATTAGGAATTGGCCCACAGACTTTAGAAAGTATTGTGGATCACTTAGAGAAAATTTACTGCTCTTCCATCGGTCTGGAGTATATGTATATCAGAAATCCGAAAGAAATTGAATGGATTCAGAGCAAGTTGAACATCAACGACAATCAGCCTAAGTTCTCTACAGATCAGAAAAAACATATTCTCAGCAAACTGAATGAAGCGGTTACCTTTGAAAGCTTTTTGCATACCAAATATGTGGGTCAAAAGCGTTTTTCATTGGAAGGAGGAGAATCTTTGATTCCAGCTCTTGATGCGCTCATTGAAAGTGCCGCTGAAATTGGTGTGAAGGAATTTGTCATGGGAATGGCCCATAGAGGTCGATTAAGTACACTCATCAACATTTTCGGAAAATCAGCAAAAGATATTTTTAGTGAGTTCGATGGAAAGGATTATGAACAGGAAGTTTTTGATGGTGACGTAAAGTATCACTTAGGATGGACTAGCGATAGAGAATCTACAGGTGGAAAGAAAATAAACTTGAACATTGCACCAAACCCTTCCCACTTAGAGACGGTGGGCGCGGTGGTAGAAGGTATTGCAAGAGCCAAGCAAGATGATAAATATGCTGATGACCCATCGCAGGTGTTGCCAATTATTGTCCATGGTGATGCTGCCATTGCCGGACAAGGTTTGGTTTATGAAGTGATTCAGATGGTCAATTTGGACGGATATAAGACCAGTGGTACCATACATATTGTAATCAACAATCAGATAGGGTTTACTACTAATTACCTTGACGCCCGTTCAAGTACTTATTGTACTGATGTTGGTAAAGTCACTTTATCTCCGGTATTGCACGTTAATGCGGATGATGTTGAAGCCGTAGTGCATGCCATGTTGTTTGCATTGGATTTTAGAATGACTTTTAAGCGCGATGTGTTCATTGATCTTTTGGGCTATCGAAAATATGGACACAACGAAGGTGACGAGCCGCGTTTTACTCAACCAAAACTGTATCGAGCCATTGCCAAACATAAAAATCCGAGAGAAATCTATGCAGATATTCTTATAAAAGAAGGTATTGTTGACAAGGATTATGTCAAAAATCTTGAGGAAGTATATAAAGCATCATTGGAAGAGGAACTAGAGGATTCCCGTAAGCAGGAAAAAACCGTCATTACCCCATTTATGCAAGATGAATGGAATGGCTATGAATATGCTGATGTCAATATGATGATGCAAGAGGTAGATACTACTTTCTCCAAGGAAAAATTAGCTGAGATTGCCGAAGTGATTTCGACATTGCCAAAAGATAAAAAATTCATACGTAAAATAGAACGACTTGTTCAATCCAGAAAAACCATGTTTGATGAGGATAAACTGGATTGGGCAATGGCTGAGCATTTGGCTTATGGCACACTGTTGCAAGAAGGTCATGATGTACGCATTTCGGGTCAGGACGTTGAACGGGGAACATTCTCCCACCGTCATGCTGTTATAAAAGTAGAAGACAGTGAAGAAGAAATTGTCCTTTTAAACCATATCAGTGATGGGCAAGGTCAGTTTTATATTTATAATTCATTGTTGTCTGAATATGGCGTAGTAGGTTTTGACTATGGATATGCTATGGCAAGTCCTAATACATTGACCATTTGGGAGGCACAATTTGGTGATTTTGGAAACGGGGCTCAAATAATGATAGATCAATATATTTCTGCGGCAGAAGATAAATGGAAGCTGCAAAACGGGTTGGTCATGTTGTTGCCACATGGTTATGAAGGCCAAGGCGCTGAACATTCCTCAGGTCGTATGGAGCGTTTTTTACAGCTTTGTGCTAGTGATAATATGTTTGTAGCCGATTGTACCACACCTGCAAACATGTACCATTTGTTGAGAAGACAGATGAAGACCAATTTTAGAAAACCACTCATCATCTTTACACCAAAAAGTTTACTAAGGCACCCTCTAGTGGTGTCCACCGTAGATGAATTTGCAAATGGAAGTTTCCAAATGGTCATTGACGATGATAAAGCTAAGGTGGATAAAGTTAAAACTTTGGTTTTTATGACTGGGAAGTTTTATTATGATCTTTTGGAAGTACGAGAAGAACAAAAAAGAGAGGATGTCGCATTGGTCAGAATAGAGCAATTATTTCCTTTGCCTGCAAAACAGTTGAGAGACATCATAAAAAAATATAAAAATGCCGATGATATTGTCTGGGCCCAAGAGGAACCTCGCAATATGGGAGCCTATGGCTTTATGATGATGCATTTTGAAGAGTCCAAGTCGTTTAGAATAGCTTCGCGACGCGCTTATGGCGCACCGGCCGCCGGAAGCGCAACACGTTCTTTACGTCGTCATAAAGAAGTGATTGATTATGTGTTTGACAAAACAAAGAACAACCAGCGATAAAGAAGTCATCTTTTTGGAATTACAAATTGAGATGTTTTTTGGTTTGAATTAAGTACTTTGAAACCACAAGAAATCGAAAATAGGATTTATGAAATCAGACATCAAAATGTGATGTTGGATTTTGATTTGGCGGAAATGTACCAGATTGAAACTCGTGTTTTGAAGCAGGCCGTTCGGAGAAATCTTGAGAGATTTCCTAAGGACTTTATGTTTGAACTTACTGAAATGGAGATAGTGACCATGGTATCACAAAATGTGATACCATCAAAACAACAACTTGGTGGAGCAAAGCCTTTCGCTTTTACGGAGCAAGGAGTCGCAATGCTTTCGAGTGTATTAAGAAGTAAGATAGCTATTGAAATCAATATTTCAATAATAAGAGCTTTTGTTCTTATGAGACAATATGCGTTATCGCATAAGGAGTTGAGTGAGAAATTGAGTCAGCTTGAAAATAAATTCAATAAACAATTTAATGATGTTGCAGATGCATTAAATTTTTTATTACAAAAAGACAAAATAGAAACAGAACAAAAACAACGCAAACCAATAGGTTACAAAAAACAATAAGAACTATGATTTTAGAAATGAAAGTTCCTTCACCAGGAGAATCCATTACAGAAGTAGAAATTGCAGCATGGTTAGTTGCGGATGGTGACTATGTAGAAAAAGACCAAGCCATTGCTGAAGTTGATAGTGATAAGGCCACATTGGAACTTCCGGCAGAAGCCAGTGGGACTATTACCTTGAAGGCAGAAGAAGGAGATGCAGTTGCCGTGGGCGCTGTGGTATGTCTGATTGACACATCCGCCGAAAAGCCTACAGGTGATTCTGATGCTAAGCCTGTGAGCAAAGGTGATGAAGGTTCTGGTGACAAAAATGTTGAAAAAGAACTTTCCAAAGAACAAAAGGAAACACCGAGTAAGGAGGTTTCCGAAAAAGCACCAAGCCCTGAACAGAAAACATATGCTTCTGGAGTAGCAAGTCCTGCAGCCAAAAAAGTATTGGCCGAAAAAAACATGTCGGCTTCTGATGTCAGTGGAACGGGGAAAGATGGCCGTATCACCAAGGACGATGCGATAAAAGCAGTACCGTCAATGGGTACGCCAACTGGAGGAAAACGCGGCGTTTCACGTTCAAGATTGTCGATGTTGCGACGTAAGGTAGCCGAGCGTTTGGTCACTGCAAAGAATGAAACAGCAATGTTGACTACCTTTAATGAGGTGGATATGACTGCGATTTTCAAAATACGCGAAGAATATAAAGAAACCTTTAAAAACAAGCATGGTGTAGGTTTAGGCTTTATGAGTTTCTTTACACTTGCTGCGGTCAGAGCTTTAAAGGAATATCCTGCAGTCAACTCCATGATTGATGGTCAAGAAATGGTGAGCTATGATTTTTGTGATATCAGTATTGCCGTTTCAGGACCTCGAGGTTTGATGGTTCCGGTCATTAGAAATGCTGAAAACCTATCCTTTAGAGGTGTCGAAAATGAAGTAAAACGATTGGCAATCAGAGCACGTGATGGACAGATTACGGTAGATGAGATGACCGGAGGTACCTTTACAATTTCTAATGGTGGTGTCTTTGGAAGCATGCTATCCACTCCAATCATCAATCCGCCGCAAAGTGCAATCTTGGGAATGCACAATATTGTGGAACGTCCTGTAGCTATTGACGGACACGTTGAAATTAGACCAATCATGTTCCTGGCGGTATCTTATGACCACAGAATTATTGATGGTAAGGAAAGTGTAGGTTTCTTGGTGGCGATCAAAGAGGCTTTGGAAAACCCGATTGAGCTGTTAATGGATAATGATGTGAAGAGAGCGTTGGAGCTGTAAATTGCAATCCCAGTAAAATAAAAAAAGAGGCTGTCTGAAAAGAGGCCACTGAAAAAGTCCCCTTAAAAATATTGGGGTAAAAAGAGATAAAAAGGAGTGTAAACCGTAGTGTTTTCACTCCTTTTTTCGTATCTTTTTTACTGATTAACAAACACTTGGATATGTTAT
>NZ_BJKB01000006.1 GCF_010725055.1 Gelidibacter japonicus | reverse complement strand
TAAAGCTGTACAAATAGAATCGATTTTTAGTGGTTCACTTTCATCCGCTCAAGGTGGTTCACTTTCGCCCGCTGCGCTATGTTCAGTTTAATCCGCTGGAGGTGGTATACTATGCCCGTTTTTTGCAAAAAGTAATTGGCAAGCCGTTAAAGAGGAAAACATTATAAATCTTCAAAAAAGAATACATAAAGCCGAACCCTCTGCAATTAAAAGTAATAAAAACGCAAAAAACGAAAAAGGTAGAAGATCAGATAGAGGTATAGACACCATGTTTAGGGTAACTTTAAACAACCATACTCGATTGAGTGAAATTGCCGATAGTAAAGCCAATATTTTACTTTCGGTAAATACTATTATTATCTCAATTGCGCTTACGGTACTTATTCCTAAATTAGATAGCCCTAAAAATATTCATTTGATGATTCCTACCTTGGTTTTAATCATATTTAGTGTTACAACAATCGTTTTTGCTATTTTATCAACAAGGCCAAAAGTAACTCAAGGTACCTTTACCCGAGAAGAGGTAAAACAAAAGAAAGTTAATATATTGTTTTTTGGAAATTTTTTTAGAATGCCTTTACAAGAATATGAGTGGGCCATAAATGAGTTGATGGACGATAAAGAGGGCCTTTACAATGCACTAACTAAAGATTTATATTATTTAGGCTTGGTCTTAAATAAAAAGTACAGCCTTTTAAGGATTGCTTATGGTATATTTATGATTGGGCTTATTATCTCTGTACTGGTTTTTGTTTTTTCTTTTTATCAAGCAAATTTGGGCACTAAATTTTAAGACTTTATCTGGATGTATTCTTTATCTTTATTTTTTTCACTTTCCACTTTCTGATGGCTGATAAAAGTTACTCTTAAGGCTCTAAGACCTGTAATACCTTGTAAATCTTCTACATCAATGCGCTCTATGTTTTTGTCCAGCATATTTTTGTGTTGTAATAGCCGGATGTACTTTAGGTATTCACTTTCTTCTTGTGCTTGTGAATAAACTATGGTTAGTTTGCCTTTTTGGGTAATTCGTTCTTCTGTGCCTTTAATTTTTGCTTTATCTATTCGTTTTTTTACAATTTCATATCTTACATTGTAAGACCCATCTATATCAAATTGTTTCTCATCCATTCTAAAACGGATGGCAATAGGGGTGCTAAATACCAATAGTAGTGAGCTCACTTCTACATCATAGGGCAACGTCGGTTTTAATTTTTGGAAGTATTGCTCCATTTCACACATAACTTGCAATTGCCATAACCTGAGATTGTTAATGTAATATCGTTCAAAATTTTTATCAGGGGTTATAGATGCGCCTATATACATGTTATGTTCTACACCATCTGTTTTATAGCGTTCATAATAGTGTGGAAAATAAGATTGCGCTTCGTTTTGTCTTTCGTCTAGTATTGAAGAAAGGTTTTTATTGATAATTGTAATTGTTTCATCAAATTTGTTTCGCTCTTCATAAAATGAGTTTAAGCCGCGGTGTAATTTACTTTGATAATTTTTAATGCTACTAGCAATTTCTTTATGAATGGGATGATTTTTGAAATCTTCAAGTATTGGATGTATTTCATTTTCAATATAATAGTGGATATTTTGTTCAGAATCTGCTCTCACTAAAAGTTTGATTTCGGATTTAAAAGCTTCTAGTTCAAAAATTTTCTGTTCAAATAAAGGTAAATCGTTAACATGACAAATTTTTTCAAAAATAAGCACCAAATTATCCAGTTGGTTTAACAAGTCAACTCGCATGGCATGGTTTCTCGCATTAGAAGAGCCTTGTACATCTATTTGCCCATAAAGCGGATAGACGTTTTCAAACAAAATCTCCTTTAAATGGTATTCTATATTGTTTTTTTTAGAAAGAACATATTGTAGTGCTTCTTCTTTAAACTTCCATTGCACACTTTGGTGTATGGAGGTGTATTCTTTTTGGATAATTGCATCAATTTGGTTTTTAAATTCAGAATTATACCTCAATACCGCATCGCGAAGTAAGGGGATGATAAATTCTAATTTTTGTGCATTGATGCTATTTAAATCATAAGCGTTTGGAGATACAACCTCAACAATACCAAGAACTTCATTTTGATCTATAATAGGTGAAAAAATAAAAGAACTGATGTTTTGCGATTTTAAACATTCGATAAGGGATTGTTCATCTGGGTTTTTTGAGGTATAACTTTCTATATCAGATACAACTATTGTTTTATGATGAATTGCGACATCCTTAATCATCTTACTTTCTAAATATACTTGACAGGTATCTTGATTAGCATTTGAGAAGATATGGCTGTGGACATTTTTTTTTGGCTGAGTCATACTTAACCGTGACATCGACTTATTTATAGGCGTAAACCCAATATTTAAGTCGGGAATTCCAAAAATAGATTTTAAAATAGCCTGAAACTTACCGCTTTCATTATTGTTTTCGTGCAAACTTAATAAACTGCTTTTAAAATTTGAAACGGAATTTTCAATAGTAGAATTATAAAGAGAGACAATACCAAAACCTTTTAATATCCAGCTGTTTGGAGGGAACTTCTCTTTCCATAATTTGATGTCATCAGAGTTGTTTATAAGTAAGTTAATTTCATCTTCAGTTAATATTTTAGCTTTTTCCGTAGGAATAATGTCAATAAAATCGGCATTAAATAATATTCGGTAATGGTTAATGATGCCGTTTCTATCCGGAATGTCATAAAATAAAGGGTATGACAAATCCACTTTACTATTAAAATATTTAAAAAGTATGATGCTACAGTTCATAATGTACTGAGAATCATCATACAAATCTCGAATATTAAACTTAAAATCCTCCCCGGCATCTTTTAAAATGTTTTTAAACCGTTGGGTATGATTAAACATCCTATCGTGAAAGGGAACCGTTATCGCTTTAATTTCATTATTGCTCAATGCCTTTGGAAATAAATCTGCCAGTAAAACTTTAATTATCGGTTCGTGTTTTTTAAGCTTTTCTATAGAGTCAAACCCATTTGTTAAGTCAGGATATTTTTCTATTTCTTTAAGTAATGACTTGGCATAATTAGCTTGAAAATCAACATTTGAACCTGCACTTTCATTTAGGCTATCAATGATTTTATGAAAAGAAATAATAATATTAAAAGGCGTTTCCACAATTGTATTTTTGGTAAAAAACTTTTAGTAAAGTTACAATCTTTTTTTTGGTTGATTAGTCTATTTTTGTGAGATATCGTTACAAACCATATATATACCTTTAAGATTTCTTGCCAAAAACACACTCTAAACTTCAAACGCCCAAGTGGCAGTTCCTCTAGGGGGTATAAACCAAAGAAACGTGGTTTATCATTGTTAAAGACCTTTGCAAAAAAAACAAAGGTTCTCATAATTTACCTGAAAAATTTTCCCTCTCAAACTTTCTTTAAAATATAATGAAACCAAGAAAAGAGGTTCACGAACGCCTATAAAAAATAAAAGGGATTAAACACTTTTAGTCTGGATGACGGTAGGAGGAGAGAGCATGTGTGTTTTGGGAAGTTCATTCAATAAAAAATGTAACCAAAACTTAATTTTTTGGGGTAATCAATTTACTTTACTACAATCTCACTTCCTCTTTTTGCTATATAGGCTTTCCCTTTTTCTGTGGTTATTGCATTCAAATATAATTGAAGTGTGTGCTTTAGATATTCTTCACGGCTTATCTTATCCGTATCGATAAAGGGTGAAGTGCCATAGTCTATTGTCAACTGAAAAAATAACTTGGCATACAAGACCGGGTCAAAGTCGTTGTGATAATAACCTTGCTTGCGACCACATGCTATGTTTTCTACTAAAATTTCAGCAAACTTTTCTGAAAAGTCTAACATATAGCTGTTAAAAATATGTGGATAATATTTGAACAACTGCCTGTGCATTAATGATTTATTGCGTTCTGCAGCTTTTAAGGTATTTTCATCGCGTATAAACATACGATCAATTGCGTTATCAACAGTTCGGTTTATTTCATGAAGGTGCTCTAAAACGTCGTCTAGTTTATTAGATAAAACAGCTTCTATAAGTTCGTCTTTGTTTTTGTACAATTGGTATAATGTTTTTTTTGACATTCCCAAGGTTTTCGAGACCTCATCCATCGTTACAGTTTTGGGACCGTTCTCTAAAAAAAGGTCGGTTACTTTTTCTATGAGTTCTTTTTTATCCATAATATATTTACAATTTAATAAGAAACGAAGGTAAAAAAATACCTAACATAATTTTTATTCAGTTTTATATTATTCTTTATCCTGTTTTTTACTAAGATTGGGATGATAAGACAGCCCGATGTTAAAATATCCTTTGGCCTTTTGGTCGGTGCTAAAATAATGCTCATTTACGGGTTTGGCCTTTTCTGTTAGCCTTGAAGCAACAAAAGAGGAGACTCCTCCTCTGAGTGTCACAATAAAATTCTTCATCATTAAGCGCTCGTATATTAATCCTGACTGGATTTCAAGCTGGCTGTATTCAGAAACAGAAGGCGTCCAGGGGTTGTCATTGTAAACATAAAACCCCGAGGTTGCCAACATACTTCCTATAGAAACCCGGCTTACTTCATTTATTTTTTTTCTGAGTAAAATGCGTTGTGGTAATAAAACATTAAGATCATAACCTGTTCCCAAAAATCGATAGTCGTAAGATAGAGTTGGAAAAAAAGGAATTTGGGTCGTTGGGTCTATTATTATTACTGCACCTACAGCAAGTGTTTTTTTTGCATCTGCTTTTAAAACTAGTGAACCTCCAACTAATGCCTTAATCCGTTCATAACCATTCTCACTACTACCGTCTGCAAAGACACTCAAATTGTAAATAAATGGTTTCTTGAATAATCTGGAAAAATAGGTAGCATTTAAACCGGTTATAAAGGTGTGGTTGCGCTCATATTTTTCTTGTTGGTAAATGTATTGATTGGAAACATTTTCAACATCAGAATAAACAAATTCATTATACCGGTAGTTGAAACTTCCGGTAAAATTCCACTTTTGGGTAGTATAAATAGGTATATTAACCGCGAGTTTTAGTTCTTTTTGATTGTCTAATTTTCCTTCTTGAAAATCTTCATCAAAGATTTTTGAAGTAAATGGAGTTGACCCATAATAATTGTATTCCAAATTAAACATTCGCGTAAACGGAAAATCAGACAAGACTTTTTTCTTGACACCAAGTTTTATACTGTCATTTTCCTGGGAAAAAGAAGCTTTTGAAGCAAGTAGTAAAATACTTATAAGGATTGTTTTTTGTGAAAAGTTTTTCATGTTTTATGTAACTTATTTGTGATTAATAGTCCTGGGGGCATATAGGCAATAAACGGGTTAAAAAACAATAGGAAACTACACAGGCAACGGTGCCCATGTAGTTTCACATTAACCAAAATAACCAATTACCTCTTCATTCACAAGTTGTTTTTCTATAGGGGATTAGAGTTTTCGGAAAAACAACTTGCTTCCAACAATATCTTTAATGCTTAACCACTTTATGTGTATATTCTTCCACCATTAAGGCTGCATAGTCCATATTTTTACTTTTTTACATTGGTGAATTTTACAGTTATAATATTTTACCTCTCCAAATTATTCTTTAAAACCAAGTAATTTCAGAATCCCCTCCTTTTTGTTGATAATCGTACTGTCTGCTTTTTTTTGCAATCGTTCACTATCGGTAAAATAGTATTTGTACTTGGCTTTTGAAAGACTGATTTTGTAATTGTCTAAATCATTTCCTTTGACATCAACACCTGTTTTGAAAGGAATTGGAGATTTGAGAATAGAAATATGATAATCATAACTCATATCCAGATTCTGAACTCCTCCGATTGCCAGTTCGTACCGGTCAATAGCCAGATATGAGGGCAATAACTCCAGTTTGCTGTCACTGATAATCATTTCTATATTCAGTTTTTCTATCGGATTTTTCTCTTTGGATTTAAACATAAATGTTTTCGCCAAATCCCGGAAGGTTTCGCTGTCAAACACCATAATATTGCTTGCCTCAATTGCGGCAACACCCTTTATGGTATTGGTTTTGAAATTCATATCCCCATCTATTTTTGAAACTCCCTTTACTCTGAAATCTACTAATCCTTCAAAGGATTTTGTCATTGGGAAAAGCGAATCCAAAACAGGAAGAAATTCCGATAAGCGGGACATTTCGATTTTATTGAGATTGAACTCAAAACGTACATCAGCTTCTTTTTCGTTCAGATACCTATAGCTCAGATTGGTTGAAAGTTCGGCCGCCAAAGTTGTCATTTTAGCCTCTGAAAGTTTTAATTTTCCGTCTTTGATGATGATATTCCCATTAATTTGATCAATATCCGTTTTTCCGAATTTCACCTTATTTATATGGGCATTGAATACAAAATCTAAATTTTTTGGAATTTCGATTATTTTTTTATCTTCAGAGGTTTCAGCCCTAGATTGCTTGATAATTTCTTCAGGGGATTTTTCTATTGTTTCGGTTTTTTTGGAAATCTTACCGAGAGCAGCCATTAGTTCATTAGTATCTATATAATCGGACTTTAATCCCAATCGGGCTGTTATTTTCTCATCTTTATCTATACCTGAAATCAAAGCAGGTAAGTTGTCGATAGAACCAGTAAGGGTAACATCAGAGTTTCCGAAAATAAGTTTGGTATTTCTTAAATCGAGTCTCTTATCTATAATCGTGAGCGTTGCTTTTTCCATTCGTAGGGGCATTCCCAAAGTAGGAGAATAAGCAATCATTTTGTTAAAATGAATTCCTCCGTAAGTAGTCCATTCTTTTAAGTCGTTTCTCTGAAGTTTGATTTTATATTTCCCTCCGTTGATTCCTGCAAAACGTTTCCCATAATAAACCCCCAGACTATCCAAGGTAAAATCAGATTCAATGGAAGCTTTGATTCTGTCTTCCCTGTTACTTTGTAATTTTACCGATATTTCTCCTCCTTTGAGTTTCGCTTTTTTATAGGCACCACCATCATAAGCAATTGTTCCTGTTGAAAGTTTAGCAAAAAGAACTGAATTTTCAGGTAATGTTCTGTCAAGACGAAAATCCATATTCAGGTTTTCAAGAACTATGTATTTACCTATTCTTTCCAAGAGCATTTGATTAACCTTTAGAGTACCTGTCAAAACTTCTTTTTTCTCTAAAGAACTATCAAAATTGAACTGCTTTACTTTAAGAGAAATAGAATCATTTGGAATACTGATAATAATTTCCTCTAATTTTGCTTTTCCACCTAATGCGAGAGAACTGATGTCCTGCTGTTTAATTTCGTTGATATTAAAAGAAGTTGCAAGGTCAATATCTACATTTCCTTGAACTGTAATGTTGGGATTGAACGGGATAACCTCGTTTAGCTTTGTGATATTGACGTTTCCTTTAAGTTTTGTATCCAAAAAAGGCTGTGACATCAAATTTCTGACACTGAAATTTCCTTTTAAAGAAATACCAAATCCTTCTAGATCAATATTGTCAATAGTAAAATGGGAAGTTTTTTTGTCTTTGAAGTCAAGTCTTGCCCTCAGATCGGTTTCGATACGGTTGATAGAGCCCGGATAATCTGCATATTGGAATTCTCCTTTTCTGACAGAAGTTTTGAGTTCGGTAAGCGGATATTCTCCTTTTCCGTAAGACCCTTTGACTGTTGTGATAAAATCGACTTCTCCGTTAATATTAATTTTTTCTTTTTGAATGATCTTTTCAGGAACAAGGTCTAATACTGATTTCAAATCAGGTACTTTCAAATGAAGTGTCAAATCTGTTTCAAACTTGTGGGTTATCATATCTCTTTGAAGAAATCCATTGACTAGCAAATCAACTCCGTTTATGTTGATTCCTCCTTTTGTAAAAACAAATCTGTGTTCTTTTCTAAACAATTCTACTTCGGTATCAATTCCTGCTTTTGTATTGTCTAACAATACAAATCCTTCTTTTATAAATTTGATTTTTTTTATGGTTGAATTCAGTTTAGCAGAAATTTTTTCATCGTCATATCCCATTTTAAAGTCAGATGATAAACTATCTATACTGAACAAATCGTTGGTTTGCTGGTTTTCGTATCGGATTGCAGTTTTATTCAGATTGAATTTATTAATGTGGAATTCATTGATTTTAAAATCGGATTCGTTCTCTTCTGATTTTTCAAAAGCAAAAATATCCCAGTTGAGTTTTCCGTTATAGTCAATAAGTACATTTACAGAAGCATTTTCTAACGAAACATTCTTAATGTCAATAATTTGTTCAAGAAGTAATTTTCTCAAATTAAACTCTGCCTTACAAGAGCCAAACAAAAGAAGTGTATCATTTTGTGTTATGAGCTTTCCTTCTGTTATTTCCACTCCAAAATTAGGAAAAGACGAAAAAAATGTAAGTTCAGTACTTTTGCTATAAAATTCCCCTTCTATATTTTCATTTACGATGTCAACTATTCTTGGAGTTAATTTTTCGGGTGTGAAAATAAAATTAATGATTACAGCAATAGTTATACTTATTAAAACCACAAAGCTCAATACCGAAATAAATCCGATTTTGAACCATTTTTTCCACCTGTTTCTTTCTAAATTAATGATTGCAGCAATAGTTATAATTATTAAAACCACAAAGCCCAATACCGAAATAAATCCGATTTTGAACCATTTTTTCCACCTGTTTCTTTCTTTTGGATATGTTGGCTTCATAGAGGTTTTTTTGTTGTTTTTCGGTCAGGTTAAAATAGTATCCCTTGCATTTTCTCCCGTTTTTAATACTTAGAAACTGTTTTAGTTTTGCCCTTTGTTCTACTAAAAGTCGAATACAATTTTCGGTTACAGTACTTATCAGTAATGAAAGTTTTATTTTTAAATTATTTTTTCTTCTTTTCCAAATATTTCCAATAAATAGGGCAAGGCATATAGCAGACATCCCTATCGTTTAATTATTATATGCTTCTGAGGTTACCACAAATGACTTTGAGGACTTCCATCAAAAATTACTTTTCATATTCTTCCACCATCAAGGCTGCATAGTCCATATCTTTGTTTTTTGAAAAACGGTGTTCCCAACCAACAATTATTTTATATACCACCGGTACAATAACTAAAGTCAGAAAAAGAGATGAGAGCAACCCACCAATGATAACTATAGCTAAGCCATTATTCATTTCGGCAGCGGCACCCGAAGCCAAAGCGATAGGCATCATCCCAAAAACCATTGCAAAGGTGGTCATCAAAATGGGGCGTAAACGGGCGTGATTGGCATCTATCAAGGCTTGGTTTATCTCTTCGCCTTCACGCATTCGCTGATTGGCAAAATCAACCAAAAGAATGGCGTTTTTGGCCACCAGACCTATCAACATTATGATACCAAGTATTGTAAAAATGTTCAAACTCTGGTTTGTTAATGCCAATGCCCACAAAGCTCCAATGAACGATAAGGGAATAGAAAACAAGACAATAAATGGTTTGGCAAAATCATCATAAAGTATAACCATAATCATATATACTAAGAGAATAGCAGCAATTAAAGCCACCCCCAGTGTACCAAAACCCTCAGACTGATTTTCCATATTGCCCCCCCAAACTTTAGTCACACTGGCAGGCAATTCTTTTTGGTCGAGTTTTTCTTCCCATTCTTGGGCTACAGCACCAAGTGAACGACCCACGGTTTGAGCTTTTACGGCAACTGTAGGCGTACGGTTGTAACGCTCTAATAATGATGGCCCGGAGCCGTATGTTATATTGGCAAATTGGGAAAGTTTGATTTCTTGCCCACGATCATTGATAAAATTGATATTACTGACATTAACAATATCTTCACGAAATTTTTCATCTAAAATGATATTGATGTCATATTCATTGTTTCCTGTACGGAATTTATTATCATCGTTTCCACTAAAGGCCGTACGAAGTGTTTGCCCTACTGTAGCCACGGTTAAGCCTAATGTGGTCATCTTGTCGCGATCCACGTTTATCAGTATTTCGGGGTTACCGTCTTCTGCACTTAGCTCAATTTCTGAAGCACCCGGAATGGTATGTAGCACACTCTCGGCTTCACGAGCATAAGCAAGAGCTTCTTCAAAAGTGTCAGCAGTAATATTCAATTGAAGCGGTGCTTGTTCCGGTCCAATTAGACCCACACTAACAGTGCTTATCTTCGCTCCAACCAGTTCTTGCTCTAACTCACGCTTCATTTGAGCGGCAATCACTTTAGTACTTTCTGAGCTTTGACGTTGGTTACGTTCTTTGAGTTTTATGCTTATTTCTGACATATATGCAGTGCTTTGAACGGCACCCAAACCACTTTTGCTCGATTGTCCTACTGTAGTGATTATTCTCTCAACATCAGGATTTTGCATGATGTATTCTTCGGCTTTTTGGGTAATAAAATTAGACTGTTCCACAGAAGCCTCTTTGTTAAGTTCTATTTGCACCATAAATTCACCTTTGTCAGTTTCCGGAAAAAAATCTGATCCAATAAAACCAGTTCCTACCAAAACGAAGGAACTAAAGAACAACACTAACGCCACAATCAAAGTATAACGCTTGTGGCCCAAACACCATTCTAATAAATTAGAAATAAAATGGGTAAATTGTGTTAATCCTGTTTCAAAACCGTGAATGAGTTTTCCCATAAGAGATTCCTTGCGGATAAGATCTAATTTACCGTAACGGGAGTACAGCCAAGGCACCACAGTAAACGACACCAACAACGAAAGCATTGTGGCAATAATAACCGTTACACAGAATTGTGTGATGATATCAGAAACCAGTCCCGAACTCATTGCAATGGGAAGAAATACCACAATAATAACCAAGGTTATGGCAGTTACTGTAAACCCGATTTCTTTAGATCCATCATAGGCAGCACGTACTTTATTTTTGCCCATCTCCATATGGCGATGTATGTTTTCAATAACCACAATGGCATCATCCACAACAATACCTACTACCAAGGAAAGAGCGAGTAAACTCATCAAGTTTAAACTGTATCCGGCAATGTTTAGACCAATGAACGTAGCAATAAGTGAGGTAGGGATGGCAACCATTACAATAAAAGCGTTGCGATAGCTGTGTAAAAAAAACAGCATTACAAAAGCTACCAAACCAACAGCGATAAGTAAATCTTTGATAACAGAATTAGCTGCCTCTAAAGTAAAAACCGAGGTGTCATCGGCTAAATTAATTTTTAAATCTATATCGGCATATTGCTTTTCCAGGTAGCTCATTTGTTCCTGAACAAGTTCACTTACCGTCACGGCGTTGGCATCACTTTGTTTTTGTACTTGAAGGAGGATTGTATTCTGCTGATTTATACGTGCTATTTTATCGACATCTTTTTGAGTGTCTTGAACTTCCGCTACATCGGTCAATTTGATGTTGCGTCCCTCGATATTGATAAGGGTAAGGTCGCGCAGTTCCTGAACTGTATTAAATTTTCCAGCCAGACGAATCAAGGTTGAGCTTTCCCGGGTTTTCAAGCTTCCCGTGGGAAAATCCATATTGGAGGCGGTAATAATCTGCTGCACCTGTGGAATAGTAAGCCCGTAACCTTCTAATTTGTCAGGGTGAAGATTTACCCGTATTTCACGTTCTTGCCCACCAATGATGTTTACTTGCGCTACTCCGGAAATGCGTGAAAAATAAGGTTGAATTTTTTCATCAATCAAATCAAAAAGTTCAGTTTCTGAAACATTGGCCGAAACCCCCATACTTATAATTGGCATATCGGATATAGAAAACTGTGAGAGCGAAGGCTCTTCTACACCGTCCGGAAGGTCAGACCGGATAGCGTTGATTCTCCGTTGGGCATCGTTTAGAAGGTAGTCAACATCGGCATCGGTGGTAAACTCTATGGTTACCAACGAAAGACTTTCAAATGACTTAGTCTCTATTTTTTTGATTTTTTCCAAGGAAGAAACTGCATCTTCAATTTTGCGAGAAACCGTATTTTCAACCTCCGAAGGTGAAGCACCTGGATAAATGGTGGAAATACTTACAATTTTTACCTCAAAGTTAGGTATGAGCTCATAATTGAGTGTGGTGTAGCTGAATATCCCTCCAAATATCAGGGCAGCCAGCATCACTATGACCAAACTTGGTCTTTTAATAGAAACTTCTGCTAATTTCATCTATAAGACTTTTTTATTAGCGGCATAGTACATTTATCAATATGTAAATGTGTTCAGCCATTTTGGTTAATATTTTATTTTGATTGTTTAATCTTGTTTACTAGGGAGCTAAAACCCTTACTTTAGTTCCGTCCTGCAGGTTGATATGCCCACTGGTTACTACTAAGTCACCGGATTTTAACCCATCGAGGATTTCTACCTTATCGCCATAATTTACTCCACTACGTACGGAAATGAGATGGGCGGTTTCACCGCGCACTACAAACACTTGGTTATTACTGACACTTCCTACAAAAGCTGTACGGGGAATGGTAAGGGTGTTTTGTTCTCCTCCAGTGTCAAACTTGGCAGTAGCATACATTCCTGCGCGTAGTTTTTGGTCTTTGTTTTCTATGGTAATCTCGACCGGAAATTTTAAAGCCCCGTTAGAAGCCGGTGCTATAAAAGTGATTTTTCCATTGAAAGTTTCTTTACTCACACCGGGAACAATGGTTGCGTTGTCTCCTGCATTGAGGTGGTTTACCAAGGCCTCGTCCACTTCTACACGAAGTTTAAGTGAAGAAATGTCCACCACTTCGATGATTACCGTTCCTGAACTAACAATCATTCCGGGTTCTACCATTTTTTTGTTTACAATACCGCTTATTTTTGACCGAATTTGTGTATCACCAGACCCGAGTTGAGCCGATTGGTATTGGGCTTGGGCATTCTCTACTTGCAAGCGTGCTTGGTCGAGTTCCATAGTGGTAATACCACCTGTTTTATGTGCCGATTCATAACGTTTTAATGATTGAAGTGCATTGTCCAAGGTTGCTTTGGCATTTATAACATTTACGTTGGCCTTATCTCCGGTGAGGCTAGCTACTACTTGACCGGCTTTTACCACATCGCCTTCCTCAACCAATATAGAAGCTATTTGACCGCTTACCTCTGAAGCAATTTCAGCAGTTTTATTAGCCATAAATGTGCCGTTTACTTCAAAAGTCCCGTTGACTTTTTCAGAGGTTACAGTGGAGGTACGGATGGCTACGTGCGAGTTGGTTTCAGCTACCAAGGTAACTTCTCGCTCGTTTTTCTTTTTATTGTTTTGCAATATAAAAGCAAACAAAAGGACTACACCTACTATAGATGCAATTATGATGATTCTTTTTTTCATTTTAAAAATTGTTTTTTGTTATTATGGTTTTTTGATTTTTGGGACTTAATAAACTTGTAAATTCAATTAATTGGTTGCAATAGGGGAGAAGCTATTCAGATAATATGTTTAGCCTTCCTTGCGCCTTTAAGAGTGCTACTTCCGCTCTTTTATAATTTAATTGTGCCTTTGTAAGGTTGTTTTTTGCATTAGCCAGTTCGCGCTCTGCATCTAAAAGCTCGTTGACGGTGGCAAGTCCCAAACTATAATTGTTTTGAACATCGCTAAATACGGTATTGGCAAGTTGCACATTTTCATTTTGGTTTTGAATTGTAATCAGGTTGTTTTCCAATTCTGAAAGGGCGTTTTGGTGATCAAGTTCGAAGGCTAACCTGGTATCTTCGCGATTTAACTTGGCTTTTTCAATATCGATTTTATTTTGTTGTACCCTGTTTTTAGTGCCAAATCCACTAAACACCGGAATACGAATGTTTACACCAATCGATGCGAGGTCTGACCAATACACTCCGTTGCTTTCACCATTAGTTAAAGTAAAATTGTTACCTTGACCCAACCATCCGTAATTTGCAACAAGACTTGCAGTAGGGTAGTATTCAGCTTTTGTGGCTTTGTATTGCCATTCCAAAAGTTCCAATTGCTTATCCAGCACTTTAAGTTCAGTGCGTTGTTCTATTAAAGGAGTTTCGTTTTGAGGTAGGAGTGTGGGCTCAAAACTGGTTTCTGCTAAGTCAATGGAGGCGTTGATATCCATACCAATCATAAACTTTAAAACATTTTCGCTTAGAGACAAACTGTTGATGAGTTGCTGGCGATTGGCTTTAATATTGTTTAAGGCAACAGTACTTCGGTTCATATCAATTTTTTTGGCTAAACCCGATTCATACAAACCCTCTATAACCGAAAGCGCTTGTTCTGCCAATTCTATATTAGTCTCTACATTGTTGAGCATCTCTTTTGCTTCAAAAACTTGATAGTATGCGGTAGCTACTTTTTCGATGACATCTTCTTCAGTGAGCTCTGCATTAAGGATATAAAACTCCTTTGTGGATTTGGCAGCTTTCAGTCCTGTAAACACCTGTTGGTTAAAAAGTGTTTGGGTGAGTTGTGCATTAACCATAGAACTCCATTTCAAACCAAATGCGACACGAATGTCTTCGCCCGGTATTCCGACGATTTCACCCGGCAACACAGTTTCTTGAAGCAGAGGGTTATAAGAAGTATTGCCATCAATGGCAATGTTAGGAAGGGCGCTGGCGCGCACTTCTCCTATTTCTGCATCCCCTTTTTTAATATCCCAACGAGCATTTTGAACACTTGCTTTATGCTCTAATGCGTAATTTATGGCTTGAGAGAGTGTCAACTCTTGTTGGACAATTTGTGCAAAAATGGTACTGCTTGTAAATAACAGTAGTATTGTGATTTTTTTCATCGTTAGATTCAATTTTCAATTTTAGAAATTAAATATTCGTTTGAATTTAGATGCAAATATAAAACAAAGGAAACCAAAAAACCAAATTAGTTTTTTTGGTTTCCTTTTAAAATTTGATTCATTTTTAAAATTTTTTATAAAAAATCTTTATTAGGTTCTATAAAGAAAGGTGGAGCAGGCAATGTTAAATAATTGTAAATTGTTAATTAAGAAATAATATATATGCTTTTCACCAAAAGAAAGGAATGAGGAACGGCTAAGAGTTTTTTTTTTAAAACTAGGTCGGTGGAGATGATTTTAGTGGTTGTGACAAGCAAGATAAAAATCTCTTGAAAGCTTCTCTAAGCACAATACTGGGTAAAACTTAAAAATATAGATAAAACAATATTTTTGTGAGTCATATTGCGTTTTACGTTCAAAGATTAGGATTTGTGCTTTAAAAATCCGTTGTTAGCTGTTATTTTAGGCATTACAACAAGTTGTTAATATTAAAAAGTGATAAAAATGAACAGAAACCCGGAACAAAATTTAAAAAACCTTTCAATTACTTTAAACCAAGTTTCGCAACCCATTGCAAGCTATGTAAATTGTGTACGAACAGGAAACTTATTATTCCTGTCAGGTAAGGGTCCAATTAAGGAGGACAAAACCTATGTAACAGGGAAAGTGGGCAAAGATTTGACTATTGAGCAAGGAAACGAAGCCGCTCGATTAGTGGCTATCGACCATATCGCAGTATTGAAAGACGAATTGGGTGACTTGAACAAAGTAAAACGAATTGTTAAGGCTTTTGGAATGGTTCATTGCACAAGCGACTTTATTGACCAAGCAAAAGTGATTAATGGATATAGCGATTTAATGGTTGAGGTATTTGGCGAAAAAGGACGACACTCAAGAAGCGCAGTAAGTATGCACGCTTTACCTCTAAATTTTGCCGTAGAAGTTGAAGTAATTGTTGAAGTTGAAGATTAACAAACAAATGAAAATAAAAACATATATCATTGATGCATTTACAGAAGAACTTTTCAAAGGAAATCAAGCCGCAGTTTGTTTCCTTGAAAATGTACTTGATGAAACAACAATGCTCAATATCGCTAGGGAATATGGCTTTTCGGAAACGGCTTTTGTTATTAAGCAAAATACAGGTTCATTTTCTATTCGCTACTTTTCACCTAAAAAAGAAATTCCATTATGCGGACACGCTACTTTAGCCTCTTCCAAAGCAATTTTTACCGAGTATAAAGGACTATACCATATTACTTTTCACACCCATATTGGAGACACATTAAAAATAAGCCAAACCAATGGGAAAATTGAAATGAAATTTCCTTTACATCAAACAGAAACGACTGAATTTAATGATGAAATAAGAAAAGCCTTGGGAATAAATGAAATTCTAAATTCCAGATACAATTCATTTCACAATATGCTATTGTTGGAATTGGAAAGTAGCAAGGAACTTGAAAACCTAATGCCCGACTTTTCTGTATTAAGGCATATTGAAACAACAATCAGCGGAGTACTTGTAACTGCAAAATCTATTCGTCAAAATTTTGACTATGAATACCGCTATTTCTTTCCTTGGTCAGGAGCAGATGAAGACCCTGTTACAGGTGGGGTTCAAAGTTTTTTAGCAAAATATTGGTCGGACAAGCTAAATAAAGATAAAATGAACGCTTTCCAATGTTCAAAACGGTCAGGAAGTATGGAAGTTGAATTAAAAGAAAAATCTGTATTGATTAGAAGTAATGCAGTAATATTTACAACAGGAACAATATATTTGAAATAATTTTTTTTTAAATTAATCTTAGTGGATTAATCCTCCATAATATGGAAGGACAGACCATGAAAAAATCACATTTCTTAATAATAGAGGGTGATCATTCCTGCGTTTTAAATCTTAGTATTTAAACCAATATTTTCAGTCCCAAGCTTATACATTGTTCAAAACTCACGAATCTAATTTTCAATTTAAGTTTATGACAATACCGTTTTAAAAACTACTTTTTTATGGATTTAGGCTTATTGTTAGAGACGCTTGACAATCCTTTTATTTGTTTAACTTTGAAATAAAAATAGATGTGCTATTTTAAATATTCGGTTTTAGTGTTCGCAATTTTTTAATGTCATTTTGAGTATATTGCATAAAATAGTAAAAATTTTCTTTTGTGTGGGAACATTTATTATTATAATGTTTTCACATCATAATGTATATGGGCAAGAAATCCTAAATGAAGCAAAGTCAAACCACAAGCTATTACGGGAAAATCCTGAGTTGGCTTATCAAGAGTCCCGAAATATTTTAAAGAAAGCCTTACTTCATAAAGACAATGAAGCCGAACTATATGCATTAAATACAATTTGCCTCTATTATGAAAAAAAGTATGACTTTAAAAACATGTTATTTTGTGCTGATTCACTCAACAACAAAGCAAGGGCATATAACTATCCGGCTTTCAGGGTTATCGCAAATAATTTTCGATTTAAGGCATATGCCTTTAGTGGTTTAGAGGATGAAGCTTACGATCAATTACAAGAGGGCTTAAAAATAATTAAAAGATTAAAAACTAAAGACTCGTTGGCAATTGAAGCAGAATCAAATTTATATATTTCATTTTCAAATTATTACCTCCTTAAAGAAAATCATAGAAAAAGACTTGAATATATAAGGCTTTCTATGATTGAACATGAAAAATTCAATGATTCTAATTATAGAAAAAGTCTTCAGTTTATAGATTTCGCAAATCTAGCAACCGTATATAACGAGATTAATATTGACTCGGCTGAATATTATGCTTCTTTATCAATTTCAAAAAATAACAACTATTTTGTAGATGATGTAGAATTTTCAAATTTAGTGGTTTTGGGTCAGGTAAATCAAAAAAGAGAAGTATATGATACTGCACTTTCATATTACCTTCAGGCAGAAAAGGTGGTAGATTTTAAAAACCATATAAACGTAAAAGCACTTTATGAAAATATAATACAGCTTTATCAAGTTTTTGGAGATTCTGAAAAAGAAGAAATTTATCTTCACAAGCTAAGTTTATTAAATTTAAATGTCTATGAAAATCAAAATGAATCCCTTAGGAAAATTCTAATTGACAAGAAAACACAAAAGAAAAAAAACTTCAAAAATTTTATTTTGGTATTATGTACGCTGTTAATCCTTGCAGTTTTAGTAGTGTATTTATTCTATAAGAACCGTACCAAGATTTTAGAAGAGCAGGAGCAATTAAGTCAATTATATTTAAATGAAAAATCGAGGCATAAAAGCAAGAATACAGACAACTTAATCAATATGCTCAAAAAAAATGATATTGCCTTTATATCCTCTTTCAATGAAGATTTTCCGGAATTTACTAAAAAAATTCTTGCTATTAACCCGGAAATCACAAATACAGAAATCGAGTTTTGTGCTTTGATCAAATTAAATATACCCACCAAAGATATTGCCCGTTATAAGTTTCTTTCTATTCGCACGGTACAAAATAAGAAATATATTATCAGAAAGAAATTAAATATTCCAAAGGATGTTGATATTTACCTCTGGATTAATAAGCTATAAATCAAATAATTAAATTCTTTTGGGTATTTTAGAGTAGTTTTAGAGTAGGTTCATTCTTGGATTAGGAGTTGAATGTATGTACGTTCGCTACCAAGAAAAACTAAAAATAAAACCTAATGAAACTAAAACTATTTATTTCCGCATTTTTTATTTTAATCATAACCATTGGTCATTCGCAACAAACAACGATTTGGTCGGAAGACTTCAATGATGAAGACCTATCAGAATGGACAATAATAAATGCAAACGGTGACACAAATCAATGGGGTGACATTACTTGGACAACTCATCAATATCTTGATGAGAATTGGCTACCTATAGATACCCCCTTTTTATATGGACCGTCTTTTACCATGTTCCAAGGCACAGGTCATTTAAACCCTGATGATTGGGCAATTACTCCTCCTATTGATTTAACAGGTATAACCCTTGGTGAACTCATCGAGCTAAGGTGGGCATTGGTTAATCACCCATCAGGTATGACGCCTTCTCCAAATGGAGAAAACTATTCGATTTATATAGCCAATTCGAATGATATTGTTGACTTAGAGGCAGGTGGTGTCCTGTATAATGAAAGTAACATTCCCATAACATATACACTAAGATCTTTAGACATTTCCGCATACGCTGGTCAAACAGTTTACATTGCCTTTAGACAACATGACGTTGATAATAGTATTACCCCTCCCTTATCCTCAGCAATAGGTATTGACGACGTGGCTGTTCTTGCAGGAAATCTTGTAGGTTGTCTTGATGATCCTAACGGGCAACATCCAGTAGCTACTTTCATTCCAATGTGTAACGGCCTTCCTGAAGAAATAACTGATAGTGACGGGCTAACCGGACAGTATTCTTTAATAGAGGTTCAAAATGGCTTGGAATATATTTTTTCCACATCAAACCCTAGTCAATATATAACCATTGGTGACAACAATGGTCAAAATGTGTTGGCAAGTGGCCTTGGTTCTCTATCTTGGACCTCCAGTTTAACAGGTTCCGTTAGGTTCTATGCATTTCTGGATGAAAATTGTAATTGGGACACAGTAACCACCGTCAGCAGATTTGTTCAGTGTGGGGAAATAGACCCGGAGGATTTATTATGTGAAGACCATCAGGTGTTATCAAATAGTTTTGAAGATTATTTTATATTTGGCGGAAGCACTAATCAACATTTAGCCGTTGACATTTATGTCCCTGTAGCACATAATTTCACTCTTTATGGAGTCGAAGCAACGTTAGCCGGAAACGCTTCAGCAATTGAGGTAAATTTTTATAACAATTCAAATGGTTTACCAGGGACATTAGTAGAAACAATTGAAACTGTCATTTTTGAAGAAGAAGATTTAGGAAATGGATACACAAAATATATATTAGCTTTTGATTCAGAAGTAGCTCTTTCGGGAGGCAATACTTATTGGATGGAAATCATTTCTGATGCCTCAGGATGGGAAGCAACTACCGCCTCGGCTTTGGGCGAATTTGCAGCGGGATATAACGATAATACCGGAGGGAATTGGGCTATAATAAATGATTATGAATTTGTTTATCGCTTAATTTGTGATGAATTGTTAAGTGTGGAAGATATAGATAATTCCATTAACATTACTATCTACCCCAATCCTGTTAATGACCTTTTAAAAATAAAAGCACACTCTGATATTAATGAGATAACCGTTTATGACGCTTTAGGAAAAAAGATTTTAGTAAAAGAAGTAAATTCAAATAATACCCATTTATATGCTTCCGTTCTAAAAACCGGCACATATTTCTTGAAAATAAACATCGATAATAAATTTTATTCCTATCAAGTTATTAAGAATTAATATCAGTAAAGTTTAGTTAATTTTTTTCATAATAAAGCCCCCATTAAATTTGATGGGGGTTTTATTCTTCTTATGTATCTACATATTTACATAGTAGTTACAATTTAAACCCCGGCCTCAGAAAACTTTAGTCAAAACAATAGGGGAGGGAGCGTTAAATATTTTAGGGGGCTATCTATAAAGGTTCTTTAGAGATAAAAATAAGCAACCTAGTTCAAAGCGGTCAAAATAAGCTATAAACGTTCCTAAAATATAGCGAGTGACCCGTACATTGTTTCCAAAGTTTTCTGCAGCCTTGATTTTTTGTTTCTTTTGTATCAAGACAAAAGAAAAGGAATGGTATTAAAACGACACATTCGTTCTTATGTTATTTTACATAATATAGAAGGACAAAACAAAAAACGTTCATTAAAAGCAAAAAACGAGCAACGGCTAAGAAATTTTCAAAAGGCTGATGCGCTGGGAAAATTTTTAGCGGTTGTGGCAAGCCAGCCAAAAATCTCTTGAAAACTTTTCCAGCACAATTATTCTTAAATAGGAAAATTTTAAACCATAGCAAAAGCTGAGCTTTTTTTGGCGCTGGCCGAGCGTTGGCTAATTGTGTATAAAATAAAATGCCCTAAGCATTTTGATTTTATAAAGCAATCAGCGGTTGGCCGTGCGGCAATTTTACATAACGGCAAATTATAGGGCAAATGACGGACGTTCTTGAAATGCTCAATTTTATTTTTTCTTTAAAAGAAGAAACGCTCAATATAGACGAAACACTATTTTACATAATATCATTATAGGGCGAACGGCAACCGATATGGTATAAATTAAAGAACAAGACATTTGAACTATAATTTACATTATGTAAAATAGAATATTCTGAAGTGAAGAAATCATCCGCTATTCCTTAGCCTCTTCCAACCTGCTCACCCTTCCGCTATATTCAATAGAACTTCGACCTGTAGACTGTACTCTGATCGTACTTCTTTTATTTGGATATAACGTAATCACCATATCATACTGCTCGTTACCACGATATTTGTCTGAAATTTTAAAACGAATGTCTACAGCATGTTTTTTATCATCAAGATTCACCGTATAATCTTCTGGAACATCGTCAAATTCAATGCCTGTGTGATTGCCTCCGTAGCCGCCACCAAAGTTCTGTTCACCAAAAAATGGCAAATGGCCACGAATGCTGTCGCCCTTAACGATCAATCTATTGGAGTTTGAAGTGATATCGATATTGCTAGCGTTATTTCCTGGACCTAAAATGTTCGAATTCGCGACTTTACTAAATGCAGCTGAAGCTCTTGGCATCGCACTTGTAGAAATAATCTCAAAAGATTTTGAAGCTACTAATTCCTGAAGTTGTTGATAATCTTGATTATCCTGTTCTGTAAACTCCTTACTGGAACTGCAACCCATAATCCATATAAAAATAATGCTATATACAAGTAAGTGTTTCATAGGTATTAATTTACAAAAAAAATGGATAACTTGAAAGCACCAAATATAAAATTTCACGGCTGCCGACGACAGGTCTGTGTTCTATAATTCTTGGTGCATCTCCGTGAAACCTCCGCGTATCTCTGTGGAATAGAGCACGCAGAGTCTCAGAGTATTCATGGGAAACGCCGTGATAATGGCTCCAGGCAACAAAAAAAATCAGAATCAGCCCAAATCAGCGTCGCCTGTGTTCCATATTCCCCGTGTAATAAAGCCTTTCTATTTCGGATCCAAAATCAATTCAATTCGCTTCACCGCATCCTGATAATGATATTTCGTCTCGGTGTTTGCAACCGTATTCTTGCGACCGTTCAATTGGGTTTTCAGCGTATTCAATTCGCCCCTTACAAAAGCCCTCACATCAGATTGATTCACATTATAGGCACTAACCCCACGCCCTGGCTTCAATTCCTTAGTCATTAAAAACGCCATTCGGTCAATATAGGCGCGCTGTAAATTACGTCGGTAAACATCAACTGTTTGGTTATTATTGAGTTCTTTCCAAATGCCTTTGCGCAAATCTTGGAGCATTTCCAATGCCGAATAATTATCTTTGCTGATGGCGGTGCCGTCAATTAATCTGCCCAAGACTTCAAAATCAAGGAGGTTATGTAAATGTCTTGCTTGGGCATTTCTAAAGGTCTCGGTATAGCCGGTGTGATCAATATTGCGAAGGATTTTAAAATTGACCATCCAAGTGGGCGTTGAAAAAGTATTCTCCTGCAACCAAGCCATGGCAGCTTTCTGATCGGCTTTTGAAGCTGGTGTATAAATCACACCGCCTTGGTTAGGTTTTTTAGTGTCTTCATAGACTCCGCCAATATGCGTGGTCACATGCCCCATATAGCGGTTCCAAACACTTAGCAACTCCCCTTGCAATTCCTTTAAATCATCATAATCGTTGGTTTTATCGCTGGTCCATGCTGGTAGATGTTCTGCTACATACTTTAGGTTTTTAAGTCCGTAGGTACTGGCTTTTATAGAATTGTTTCCAATATCTTCAGTTTGCGAGGACGGATCAAAACGACTGCTCTGTTTTCCGTATTTATACCGCGGATCATCGGCTTTATCCATCACCCACTGGTCCAAAGTTGGGGTCTCCCCTTCTGTGGTTGCCCCTGGAATCCAACGGTAGCCCCAGTTGGTGACATAATGGTCGTAAGGTCCAATCTGACGGACAAATCGGATGTTTTCATCGCCTGGTTGTGCAATATAATTGTATCGGGCATAATCCATGATACTCGCGGCAATCCCATGTTCTTGAGTGAAGGCACCGTTTCGATAACTTTCCACATCATAGGCGTGACTGGCGGCCATATTATGTGGGAATCCTAATGCGTGACCCACCTCATGGGCAATCACCATACACATCATCTCTCCTATTTCTTCATCGCTGGTCTCCAATGTACGTGCTGAAGGATTGGCAGCACCTGTTTCAAGCATGTATCGGTTTCTATAGGAACGCAAATGGTTGTGGTACCAGATGATGTCACTTTCAATAATTTCTCCTGTACGTGGATCTGAGACACTTGGTCCCACCGCATTTCGTGTGGTACTCGCCACATAACGCACTACGGAATAACGAATATCCTCCGGACTGAAATCAGGGTCTTCGGCGAAAGTTGGTGGGTCCTTCGCGATAATGGCATTTTTAAATCCGGCAGTTTCAAATGGTTTCTGCCATTCTTCAATACCTTGCTTGATATATTTACGCAGTTTCTCAGGCGTAGCAGGATCCAAATAATACACGATGGGTTTGATTGGCTCAACCAATTCGCCCCTCCTATAGGCCTCTGGATCTTTAGGTTCCAAACGCCAGCGACGGATGAATGTTTTTTCATCCGATTTTAATGCTTCACTGCTATAATCATATTGACTGACCGTAAAAAACCCGACACGCGGATCGGCAAGACGAGGCTGCATGGGTGTGGTTGGCAACAACACCATGGATTGGTTCATTTGTAAACTGATGGTCTCCGTAGCCGGAAGCATGGGTGGATTTGACGCGTTATAGGTGAAATCTTGAATGATTTCTATATTCAGAGGAAAACTTTTAGCAGAGGTGATAAAACTGCGGGAATCGTCCAAATTACGGACTTTATAAGTTTCACGCAATCTACTGGACAACCCGCTAATCGCTTTGACATCGCTCGAATAAAACTTGGTAACATCAATCACCACAGCGGTTGAATCTTTACTAAAGGCCGCAATATCGAAGGCATATAAGATAGGTTCATAATTGTTTGCCTTAACGGACAAGTTGATGGGCAAACTGTCATTGGCTACTGCATTATACGATTTCACCTTGATCAAGATCTTGTCCTGAAAACGCTCCCAAGTAATCAATTGTTCATTGGTTTTGGAGCCTGCATTTACATATCCCCCTCCTAAATTAGACGGCAATTTGGAGATCCGGCTCACGAGCAGCATATCCTTATTCAATAAGCTATCCTGAATTTCAAAGTAGTATTTGTCTTTTATTTTATGGACTTTAAACAGGCCATCATCGGTCACGGCCTCTTTGGTAATTACCTTGTCATAGGGCTTGATTGCCTCCTCCTTCTTCTTTTCTGGAGCAGGGGCTTCTACTTGATTCTTTCCTTTTTTAGTGTTTCTTTTAGATTGTGCACTTACATTCAATGGATTGAGCAGACCCCCAATCAACAGAGCAAAAAGACATAAATTCTTCATTGACTTGATTCGTTTTGTTAAGATTTATAAAGATAGAAATAAGTTTTGGATTGCGGTAAATTTTTCTCGCAGAGACGCAGGGAAGCGAAGTTGGATACATCAAAAACTAAAGCACCAATCAGGAAATTCCCTGGCCTACCGAGAGGTCGGTAAATTTCAATAATATGGTTTGTGTAAATCAGTGAAATCTTTGTAAAAAATCAGTGAATACCCACTAAAATCGGTGTTTCCCGCCTGAATGTTCGGGTAGGTCAGCGTTCTATTCTTTCATCTAAAGAACCAATTTCCAAAGAAATGAGTTGTGCCGACTAGTGATCCCGATAGCTATCAGGAAGTGTCAAAAAAAATAAAAATCCGTGTTCTAATTAATCCTCAGGTGGATGCCCATGGATCTCTTCATATACGGCATCGAAATTCTCTCTGATATGCGCACGAAGTTTCATACGGTAATCATCATGCAACCATTTTACAAAGTTGAAGGTACTTCTACTGATACACTGTGTGTAGCGCTCCAGACGGTGGTTGATATCATCTTCTAGCAACTTCATTAAGGCCAAGGCATCATAAACATCTTCACTGTTTTCAACACATATTTTCGTGTGATGTGCAATGGACTGCTCCAAAAGCACTTTAGATGAATCCCCTCTATTCACCGAATCGGTATAAGCCTGTTTCATATCAAAATAAACCTCTTCCGAATTGGCGAACTCCTTACGGATGGCTTCGGGCATCTCATATCTGAAATTGGCTTCAATATCATCATCATTAATAATACTGTCCAGGTAATAATTTGGTGATCCAAAGATCTTCTGCCAATTGATGTCAGCACCCCACGGACCGAAACGGTGCATATTGTTGCCTAAATCGATAATCCTGAAAACCTCTTTACCCGGGTAAATACGAGACCCACGTCCTACCATTTGATAATAGAGGGCCAAAGATTTGGTTGCTCTGTTAAGGATAATGGTATCAACAGAGGGCTCATCAAATCCCGTAGTCAAGATACTCACCGAGGTCAAAATGGCATTTGGTGTTTCCTTGAACCATTTCAGGATCATTTTACGCTCTTTTTTAGTCGCCGTATTATCCAAGTGCGCAATGGTATATCCAGCGCGCTTAAAGGTATCATAAACATGCAATGAGGTGTTGATCCCGTTATTAAAGATTAAGGTTTTCTTATTCAGTGAATGTTGCTCGTAAGCATACACCACTTTTTTTAACATGTCGGTGTTGGTATATAAATCTTCAGATGATTTAACGGTATAATCGCCGTTGGATCCTACTTCCAAAGAGGTTAGCCCCACGTTGTATTGATAGGTTTCTGCAGGTGAAAGGAAATTGTTTTCAATAAGCGATTCAATGGTTTCGCCTGTAATGAGTTCATTATAATTGTCCTTCATTGGCAATTCCTTATTGGAGCTCAACGGGGTTGCCGTCACACCAAGGATAAAGGAATTTTCAAAATACTTAAACAGTTTGGTGAACGAGTTGTAATGCGCCTCATCAATAATCACAAGTCCCACATCAGAAATATCCAACATATCCTCTTGGAGCCGATTGTTCAAGGTTTCCACCATGGCCACAAAACAGCTGTAATTGGCCTGATCGTCTAAATTTGCCTTACTGTCAATAACTTTATTGGTCACGTTGAACTCCGTTAACATCCTCGATGTTTGTTTCAACAACTCAATACGGTGGGTCAGAACCACTACTTTTTTATCGTGATTCTTTAAATATTGCCTCACGAATTCGGAAAATATTACAGTTTTTCCGCCACCTGTAGGTAATTGGTAAAGCAAATGATAGTCGGAAGGTGCTTCATCAAAAGCTTTAAATACCTTATCAATAGCTTTCTTTTGATAGTTGTATAAATCTTTCTCGGTTTGGCGTTCTAAATTTTGTGAAACTGTTTTTACAGACATTTCGTATATTGAGCTTAGTGTTTTATGTTATAAGAAGTTGCAAAGATATGAGTATTAGCACGGTCTTCCAATTATATGTTTAAAAGAAATTTGTAATTTGCCCTTTAAATCTATGGACCAAGTCAATTTACAACGTAATTTTGATGGCTATTTGCACACGCCTTTATTGTGGCACAATGCAGAAATTTACCGACTGCATCAGCTTGTTTTGGGGGAGTCTAAAATTTTGAACTTCACCGACAAAAGCACCGGAAATCTGCGCTTGGGAAAATTGGTGGAGCAATTTGTGTTTCATCAATTGAAAGAGGATTCCTCATGTGCTGTTTTGGCGGAAAACATTCAGATACAAGAGGGTAATCGGACTATTGGCGAACTGGATGCCATTTTAAAGACTGAACACGGACCTGTGCATTTGGAAATTATCTATAAGTTTTATTTATATGATCCCAATGCAGGCAGCACTGAAATATCACATTGGATCGGCCCAAATAGAAAGGATAGCCTACTTCAGAAATTGGACAAGCTAAAAGAAAAACAACTTCCTCTCCTCTATCATCCCAAGACCCAATCTTTGCTTGAAAGTTTAGGCTTGAGCACAAGTGAAATTAAACAACGAGTTTTATTTAAAGCACAATTGTTTTTGCCAATGGCCAGCAAAAACAACGTATTTTCTCATTTACATTCCGCTTGTGTTAGGGGGTTTTATATAAAAATGAACAATCTCGATCTCTTCAAGACCGGACAATTTTATATTCCCGAAAAAATTCATTGGCTTATGGATGTCCACGAAAATGTGAAATGGATGCATCATGATGACTTTCTTATTGAAATAAGACGTTGGGCAGACAAGAAACTGGCACCCTTGTGCTGGCTGAAGCAGCATGGCAAGTATTCTAAATTCTTTGTGGTCTGGTGGTGATTTTTGTAAACAGCTCATCTTCAGTCACCCTTTTGGTTTCCTCTTAATCCTTGCGATATGTCTTCAAATAGTTTTACTTTGCACAGGTCAAATTTGGAACTAGAATAAGGCTTTAATGGTGATGTTGAAATCGTCAATATAAATGGCCTTCTTCAATGATAAAAAACGATTTTTGACTAAATAACCAATAACGATAAATAAACATCTTATCTTGAAAGTCTGTATTGCCGAAAAACCCAGTGTTGCCAGAGAAATCGCAGCTATTTTAGGAGCTAATAATAAGCATGACGGCTACTATGAGGGCAACGGCTATGCAGTAACCTATACGTTTGGGCATCTCTGCACTTTAATGGAGCCCAACGATTATAAACCACATTGGAAAAGTTGGGATCTGAACAATTTACCGATGCTTCCCGAAAAATTCAAAACCAAAGTGGTCAGCAATTCTGGAATCCAAAAGCAATTTAAAATTGTCAAGAAATTGTTTGACCAAGCAGAAATGGTGATCAATTGCGGTGATGCTGGTCAGGAGGGTGAATTGATTCAGCGCTGGGTTTTGGACCAAGCAAATTATAAGGGAAAAGTACAACGTTTATGGATCTCCTCACTGACTGCCGAAGCTATAAAGGAAGGTTTCGAAAATCTGAAGCCATCAGAACAGTATGACAATCTTTTTTATGCCGGATTTTCCCGAGCTATTGGCGATTGGCTGTTAGGGATGAATGCCACTCGTTTATACACTCTAAAACATGGAGGCTACAAACAAGTGCTATCTGTTGGTCGTGTGCAAACACCAACTCTGGCCATGGTGGTCAACAGATTTAAGGAGATTGAGAATTTTGTGCCCCAACCTTATTGGGAATTGCAGACACTCTACAGGGATACCCTTTTTAGCTATGAAGAAGGGCGCTTCACCAAAATGGAAGATGGCGAACTATTGGCTAACAAAGTCAAGGAACATGAGTTTGAAATTGTTTCGGTCACCAAAAAGAAAGGAAAGGATTATGCTCCAAAACTGTTTGATTTAACCGGGTTACAAGTGTATTGCAACAATAAATTTGGATTTTCAGCTGACGAAACGCTTAAGATTGTACAAAAGCTTTATGAGCAAAAGGTAGTCACCTATCCAAGAGTTGATACCACCTTTTTACCCAATGATGTTTATCCAAAGGTACCTGGTATCTTGCAGAATCTGAAGAAATACGTCCAATTAACAGCACCACTTTTGGGTAAGAAGATCAAGAAATCACCTAAAGTCTTTAACGACAAGAAAGTTACCGATCACCACGCTATTATTCCGACAGGTGTTGAGACCCAACTACAATACAATCAGCAACAGGTTTATGATATCATTACAAGAAGGTTCATTGCCGTGTTCTATGATGATTGTATGGTATCCAATACGACGGTTATCGGAAAGGCTGCAGATGTTAATTTTAAGGCCACAGGAAAAGAAATCTTGAGTAAAGGCTGGCGCGTCGTCTTGGAGTCGGCAGAAAAAGAGCAGAAAGCATCCGATTTACTCCCTGCGTTCGTCAAAGGCGAAAAGGGACCACATGAGCCCTCATTTTTAGAAAAACAGACCAAGCCACCCAATCAGTTTACAGAAGCCTCCCTCCTACGTGCCATGGAAACTGCAGGAAAGCAGGTAGATGATGATGAGATGCGCGAATTGATGAAAGAAAACGGTATTGGTCGGCCATCAACCCGTGCCAATATTATTGAAACTTTATTCAAACGGAAATATATTGAACGCAATAAGAAGCAGGTCTTGCCCACTCAAATTGGTATTCAGTTGATTGATACAATTCAGAATGAGCTGTTGAAATCGGCAGAATTGACCGGGATGTGGGAAAAACAATTGAAAGACATTGAAAAAGGGACTTATAGTGCGGCACAGTTTATTGCCAATATGAAAAAAATGGTGGATGCATTAGTATACGAGGTCCGAAGTGAGACACAACGCGCCAATATTTCACATATCAAAACTGTACAGAAATCCGAAATCAAAAAAGAAATAAAAAAGAAAGCAGGGATTATCTCAGAAACCTGCCCAAAATGTAAAAGTGGACACATCATCAAAGGAAAATCGGCTTTTGGATGCAGTGATTATAAAAATGGCTGTCGTTTTGTATTGCCGTTCAAATTTAAGGACAAAAAAATCTCAGTAAAACAATACATCCGTTTGCTCCAAAAAGGTTCGACGGTCAACCTCAAAGGCTTCAAAACTGAGGTTGGAGAAATAGAAGGACTGATCAGATTTGATGATCAATTTAAGTTAATTTTGGAACCCAAAAAAGCAATTAAAAAAGAAAATCCCGATGTTTTGACCTGCCCAAAATGCAAGAAAGGAACCGTTATAAAAGGGAAAACCGCCTATGGTTGTAGCCGTTACAAAGAAGGCTGCACGTTCAGATTCAGTTTTGATGATGTACGACAAAAAGCAGCTGGAAAAAAAATGAGTAAAGAGTTGGTTTATAGTATTTTAAATGGAGATATCTAAACCAACGCAGCACGTTCATTTCTTGCTCCATAAACCTTATGGTTATCTGAGCCAATTTATCAGTAATGCCAAGCATCAACGCAATAAAAAATTTTTGGGCGAGCTTTACGAGTTTCCGGAAGGCGTCATGCCGATAGGACGTTTGGATAAAAATTCTGAAGGATTATTACTATTGACCACTGATGGTTTTTTAAGCAATACGATTTGTAGCACTCCGATTGAAAAAGAATACTATGTACAAGTGGATGGAGAGATTACCGATGCAGCTATCCTACAACTTCAGCAAAGCGTGACTATTGGGTTTGAGGGTATAACCTATCAAACACAGGCATGTCATGTCCATAAGCTGGAAATTTCTCCGGATTTCGCCGAACGCACAAAAAAAATAAGGGACTCACGACATGGACCAACCTCATGGATTTCTATCACTATAAATGAAGGCAAGTTTAGACAAGTCCGCAAAATGACATCTGCGGTTGGCTTTCCTACTCTGAGATTGGTGCGTGTACGTATAGGTCACATTTATTTAAACAAAATGCAACCCGGTGAGGTCATTAAAGTTGATGAATTAAATGTAGATTAAACGCGCTTTACTTTTACAGCATTCATGCCTTTCATGCCGCGTTCCAATTCAAAGCTCACTTTGTCGTTTTCAGCGATATCATCTAAAAGTCCGCTCACGTGACAAAAGTACTTTTCATTGTTTTCCAAATCGATAATAAATCCGAAGCCTTTAGAATTGTCATAGAAGGAAACTTTCCCTTGTCTTACTGGGTCTTCTTCTTCGCCTTCTTCTTTTTTAGGAACACCTAACACGATGTCCTCAGCGTCTACCTTGATTTTATCTGCAGGATCAATTGGAGTATCTGATAAGTTTCCGTAGGCATCTACGTAAGCAAATTGAATACCATCACTTCCGCCTTCTGCTCTACGGGCTTCTTTTTTCTTCTTTTTTTCTTCACGTTTTTTAGCACGTGCTTTTTCTTTTTCAATTTTGTTAAAGGTCTGTTGCGACTTAGCCATTCTTTTTTTTAAATATGTTTTAAGAGTTAGATTTGAATCACCAAATTAAACTTAGGATAGGCAATTCTTGGAATTGTTGATTCGAAAGATGAACTCAGTGATTTCAATGTATATATCAATATAATGAAAATATCCGTTAAATCTCTATATACCTTACAAATATAAGAGTTAGAATTGAAATTATGGGTTTTGAACTATGATTCTTTGCGCTTGTAGGGCCTAATAATTAGTCCTAAAGGTTTATCGTAGGTCAAATAATTGGCCATCCAATCGTAAAAAGCCATGATCTTATTTCTAAACCCTACCAAGGACATGATATGGACAAACATCCAAACCATCCAGGCAAAAGTGCCTTGGAATTGCCATTTAGGCAAATCTACTACCGCTCTTTTACGACCAATGGTTGCCATCACACCTTTATTTTTATACTTAAATGGCGCCATGGGTTCTTGATTTATCAATTTGATGATATTATTAGAAAGCAATTTGCCTTGTTGTTGGGCAACGGGAGCCAACATAGGCAAGCCTTTGGGGTTTTCAGCGGATACGCAAGATGCCACATCGCCAATGGCAAATATATTCTGAGTGCTTTTTACTTGATTGAAAGTATCTACCAATATGCGGCCGCCTGCAATTGCATCGGCAGGAAGACCATCAATTGGCGCTGCTTTTACCCCAGCGGTCCAAATGACCGTATCTGTGGCAAATGAGGTGCCATCTGCCAATGTCAATATCTTGCCATCGTAGGCCTCAACTTTAGCACTAAGATGAACGTTCACGCCCAATTCCATCAAATACTCCAGGCTTTTTGTTGATGATGCTTCCGACATGGCCGAAAGCAGTTTGTCAGCAGCTTCGTAGAGATTGATCTGCATTTTGGACAAATCGAGTTCAGGAAAATCTTTTGGCAGTACAAAATGCTTCATCTCTGCCAATGCCCCGGCCAGCTCAATTCCCGCCGGTCCACCTCCAACAATAGCCACATTCATCAACGCATCAATAGCTTGTTCGTTTTGATGTGCCATAGCCTTTTCCAGGTTTTGATAAATATAGCTCCTCATATTCAATGCATCCGGTATAGATTTCAAAGTCAGAAGTTTATCCTTAACCGGTTCAAAGTTGAAGAAATTATTCGTGCTTCCAGTGGCAATAACCAGAAAGTCAAAAGTTATGTTTCCAATGGATGTGTGTAAAATTTTAGAATCAACACCAACCTTATCAACCTTGGCCATTCTGAAACTGATGTTTTTGTGATTCCTGAAAATCCGCCTTACCGGATAGGCAATACTATCAGGCTCCAGTCCACCGGTCGCGATCTGATACATTAAAGGCTGAAAATTATGGTAATTGTGTTGGTCTATCAATAGGACTTCGACGGGTTTGTTTTTGAAAGCTTTCGCTATGGTTATCCCTCCAAATCCTGCCCCAACTATAACAATTTTGGGCTTGGTCTGCATGTTCATTGACTATAAATTCTAAGATTTAAACACTATTGAAAAGTTTGAGAGTTTAGGTCCATAAAGATACGAATTCCATCGCCCTCTAAAAATTATATATCATTATATGATAGAAGCGAACACAATGCTTTACTCCAAGTACAAAACGGGTAATTTCAATAGGGTTTACCGTTAAGTCATCTAAATTTCTTTAAATTAATTACTTAGCCATCAGCCTTACAATAACTAAATATTTAAGCTATTTCAATTAGGTATAGTCCAATAATTTATCTAAATTTAGGTGTAGATTCACCTTAAAAACACGTTGTAAAATGACCTATATAAATGACAATGTTATCCCTGGAAACCACGGTAAGACATTTACTACAGATGTTAGAAGCCCTGAGGAGAAATCAAAATTGAAAGCTGCAATCATGAAAATTGACGGGGTAGCCAACGTGATTTTTGAAGACACTTATCCATTGGAGGTTACCATTCACACTGATAAAGTTGTACATGTAAGTGAGATACAGGAGAAAGCTACTGAACTGAAATTTCATGTGATTGCAAAAGGGCCTTTCTTTCCTCTGTTTTAAAGAATTACTTTTCTCTTTCTTTTACAAGAATAATACTTGCGGTAACTCCAGTTAACAGGTTCCATTTTTTTGACGATACCTGAACCCCATTGTCGTCATAGACTTGAAATTCTGCCGTGTTTGGACCAGACTCACCTTGATTGAGCGCCACAAAGTCTATTTTATTGATACCTTCAACCAAAGGCACATCAAAGCTCTTGTAATTACCTGTGAGCAATAAATCGGCTATAAAGACATTGCCATTGACAAAAACCCGAACCCGATCTCCGTCTGGATACTCATGGTCCCTACATCTAATATTTGCTTTTTTTCCGGTGATATTGAAGTTGCCCAAAAATTGATCCTCCATGGTTTCCATACGAAAGCCTTGTTCTACAGCTTTCTTATTCCATTTGTTGTCAAATATTTCTCCAGGGTCACGTAAGTTGCTATTGTCAAACATTGAAAACTCGGTTTCACGCTTTTTGATGGTGATAGGATTTTCAGCTTTAGGTTGCTCCTCCTTTACTTTGGGCTCAATTTTAACAGGTGTAGGTTCGGGCTCTTTCTTTTCATCCTTTTTTTCCACTGCAGGAATAGGAATACTCTTAACAGGAAATTCCTGAGCCATGGTTTGGAAAACTGCAACCATAAAGAAAACGCCAAAAAGTTTATATTTGAAAGATGTCATAAGCTTTAAAACTATTTCGGATATAAGAATCAAAAACCATACCTATCAGCGAAACTAAGGATTAATTCTGACTATAATTTTAAAGGAAACGTTAAAACTTCCCGTTAAAACTCAATCGCAATTTTCTAATATATTCTTCCATTAGCCATTCTTTGTAATTCTTAGTGCTGTTCATCATACAATAAGAATACTGTTTGATACGATATGAAATGTCGTCCATCAAATATTTGGTGAGGTCTCTCGCTTCAAAAATGGTATCTGCATTTGCGATACACATTTTGGAATGTTGTTGTATGGAGCGTTCAATAGTAACCATTGATTTATTGCCTTCAGCAATGGCCTTTTCATATTCAGCTTTGACATCAAAATCGATATTTTCAGAATTCTTAAAACGCTCTCTAATAGACTCTGGCATGACGTACACAAAATCGCGCTCAATGTCTTCGTCATTTCTTAGATTTTCGAGGTAAAGATCTGGGTATTTAAAAATGTGCTGCCAATCCACCGGCTGTTCCCATGGCCCAAAACGAACGGCATTATTGCCCAAATCCAAAACCGTGAATGATTTTTTGTCCTTCAGAATTCGGGATCCCCTCCCGATCATTTGAAAATACAAGGTCAATGAACGGGTTGCTCGATTCAAAATAACCGATTCAACACTGGGCTCATCAAAACCTGTGGTCAATATACTGACCGAGGTCAAGATGGCGTCCGGCGTGTTCTTAAACCATTTTAAAATTTCCTTACGCTCCTGCTTGCTGCACGTATTATCCAAATGCTTGACCTTGTAGCCTGCGCGCTTAAAAGTATAATAAACTTCTTTGGAGGTGTTGATGCCATTATTAAAGATCAAGGTTTTCTTGCCCTTGGACATTTCTTCGTAAGCAAAAACAAGTTTCCCCAGCATATAGGAATTAGTGTAGAGTGTTTCCGAAGATTTGACGGTATAATCCCCGTTGATCCCTATTTTCAACGTGTTTAATTCCACATCAAAGTTATACAGATCGGCACTTGCCAAAAACCCGTTTTTAATCAAGGTTGAAATATCATCACCAACAATTAATTTTTGGTAATTATCTTTCATCGGCAATTTGATATTCGAACTTAGAGGTGTTGCGGTGACTCCGAGAATAAAGCAGTTTTCAAAAAATTTAAACAGTTTTCTGAACGAATTATAATGGGCTTCATCAATAATGACCAATCCGATATCATCCAATTTCAGTTTTTTATCAGTGAGACGATTGTTTAATGTCTCAACCATGGCAACAAAACATTTGTATTGGTCCTGATCAGGGAGCTCCTTGACGTGGCTATTGATGACTTTGTTTTCAACATCAAAATTAGTCAGCATTTTTGAGGTTTGCTTACAAAGCTCAATGCGATGCGTGAGGATAACTACCTTTTTATTATGGTTTTTAATATAGCGCCTTACTATCTCAGAAAAAATCACAGTCTTTCCTCCTCCCGTTGGAAGTTGGTACAACAAATTAAAATTGTCTGGAGCAGTTTCCATGACCTCAAAAATCTTAGTGAGATCAGCAAGCTGATAGTCATAAAGATCTTTTTTGGTTTCTGTTGGGTTAAGATGCTCTAAAGTTTCTGACATAAAAAATTGGGGTTCAAAAAATTTCCACAAATTTAAGGCTTTATAAGAGTTATTCTTAGTTAATGTTGAAAAGAATTAAAAACTCTTACTATTCTAATTCATGATTATCTGTTAGTTATATAAGTGGGCTTGAATGATAAATTATAATAGCTACCAAGAATGCGCATAAGGTATTTAACGGAAAAACAGTTTGTATTCCGAAGGAACATTCAATGGTTCAGTCTACCGGAAGTCCAAATGGATACTGAAATTGTACCATATCGGTAATGATTTTTTTCAAAAGCCACCTCAGGATAGCTAAAAAACTCAATGCGATTCGCTTTTGAGTTGTGCCTGCCTATCGTCAGTCTGGGTTTTTACTAAAAAAAAAGAGAAACGAGCTGTTTCTCTTTTTAAAATTCCTAAGCTTTTAGATACTTAAGAAATGCTAATACGCTTAGCTGGTTTGTCTTTCGCCTCTTCCTTCTTAGGTAGATGTACCGTTAGGATACCATCTTTATATTGGGCACTGATTTTATCAGACTCAATAGTATCCGGTAAGGTAAAGGTTCTTTTAAAAGACGAATAACCAAACTCTCGTCGTGTGTAATTTTCTTCCTTGTGTTCTTGCTCTTCTTTGGTTTCTGAAGATATGGAAAGGATTTTATTATCTACATCAATGTTAAAATCTGATTTTTTCTTTCCAGGAACTGCGATTTCTAAAAAGAACTCATCGGCGTTTTCTTTAATGTTAACGGCCGGAAGCGTTATTCCTGTGTTAAAATTGGATAGAAACCCTGTTCCCATTCCACCTTCAAATAAATTGTCAACCCAAGATGAAAAACTTGGTAAAGAAGATAAGTTTCGTTTTGTAGAAACCTCATTGCCGTTTTTTGGCATTGTTACTAAAGTACTCATTGTTAATCAAATTTAAAAGTTAAACATTATTTTGATTACTCTACTTCAAAATAAATACCAATAGCCATTTTATCTCATTTTACTGACATTTTTGTAGTTGCAGCAGACATTTTGACATCTATAACCGCCTGTAAACTAACAATTTGACAGCATTTAACATATAATTAACTACTTTGTATCGCATAGTACTGTAACAAAACATTTGTTGCATCGTCTATATGGTATAATCATCAATTAAAATTAAAGAAATCATGAGAACATTAGACAGCAATCAAACCACAGGAACATTTCAAAATTCAAAAACATCTACTTGGAATAGTAAAAGACGTTTTAAAAATTAGTTCCATTAGAATTTCATCAATCAGCCATGTATCTTGGCACAAATCAATTCACAATGAAAACTTTATCCAAAATAATCGACTCTTCATGTACTCAAGATGACGACCTAGAGACGGTTAAAACGCGATCTTCATTACTACTACTGGCGTCCTAATCAAGCGCCAGTTTTTTTTGGCATCCATTTTGTGATTTCGTTAACACATCCTTAAAACTACAGACGATGAGACATTCACAAAAATCCGCGCCACAGGTCAATGCCGGCTCCATGGCAGATATTGCATTTTTATTATTGATCTTCTTTTTGGTAACCACCACTATCTCGGCAGACAAGGGGATCAATCGGAAACTCCCTTCCCATTGTCCGCCAGGAACGGATTGCACACTAGAAATCAACGAACGCAATATTTTAAGAATCGTCTTAAATTCAAAAAATGAATTGATGGTTGATGGCGACATTACCAAAATTGAAGACTTGAAAGCAATTACTAAAGTGTTCTTGGACAATAATGGAAATGGCTCTTGTACTTACTGCAATGGAACATCCATAGTTTCGCTCTCTGACCACCCTAAGGATGCCGTGATCTCGTTATCCACGAGTGAAAACTCCAACTATGCAACCTTTATTGCCATTCAGGACGAACTTTCCAAGGCATATTATGAATTGAGGGAGGTTTATGGTTATTCTGTTTTTGGAAAATCGCCGGACAAACTGAACGCTTCCGAGATTATAGAAATCAAACAGGCCTATCCCTTTATTCTTTCCGAAGCAGACACAAAATAAATTGTTGTTGTCCGGCATAGAGTCAAGGCTGCTACACTATACCTGCATGCCGCCTGGCCTATAGCAAAGTCTTGATTTTAAACCATTGGCAACACCTATTGTTTAAATTAAAATCGCCAACCACTCTCCATAGAATCAATTTCTAAAAAGTAAGGTGTCATTTTTTTAAATCTCGTGATTGCCAAAACTGGTCATTCTTCTTTTGGCAACCTGAAATCAATACACACCTTCCTCCTTCCCCACGCTCTTGCGGCTTCAATGTCTTCTCCCATATAAATGTCAATATGGTTACGCCATTTGTGGTGCATTTTATCCTTCACTAAATAAATACCTTCAAAACCTTCAATAACTACGGGTGTATTGTGTTTTAATCCTTTTCGAAGTAAGTCTCGAGACACCGCGATATATTTCATTCCTGGCTTTAAACTGTCCCCAAATGCAGTAATATTTGGGTTTCCACTGGTTTGTCGAACCGTAGAATTATAGGCAGACGCAGTCACAACGACAGAATCCCAAATATATTCAGAATCTTCTTTTGGCTCTTCAGAGCAGCTGATGGTTAAAATCATTAAAAACAGAAATCGGAATTGCATGAAATAAATATACAACATTAATACAATTTTGTAACTTGTCGTTTTTAAAATAATACTACCAAACATGAAAAACACTATTCTTTCCTTAAGTCTCATCACCTTATTTATGAGCTGTAAAAACGAAAAAAAAACAATGACAGAGAATGATCCAAAACAAGACTCCATTGCGCTTATTGAACGAGCAAAGGCTATTCATGATCGCGTGATTACCCTTGACACACATTGTGATATCAATGTCAAGAATTTTACAGATTCTATTAATTACACCCAAAACCTAAGCTCACAGGTAACCTTGCCAAAAATGGATCAAGGCGGATTGGATGTAGCTTGGTTCATTGTTTATACAGGTCAAGATGAATTAACAGATAAAGGCTTTAAAAAAGCGTACGATAACGCTATGGACAAATTTAATGCCATACATAAACTGGTAAATGATATTGCACCAGACCAAATTGAACTGGCATTAACGTCAGATGATGTACGACGCATTGTCAAATCCGGTAAAAAAGTAGCCATGATTGGCATTGAAAATGGATACCCTGTTGGAAAGGACATTTCAAATGTTGAGAAGTTTTATGATTTAGGCGGACGCTATATGTCCCTATCCCATAATGGTCATAGCCAACTGAGTGACAGCAATACAGGTGAAGCAGATTCCATTTGGCTACATAATGGCTTAAGTGATCTTGGCAAGAAAGTAATCAAAGAGATGAATCGTTTGGGCATGATGGTAGATGTTTCTCACCCGAGTAAAGAAGCGATGAGAGATATGATCGAATTGTCCGAAGCACCCATTATCGCGTCCCACTCTTCGGCGAGAGCGTTGTGCGATCATAGTAGAAATTTGGATGACGAACAACTGATGTGGTTAAAAGAAAACGGTGGAGTTGTCCAAGCAGTAGCTTTTGGAGCATACCTGAACACTGAAAAAGCTGAAAAATATGCAGCTTTCAAAAAAGAAGTGGCCTTGACGGTCATGGACTCAATGAATGTTGCGTATTTGGATTGGAATGCCCGCAATGAACTGTCATTAGAAGAACGTGAAGCTTATTATCAAGTTTTGGAAAAAGTTAATCCTATTGTGGACGCAAAATTAAAAACCATGGAAAATGTGCCACATGGCGTTAGTGTCTCAGATCTGGTAGACCATATTGACTATATGGTAAACAAAATAGGAATCGAACATGTGGGCATTAGCAGCGATTTTGATGGTGGTGGTGGAATTGAGGGATGGAGTGATGCATCGGAAACCTTCAATGTGACGTTAGAACTCGTAAAACGTGGCTATACTGAAGAGCAGATTGGATTGCTATGGAGTGGAAATTTACTGCGCGTCTTGGACGAAGTTCAAGCGGTGGCCAAAAAACTACAGAGTTAAATCAGAACCGTTTATATAAATAAAAGTCCGCATGCCGCGGACTTTTTTTTGTTCAAAAAGTGTAAAATGCCATAAAACAGGCATCATTTGTTTTTTATAGTCTCAACAAGTTGAACTGCTTTTTCAGCATCAGCTTCAGAAACAAAAAGTTGAATCTCACCAAAAATCCCTGCATAAGAAGAATCCATTTTATTCACCTCCTGATATTCTATACCTTCATTTTCCAGAATGTTTTTAATTTCCATGACCCTGACTTGGGAGCTGCCTGAATATATTTTTATGTCGCTCATAATCTCTTGTTTTTAAAATTGACGTTATCTCTGTAAGTTAGTCAAAAAAAATAATATTAAGAAGATAAAACGACCTCAAACGAGCGTTTGTTTAATTCATAACATTTCAGGAGTAAAACTGTTGGAGAAAAACATCAATTGTAGCACTTTCAGTACTATCGTAAGACCACTAAACACCTTAAACCCAAAACCTATAGGGAGGTTTCTTAAAAACTAATATTCCAAAAGCTCTCTCAATGCCGATTCAAACTTCCCTTTTGCCAGATACTGTTCTTCCAATTGATTGATAAATGGGATAGGCGTTTCCATACTTGCCACTCGTTTGACGGGTGCGTCTAAGTATTCAAAACAATTTTCCATAATCAATGCACTCAAATCACTGGCAATGCCGCCAAACATAGAATCTTCTTGTAAAATGATGGCGCGCCCGGTTTTCCTAACCGATTTATAAATGGCTACGGTATCTAAGGGTTGCAGTGTTCTTAAATCGATCAAGTCTGCTTCTATATCCTCATTTTTAGATAAGGTTTCTAATGCCCAATGCACTCCCGCGCCATAAGTAATGATTGTAATGTCGCTTCCCTCTTTTAAAAGTGCTGCTTTTCCAAATGGAATCGTAAAGTAACCGGTTGGCACATCCTGACGAATACTTCTATACAAAGCCTTGTGTTCAAAATACATTACCGGATTTGGATCATTGATTGCGGTAGCCAATAACCCTTTGGCATCATAGGGAAACGCAGGGTAAACTACTTTTAAGCCTGGGGTTTTCGTAAACCAGGCTTCGTTGGTTTGTGAATGGAAAGGTCCGGCGGCCACTCCGGCGCCACATGGCATTCTGATGACCACATCGGCATTTTCATTCCAACGGTAATGAGATTTTGCCAAATAATTGACAATTGGATTAAATCCGGAACTGACAAAGTCGGCAAATTGCATTTCCACCACCGCTTTCATGCCTGCGATGGATAGGCCCATAGCTGTTTCAACAATCGCCGATTCGCAAATAGGCGTATTTCGAACACGTTCACGTCCAAACTCTTCCACAAAGCCTTCTGTGATTTTAAATACCCCGCCATATTCTGCAATATCCTGCCCCATAATCACCAGATCTCTATGGCGTTGCATACTCTGTCTTAGGCCTTGGGAAACAGCATCTATAAAACGGATATTCTCAGGCTTTTGATTCGACTCAATGTGCTGATAATCAAAAGTTTTATAAACATCATTTAATTCGTCAGTTTCATCTGGAACTATTGCTTCTTCTGCACCTGCAACCTGTAGGGCATCCTCAATTTCGGCCTTAATAGTTTGATGTAATTCTTCGTCTTTTGCACTAGTAAGAACTCCCAAATTGAGGAGGTATTTTCGGTAATTATTGATGGGATCCTTAACTTCCCATTCCGCCATTAATTCATTTGGAACATATTTGGTACCGCTGGCCTCCTCATGGCCACGCATTCTAAAGGTCTTAAATTCAATTAGGATAGGTCGCGGACGTTTGCGTATGCTTTCTGCAAGTTTTAAAACCTTACCATAGACCTCAAGAATATTATTACCGTCAAAAATAAAGGAATCAATGCCATAGCCTTTGCCTCTATCAGCTAAATCTTTACAATGATATTGCTCTGAAGTGGGTGTCGATAGACCGTAGCCATTATTTTCAATACAAAAAATGACTGGTAGCTGCCATACTGCCGCCACGTTTAGAGCCTCATGGAAATCGCCTTCGCTGGTTCCACCTTCCCCTGTAAAAACCGCTGTAACCTGTCCTTTGTTCTTCAATTTACTTGCCAATGCAATACCATCGGCAACGCCCAATTGCGGTCCTAAATGCGAAATCATTCCTACAATATGATAATCTTGGGTTCCAAAATGGAACGAACGATCGCGTCCCTTTGTAAAGCCATTGGCCTTTCCTTGCCATTGACTAAACAATCTGTGCAAAGGGATATCTCGGGTCGTAAAAACACCCAAATTACGGTGCATTGGCAGGATGTATTCGTTAGTTTGCAACGCCATCGTCACACCCACAGAAATGGCCTCTTGTCCAATACCGGAAAACCATTTGGATACTTTGCCTTGACGTATAAGAATCAGCATCTTTTCTTCAATAAGTCGAGGCTTCAACATGTTCTTATAAAGTTGAAGAAGTATTCTATCATCAAGATTTTTCTTGTCGTAATTAATATGGCTCTTGGCTGATGTCAACATAAGGTTCAAGTTTTAAAGATCAAATGTAAATAAAATTCGAGAGATTGACTCTAAACCCTCTATTCTTTTAGCCTAAGAAAGCAACAACATATAACAGTATTTTAGTTACTTTTGTAATAAAGGCAGTTAAATTAAATAAGCTATATAAAATATGAATGTGATACCAAGTGTAAATCTTCAGGATTTTGTTTCTGGTGACCCGGTTAGAAAGCAAAAATTTATTGATGAAATAGGAAAGGCTTATGAAGAGATAGGCTTTGTAGCTCTTAAAGGCCACTTTCTGGATACTCATTTAGTCGATGATCTTTATGGTGAGATTAAGAATTTCTTTGCATTACCCTTAGAAACAAAACAGAAATATGAAATTCCTGGAATTGCCGGTCAACGTGGCTATGTGTCCTTTGGAAAAGAAAGTGCAAAGGGTCAAAAACAAGGTGATTTGAAAGAGTTTTGGCATTTTGGACAATATGTGGAAGACGATCCTGTCCGGGCCAAGGAGTATCCTGAAAACGTTACAGTTACTGAATTGCCAAGATTCAATGAAGTTGGCAAGGAAGCTTATGCGATGCTCGAGAAAACGGCAAAATATGTCCTTCGGGCCTTAGCGCTCCATTTGGGCTTGGAAGAAACTTATTTTGATCAGTACATCCATAATGGCAACTCCATTTTAAGGCCTATTCATTATCCTCCTATTCAGTCTGAGCCTAAAGATGCGGTTCGGGCTGCGGCTCATGGCGATATCAATTTGATTACCCTGCTAATGGGCGCCCAAGGACGAGGTTTACAGGTGCAAAATCATAAGGGAGAATGGATTGATGCCATCGCGCAACCAGATGAACTGATGATCAATGTAGGTGATATGCTATCACGTCATACCAACAATAAATTAAAATCAACGATCCATCGAGTCGTCAATCCGCCAAGAGAACTTTGGGGAACCTCACGCTATTCCATTCCGTTTTTTATGCACCCAATCAGCGAAATGAAATTGGATGTTTTAGAAAGCTGCATTGATGAAGACAACCCTAAACAGTTTGAGGACATTACCGCTGGAGAGTTTTTGCATGAGCGTTTAATAGAATTAGGATTGATTAAGAAATAGTCGGCAGTTTACGGTTTCCAGTGGGCAGCCATGCAACTGAAAACTGAAGACTGCCTGCCCGTCTGTAGCGTTTGTGAAGCCGGGAATACCAGAAGACTGAAAACATGGATTTACAAGACCAACTCAAAAAGCTGTTCCCAGAACACACCCCTGAAGAGACTCCAGAAATCGAACCATCGAATATATGGCTGCAGGATGACCCTATGATTTGTAAATATGAAAAACGAAAAGGGAAACCCATCACGATTATAGAAGGTTATACCGGTGCTACTGAGGATTTCAAGATATTGGCAAAAGAACTGAAAACTAAACTAAGTGTTGGTGGAAGCTTTAAAGACGATAAAATAATTATTCAAGGAGATTATAGGGATAAAATTATGGAAATCTTAAAAGAAAAAGGATTTACAGTAAAACGCGTGGGAGGTTAATGGGATTCGGAATTTTACATATTACCAACGGCAATAATCTGACCGATTATTTGAATGAACTAGGAATAGAAGGCGATTTTTTGACCTGGCAGGAAATGCTCTGTGAAGGTCCAACCACAGAAGAAATTGAAACCGAAGAGTTTTTTAATCTACGAAAGGAGTTTTTGTCTGAATTTTATGATATTGAAATCGCTGAAGCCGAGCTTAGAAGCGAATTGGACATTTTGAACCATACCGATCAGTTTGAAGAAATCATCCTATGGTTTGAATACGATTTGTTTTGTCATATCAATTTAATGGCCATTATCAACCTTTTGAAACAAAAGAAAATTGATATCCCACTGTATTTGGTGTGTAGCGGTAGAGTAAAAGGTGAAAAAGAACTTAAAGCTTTGGCAGATTTAAAACCTGATCAACTCCGCAAGGAATATGAAAACAAAATTAAGTTATCCGAGGAGGATATTGAATTAATGGGCTCATTATGGCGAATTTATTGTGGTCAGGATCACAATCTATTTAAACCATTTATTGTTCAGAAATCTTCCTTTCCCTATTTGAGCAATTGCTTAAAAGCACATTTAGAACGATTTCCTGATTCCAAAACGGGACTTTCAACTTTAGAAACCCATACGCTTCATATGATTACAGACCAGAATATCACATCAAAAAGGCATTTATTGGGATATATCCTCAATTTTCAAGGTTATTATGGTTTTACTGATCTTCAGATTGAAAGAATGATTGACAGACTGGGTATTTTTTATATTGAGGAAGAAAACCGAATTGTTCTCAACCGAAAAGGATATGATGCCATAGCGCAACTAGCTAATTTCTCATCAGAATTACCTTCTAAAATGATCTATGGAGGCGTCAAAAAAAATGATTTTCAATTTAGTAAAATTGAAAACAAACTAATTAAAAAAAGCTAATGTCAATAAAATCATCAGAACTCATAATCAATCCGGATGGGAGTGTCTATCATCTTAACCTTCGACCTGAACATCTCGCCACAACAATTATCACTGTTGGTGACCCTGACCGCGTAGATCGCGTAACCCAACATTTTGACGACATTGAATTTCAGCAAAGAAAAAGAGAGTTTCATACACAGACAGGTACCTATAAAGGCAAACGGATCACGGTGATTTCCACAGGAATTGGAACTGATAATATCGATATTGTATTCAATGAGTTGGATGCCTTGGTCAATATCGATTTAGAAAAACGAGAAATCAAAGATAAACTTACTTCCTTGGAAATTATTAGAATTGGAACCTCTGGCTCCATTCAAAAAAGCATCCCTTTAAATTCTTTTCTGATCAGTGATTATGCCGCAGGCTTTGACAGTTTATTGCATTTTTATAAAAGTGAACACATTCAACATCCAAAAATTTCTGAAGCCTTAATAAAGCATACCAATTGGAGTCCTTTAAAATCGAAGCCTTATATTGTAAGATGTCATGAAGGATTGTACAATAAATTCAGTTCGAACAAAACGGTTAAAGGTTTTACAGCTACCAATGTTGGTTTTTATGGACCACAAGGACGTATTTTAAGACTTCCGCTTCAGGATGACAATCTTAATCATAAATTGGCAAGTTTTGATTATAACGGCATGCCCATCACTAATTTAGAAATGGAAACTGCTGGGATGTATGGTATATCTGCACTTTTGGGCCACAAAGCTTTATCAATGAATGCCATAATTGCCAATAGGGCTACTGGCGAATTCAGCAAGGACCCAACCAGCCTTGTCAATGATTTGATAATTTATACATTGGACAAGCTGGTAGAATAATTCAAAAGGACAAAAAACCCAATCAAAAACATAAAAAACGGACTCCAACTCCATTAAAAATTGGATTGTGGAGTGGATAAATAAAACTCTCAATGACGACAGTAAAAATTGGTGGTGTACCTGAACACTTTAATCTTGCGTGGTATTTAACGCTAAAAAATGGTGAGTATAAGAAAGAGAATATTAATCTACGTTGGGAAGATTATCCTGGAGGTACTGGCGCTATGAACGAAGCCCTTCGGACTGGAGAAATTGACATGGCCGTTATTTTGACTGAAGGAATTGTTAAGGATATTGCAGAAGGGAACCCAAGCAAAGTTGTTCAGGTTTTCGTAGAAACGCCTCTTATCTGGGGAGTCCATGTAGCTGCAGGATCAGAGTTTAAATCTATTGAAGAACTAAAAGGAAAACGCTGTGCCATCAGTAGATACGGCTCTGGATCTCATCTAATGGCGTATATAAACGCCGAAAATCATAATTGGGACTTGGACACAGATCTCAATTTTAATGTCATACAGGATTTAGATGGTGCCGTTAATGCATTAAGCAATGGCGATGCCGATTATTTTATGTGGGAGAAATTTATGACAAAACCCATTGTGGATTCGGGAGTATTTAGACGCATTGGCCACTGTCCTACCCCTTGGCCTTGCTTTGTAATTGCCGTAAGAAATGAATTTCTGGAAACCCATGAGAATATCGTAAAGATTATTCTGGAAATCATCAATAATACGACGATCGATTTTAAGGAAATTCCAAGTATTGATAAGATGATTGCCAACAGATATGAACTACAGTTGGATGACGTTCAAGAATGGCTTAGTTTAACAGAATGGTCCCAGAGCAATGTGGATAAAGCAACCATAAATAAGGTGCAGCAGAAATTAATAAAGCTTGATATTCTTTCAGAACAAAGACCTTACCATGACATTGTAAAAAACGTATAAGTTGATGGCTATAGCATTAACGTTTAATTAAGTTTCCTTATGATTCAGGGGGGAATTGTCTCAAAATTAATTACATTTGTAGTCCGAATCGCAGTAATACCCCCTGGCATACTTAAACAGATATTGACATGACAATTATTTTAATCCTTGGTTCTTTGGTTGTTTTAAATTTCCTACTTCTAAAATTCAGTTGCAACAGAACTACAAAAAAGGTCATTTCTGAAGCAAAACCCATCAATCGTCCTATTTCAGTTCCCAGTCAATCGGAGACGCAGGAACTTGCACCAACTGGGAGTTAGTTTTACTAAAACATTTATTTCCAAACCAATATCCTCTATTGGCACTTAAAGGGGAAGGATGACCCGAAGTAAAAATAGTGTGTTTTGAGGCATCAATAAATTTAGCTTTTTTGTGGGCGTAACTTCCCCATAGTAAAAAAACCACATTCTTTTTTTGTTCATTTATTGTTTTGATTACACGGTCCGTAAAGATTTCCCAGCCATGCTTTTGATGACTGCCAGCTGCTCCAGACCTTACCGTTAAAGTCGCGTTGAGCAAAAGGACACCCTGTTTTGCCCACGGCTCTAAATTTCCTGAGACTGGATATGGATTACTCAAATCAGCCTCCAATTCCTTAAAGATGTTTTTGAGCGAAGGCGGATGCGTAATTCCTTCGTTAACCGAAAAACACAAACCATTGGCCTGCCCAGCACCGTGATAGGGATCTTGACCTATAATGACTACTTTAACTTGATCAAATGGGCACCAATTGAATGCATTGTAGATGTCTTTCTTTTTTGGGTAACAAGTGTACGTTTCATATTCCAATTCAATAAATGCCATTAATTCCTTGAAATAGGGTTTATTAAACTCCGATTGCAAATGTTTTTCCCAGCTGGAATGCAGATTTATGTCCATAATGAACTTTTTGTTTTCGATAAAAATAAGGTGATTTTCTGGATGTGATAAAATATAGATTCCAAAACTTTAAATTTCCTTAAATTTGAACTTAATTAAAGATTCCTTAGAAAAGCATGCATATTCAAGATAAAACCTTAAAAGATATCGAATTTTATACCGTCTTAAACCAAATGGCGGAGCATTGCTTGACCCATTTAGGGACTGAAAAGGCCTTACAGATCACTCCTTTCCGCAAAAAGGAAGATATAATGCAAGCTTTATGGCTGACCAACGATTATTTAGCGTCCTTTGAGAATGACAATCGTATTCCGAATCATGGATTTGAACCCATCACCAAAGAAATCCAATTTTTAAAAATAGAAAACTCATTCCTGGAAACGGGGAGTTTTAAGAAAATAAAAGCCATTTCTATCACCAGTAATGATATTATAGGTTTTTTGAAGAAGTTTAAGGAATACTATCCAAATCTCTTTGAGTTTTCCTCACCAATTCCAATTACCAACGAATTGATTCAGCAAATAGATGGCATCATTGATCGTTTTGGAGATGTAAAAGACAATGCGTCTGATGAACTATTTAAACTGAGACAGGAAATCAATAGCGTTAGAGGTAAGATCAACCAAAGCTTTATGTCGGCATTGAACGCTTACAGTGCCCAGGAATATTTAGATGACATCAAAGAATCTGTCGTTGAAAACAAGCGGGTCCTGGCAGTCAAAGCCATGTACCGCCGCAAGGTCAAAGGTGCTATTTTAGGTGGGAGCAAAACAGGAAGCATTGTGTATATTGAGCCAGAAGCGACATTTAGATATACCCGAGAACTCAATAATTTAGTATTTGAAGAAACTGAAGAAGTCAACAGAATCTTAAAACAGTTGACTGACTTTATGAGGCCGTACCGTGAACTTTTAAAGAATTATCAGACGTTTCTAACTGAATTGGATGTGATTTTCGCAAAAGCAAAATACGCAAAATCCATTAATGCACTTTTACCAGAAGTTACGGAAAATAAAGACTATCACCTAAAAGATGCAATCCATCCGTTACTTTATATTTCGAATCAAAAGAAAAACATAAAAACCTTTCCTCAATCTATAGAGTTACATCCAGAAAACAGGATTATTGTAATTTCAGGACCAAATGCCGGTGGAAAAAGTATTACTCTAAAAACAGTTGGTTTATTACAGGTGATGTTGCAAAGCGGCCTTTTAATTCCGGTTCATGAACGAAGTAAAATTTGTTTGTTTGATCGAATTCTAACGGACATAGGTGATAATCAATCCATAGAAAATCATTTAAGTACGTATAGTTACCGATTGAAACAGATGAATTATTTCTTAAAGAAGTGCAATAAAAATACTCTTTTCTTGATTGATGAGTTTGGTACTGGAAGTGATCCAGAATTGGGTGGCGCATTAGCAGAAACCTTCTTGGAAGAATTTTATCATAGAGAAGCCTACGGAATTATCACCACCCACTACTCTAACCTCAAAGTTTTGGCCAACGAATTGCCATTTATGCAAAATGCCAATATGATGTTTGATGAAAAAAGCTTGGAGCCAATGTTCAAACTTGCCTTGGGTCAGGCCGGAAGTTCATTTACCTTTGAAGTGGCACAAAAAAATGGCATCCCGTATAGTTTGATCAATCGTGCAAAAAAGAAGATTGAACGTGGAAAAGTGAGGTTCGATGCTACAATTGCCAAACTCCAAAAAGAACGTTCCAAGCTCGAAAAGACGGAACGCTCTCTCAAGGTCAACGAACAAAAGAAATTAAACGAGGCTGAAAAATTAGAGGAAATCAATCTGAAAATACAAAAAAAATTAGAGAGCTATCAAGAACTGTATGACAGCAATCAACGTCTGATTTATTTGGGACAAAAATTGGATGATTTGGCGGAGCGGTATTTTAATAATAATCAAAAACGTGAATTAATGGCTGAATTGTTCAAAATTGTCCAAATCGAAAACTCCAAACGAAAAAAAGTTTCGGCCAAGGCAAAAAAAGTTCAAAAAGCCAAAGAACAAAAGGTGATCAAAGAAGCTGAAAAAACTGTAGAGGTCATCCGTGAAAAAAAGAAAGCCGCCAAGAAAAAAGTAGAGGCTGCTCCAAAACCCACTCCTATTTTTAGAATTGGCGATCGCGTAAGGTTACAGGACGGAAGGGCTGTTGGCAGTATTGATAAACTTGAAAAAAACAAGGCCGTTATCAACTACGGTATGTTTACGACCAATGTAAGTGTGGATCAACTGGAATTGGTGGAAGCGGTTAAGAAATAAGTGGGCAGTGGTCAGTCGGCAATAAGCAGTCGGCAGTAAGCAGTCAAGTAAATGTGTTTAATAAATAAAACATCATGTCTATAGACTTGGAAAAAAACAAACAACTCATTCTTTTTGACGGGGTCTGTAATCTTTGTGATGCCTCGGTGCAATATGTCATCAAACACGATAAAAACGATCTGTTTCGATATACAACATTGCAGGGAGAAGTTGGACAAGCCATTATTAAAAAATATGGTGTCGATACTGATAAAATGGATTCTATTTTACTCTATTCGCCAGAAAATGGTATTTCCTATAAATCGACCGCAGCTTTAAAAATTGCATCAAAATTAGGGTTTCCAAGACATTTGATGGTCGTGTTTTTGATTGTCCCTGCATTCATCAGAAATTGGGTTTACGACTTCATTGCACAAAACAGATATAAATGGTATGGTAAAAAGAAAGAATGTATGATTCCCACAAAGGAATTAAAGTCAAAATTCCTATAACAAAAAAAGTCCTCGGAAAAGGACTTTTTTCATTTAACAACTACTTAAAAACTAAATTAATCTAAAATTTTAAATATTATTGAGGGAATAATAAATTGATTAATAGCACATTGTTTTGCTGCGGTAAAATTACACAATGGACTTGTGCTCAAATAAAATAGTCGTTGTATGCATTGAAATATTTGATTAACCAAAAAAGGATGTCAATATCTTCTACAAATGACATTTTTTAGTTCTTTTCAGACGATTTCTCACGTACGAAAATAAAAGCCATTAGTTAAAAATTAATTTAACCTTTTGCGATGTATTTCCATTTCTTAATGGGAGCTTCAAGACTTGGTATTAAAGGGTTGCCAATCTGCTATTATACAAGTAGTCACCATACATACTTCTATAATAGACTTTTCTTTCTATTGATTGAATAACTGGCGTTGCAAAATCAGTATCATACATTTGACCCATCACATTTAAGCCTCCTGGGCTAAAAACGTTTATTTCCATGAGTTTAGATCCTACAATATCAATCCCCACCAAGAACATTCCGTCTTGAACCAGTTTTGGTCTGACAATATCTGCGAGTTCCATAATCTGATCGGTCATCTTTACTTTTTCAGGTTTCCCACCTGCATGAATGTTACTTCTAATATCTCCAGAGGCATTGACGCGTTGCATTAAGGCATATTGACCATCGACCTTCAATGGCTCGCCATTCATTAGGAACAGTCGTGTGTCGCCTCCTTTAGCTTCAGTAAGATATTCTTGGGCAATCACGAAGCCGTCACGACAAATGGCATCAATAGTTTGTGATAGATTATGTTCGTTTTTTTTATCCATCATAAATACATTTGTCCCACCAGAGCCCTGTAATGGTTTGAGAATCATTTTCTGTTTCTGTTCTTTAAAAAACTCCTTTATTTCATTATGGTCTCGGGTGATGATCGTTTTTGGACGTAGAATCTCTGGGAAATGCTGAAAGTACATTTTATTCACCGCCCCAGCTAAACTGCTAGGGTGGTTAAGTACCAACACACCATTTCTCATGGCGATTTCTCCAAATATAAAGGCCGCATTATAAGCCCAATCCCGCTCATTGATTTCATCTGCTGGATTGTTCCTCAAGAACAAAACATCCAGTTCTTTTGATGACACATTGACAAATTCCTCTTTCTGAACGGCTTTAAAGTAAGTTTCCTCGCCTTTAAAAGTTCTATCTTTTATAGTTTTACATCTTACAGAAAGATGTCCTTTTGACGCATACGACAATTCACCAACACCAATAAAAAACACTTCATGTCCTCTTTTATACGCTGCGTACCCCAAAGCAGGAGTCGTATAATTCCACTTTTCTGTAGCGTGATCATTAATTATAAATCCTATTTTCATGTTTTTCTTATTTTATTTTACAAGATCAACAATATTCATCCCCTTCCTTAACTTTTTCAAGCGTTCCTTTACCTCATTACGTTCCAAAAAAGCGGGTAATACAGGTTGCTTCAGTACGTTTCTGTAAAGCAATTCTTCAATCAAGGCAATATGGGTAGTATTAAACTTACCCGTATAAAGAGGTTCAAGCCGCCCGCCTTTTTCTAGGTAACGCATCAAATCAATAAGTCCCGCAAGATAAACGGCGTCTTTAGTAAGTCCGCCCCCTCTGTAAACACGCATGCTTATATAATAAGCTACACGATTTGGAAAAGCATAAGATTCTCTTAACAAATTAAAGGTTTCGATAAAGCTGGCATTGTCTATCATAGACTGTACGGCTATAACACGTCCAGCCAAAAGTCGTAAACGGTTTACGGTCAATCCGCCTACCAAATATTCAGCGATCACCGCTAAGCCTTCCTGTAGCTGATCATAGCCTTCAAAGCCTTCGTACATTTGTTTTAACGGTTGACTTTTACCATTGCAATAAGTCAGAATGTGGGTGCCGATTTCATGCTGAATCAACGCATCGCATCGATTCGCATCTAAATTCATTTCATTATTGATGAGCAATTTCGATTTTGACACCATGATGCCGGCTACATCATCCCTAACTTCAATGCCAAGATCCAAATCAGGAAATTTCGCTGCATAATAATCTATTTCTCTTTGTGCGCGATCTGCAAATTCTGAACTATTAAATCGCTTCGAACCTTGAATGATCTCACCATTTGGATAAGTTGCCAAAATGTGTTTTGCAGCGTCCATAACATCTTCTCGGATCACTCCATAAAGACTTTCACCAATAAATCGAAAGTTATCGGAACCACGCTCCTCAAGCATGATCAATTGCTTTTCAATTTCGAGACGTTTTCCTCGGAGTATAAATGCAATGGTGGGGTCTTCAACAAGATCTATCGGAATGTTGAAAAGCTTACGTTTTTCGAGTTCAGGATCTATCGCAATCAATCGATATTTGAATGATGGTGTGGTTGTAAATTCATTTTGTTCAAATTTTTCCCATTCCTCGTTACTGTTTACCGGTGTCACCCTTAACAGAAAGGACATTCGTTCACTAATTTCTGCAATTTTAGTATCAGAAGAAAGGGTCACAGCATCAATGTGAGTCTTGCCAAGCATCAAATAATTTTCAAAAACATCAGTAGTCTGCACCCTTATAAATTCATAGACCGCTCGCTTAATAGTTTCAGAAAAAATGGTATAGAATTTCCTGAAAAACAAAGAAAAAAGCTCATCCGTTTCAGGATTTTGATAAACTGCAGGAATTGAAATACCAATAACAAGGGTTCCTAGCTTTTTGGAAGTATTGACATCCACCAATGGTGTTAGGTGTTTTGGATGCCTGAATTCTGTTGAAATAAATTTTGTGCTAACATTTGATACTGTTTTTTTTATTTCATTAAACCCTTCCTCAAGTGCATTTACAGTCTCCATTGATTTGTTCTTTGGTCCGTAAATTTGGAATTGGTTTTTTAATACATCTTTATTGGGCCACAATTCTAAAATTAAAAAAGCTTCAAACTTTTCAGAAGTAATCAATCTGATAGCTTCCAATAGATGTGAAATATCAATACTATCTTCAACAATCAAATAAGAAGCTTGTGTCTTTAAAAGCCTCGTGAAATAAACATCCATGACCTTGTATCTATATACACAAATAAAAGGAAGCAGTTTGTCAATATGAAGCAATCCTTTTTTTGGCAACTCCGCATTTACAGGAACATTGTCGGAAATTTTATTGCATATGGTTTGTACTAATTCAGCATCTATTTGATGTTCTTTGATCATTTAATTGGAGTATATATTATAGAAATTTAAAGCATGTTCGGGCAATTGCTTCTTTAAGCCTTTTCTGATGGCAGATACAACTTCTGGATAGATGATTTGGTCCGTTTCATCACAGTAAACCTTTGCCACTTCAGTAGCCAGAACTAGAGTGTTCTTAAAATTGTTGGTAATAAATTTTAGAAAATAACCGTTGCCTTGAAACGTGTCATTGATTTTGGATGTGGTCGGGATACCATTTGGCAACTTAATTTTGGACAACTGTTCTCGCCAAGCTTCTATTGCATTATCAAAGCGCTTATTATCAATGTTTGAGGTTCCCAAATTCCAAGTTGGCACTTCCCTATCCCAACGCTTCCAATTATAACTATGCAAATCATAGACTACACAACATCCAAATTTAAGTTCTAATTTTCTGATAAGTGCGTGAACCACTTTATAAAAGTTCTGATGTTTTTCAAGACTTCGTGACTTTTCGTCTTCGGTCAAGGGCTCTTTCCAGAGTTGTTTTCCCCAAGCGTCTTCATATATAGCATTCTTAGGATCTCTATTCAAATCGTATTCAAATCTGGAGTCCATTCCCGAAATCACAATAGGCTGAGGCTTCAACATCGTTTTGGTCTTTGGATCTTCCTCATACCAGCGGTCATATTCGGTATGCAGACATTTAGGCCAAAGTTCCTTACGAAATTGGTGCCCGTTGTGTACGGCTGCACAAGCATAAGGAACGTAATCGTCAATTTTTATAGTGAAAGAGTAATCAGAAGCCACCGCTTGAAACAATTCCTCGTTTTCTATTTTTGATATAATGTCAACAATGGATAGTTTTTGCATAAGTCGTAATTTATAAGAACTTTAGAGCTTTTTATATGACATAAAATTCTCACATCTTAACAAATTTATCAAATAATGTTCTGTTAGTCTCCAATCAAAATGATAAATAATAGTTAAGATACCTTTATTTATCCTAATGTGACCATAGAAAAACGTCATTTTTTAAGGGGCATTAAGATGATGTACATGGTTTTTTAGAATACCTTTGCACGCTTGTTGGAACAACTCGTAATGAAATCAAAGTATTATATTGCCGTCATCACAGCCTTTAGTATTTGGGGATTTTTTAGTCTTGTACTGAAGTCTCTTGATTCTTTCTCGGCTTTTGATATTCTTAGCTATCGAACCATAGGTTCTGTCCTCATCATGCTGTTCGTATCCTTGGCACTTCGTCCTAAGGCATTGAAAACAAATATAAAGCTGTTTAAATCAATAACAGCAAAGGATAAACGTCGGATCGTCATCATCAATGTGCTGAGTGGCCTGTTTTTGGCTCTCAATTGGTATATTTATATCTATGTGATGAATAATGTGAGTGTTAGCGCTACCTCCTTGGCCTATCTGATCTGTCCCATCTTGACCATGGTTTTAGCCTATTTATTGCTCAAGGAAAAACTTTTCAAATTGCAATGGGTCTCTGTGATTTTGAGTTTGATTGGATGTCTGCTACTCTCTTTAGGGAATTTTACGGATTTGTTTTACAGTATGATCATTGCTTTTACCTATGCCTTGTATTTGGTCCTGCAACGTAAAAATCAGGAAATGGATCGTTTTTTAGTGCTGACCTGTCAAGTGTTTTTTGCGGTGATTTTTCTATTACCGTTCATAATCACTTATGATTCTCCCAACGAAAAAACACCATTTTTTTACGGAATGTTGGCGCTTATCGCCGTAGTATTTACCATCATCCCGATGTTTCTTAATATTTATGCTTTAAGAGGACTGAACTCTTCAGTGGTGGGCGTATTCATTTATTTGAATCCGCTCATTAATTTCATGCTCGCCATTTTTTATTTTGATGAGAAGGTCAGCCTGATTGAAGCTATTTGTTATCTTCTGATCATTATCTCTATCGTCATCTTTAATTTTGCGGCAATAAAAAATCGTATCAACAGAAGGCGCGCTGCGCATATTTGATATTACGATTTTACATCGAAAGTTTCCGTTGGATCCTTATCGTCATCGTATTCCAACATGTTCTCCCCGTTTGCTATTATAGCGCAAACAGTGGCATCACCAGTTACGTTAACTACTGTTCTAAACATATCGAGAATACGGTCAACAGGGAAAATAATGGCAATCCAAGCGGGATTGAGTCCTACGGAATCCAATACGATAATCAGCATTACCAAACCGGCACTTGGCACAGCCGCAGAGCCTATTGAGGCCAGGGTGGTGGTCATCACCACAGTTAATTGCTGTCCTATAGTCAAATCAATCATATGCAATTGGGCCAAGAAAATGACGGCCACAGCTTGATATAAACTGGTCCCATCCATATTTACCGTAGCACCAATTGGCAAAACAAAGCTGCTTATTTTCTTGTCAACACCAAGATTTTGTTCAACACATTCCATAGTTACTGGAAGTGTTGCAGCGCTGCTTGAAGTAGAGAATGCTAAAGTTTGTGCGGGACTCATTGCCTTAAAAAAACCAACATAAGGAATCTTTTTAACAAATGTCTTTAAAATCGAAGGATAGGTTATGAAGATCATGACCAAAAGGCCGGTAAGAACGGTTAAGGAATACCAACTTAAACCTTTAAATATTTCAACGACCTTTCCAATATCATCCCCAGCCATTTTGCTTACAACACCTGCCAACAGGGCAAAAACAAAAAATGGGGCTGCCTGCATTACCAAATCTACCATTTTAAGAAACACCTCATTAATACCATCTACCAACTTTAAAACAGGAGCCGATTTTTCATCTGGAATAAACAAAAGACAGACACCAAAGAAAATCGCAAAAAATATAATTTGCAACATCAAGCCGTTGTTGGAAAGAGAATAGAAAAAATTGTCCGGAACAATATCAATCAATGGTTGTAATGGTGTAGTTTCCTTACGTTTATCTGCCGTTGCAATTTTATCTGATACTGAAACCTCCTTTAAATCTTGTTTAGTCAGCTCTGAAATCTCTTGGGCTCTCTGAAAAAATTCTGGATCCTCGAGATAATTGATGCCATCTTTTATTTCGTGACCCTGTGAGCTGGCCCATATTTCATAATTGATTCGGTTGTCTATCCGGCTTTGCTCGTCAATAAGCTTCCCTGGCTTTATTGTGTTGACTAAGATTAAACCTAACGAAATCGCAAATACCGTTGTCAAGAGGTAAAGAAGCAAGGTCTTTCCTCCCATTCTTCCCAAGCTTGACGGGTCTCCAATATTGGCAACACCGCCTATTATGGAAAACAATACCAATGGGACCGCAATCAATTTCAACAAATTGATAAAAATAGTACCAAATGGATCAATCCAGTTGATGGTAAATGAGCTCCAGCCCATATAACTGGATAATAGCGCCCATATAATACCAAGGACCATTCCAATGACGATTTTCCAATGTAGTGCTAGTTTTTTCATGTAACTATTATTTTCATTCCCGCGAAGGCGGGAATCTCTTAATTTTTAATTAAGGGTAATTTTCGGAAGCTAAAGGCTCCTTCTTTTATTCATGAGACTCCTGCCTGCGCAGGAGTGTGTAATCCGCCAGAACCAATGCAGCCATAGCCTCAACAATAGGAATTGCTCTTGGCACTACACAAGGATCATGTCGTCCTTTTCCCTGCATCTCTACAATATCTCCTTTATTGTCAAGAGTGTTTTGTTTCTGAATAATCGTGGCTACTGGTTTGAATGCCACTCTAAAGTAAATATCCATTCCATTGCTGATTCCACCTTGAATACCTCCTGATAAATTGGTTTTGGTGCTTCCATCTTCATTGAATTGATCATTGTGCTCACTTCCTTTCATTTTGGCGCCACAAAATCCGCTACCATATTCAAAACCTTTCACGGCATTGATGGACAACATAGCCTTGCCGAGCTCGGCATGCAATTTATCAAAGACAGGTTCTCCAAGTCCGATAGGTAGATTGTGAATCACACAAGTGACGGTTCCACCAATGGTATCGCCTTGTTTTCTAATCTCTCTAATTCTTTCAATCATCTGATTTGCAACGACTTCATCCGGACAACGTACAGTATTAGTTTCAATCTTTGAAAAGTCAAGATCCTGATAAGGCTTTTCTAAAAAAATGTCGCCAACAGATGAAGTAAAAGCATGAATTTTAACATCTTTCAACATTTGCTTTGCAATGGCCCCTGCAACAACTCGGCAAGCGGTTTCACGTGCAGAACTTCGTCCGCCACCTCTATAATCACGAACACCATACTTTTTGTCGTAGGTGTAATCGGCGTGACTTGGACGGTAAACGTCTTTTATATGAGAATAATCATTTGATTTATGATCGGTGTTTTTGATGATAAAGCCAATTGGAGTGCCTGTGGTCTGGCCTTCAAAAATTCCTGATAGGAACTCAACCACATCTGATTCTTTGCGCTGGGTGACGATATCAGATTGTCCTGGTTTTCGGCGGTCCATTTCTGATTGAATGGCTTCAAAATCTAAATGTATTCCTGATGGACAACCATCTATTACGCCACCAATGGCTACGCCGTGAGACTCACCAAAAGTTGTGAGTTTAAACAATTTTCCGAAGGAGTTTCCTGCCATAGATATTATTTTGTGCTAATGTAATTGTATTCTGAGAGAAACAAAAATAGAATTTTAAAAGGTTTTTTGAATTTTTAATTGCCGAAAGATAACAATTCCTTCATAAATGCTAACAATTATTCCATGGAACACTCATTCTGAATCCTTGATTAAGTCCTCCACCAAAAAGGTATTGAATATGAGGTTCAAACTCAGTTTATCAGCCCTAAATCCTAAGGCTACAACAATGCTTGCCTCAAAATTGTGATAGGATGCAAGGCTTCTCTTTGTGTGCCATCCATGATTTGGTGCCTGCAACTCGTACCATTTGCTGAGATAATGGCTGTCTCCGAAGCTTTTCTCACCGCAGGGAACAAGGTTTGCTCACCAATTTGCATACTGACCTCATAATGCTCCTTTTCATACCCAAAACTCCCTGCCATTCCGCAGCAACCACTCGGAATTATGGTAACTTTATAATTCTCAGGAAAATTAAGAATTGTAAAACTGGACAATTGATTGCGTAAGGCTTTTTGGTGACAATGGCCATGGAACTTTATGATCTTTTCCTCCTTGGTAAATTGTGATGCCTTAATATGCCCCATGTTGATTTCCTGTTGGATAAACTCCTCAATCAATAAGGTGTGTTTTGCGATATTTTGCGCGGCTACCCTATCATCTGCCAGCCTTGGGTACTCATCCGTAAACGTCAAAATGGCCGAAGGCTCAATTCCAACCAATGGTGTTTCGGCAGAAATCAAATCTTTAAAAACGGCAACATTCTTATTGGCCATTTTTTTGGCTTGCTCCAGAAGCCCTTTGGATATAAACGAACGTCCAGATTCTGAATGGGAAACAAACTTTACATTATAATTCAGACGTGTCAAAAGTTCTATCGCATCCTGTCCAATCGGTGTATCCAAATGATTGGTAAATTCATCGTTAAAAAAATAAATTGTTTTAATATTATTTGACTCAATTACTTGATTGTTAATTGATCTTATATGCTTATCTAAACTTTTTTTTGAAATCAATGGAAGTGATCTTTCTTTTGCAATTCCGAAAGTATTCTTTATCATTGATGAGGTTAATCTGTTTTTGAAAAAGAAATTTGTCATCTGCGGAAATACACTTGAAAATCCATTCAGAGTATTATTATAGGCAAACAATTTTGTTCTCAATGAGACACCATTTGCCTTTTGATATTGGTATTGAAACTCCGCTTTTAAACTTGCAACATCCACACTACTTGGACATTCACTAGCGCATGCTTTACAACTCAGGCAAAGGTCAAAAACCTCCTTTAATTCTTTATGGTCAAACTTATTGGCCTTCTCTGAATTTGTCAAAAATTCACGCAAGGCGTTGGCCCTTGCCCTTGTCGTATCTTTTTCATTGCGAGTTGCTCTATAACTCGGACACATAGTGCCGCCAAATTCTGGTAACTTCCTGCAATCGCCAGAGCCATTACATTTCTCAGCTTCCCTCAAGATGCCCATAGAAGCCGAAAAGTCCATCATGGTATCAATTTCCGGTTCAGTTCTATCAGGTTGATAGCGTAAATTCTCATCCATTGGGTAAGCATCAACAATTTTTCCAGGATTGAAGATGTTTTGAGGATCAAAGGCTTTTTTTATACGCCTCAACAATTGATAATTCTCCTCTCCAATCATTAATGGAATAAATTCTGCCCTCACAATCCCATCGCCATGTTCTCCACTCATGGAGCCTTGATATTTTTTTACCAAATGCGCCACATCTGTTGTTATTTGTCTGAACATGGCTACATCCTCGCTTTTTTTAAGATTGAGAATTGGTCTTAAGTGTAATTCTCCCGCTCCGGCATGTGCGTAATAAATCGCTTCCTGATTATGATCTTTCATCAATTGCGTAAACTCACCAATATAGTTGGCCAAATCAGGCAATGCGACCGCGGTATCCTCAATACAAGCTGCCGATTTTCTATCACCAACTATATTCCCCAAGAGTCCCAATCCTGCTTTTCTTAACTCAACGGCTTTCTCAATTTCAGGTCCAACAAGAACAGGCCAAGCATAACTTAATCCAGATTCCTGGATGGCTTTTACCAAATGTTCAGCTTGCTTTTCGACGGCTTCAAAAGAATCTGCCCGAACCTCACACATTAATATGGCTTTGGGATCATCAACAATAAACGCCCTGTTTTCAGCCTGGGTTTTATTTTGCTTAGTACAATCCAAAATAGTTTTGTCCATCATTTCACAAGTAAAAAGATTGTGTTGCATGGTCAGTTCAACACTCAGCAAACAATTTTCTATACTATCAAAATGCGCCGCAACCATTATACTTTCTTTAGGTGGCAGCGGGTCTAATTGCAATACTATTTCGGTAGTAAAGGCTAACGTTCCCTCACTTCCAGATAACAACTTGCACATATTGAAGTCTGTAGAACCTTCCTGAAAAACAGTACTTTTCAGAAGTTCATCAATGGCGTAGCCTGTATTTCTTCTATGGATTTCAGGCTTTGGGAAATTTGCAGTTATTCGCTTTTGAACATCTTCTGGATGAAGCTCCTTATATATAGTTTGATAAATTTGCCCTTCCAAAGTGCTCAATTTCATTTTTTCAAAGAATTCAGTTTTGGTGGTGTTTTCAAAGATGACTTCGCTCCCATCGCTAAGCAAGGTTTTCATTTTCAAAACCTTATCTCTGGTAACACCATACTGGATTGAAGTGGTTCCTGACGAATTATTTCCCACCATTCCCCCAATCATACAGCGGTTGGAAGTGGAGGTATTTGGGCCAAAAAAAAGCCCAAAAGGTTTTAAGTAGTTGTTGAGCTCATCTCTTACAACTCCTGGCTGAACGGTAACCGTTCTATTCTTCTCATTGATGTCTATAATTTTGGTAAAATGCCTGGAAACATCAACCACAATTCCCTCACCAACACATTGTCCTGCCAAAGATGTACCTGCAGTTCTTGGAATAAGTGAAGCTGAATTGGTATTGGCAAATTGGATAAGCAATTTTAAATCCTCAACAGTTTTAGGATAGGCTACAGCTAAGGGTAGTTTTCTATATACAGAAGCATCTGTTGCATACAGCGCTTTCATTAAATCGTCAGTAAACAGCTGCCCTTCCAACTGACTTTTGAGCTCTATTAACATTTTATTTGACTCTTTTACCATCACTTTTTTTAAAACTCTATTTATATTAAAATTTTGTTATAAATTTAGAGGTAATTAGTCAATTTTAACACAAAGTTGGCGTTATAATTTCTTTCGGATATCAATACGAGGTGTATTTTTGTTAAAACTTTAAAACTTAAATTATGAAGAAAATATTTTTAATCGCTATTGCCTTTGTTGGAGGCACTATGTTTATGAATGCGCAAGATATTGCTGACAACGCCATTGGTTTACGTATTGGTGACAGTGATGGTTTTGGTGCTGAAGTTTCATACCAACGTGCCCTTGGCTCCAACAACCGTTTGGAGTTGGATTTGGGACTAAGAAACGGTAGTGACTATGACGGGTTTAAACTTGCCGGAATATACCAATGGGTTTGGAATATTGATGGAGGATTTAACTGGTACGCAGGTCCAGGTGGTGGCCTTGCAAGTTATGGTTACAAAAGATATGAGGATAACTATAAAAAGGACAATCAAACCTTTATATTTATTGCTGGCGATATAGGAATTGAGTACGTTTTTGATATCCCTTTAATGCTATCATTGGATTTCAGACCAGAAATTGCTTTTGGAAATGATTATAATGACGATTTGGATTTCGATATAGCCTTAGGTATCAGATATAGATTTTAGCAATACATGTCTCTACATAGAGAAATAATCATAAAAATAAAACCATCATTAATTATATAGTGATGGTTTTTTTATGTGTTTTTTATATGCATTTGTCGGTATTCAGTTGGCGTCATCTTATATTCTTCCTTAAAAATTTTAGAAAAATAACTTCTACTTGTCAGGCCTATTTTATATACGATTTCTGAGATGTTAAAATTAGTATTCCTTAATAATTGAGAGGCAAGATTCAATCGCGCATCATTGATATAATTATTGACTGTAGAGTTATAAAGAATTTTGAAACCCTCCTGAAGTTTGGTCTCCGTTAGGCCCACTTCTTGGCAAATATCATTTATTGTATTTGTTTTTTCTATATTTTGATGAATATACTGAACTGCATCTCTTACCCTGGATACTTCATACTGCCTTAAAACATGCCTATTCTCCTCATTGTTCAGATCGTCTTGGTATTGTGCAATTTGGTTTCCCAACAATTGATACCCGCAGCTAATCATGAAAATAGTCCTTAAAAAATAATTGTCATTGAAGTTATTTATCTGTTCAAAAACTTCGGCAAGAGCCAAACTGTAATACCCCTCATGGTAAAAACTGTTTTTAGCCAAAACATCACCAAATATGTCGTTGAGATCAGATTTTATAAGTTCTGAGGAGCATTCGTCATAAAGCATAAAGCGCTCTCGGTCCATTTCCAAGCTATAAAGATTGATCTCCTGGTCCTTTTTGAAACTTATCACGTGACCGTTATAATGCTGACTTGCCACAATAGCTTGTTGGAATTCATGAAGATCATGAAGTGTCTCTTCATTGGAAAAGCGGTGAATGAAACTGCCTTTGGTACAGTATAAAAACTTTAACGGATGAGTGAAATCTTTTACAAACTGAATTTCAACATCCATTTTAAATTTACAATGGTATTCAATAATGCCGAGCCCAGATTCAAGCATCATCGCCTTGATATATCCTTCTCCTATATTCTCTGAGAGTTCAACAAAATATTCCCTACAATTAAGTTGAAAAGGTAATTGAAATGCTTCAGCCAAATCCTTTATGACCAAATCGACAGGCAGGGAGTTGACTTTTATTGTGGTCATATAGGATGAAGTTTAGACTCCCAACATTAGATTGCAGGTAGAGTATTTAAATATAAAACTTATTTTACAAGCTCACAATCTTTTAGAGTTTTAACATAAATAGCTTCATATTGTGGCACCACATTTTCAATCGCGAATTTAGCAGATTCTCTTGTGGCATTGAGCTTGAAAGTTTCGAGCCTTTTTTTATCACTCAAAATATAAAGCGCATTTTTAGACATATCTTCCACATCATTGACATCGCTGAGAAAGCCCGAAACACCTTGTATGTTTACTTCGGGAATCCCACCCGTATTACTTGAGATAACAGGAACGCCCGACGCCATTGCTTCTAAGGCTGCCAAACCAAAACTTTCTGTTTGCGATGGCAATAAAAACAAGTCGCTAAAGCAAAGTATTCTATCAATTTCATGACTGTTGCCAAAAAAGACTACCTTATCCAAAATGTCAAGTTTTTTGCACAACTTTTCGGCTTCTGCTTTTTCTGGCCCCTCACCTACCATCATTAATTTTGCCGGTATTTCCTTTTGTATATTATAAAATATCTTAATTACATCTGGAATGTTTTTCACCTTACGAAAGTTACTAATATGAGTGATGATCATTTCGTCTTCATTGGCCATCACTTCTCTTTGACAATCCGTAAATTGTATTTTATGACGGCTAAAGTCAATAAAATTAGGAATAACGTCTATCTCCTTTTTAATATCGAATAAGCGCATCGTGTCGTCTTTTAAACTTTGGGATACTGAAGTTACGGCATCTGAATTATTAATGCTAAATGTAACGGCCGGTTTGTAGAAAGGATGGCTTCCCACCAGTGTAATATCCGTGCCGTGAAGGGTAGTTACTATCGGGATGTAAATACCTTCTTCCTGCAACATTTTTTTTGCCATATAAGCAGCATAAGCATGCGGAATAGCATAATGTACATGGAGAAGTTCTATTCCGTACAATTTTACCATGTCTACCAATTTACTTGATAATGCAAGCTCATATGGTTGGTATAAAAACAATGGATATTCTGGTACGTTAACCTCATGATAATGTACATTACTCCCCAACAAATCCAATCTTACTGGCTGACTGTAAGTGATGAAATGAATTTCATGCCCTCGTTTGGACAATGCCAAACCTAATTCTGTTGCTACAACCCCGCTACCCCCAAAGGTTGGATAACATACGATTCCTATTTTCATTTTTTTGTTCTTTTTAGTTCAAACTAAAGTTTTCAAGTACTTAAAGTATCTAAAGTTATGTAAGTGACTAAAGTTGGTTATTCATCAAATAATTGTTCAACTGATTGTTCAAAATTCTTGAGCCCAACTTAAAGTGCTTAAGGCTCTCAAAACTTATAACTTTTTCTACTCAATGATCGCTTCATAAATCAAGCGTTGAATTTCTGTTCTGATACCCTCCTTTAGCAAGATATTGTTGCTGGCATTAGGATAGGTCCGATTTGACAAAAACACATATACAATTTCCTGTTCTGGGTCGGCCCAAGCGTAGGTTCCCGTAAAACCAGAATGTCCAAAACTAGACAATGACACACAACCACATGTTGGTCCCTTAGTGCCTAACTGAGGCTTGTCAAACCCAATTCCTCTTCTTACCCCACTACCACAATAGTAACAGTAATTAAATTTATCAATAGTTTCGGGTTTTAGATAACGCTTCCCACCATAATAGCCTTTCTGAAGATACATCTGCATAATTTTTGCAACATCGTTACTATTGCTAAAAATCCCAGCGTGCCCACCAACACCATTTTGCATTGCCGCACCCATATCATGAACATAGCCATGAACAGTCTGATGCCTAAAATAATCGTCTATCTCTGTTGGCACCAGTTGTGAGTTACTAAAAATGGCAGCTGGATTGTAGGTCGTGTGGTTGGCGCCCAAAGATTGGTAAAAATGCTCTTGAACCAATTCATCCAACCCTTTGTCATAGTGTTTTTCAATATATTCTTTCAGTATAAAATACGGAAAATCGCTGTATCGATATTGCAATCTTGACAGCAAATCACTGTCTCTGATTAATTTTTGAATGGTATCGGGGTAATCATGTCTCAAATACATTTCATCAGCCACCTTAACATTGAACATTGGGCTCGATACCCTCCTATAATATTTGGGATCTGGTTTTTTGGAAGCATCCAAAGTAGCACTGTAGAAGGGAATCCATGGCTTTAATCGAGCATAATGTGACAACATCTGCTTCAAGGTCACATTTTTCTTGTTGGAATCTCTATATTCTGGTAAAATTTGTGACAATTTGGTCTCAGTGGAAACGATGCCCTTTTCTTCTAACTCCATTAAGAGCGGCAATGTTGCCAATATTTTGGTAAGGGAGGCCACATCGTACATATCATCCAAATCTACCTTTTCCTTGCCCTCATAAGTGTGCTTGCCAAAGGCTTTGTTATAAATGACCTTTCCTTTACGGGCCACTAAAATTTGCATCCCCGGAGCTGCCTTATGAGCAATGGTGACCTTAGCCATTGAGTCTATCTTATTTAATTTTTCAGAACTCATTCCCACAGATTCTGGAAGCCCATAGCTCAAAGACTGTATGCTGGGAAATTTAATTCCATCACCAACCATAAAATGCTCTCCTGTAGAAACAGGTAGAGTTCCCTTTGCTGGGATAGCGCCAAAAATAAGCTGTACTGATTTTCGCATGGAAATCTCACTATTTTGATAGCTGACTACAATGCCCTCAAAATTTTCTATGGAATGCAAATCGATAAGCGCATAAGGTCTTGCAAACACATCCAAAATGACGGTATTGGTCCGGGCCATTTCATAGAGCCAAACCATCTCTTTATCTGAAAATTGATATGGTTTCCAAGGGTTGACATTCGATTTGTGAAATCCGACGATAACCGTATTGTAGTTTTGGAGTTTGGTCATCAACTCGTCCAATTTTGTTGCTTTTATATGATGAACTTTGGTGTATTTTCTCAATTCTTCCAAATAGGCCGAATTATCAATTGCATCACCCATCTCGACGTAGGCTATTTTTTTTGTTTCCAGATGTCTTAATGGTAGAATCCCTCTTTGATTTCGAACTACAGTTATGGCATTTTCCATGACTCTTTCGTAGAGAAGATCATCTTTTAGTCGGTTGAGATCCTCCACAAGACCTGTGGTAGCTATGGGACTGAAATTATGAAGGCCAACTTTATATTTTGCCATTAAAATCTTTTTAACAGAATGCGCCAAGCGCTCTTCAGTAAACTCATTGGCTTCATAGGCGGCAACAATTTTATCAATGGCTACGGGAACATTTTCAGAAATTAAAAGAACATCATTTCCGGCCAAAAATGCAGCAAGGTCAATATCTCCTGGTTTACTAAAGTTGGAAACCCCCTTCATCTCTAAGGCATCTGTGAAAATCAGGCCTTCAAATTGTAGGCGCTCCTTTAAAATGTCTGTGATGATGTGTTTTGAAAGAGACGACGGAGTACCTTCTTTTGGTTCAAGGCTTGGCACGTTTAAATGCGCCACCATAACGCTGGATAAACCTTCCTGAATTAATTTTTTATAAGGGTACAACTCTATCGAGTCAATACGTCTTTCGTTGAAATTTATGGTTGGCAAGGTTTTATGGCTGTCGGTGTCAGTATCGCCATGTCCAGGGAAATGTTTTGCATTTGCCAAGACTCCGGCATCTTGCATCCCTTTCATAAATGCCAGACCTTTGGCCGTCACATTATCTCTATCTTCGCCAAAGGAGCGGTTTCCAATAATCGGGTTTTTCGGATTGGTATTGATATCGACCGCAGGAGCAAAATTGAAATGAACGCCTATTCGTTTGCTGTGTTCGCCAATTTGTCTGCCCACCTGCTCCACGATCTTATTGTCAGTGATGGCACCAAGGGTCATATTATAAGGAAAAGCATAGGTCGAATCCAATCGCATGCTCAATCCCCATTCTGCATCCATTCCAATGAGCAAGGGAACATTAGAAATAGCTTGATATATATTATTTAATTTGGCTTGTTTAACTGGACCACCTGTAGAATAAATGATCCCACCAATTTGTTGGTTGTTAATCAGTCTGGCAACTTCAGCTTCATTGCTCTTGTTGCCGTTTGACAACGCTCTAGCCATAAATAATTGTCCTACCCGTTGCCGAGTATCCAAGCTATTATATACACTATCTACCCATCTTTGCTGAGCTATCGGGTCTTTTGCCAATAAAGGATTTACTGATTTTTGAGCTACACTGTTGAATGAAATAAAAAAGAATATAATGAGGGAAATTGCTAAGCGCATATAAATTCAGGTCTTTTTAAAGTCTTATTACCAATATCAATTAGAGCGGTAAAATACCACTTTTACATTGAAGCTGATAGTACTTTAAGATAGTTTTATAATGAAGCTAGTTAATAAAATTTATTCGGGCAGTTAAGTTTTACTTAATAAATCGACTGTGCCAGCTTTCACTTGCAGGGACCTCCCAATTTTCGTTGAATTCGGCAATATTATTCACCAAATTATTGAAGACAATGGTGTTTTTTGAGACTGCCTTCTCTTTTGCCATTTTTTTGAAATCCAATAAGTTCTTGTAGGCAATGAAATCACCTTGTTTATAGGATACGTTCATCTTGTCCATAAGATCCACATCATAATCCTTTTCCAATTGTTGAATAAAGTGGACAGAAGCATCAATACTACAACCGGTTGCAGCATTTAAACCTTGATTGATTGCAATAACTATAAAACGTTTATATTTAATGAGATAACCAGCTTGCAAATCGGCACCATGCGCGGTCCAGTTGGTTATAAATATGTCCAATTTGGACTTTATTTCTGAAATTTCATCGTCCGTAAACGAACGATTGGCCTGATAGATCCACACTCTTGATTCTTCCGGTAAAGTATTAAAATCGACTAGCATATTTTTATTTTTTTTCTAACTACAAAAGTACACAATTACATTCAATCTCTATCTTGGGATTCTACCTTAAATAGCAGGTAATCTAATATTGCCTTAGCGTTTTGGTCTGTGACACAAAGAATTTTGACTTTATCAGATGCGGTAGCGATGTGTATTGATGCGATCTCATTGCGCTTTTGAAAAATACTCTGTTTTATCTGTACTGACTGAATTTTTTTCAATTCGCTGATGTTTCGTACACGATCTATAAATCCAGTATTTACGGTAAGATATTCATCTGTTATCTGATAGCTTGCTTTTTTATAAGTAAAGTGGACAAAAAGAACGATCCAAGGTATGATGATGATATAGATCAGCCAAAAATAATTTCCGAAAATAAAAAATGCCAGAACATTCACAAATGCACCCACAAGTATTGAACGAAACGTGAGTAACCGTATATAATAAAATTCTGGTTTTTCATATGAATCAACATCAGCATATCGGGTAAAAACCTTCTGAACCAAATGCATGACTTGATGTTTCTCCAAGGCTACAATCTTAAAGTTCTTTTGTTGTTTTTTATTTACCATGGCCTGTTTGATCGACAGGGTGTGTAAGCCAAAATACTGCTTTAACCGATTGGTTTTAATGATGATATTTTGAATTTTGACAGGTACAAGGATCAGTGAAAGCTTGTTAAATAGGCCTTTGTTAATTTCAATAGTGTTGTCGTTTTCAATAACCTCCAAATTGAAGTTTGAGATAAAGGTGTTGATAACGGAAAATAGCATAGAACCCAAAATTGCGAAAACAACAATAAACACGTTGGCCAACAAGAGATTTAGGATACTACCAGTTTCAATATTGACTGACGTTTGAAAGTGATCAGAGATGCCGAGGTCTTGAAGGTAGTTTTCAAACTCATTATACAATCCAAAAACAAAGGAAACGATGATCAAAAAGCTTTTGATATGATTTTCTGAGATACCTTCTAAGAGCAAACGCTTCATTGAAGCCTTGAAAAACAGAGCGCTTTGGACGGGCTCATCACCCAACCCGTTATCTGAAATAGGTCTACTAATGAACAATTGTTTTTTAAGGTTTAGGGCAACAGAATGGCTTAGAGCGTTGATTTCGATTTCGGCCTTATCATCCCCAGCGGTTTCGATGGTTAAGGAAACAACATTAATGATCTGCTGGATGAAGTTCTGTTTAATGTGGATATTTTGAATCTTGGATTTGGGAATAATGGTCATATCCTTATTGATAATACCTGATGACAAATAAAATTGGTCGTTGTCCAAGTGAAATTTAAAATTCAGGTATTTGAGAATCGCCAATACAAAAATCAACACAAAAACACCTAAGGCAATCAATATTAAACTTGTAGTGGATAAAAAAGATGCTGATTCACTTTTGGATAAGGACAGGCCCAAAGCCAAAAACAGAACAAAATAACGTCTGATAAATTTAAAGGTATTTAGCGCAAAGATAACAAGAATGCCTTTGGAGGATTGCCGTGCAGGTTGAGAAAAATCAATCGATTCCATTTACTCTGTTACTTAAAAAATCATTGATTTGCTTTGCCTCGCTGTAATTCAGACCAGCTATTCTCAAGTCAATCCCCGATTCTCCCGCAGTAAAAATCTTTAAGGTTGCCAAGTTAAATCTTCTGGCCAACCAGGAGCGGGAAATTTCTATATGTTGAATACGTGAAATAGGAATTACAGAAATTGAATTTACCAGCAATCCTTTGGAAAAAATAACATCTTGCTCCCTTATGGCATATTTTCGCTTATTGAAGGCCAGTAACGCAACAACAAAATTTAGAATGCAGAATAAAGCACAAGCTGAAAATAAATACCAGAACGCCAATTGAAAACCCTCGTGCACGATTTTGAGTTTAGCAACCATCAATGCTGATACGATAAGTGCATAAAAAACCCATCTGTTTATTACAATAATCATGAGATATTGTTTTGAAATAGGTTTTAAAGCCACATCATCAATAGAAGGCAAAATATCCAGATTGATTTGCTGATTGGTGAACATGGGCAGTTTAAATCTTGGTTTTACTAAACGACTTATTTACTATCTTATCTCTCAAGACTTACATCAGTAAAAAATCCATAGATGAGCAGTTGGCTTGGTAGATTCACGGGCTTGTTACTTCGAACAAATTTGTTAAATCGACCATGGTTTATTCAAGTAAATCTATATGTCTATCGTGATATCCCAATAAATATAAAACCCCATCCAAGCCAATACTGGATATGGCGCTTTGTGTACTGTTTTTTACTTTTGGTTTTGCGTGAAATGCAATTCCGAGTCCAGCGAGATTAAGCATTGGCAGGTCATTTGCGCCATCACCAACAGCTATGGTCTGATTGATATGGATCCCTTCTTTTTTGGCAATTTCCTTAAGATATTCTGCTTTTTTATCACCGTCAACAATCTCTCCAATATAATTTCCCGTTAGCTTGCCATCTTTTATTTCCAACTGGTTTGCATATACATAATCTATCCCCAATTCCTTTTGCAAGTAATTTCCAAAATAGGTAAATCCGCCAGATAAGATAGCCGTTTTAAATCCATATTTTTTAAGCGTATCAATAAGCCTTCTCGCACCTTGTGTAATTGGCAAATTGATAGCGACATCGTGCAACACATCTTCACTTAACCCTTTTAAAAGCTTCATACGGCGTATAAAACTTTCGCTAAAATCAATTTCGCCATTCATGGCAGATTCTGTTATGGCTTTTACCTCGTCTCCAACACCTGCCAATTCGGCTAATTTATCAATTACTTCAGCCTGAATTAAAGTAGAATCCATATCAAAACATACCAAACGCCGGTTGCGGCGATAAATATTATCTTCCTGAAAAGAGATATCGACACTTAGATCGTGGGAAATTTTCATGAATTTCGCTGTCAATTCGGCTTTATTATCAATTTTACCTCTTATGGATAATTCTATCGATGCTCGCGGATAATTCTCTTTTTTGGTGAGTGATAGGCGGCCTGTCAGTCTTTTTATAGCATCAATATTTAAGTTTTTTTCTGAAACAACCCTCGTAACAGTTGAAATCTGTTCTGCAGTTAGTTTTTCACCCAAAATGGTAATTATATAACGGTCTTTACCTTGATTGTCAACCCACTTTTCATAATTTTCAGAGGTAATGGGTGAGAATTTAGCCTTGACACCAAGCTCATATGCTTTAAATAATAAATCTTTTAAAACTGCAGCAGATTTGTCTCCGGATTCAATCTCAAACAAAAAACCCAGTGACAAGGTATCGTGAATATTAGCTTGTCCAATATCTAAAACTTTAGCCCCATACTGGGCTAAAACGTTGGTTAAACCTGAAGTCAGTCCAGGCTTGTCCTGTCCTGAAATGTTTAATAGGAATATTTCTGTGGCCATTATAAATCCTCTGCATTTGCTATCAATTCTGCAATATCCATCACAGCAATTTCAGATTCCTTGTTTTTTGATTTGACACCATCGGTCATCATGGTATTGCAAAATGGACACCCAGCTGCTATAATATCTGGTTTCACCTCGACCGCTTCCTCTGTCCGTTTGACATTTATTTCTTTATTTCCTAGCTCAGCCTCTTTAAACATTTGAGCGCCACCGGCACCACAGCAGAGTCCTCTGGACTTGCAGCTTTTCATTTCAACCAGTTCCGCATCCAATTTTCGTATCAAATCTCTTGGTGCTTCATACACATTGTTGCCTCGCCCCAAATAACAGGGGTCGTGGAAAGTGATACGTTTGCCTTTAAATTGGCCTCCTTCAACGGTCAATCGTCCTTCATCCAAAAGTGATTTAAGAAATTGTGTATGGTGCATGACTTCATAATTTCCACCAAGTTCTGGATATTCATTTTTTATGGTATTGAAACAATGCGGGCAGGCAGTAACAATTTTTTTGATTTCATAGGCATTGAGAACCTCGATGTTGGTGACCGCCTGCATCTGAAAAAGAAACTCATTACCTGCACGTTTTGCAGGATCGCCAGTACAGCTCTCTTCAGTTCCTAAAACGGCAAAGTCCACCTTGGATTTATGTAGCAGTTTTACAAAAGCCTTGGTTACCTTCTTCGCTCTATCATCAAAACTTCCCATGCAACCTACCCAAAAGAGGACTTCTGGTTGTTTGCCTTGGGCCGTAAATTCTGCCATAGTTGGCACAATAAGTTGTTCGCTCATTTTTTATGAGTTTATATGTTTTTGTTTTTTATTATTTTACTCCAAAAGATTTAATCAGCAACTTTTTGCCGTACATCACATTTTTTATACTATAAAACACAATGTTAGGATGACAGTTGTTCACTATCACCCAAATTAAATTACTCGTTTTTCCAGTTCAATCTATCCATTTGATTGTATGGCCAAGGGGCACCATTGTTTTCAATATTGGCCATCATGTTGTTGAGTTCCATGGGTGCTGCAGATTGTTCCATGATCAAATAATTTCGCATTTCCATAATGATGGACATAGGATCGATGCTCACCGGGCACGCTTGAACACAGGCGTTACATGTAGTACAAGCCCATAATTCTTCGCGTGTAATATAATCGTCCAATAATTGTTTACCGTCATCCTTAAAAACCCCGTTGTTGGCATCTATATTTTTTCCAACTTCTTCCAATCGGTCACGCGTATCCATCATGATCTTACGAGGTGACAGTTTTTTACCAGTTATATTGGCTGGGCATTCACTTGTACACCTACCGCACTCTGTACATGTATAGGCGTTGAGCAATTGTACCCAACTCAAATCTTGTACATCGCTAGCACCAAATTTCGCGGGAATTTCGTCCCCAGCCCCTTCTGGCTGTGCTGCAAATGGATCGACGTTTGGATCCATCATCATTTTTACTTCCTTGGTAACGGCTTCATTATTCTTAAACTGTCCTTTTGGGACAATCTTTCCAAAATAGGTGTTTGGAAACGCCAAAAGAATATGCAAATGCTTAGAAAAATAGAGATAGTTTAAGAACGCAAGAATTCCTAAAATGTGCAACCACCATGCGCTTCGCTCAATAATATGGATGGTTCCATCTGAAAATCCACTAAATAACGGAGTCAAATACTGACTGACGACATTTCCATTTTCCATGGCTTGGAATTTCAAATCCGTGGCGTTCATTATTAAAAACAAGACCATCAACACCATTTCAATATAAAGAATGTTATTGGCATCATTTTTAGGCCAACTGGTCATTTCCTTGGACCAAAAACGTTTGATTTTAATAATATTTCTTCTCATCCAAAAAACGATGACAGAAACAAAGACCAAAACAGCCAATATTTCAAAGACACCAATAAGAACACCATACATTGGTCCTATAGATGAAAAAATGCGATGTGTACCTAAAAGACCGTCAATAATGATCTCTAAAACTTCAATGTTTATGATGATGAAACCCACATAGACAATGATGTGTAAAAATCCAGAAACTGGCCTTTTGACCATTTTACTTTGTCCAAGTGCAATCATTGCCATGTTCTTCCAACGTTGGGAGGTGTGGTCACTTACATCAACATCGCGACCCAGTTTAATATTGCGGATCAATTTTTTTACATTATTTGCAAAGAAACCAATGCCGACAATTAGTGCCAGGGCAAAAAGGATATTTGGAATGTAATTCATTATTAAGGTGGTTAGTTGTTTTCTAATTCTATACGTATTTCTTCTGGTTGTGTTTTTTGATCCTCAATAATATTGCCTTCAGCATCAAAGCGGTCTGGCTTTTTTCCAAAAACTGAAAAATGCACATAGCGCTTCGGGTTTAATTTAAAATCTTGCAACAATTGCTCCAGTTGTAAAGAGGCTCCTTCGAGATTTGAATATAGTTTATCGTCATTCAGCAGTTTGCCCATAGTACCTTTCCCATCCTTGACACTTGCCAACAAGGTATTGACCTCTTGAAGGGTTTTATCAAGTTCTGCAAAAGTTTTGGATACTTCAACCTGTTTAAATTCTGTCGTAATCTCAGCAAGATTTCCGGATAAAGTATCAAAATTGCCGATTGCAGAGGTCAAGGCTTCATCATTCTTTGACACGAGGACAGTCATAGCATTTGCCATGTTCCTAAAAGAAATGATGGTCTGGTTTAATTCTGCAATTGCAGCTTTAATACCATCCTCATTTTCGTTAATAATTAATCGGTTAAAGTTATTCATTAAAGAATCCGCAGCCTTTAGGGTGACACCCAAGTTACTGCTGATCCCAGAAAAGTTTTTTGTCAAGCTTGTGATGAGCCCTTCTTCAACTTCAGATTGCAATAAGTCGCCATCTTTTGCCAGCTCTGGTCCGGGCATAGGTATAATAGCCAAAGCATTGCCGCCCATTAGTCCAGTCTCATACATGCGAATCTTACTATTTGTAGAAAATTTGACGTCTTCTGTCACGATAAAGGTCACAATGGTTTTACCCGTATTATCGTCATAAGTAATATCCTCAATTTTTCCAATTTTATTGCCTTTGATAGTCACCAGAGATGAAGAACTTAACGCATTGTAATCAAATTGGGTCTGGTAGCGATTGTGTTTTTGTAAGATATTGATACCTTTCAAATAATTAAATGTAAAAACCATTAGGAGTATTCCTGATATTACAAGTATTGCGGTTTTAACTTCTCTTGATATTTTCAAAGTCTAAAAGATTTAGTTGCTCACAAAATTAGGAATAAAAATATTAAGAATCTTTTTAATTAGAGTGAGAATTGATTACTGAAGACAAGTCTACACGTTTTCCATTCTGGTAAGCGACAATAAACGAGGTGGGATAACCTTTTGACTTTGCAAATTCAGCCATTAATTTGATTTCATTATAATCAGAAGTGCCGCCATAGAAATATTTGTAAAGCTTACCTTCTTTTTCTCGGGAAATATCGTTTAAGCCGTTAAAATTATATGATTTAGGTTCAAGTTTATTTGAACTAGCTGCTAATTGAACCTTGAATACCGTATTGGTATAAATACGTTTAACAGCATCCTTGGAGTCCAATTCATTAGTTAATTCATCTTTGAGCGAATCCTTGTTGGCTACATCTTTATACACGTTTTGTCCGACATTTCTATCCAAAATCATTTTATAGTCCATTAATCCTTTATAGATGGCCAAGGCAACTTCATTTTGACCTTTTGCAGAGTTGAGATAGGCTCCTTCCGGCTTATAGGTCAAAAACCCTGTTTCTACCAAAACACTTGGCATATAGGTGTTGTGCAAAACCCAAAAGCCAGCTTGTTTGACACCTCTATCGTTTCGTTTTAAAGTTTTTGTGAAATTATCTTGAACCAGACGAGCTAATTGGGTACTTTGATCAAGATACTCCTCCTGCATTAAAGTCAGACCTATAAAGGATTCCGGCGAATTGGGATCAAAGCCATCGTAATGCGATTCGTAGTCTTCTTCCAAGAAAATAACCTCATTTTCCTTCTTTGCAATTTCAAAGTTGCGTTGGTTTTCGTGTAGGCCCAAAACAAAAGTTTCCGTACCGTGTGCACTTGAATGGTGCGAATTGCAATGCACAGAGACAAATAAGTCAGCGTCGGCATCATTGGCAATTTTTGCGCGTTCTCTTAAAGGAACAAAAACATCCGTTTTACGTGTATAAATCACTTTGATATTAGGATGTTTCTCTAAAGATTTGCCTACTGTCAAAACGATGTTGAGCGCAATTTCTTTTTCTTTATAACCATTTCCAACATTCCCGGGATCATTTCCACCATGGCCGGCATCAAGAACTACCACAAATTGACCTTTGTTTTTCTGAAATGCCTGTGCAGGTGTTAAAAAACCAATAAATAAATAGATGCTTAATACTAAGGTATAATATAATTGAGTTCTCATAAAGGTTTAAACGTATAACAAACTTGGTTTATTTTAATTTTTAAATTTTGGTTGAATAGTAATTAATCACAAAAAAATATATGTAATTTTGACTTTTCAAAAACCGAGCCATACTTTTACAAAAATACACTTAAAAGCATTGCGTACAAAAAGCTTTCATATACTTTTTACCCTGAGTTTTACAGTGTTTATTAACACTTTGGGGTTGGCTCAAGATCTCCCAAAAACCCAAGCTCCCATCCTGCCAAAAACAGAAAATGACAGTATGAGGGTGTCCATAAATATCGACTCTTTAGTGACTCCCACAGCACCAGTCAAAGAAACCGATAGTATTTTGCAGGATACCATTCCCAAAAAGAAGGATTTCTTGGAAGCAGTTGTTAATTATAAGGCCAAAGATTATGTGTCTCTTAATCAACGTTTAAAGCAAACCACCTTATATAATGAAGCGGAGGTGCGCTATCAGGACATGGAAATAAAGTCAGGAATTATTGTCATTGATCACAATAAAAATTTGGTTTATGCCGGACGTTTAAAAGATTCGGCAGGCGTTTATTCCCAAGCTCCTATCTTCAAACAGGGCGCCAATCTTGTAGAACCGGACTCAATTATCTTCAACACTGAAACCAAAAAAGCCCTCATCTTTAATTCAAGAACTGAGCAAAGCGGTGGATATATCATTGCCGATGTGACCAAGAAGGAAAACGACTCGGTCTATTTTATCAATCGTGGGAAATTCACAACTTCAGAGGACAAAGATGACCCTGAGTTTTATTTCTTGATGCGGAAAGCCAAGATTGTTCCCAACAAAAAAGTGGTAACAGGCTTGACCAATATGTACATTTACAATGTGCCCACCCCCATCGGTTTGCCTTTTGCCTATTTTCCATTGACTAAAAAACAAACTTCTGGAATTCTCTTTCCTACATTTGGTCAGGATAGTAGGCGTGGTTACAACCTGCAAAATGGAGGTTATTATTTTGCTATTAGTGATTATCTCGATTTGGCGCTTTATGGCGATTATTACACCAATGGAAGTTATGGGTTCCGATCCGAAACCAATTATGCTGTACGCTATAGATTTAGAGGAAACTTTGGAATTAGGTATGAAAGCTTGATCAATAGTGAACGCGGGTTTCCTGATTATTCGAAATCGTCCATTTACAACATCAGGTGGTCACACTCTCAGGATGCAAAAGCAAATCCGAGTTCCCGTTTTTCGGCATCGGTCAACTTAGGGAGTAGTAAATACTATCAGGAATCTGTCAATCAGATGAACGCTTCAAATTTTTTAAATAATACCTTATCATCCTCCGTATCCTATTCCAAGTCCTTCACAGGAGAACCACAAGTGAATGTCAGCTTAACCGCCACGCATTCCCAAAATACAAGAACTCAGCAGATTGACATGACTTTACCTACTTTTCAGGGAAGTGTGAGCAGGATTTTCCCATTCGCGCCAAAAATTGGAGCTAAAAAAGGAATTATTGACAATATCAATTTTCAATATAATGTCAATGCACAAAATAGGATAAGTACAACAGACTCACTTTTTTTTAAAGCAGAAATGTTTGAAGATGCTCGGGTTGGTGTGCAGCAAAGTATTCCAATTTCCACAAACTTTAAAGTGTTTAGACATTTTAGCGTTAGTGCAAGTACGAATTTTCAGGAAAACTGGACGCTTAACACTATCAGAAAGTATTATGATCCCGATGAGAATAAAGTCTTAAAAGAGGATCTAACAGGTTTTGACAGTTTTAGAACCTATAATTTCAGTACGAGTATTGGAACTACGATCTATGGGATGTTCCCTTTTGAAAAGCCAGGGAAAAACACCAAAATCAAAGCTATCAGGCACATCATGAGACCGTCCATAAGTTATAATATCAACCCAGCTTTTGATGATTATTATGATTCCTTTGATTATATTACGGCCAATGGCGATCTGACCCGGGCAGAATACAGCAGGTTTGAAGAATCTCTTTATGGTGCTCCAAATAAAAATTTCTCGAGTTCGATGGGGTTTTCATTGGGGAATAATTTTGAAGCCAAAGTAAGAGATAGGGACTCCACTAAAACGGAGCCTAAAAAAATAATCTTATTGAATAGTCTTAACTTATCCACTTCGTATAATTTTGCTGGCGATTCTTTGCAATGGAGTCCTCTAAGAGTATCTGGTGGAACGCAACTGTTTGATAATAAAATGAGCGTCAATTTTGGAATGACCCTAGATCCTTATGCTCTTGACAATAATAACCGACGTGTGGATCAATTCAATATCGACAATGGTGGAAGTTTATTTAGACTGACATCAGCAAGTATGAATTTAAGTTATAGCCTAAGTAGTGAAAGTTTTTCTGGGCGAAAAGAACCTGACCAAAGAGCCATCGATGAGTCTGTTCTTAGTGGTGGCCGTGCCGACGACTTATTTGGGAAGTCCCAAAACTTTGCCGATCAACGCTTGGGCGATGAAGAGAGAGACCGCAGTAAGGAGGAGAAATCAGAATTTTATAATTTCACCATTCCCTGGAGTTTGCGTGTGGCATGGGCTGTTAACTATTCCAACAGTGCACGACAAAATGAAATTTCATCCAATTCCCTAATGTTTTCAGGAGATATAGATTTATCCCCCCGTTGGACTGTTGGAGTCTCTTCAGGATATGATTTTAAAAACCAAGGTTTCACCTATACCCAACTCAGGTTTGAACGTGACCTATTGAGCTGGCGGATGAACTTTAGTTGGATTCCTTTCAGCGAGCGTAGTTCATGGAACTTTTTTATCGGAATCAAATCAAGTTTATTAAAAGATATCAAATACGACAAACAACGCTCGCCGGACAAAAGACTATAAGTGAAACATTAAAATCACAAATAGCTATAACCTTTTCAGGAAAAAATAAAATACAATTCATTATGAAAACAATCATCAACACACCAAATGCTCCTGCGCCAATAGGCCCTTACAACCAGGCTATCTTAAGTGGAAACACTTTATATACTTCTGGACAAATAGCTTTTGATCCAAAGACCAATGAACTTGTTCTTGATTCAATTGTTGCCGAAACCAAGCAGGTAATGGAAAACTTAAAGGCGGTTTTAGCAGCAGCCGATATGACTTTCGAAAATGTAATCAAATCGTCCATCTTTATTAGCGACATGAACAATTTCGGCCAAATTAATGACGTTTACGGTGGTTATTTTGATGAAGCTACGGCTCCAGCTAGAGAAACTGTGGAAGTGGCCAATCTTCCTAAATTCGTGAATGTGGAAATCAGTATGATTGCAGTAAAATAATTGTAACTTTAATGTTCCACAAAATAAAAAAAGCAGTGTCGTTGTTTTAAAACTTACACTGCTTTTTTATTTTATTCTCACCCGTGTGGAATTAATATCCTGAGGTTCTTGGTTTTATTTCAAATTTAATTTTGAAACTTTCGTGTATGATAACCTACCAAACCTTCAATAGGTCGGCGCACAAAATTTCCTGCGGTGAAACCCATTTCATCTGCTATTTCAAGGATCTGATCTTTGGCAAAAAACGCTATAGATCCAGCAAAATGAACCGGAACCGTTTTAACTTCGTCTTTAAATTGGAAAATCATGTTTCTTGCAAATATTCGGATTCCCTCTTTGATCATATTTTGAATATAGGTTGAATCTATATTTAGAAACATGAATTCTGCAAAATTTGCTAAATAAGCGTTCGGGCTGGGTTGTTTATAGAGATTGTATTTAATATAATCAGCGTCCATATTATACTTGTCGGCAAAGGATACTTTTATGGCTTCTGGCATATGATTAAAGTAATAATCACGAATTAACTGTTTGCCAAAATAATTTCCTGAAGCGTCATCCATTAAGGTATAGCCCAATGACTGAATTCGCTGATCTAAATTTTTGCCGTCGTAATAACTGCAATTTGAACCTGTACCCAAGATGCAAACTATTGCTGCTTCATCATCATGACTCAAAGTTGCCCTAACGGCGGCCATGGTATCTTCTGTAACTTCCACTTCCGCATTGACAAAAATGTCTTCCAGGACTCGTTTGAGGAGCAATCTAGGGTTTTCAGTACCACAACCCGCACCATAAAAGAACACATGAGTTACGTCGCGCTTGATTTCCGCCAGTTCTTCACTCTTTCTTATAATCTTGTAGAGTTTCTTCTCTTTAAGAATTTCTGGATTCAAGCCACCGGTCCTTATTTTTTCCTGTATTTGTTTTCCGCTATGATCTACTGAAATCCAGTCGGCCTTTGTAGAACCACTATCAACTATTAATATCATGTGTTTATTGAATGAAAAAATCCGTATAAGCTTAAATCTATTTAAATATAGCGAACTTATACGGATTGATATGGGTTAATTATAAAGAATGAATATGCTCTGCCAATTCAACCAATTTGGTAGAATAAGCAAATTCGTTATCATACCATCCTACTACTTTAAAGAATCTCGAGTTAAGTTCAATTGAAGCATCGGCATCAAATACACAGGTGTTTGTTTCTCCAACAAAATCTTGAGAAACCACCAATTCGTCAGTATAGCCAACAATACCTTTCATCTCACCTTCTGATGCATCCTTAAAAGCTTTCTTGATCGCATCCAATGAAGTTTCTTTAACAGTTCTTACGGTTAAATCCACCACAGAAACGTTAGCAGTTGGTACACGGAAGGCCATACCTGTTAGTTTGCCATCCAGTTTCGGAATTACTTTCCCAACAGCTTTTGCTGCACCAGTTGAAGCAGGTATAATGTTCATTAACGCACTTCTACCACCTCTAAAATCCTTTCTTGAAGGGCCATCAACCGTTAATTGTGTAGCTGTTGTTGCATGCACGGTTGTCATCAATGCCTCTTCGATACCAAAGTTGTCATCGACAATTTTCGCCATTGGAGCCAAACAGTTTGTCGTACATGAGGCATTAGATACAATTTTGTCTGAAGCTTTTACTTCTTTATGGTTAACACCCATTACAAACATCGGTGCATCCTTACTTGGTGCAGAAATCACCACTTTTTTGGCACCTGCCTCAATATGGTAATGTGCTGACTCTAAAGTTGTAAAAATCCCAGTACAATCGGCAACAACGTCTGCTCCTACTTCATCCCATTTAAGATTACGTGGATCTCTTTCAGCAGATACTCGAATAGTTTTCCCATTCACAACCAATTGTCCGTCTTTTACTTCAACCGTACCATCGAATCTACCATGTACAGAGTCATACTTTAACAAATAAGCTAAATGCTCAACGTCCAATAAGTCATTGATCCCTACTATTTCTACATTTGGTTTATTTAAGGTTGCTCTAAACACAATTCTTCCTATCCTTCCAAAACCGTTTATTCCTAATTTTAAATTTGACATTTTATTTTATTATTTATTAATATTATTTATTCTTGTTTTTTAAATCGGCCCACTTTACAAAACGATACCATGCCATACGGCAACTTGTAAGCGGTCACCATTTTAAGTGGTCATAATTTCTGAGACGCGCAGCAACTCCCTATCAATTTTTGATTTTCCTTTGACTGCCTCTCTAAGGTGGGTTAATTCCATTTTTTCATTGAGTAGACCAACCATATAATTGGTTTTTCCTTCCAACAGCGTTTCCACTGCTTTCACGCCCATTCTACTCGCCAATACCCTATCAAAACATGAAGGTGAACCACCACGTTGCATATGGCCCAAAACAGAAACCCTCACATCATATTCATCCATATTGGCTTCTACATAGTCTTTCAACTCAAAAACGTTTTTTCCAATTTTATCTCCTTCGGCTACCACTACAATACTTGACGACTTGCCTGAACGTTTACTTCTGTGCAACGATTCCAATAAGCGGTCAAGGCCCAAATTCTCCTCGGGAATCAAAATCTCTTCTGCACCTGCACCAACCCCCGCATTCAATGCGATATGGCCTACGTCACGCCCCATAACTTCCACAAAAAACAAACGATTGTGAGAACTTGCAGTGTCTCGTATCTTATCTATGCAATCAACAACAGTATTTAAGGCTGTATCAAACCCGATAGTATGTGTGGTGCCGAAAATATCATTGTCTATGGTACACGGAATTCCAATAATCGGGAATTCATACTCTTTGTTGAAAACCAATCCGCCATTAAATGTTCCATCACCACCAATGACTACCAATGCATCTATTTCGGCTTTTTTGAGTTGTTCATGAGCGATTTTTCGTCCTTCGGGCGTTCTGAATTGTTTTGAGCGAGCAGATTTAAGAACGGTACCGCCCTTGTTGATGATTCCTTTTACGCTACGAGCATCCATTGGCTTAAAATCACCCTCCATAATACCTTCATAGCCACGATAAATACCTACACATTCTACATTGTGGTAGGCACAGGTTCTAACTACGGAACGAATGGCAGCATTCATCCCAGGAGCGTCCCCTCCCGAAGTCATCACCCCAATTTTTTTTATATTTTTTGACATTTAATTCTTTTAGGGAAGTAAAATTACTAAACAAAAACTATAAAAAAGACGGGATTTATGATATTTTACCGGGCAATGTTAAATTCAATCGATTTCGTTAATAACTAAATTGAAATTGTGTAAAATCAGTTGGTCTAATTCTCCTCTTTACTCTTTTTTTTCTTCATTTTCAAATATTCAGGAAGTGGATTTTCTTCTCTTATACCCACATTTTTAGTTTCAACGGTCTTTTTGTCCTTTCGATTCTTTCCCGAAAAAATGATTCTTAGCAATTCCCTAAAGGTATCAAATTCGACATTATAAGATAAACCAACTCCTTGGGTATATCCAATTTCCTCACCAAAATTCCGAATATTGTTTTCTCTGTTAAAAAATTTGGCCGATAGGGTTCCGTCCTCATTCAAGAGTAATTCTATTTCAGCATCTCCGGCAATAACCGTCTCATTGACACCACCAATTGGCACTCCTACTTTCCCGTTGAACAGGACCCGATCACTAATTTTTGTACTCAATGTCAAACCCAATCGATCATCTGATCGGTAATCTGGCGTTTGTTCACCGGCCTGAAAGTTGAGACCTAATTTAAGTTTGTCGTCATCACTGGACAATAAGTCGTTAAACAAACTGTTTACCCGGTCCGCGATAGTACCATATGCTTGCTGCCCCAGACTGATTTCACTGGCAAAAGAACCTGTGGCCAATAAAAATAACGCTTGGTTCTCTCTACTCTCCTTAGTTTCAAGTCGGTATTCCAACTCAGACCTTACGGTAGAACTCGCATTTGGGAATGTTAAGTTGAAGTCTGGTGTGGGCTGTTCCAATTGGCCCGTTAGATCTATTTCTACATTTACCGGAATACTTCTATTGATTGGGTTATCGAGCAAAACGGAAGGGTTGGCTTCTGTTTTGTAGATGGCCTTTAAATTGATTTGTGCCTTTAACGCATCGCCTTCCCAAATGATACTTCCTCCTGGTTCAACCACCAGGTTTTTCTGAATCAAACCACCATAAGAAAAATTATAAATACCCTTAAATACCGAAAAGTCACCCCACATTTTAAACTTACCGTTCGTGTTGATTTCAAACAGGAGGTTGCCCTCCCCACTACCTTGGATCGTACTTCCAGAATTTCTGTCGATCACAATCTCGATATCCGCATTTTGGTTGACATTCAAGTCGAATTTCAGCTCCAAACCTTTGACCTGCGTTTCAGTAATGGTTTCACCTTTTAATCGGGCAGCTTTTTCTTCAGGGCTTAAAAAATGTATATAGGAGTTGTCCCCGAAACTTTCAACATCATTTAATGGAATTTTAAAAACGGTACCTTGTGCAGTACTGCCATCTACTTCAATTACCAGTTGATCTGTTGGCCCGAAAATACTTGCTGTGCCATTCATAAAAGCAGTACCATAATACAAGGCATCTTCAGCATCATCAGTATTTAAAACCAATAACCTATTGGTATCAATATCCAATCCTAGTCTCCAATCAGAAAAATTTTGATGCGACAAGAAACCATTCAATGTCGCTTTCGAAAAGAATTCTGAATCAGTAAGCACCACATCATTAAAAAGGAACCGTTGGTCTTTTAAAGTGACTTCTGTATCAAAATCGAAGGCATAATCAACATTCAGATAAGGTATGGCCAATCCGGCATTGTCCAAAATCAACTGGCCATCAATCTGAGGTTTTTTAATGTCTCCAGAAACTTTAACGTCTCCCGATGCCAATCCACGGATATTGGTGATGACGTCAGCCCCAAACACATTGAGCGGCTCTAAATCAAATTCACGAAATTCAACATCCAAATCGATATTGGAGTTGGTGGCGCTAACGTCTATATTGCCCGTAATGTCCAATGATTTCAGATTGTCGTTCCTTAAGAATAAATCGACCGTATAATTGGTGAGCGATTGGTTACCCACGATATCCGCCCGTAAATCGCCCAACATATAGTCATTAAACATGAATTTTTCTATACTCACATCTGAATCAGGCACATATATTCCATTTTGTTGAAGAATGTCCAAATTTCCGTTCAAGATGCCCCCAAAGCTAATGCTATCAAGGGTAGGTGTCACTTTGTTGAGGTCCACGTCCATGAATCTGAGCTTAATATCCTTATAGGTCGAATCTCGTAGAGCTCCTGACAATTGGATTTCTTCATCTTTATGACTGAAAACAACCTCAGAAATATCAAATTCCTTAAAACTTCGGTCAAAAGCAACTTTATTGAGCTGATTCTTTTGTTGATTTATGACCCACTCATTGTCCTTAATGATAATTTCTGATTTTTTAAACCCTACAACCGATTTATTGTCTTCGTCAATAGTGTAAAACAAACTCAAATTGTACTGGTCATTATTATTCTTGCCCCCATTGAATTCAGATTTGATAAATAGTGTATCCCTGACCGTAACGTTGATAAGATTGAATTTTGATACATTGTAGAATTTAGTGTTGATAGAATCTATCTCTATGAACGTATTGAAAAGAGGATTGCCATTGTCTATTTTTACCTGGATGTCATTCGCGAAATAGTCAAACAGTTTAATTTTAGGCGATTTAAAAGTCAAATTAAATCCGTGTCGGTCACTTTCAATCCGTCCCTTTACAAATGTATTCTTGCCAAGCTCCAGATCATGATAGAACACCTCCACAATTTTATTGTATATGGTAAAATTGAAGTCGAGATATTGATCATTTTCAACTTTATGCGGAACATAGTTGGTGTAAATACTTCCTATTGAATTTTCGACCAATCTGCCAATATCCTTGAACTTAAAAATCCCACTAACCTGTCCTTCAATAATATCAGGGGAATTGATCTCTACAATACGTTCTTTATCAACAAATCTAGAAGTGATTTCGAAATCATCAAAAAAGTAGGAGTCATTTTGATTGATATAAGTAGTGTTATTAAAAGTAAGTGTTCCAAACGCATCATCAATAGACGATCCATCCATATCCATGATAATATCGCCCTTGAAGATTGCTATACTATCTTTTGTCACAAAATTGAGGGCTCTTAAATTGGCATATTCTACTTCTGCGGTAAAATCCAATGCGCTGACTTGTGCTGACATATCGGCCAATCCCTTGAATTTGAATTTTAAATTTTCATCATGTGAGATTAAATCACCATTGAAAATCTTATTTCCCAGCTGGCCTGAAATATCAATGTTTTTATAGTCGTAGTTATTATAATTAAGATTAAAAACATGCCCCTTGATATTGGTGTTTAAGTTTTCTAATGTGAAACCTTTCCCATTCACCTCAAGGTCAAATGTAGTTGCCTTTATGTTTGGATCATTAACAATTTCTCCGAGATCAAATTCTTCAAAAACCACGGTTCCTTTATAGCTGGCATTGTCAATATCGTTAAACCGCAATAAATTCAAATCGGACTCAATATGTCCAAGTGCCGTGTTGATCTTTAAATCGGCAACAATATCAGTGGATGTGATCTTTGTTTTTCCATAAATGGTAAATCCCCCCAGTTTAGAAAATATGCTCGGTATTGAAGCACCTAAAATGTTGGGCATGAGCGACTTTAAATCGTAGTAGTTGGATGAGAGATTACTGAAATCGCCATCCATTTCAAAAGTGTTCGGCTCAACATTAAATAAGTTCTTAAAATTGATATCACCATACACCTTTGTCTGACTGCTGGTATTGAGCCTGAGGTTCATCATGGTCAAATCATTAAGTGTACCACTCAAACTCACACTAAATTTAGCATGATCTTCAACACCAAATTCGTTGTAAAAGGTATTCAATTCGTTAAGCATCACATCAGAATCCTTAAACGATGCAACAACTTCAACCTTATTGGTAAAATCCTGCAACTCTTCTCGATTGTATTTGAAGGTCAAATCGCCATTCAGAAAAGATTTCGGTGTTTTTATCGAAAGATTGGCAAAGGTCATATGATCCAAGGTGTACTCAAATTCAGTAACCATATTTTTTATGGTCAAGCCCCTACTGTCCCTAAAGGTAAGCGTGTTAATTCGCGCACTCACATCGCTACCATTAATCAAGAAATTGGTAGCATTTAAATTAAGATTGTTAAACTCAAGAACTTTGGGGGTCTCCTTATTGTCATTGATCATCCTGAACGTACTTCCATAAATGGATACATCACTTGAAGATAACAAAAACCCACTTTTATCGGGCCTCGGATTATCCTCTTCGAACCTTGCCACAAACACATCCAAATTGGTTTGGTCTTCGCCCAAATAAGTTCTGATATTAAAAGTCAAGCCTATGACATCAATATCTCCAAATGTCAATTTGTTATTATAAAGATTTCTGTAATTCCGTATGGACGTATTCAATGCTTCGATACCTATTAGGGTATCTTGCTTATAATCTTCAATATATATCCCTTTAAGCTCCACATCACCGTTAAACCGAAGGCCCACTTTGTTGATATAAATATGCGTGCCGTAATCATCATTGATGCGTTTGGTCACTTTTTTTCCCAAAAATGTTTGTATGGGCGGAATAGAGAGAATCAGCACCAAAATGATGAATAGCAATATGATTATTGCTACAATTTTGGATGCTATTTTTAAAAGTTTTTTGATGAGTTTTAAAAGTTATAACTTTGAAGCCAAAATTAACAATTATTGTGCCTAATTCTTACTAATGGCAACACAAAATATTTATATTCTTGCAATTGAGTCGTCTTGCGACGATACCGCTGCTTCTGTAATGCTTAACGGGAAAATCCTGAGCAATGTTGTGGCAGGTCAAAGCATCCATGAAGCTTATGGTGGCGTTGTGCCAGAATTGGCCTCGCGGGCACATCAGCAAAACATTGTTCCAGTGGTTCAACAAGCCTTAAAACGCGCCAACGTGGACAAGAAACAGCTCAGCGCCATCGCGTTCACACGTGGGCCTGGTTTAATGGGTTCTTTATTGGTTGGCACCTCGTTTGCTAAATCAATGGCCTACGGACTGAACATTCCTTTAATTGATGTCAACCATATGCAAGCGCATATTTTAGCCCATTTTATTGATGAGGATGGGTTTAAAAAACCGCCTTTTCCTTTTTTGGCGATGACCATTTCTGGAGGACATACACAAATAGTGAAGGTCCATTCTCATTTTGACATGGAAGTCATTGGAGAAACGATCGATGATGCTGTGGGCGAGGCTTTTGATAAAAGTGGCAAAATCTTGGGTTTAGGCTATCCAGCAGGCCCTGAGATTGACAAACGCGCAAAATTGGGCAATCCTAAGGCATTTAAATTCACCAAACCGAAAGTGGAGGGACTGGATTTTAGCTTTTCAGGATTAAAAACGGGCATTCTTTATTTTATCCAGAAGGAGACCAAAGCCAATCCGAATTTTATTGAGGAGAACCTGAATGATATTTGCGCCTCCATACAATATACAATCATCGGTATTTTGGTTGATAAATTGAAACTTGCCTCGAAGCAAACCGGTATCAAACATATTGCTATTGGGGGCGGTGTTTCAGCCAATTCGGGCATTAGACAAGCCCTGAAAGATGGAGAGGCAAAATTTGGATGGACCACCTATGTGCCTAAGTTTGAATTCACAACAGATAATGCGGCAATGATTGCTATTGTTGGATATTTGAAATTTCTTGAGGGTAATTTTGCACAACAGAACGTCATGGCTTCGTCTCGACTTAAAATTTAAATCAACACCGCAATGCAGCTTTTCTATAATCCAAATATTGACGAAAGCACCACGCAGATTGACTTTTCAAAAGATGAAAGCCGACATATTGTGAAGGTGCTTCGAAAAACTAATGGCGACCAGCTCCAAATCACCAATGGAAAAGGTTGGATGTTTGTTGCTGAAATTACACTTGCAGATATAAAAAACTGTGTGGCATCCATAATTTCCAAATCGTTTGTACCTGTCGGAAACTACAAAGTCCATTTAGCGGTAGCTCCTACAAAAATGAACGATCGTTACGAATGGTTTTTAGAAAAGGCGACTGAGATTGGCGTGGACACTATAACGCCCATTATTTGCGAACACAGCGAACGAAAAGTCATTAAAACTGACCGATTTGAAAAAATCCTTCAAGCGGCAATGAAACAATCATTACACCGTTATTTGCCAGAATTACAGGAAGCGATATCATTTAATGACTTTATAAATCAACCCTTCAACGGCCAGAAGTTTATTGCACATTGTGAAGAAACCGAACGTGTTTCCTTAAAAAACGCATTACAATCTCATACAGATGTGCTCGTTTTGATTGGTCCTGAAGGCGATTTCAGTCCTGATGAAATCAAGGCTGCCCTATCTTTAGGATTCCAACCTGTGAGCTTAGGAAATACGCGTTTGCGTACAGAAACAGCAGCCATTGTAGCGTGCCATAGCATTGCTTTTACAAATGAATAAAAGCTTTATATAGAATGCTATATATTCTTGATTAATATCGCTTTAGTAAAACAACCTCTATTTAACCATTCGTTTTCTTATGTCAATTTATGTCGCCCCTATGGAGCTGAAATTTTTTAATCTCTATGATTCTAATAAGATGACGTCACGCTATGCTTTTCTGAAATATCCTTATATCAAAAAAGCATGAATACTGTTCACCGCTCTTGATACTAATAGCTCTATAAAAGTGCTGTATTAATAGACAATAATCTTGTAGATAGAGACGATGAGGGGTCATTACATATTGGTTTCTTGTTTTTCACTTTTTAAAAATGAAAACTGAATTCCGCGATATCGCACTAGTTTAATTTTGAACCAATCTTTTTAATGTTTTACGGTATCACTATTTTTATTTATACTTTTGACAGATGACATTCCATTTGAAAATATTAAGACAATTTGCTTCGCTTTTGGTATTTGCTATGTGCCTATCAGTTTCAACTTATGCACAAGAAATTGCCGTATTAAAGTATAAAGGGGGTGGCGATTGGTATGCCAACCCTACCTCCTTGCCCAATTTAATTTCGTATTGTAATCTCCACATCAATACTAAAATCAATCCCAGACCACAAACCGTAGAGCCTGATAGTCCTGATATTTTTCAATTTCCTTTTATACATATGACAGGACATGGCAACGTGTTTTTCAGTGAGAACGATATTGAAAATTTAAGAAACTATCTTTTTTCCGGTGGATTTTTACATATTGATGACAATTATGGCATGGAGCCTTACTTGGTAAAAGAACTCAAAAAATTGTTTCCGAATAAGGAATTGGTAGAATTGCCAAAGACGCATCCCATTTTTAGTACCGCCTTTAAATTCCCTGAGGGATTGCCTAAAATCCATGAGCATGATGGCAAACGCCCTCAGGCATTTGGTATTTTTGAGAACGATAGATTGGTGTTGCTCTTTACTTATGAAACTGATTTAGGAAACGGCTGGGAAGATGAAGAAGTCCATAATGACCCTTTTGAAGTCCGGGAAAAAGCGTTGAAAATGGGGGCCAATATTATGAAGTATGTTTTTGAAAACTAAGTAGCTTTTGAACTATTTAAAGGTTTTCAAAAACCAACCTGCCCATCTGTTCAGGCGGGTTTCAGAAACACAAATCAGCAATAAAGGGTTATTGTTTATCATTATGAATAGCAATCTTTAATCGTAAATCGTAACTCATCAATCCATTTGCTTAGAGGTACATCCTGATAAGTTAACACATACCGAAAAAGCAGATTCAAATACACAAAATCAATAATCGTTAATCAACAATCTCCAATCTTTATGCAGCTCACCCATTACAATTCAAATTTCAAACAACACACCTTTCCCATAACCTTGATATGCGATAATGTGAGCAATGCTGCCAATATTGGAAGTTTGTTTAGAACTGCTGATGCGTTTGGAATTGAGAAGTTAATCTTCTCTGGCAATCCCATTCCTTTTGGAAGAAAGATGGCAAAAACCTCAAGAGCTACTGAAAAATATGTCAACTTCGAATGGTGTGAGAATTCGGAAGAAGCTTTAAAAAACCTTAAAAACTTGGGTTACCAAATTATCGCTTTAGAAATCACAGATAATAGCACCTCTCTGACTCACATGAAACTGAACACCAATCAACCGATAGTATTACTTATTGGTGATGAGAATTTTGGTATTTCTGAAGCTTGCTTAAAATTATCTGATCATATTATTCACATCGATATGTTTGGTCAAAACAGTAGTATGAATGTTGTACAGGCCACTAATATTGCACTTTATGAAATAACTAAACAGTTTAGAAAAGAATAAATGACAATTGTTCAGAACCATTGTCAAAGTTGTTTTGAATAGCGTTAATTTTTGTTGCAACCGCATCCTAAATTTGGTTTATATTTAAAAAATGAAAGCAAAAACCATTTCGAAAGGAATTTTACAAGCATTAGCCGTTGTATTTGGCATAATAATGCTGTTAATCTTTCTTTACAAAATACAGTCCTTATTACTTTATTTGTTTATTGCCGGGGTCATATCGCTTATTTTCAGGCCTGTGGTTTATTTTTTTAAGGATCGATTGAAGTTAGGAAGAAATATATCCGCTTTTATAACGCTTTTATTTATTGGGGGACTTTTTGCTTTAGCTTTATGGCTTTTCGTTCCCATAATATTGGAACAGAGCAAAAACATATCGGAAATTGATTTTGAAATGGTCAAAACCGATTTAAATGAACTCAGTATTCAGGCAAGCGAATATCTTGGAGTGGAAAAAATCAATATTATTGAAGCCATCAAACGCACCGACTTTGTACAAAATTTTGATTCTGAGTTTGTAGTTAGTTTTGTGGATGTTTTCGTAAATAATATTGGCACCTTTCTTATTGGTGTGTTTTCTGTCCTATTTATTTCATTCTTTTTACTGAAGGACGACCGTATGATATCAAATGCCGTAGCCAGTTTTGCCGAAGAAGGAAAAGAACGTCGGTTTTTGAGAGTTTTGGATAAAGCCAAGGAACTATTGTCCCGTTATTTTATCGGACTGCTCATACAGACCACGATTATGGGCATCTTCTATTTTTTGCTATTGCTAAATTTAGATGTGAAAAACGCACTTGCCATAGCGGTTATCTGTGCATTTCTCAATATTGTACCCTATTTGGGGCCTCTTCTCGGAGGCGCAGTCATGCTTTTGGTAGTGGTTTCTAATAATTTAGGGGTCGATTTTTCATCAGATTTACTACCACTTCTTGTCAAAGTTGTTATTGGAGTGGCCATCGCCCAGTTGATCGATAATCTTTTTTCTCAACCTATCATTTTTGGTAAAAGCGTGCGTTCTCACCCTTTGGAAGTTTTTTTGGTAATCATTATCGGAGGATTGATTTTTGGAATCCCAGGAATGATCATTGCCGTTCCATTTTATACCACCTTAAAGGTTATTTCAAAGGAATTCCTATCGGAATACAAAATCGTTAAGCAATTGACCAAGAATCTTTAAGTGTAATGGTTAATATTGCATTAAATTATATGCGATGAATCCTGCAATTCTACAACCTGAAGTTCAAGATTATATCAACCAAAACCTTAAAACGGATCCAACCACTCTGATTTTAAAAGGTGTCCCTTTCCATAAGGTGAGGGCAACAGAGGTGGTAGAACAGATTGAAGCGAAAGGCCGGTGTAAAAAGAAATTACCAACTTGGTTCCAACAATCCAATATCTACTATCCAAATAAACTCAATATTGAACAAACATCTTCTGAACTGACCGCTGAATACAAGTCGCATTTAATTTCAGGCAAAACCCTCATTGACCTTACTGGTGGTTTTGGAGTAGATGCCTATTATTTCGGAAAGATTTTCCAACAGGTCACTCATTGCGAGCTTGATGCTGATCTCAGTGGTATTGTTAAACACAATTTTGAAACACTTAAAGCCAATAACATCAATATGATTGCTGAAGACGGCTTATCCTATCTTAAAAATTCATCGAAAGATTATGATTGGATCTATGTTGATCCCTCCAGACGTCATGATAGCAAGGGCAAGGTGTTCTTTTTAAAGGATTGTTTGCCCAACATTCCTGAACATTTAGAATTATTATGGTCACACTCAAAGAATGTCTTGATAAAAACCTCTCCATTGTTGGACATTACGATAGGACTGAACGAATTGGAATACGTTAAGACTATCCATATTGTTGCTGTCAATAATGAGGTCAAGGAATTGTTATGGATTTTAGAGCATGTGTTTTCTGGGAATATAAAAATCAAGACCATTAACCTTAAGAATAACGGTAATGAACACTTTGATTTTTTTATGGAAGACGAAGCCCAGGTTGAGACCATGTATAGTGAACCACTCACCTATCTCTACGAACCAAATTCGGCTATTATGAAATCTGGTGGCTTTAACTCAGTGATAGAAGCTTTCAGGGTGAAGAAACTTCATAAACATTCGCATTTATATACATGTGAAACGTTGATTGAGTTTCCAGGAAGGACATTTATAATATTGAAATCGATCCCGTATAACAAAAAGCAAATTAAAGCGCTATCGATTCAAAATGCCAATATCACAACTCGTAATTTTCCTGACACGGTTCAAAATATTCGGAAATCATTCAAAATTAAAGATGGTGGCAATGATTATCTTTTCTTTACAACAGATGTCCGAAATGAGAAAATAGTATTAGTTTGTGCGAAAGTTGAATGATAATTTCTATTTGAAACAAAAAATCAATTCAATTCTTTAACATACTCTTAAGCAGACGGTTACGAGCATTATACATCATTCATCGGTACTAAAACATTTACTTAGAATAAATTAAATACAGGACCCAACAATACATATAAAATGATGAATATGATGATGGTGCCGATGCAGCCGCATTTACCTCCACCTATTTTCTTTGCACCCCAACCAGCAACAAGGGCTCTTAAAATATTTTTCATTCTCTTAGATTTTAATTTATAAATATAATGCGAAATGAAATTGGTGAAGTGCGCATTAACGAAAAATCATATCTCAAATACCGATTTTTCAGTAAAACCGTAACATATAGCAGAATCAACTGTTCGTTTTGTGTTTAATCCTGTAAACTCACTGAACGCAGGAAGGATTAAGCGGTGCTCAGAAAGCTCATAACAGGGAAGTTTAATCGATACCTTCCCTCTACCTCTTATTAGCACTCCAGGATGCGTATGTCCGGAAATACAAAAAATATCCTCGCCACAATGTTGTTCATCATGGACAAATCGGAAAGCGGCCACATCTTTATGAGTTTTGTAAACGGAAATCCCCAGTGATTCGTAAAAGCTATTTTTTAACCGATCGTGATTGCCCTTAATGAGTTCAAAACTGACTTTTCTATTATCTTGTAGAAATTTCTGAAACTGATCGATATCCGTATTGTTTTCTGCATGAAAAAGATCGCCAACCACAAGGACTATTTCTGCCTCAAAAAAGTTTATTAAATCTTGTAGCTTTTTTAAATCATTGTCCAAGATGGCTGACGGAATAGGAATTCCAGCTTTCCTAAAATGGGCAGTTTTTCCTATATGTAAATCAGATAAAACCAAAGTTTTATGCTGTCCCCAAAAAAGGGCACGTTGGTTGGTCAGCGTTAATACTTCATTTTGAATTGAAATGTCTTTGGTAATAGTACTCATAGCTGTGTTTGCTTCAGCACCTCGTCTCTAATCCGTTTAATCCGCGCATCCAAGTCTTCGCTGGTCAAGGATTGTCGTAAACTATCCACTTTTATAGGAAAGCTTAATGGTGTGAAAGATTTTGCAAATCTAAGGATAAGTTTACTTTTAGAAATGCGTTCAAAGGCTTCTTTTAAACGCACTTCTTCCAATTGTTCATTAAAAACTTCGGTGTAGGCTTGTCGCAATAATAAATTTTGAGGCTCGTAATCTTCCAGAACCCTAAAAATCAATCCAGAAGAAGATTGTAAACTTTTATTGTTCTTCCGGGTTCCAGGTTGACTTTGCACCACCAAACCTGAAATAACGGCAATATCCCTGAATTTACGAGAGGCCATTTCTGACGCATTGATGCTTCCGATCACATCTTCCATTAAATTTTCTTTGGATAAGATATCCGTGATCGTCTCCTCATCAATTGGAATGGCCTGATCACTCAACAGTTCGAAACCATAATCGTTCATGGCAATAGTAAAAGTCAATGGTTTTATCAAGCTCAGACGATAGGCGATCAACGCGGCCATCACTTCGTGAATCAGTCGCCCTTCAAATGGGTACATGAACACATGATGGCCATCTTTGGTTTCAATCATTTCGATCAAAAACTCGTCTTTACCTGGAATATGGGAATTCTTTTCCTGTTGGGAAATCAACGGATGCAGAAACTTAAGTTCTTTTTCGGCGGTTTTTGGATGAAGCGACTCCGTCAGTTTCTCACGCAAATAATGACTTAAATAAGAGGATAAAGGCAGACGGCCTCCCATCCAACTTGGGGTAATGGCCGACTTTCGTTTACTCCGCTTCACCAATACCGTCATATCCTTGATGGTCACCATCTCCAATACCCTGCCCGCCAAAATAAAGTGATCATTCGGTTTTAATTTCGAAATAAAATATTCTTCCACCATCCCGATATATCCACCGGAGAAAAACTTCACTTTCAACATGGCATCACTTACAATGGCACCAATATTCATGCGATGCAACATGGCAATCCTTCTACTTTTTACTTTATACAGTCCATCATCGTCCAAAATAACTTTGTGGTATTCTTCGTATGATTTCAAAGTGTTCCCTCCTTCGGTAATAAACTGAAGTGCCCAATGCCAATCGTCTTCGGTCATATAATGAAAGGCATGTACTTTCTGAATGGCTTCAAAAAGTTCCTTCTCATTAAAACCTTCACCAACTGCCAGAGAAACCATATACTGAATGAGCACATCAAAAGTTAAGACCATCGGTTCTCTGGCTTCAATACGTTTATCTTTTACGGCTTGTTTTAATGCGGCGGCTTCAATCAATTCCAAAGAGTGCGTAGGCACAAAATATATTTTAGAGGTTTCATATGGTGAATGGCCACTACGTCCTGCCCGTTGCATAAACCGCGCAATACCTTTTGGCGATCCAATTTGGATAACGCAGTCCACAGGTTTGAAATCGACGCCTAAATCTAACGAAGATGTGCACACCACTGCTTTGAGATGTCCGTCTGAAATGGCATCTTCAATCCAGTTTCGTAATTGCGCATCAATAGATCCATGATGAATGGCAATTTGTCCCGCCAAATCTGGTTCTATCTTAAGAATCTGCTGATACCAAATTTCCGATTGGTTTCTGGTATTGGTAAAAATCAGTGTGGTGTTGTTTTCGTAAATAATCGGTATGATTTTAGAAGCCATCTTTACGCCCATATGTCCAGCCCACGGCAAGACCTCAATCTCATCAGGGAGCACGGTAATGATGTCTATCTTCTTTTTCTCTTTGGCAACAATACGTTTGGTCTTGATGTTTTTATACGGAATCAATACCTTTTGGGCTTCATCCAAATTACCAATGGTGGCTGTTATTCCAAAAATTTTCATAGATTTTGAAAGGCTCAACAATCTGGATATTGCCAACTCGGTCAGCACCCCACGTTTGGATCCCAACAATTCATGCCACTCATCTACTGCAACACAATGCAAGTTTTTAAAAAATCGGGAATTATTTTTTTGTGAAAATAATATATGAAGTGTTTCTGGCGTGGTCAACAACACATCGGGCATTAAACGCTCCTGTCGGCGACGGTCTTTTTGTGGGGTATCGCCATTTCTGACCTCCACTTGCCAATCCAATCCAATTTCTTCCACGGCAATGGTCATCGCTTTTGCCAAATCTTTGGCAAGCGATCGTAGCGGACTTATCCAAAGTAACTTCATGCCTTTTTGATAGGCTTCCGGTTGGTTGAGATAATCAATAACGACAGCTAAAAACACAGAAAAGGTCTTTCCAAATCCTGTAGGTGCAACCACCATTCCGCTGTAACCGTTATGATATTGATTCCAGGTTTGCAATTGGAAATCGAACGGCTTTTGCCCTTTCTTCTCGATCCAATCGGTAACTATCTGATAGCCTTGTGAGTCCTGAACCTTTTTCAAGTGGGATTTGTGATTAGTTGTTTAACTTGTTCAATGGTATCAATCTGATCAACGGTTTTATCACGTCGCCATCTTAAAATCCGTGGAAACCTTAGAGCTACCCCCGATTTATGACGATTGCTAAGTGCAATACCCTCAAAGGCGATTTCAAAAACCAATTCAGGTTTTACGGTACGAACAGGACCAAATTTTTCGATGGCATTTTTATTGACGAATCTTGAAATCTCAGTGATTTCAACGTCGGTCAATCCCGAATAGGCTTTGGCCACGGTTACTAAACCATCGTCTTTTTTTACTGCAAAAGTATAATCTGTATATTTTGAACTGCGTCTTCCACTACCCTTTTGGGCATAAATCATCACGGCATCAATCGTAAGCGGATCGACTTTCCATTTCCACCAATCGCCCTTTTTACGACCAGTGTGATAAGGTGAGTTTTTCTGCTTTAGCATTAAACCTTCACTGTTGAATTCACGTGCCTGATTTCTAATAGCATCCAATTCACTCCAATTATTAAATGTAATGATTTCAGAAATTAAAATATGATTTGGTAAGGTTTGAGAGGCTAATAAAGTCTCTAAAATTTCACGCCGATAGGTCATTGGTTGTGTACGAATGTCTTGCCCATTCCATTCTAAAACATCGTAAACATAAAACCCAACCGGTATTTCTTCCAACATTTTTTTGCTGACGTTTTTCCGATTTAGCCGTTTTTGTAAATCATTGAACAACAAAACAGTATTGTCTTTAAGTGCCAATATTTCGCCGTCGATGACAAAGTCTTCCTCGAAGGTCTCCATAGCGCTCACCAATTCGGGAAATTGACTTGTTACCAGTTCTTCACCTCGTGACCAGATAAAAATCTCGCCATTGCGTTTAACTATTTGACCTCTAATGCCGTCCCATTTATATTCCACTTGCCACTCTTCAGGATTACCCAATTCTGGCAGTTCCTTTTCCAAAGTATAGGCCAAACAAAACGGATAGGGTTTCGAATTGTCATAGTTGATATGCTCACCCTGGATCAAATCTTCAAAACTGATACTGTTGATATCCCAATTGCCAATAATACTATGCATCAGCTGATTGGCATCAATTCCAGAATACTTAGATAAGGCATTGACCAAGGTTTTTTTAGAAACGCCGATTCGAAAGCTTCCACCAATTAATTTATTGAAAATTAGACGTTCTTGCATTTCCAATCCTGACCAAGCATTGAGCACATATATCTTTTTCTCGGCGTCAGATTTTGGTCGTAAGCCAATCAATTCTTCCATCCAAACATTTAATGGTTTTTCAATTTTATGTGTCGGATCTGGAAGCATTAAAGCGATGGTTTCTCCCAAATCGCCCACACTGCTATAACTTTCCAAAAACAACCATTCGGGATATCCGGTGATTTCCATGCACCATTGACGCATCAGCGTTGTTTTCACAGGCCTTGAAGGACGTTTGCCTGTGAATAAGGTAATGATCCAAAGCTTGTCCTTTTCTGGAGCAGCTTTTAGATAGTCCACCAAGGCATCAATCTTTGAATTGGTTTTATTGGTGATTTCAATCGCGCTGATGAGTTCTGAAAAATGTTTCATAAGGCTTCCTTTTTTTCGGTTACTACTTCCTTGTCATCTTCATCTGAACCATATTCTGTTTTTACTTCTGCCGATGGAATACCAAATTCATTCAAATATTTTGAAAAAGTCGCTTGACTGCCGTGGGTTACATAGACTTTTTCTGCTTCGCTGGCTTTTACGGCAGACAACAAACCGTTCCAATCGGCATGATCGCTTACTGCAAATCCGGCATCTACAGCTTGCCAGCGCCTATTCCCCCTAATTTGCATCCACCCAGAGCAAATAGCGGTGGCAGCATTTGGAATCTTCTTCAATAATTTTGATCCCAACAAGCCAGGAGGCATAATGATAATTTTATTTTGAAGATCTTCTTTTTTAAAGTCGTAGTTGAGCAATTCAGTCTGCGGAAGCGGAATGCCTGAACCTTGAATAGCCTTATTAAGGTTGTGGATAGCCGCATGAACGTACATTTTATCAACACCTTCCATGAGTTTCATGATGCGTTGTGCTTTTCCTAAGGAATATCCCAAAAACACGCTGGTACGATTATGCGATTGATTTTTCAATACCCAATCATGCATTTGTTGCTGCAATTGGTCTTCACTTAGCCAATTATAAATAGGAAGACCAAAAGTGCTTTCTGTGATAAATTCATGACATTTGATAGGTTCAAAAGGGATGGTCAGATGATCGTTTTTCACTTTATAATCGCCAGTAAATACCACCACAAAACCTTTATACTGCAATCGTATTTGGGCAGATCCAATGACATGTCCCGCAGGATGAAAACTGACTTGCACCCCATTGACGGTTTTGGGCTCATTATAATTCAAGGATTCGATCTGTATATCGGCTCCGAGTCGATGCTTTAAAATGGCTTTTGAATCCGTTTGGCACAAATAATATTTCATTCCGGTTCGGGCATGATCAGCATGTCCGTGGGAAATGATGGCAAAATCTACCGGCAACCACGGATCGAGATAGAATTTTCCAGGGATACAATAAATGCCTTTTTTTGTGAATTTAATGAGTTTCAAATGTGACGTGCTTTCTAAGTTAAATGTATAAAGTAGAATGGAAATGGATAAAAATCGATTTCAATTCAAATTCTACAATAATTACGGCTTTAATTTTCCGAAATCCATGGTATCGGGTTGATCTGCAGTAATGGCACCAACGCCCATTTTAACCAAAGTAACCAGTTTGTTGTTTTTCGGATCCCAATAAAAGGCTTCGGTCGGTTTTACAGAGATAGCGGTGATGTTTGGATCGTCTTTTCCATCAAACCATGTATCATCAGACTTACCGTAAAGTTCATCAATCATCCTTCTATCTGTGGTGATGGTAGCTGTTCCATAAACATTCAGAAACTGCATATCATTTTTATCGACATAAATTAAATGAAGATTAGGGTCGTTCATCAAATTCTCATTGTGTGTGCTATTCTTATTGCTTAAAAACCAAATATTTCCTTGAGAGTCCACTTTTTTAGTGCTCATCGGAATCATGTGTAGGGGTGTTTGCTTCAGATTTGTGGCCATCATCGTAAAGTCGATATCCTCTGCCATCTCTTTAATCTTCTCTTTTGCGTCGTCATTATATAAATTCTGTGTGCCCATAATTTTTCTGTTTAATTTATTTGTAAAATTAGTGAACAATTTAAACGACGGATAATTCTATCCAATAAAATCATATCCCAAAAACGAAACTTCCACATCTGATTTACTATAAATCTATACAACACTTATTTGTGGCGAATGAGGTAATTCATCTTTAATGAATTGATTTATTTTATAGATAATTAAAATATAGAAACAATGGATACCAACAGATTATCAAAAAAAATAGAAGACATTTTAAATAAGCAAGCCGCTAAGGAAGCTGAGGCAGCCCAGGTTTTTTTAAGCTATGGCTGTTGGGCAGATTCTGAAGGCTATGGTGGGATTGCAAATTTCTTTTTCAGACACGTGGCCGAAGAGCGTGACCACATGATGAAGGTGATTCAATATATTATGCAGCGCGGCGGCACTGTTAAAATAACAGCAATCAAAGCACCTCCTGCAGATCCGAAAAACTTACAGGATTGTTTTGAGAAAACCTTTAAGCACGAAGTTGACAATACTACGGCCATATACGAGATTGTGAATTTGGCGCATGAAGAGCGCGATTGGGCCACTTACAACTTTGCCCAATGGTTCGTAAAAGAACAGATGGAAGAAGAAAAAATGGTCATGGACCTATTGGATAAACTTAAAATTGCAGGTGGTCCAAAAGCCACGGATGAATCCTTATTCAATCTTGATAAGTTTTTGGCTGAAGCACCGGATGAAGCGCCATTGGCAAGAAATGCCTCTATGGACAAACCGGAATAATAAGACTATGTACTTTCCAATATACAAAACCCTCGCTTGAGGGTTTTTTTGTGGGTCATACTTACCAAGTTTATATGGAAGATAAATACCACCATTCACATAGTTCACGTCAAAGTTCGATTGAGGTAAGTTACGCGACAAAAAACTATATATCTAAGAATGTTAATTCTATTTCTATGAAGTAAATTAGTTGCGTATCTTGCGTAATTGATCAACTAATCCATCACCAGTACTAATCATAATTGCGACAACAACACGTAGAAGAATGACTATTGAGGTAAATAAAATAGCACAGCTCACAGGACATAAAGCGGCGATATACGCTTTAGATACAGGAACAGATGACCATCTGATTTTTTCTGGAAGTGTAGATCAGGTTATCGCGCAATGGAATTTAGAAACATTTCAATTGGATAAAGTGGTCGCTCGTTTTCCAGCGCCTATATATTCTATTTGTCACATTCCAGAAAAACAACGGTTACTGGCAGGAACTTCTAATGGCACTGTTCATATAGTGGATTTAAAAACCAATCAAGAAATAAAACTTCTAACAAACCATAGCTCTCAGGTTTTTAATATCCGCTATTCCATTGAAACTAAATGTATTTATACCCTTGGCGGAGACGGTTATTTGGCGGTTTATTCATTGGACAGTTTAGACTTAATCAAATTGGTCCTGCTAAGTGATGAAAAAGTACGTCATCTTGATTTTAATTATAAGAGTTCAGAATTAGCTATTACTGCCGGAGATGGCAATATTCATGTTCTTGACTTAGATACCTCATTGGAGAAAAGGCTTTTTATTGGACATCAATTGTCCTCAAATATCGCGTGTTTCAGTCCAGATGGAAAAGGCCTTTTGACAGGCGGAAGAGATGGCCATTTGAACATCTGGGAAGTGGGAAGTTACGAACTCAAAAAATCAATTCCCGCTCATGAATGGGCAATCTATGACATTGCATACAGCCCAGATGCTAGCTTATTTGCTACAGCGAGTCGCGACAAAGCCATAAAAATATGGGATTCCGAAACCTTTGAACTATTAGAAATAATTGATAAAGAAACCTTTGATGGACACCAATTTTCTGTCAATAAATTAATTTGGAGTACTTATAATAATTGTTTGATTTCAGCAAGCGACGATCGGACCATTATGATATGGGACATACAAGTCGATTAATTACCTCAAGCGATCAATTATCTTTAGATAACTCATAAGTAATCTTCAAATCACAAAAGAAAAAGCATTCCGTGAAAATTACAAGGTAATCGTCTTAAATCCGCTTTCTTGTAAACCAAACAGATAAACAAACCCATCTGGCGTCGTTTCAATAGACGTATGGTAATCTGATTTTTTTACTCCAAAATGGTTCATTGCCGACTCACAAACAACAATACGAATGCCCACTTTTTCACTTATTTCAATAAATGAAATCAAGTTCTCATCGGTTGCCAAGTCTTTGGCAGCTACACTGATAATGACAATCTCAAAATCCATTTTCGGATTATTGCCTTTGAGTTTTTTACCTGTCATCACCGCTGCTTGAAAATAGCGCGCATTAGGGACGAGTATGGCATATTTTCCATCTGCTTTCACAGAATTTTCGATGTCAGAGATGCTAAGGGTTTGTGCAGTGGCTGTAGTGTACAAAACGGATCCTGTAAAAAGGAAAAGGACAATTAAAAACTGATTTCTCATAATTTCTTTAAATTTGGGATAATTTATTGTAAATAGGCGACTAATATCACAAGGGGCAAACATACGGTATCATTTGGTTTTTGATTGTAACCTATGTTACCATATGCCTCCTAAAATTAAACAAAATGAAACGCTCACTTCTAATCTTAATACTGCCGTTGACTTTCAGCATTGCAAATGCGCAAAAAATCTATTCAGTTGACTATGAAAATCAAGCTGATGTCAAAGTATACGTTGTTGATTATGAAAACCAAGCCGATTTAAAGGTGTATAAAGTGAAATATGAAAATCAAGCGGGTAAGAATGATGGCAAGTGGTACTTTACAAAATATGCCAATCAAGCCAAAAAAAAAATATTCTTTGTGAAGTACGAAAACCAAGCAGATTTAAAAATTTTCTTTGTCGACTATAAGAATCAGGCGGGATGGCGAAAAAATTCCAAGAAAAGTTTATTGTATTAAAGTAGATATAAGCCAACTTAAAATTCATAAGATGTCTTCAAACAAGGACAACCCTGTACTATCTAAGGTTTTCTTACTTTATAAGTTAACGACATTTTTTGCATAAACACAACAATTGGTCATGATCCTTAAAAATTCATTTTACAATATTTCTCAAAACAAAAAATCCACCAGCCTGTTGGCTGATGGAAGTTCTGCATTAAGTGAGCCCGATAGGATTCGAACCTATGACCGCCTCCTTAGAAGGGAGGTGCTCTATCCAGCTGAGCTACGAGCCCATTCAAGAACTAGTGTTCTGAAAATGGTAAAGACAGAATAAAACAGTTTTCATTTGTCTTACGGTCGGCAAATATACAATTTCTATTAAAACATCATAAACAAAAAGCAAAAAAAATTGATCTTCAAATAGATGTTTTTTTCTCTTAAATAAATAAAAATACAAATGACTTAATTACTAATTACTTAAGTCTGAAATTTTCTTTTTTATCAATTATCAAATTTGCAAAATATTCACTGGAGCCATCGTAGTTTCATGCTCATTGAGTCTTTACCTTGCTGTTTCCAATCTTAAATTCATGAAGTCTTGTAACCAATCGCTCTCGATGGTACCAATCGTTATACGAAAGTTCCAATTTATTTACCTGGAAACTTCCAAAATCATGATTTCTGTACTTTTCTACAAGTTCCAAAAATCTTTCTTTTTGCTTTAATGGTTCGGTAAACCGAAAAACGGTTGTGTGTGCTGTCTGAATCAAATAGCGCTCGTCCATGCTTTGTTCCAAATCAGAGTTTTTAAAGTCATGTCTTAGGTTGTTTCTAATAGTATTTAAACTGTTATCTTCCATAAATCCTTGGATCATAATACAAGAAGGCGAAGCGGTAACACCTTGACAACTTATACTAATCTTCTGCGCATTTTTAAGGCTATTTCCTATTTGTTCAATGTATGCCGGTACATTCAGGTTTGGCAGCATAAGTCCGTCGTAACAAGATATTATTGAGATGACCGTGATGTGAATGTCAGAGTTTGGATAATAATATTGATGGGGTTCAATCCTTTGAAGTTCCTTTAGAAACTTTTGTATTTCTATTTTGACCGCCATTGGAGGTCTGATCAAAAGTGACATCCCAAATCGCCGATCATTTTCAGCATGGATCATTGGGTCGATTTCGTAATTATCGGAAGATATTTCCCTAATGGATTCCTTATAGAGCTTATTGTAATGTTCCTGGAGATTCAATGATTTTTATCTTATTAGTAGATGGCTATGGTTTTTAACTAATGACTTCATGCTCTGGGCAGTCCACACGAATTTCAGTTTCTGTGAGTTTTTTGTTCAGGAGTTTACAGTAATGGATTCCACCATCGCTCTTGTAATAAGCGCAAGTAAAACACATGCGTTGAATAGTAATAACTCCTGATTTATTTAAATCATATATCAATCTCAGCAATCCGTTGAGCATAACGGATTTTTGTTCTTCAGTTAATTTTTCGAGAGGTTGCTCAATAGAAGACGTGAATAACGATGCCTTTTTTGCTATTTTTTCCCCTTCGGAAGTAAGGACAATTGAATAGCTTCTTGCATCTGATGCATCAGTTATTTTGAACACCAACTCTTTTGCAAGTAATACCTTAACACTATCGCTAATAGTAGCTTTGGTCATATTAAATTCATCTGCTAAGTAACCGACTTTGCATTTCTCCAACGAATGGAAATGAATAAAAATCAAAATCTGAATTTGTATTGGACTTAGTGAATTTTCTTTACTTTCATTCCACAGCAGGACCCTGAACGCGGCTGAGATTCGTTCAAGAGCAACCACAATTTTATGCTCTATTTTTTGATTTTGTACATCTAAACTAAAAGATGAATGCTTCATGTCTGATAGATTTATACGGAAGATTACCCAAAAAACTGAGTTTCCCAAAAATAAATTCAATTTTAGGTGATAAAATTCCCTAATTTATTTTGCCACATCAACAACTATATAACCTAAGCCTGAATAGTTGTATACTTTCTCAATGAAAGTATTTGCCAAAAATTCGAAGTTCCTATTGATAATTGACATCTGTTTTCATTAACAGTTCTCCATTTCGAGAATGAAATAACCTTTCTTATTGATTTCCTCTTCCCATTGTGGTCTTAGGGTTTCAATATGACAAAAGCTGCACTCCTTTGATGTTAATGCTTGGCCGTCTTGTGCCTTGGTTTTCAAATAATCCTTACCATACCCGTAAATAATATTTGGATCCCTAATTTCTTGAGGTGCTATGATATCAAAGTGCATCACGTTACCATCCTTTTTAGTTACATAAGTGTCCCAAACTGCTACTTTCATATTTGTTTTATTTTGACTGAACCTTGTATTGAAAGCAAATCAAAAGGACTAAAACAGTCCTTATTATTGCGCTTTTTACTCTGAAAAAGCCCTGGAAAGATAGGCGTTCTAACTTTACAGGGCGATTCATTAGCCCTTCACATCTGCCATGGATGCCCCAAAATTGAGGTGAAGCACATTTCCATTTGGCGTTAACAGGGCCGGAACCGATTTGACTCCAGCTTTTTCAGCTTCTGCTATTCGGCTACGGTCTTCACCAATGTGAACAAGTTCTACATTGTCTGAACCAATAAGATTTACGATGTCGTGTTCTGCACTAATACAGACTGGACATCCAGCGTGATAGAAAATTGATTTTGCCATTTTTTAAGAATTTAAATGTGTTTTGGTAATATTGCCGCCATAAATATAGTAAGGATTCCTAACTATTTTAGTTAAAATTTAATTTTTTTTTGATGGTTAGATATTCTATGATTGATGTCCAATTTAAATTATGGGCATAACTATCTGTAAATCAATATCGTAATAATATGTATTTTAATGTATTTGTTTTTTATTAAGTTTCTAAAAGTAATTGTCCAATGGAATACATTGTAGATACACCTGATTTCAATCTTATCCAATAAAATCAGGAAAGAAATTTCATCGTCAGCATGAAAATAAATTGCTGTTTTTTAATCTGGTAGAATAAATTACAAAATTTCAAATAATCTCCAAAAAAAGTAGCACCAAAGTCAGTGCTACTCCTACTCTATTAAATATCTTTTATAAAATCAATTCACCAACTCAAAAGCTTGCTTTGCTATCTCCAGTTCCTCATTGGTTGGAATGACCAATATTTTGACTTTGGAAGCAGTTGTATTGATTTCTCTTATATCTCCTGATCTTTTGTTGTTTTTGGTCTTATCCAAGTCCATACCAAAGACCTCCATGTCCTCACATACCAATTGTCTGATCACACTTGAGTTTTCTCCAATTCCCGCCGTAAACACAATGGCATCCAATCCATTCATTGCAGCAGCGTAAGAACCAATATATTTTTTAATACGATAGGCGTTCATTGATAAAGCCAGTTGGCAATCTTTATTTCCCTTTTCAGCTTCAGCTTGAATATCCCTTAAATCTACATGTCCCGTTAGGCCCAGCATGCCGCTTTGGTTGGTGAGCAGTGTTTTGACATTATCCAATGTGTACCCCAGGTTATTAACCATATGGAAAATAATTGCGTGATCGATATCACCACTTCGGGTTCCCATGATTAAACCATTGGAAGGTGTAAATCCTAAACTATGGTCTATACTCTTACCATCCCTAACCGCAGTCATGCTACAACCATTACCCAAATGAATGGTGATAATTTTAGATGATTCTTTTCCTAAATACGCAATTGCTTTTTCTGATACATATTGGTGACTCGTTCCGTGGAAACCATAGACTTGAATGCCGTTTTCCTCATATAAGCTTGTTGGAATGGCATACCTCTTGGCTTTTTCCGGAATGGTTTGGTGAAAAGCTGTATCAAAGATGGCCACTTGCTTTGCAGAAGGAAAAATTTCTTCAGCAACAAGAATTCCCTCAAGGTTTCCAGGATTGTGCAGAGGTGCCAAGGCAGCGTATTCCTGTATTTTATCCTTAACTTCTGACGTAATTAATGTGGTGTCTGAAAACGAATTTCCTCCGTGTACCACGCGATGTCCTACCACCTTAATTTCGTTGGTGTGGGTTATAACCCCCTTTTTGGGATCAAGCAATAATTCTACTACTCTCTCAAGGCCTTGCCTGTGCGACTCGATATGATGTGTTTGTTGCAGGTTGTTGCCATTGGTTTTATAACTAATCGTAGCATTTTTATAGCCAATGCGCTCCACTAGTCCACTGCAAATTAATGTTTCGGAAGGCATATCCATTAATTGAAATTTTATGGAAGAACTTCCGGAATTTATGATTAATATCTTCATATACCTTTTATTTTCGACGTTATGCCGTAATTCCTCATTCTTAATACTTAATACTTTATACTTAATTCTTAGTACTCATTAGATCCCTTGTGCTTGAATTGCCGTTACAATAACCGTGTTATAGATATCGTCTATGGTACAGCCTCGGCTTAAATCGTTAACCGGTTTATTCAAACCTTGAATTATTGGGCCAATTGCCAATGCTTTTGTTTCTCGTTGTACTGCTTTATAGGTATTATTTCCTGTGTTAAGATCAGGGAAAATAAAAACGTTGGCCTGCCCTGCAACTTCCGAATCTGGAAGTTTCAATTTGCCTACAGATATATCAACTGCAGCGTCATATTGGATTGGTCCTTCCACTTTCAGGTCTGGTCTTTTCTCCTTCACTAATTTCGTTGCCTCTCTCACTTTTTCCACATCTTCTCCTACCCCAGAAGTACCTGAAGAATAAGATAACATGGCAATTTTTGGGTCTATTCCAAAAACCGTACTGGTTGCTGCTGAAGAAATGGCAATATCAGCTAATTGGATGGACGTTGGATTGGGATTAATGGCACAATCGCCATACACAGAAACCCTATCGTCCAATAACATAAAAAACACAGAAGAAACAATAGGTGCTTCCGGTTTTGTTTTAATGAATTGAAGCGCAGGCAAAATAGTGTGCTGGGTGGTATGAGCCGCCCCCGAAACCATTCCATCGGCATCGCCTTTATATACCATCATCGTACCAAAATAGGATACATCTTCCATCAAATCTTTAGCCATAGGCAGATTGACATTCTTATGCTTACGAAGTTCAAAGAGCGTTTCTGCATAAGATTCAAAATATTCAGATTCGATCGGATTTATGACGGTGACCTTGTCAAAATCCAATCCAATATCAAGGCTCATCACTTTATCTTCCAATTGTTTCTTATCGCCAAGTAATGTAATTGTTACGACATCCAGATCCACAAGTCGTTTGGTAGCCCTCAAAATACGTTCATCATTGCCTTCCGGTAAAACAATATGCTTTTTACTCAATTTTGCCTTTTGAAATAAATTGTACTGAAACATTCTTGGCGTAACTCCATTTGTCTGGAAGGTAATAAGACGTTCGATTAGCGCATCTACGCTCACGTGCTTTTCAAATTCCTTTATAGACGTCATTATCTTTTCAGTATTTTCAGCATAGATCTGAGACTGAATGCTCCCTAAACGATTTGTTACCGAGAACGTCCCACCTTCAACCAAAATAATTGGAACCACATCTGAAAGTCCCTCAATGAGTTTCAGGATAGAGTCTTCAGGCATCAGTCCGCCTGTTAGCACAATTCCAGATATAGATGGATAATTATCAGAAATATTGGCTTGCAACGCCCCTAATATGATATCGGCCCTATCACCTGGTGTAATGACTAAAGCTTTTTCCTTTAAATGAATAAGGTAATTGCGAAGTTGCATCGCGCCTACACTAAAATTACCCGCTTGGTTATTAATATATTCTTCACCAAAAAGTACTTTAGCGTTCAGGGTGTCCACAATTTCTTTAAGCGATGGATTTGCCAGACTATAATTTAACGGAATTGCGTCTACAATAACATCTTTTGGAAAGAACTTTTTTAATTCTGAAGTGACCAGTGTAAGATTTTGTGGCTCTATCTTATTGGCTATAACAGACAATACCTCAACCCCTTTGTCCTTAAATGAATCATAGGCCATTTGTAAATTTGCTACAAGTTGCTCCAAGGTTTTGCCAACACCTCCCCCCACAATAATAGCAGGTACACCCAAGTTTTTGGCAATCAACACATTCATATCAAACTCCATTATGGATCCTTCACCGATGAAACTGCTCCCTTCTACCAAAACAAAATCAAATCGCTCCTCAAGGCCTTTATATTTTTCAATAATCCTGCCCATTATTTCACCGTCTTTGTTTTCATTTTTTTTCTTGATGACCTCGCTCCGTGTAAAGGCGTAGGCATCTTCAAATTTTATATCAAGATTAAAATAGGTGGATACGGTATTGATATGGTTATCGGTTTTTCCTGGTTCGAAATTATCAATAATGGGTCTGAAATAGCCTACTTTTGCGGCCTTTCCCAACAGTGACTGCATCAATCCTAAAGAGATGATAGATTTCCCAATATTAGGTTCTGTGGTGGCAATATAAATGCCTTTATTGGTTGTTTTTTTTGACATGTTAAATGTAATTATAGTTTAACCCCACAAGCGGGTTAAATTTTTTGGTCGTTATACTCTGAAAATTTAAAATTAGTTGCATATCAGATCTATATGGCGCCGTGTTTATGGGGATGATTAAAAACCATTTGATTTACGAATACAACTAGCAGTTTCATGACGTAAGGCAAATAGCGTTTTTATCTCCATTGTATACAGATCTCATTCAATAATTAGTCGACAAATATCCTAACTTCTTTTGTCAAATGTCATGATTTTTATCATAAATTCAATTTAAAATGATGTTTTATGATTTAATAAATGCCCCAAACTATAAATTCACCAATTGAAGTCCAAAAGCAGTTCCGATATAATTTCCTTACCAAAATCAAAGCCCAATCCCCTCGAAATATTTTGTCAGGTAAAATAGCTTCAAACTACTGGCTTACCTCATCTTATGTAACCATTCCATAGAATTTGCATCCAATAGAAAAGATATTAAATTTTAAGCATCATGGGTATCATATTTCCGTATAAAGCAAAAGTTCTCAATGTTTCCACTTTAAATCACAATGTTATATTACTACAAATTACCAAACCATGGAAATTTGATTTTAATATTGGTCAAGCGGTCGATTTAAGTATTGACAAACCGGGTTACGAGCTTGCCGTTGCGCCTTTTACATTGGCCAATGTGCCTACAGACGAGTATTTAGAATTTGTGATTAAAGTTTACGAAAACCCAAATGCGCTCACACAGGGCATTGCAAAATTGCAACCCGATGACATTGTACAGTTGTCTTATGCCTGGGACTCGTATTCTTACAAAGGCAGCGGCACTTTTATTGCTGCCGGAACTGGCATTACTCCGTTTTTGCCTATTTTCAGAAACATGTCCAAAAACGGCATAGATGTCAAACAAGAGCATAGATTAATTTATGCCAACAAGACCAAAAATGATGTTTTATATTATAACAAGTTGAAGCAATTATTTAGTACTAAATTGTCGGTAATATTAAGCAGAACTAGATCAAAGAATCTTCCATTTGGGAAGATTGATAAAGACTATTTACTTAATTTGGTTCAAAGTACTGACCAAAATTTTTATATCTGCGGACCACAACAATTTGAAGAGGATATTAAAACCCATCTTATTACCATAGGTGTTAAACATGATTATATACAAACGGGCTACAAATTTTGATTAATTTTATCGAAATATTAATTAATATTCCATGAAAAGTCCGAAGCCATATTTTACAAATAATGTATTTGAACTTGAAGAATCTGCCACAGAACGCAAAGCTCTTCTTGATAAAATTCAGAGTTTCTCAGAAGATTTCATTGACACTTTAGACACCCAAAAAGCGTTTCATTACGACACACATGCTGCAACTGAACGGGATTTTTTTTTAAAAATTAATAGGGACAAAGAATCCTTGGATGATATCTTAGCGTTTTTTAAAGAGCGTGTGGTTGATACCGGATTAAATCCTGCATCAGGTGGTCATTTAGGGTATATCCCGGGAGGGGGTATTTACAGTTCCGCCTTAGGCGATTATCTTGCTGCAGTGACCAATAGATACGCTGGGGTGTTTTATGCATCGCCTGGAGCGGTCAAAATGGAAGACGCACTTATCCATTGGACAGGTAAATTAATGGGCTTTTCCGACGGATTCGGAGGAAACTTGACTTCTGGAGGTAGCATCGCCAACCTAATCGCACTTCATACGGCGAAACACCACAAAAACATCACTACCTCAAAGGCTTCAAAAAGTGTAGTGTATTGTACATCGCAATCGCATCACAGTATCTACAAGGCTTTAAAAATCATTGGACTTGAAAATTGCATTATTAGAGAAATCCCTCTCGATTCGCACTTTAGGATTTCAGTTTCAGCTTTGGGAACTCAGATTAAACATGATGAACATATCGGATTAAACCCTTTTTTAATAATCGCCAATGCTGGCTCCACTGATGTTGGGGCTATAGATCCTATGGAAAAATTAAGCAATATCAGCAAAACCCACAATATCTGGATGCATGTTGATGCTGCCTATGGTGGTTTTTTTATGCTAACCGCTTTAGGAAAAGAGAGACTCAAAGGAATTGAATTGGCCGACTCGGTGATTTTAGATCCCCATAAGAGCTTGTTTATGCCATATGGATTGGGAATTGTATTGGTGAAAAACATTGATCATTTAGCGTCGGCCCATGCCTACAGTGCAAATTATATGCGAGATGCCGAAATGGAAAACCAATATTCACCTGCCGATTTATCTCCAGAATTAAGCAAACATTTTAGAGGTTTACGCATGTGGCTGCCACTGAAACTGTACGGGGAGAGTGTTTTCTCCGGCTATCTCAATGAAAAGTTGCAACTCACCAATTATCTACACCAAGAACTTAAAGCTATTGGATATGAGGTGTTATGCGAACCCGATTTGACCGTTGTGGCGTTTAGACTGGAATTAAAAAACTACGACAGCGATGTGCTCAATAAAATCATACTGGATGAGATTCAAAAAGACGGCAGGATTTTTATTTCCTCCACAGTCTTAGAAGATAAATTGACCTTACGCGCCGCCATTCTTTCCTTTAGAACACATCAAAAAGAGATTGATCTATTTCTACATTTACTGAAAAAAATAAAACATCAATTAGATATCTAAAGTCGATTGTTGATTCTATTAGTAATTATATAATATTTTAAGACAAACTTATAGAACTCAAAACAAATGTTCAGCTATTATGTTTCTGCGACTTATTAACTTTGTTTCGAAAATAAGCCACTAGGGTTAACAGGAGCATTCCTGCTGCAGTCATGTAAATCCAGGAGGGAATCGGAATGGGGTCACCAGCGGCATAAGAATGTAACCCAGACAGATAGTAATTGACTCCAAAATAAGTGAAGATAATCGTCCATATCGCCCATAAACTGGCAATATTAAAAGTTAGTTTGCCTCTTAATTTCGGAACCAATCGCAAATGGAGCACTACGGCATAAAAGATAACCGAAATAAATGCCCAAGTTTCTTTCGGGTCCCAGCTCCAATATCTTCCCCAACTCTCGTTTGCCCACATGCCTCCCAAAAAAGTACCTATTGCAAGGGCAAAGATTCCGACCGTTAATGCCATTTCATTCACAATGGTCATTTCCTTGATGGATCTCTCTATTTTTTTGGTTGGTTTTACGCTGAACAGGATCAATGAAATCGAGCTCAATACTGCTGACAAGCCGAAGAATCCATAACTGGACGTGATGATCCCCACGTGGACCATCAACCAATAAGATTTTAGGACCGGTTCCAAAGGTGTAATTTGTGGATCGAGCATGGAGCCTCCATGGGCAAATCCCATCATAATCATGGCGACCAATGCGCCGGCTGCCGGAATAAAAGCATTCCGATTTCTGTAAAGAAGCAATCCCGCCAGCACACCAATTCCCGAAATAAATATAATCGCCTCATAACCGTTGCTCCAAGGCGCATGTCCCGAAAGATACCAGCGAACTCCCAAAGCCAGTGCTTGAAAGGTTAATGCTATAATCATTAATCCCAACAGTATTTTGGTGAGAGTACGAATGATATGATTGTATTTTGACCCAGACGAAAACACTTCTGCAAATCCAAGAATGATCATAGCCATTCCCAAAAAGCTGTAAACAATCATCAACCAAAAGAAAGTGTTCAGATGATTGTAGAGAATTTCCAAATTGACTTTTGATTCCGAAGGAACAATATCCTCTCCCCAAACCTGCTGAAACTTGCTGATGTTTTCAATACTCTTATCTGCATTATTCCAATTTCTCGTTGTTAAACCCTCTTTTACACCATTAAAATACGGAGTTAGAAGTGCATAAGCTGTGCTATCAATCTCAACGGTATTCTCATCAGAACTATAAATCCAACTGATCCATGTTTGTGCAGGATCATTTTTTACCGGAACGACATTGGTATAATATCCGAAAGCAATATTGCTAAAGATATTTAATCGCTCAGTCACCTCTATAACACCTTTGTCATAATTAGACTGGTCCGCTTTCCGTTTGCTAAAGGATTTGTTGTTCTGTTTTCCCAATTTGAAAATCCCTGTTTTTAGGTCTACAAGATTGGCATAAGACGTATAGCCTTCGGCATTGGCACCGGTTTCCTTTAATAGCTGGTCTCCTCCTTTTTGCCCGACCTTGATCAGAGGTTCGTTAGCCCAATACCCCGGATCAACCTGCATGGAAATGAACCATTGGTCTGACGATATGCTAACATTTCCTTTTTTATAGGTGTCTTTTTTGTGGATCTTTCTGAGCAGCTCTAAGGTGTGCGTATTCATAGGCTTAATCCGACCTTGAAAATCCTGAACCAGGAGATGGCCGAATTTTTCTGCATGTTCTGGGTCAATTCTCCTGTTGGAGCCAAGCTCATCAGGTCTCGCAAACTGGACGTCGGGTCGGGGTTTTTGCTGCGAATTGACTGTTGTATCTTTTGCTTGGACATTGTTATTCTGAGCAAAAGATGAGTTTGTCACAAGACCCAGTCCAAAAAACAGTAAAAATGGAAGTAGAATCAGACTTTTTTTGTGAATTTTTTTTAATGAATCGTTCAATTTCCAGAAGTTTGTGCCTTTCCAAAATAAGGTAAAGAACATTCCTCCAAACAATAAGAAATATCCGAAATAGGTGATGTTTGTACCCCATCTGTCTGCATTTACGGAAAGGATGGTTCCACTTTCATCGGGAAAATAACTTGCCTGAAAAAATCGGTAGCCTCGATAATCCATCACATTATTCATATAGATGTGGTGCTGGTTCTCCGTTCCCTTATCTATCACTGTAATCGTACTTTCATAAGACGATGGGTTGTTTGATCCTGGATAACGCTCAAGCAGAAAATCATCACATCGCAACTGAAAATCTGTATAAAGTATCTTGGAGCCAAATCCCAAAGAAACATTCAAACCATTAATCATTAAAGTTTTGTCGAATTCGGTAACCCCTTTTCCGCCTCTAATGAAAAGAGTATCCCTTTGATTTCCTGAGGATAATTCTAATTGAATGACTTCCAGAAGATTTTTGTCCCTCGGATCATTCTTGTCCCCACTGTAATAAACCCTTTCTCCTTTGAACGCAGCCTTTGGAATGATAAAACTGGTGTTGTTAACAGTATAAAGTGCCCGGTGATTTAGAGGTGTAGTTTCATTCGCTTTCATATTGCCTGACTGTTGAGCCAATAATGTCGAATCCGTTACTACACCCACTTGCTGCCCTTCCATCGACATATATTGCCCATCAGATGGAAGGGAAATCATCATATCACCATCCTTTTCCGATAGTTGAACCACACCAGGGAATGGCTTTTTGAAGCTAAATATAGTTCCATCAATGTTTTCGATTTCACCTTCGGTAATATAATTGTCCACTCTACCTCCCTGCCCTACCGTTACAATATTGAGCATTTTCTTTCCAGATTCAGAGGTGCGAATTGAATCTTTTGCCATTGGAATATAATCAAGGGTTTTTAAAGAAATAACTTTATCATCAAACCGATAATTTTGTTCATAGGTTCTCTTGAAAGGCCATTTGGTGTCTTTAGCATTAAAATAAGACATCATATAGGGGTTTTTATCATAGCTGATGGTTTTATTCCCATCAGTGACTAACAATTTAAAATACGTGAGATCGCTATTAATTTCGTTGGTGGTCTGATTTTCCTTGATCGGCATTTGTCCCTCAAAACTAATATAGCGCGTGATGGCACCTCCAATAAACATAAAAATAAAGGCCAAATGAAAAATTAGTATCGGCCATTTCTCCCTTCTTGTGAGTCGGTAAGTTCTAATATTAGCAGCAAATAAGAGAATGAGCCAAAGCATGAGAATTTCAAACCAGGTCGCGTTGTAGATGAGCGTTTTTGCCGTAGCCGTGTCATAATCATTTTCTACAAAGGTCGCTACGGCCATGGAAATAGCATATAATAGCAAAAGCACCGTCATGGTACGGGTGGAGAAGAGAGTTTTTTTTAGACGTGACATTTGTTAGCTTGATTTTTATATATCAATCTTGTATGTGTGTAGTTAGCAGTGATGAGTGGTGAGTTGAGAGAGAGAAATATTAGGCTAATAGTTTTAGTTACTTATAACCTCGTTCTTTTACCTGAAAATTGAAAAATATTTAAATAAAACATCTCCTTAGGGCATGGTTCCTTTAGGAACTGCCTCCCTAAAGAGATGTATAAAAAACAGCAAGCTCTCCAAACGGTAAGGTTAAAATACTTTTACACTACTTATATTGATTTCAGATATTCAGTAAGATCAGACTTTTCTGTATCACTTAATTTAAGTTTGTTTACCTCATTATATCTTGATACCACATCTGCCAACGTCGCTGCGGACCCATCGTGAAAATAAGGAGGGTGTTGCCAAATTCCTTTTAATGGTGAAACTCTCCATTTTTTGGTAGCTGATCGTTTGACATAATCTTTATCTACTGCTACCGATGCACTTTGAGGATGTAATTTACCACCATCAATGACATCAGTAAATAAGGGTCCGGAATGGCATGTTGCACACTGTGCTTTTCCTGAAAAAAGTGCTTTTCCTCTGATTGCCGCAGCGGCATCGAAAGAACCTTCTGGAGGCGTTGGTGCATCAAGAGAAAACTGATAGGCTTGTAATGCAGGAAGTTTGTCGGTGACTAAATCATCACCTTCTCTGTGGTCAACCACCAAATTAAGACGTGGGTCTTCAAAATATCCATGTCCATGCATTTGGGTCACTGCAACATATCTATTCCAATAAGCCACTGGTCCGGCAGGTTCATGTTCGATATCTCCATCCCCAGTAAAAATTGCTTTAGGAAGTCCGTATAGTCCATAAGCAGGGGGAATAACAACAGGATTATTCAAGCCGTCATTGTTGAATCTTGGATCATATATCCCTGGGGCCCAAGATGCGTAAACATCTTTTGTTGCTTGATCTAAGGCTGGCGATAAAGAGATGATAAAACCTGGATCCAAATCTCTATTGGCCCAACCATCCAAGCGATTTCCTATGCCTGGAGCAAAAGAATCATCAACTGTTGAATGACATAAAGCGCAAGTTATACCCATTCTATCCAAGGTCAAAGAACCATCCGGTTTTTCACTTACCTGACCTTGTACCCCAACAACAGCATTCAGTTGCAGCAACACCAACGTGGTTTGAGGATCCTCCAAATCAACGTCCCCATTTTGAATGGCTGCAACAACTTCAGCCGGTAAAGCAGAAGCATCGACCTTTAAGCCCACAGCCAAAGCCGTTGCTGGACTGACTGCGGATTCTATAACTTGGTTCATCTGCAATACATCTGTCCAAAACGTCTCATCACCAAAAGTATCATATCTAAATATGTCTTTTCCCTCTTGGACTAACTGTGGATCCAGAGGAGGCAGGTCCAAACTACCTTCTCCTGGTGGAATTGGTATGATCGTTCCGGTATCATCATCATTGCAACTAAAAAGGCTAAGCATAGCCATTACGGCGAATATCACCGTAGAAATTTTAAAATAATTTTTCATGATTTTTCGTTTTTTGTTAGTGAATTAATAACCTTTTCCTAATGTTGAATTTGAATCGGAATAAGATTTTTTAAGTTTAGAGGCGAAAAATTAATCCAGTTTCATAAACTGAAAAAATAGACAACCCCACTCTAATAAATACTACATCGACTACTTAGCTACCGTAATTGTACCTTTCATCACTTTGTGTAGATCACAGTAATATTTGATATCCCCGGTGATCACTTTTGACCAAGATTCGCCTTGATTAAAAGGTTTTGAAGTCCATTTTTTACTAGTCATTTCAGTCACATCATGTTGATAGAAATCTTTATTGATCCACACCACAGTATCACCTTTATTGACCACTAGATGTTCTGGATTAAATTTCATTTTAAAAATAGTTACTGTATGCCGAGTGGGCTTATAAGTGTCTTCCGAGCTCTTAAACCCCATCATTAGCACAAAAGCACAAATTAGCACCGCTACAATAAATAAATACTTAGAAACTAAAGACTTATGTGTTTGCATTATTTTGAAATTTTACTTTGAGCCATTTTAGCATGTCCAAGATGTGCTTCTAAAGCCGGGAGTACTGCTTCGAGCAAATCTTTGAGTTCTGAATTTTGCGCTTGAGGAATCAATACATTTTTAACAGCACCAATGACCGCTTCATGATATGCTACTTCATTATCGATATAAGTCTTGTCAAAATCCTTTTTACTGACTGAGTTCAGTTTTTTAAGGGTTTCTTTAGATTGGCTCATTAAGGATTGGCTCACCGCATTATCTTTAGGGGTCACGCCTAACTTTGTAACCAAAGCTACTGCCTGATCAATGACTGCACTATGATCCTCAATCATTCGGTTCGCAAAGTCAGTCACCTCTTTATTTTTAGAACGCTTTATCGCCACTTTTCCATAATCGATGTCAATTTGATTTGCCACCACAGCTACAGATGCTATTTCAGGATCTGTTAGTTTTGGGGCGTCTTGAGCCATCATCAAACCCGATGTGGCCATTACTAATGCACAAATTACTGTCAATTTGTATCTAGCTTTTGTTTTCATAATATATATGTTTTAAAAATTGTTTATTGTTTTGATGCATATCTTGTACTTGGGTTACAAATAATTTTAGATATTATTTTCCCAGGGCATTGATAAATCTGGATTTCATTTTGTTCTTAAGGAACTTTCCACTAAAGAAATTTGTTTTAGTCACACTTTTCTCATCTCTTACGCCACGAGAGGCCACACATAAATGCGTAGCTTCTATAAAAACGGCTATATCGTCAGTTTTCAAAAGCTCCGATAATTTTTGACCAATTTCAACCGTGAGCTTTTCTTGGATTTGTGGTTTACTGGCAATGAATTGAACAATTCGGTTGATTTTTGACAGACCAATAACTCTATCATTGGGTATATATGCCACGGCAACCTTTCCGAAAAAGGGTACAAAGTGATGCTCACAATAAGAATACATACTAATATTGTCAACCATCAACATGTCCTTATAGTTGTTGGTGTTTTCAAAAAATGATATTTTCGGAAAATTATTCTCATTCAATCCTCTAAACACCTCATTGACATACATTTTTGCAACTCGTTCTGGGGTTTTCTTTAAACTTGCATCATCAAGATCCAGACCGAGTGCCTCCATTATTTTGGTAAAATGATATTGTATAGATTCTAGTTTTTCATGATCCTCAATATCATCTATTTGTATTTTTCTACTTGAATACATAGTGGATTCAAGAACTCTATTTCCATTAATTCCCATAATCAATTTGTTGATTTAATTAGTTTAAAATTTACATTAAGCTTCGTGGCGCATTTTAGATAAATAGTTCAAAACTCAGAATTATTAAAAGTTGAGCAGTCAACAAAATGCCATCGCCTTTAACTCATGGCCCTTTAGTTTAGATGAGCATCTTAAAAAAAGGTTACAAATTTTGTAACCAGACCCATGAATTCGCATCTAAAGACAAACAGCAATCGTTATGTATAACAAAACAACACCAGAAAAGCAATTGACTGAGGCGGCGATAATTGAAAAAATACTTGAAGGTGAAATTCAATTATTCGAAATTTTAATGAGACGTTATAATGAACTATTATATAGGACAATTAGAAGTTACTTATTAGTAGAAAAGGATGTGGAAGACACCATGCAAGACACTTATATTAAAGCTTTCGAAAAATTACACCAGTTTAAAAATGAATCCAAATTTTCTACCTGGTTGATTAGGATTGGAATAAATGAAGCCCTACAACGAAAGCGGAAAGTTCCAAAGCATACGACCATTTCATTGCAACAAGATGATAATTTTTTACAGATTGCAGATCAAAACACTATGAATCCTGAACGACATACTATATATAAAGAATCTTCTTGCTTCATGGAGAAAGCAATAGATACATTGCCTGAAAAGTACAAGATAGTCTATATGCTGAGAGAAATAGAAGGCTTGGATATTTCAGAAATATCCAAATGTTTGAAGTTAAGCAAAACTAACGTTAAAGTGCGTTTGCATAGGGCGCGGTTCATGCTAAGGAGCTCAATTTTAAATTTAACGGATTACTCAAGTATTTTTGAGTTTGGAAATTCAAAGTGTGATACTATTGTAGCCAATGTTATGGATCATATTTATAAAAATTATTCAAATCAATAATCAATTCAAAATAATAACATTTTTATAAAATAATTGTTTTTCCTCTGTTGTTTCTTGTATTTAAAGAATCTATTGGGACTGGTAGAAACTTCAATGAATTCCACATCCAACCATTTAACTTATCCTCTTCTTTAAATTTGAAGCCATTGTCAAAGGTGTTTATCCAATTGATTTGAACATTACGTTGCTTACGGAAAATCATTTCTGATAATCAGAGTGTTACCCATAGTTCATCGACTACATCCTTATAAATTTTATTGATTTTGTAACCCAAACTTTGTTTCTGCATCAAAAGTATAGAACAGAAAATCATAATAATGGATACAAATACTTTAACCGTCAAAAAATTATTGCATTACACCTTTGGTTTTGTTCCAATAATTGCAGGGATTGACAAGTTCACAAATGTACTGACTGATTGGACTCATTATGTGTCTCCAAATATGGCAGACATGATTCCTTTTGAAGTTTCGACATTTATGATAATCGTTGGAGTCATAGAAATAATAGCAGGGATTTTGGTTATAATACGCCCTATGATTGGGGCCTATATCGTAATGGCCTGGTTAGTTTTAATTGCTCTGACCTTAATTGTTAGTGGATCATATTTAGATATTGCCGTAAGAGACTTGGTAATGGCCATAGCTGCTTTTAGTTTGGCTAAATTGTCTGCTCCTACTTTGAATAAGCCCAAAAATTAAGTTGTTGTCAAATGTTCCCTTGTTGATTAGTAGCGAAAGGCGTCCAAAAGACGCCTTTTAAAAAGAATTGGATTTCAACATAATGATCAAACATCTAACCCATACAACATGAGCATCTCAATAAGAAAAAAAGTTTTTTTGACCGTAATCATGTCAGTTTTTATAGTATTCACTCTATATAAAGTAGTCACGATGCCGCCCAAGCTCATGAATAATAAAAGCATTAGTTATAAAACCAGTGCTAAAAATTTTTACAATGAATTTATTCAAAATCAAACTCAGTTTGACAAACTGCATATGAATGAGGTTATAGGTCTGACAGGAATTATTACTTCTATTCAGGATTCAATTATTGTTTTGGATGATAAAATTGTTTGTATTACCACTAAGTCATATGCCCATGTAGCTCCAAATCAATTAATAAAGATCAAAGGGAAGTACATAGGTTATGATGAGTTATTTGATAATTTAAAATTAAGTGAATGCTTACTAGACTCATTTTAATATTAATTGTTAGTCTGTTTGAAAGTCAGCTACATGCTCAAGATGATCTATTGGATATGCTTGGTAACGATTCAATTACAGGTGAGATGGTATATTCTTTTAAGGGCTTACAAATGGTTAATCTTCAATCCACTAAAATGCCAAATTCAGGTGATTTTTATTTTGTGGTTTCCCATCGGTTTGGATCTTTGAAAGATGGTATCGACACATTCTTCGGATTGGATAATGCCACCACCAAAATAGGCTTTATCTATGGCATTGAGAATTGGTTATCCTTAGGACTTTCAAGGCATACATTAAATAAAATTTATGAAGGCTCATTAAAATACAGGTTGGTGAACCAAAATGATGAGGCACCGGTTACCCTTGTAGGATATCACACCATTCAAGTCAACAGTCAGCTGGATAGGGATGCCTACCCAAATCTCTCCTTTGAAAACCGGTTAAGTTACGTATCTCAACTATTAATTTCTCGGGCAATATCTCACTCTCTAACGGTAGAAGTTATTGGCTCTTATTTATATAAAAATGTTTACAACCCAGAAATTGAACATCAAAAACAGTTTTCAGTTGGCGGAGGCGGACGTTTAAAATTAAGTAAACGCTTGTCATTAAATGCTGAATATATGTACAGTAATCTTCCCTCCTTTTATAACAATCCATTGTCTTTGGGATTGGACATAGAAACCGGAGGACATGTTTTTCAGTTGCTTTTCACAAATTCTCAAGGTGTGTCTGAAAGCAACTACCTAACAAATGCTGTTGGTGACTGGGGAAAAGGCGATGTTTATTTTGGTTTTAATTTATATCGCGTGTTTTAAAATATTATGAAGAAGAGAATTTTTTTTGTTGTTTTTGTGGGTAGCCTGCTCGTCAGTTGTGGATCCAATACATTTTCTGAATTAGAAGATGATTTCACTCCTGATGAGTTTGTTACCTATAATTCTCATGTAAAAGATCTTATTCAAAGGAATTGTATCAGTTGTCATGCTCCTGGAGGAATCTCTGCGTTTAGGCCCTTAACAAATTATACGCTTGTTAAAGAGGCTGTACTGACCACTGATTTATTAGATCGTATACAGAGACAAAATGGCGAACCGGGTGCAATGCCCCAAACTGGAAGAATGGCACAAAACCAGATCGATATTGTACTCCAATGGGTTGAGGATGGATTGTTAGAATTTTAAGCATTATGAAGGAACGATATTTTTTGATATTAATAGTAGTCAGTCTCAATTGCTACTCTGGTTATTCCCAACATTATAAAACACGAAATGGTCATATTGAGTTCGAGGCATCCGTCAAAAGTTTTGAGGAAGTAAAAGCAAATTCTAATACAGTGTCCACCATTTTAGACACTTCAACAGGATCAATTGCATCATTGGTGTTTATTAACGGATTTCAGTTTAAAGTGGGTTTAATGCAAGAGCATTTTAATGAGAATTATATGGAAAGTTCCATTTATCCAAAGGCTACGTTCAAAGGCAAATTAATAGATTTCAATAGAAATGATCTTTCAAATACTAACATGAACTACGTTTTGGCAGGTGAATTGACCATTAGAGGTGTCACAAAATCCATAGAGATACAATGCACTGTGAAGATGGTTGATGAAACGATATATCTAAATGGAGAATTTATAATAACTCCGGAAGATTTCAATATTGAAATTCCAAAATTGGTGATGAATAAAATTGCAAAAGAAATACATGTCTCCTTTAATCACAGCTTAAAACCATGAAAATATTGATCTTTATACTGTTTCCAATCATAGCCTTTGCTCAGTACCAAAACAAAACTGATATCTTTGATGCTGTCAGGAATGGTGATTTACAAAGTGTCAAAAACCAAATAGCGGCCAATCCGGATTTGGCTAACAGTATAGACTCCAATAATCACACCTTACTTATCATTGCTGCCTATTACGGTCAAAAATCTATAGTCGATTATATACTTCCGCTCACGAACAAAATAAATCACAAAAGCGCTAATGGTACCGCATTGGCAGCCGCCGTGGTAAAAAACCATTCAAACATGATAAACACCTTACTAGACTACAGGGCTGACGTTAATATTACTGATGACAATGGGGTCAGTCCTTTGATGTACGCTATTATGTTCAGAAATATTCCATTTATCAAATTACTTATTCGATATAATGCTGACCTCCATTTAGTGGACCAATCTGGGAAAACCACATTTGAGTATGCACTATCCACAGAAAACCAAGACATCATTAACCTTTTAAAAAATTAAAATTATGAGACCACTATTACTTGTTTTCCTTAGCACTTTTTTGAATATTAATTCATTGACCGCTCAAGTGAAATCCACTGGAATTGTCAATTTACTATCAGGAATGACTGCCAAAATCGATTTAAACAACAACAATCAAACTGTTACCTTAACTTTTTCAGGCCCTTCTGATAGATGGTACGCTTTACAATTTGGAAACTTTAGTTTTGGAGACGGCATGAAAAATGGCGAGGATATTGTTTATTTTAATGGAAATACCTTGGTTGATGCTGTTCATAATGGCGTAGGAACCCGACCAACAGATGATTCAATAAATAATTGGAGTTTAACCTCCAATACTGTGTCCTCAGGAATACGGACAATTATCGCCACTCGTCCTTTTAATACAGGAGACTCTAATGATTATATATTCAATTTTCAAAACAACACCATTGATTTTGCGTATTCAAGAAGTCAATCGGCCAATTACATTTTGGCCTATCATGGTTTTTCAAATCGAGGCTACTCAATAAGTAATTCGTTTACAACACTTGGTGTTGACAATCATGATTTAGTATCCAAAGAAGTCAAATTGATACCTAATCCGGCGTCCTCAAGTTTTGTGATTCATTCAAATTTTGATCATAACATTGTCAACACAACTATCTATAACTCGTTAGGTCAAAATGTCTTGTATGTAAAGAATACATCTTCGGAAATTAACATCTCACAGTTACCTACCGGAAATTATTATGTGGAGATAGAGGATGACTTAGGATCGATTTCCATGAAAAAATTAATTGTAAAGTGAACCATTAGTAAACATGAAAGCAAAACCACTTTTAATAATCTTTATAGGTTTTACCATCTACTTCATAGTTGATGATTTATATTTTAAGTTTTTAAGAGATCTATTAAATGAGAACATTCATAATTTTGGAATCAGTCATATCATTAGTTATTTAATATTTGGATTACCCTTATTTATTGGAGCGCTAATTATAGATACAACTCAAAGTTTCTTTGAAAAACTAGGCTTAAATGCTTCAATTGTAAAAGGAGTCATATTTTCATTGATATGTACAGCTCCAATGTTCATCGGTTTTGCTTTTTTATTTTCATTTAACCATGATCTATCACTTAATGAATTTTTGGTGTCGGGTATTGCAGCTGCCTTTTTTGAAGAGCTTTATTTCAGAGGTTTTTTATTTGGTCTTGCATTTAAATACTCACGATTAGGTTTTTTTTGGTCGGTTATTTCAGGTGCCATCCTATTTGCAGCAATTCATTCCTATCAAAGTCAAGAAATAGAAACCCTTATCGGAATCTTTTTAACTACTTTTTTAGGAGCAGTGATATTTGCTTGGGTCTATGTAGAATGGAATTTTAATTTATGGACCGCAATAGGTGTACACTTCTTTATGAATGTATCTTGGATGTTGTTTTCAGTTAGTGATAACGCATTAGGTGATGTCTACGCCAATATCTTTAGAATTATAACCATCATACTCATTTTCGGCTTGACCATTATCTATAAAAAAAGGAAAAACATACCACTTATTATTACCAAGAAAACAATTTGGATGCTAAAAGAACCTGTGATTAAAGGTCTTGAGGCAATTCAGGTCAAAACTGCGAACAAGACCACGAGGCATAAATAAGAGATTTTCTTTTAAATAGAGACAGGTTTGAGGAGAATTAAGACCTATTGGTGAGAATAATATTTGCACATCAAATTGATTATTATCAAAAAAAATAAAAAATGAAAACAGAATTCAATTTATGGGAAATCAACAGAGCACTTTTATTGGAATATTTTGAACATTATTCCTTAGATCAGTTGAATAAAATACCTAAAGGTTTTAACAACAATCTCATTTGGAATATTGGGCATGTGATAGTGGTCCAACAAGCCTTACTATACAACTCTTCCAACTTATCGGGATATATATCAGATAGTTTAGTGAATTCATATAAACCAGGAACGTTTCCGACTGGAAAAACTAATCAGGCCGAAGTCGATGAACTCAAAGAGCTTTTGATTTCATTATTCGAGAAAACTAAAACCGATTATTCAAATCAAGTATTTAACTCATTTGCACCTCGCAAAACACTGCTCGGGTTGAATATGGACTCTGTCGAAGACGCCATTATTTTTAATAATTACCACGAAGCTTTGCATTTAGGTGCCTTAATGGCTATCAAAAAGTTTGTTTAATGACATAATTTCTTTGTCATCATCAACTTTATCAAAAGCTTCAAGACATGCCAACGAGGTATTCAACGGAAATTATATTTCCATTCTAAAGTGTGGACAGAATTAGTATCAGCAGCTACAATTCACATTCAAACGGACTCATAGGTTTTCTATGCCCATTTATTATTTTTCCGCAAACCTCTTTAGGCCTATGAAACATTTATTCAGAGCAGCGAAATTCCTCCAAACATCGATAATATCCAATTTCGATTAATTTTAATTAGGTATTTCAAATCGAAAAATTATTTGTAATTTCAGTGCTTATTTCAAAGTCAAATGAGCAAATCCATTTCTCCTTTTACCCGGGAACAATTGCTTCCTCAGGAAGAAACTCTGGAAATTTTCAAAAAAAAGGGAAATCTTTTTATTGGTATTCCCAAAGAAACCTATTTTCAGGAGAAGCGTGTCTGCTTAACTCCTGACGCTGTATCTGCCTTAGTTTCCAACGGCCATCGGGTCATGATTGAAGCTGGAGCTGGCGATGGTGCCAACTTTAAAGACAGAACCTATAGCGAGGCGGGTGCCGAAATAACCAAGGATACCGCCAAAGTGTACTCCTGCCCTATCATATTGAAGGTTGAACCGCCTTCTTTAGATGAAATTAAACTCATCAACCCTCAGACCTTATTGATCTCAGCGCTGCAATTAAAAACACAAAGCAAAAAATATTTTGAAACTTTGGCCACCAAGCGCATAACGGCTTTGGCATTCGAATTTATAAAAGACGACGACGGCTCTTACCCAGCAGTTCGGTCATTGAGCGAAATTGCAGGAACAGCCTCCATTCTTATTGCAGCCGAATTGTTGTCGAACATTAATGGTGGCAATGGATTGATGTTTGGAAATATCAGCGGCGTACCACCAACCGAAGTTGTTATTATTGGCGCCGGAACAGTGGGAGAATTTGCTGCCCGTTCTGCCATTGGCATGGGTGCAAATGTTAAGATTTTTGATAATTCCATTACCAAATTAAGATCGGTCCAATCCCATTTAGGTCGGACGCTCTACACATCTACGCTCCAACCTAAAAACCTGATCAAGGCCTTGAAACGTTGTGATGTGGCCATTGGGGCGGTAAGGGGTACCAACAGAGCTCCCGTTGTAGTTACTGAAGCTATGGTAGACTGTATGAAAACTGGAGCCGTTATAATTGATGTAAGTATTGACATGGGAGGTTGTTTTGAAACCAGTGAGGTCACTACCCATGATAAACCAACCTTTGAATATAACGGAATTGTTCATTATTGTGTTCCAAATATTCCTGCACGATATTCCCGAACAGCCTCTGTATCAATAAGTAATATGTTTACACCCTATCTTTTGAAAATTGGAGAAGATGGCGGAATTGAAAATGCACTTCGTTTTGATCGGGGTTTAAAAAATGGATTGTACTTTTACCACGGTATATTAACAAGCAAATTGGTTGCCAATTGGTTTGACTTAAAATACAGTGACGTCAATCTTTTAATTTTTTAATAATGAAATTTATCCATCGTGTCGGCTATTATTTAGGCGGCTTTTCCATAGGTTTAATTATTCTGTTCTTTTTTTTAAGCGGAAAGAAAACTTCGTGTGCCTATGGTCCCAACGCAAGGACGACAAAAAACATCTCACTAAAACAAAAATCATATTCGGAAGATGCCTTATTTGCGATGCGTTCATTTGAAATGGACACTCTCGTTGTTTCTGATATGATCAAACATGGTAATGTCAACTTTTCGGAAAGCGACACCAAAAATGAAACTTGCAAGACGTATATTATAGAAAACAGCTATAAAAAACAAAAATTCAAATTGCAAGTTAAAAATTGTGATTCCTTAGCAACTATAGAATCTATCGTCCCCTATAAAAAATAACTGAGCCACGAAAAATTTCCATGGCTCAGTGAATCTTCAAAGTTTTTTTAAACTGATTTATCTCAATACTATCTTTTTAGTGATCACTCTTAGATTATCGACCAATTGCAATAAATAAATGCCAGAAGCAAAATTCGCTAAGTTGAGTGTTTTATTATAACTCTGTTGATCATTTGTATTAATTTCTTCGTTATATAGTGATTTACCCGAAAGGTCATATAGGTGGATGCTAGAGACGTTAGACAGTCCTGATATTTTTATATGGACATCGCCATAAGTCGGATTTGGATGAATCAGAAACTCTAAGGCAGTATCATCTTCTATTGTTGCATTATCATCCACAATCTGAGAAGTTTCACAATTACGAACACTTACCATAACATTGTCTGTATCAGAATCTAAAGCATGGTACACCATCACTGAGTATTCAGTGTCCTTATCTGGATTAACCGTAATACTTTTAGTAGTTTCCCCAGTGCTCCACAAATATTCACTATTGGCTGGACCTCTTGCGGTCAATACCGTGCTTTCGTTAAGGCAAATAGCGACATCTTCACCAGCATCAGCAACTATTTTCTCAAAAACATTGACTTTAATTGATTTTTCAGAAGAACAATCATTAATATATCCAACGACATCATAAGTTTGAGTTTTCGTTGGACGAACCGCAATATTCGGTTGTGTTGCACCATTACTCCACTTGTAGCGATTAGCTCCTTGTGCTGATAAGGTAATAAACTCACCTTTAAGAATCGCAGCTTCGGAACCATTAATGATAGTAACATTGGGCTTAGGACTAACAGTCACGACAGCTTCATCCGTTCCGGAGGCCTCACCAATATATGCTGTAACAGAATACTTGGTCGTTGTTTTAGGATTCACCGTTATACTTGCGGTCTTTTCTCCTGTACTCCATAAATAGCGATCTCCACCTGAAGCTGTCAATGTAACTGGCGTACCTTGACAAATATCTTTATTTCCTCCGGCTCGAGCCACTACTACTTGAGGATTCTCAACTGTAACCTTTACTGTGGCTGTAGCCTCACATCCGTTTTTTGTTCCTGTTACGGTGTAAGTTCTAGTCGCCGTGGGGCTCACGGTAATACTCGCACTAGTGGCACCCGTGCTCCACTTATAAGTAGTTGCTCCCGATGCGGTTAAGGTGGTACTTTCTCCCGAAGTAATCGTGATATTTTTGCCTGCAGAAACGGTCGGCACTGGGTTGACGGTTACTTTGACCTCATCCGTATCTGAATATTTACCAGTACTATCAAAAGCTGTAACTGAATATGTGGTAGTCGTACTCGGACTTATCGTAATGCTTGCCGTAGTAGCTCCGGTACTCCATAAATAGGTAGAACCTCCAGTAGCCGTTAAGGTTACACTTGAACCAGCACAAATGCTTTGGTCTGCTCCGGCATTGGCAATAACCTGCACAGGATTCAAAACGGTAACCCTCACAGTATCTGTAACTTCACAACCATTTCTCGTTCCAGTTACAGTATAAGTTCTGGTCGTTGTAGGACTCACAGTAATACTCGCACTCGTAGCACCAGTACTCCACTTATAACTAGTAGCACCTGTAGCGGTCAACGTAGCACTTTCTCCTGAATTGATCGTGATATTGCTTCCAGCATCAACAGCTGGGAGTGCGTTGACTGTTACTTTGACCTCGTCCGTATCTGAAAATTTACCTGAACTATCAAAAGCCGTCACGGAATAAGTGGTGGTTGAACTCGGACTTATTGTAATGCTTGCCGTGGTAGCTCCTGTATTCCATAAATAGGTAGAGCCTCCAGTAGCCGTTAAGGTTGCACTTGAACCAGCACAAATGCTTTGATCTGCACCTGCATCAGCTATAACTTCTACAGTATTTCTTACGGTTACTTTTACTGTATCCGTAGCTTCGCAGCCATTACTTGTTCCAGTAACAGTATAAGTCCTGGTTGCATTGGGAGACACAGTAATACTTGCTGTCGAGGCACCAGTACTCCATATATAGGAAGTGGCACCTGTGGCGGTTAATGTAACACTTTCACCAGAGTCAATGGTACTGCCGCTTCCTGCATCCACAATTGGGAGAGGATTAACTGTAACAACGACTTCATCTGTGTCAGAACTCGTTTTGGTACTATCATATACAGTCACTGAATAAGTGGTGGTTGCATTTGGATTTACCTCAATACTTTCGGATGTAGCCCCTGTACTCCATAGATATGTATCACCACCTGTAGCAGTTAAGGTTGTACTAGAGCCCGCACAGATATCTACATCTTGGCCGGCATTGGCTATAACTTGTTTAACTACGGTTACAGTTACAGAGGCATTACTAGAGCAGCCATGTGGACCATTAGAGCTGACTGAATATGTGGTTGTAACTTCTGGACTCACAGTAATAGATTCAGAACTCCCGCCAGTATTCCATAGGTAGTTGTCGCTTCCACTGACCGTAAGTGTCGTTGTCTTACCTTCAACAATAGTCAAATTTCCAGTGATTGAAAGGACAGGAGCGTCTTTTACAAAAACACTAACATCATCTGTACTAGAACACCCGTTTGTACTCACTTCAACGCTATAAACAGTATCTGTTGTCGGACTAACTTCTATTGAAGCTGTTGTTTGCCCTGTACTCCATAGGTATGAGGTACCTCCAGTGGCCGTAAGGGTAGTTGTTTCACCATTGCAGATGGTTTGATCATCTCCTGCATTTGCAGTAGGAATATCATTAACCGTAACCGTAACACTAGCTTCATCTGATTGACCGAAGTCATCGGAAACTGTCACCGTGTATGTTGTTGTAGCCTCTGGGGTTACATCAATACTTTTTGTAGTTTCACCTGTATTCCAAACATAATTTGTACCTCCACTTGCTGTGAGTGTGGCGCTTTCGCCTTTACAAATCTGTTGGTCAATACCTGCGCTCGCTTGGAGCGCTTCCGGAAAAACCTTTATGAGAGCTGTATCTGTGAATCCCCCATCAGCACTTTTGAAGGTTATGGTTGCTTCACCTACTGAAACTGCAGTTACGAGTCCATTGGAACTTACTGTAGCTATACTTGCATCACTTGAGGTCCATGTACCATTTTTATTACTAGCATTTGAAGGTGTAAAGCTTGCTGATAATTGAATTGTTTCCGCTACGGCCAATTCAGCTGTGCTTGGTGTTACTTGAACGCCTTGAACGGCAACCTCATTTTTTGGTCGATCCACCTGATTTAAATACTCTTCCAACCAGGTATAACCGCTTGGGGCAATGTCGTTGTGGTCTTGGCCATCTGGTACGTTGGCTTTAAACCATATTTCTGGGATGTGCGGGTTGCTTTTATAAAAATTTCCATCTCTGCTTACCGAAGGTATGTGAGGAATAATCCATTGACTTTGAGGTAATCTGCTTTTAGTATATACCCCGTTTTTAATATTGTTTAACCATTGAGCATCTAACACGTCTAAATTACTACTTACGCTTCCATCTGCATTAAGTCTTGCATTGCAACCAACATTATTAGAAACGTCAATAAGAGCTTCGTCACCGGATAGCACTTTAAAAGGCTCTCCGTTTAAAATATGTTGTTTATTTACAAAATGATTAGCCGGTAATTGTTTTCCATAGTTACTTCCAACAAAATATTTAAAGGCTAGTGTGTTATTTTCATTAATTTGAGCTAAACTACTTGTCAATGGAGTACCTATATTCGCAGATACATATTTATTCCCATTAGTATATATCTCAGGCAAGCCTCTTTCAGTTTCAAACATATGCATTCTATGGTCACTTGCAGGGGTGTTATTATAATTATAATAGTTACCTAAATGATTTAATTTAACACTCCCATCCAATTGGGTAAATCTATTAGCAATAAACCATACTACATTATTAATTATGTCGATTCTTCCTCCATCGCCTCCTGCATTTGGCGTTCTATGTGACACATTATAAAAAGCATTAGAAATAAAGGAATAATTCCCAACTCGAACATTAGATCCTGATTCCGAACCAGATAATGCCCCTCTATCATTTTCAGCAAATAAACATCTTTGAACTGTAAGATTATTAATCTGGGCAGTTCCATTAGTTTCATACCATGATCCGCCCTGAAAAAATCCAAAAGCGAAAGTACAGTGGTCATATATTTGGTTCAATGCACCAGACTTAGATTGAAAACTATTTGTTGGACCACCTGCATAAGCTGTTGATTTAATACCACCTTTAAACCGAATATGTCTAACAATTATATTTTGGACGTTCTCAAAATATACTCGTTCGCCGTCGATGGTAATTCCACCCTCAGGGGCTGTTTGTCCCGCAATAGTTATATTTGATCGATTAACAACACTTAAAGAGCTCGTAAGCTTAATTACACCACTTATATCAAATACTATGGTTCTATTGTTTTTAGATAAAGCATCTCTAAGTGAGCCGACACCACCATCATTTAAGTTTGTCACGTGATAAACTTCGTGACCCCTCCCACCTGTTACGTATGCACCAGCACCTTTAGCAGAAGGAAATGCCAATTGTTGAGCTAACAAAAACTGACAAGAAAATAAAATTATAAAAAATACGGCAATACTGAAGAGGTTTGTAGTAGGTTTATTCATGTTTTTCATAAAGTGTAAAATAGTTCTGAGTGACTAAGGGCCTGCTCATTTATGGTTTCGTGACTAATCTAAAAAATTTATTTATAGTTATGCGTTTAAAATCACATTTATTCGACAAGTCGCCTGACATTGTAAGAATATATTGATATAAAACAAAGATTTGTTAATTTTTTAATTATTTATTTAATCTTAAAAATTTAAAAAAATCCGACCAAATGCATAATATCCTGTTCTAATTACGTGTCAAACTTGATATCGGATGTTTATTACTAAACTTTAACAATAAAGAGAAAACTACTACACTGAAATTATTAAAATCAACAAAGAAGATCTTATAGTAGCTTTTGGAACTATTTTACATGAAGAATTTAAGAAAACAAATTTTATATAAGGAAATTAAGGGAATGAACTAAAAATTGATGCTTTTTTATTTAATCAAAAGATATCCGAAATTAGCTATAAAAAGGCAATTACAAGTATTTTATAAATAAGTGTGATTCAAAAATCACACGTCAAACCAATTCCAAAGCTTCAACAAAAAGCATGAATCCACAAGGGAGTACTATTTTTATTAAAATTTCAAACTAAGTCAATTAAAAATAAAGAAATATAAAATTGGCTATTCAAGTTTAGAAAAATGGAATACTCATTCGAAAGACTTTCGGCCAAAGTTAGAAGCTCAGAAGGTTAATCATATTAAAATTGAGTATATGCACATGTTAATAAAAAGACATCTAAATTATTGAGAATCCCTATGAACTTCTATAATCTTCACCTAATCTTTGCATTGTAATACTCTCAAAGTTATACTTAGTATTTAATGCGGCATAGTGCTGAAGTATATCTGAAAAATTCTTAAAGTTTTCTTCAATATTATTTGCAAAGTTGTGTGGATGCCACCATAGATGATATACCTCATTTCGTTTGGCAGCTTGAGTCATTCCTTTTTTAATTCTATTCACCTTTAATCCTTCCATAAACTTTAATTGAGAATGGTAAGGTCTAAGAAATCGGCTAGCAGGTATATTTATTAATTTAGAATTTTTACTATTATAATCATCTAACTTGAAGCTATTAGAACCTGAAATATTAAAATAAGTATCTAACACTCGTATAGCTAGGAGACCGTATTCTTTTAGTTTAAGTTTTCGGGCATCATTACTGAAATTAAACCAGCAGTTACCTCTATAGGTTTCTATTCCTAAATCTTCGCATGCTTGTAAATAATATTTCTGTACTTGGTTTCTGGGAAAAACAATGCTTTTAATAGTAATGTCTAAGTTGTTGGCTATTGCAATAGCTGAGGTAAGATCTTCCTTAAAATCTTCTATATTCTGTCCGCTTTCATAGCAATAGTAGTGACAGAAGGTATGCGTGCCAATCTCATGTAACGTATCTGCTTTAATCTTTTTTATTAAATCTTGAGCGAAATAAAACTCTTGATCGATTGCAGCTATATTATTCAATAAATTATATGCGTTAAGTTTGCTGTTTCTATAATCTGGCATTCGATCCGGAATGTATTTCAAAACCTCACTTTTGTCTTTGGCAAACATCTTGCCGACAGTAGCAAAGGTTATACTAGTATTGTATTGTTGTGATAATTGCAACAATTTATCAATTACCATACTAATATTTGATAGCTGTGATCTGCATTCATCAAGGGTTTTAATGTCAAAAAAACCCCAATGCATTTCGAAGTCTAGTGATATTACAAATTTCCCATTCTTCATTAAAAACTATAATTTAGAAAATTAATTAGTTGCATTCGCATCTTTAAGTAGCATATACCATGAAATTATTAATTTATAGTCTGATTTCATGTATAAGTGCTTGTCTTTTCGCTTTAAGTTTGTTTATCTTTTTTATATTTCATATAAATCCTATGAAATAGGTAAGTCATTGTGTATTATGCCATGTTGCCCATTTTTAGAATTATAGATATCTTCTTCGAGTGGGCGTAAGGAATCTCACCAAAAAAACAGGCATTCCAAATCAAATGATTATTCATTTTTGCTTTTTGTCCCTGTAAACATTGGCATATCAACGGTTTCTGAACTGTTGATATCACTTCTTTTAATGACCTTGTAAAAGGTCAGCCATAAGATTTTTACATCTAGCAAAAAAGATTGATTATTCACGTAATAAACATCATATTCAAACTTTTGTTCCCAAGTAATAGCATTGCGACCATTTATTTGAGCCCACCCTGTTATACCTGGCATAACTTCATGTCTTCTGCTTTGTTCTTCATTGTAAAGTTCCAAATACTCAGGCAATAGGGGTCGAGGCCCAATTAAGCTCATGTCGCCTTTTAAAATGTTTAACAATTGGGGAATTTCATCTAACGAATACTTTCTACAAATATTTCCTATTTTAGTAACTCTTTCTAAAGCGGGCAATAGCTCACCATTCGCATCCTTTTTGTCATTCATGGTTTTTAACTTAATAATTGTAAAAAGCCTGCCGTTTTTTCCAGCTCTTAGTTGGTAGAAAAATGGCTTGCCATTATTAGAGATGCTTAATAATGTGATTAACACCAAAAATAATGGGGAAATAAATATTAGGCCAACCAAGGCAGCTACAAAATCAATTAAGCGTTTAAAGATAGTAGAATACATAATTAGGTTTCTAATGATTTGTATAGGTTCAATAATTCATTCCAAATAACCTCTCTTTTATAATTTTCTAAAATGTTTGGTCGAGCAACTGAAGCAAATTCGCTTGTCTTAACAGGATTATCAATAAAAAACTGCATGGCGTATTGTAGTGCTTCTATGGATTTTGGCTGAATTACAAGTCCATTTTTATTATTTGTTATTATTTCGTTACAACCATTGATGTCAGTGACAATACATGCCAATTCCATGGCACAAGCTTGCATGACAACATTAGGAAAACCTTCGCGATAACTAGGAAACACTAGTGCGTTTGAAATAGCAAGGTACGGCCTTACATCTGATTGCCATCCTACTGTGATAATATTTTTGTTTGATTCTATTATCAAGATTGTTTGATTATTAAGTGGATCAAGCTCGGTTTCTAATGGCCCAACCAATAAAAGCTTAATTTTATTATAGGTCTTAGAAATAGAGTTGAAAGCACTTACTAATTCATTGATTCCTTTATCTGCAACTAATCTTCCCACATATACAAAAACAAAATCCTCCTGAACAATGGATAGCTGTTGCATCAGGTTATATCGTTGGCTTAGGTTGATGTTGGATTTATTAAAATAGTCCGTATCAATGCCATTAGAGCTACCGTTACCAATAATCCTCAATCTCTTCTCTGTGGTGAAATTAAGATCTTTTATGATCTTTTTCAAACCATATGAATTTGGTAAAACCAAAGTTGCATTAGCGTAAGTTACCTTTTCTACTATATTTAACAGTTGGCGCTTAGCACCAGTAGCTTCTAATAAAGGCATGCCAGCTACTGTGTGTAATCTATTAGAAACTCCGGCCAAACGAGCAGCCAACATACCTAGTGTTCCAGCTTTTGGCGTATGTGTGTGAACGATGAACGGCTTTTCTTTTTTTATAAATTTAAACAACTTATATGCTGATATTAAATCTTTTAATGGAGAAATCTGACGTGTCATTTCTATGACATGGGTTTCAATATTTTCCTGATCTTCTACTAAAGCAATTTCCCTACCAAAACTTGAAACACCAATGACTTCATAATGATTACTCATATATTTAAGTTGACCTTTCAGGAGTACAGCCAATGATATGGGCACAGTAGTTATTCTAATGATTTTTTTCTTCATTATAAAATCTTAAAGGATAGAATAGGTATTTAAATACCATTTTTGAAAGACATAAAAACTCCAAACCCGCAAACTATTATCTTCTTTACCCGAAATATGATTTTTAACCAGTTCAATAATAAAATTAGAATTAAAAACCCCTTGAGATTCTATCAACTTTGGCTCAATGTAAGATTCAAGTTCATCCTTCAAACTGCCTCTCAGCCAGTCTCCAACAGGTACACCAAAACCTTGTTTGGATTTATCTAAAAAACCAGGTGCAAATTTATCTGCAAAAGCTTCTTTCAGTATGTATTTCTTGTTCCAGCCTTTTAATAAATAATTTTCTGGCAGAGAGTTGGTTAAATTCCAAATGGCTTTGTTTAAAAATGGTGCTCTACATTCTAAAGAACTTAACATGCTTGTTCTATCTACTTTAACAAGCATGTCACCCTCAAGACTTACGTTTTTGTCAACCATTCTAAAATCGGTAAGATTTTTAGGATTATGTTGTTTATATCTTGTTTTCAGTTCTGAGAAAGTATCTTCAATTAAGCTATTGGTTTTTAATAATTTTGATTTTTCTTCGTCAGTAAAGGCTAAAGATATGATATTCCAATATTGGTTACCATCGTAATTAAAAGCTTTTAATAACCGATTCAGTTTAAAACGTTTTCCTCTATTATCGTCCTTGGTATTTAACAATTGAGAAGACAACTTAACAATTTGATTGTGAATGCTTTTTGGCACTATAGAAGTGTATTTGTTGTTAAGTTTACCCATATAGTATTTATTGTAACCTCCAAACATTTCATCTCCACCATCTCCAGTCAAGGCCACTTTAACATAATTGCTGGCATGTTTTGACACCAAATAAGTTGGAAGAGCAGAAGAATCTGCAAAAGGTTCATCAAAATTTAATAGAATTTCATCGATTCCATTTTTAAAATCTTCTTCCTTAACAATAAATTCATGATGGTTACTATTGACAAGTTTTGCAACAATCTGAGACTTATCTGTTTCGTCGAAAGATTTCTTTTCAAAACCAATAGAAAAGGTTTCAATCTTCTCGTTCGAAATTTCGGCTAAGCAATGTGTAACGACTGAAGAATCAACACCTCCAGACAAAAACGTACCTAAGGATACATCTGCAATAGATCTACTTTCAACACTTTTTATGACCTCATTGTAAACCTCTTTTTTTGCATCATTAAATGAGATATTTTGTTTTACAATCGGTTTTTGTTTCTCAATTTCATGAATCGTAAAATTGTATGAAGAGAGGTCGAAATCGATAAAATGATTGGGTGGTAATTTTAGAATATCTTGATAAATTGAGTATGGTGCAGGTATATAAGTTAGTCTAAAATAAAGGTTTAATCCTTCACTGCAGATGTCGGGCTTATTAGGCAGATAATTTATTACTGATTTCAACTCTGACCCGTAAATAAAATCTGTTTTTGTCTTAGTATAGTACAATGGTTTCTCGCCAAAAAAGTCTCTTGCAATAATTACTTTATTCTTCGTTTTGTCGTGAATACTAAATGCAAACATACCATCGAGCTCTTTAAATGCCGCAACCCCCTTGTGTTCATACAACTTTAAGATGACTTCAGTATCACTTGCAGTTTTAAAGGTAGCACCTGCATTTTCGAGTTGTTGTCTTAAAATTCTATAGTTATATATTTCACCATTAAAGACAATTGCCATGTTTTTGTCATTGGTGTATATCGGTTGGTTTCCAGTGTTTAAATCTATAATAGATAAGCGACGCATTGCCATAGCTACAGAAGCTGACTCGGAAGAATCAAAATAAAAACCATCATCATCAGGACCACGATGGAAAATGAGCTCATTCATCTTGGTCAATTCACTTTTCAGAAAACCTTTTTCTTTATTACTGTTATTGATTATTCCATTAATTCCGCACATCTATACTTTAATTAATTAAAAATTGATTGAATTTTTTGTAAATACTATCTAAGTGATAGTCTTTTGCTCTTTCTAAGCTTAGAGCACTAAATTTTACTCTTATGTCAGGATTACCTCTATAATAATCAAGTGCCTTACTCAATCCAACATGATCATTATTGTTTACCAATAAACCAAATTTCCCTATAAAAAAATCCCCGCTCTCAATGTTTACATTGCTATTTTCATTTAATAATTCTAATGGACCAGACAAACAATTTGTAGAAATACAGGGAAGACCAATAGCCATGGCCTCCAAAAGAGCGTTAGGGAAGCCTTCAGTAAAAGATGACAAAACGAAGCAATCACTTTCCAAAAGATATTCATTAACATTTTTCACCTCACCTTTAAGAAATACCTGCTTTTCAAGTTGAAGCTTACTTATCTCATTGGTTAAAAATACCTTTAAATGTCCATCTCCCAAAATAACAAGTTTGTCATTGTTTTCAATTTCTTTTAAAGCTTTTATGATCATTATTTGATTTTTTCGGGTATTTAGAGTGCCAGCTGTAATAATTTCTAACGGTTGATTTTCTTTGTACAACGCTGTTGGTATTATTGTTTTTTCTGGTATCTCAATGGGATTGTAAATAACTTCCATTGGTATCTTAATTCCAAAATTATCCTTTAAATCGTTATTGATATGTATTGAATTTGAAAACAGCTTATCACACCGATTATAGAATATGGGATAGAATATTTTGGAAATGTAGAGTGATAGCTTGCTAGTTACATTATCTGATGGGAATCCACGCTCACTTATAATTGTTTTCAATGATTTATTAAAACTCGAAATAATACCATTTATAAGGTTTGGAAATGCCAAAAACGAAATTGAAATATTTATTTTTTCACTTTTTAAAATGCGATTGTATTTAAAGATGAATCTTATACTGTCGATAACCTTTAAATAGAACGGTCGCTCCGAATCCTTTTCTGACAGGAAAACGACATTAACTTCTGGAGGTATAGGGAAATGAATCGTATTATGGAAGAGTACTAATGTCACATTATAATCCTTTATTAAGTCTTTTAGAAGAAGACTAATTACTTTTTGTGCACCTCCACTCCCAAGGTTTATACTTAGAATACTTAAGTTTTGTTTTGATTTACTCAATTTAATTTAATTTAAAATGCCGAAAGACAATGTTTCGTATGGCTCTATCATTTTTTTCTTTTCTAAGTTCTTTCATGATCGAAGCCACCTTCTGTTTTTTAATTTTAAAAAAGTAAGCTTTACCATGTTTTTCTAAAAATTCTTTCTTATTCATTCCCACCATTGGGATTTAATTCCCCGAGGCTTTCCTCGATCTAAAATTCATACCTGGCAGACTTGCCCGTCCGTGCCGGTCAGGCGGGTCCCGAGGTTCTTGATTATTCTATATAGAAAAGTAACAAGAATGATAAAATTAGACAAAAGTGGGTTTTAAAATACTTATCTTGAGAAGTCAATTATATCAACTTCTTATGATTTATAAAAACGAACGACCTTATAAAACATGTCAAACTTTCATTACTACCTTTTCTTAGTTCATTAAACAATAAACAAATCACTTACTCTTGGCCAGTGCCTCTCAGTGACATTCCGAGTGTTTTGAATATTTAGTTTTTAGTTTTTCGACTTCTATTTTCTTAAAATTTGGGTGAAAAACTGTTCATATTCATTAAGTATTTTTTCTTTACCAAACTTGTTATAAACAGATTTGGCTACTGTCTTTGGATCCCATTCCTTAGTTTCATTAAGTTTTTCCAAGAACTCTTCTTCAGAATTAACTAAAAAACCATTGACACCGTCCTCCACTATTTCTTTTGTTCCTCCCGGCACGTTAAAGGCGATCACTGGTGTGCCAACAGTACAACTTTCCAGCAATGTGTTTGGAAAGCCTTCAGAATAGGAACCTTGCAAGAACATGTCGTGCTTAACTAAATGTTCATAAACATTATTGGTATGCTGAATATAGTTAATCTGATCTTTAAGTTTCAGTTCTTCAATTTTATTGAATATCTCATCTTTATAGTCACCATCGCCAATTATGGTGTATTCAAAGGGCGTTTGTAAATTACTTAGAATATCTAATAATCTTAAATGTCCCTTTATTTTCCTCAGCCTCCCAATAGTAATAAACCTTTTGACGCCATTAACATTATTACTAACAAGAGTCTTTTGAACTCCCATTTGTGTAATTGGGTTATGGATTATCCAGATATTGTCCGTTTTGTAATTATAGTTTTCTAAAAAATCAGTTTTCATATCTGTCGACTGACAAATTATATAATCTAATTTTTTTGTTCCATAACTGTAAAGATCAACAAATTGACTAAGCAATGATTTTTTTTTATCTGGCCTAAATTTTTTTGCTACTTTATTTATGGTTGAATGGCGACCTACAAATTTTATTCGATGAAAAAATATCGATATTAAACCCATCATTGTATTTAAATGGGAAATGGAACTCACCACTATTTGAGGCCTCTCTTGTATTAAAATTTTAACTAGAGGCATAAAGGCGTGGAGTACCCTGCTTTTATTTAGATAGTACACAGGTAGGTCCTTGATATCATATTTGCTATCTTTTTCAAAACCAATCACATAAAGTTTAACATCAAACTTTTCCTTATTAAGATTTTCGGCAACAAAAGAAATTACACGTTCTGCACCTCCGGCAAATAAAGTTGGTATTATAAAAAATACTTTATTTTTCATTGTAATTCTTTTATTTTTAAAAGTTCACCAAATTTATAATCGCATTCTTTTTGAATGAATTTTTGAAAGCCTGAAGCGTGATGAAATGTCAATTCACCAAAGAATATTGATCCTTTTACTAAATATAAATCGACTCTAATATATATAAAATCTTGGGCTAATTTTTCTGCTACCATTATCATTTCCTCAAGATTTTTAGGTCTCTCAAGGTCCTTTCCATAGGGCCTTCCCCAATTGCAAGGAATAAGATTCCAATCTCGATCATACAAGTTTCTTGTGCGTTTATCCGTATGACGATCAAAATCAATCATTATAAAAGCTAATTTCCCATTAAAACAATGCAATTTATAGTCATCCGGAATCTTACCATCCTCATATGTTAATAATTCTTCAACAATTAATCGGGGTTCAATATTTTTATATTGCCATTCTATGGTGCTGTAATAGTGATTTTCTTTTAACAGGCGCTTAAAACGTTTTCTAACTGAATTCCATTCTATGGAAGATCCTTCTCTCACAATAACGCCACCTGAACTATCATGATTTGTTTTAATAATATAGTTGGAATCTGGAAGGTTCTCCGGTCTTATATCGCGAAAGTCCTTAGTGTGATAGAGTAAAGGTATTAAGTATTGAGCACCTACCTTTTCTTCAACATAAGCTCTTACCTTATATTTATCAGCTACTATTGCATGTAAATCTTTTCTATCGTAAAGTTTGAGCCAATTAATTTTTTCGTTTAACGTTATAGGATTATCTAAATTTAAAGCATATCCCATGTGCTTTTTAAAGCTTCTTTTTATGATAATCCTATCAGGAACAATTTTTAGACCTAATACATATAGTTTATAAAAGGGTCGTGTAATAGTGTATCCAAAATCAGATTTTCGATAGAAGTCAGAGATTGATTTTCTTAAATTACTCATGGTTAGTTTATAATTCTATTTAGCAAAATTTTTATATGTGTTTTATGAATTTCGTTATATCAACCTCACCAATTACTTTAGCTGGGATACCTGCAATAACAGTATTTTCTTCATTGAAAGATTTATTGACAACTGCATTTGCTCCAATAGCCGTGTTACTTGGAATAGTAATGTTCCCAAAAATTTTTGCCCCTGGAGCGATGTAAACATTGTCGCCTAATTGAGGTGCTTCTTCTTGACCACCAGTTGCTCCTATATTAACGCAAACGTGTATTCTACAATTTGCACCAACTTTAGTATTGCTATTTATGACAATAGTGCCATAATGAGCAATGGCTAATCCTGGTCCAAAAACATTTGGAGGTATAGAAAAACCCATTTTTAAAGAACGGTTTCTAAATTTATATTTTAAATAGAAGTAATAAATTTTGTAAAGGCCCTTGTTCTTGCAGTTTTGATAATATTCTACTTTTCTTAGGAGCTTTTGAAATTTCCAAATCAGATCTGGAAAGAATAGATTTTTAAAATTATTAAATAGTCCCTTATTGTCAATTTTTAAAGCTATCGCGTCTTGTTCTAAATATTTCAAGTAATCGTTTTTATTAAGTATCATACTTTTTTAGCTGAGATTAATTTCTAATTAATGGTTCTAACGGTCGATTAGCTGTTTTATATGGAAACTTACCATACAAAATTATATTAATATCTCTAGTTCTTTTTTTAGTAAGCCATTTTATTTTCCTCTTGGTTTTAAGAGAAATGCAACCTAAGCTTTATTTTCTTAAAACAATTAAAACCGAAGGACTAAGTTATATTTGGTTTTGTAATTAGTATCTTATTCATAATTTAAGTAATGCTATTAAACTTAATTTACGCTTATTAAAAAAAATTAAAATCGTTCTGCCCTGAATCATTATAATCAATAATATAGCCGATAAATGGAAATAAAACAATCAAGTAAGGTTGGTTTAATACAGTTTGGAGACTAATCATAAAAATAGAAAGAACTATTAAAATTGACAACGAAAAAAAACGAATAGGTTTATCTAAACTAAACGATTTTAAGTAATAATAGAACAAAATGCCAAGAAAAAACACAAATGCCAAAATTCCTGCATCAACCCAAACTCCAATGTAGGTATTATGGCCTCTCTTAGCAGCCGAAAAATCCACACCATTTCCTAATATCGGATTTTTATAAAGATAATATAGAATGTGCTCAAATAAACTATCTCTGCCAGAGTTATCAACATCCTGTAAATTAAAAGTTAAAACATTAATGATATTGTCAACCTTTGCGATTTGAGTTTTTGTTAAATCTAAATCTTTCGTTTGAGACTTGAGAGAAAATATTCCAACATATAAAAGCACTATACTTACTCCAAAAAGTGCAAGTCGAAGTCCAGTAAAAAATTTGTAATTAGTTAAGAAAAAGACGATTGTAAATACAAACAAGCCTGTTGTAGAAAATGTAACAAACAGACTGTAGAAGATCAGAAGCAACATCATTGCTTTGAATCCTTTAAAGAGCAATTTCGACGGGTTGTAAAATTTATCGAATAACACATAAGCAATAATACTAGCTAGGGCTGCATTATTGGCATCGCCATATACTCCACTCGCGCGATCAAGGTCATATTCGTAAATTCCACCTACATTAAAAGTAAAGTTGAGCCTGAATAAGATGAGTGTCAATAGTGCAGAAAGTACAAATGAAATTGTTAGAACCTTAAAAAACATCCTACATTGCGTCCTATCACTCAATAGGAAATTAAATCCTATAAAATATATTACTGGTATCAAAGTTGCTAAAATTGGAGATTTAAAACCACTAACACCAGCCGCTAATAAACCAAAGCAATAGTATATAATATAAAAGATAAGCCATAGCCGATTCATTCGTGACAAAACTCCTGCATTCCTTTTAATCAAAAATATTCCTAAAATTATAAGCAGTACATTTGAATATGCTATCAGTTGAGCAATATTTTGTGAAATAAATTTGGCTATAAAATTCTGAATATTTAGACAACTATTAATCAATGGCCAATAAAAACATATGTAAATTATAAGCTTGTTCATTATCATTTAATTACTTCATCAAATAAATCCTCATAACGTTTAGTAATAGCAGAAATATCATATTTATCAAGAGATTTAATACCTTCGTTGGAGAGCCTAATCCTTAGCTCTTCATTTATGATTAAATCACTTAAGCCTTTTTGCATTTTAGCTAAATTTTGATCTTCAATTAGTAACCCGTTTTTTTCATTTTCAATAATATCTGAAGGACCTGTCTTACAGTCATAAGAAATACAGGCCATGCCCTGCGACATAGCCTCGAGCAATACCATTGGCAAACCTTCAAATCTAGAGGGTAATATAAATATAGATGATTCGTACATTATTTTAGATATATCATCGATAAAACCTGTGAATATAATTTTATCGACTATTTTATGCTCTGTAGCTAATTGCTTAAGATATTTTAAGCCTTCATCTCCTGCACCGGCAATCTTTAGATGCCATTGAGTGTGTTTTTTTAATAAGGGAGCTATTAACTTAATTAAATTATCAAATCCTTTGTGGTGATAGCGATTTAAATGACCGACCGCCAGAATGGTCTTTTCTCTTATATGAGTGTTTTCACGAATCGATTTAAAGCTACAGGGATTAGGCATGACGTATACATTTGCACCATGATTACTATAAAATTCAACGTCAAAAGACGTTAATACTGTAATAACATCTGCTCTTTTATATAGATACTTCTTTGTGAAATCTGTAATTCTCTTACGACCTTTCATATATCTTAAATGAGAATTATGTTCTTGTGCAATAATTTTAATCGAAAATAACTTGGCTACAATTATTGTGATTAGATTTGTTAATGTTACAAAAGAAACAATAACATCTGGTCTATTGGATTTGGTTTTGTAGTATCTACTTAAATTAACAATACTTCTGAGTGTATGACTGGGAATGAAACTGGTTTGTTTTAATTTTACCCTATTTATGGATGGGTCAAGTATATACTCTTCTTTATCTTGAAAAAGCGTTATTACTGATATTTTATTCGACTTGTTTTTCGCCAAACTATTGACCATTAGAGCAAGTACACGCTCGGCGCCACCGCCACCCAAATTTGATATTATAAAATCTATTTTCATTTTTTAAATATTGTTTACTACAACTAATTTCCTTATAATATGTATGCTAACTTATAGTTTATAATGCAACTATAAGGGTCCTACCTTCTAAGAATTAGCGCTATAAAAAGTTAAACATTGTATATATTGACCTATAAGCTGATTTTACACCTGAAATTAAACGAACTACTCTAATTGAAAAATTATTTTATAAGTTTAACTTTCTATATAATTTATAAGTATATCCGAAATAAAAACAGCTACTTATGGTTAAAACCAATGTTGTGCTTAAAGCAAGGCCATAAACTCCGTAATATTCTATCAATATAAAATTTAAAATGATATTTACGGTAAGGTTAATTAACGATATCCACGCCATAAATTTATTTTCATTAATACTAGTTAAAAACTTGACAATTATAAGTGTGCATAGATAAAATGGCACATTTGCCAGCATTATTTGCTGTATCGCAGAAACCTTTAATGTATCCGCGTGGGTAAACTCATCTCTTTCAAGCCACAATTCAATTATAAAATCTGACATAAAAATGGCTATGACAACAAAAACAATTCCAATGCCAAGAACTAATTTTAAAATATAAAATAACTGTTTGTATGCAGATTTTAAATCCTCATTTACGAGTCGAGAAAAATGAGGAAGCAGAACACTACCGAGGGCCATGATTACTATAGTTACTCCAAACGCTGGAACTCTATTCCCGTAATTCAAAGCGGCGATTGAACCCACAACTAGCTGTCCAGCAAAAAATTGATCAATAAATTTATTCATTGCAGAGAGAAAACTAGAGGTGATTTTAGGAGGTAACTGTCTTAACATTAGTTTTGAGTTGTTGTTCAAAACAGGTCGACTAATTAATAGATTATTACCTTTAATGGTAAAAAAAAGAAGAAAAATAAAGCCCAAAACACTTCCAGCTAATGTTCCGTATGCTAGAACAAGATTACCTATATCATCCTTTAAATAAAGAAGAAAAACAATCATTGTAATTAAAGGGAATATTTCGGATATGGTCGAAATCAAAAATTTATTCTCTACTTCCAATAAACCAGTTAAGACCGTTGAAAAACCCCAAAAAACCAAACAAGGTAAAATTATATAGAGCTGATCTTTTACTAATTGATAATAGATTTCCGTATGATTAGGAAAGATAAATTGTAAAAATAAGTCTGTAGTTAAAAAAGCTAACAGAATAGATAATAGAGAAATCCCTAATGTCATTAAGAAAACAATTGCCTGAAAACCAGATCTGTCATGGCCACTTTTAATTTCAGCGATATAATTTGGAATAAACAAGTGCTTAAGAGAGTTTAAGAAAACGCTCTGAATAAATGTAGGGACAAGGACCGCCACAAGAAATGTATCCAATATTTCAGATAATCCAAAACTCCCTGCAATAATTGTTTCTTTATAAAACGCAATTGCTTTAATAATAAACGTGATTACTGCGACTGTAACCATACTTTTCATTAAAGGGTTGCGAAGAAGCAATCGAATCCTATTTTTTAAATTATTTAAATAAAAAATTCCCATTTTTTAATATAGTAGATTTTTAGCGAAGTGTGTAAATCTCAGAATAAATTGCAGGAGTAAAAAACATTATTTGAAATCTATTCAAAATAATGTTTCATGGAATTGAGGAATGTGGCATGTTTTAATTTTACAAATTAACAAATAGGTATCAGCGGCTTTAAATTGTTGCCATTAATAAATTTTAAGGAGTTAATTAGAACAAATATTAAAAAATAAACTGGAAAATAATTATTAATAGGTCTAGAAGGCGTATTAGTAGTTGAATTACACTATACCCTATGAATATTTATTCTAATTTATTTTATGCTTTACAACTAAGATAATTCTTGTATTTAATTTACCGGAAATAGAGAGATATTTCAAAAATTTAAGACTTCTTTAAAAATCAAATAATTTTTATATCTCTGAAATCAATGATTAATTCGTTGGGTAAGCAACGATCATCCAAGTATTTATGAGAATCATAATGTATGTTCTTACCATTATCAATTAAGGCTACACTGTACCAGCCTAAACTATTTGGAGCGATAAAGTCTTTTTTTAAATTATCAGCTACATAATAGTAAATTTTGCCAGATATCGAGTTTTCGATAGCTTTATAATTGGTTATACACGGCTTGTCTGATCCAATTTCTTCAGAAATAATAATACTATCTATATATTCCAATATTCCTAAACTATCAATTTTTGCTCTTTGGGTCTTTGATCTACCATCGGTAATTATTCCAATCTTACCATTCTTTGATTTTATAGCATCAAAGACATCCAATACACCCTCAAACAACCGAATGTCTGGATCGTGGTTTCGGTACATATCAACTAAATCTTCAACTTCTTTATTATAAGAATTCGCAACAAATTCAAAAACATTGAATCTGCATCTGTATAAAGAAAACATCTTTGAATATAACACTTTCCAATTATTCGGTTCCAAAGACAAAGCAATTGATTGATATGCTGATTTCAAATAATCTAATTCGTTATATAATGTGTCGTCTAAGTCAAAAACAACAACGGTATTAAAATCAATCTTTATATCCATGAACTAAGATTTCATCATCATAACGAATCATTAACAAATTATTTTCCCAAACTTCGAATTTTTCTCCAATCTCCTTTTCTAATAAATATTCCTCAATAATCCATTTCGTGAAATTGGCTCCTGACAAATAAGACAAGGGATATCCTCCACCAAATCGAGGATTAATTTCAATCCCGTAAATCTTTGTGTCATCTTTTTTGTGCAAGAAAAACTGGGCCGTGAGACACCCTATAGCACCCTCAATATAATCTAAATTGTTTTTTATATAAGGAACCAATGCATTATTCATAGTCAATGCTTTATAAACTTCTCCGTCTCTAACCTCAATCCTTTTGCGAGGTACCGCACATTTTAACTTATGATTTTTACAATAATACAAATCACATGTAAATTCATCATATTCTTCATGATCCAAGTATTCTAAGAACATTAGCTTTTTATTGTTAAAATGATATTCAGTTAAATCATCTTTAGAACGAATCAGAAAAGTATCTACACTCCTACTTCCATCCCTTGGTTTTATAAATAGTGGTAAGCTGAAATTATGTTTGGAATATTCTTCGGCTACATTCACATTATGATCTACAAAAAATTTATGGATCAGTCTTTTATCCCTACATTTAGAGACAAATTCAACTGAAGAAATAACAACCTTAACGCCTTGTTCCTCAAATCTTAGTTTATTTTTTGCAAGATCGAGCAATTCGGTATCTATGGTTGGAACGATTAAGCTAATATTATGAGTTCTACAAAGTTCTATTAGGCTTTCTATATAGTCAGAGGCATCAATTCTTGGAGCTTTAAAAAACATATCCGAAATTTGGCAAGCAGCTGATAATAATGGGCACGAATCTGTCGTATAAACTTTACCTTTACTGTCAATGTTTTTTAATTCTTTTTGAAATGATTTCACAAGAGAAACTCTGCGTCCTGCTGAAGTTATTAAGATATTCATTATTGTAATTTAGGGAATTAATTTATTGCAAAACAAATTAGAGACGATAAATATAATGTAGTTAAAATAAAATATTTCACAAAATCACCATAAAATCACAATTCAGATTAAAAAATATTGAAGATCAAATCCAAAACCATGCATTAATTTTATTTACCTTAAAGTCAATTCTATTATATCATGAGTTATTGGTAGTTAAAAAAGATATTAGTAGAGAACCTTTCAGAAATTGACTATAGGTAAACGTAAATATTTACTTTTGGTCGTTTTAATTGGGAGTGATGAAGATATTAACGGATATTTAGACTATAATTTAGAATGTATCCCCGATCCCTATATTGACATGACATTGAATGGTAATTATATATTACTTCACAATTCTTACTTATGAAACCGAAAATTTGGCTGTCATCACCACATATGAGTGGTAATGAGCTACCTTACATACAAGAAGCATTTGACTCTAATTGGGTAGCGCCACTTGGACCAAACGTAAATGGCTTCGAATTTGATTTACAAACTTATCTCAAAGAAGATTGTCATGTAGCCGCGTTGGCATCTGGAACCTCCGCCTTACATCTAAGTCTTATATTGTTAGGGGTCGAAAAGGGTGATGAAGTTATTTGTCAAAGTAAAACTTTTTCCGCTTCTGCTAATCCTATAGTCTACCAAGGGGCAACTCCTATCTTTGTGGATAGTGAAAGAGAGACTTGGAATATGTGCCCTGTGCAACTTGAAATAGCAATCAAGGATAGAGTTTCAAAAGGTATTAAGCCCAAAGCTATCATTGCCGTACATTTATACGGTATGCCTTATAAAGTTGATGAAATAAATCAAGTGGCATTAAAATATGAAATTCCAGTAATTGAAGATAGCGCAGAATCCTTAGGCAGCGAATATAACGGTCGAAAATGTGGAACGTTTGGAGATTTTTCCATTTTATCTTTTAATGGAAATAAAATCATTACCACTTCAGGAGGAGGGGCATTAGTCTCAAAAACCTTAAAAAATAAAAAAAAGGCCGTTTTCTTGGCTACACAGGCACGAGACAATGCGCCACATTATTTGCATTCACAAATTGGATACAATTATAGAATGTCCAATATTGTTGCAGGAATCGGTCGTGGGCAAATGACTGTATTAGATAGCCACGTGGCAAAGCGGCGTTCAAACCATGAGTTTTATGTAAGTGTTTTTAAAAACAACGATAATATCGTATTTTTACAAGAGCCTGAAGGTTGTTTTTCAAACCGCTGGTTGTCTTGCATTTTATTGAAATCTAAATCAATTAGAGAAGGTTTAAGATTATCTTTAGAAAATGAGAACATAGAATCCCGGCCCTTATGGAAACCAATGCACCAACAGCCAGTCTTTAAAAACGCGCCACGATATCTCAATGGTGTTTCGGACGAGTTATTTGAAAAAGGTCTGTGTCTGCCAAGTGGTTCAAATTTAACTGATGCTGAACTCGATAGAGTAGTCACAACCATTAACACATATTTTAATAAATGATTTATAAATTTTTACATAAAATATCCCATAGGTATGCCTCCAAATGGTTGGTATTGCTATTGGATTTATTTATTGTAATTGTTAGTTTATTTTTCGCATATTTTATTAGGTTTAATTTTAAGATTGAATTCGATCTTAACTTGATGATGCGTCAAGTTCCCTTTGTGCTAATAGCCGCATTGATTAGTTTTTTGTCTGTTAGATCACATAAGGGGGTCGTAAGATTTACAGGGTATAAAGACATTATCAATATAATCATTGGCGTCAATATTTTAGCCACAATTTTGATTATTTCGACCTTTTTCAGTCGAAAATTCGGTTATAGTGATGTATATGATATTCCTGGCTCCATAATTTATATACATTTATTGCTGAACATATTGCTGCTTATTGGCTTTAAGTTATTTATAAAGTCACTCTATAATGCTTTAAGCAATGATTTTAGCGTTACTAAGAAAGTCTTAATATATGGCGCCGGTAATTCAGGAATGATAACTTACGAAGCCATCAGTAACGATCCTCAAAACAGTTATATTGTCATAGGCTTTATTGATGACAATGAGAGTAAAGTTGGAAAGAAAATAAATCTTTTAACTGTCTATAGTTTAGACAAAGTAACTCCAGAATTTGTTTTAAAAAATAAAGTTGAAGAAGTCATTGTTTCGATTCAGAATATTGATCCAACACGGTTACTTCAAATCACAGGTTATTTATTTGATTTGGGACTTCATGTAAAAATCGTCCCTCCTGTACAGAGTTGGATCGATGGCGATTTGAGTATTGGGCAAATTAAACATGTCAACATTGAAGACTTACTTGGACGAGATCCCATATCTATAATCAATCCAACAGAAGAGTATGAGAATAGGATTATTCTTATAACAGGCGCTGCTGGATCCATAGGCAGTGAAATCTCTCGAAAAGTCAGTTTATACAATTACAAAAAATTAATTCTTTTGGACAATTCAGAGTCGGCATTATATGATCTTCAGCAAGAGTTTAGACAACAAGGGCTTGAAAACATAGAGGTTATAGTTGCCGATATTCGCAATAGAACCAGAGTAGATCAAATACTTAATGAATATAAGCCAAAAGTAATTTTCCACGCTGCTGCTTATAAACATGTACCATTAATGGAAAACAATCCTTTTGAAGCTGTTAGTGTTAATATTGGAGGCACTAAAAACGTAGCGGATATGGCTGTTAAGCATGGTGTCGATAAATTTGTATTGATCTCTACCGACAAAGCGGTCAACCCAACAAATGTTATGGGAGCGACTAAACGCATCGCCGAGCTTTATGTGACCTGTCTTAAAGGAAAAGGACATACCAAATTTATTACCACTAGATTTGGTAATGTCTTAGGATCAAATGGATCTGTGATTCCATTATTTAAAAAACAAATTGAAAAAGGTGGGCCTCTAACAGTGACCCATAAGGATATCACTCGCTACTTTATGACTATACCTGAAGCCTGTCAACTTGTTTTAGAGGCTGCAGCCATGGGTAATGGAGGTGAAATTTTTGTTTTCGATATGGGAGAACCGATTAAAATTTTCAACCTAGCAAAAAACATGATCATATTATCTGGTTTAAGATACCCAGAGGATGTGGACATTAAAATCACTGGTTTGAGGCCAGGGGAAAAGATTTACGAAGAACTTTTGGCAGATGGAGAAAACACCACAAAAACCTATCATGAAAAAATAATGATTGCAAAATCGCGATATGTGGATATCGAAAGTGTTGAAAAACAAATAAACAAATTAACTGCTGTGAGTTCTCTAACACAACCCTTGGAAATAGTATCTTCGATAAAACTTTTAATTCCTGAATATATATCTAATAACTCGACGTATGAAGTTTTAGATATTAAAAAATAGTCCTATTTTTAAGCTAAATCTTTAAAACTATTTACATGAAAACACGTCTTGTCACGATTTCAATTATAGCAATAGCATTGGTTACCTCTTGCACTTCAAGTAAAGATCTCTTATATTTTCAAGATGAACCTTTAAGCGGTGGTTATATAGATTCAACACCCGAACAACTAGTTTATAAACCGGATGACATTCTTACGATTAATGTCACTGCTGCAGACCCTTTGGCAGCAAAACCCTTTAACTTGTCACTCGTAACTGAAAGTGAAGATCTTGTTAGTGCCACAGGTGCGACCAGAATGCAGACTTATTTGGTTGACTTTAATGGGAATATTGAGTTTCCTGTTTTGGGTACTTTGCATATCGCTGGAATGACTAGAATCGAACTTACCGCTTTTCTAAAAGAAAAAATCAGTGTCTATGCAAAAGATCCTATTGTAAACATTAGACTTATTAATTTTACCGTAACCATAATTGGTGAAGTTTCAAGCCCGGGCACTTTTACAATCCAAAAAGAACGAATTTCCTTACCAGAAGCTTTAGGATTGGCTCATGATTTGACCATTTTTGGTGAACGAAAAAATGTACTATTGATCCGTGAAGTTGATGGTAGGAAAAAATTCGCCAAAATTGATTTGACATCTGTAAATTCAGTTAGTTCACCTCTTTATTATTTACAGCAGAATGATGTAATTGTAGTTGAACCAAATAAGGCAAGAATACGCTCCTCAAATTATAACCAAAATAATGCTGTACTAATTTCTGCGATAGGAACCTTAACTACGATTGTAGCCGTATTCTTGATAAGATAATTTAGTTAAAAAAATGAAAAAGACAAATAGTTCAGCTAATAACGAATTAAAGCAACAATTGGAACTAATTACCTCCCATTGGTTGATAATATCATTAAGTCTTGTAATTGCGGTTTCCTTGGCTTATTCTTATTTGAGATACGAAACTTATCAATACAACGCTAGCGCAACAATTAAAATTCAGGATGATACTCAGTCTCAAAAACTACCAAGTTTAGAAGACATCACGGGTAAAGGATTGTTCGCTAATGGGTCAAATAAAATCCTTGACGAAATTGAAGTAATTCAATCAAGAACGTTGATCGAAAATGTAGTCAAAGACTTAAATTTGAATATTAAATATTATACACAAGGTCAGATAAAAGAACTTGAAATTTATAACAATCCTCCTTTAAAACTCAATTTTTTCGCACACGATTCTATTATACACAACGTAGATACCACCCTTTTTATTAAAATTATTTCTCCGTCGAAATACTTAATGTTTAAAGATGATGGAAAATCGTTAATTGACAGAGATGAATCTCATGGTGACCCGTATAATTTTGGTGATAAGATTAAAACTGGATTTGGAGATGTTATAATCGTTCCAAATATTGGAAAATATGCACCTATTATAGGTAGCAATCTAAGGGTATCTATAGTACCTGTAAGAAAAGTAGTTGATGATTACCAAAAAAGAATTGCCGTTTCAACAGAAACTGGTTCGAGTGTTGTAAAATTAGAATTGAAAGACAATATTCCTGAACGAGCTATTGATATTCTCAACAATTTAATTAACGAATACAACAATGATGTTATTGCAGATAAAGAATCAGTTATTGAAATTACCTCTGATTTTATCAATAATCGTCTCCAAGTAGTTTCAAAGGAGTTGAATGAAGTAGATTTTACAGCCGAACAGCTTCAAAAAAAGAATAAGCTTACCGCTCTGGGTTCTCAAGCAAATTTATATTTAGAAAGCGAAAGAATAACTGAAGACAGGATTAACTCAACCACAAATACGATTCAGTTAATTGATTATTTAAAGGAGGAAATTAAGGAAAAACATAAAAGCTCAGATTTACTTCCAGCAAATATTATTGAAGATCCAGCTATTTTACAGGTCACAAGAACCCATAATGAATTAGTCGCACAACGAGAGAGTATTTTAAAGAACTCTAGCGAAATAAACCCTACGGTCATAAACTTAGATAATCAAATAAATGCTCTAAAAGATAATCTAGAAAATACGCTTGAGAGCTTAAAAAAAACGAATGAATTAACACTTAACAGTTTATCTAGGGAAGGAGCTAGAATTCGTGGACAATTATACTCTGCTCCCACAAGAGAAAGACAATTTAGGGATATTGAGCGACAACAAGGTATTAAAGAGTCATTATTTCTCTATCTTTTGCAACAGCGGGAGGAGTCCGCAATTAGTTTAGGTATGTTTTCTCCTAAAGCAAAAATTATTGACCATGGCTATTCATCGTTTCTTCCTGTATCACCAAACAAAATGTTAACTTATCTTGGCGCTATATTATTTGGATTGGCAGTGCCGATAGGCTCTATTTATCTATTAAATTTATTGGATAATAAAATCCACAATAAAGAAGATTTGATTAAAATCCTTGATATTCCGTACATTGGTGATATCCCAAAAACAAGCAAAAAAAATAAAATAGTCAAACAAATTGACTATTCACCCAAGGCTGAGGCTTTTAGAATTTTGCGTTCTAATATAGATTTTATGTTATCCGGTAATTCTGGGTATTCTAAAAAATTATTTATAACCTCTACTACTGCACAGGAAGGAAAATCGCACACTAGCACTAATCTTGCCATGTCCATCTCATACTCGGAGAAATCAGTTCTTTTAATTGAAGCTGACGTGAGAATACCAAAAATAATGGCTTATTTGAATAAATCCGAAAAAATTGAAAAAGGCTTATCAGATTTTATTATAGATAAATCCATAAAACCCCAAGACATAGTTGTGCACAATAAGGAAAACCCTTTCATTGACATCATTCCTTCTGGCACACTACCACCAAATCCATCAGAACTATTAATGAGTGACAGAGTGGGTGAACTTTTTGAATATTTTGATAAAATATATGATTATATAATCGTGGATACATCTGCTGTAGGGCTTGTTAGCGATACATTGCTTATTTCCAAATATGCCGATATGTTTATTTATGTTGTAAGTGCAAACAATATTGATAAAAGGCAATTAGTACATGTTGCAAGACCATTATATGAGAAAAAAAGGTTACCCAATATGACCCTGTTACTAAACGGTGTAAAAACCGGAAGTGAAGGATATGGCTATGGGTATGGAAATAACCCACAAAAACAGAAGAAAGGCCTATTTAGAAAGTAAATCAGCTGAAATTCCAATATAAATTTATCCTAAATAAACCATTTTCAAAATTTTAAATAAATCTAAATGACAGTATTAATGTTTCATAGCGTTGGATGTGAGAAAAATGAATGGTATAGAAATTGGTTGTCGGTGTCTTTAGATCATTTTGAAAGTTTTTGCAAGTTTTTAGTAGATGAGAATTATGAAACAGTTTTTCTTGATGAGTGGTACAACGAACAAGGAAGTCCCTCAAAAGAATCTACTCGAAAAGTTGTTTTAACTTTTGATGATGGCTACTTAGATAATTGGGTTTATGCATACCCAATTCTAAAAAAGTATAGATTGAAAGGGACAATTTTTGTGAATCCGGAATTTATTGATAATTCAGAAAATATTCGTTTTAACTTAGAAGATGTATGGGATAATAAAATTAATGTCGGAGAATTATCGCCGATAGGTTTCCTTAATTGGTCAGAATTGAAGAAAATGGATTCATCTAATACCATCGACATACAATCACACAGTATGAGCCATAATTTCTATTTCCATTCCAATAATATTAGAGACATCTATACCGGTCAGCCACACTACGACTGGATGGCTTGGATTAATAAACCTCATAGAAAACCCTACTATACTACAGAAAATCAAAAACAATTTGTCCCTTTTGGAAATCCCATATTTGATTTTGGAAGAGCACTAGGATTAAGACGCTATTTTCCGGATGAAAATTTAGTTAAATACGCTATTGAATTGTATTCTAATAATGAGAAACTGAGAGACAAGTCTTTGTTAATTGAAAAGTTAAATAAGAAACTTATTACTTTTCCAGGAACTTACGAGACGGACGAGGAGATGGAAAAGAGATATCGCTATGAGCTCTTTGAAAGCAAGTCACTCTTAGAAGAAAAGCTCAACAAGAAGATTGACTTCTTATGTTGGCCCGGAGGAGGATATAATGATTTAAGTGTTAATTTATCTATCGAAGCTGGCTATAAAGCATCTACTGTGTCGTTTAAGGATAAAAAGCTCGTTGAAAATAATGCGGATGATTACAAAAGAATCAAACGTTCTGCAATGGGTTCGTTTATTTCCACGAACACAAAGTATCATTATGTAAAGGACTCTAATTATCTCATCAATCTATTTAAATACCATAACGGAAGTGTTCTTCACAAAAATCTTTATCGCATAAACAAATTAGGGTTCATCATTTTAGACAAAATAGGTTTATAACTATAACTTTCTTCGCTTTCTTTCTGTTTTTATTAATGACAACTCCCTACTCGTCTGACCTGCAACCGAGGTATTCTCCTCTGCCCTTCTGATTAAATAGGGCATCACATCCTTTACTGGACCAAAGGGCACATATTTAGCTACATTATAGCCATGTTCAGCCAGATTGAAGCTGATATGGTCACTCATACCATAAAGCTGCCCAAACCACACCCTATTGTCGCTTTTATCAATTCCCAAATCCGCCATCAACTGCATCGCCAAATAACAGCTTTGTTCATTATGGGTGCCTATAAACAATGAAATGGTATCTAGATTTCTTAGAATATATTCCAATGTTTCATCAAAATTTAAATCTGTAGCTTCTTTTGTGGCACAAATAGGTGATTCATACCCCTCTTCTTCGGCTCTTTCCCTCTCCTTCTCCATGTAAGCTCCTCGCACAATTTTAGCCCCTACGGTGAAGCCATCTTTCTTAGCACGTTTATGAAGCGATTTAAGATAATCCAATCGGTCCCATCGATACAACTGTAAGGTGTTGTAAACTACTGGAACTCCTGTATTATACTTACGCATCATGGCTTCGCATAAATCGTCAGCAGCATCCTGCATCCAGCTTTGTTCGCTATCAATCAGAATTTCCACATCCTTTTCTTTTGCTAATTTGCATACCTTATCAAAACGCGCCACTACACGCTCCCACTCTTCTTGTTCTTTAGGAGTAAATGGCTTTCCTTCACCTTTCTTTTGATATAGGTGGAATCTTCCAAATCCAGTAGGCTTAAATACAGCAATGGGCATAGACTTTTTCTCGTCGGCAAAATTGATAATTTTCAAGGTTTTCTCCATAGCAGCATCAAAATGGGACTCGATTTCCTTGCCTTCAACAGAATAGTCCAATACAGAACTTACACCTTTAGCATACATCCTGTCAATAACCGGTAAGCAATCCTCTTCATTCACTCCCCCACAAAAGTGGTCAAAAACCGTCGACCTGATCAAACCTTCTACCGGCAAACGGGCTTTCAAAGCGAAATTTGTTGCCGCCGTACCTATTCTGACCAAAGGCTCATGAGAGATCATCTTGAACAAAAAATAAGCACGCTCAAGCTCTGAGTCACTTTTAAGACGAAAAGCGACTTCTGTATTTTCAAAAATTTTAGATATTGCCATTATGAGAAAAATAAAGACAAATTTAATTATTCATTTCTGATTAATTAATTAAAAACTGCTTATTTTCAGCCTTTATTAAAGCTATTAAAATAATGACATCAATTACGACCAATTCTTATGCCGTTCACTTTAATGCAAAGGGATACAAAGAATTAAACAACTATCTGAAAAACAATCATTTCTCAAAATTATTTATTATTGTCGATACCAATACACATGTGCATTGCTTACCACGTTTTATATCCAAATTAGAAACGGACCTGACATGTGAAATCATTGAAATTGATGCTGGTGAAGCTCATAAAAACATTGAGACTTGCGTAGGTGTATGGAATGCATTATCAGAATTGGGTGCAGACAGAAAAAGCCTGATCATCAATGTCGGTGGAGGCGTTGTAACTGATTTGGGAGGATTTGTCGCCTGCACTTTCAAGCGTGGCTTGAAATACATCAACGTCCCTACATCGCTTCTATCTATGGTTGATGCCTCTGTAGGTGGGAAAACAGGAATTGATCTCGGACCACTTAAAAATCAGGTGGGGGTGATTTCTTCAGGTGATATGGTCATTGTTGATACCGGTTTTCTGGATACACTTCCGCAAAATCACCTAAAGAGTGGATTGGCTGAAATGCTTAAGCATGGACTTATTTATGATAGAGAATATTGGAACAAATTTTTAAACCTAAACACGTTAACCTTAGATGATTTAGACGCCTTAATTCATCAATCTGTTGAGATAAAAAACCACATTGTAACTGAAGACCCAAATGAACATGGCCTGCGGAAAACACTCAATTTCGGACACACTTTGGGCCATGCCATTGAATCTTATTTTTTAAGTCAGACAGATAAGGAAGAACTCCTCCATGGAGAGGCCATTGCCATTGGAATGATTATGGAGGCCTATATTTCATCTCACTTGCTTGGCTTCCCAAAAGACGACTTAAAAACCATAAAGGAAACCTTTCTTAAAATCTTCAAAAGAGTGACTATTGAAGCTTCAGATCATAACGCCATCATCGATCTTTTAAAATATGACAAAAAGAATGAGCATGGTAATATCAACTTTGTGCTTTTGCAAAGGATAGGGATGCCAAAAATTGATTGTTTGGTAGAAAACGAATTGATTATAAAAGCCTTTGATTATTACAGATCATAGATAATGCTCCTTGATCATTTGGAGGTGATGGCTCTCATGACCTAAAATTATTAACGCAATGGCCCTAACAGAAAGACGACTATGACTGACGGTGCCTATTCGTGCCAAACTTTTTTGATTAAAGCTTTCAAACAAGGATATTGTAGCCTTTCTAACACTTTGGTATTCAGACAGGAGGCTTTCCATGCTTCTTTTATCAGCGTTACTGTGGGCAACAAAATCATCTTGATCAAAACCGGGCAATTCGGTTTTGTCACTTCTTGCAATACACATTGCCCGATAGGCAAAAACGCGTTCCGTATCAATCAAATGAAGAAGAATTTCCTTTATGGTCCATTTGCCTTTAGCGTAACGATAATGGAGTTTTTCTACCGGTATACTTTTTAAAAATAAAATTATTGTCTCATGATTGCTCCTTAAATCATCAAACACATTGCCAGTACCAGCTTTATCAATATATGGTTGATAGTAACTATTATACTCCTCTAAACTTATTTCGCTTTTGTTCATATACTCAACCTTAATTGATCTCAACAAAAAACACCCTTCATTGAGTGCTCAACAAAGGGTATGAATTTTCAAAAAATCGTTACACAATTAGAGTTCGTTAAAAATAGAATGCATTAAGCGCTTCTTATCATTTATACTTTCCTCTAATGAAATCATAGTTTCAGTCCTGTAAATGCCTTCGATATCATCTAACATAAAGATAATATCTTTTGCATGCGATGTGTTTCTAGCTCTTACCTTACAAAAAATATTGAACTTACCTGTTGTAATATGAGCCACCGTAACAAATGGAATTTCACTAATGCGCTCTAAAACAAATTTTGTTTGAGAGGTGTTGTTTAAGAAAACTCCAACATAAGCAATAAAAGAATAGCCTAGCTTTTTATAATCTAAGGTCAAGGATGACCCTTGAATAATACCAGCTTCCTCCATTTTCTTGACACGCACATGAACTGTTCCAGCCGAAATCACCAATTTTTTAGCAATATCCGTAAATGGAATTCGCGTATTATCTATTAACATATCTAAAATTTGATGATCAATCTCATCTAATTTGAACTTCCCCATTTGTTGTAAATTATTAAATTTTTTACAAAAATAACAGAAATATATTGAAGATAATACACCAAAAGCTACTTTTTTACACAAATAGTGGGTATTTCTTGTTGTTTATTAATACGAAATCGATTGCGATGCCCTCACTCAATTCCAAAACGTCTTTGACAAAAACCAATTGTTCACGAGCATCAATTTCTCTGTGGCCAAAAAAACCGCTCAGATCAGAAATTTTTACAATTTTGGGAATAAAAACAACTCGATCCTGTTTAAATACTTCTTCATACTGCACAGCAACATCTAAAATTTGATGAGAATCCTTTCTTTTCAGTTTCGCATTTCGGATGATAATATCATAAAACAACTTATCGTTTTGTGGAATCTCAAAATAGCCACTTTTATCAACCTTATCAACGTCCCCAAATGCAATTTCAGTAACCCCAACCCATAGCGATTGGAATATTAGCTCCCTAACCATCTCCCTATTGTAATCATCATAATAATGGCCAGCTTCAAACAATACTGTTGGTACGTTCAGAGCTTGAAAAGTGTCCCCAACACAATTAATATTAAATGAATCGTCATAAATACCCACTTGACCAGGGATTTGGCTTTGGAGATTCTGATTCATTTTCACGATTAAACCCATGGCTTTTTGGCGCGTTTTAGACACTGAGCGAGCCTCATCCTGGGCTGGAGACAAAAAGGAGATAGTCGCTGGCTTGTCGGTTGCTCCAGCGCTAAAAATAGTGCGCTGTCCATGAAGATTAAAGCAAAAATCGGGCTTAAAATCCTCAAAACACTTCCTGAGAATCCTGCTTTCTGGCTGGGATAAACTTTGCGCATCTCTGTTTAAGTCCACCTGATTTGCATTTAAACGGCTATAAACTCTTGAACCATCAGGGTTTAACATAGGAATGATGCCAATAGTACATTCGCTCAAAAGCCGCCTCACGTTGTCGTCATTTGATTTGGACAGGATATTCAAAAGATCAAATACAGCTTTTGTAGTTGTACTTTCATTACCATGCATTTGAGACCACATCAAAACCTTCTTAGCACCTGATCCGACTTTTAGAAAATGGATATTTTCATTCAAAACCGACCTACCAAGAACTGAGACATCATAATGAGCATTATGCTTTTCAAGCAGGCTTTTAATATGATCAAAGTTGATATATCGCCCAAAGAGTAACACCTCTTGATTTTGCTTATATACGTTCTTTAAGTAGTCGATTGTCATGTCAAAAAGTTATGCTACAAATGTAAACAAATGATTATTTACAAATGTAAACATTAAAAATACAAAGAATTGTTTACATCGATAAACAAGTATTCATGGTGTTTAAAGCAAATCATTGTCAAAATACCTTGATAAGTCAAAGCATCATATATATTGGCTATAATTATCACAATATCAGCTTTTTGAATTGCTATATGTGAACTGTTGATTTATGTATATTTACAAGCTAAAATGAAAATATTAGCTTTAATAAATGCTTTTTGTTACATTTGTAATCGGGCAGGGTTTTAAAATGAGTTTACAATGATAAACAGTGATGATTTCGCAATGCGGCTACAACAAGTGATAGATTACTACACGGACTCGGCATCTTCTTTCGCCGATACAATAGGTGTTCAGCGCTCAAGCATCTCACATATTCTATCGGGTCGAAACAAGCCTAGTTTAGATTTTGTCCTTAAAGTTTTATCCTCCTATCCCGAAGTTGAACTGTATTGGCTTTTAAACGGCAAAGGTGAATTTCCAGCTAAGGCCATAACACTCACTACAGAAAAAAACAACGTTCCTAAAATTCCGCAGCGACCTTTGATTCCCCCTACAGAAACAAATGACAAAAGCATTGAAAAAATTGTTATTTTTTATACAGATGGAACTTTTAAGGAATTTATAAAAAATTGATTCTTTTGCGTTTCTTTATATGATGAGTCATTTTACAATATTTAGATATAAATTAGCTTTCTTTTAAGTAATTTTGTCTCCAAATTTGTAAAACATGAAATTTCCATTAGTTTTTATTTTCTTACTCTTATTATCAAGCTGCTACAATAAAGCTCGTGAATGCAAAGATTTTAGGACAGGTACATTTGAATTTAAGTACACAACGGATGGTGTCGAAAAGATAGGCCGATTTGTGAGAACTGAAGATCTCAACATCGATTACTATGAGAACAAGATCGATACCGCTTCTATAAGATGGATCAATGATTGCGAATTTATCATGAAGCATATCAATCCAAAAAATATGAGTGAAGAGAAAGCGATTCACATGAAAATTCTTACAACTTCTGAGGACTCCTACACCTTTGAGTATAGTTTGGCCATACAACCTGGCAATCAAAAAAAGCATGTCGAACAAGGTACCGCTACAAAAATTAAATAAGAAACTATATGGTTTATTGTGCAGTAATCCAATTCTGATTTGCACTAAGTGTTTTTCACAAATCAGATTAGGAATTAAATGATATCTTTTACATAATTGGGGACAATAAATTCTTCCTTCTTAAAAAAGGAATGTTCAAAACAGAATCTCCACTCTTCAAAGAAATCCTGAATATTGGTCCATTGTAAATTTATTTATCAGAAGAATAACTACTTTTTTGTTGCCTACGTGCCGATATTTTAAGTTTCATTCAAAATAGTATAATCCACATATTTTAAGAATTCAGGTTTATGGAAAACGAAAAAGACATTCTTTTTCTTTATTTCTTAATCTTTTTCCCCGTGGGGCTCATGGAAATGCTGTTTTCAAAAACAATTTTTTGCGGTATCTTATAAAGTGATAGTTTTTCGGCACATTTAGACAATATCACCTCCCTCATTTGGGCTTCATCTTTTGGATTGTCCAAGACGATAGTCGCTAAAATTGATTCCCCTAATACGTCATCATCGATTCCTGTGACAGTACAATCAACAACTTGAGGAACGGAAAGGATCACTTCCTCGATCTCTTTAGGACTTACTCGTTTTCCACCTACTTTTATAATTTCCTTTTTTCTGGCCTTGAGGTATAAATAGCCATCTTGATCAAATTCGGCAATATCTCCAGTATGCAACCATCCGTTTATAATGGTTTTACTAGTCTCTTCTGGCTCATTATAGTAGCCTATCATAATATTATCCCCTTTTGCCATTAATTCACCTTCTTCTCCAATACTCACCTCTTCTCCTTTTTCATTGACTACTCTTAGAGACACGCCGGGAATACCTTTACCAATTGAACCTTTCTTTACACTGACCATATGTGGTGGTAAATATGACAAACGAGCCGTGGCCTCTGTTTGTCCGTACATCACAAAAAAGGCTATCTTAGGAAAGGTATCGATAAATTCATCGATAAATACATCATGTAATTTACCCCCGGCCTGGGTGACATATCTTAAATCCGGAAAATCTGTTGTTTTGAAACTTTGGGATTTTTTAAGCAAAATTTGATAATGGCTAGGGACACCTGCAAACCCAGTACATCTATACCTTTTTAAATCATTAATTACAGATCCTATAAATATAAAACTGTTATTTAGCACAATTGAGCCTCCAACTCTTAAATGGGTGTGCAATAAGGAAAGGCCGTAGCAATAAAAAAAGGGCAAAACGACCTGCATAATATCCTTGGAGGTTAAACTCAAATATTCTATTATGGATTGCGTATTGGCAATTATATTTTGATGACTGATCATGACCCCTTTTGGAAGGCCTGTTGAACCAGAGGTGTACACGATCTCTGCTAAACTGCTTTTATCTATATCCGGGTCAAATCGAACTAATTCCTGCTTATTGATGATTTCGTTGAAATGATCTTCATCAATAAGGTTTACTTTATTGCTCAACTGCTGTTTTGATTGTAGGGTGTCTGCCATAAAAACATTTCTACAGTTTGTTGCTTCTATGATAAAATTAAGGTTATCCTGTTCAATAGAGAAATTTAAAGGAACACAAACATTTCCAGATTTAAGTATTCCAAGATAAACGGTGATAAAAAAAACCGAATTGGGACTAATCAAAACAACATTTTGATTTTGGCCGACATTTACTTTTAAATAAGAAGCAATTTTTAAACTGTCTTCATGTAGTTTTTTAAATGAAATTGTTTCTTTTGGGCCCAACACAAAATCCTTTTCAAGATGTTGAGTCGTGGCGAATAAATAATCAAAAACATTCATAAACGATATAATTATTATTTTAGAATATGGGTCTCATTCTCAAATATTCAGTAGTATTTCTTTTTCTTTCGAAGCTCTTATAAATATTTTCTATTTCTTGAGCTGTTTTACCCATTACCTTTCCAACTTCATCAGTCTTATAATTATTTTCCCAACCATACCAAATTAAGTCCATTTCCTTATGTGGCATCTGAAAGAAAAAATCCTCCTGCGTTTGTTCCGCTGTATAGGTGTCCGTTGTCGGAGTTCGGTCGATTATTTCTTGTGGAACCCCCAAATATCTTGCTAATTGATAGACCTGTGTTTTGTAGAGATGTCCAATAGGCATGACATCAGCACCACCATCACCGTGTTTCACGAAAAAGCCCTGCTCAACTTCGTGTTTGTTAGGCGTTCCAATAACTGCATAGTGCAATCTTTCAGCATGGTAGTACAACATTGACATTCTACTGCGTTGTTTAAAGTTGGTTGATGCTACAATTTGAAGATATTCCTTAACGGGCAATAATTTGCTAATCACCTCTCCATTAGGCTTTATAACAGTAACCGAAAATATTCCCGGAATATTTTGGCTTATATCTTGCTTAATTTCAATTTTGGCCTTGTCGACTTTCGGATCAAAATTATGAATTACCCTGGCAATGGCTTCATCTCTTCTTCTATAACAACCAAATCCATCCAAAGCTTTTGTAATGTTTTCTTCTATAGTCTTGACACTGAACTTATTTGCTAATTTCAAGGCGAGGTTTTTACTGTCATCACTTGAATCTTGCTCTGGTAACATAATTGCGGTTACTTTTTCAGGACCAAATGCTTTGGTAGATAACGCCATGCAGACAGATGAATCTATACCTCCACTGATTCCTACTACAGCTCCCCTTCTTTGTAGCTTTTGAGCAACATCTGTTTTTAGTTTGTTAACAATCGTATCGCAAACTTCCTCAATGTTTTCTATGTGCAATATCTCTTTTGAAAATGGTTTCATAAAATTGTTTTATTTAGGATTAATAATCTATAACGGTTTTATCAAGATTAACGAGTTCATTGTCATTTAGCTCCTGAATTGATCTGTTTATAAACAGGTCGTTCAATATCTGCACAGATAAAATGGCAGTAATGGCCATATTGTCAATTTCAGATACTTGGTTTTTGCTCCTCATCTTTTGGAGCAACTGTTTCACATGGTTAGGATTAAATATCCCCGCTTGAGTAATTGCTTCTTCTGAGAGCATCTTCTCAAGATATGGAGGCAATTCATCCGGAACAAATGCACTGCGTATTGGCGCTCTATATGCCTGTTTGGATCTATTTAAGATGGCATCAGGCAGCCGGTCTTTCATTAAAATTTTTAGAAGATACTTTTCGTTTAAACCTTTGAGCTTTAAATCAGGATGTAGACTCATACAAAACTCTATAACCCTATGGTCCAAAAACGGATACCGTCCCTCTATGGAGTTTGCCATACCCATTCGGTCGCCCTGAGACGATAAAAGGTAACCAGACATAAATATGTTTATTTCGATCCATTGTGCTTTGGCCAAAGAATCTATGCCTTCAAGCTTATTGTTAAACTTTTGCTCAATAGCAACTATAGGATCGTAATCTCCAATGGCGTTTCGGTATTCTTTCGTGAGATAATTATTAATTCTAGAAGTATTGTGCCATCTTAACAAGTGGGAATAGATAGGTGAGCCGGTTTCTAACAGCTTATATCCAAAAAACATTTTAAGAACATTGCTGTTGGCATTTTTCATTTGCGGTAAATAAGGGTATAACTTCTTCAACAAAAGTGGGCGGTATTTGGAAGTTGGGTCCTTCGCCCAAAACCGTCTAATTTTTGTTTCCTTAAAAATATTATAACCACCTAACAATTCGTCTGCACCCTCACCCGTAATTACCACCTTAATATTCTCGTCCCGTACGCTTTTGGCCAACAATCCCATAGGAATAGGAGCTGTACGCAGTAAAGGAGCTTCTGAATGCCAAACCATATTTCCGAAGTTATCGGCAATATCATTTGGACCACAGGATATACTTGTATGTTCAGTTTTAAAATAATCGGCAGCTATATTTTGATAGTGCGATTCATCATAATCTTTTTCGGTAAAACCAATGGAAAATGTTCGTAACCTATCAGGAGAAATCTTTTTAATAAAAGAAGTGGTCACACTAGAATCCAATCCTCCACTTAGGTACGCTGCCACTTGTACATCTGCTTTCATTCTAAGTTCAACGGCATCTGAAAAAATGGTTTCAAATTCCTTTATCGCTTCTTCTACTTTAGTGTACTTATACTCATTGGGCTTGTATAAGGGCAATTCCCAATAAGTGGTAATGTCTTTTGAATATTTGTTGATGATCATATAATTTCCAGGAGGAACCTCAAAAACATCCTCAAATACAGTTGCAGGAGATAAAGAGGTCCAAAAAGTAAAATATTCAGAGATTGCCTTTGCTGAAAGTTTAGGTTTAAAACCAGGAAATTCCAACATGCTTTTGATCTCTGAGGCAAACACAATTGTCTCTCCGACTTCTGTGTAATATAGAGGCCTTATCCCTACGCGATCACGAGCCAAAAACAATTCCTCCTTGACATTGTCCCAAATGGCAATAGCAAATTGACCATTTAGCTTGTCTACAAATTTTGGACCGTATTCTTCATATAAATGGACTATTACTTCGGTGTCACTATGGGTTTTAAAACTATGTTGCTTGGCTTCAAGTTCTTTTCTTAGTTCAATGTGATTAAATATTTCGCCGTTAAATACAATCCATAAAGAGTCATCAGAGTTAGACATTGGCATGGTGCCATTATTTAAATCGACAATACTTAATCTGGCACTTCCAAGTCCAACGGAATTGTTCAAGTAAATACCACTCTGATCCGGGCCTCTATGCTTGATACGAGTAAGCATACGACGAAGAATAGTAGTTGTTGACTGATCTTGCTTAGTAGTTTGGTAATTATAAAACCCCGCGATACCACACATATAATTTAATGGTTCTTAATTAAAAATTACTGTTTGCCTTCAATGAATTTTAAAATACTATTAACCGATTGGAAATTCTCTGGTAATAGCTCATCATCTTTCACTTCAATATTAAATTCTTCATTTAAATATTCAACAAGGAATAATAATCCCATTGAATCCAAAAGTCCTGTTTCAAAAATTAAAGTGTCATCATTAATAGCCTTGGTATCAGACAGCGTTGCGCTGATAATATAATTCTTTATTTTATTTTTATTTTCAGTTTCAACTTGTGTTTTCATAATAATAAATTACAGTGGTTAATATGGTTAATAAGACAGTATAGTTATATGGAAATTAAATACTAAGGCAAAATAGTATAGTCGTATTAAACTGTCACCTTAAATTAGTCAACGGACAGATATAATAGTTTAACTGACTTTTGTATTATGCTGATGGCCAGAATTTAGATGGAATAAACGAGATTTTTTGCATAGTTATTTTTTGTCTTCCCATTCTTTAAGAAATTCCATTTTCTTTTGCAATAGACCTTCGGATTTTTTCCCAAGCCTCTTCAATGGATTTCCGAAATATATATTCCAAGATTCCAGATTGGTAGCCACGAGGGAGAGTGCTCCTACGGAAACCCCAGTATCTATGGTAACATTGGGAAGGATGATACTGTTAGCTCCAATTATCACATGTTCATTTAAAGTGATCTTTCCTTTTTGTATGTTTTTATATTTTTCTGGAATTGTTGAATTGGTCAAGGATTTTCCTGAATAATCGTCACTCTTGCTATAAAGTTTCACCCCTTGCGATAAGCCGCTAAAATCTTTGATTTCAACACCTCCATTAGCTAAAATATGACAATACCCACCAATATGGACATGAGAACCCAATTTTAGCCATGCATCCTTACCACTAGCAATGATACAGCAAAACGAATCTATAATGACATTGTTACCAATACTAATATTTGAAAGTCCTACGATGTTACAGTTTTTAGAAATTTTAACATTCTTTCCAAGAGATCTAAAACCAAAGGTCTTCAATTCTTCATCGTGATAATAGCCAATTTCGAATGGATTCATTTTTTCTAGTTTGTTAGGATTAGCGGGTTTATAACTTTAAATTAATTATACATTTTGATTTGATGATGGTCTAACCCTTGTACTTCCAGAAGGTTAAATTAATCTGATTACACTCCTTAATCAGATCTTTACAATTGTTGGTCTTTTAAATTAAATAAACCAAAAAAAAACTGTAACAAAATTGCTATCACCTAGTCTAAAACAATCGTAAAAGAATTTGAAAAAAGCAATTCTGTAAAAATGTCAAAATTATAATGTTCAAAGTATCAAAGCTACAAAATTTAGTTCGTGATTTATTGATAAATATTTAAAAAAGACTGCTCCTTGGACTGCTTCTTTACTATCCAAGACATCTCTATACACACAAACAAATACTTTATGGCACAACCTCATTGACTTAAGCAATGAAGCTGTAAAGTCATTAGTGAACACATTGATATTCAACAAATAATTTTAATGCGAAGTGAAAAATAATCACAACGTATCTTACATACATTCACTAAGGTAAATGCTTTTACTCTTGAAATACTATTAATTACGTTGCAGCATTATTAACCACTGGTTGTAATTTAACTTTGCTAAAACTTAGGAGAGTTCAAATATAAGGAATTTGTTTTAATTCAAAAATAATCCACCTAATCCTTTTCAAAGTATCTTTTAGGAGGTAGTTAGGATTCGTAACCAAAAAATAGAACTCAATATTGATTGATGAAAGACTGTTTTTCTACATACAATAAATATGTAATTCCGAATCACGACCAGCACGCTAATGATTTATGATTTTTAAATATCTTCGACCGTTTTTAACTGTGCAGATGAAAAAAAACCGTTGGCAAAATAAAGAAAAACAATACCCGTTCTCGGTAGGAGAGTCAAGTTTACAAAAAGTAACAGAAGATGACGTGATCGAGTTGTCAAATCAAAAGAAATAATTACAAACATTTAAGAGATAGAAACGGATTGATATCATTCTATAAACCTTTTCTAAGCAGATGGATCGGGGTATAAAAATTAATTGTTGAAGAAAGAATACATTAGGGAAAATACAGTTATCAATAAAAACCAAAACAGCATTCCCAGCCGTTTGGCTTTTACTGATTGTTCCAGTTTTTTGCTAAACCATACTTTTTATAACGTTCAGATTCAGATAGTGACAAGTGGTCATCACGCCATCTCGGTCTTGGAGTGAAAAATGGAAAAACAAAACATATCAGATATTCCTGAGGGGATAAAGGTTGATCAATACGTTTTTGCTGAATAGCCTTATACGTGCGATAATCGGCTTCAATCTTCACAAGTTGTTGCAAGGTCAGCCTTCTGGAATCAAGCTCCAGATTCAACTCCTCAACTGAAAACTGGTCAGAGCCGTTAGTAATGGCATCGTACAATTCTATATTTGTCAACCTGTAAATTTTCTTACCTGTCACATGTTATATAAACATAAATTAAAACAACTTCCCCTGCCCATTTTCTTCAGCCTGGTTGTCGTCATCAGAATTGTTGTCTGAACTAGACTTAGGAGCATTAGTAGTTTTGTTTCCTGAAATATCATCTTCATCAACAACTTCAATCTCTTCAGCTGGTACTTCTTCAGGAGCTTCGTAAGGCAAAGGCTCCAACAAGCTAATTTGGTTGACCTTTTCCCTAGTCAATTGATTGCCCAAAGCCGTAATACCTTTGATACTTATAAATTCTTCAAGGTTGACTTCCAAATTGTCCTTTCTATCCTTACCACGCTCCTTTGTAAACTCCACTTCGACCATAGGTTTCCAATCGGTTGAGACGATTTCCAAATGCGATTTTGGATGTTCAGAGATAAACATTTCCTCTTTACCTTCATGTTCAACAAGAAAACGTTTCACATAATAGCGCTCTTTTTCACCATCAAAATAAATGGCAGAAATGGGTTTTTTAGGAATCCATTTCTCCAAAACAATCATGTCATTATCAAATCTCGTTGTCAATTCTGGCAAAATAGTTTTTAAAACCCCCGACTGGCTGATAATCAAGAGGCGATCTTCACCTCTAAACTCTCCAATCAGCTCGCCTCTCCCATCCACATTTAATCGCTGTACAGCATCATCAAACCAGATTTTTCTAGGTTTTAAGGTGGAAATTCCTTTTTCTTTAAGCTCAATCTTTTTGATGGGATATTTGGTCACGCGGTTTCCTTTAGAGTTTCGTCCTTTGATGAGAATATCCGCAAAACCAAGATCCCATTTCAATTTTTTGACACTCCCGGCCTGTCTGAGATAGACCGTAATCACTTCTGCTTCACCATTTGGATTAGATGAAAAATACCACACTGTAGAGCCTTTGCTACCATTGGTTAAGTCATATTCACGATCACGGGTGACACCCAAAACAGAAAAGCGTTTTACATATGATGGACCTTTCGCCCCATCTCGATAAATCATATTATAAATGGTACGCTTGTCTTTCCTGTTAAAAACTTCAACATTGATAATATCTTTTCCAACAAAGGTTTTGGCATCCACTTTGGTAACCATCATTTTACCATCCCTTGTAAATACAATAATATCATCAATATCACTGCAATCACACACATACTCATCTCTTTTAAGAGATGTACCAATAAAGCCTTCTGCCCTATTTACGTAAAGTTTTGTGTTTCTGATGACCACTTTTGTGGCATCGACATCGTCAAACAAACGAATTTCGGTCAAACGTTCTCTTCCTTTGCCATATTCTTTTTTAAGTCGTGTAAAATAGGCAATGGCATAGTCCACTAAATGTGTCAAATCATGTTTGACTTGAGCAATTTGTTCTTCGAGAGCATCAATTTTTTGTTGTGCTTTGTCAATATCAAATTTTGAAATACGCTTGATACGAATTTCCGTTAAGCGCTCAATATCTTCAGTGGTAATGGTGCGTCTTAAATGCTTGATGTGTGGTTGAAGCCCTTTGTCGATTGCTGTTATTACACCCTCCCAAGTCTCTTCCTCTTCAATATCACGATAAATCCTGTTTTCTATAAAAATCCGTTCTAAAGACGCAAAATGCCACTGCTCTTCAAGTTCATCGAGTTTTATCTCAAGGTTAAGCTTTAAAAGCTGAACGGTCTTATCAGTGGAATGACGCAACATTTCAGAAACACCTACAAATAGGGGCTTATTGTCCTCTATTACACAGCCCAACGGAGAGATTGAAACTTCACAATTGGTAAATGCATATAGAGCGTCGATGGTTTTGTCAGGTGAAATCCCAGAAGGCAGATGTACCAAAATCTCCACCTCCGCAGCTGTATTATCTTCGATCTTACGGATTTTGATCTTGCCCTTATCATTCGCCTTCAATATAGAATCAATCAACGACGAGGTGTTGGTGCTAAACGGAATCTCATTAATGACCAAAGTATTTTTATCCATTTGTGAGATTTTCGCCCTAACGCGAATTTTTCCGCCACGCATTCCATCTTTATAGTCCGTGACATCAATGATTCCTGCTGTAGGAAAGTCAGGATAAATAGTGAATTTTTTTCCGTTGAGATGTTTAATGGACGCATCAATCAGTTCTACAAAATTATGGGGCAATATTTTTGTAGAAAGTCCGACGGCAATTCCCTCACCTCCTTGCGCCAATAATAATGGAAACATGACAGGAAGATTGATAGGCTCTTTTCGTCTACCATCATAAGAAGCCTGCCATTCTGTAATTTTCGGATTAAAAACTACATCCAAGGCAAATTTCGACAACCGAGCTTCAATATAACGGGGAGCTGCAGCACTGTCTCCTGTCAAAATATTGCCCCAGTTACCTTGGGTATCAATAAGTAAATCTTTTTGACCAATCTGCACCATGGCATCTGCAATACTGGCATCGCCATGTGGATGGTACTGCATGGTATGGCCTACAATATTGGCTACTTTATTATAACGTCCATCATCCAAGTCTTTCATTGATTGCATAATTCGGCGCTGAACAGGCTTGAATCCGTCTTCAATTGCAGGAACCGCTCGTTCAAGAATAACGTAGGAAGCGTAGTCCAAAAACCAATCTTTAAACATTCCGGTAACTCTTGTAATGGTTTCATTACTGCCGTTTCCCTGAAGGTTTTCCTCTTCATTATGTATGTGATCTTCTTCCAATTTAAGGTGTTTAATTAGTAGGTTTTAAATTTTCTTTAATCATTTTGCTTAGCGATTGTCTAATATATCGCCTTTTTCTTTTAGTGACCAAGGTTACATTAAAGGTCTCTTTTTTGGTATGGCCTTTTGAATTTTTTATATAAAGCGTCAAACTTTTATAGATGAAATAATTTTTGAATTTAAAGGCTACCAGTCGCGATTTATCAAATTCCAATAAATGCTCTCTGTAATTAAAATAGTCTGATAATAAAAGTCCTTTATTGATCACAATCACCTTAATTCCGTCACTATCGTATTCAAAATATTTTGAAACGGCATGCACAGAAAAGAACAGGATCAAGAACCCCACAAGAATCAGAAGAAATGTTAATATTGGATTCGATGTCAAGTGACTGAATGCACTGAACACTGTGGCCAGAAAGATGGCAAACACGATCAGTATAAAATAAACTGATATAATTATATTTTTAACCTTAGAATTATTAGTTCTCATGAACCTCCTCCACTATATCTAATTCTACCTTAAGATTATCAATAATAAACTCTTGCCTGTCTGGTGTGTTTTTGCCCATATAAAACTCAAGTAAAGCATCAATGGACATATCTTTATCGAGCATAACGGGATCCAAACGAATACCCTCTCCGATAAAATTGACGAATTCGTCCGGCGAGATTTCACCAAGACCTTTAAATCGGGTAATTTCAGGTTTTGGTTTCAATTTTTCGATAGCATCACGACGCTCTTGTTCAGAATAACAGTAAATAGTCTCCTTTTTGTTTCTTACCCTGAATAAAGGGGTTTGCAGAATATATAAATGACCTTCCTTGATCAGCTCTGGAAAGAATTGTAAAAAGAAGGTAATCAGCAACAAACGAATATGCATGCCATCCACATCAGCATCTGTTGCAATGACTATGTTGTTATAACGTAAGTCCTCAATAGATTCCTCAATGTTTAATGCTGCTTGTAAGAGATTGAATTCTTCATTTTCATAAACAATTTTCTTGCTCATGCCATAGGAATTCAAAGGCTTACCCCTTAAACTGAAAACAGCTTGAGTGTTGACATCTCTTGACTTTGTTATACTTCCGGAAGCAGAGTCGCCTTCTGTAATAAATAAGGTGGATTCTAAATACCGATCATTTTTAGTATCCCCAAAATGTACCCGGCAATCACGCAATTTTTTATTGTGCAAATTGGCTTTTTTAGCCCTATCTTTTGCGAGTTTCCTAATTCCTGACAGCTCTTTCCGTTCACGTTCAGCTTGAAGGATTTTGCGTAGAATTTTATCAGCAGTTTCCGGATTCTTGTGTAAAAAGTTATCCAGATGCGTTTTAACAAAGTCGTTGACGTAGGTCCTTACCGTTGGCAAATCGCCTCCCATATCTGTGGAACCCAATTTGGTTTTGGTCTGACTTTCAAACACTGGTTCCATAACTTTTATGGCTACTGCTGTAACCACGGATTTTCGAATATCAGAAGGGTCAAAATTTTTACCGTAAAACTCTCTTATGGTTCTGACCAAAGCTTCACGATACGCCGCTAAATGCGTTCCGCCTTGTGTTGTGTTCTGTCCATTCACAAAAGAATGGTATTCTTCACTATATTGGGTTTTAGAATGAGTTAAAGCAATTTCTATATCATCTCCCTTAAGATGGATAATTGGGTAGGCCATATCAGACTCATTGATATTTTCCTCCAACAAATCCTTTAAGCCATTTTCACTATAATATTTTTCACCGTTAAAAACAATGGTCAAACCTGTGTTCAGATACACATAATTTTTGAGCATTTTTTCAACATATTCATTTCGATACTTATATTTTTTAAAGATAGCTTCATCTGGAACGAAAGAGACTTTTGTACCTTTTCTTCTTGATGTATCGTCCAACAATTCCTGATTGATGAGATTCCCTTGTGAAAATTCTGCAGACGCAGATTTGTTTTCCCGTGTGGATTCTACACGGAAAAAATTGGACAGGGCATTTACAGCCTTCGTACCAACTCCGTTAAGTCCGACTGATTTTTTAAATGCTTTGGAATCATATTTCCCTCCAGTATTCATTTTGGAAACGACATCTACCACTTTTCCTAAAGGAATACCACGGCCGTAATCACGCACAATCACCTTATTCCCTTGAATAGAAATTTCAATGGTCTTACCCGCCCCCATGACATACTCATCAATGGAGTTATCCAAAACTTCTTTTAGAAGGATATAGATACCATCATCAGGTGACGAGCCGTCACCAAGTTTACCAATATACATACCAGGACGCATACGTATATGCTCTTTCCAATCGAGCGAACGTATATTATCTTCGGTATAGGCAGTTTCTTGAGACATAAAAGTGTGAAAAATTTAGATAGGTTGCTAATATAACATTTCGTCATAAAACTTAAGAACACAAGGTACTAAAGTAATTAACAAAGTTTTTAAAAATTGAAATGGAAGATTGAACCAGAATGCATGAAGAATCCAATTCAACGCAATATTTTAGCTTTTACTCTTAAATGTAAAGTATAAAATAGGTACTATAAGAATTGCCAAGGCAATAATTAATGAGGTTATAAACACGAATTTAAAAACATAGTAAAGCAACACAAAAAAGATGATTGCTGCCGCAAGCCATAATACAATTTTCATAAAATTTCAATTTTTATCGATTTAAAGATAAGGATAAAATTGGTGATTAATGAAATTAATACAAATGCCGTGGCAATGACTGCTTGCTTTCACAATTTAATTTGATGAAGGTCCGCTAAAAGTTTAATGAAAACAACATTAAAAATTTTGTTTTCGAACCATTTCAATAACCATAAAGCTCCACAAGGACAAAGGACAGTAATCATAATCTTTTAAACCATATGAGTACGTCTTCTTACACATTAAACAAGAAATGCATCACATCGCCATCCTTAACGACATAATTCTTTCCTTCTACCCTCATTTTCCCTGCTTCCTTGGCCTTGGCTTCACTACCTAAGTTTGAAAAATCCTCAAAGGCAATAACCTCCGCTCTGATAAAGCCTTTTTCGAAGTCTGTGTGAATAACGCCTGCCGCTTGTGGTGCTGTTGCACCAACATCAATCGTCCAGGCTCGTACCTCTTTAACTCCAGCGGTGAAATATGTTTGTTGCTTTAAAAGTTTATATGCCGATCGGATCAACTTTGAAGATCCTGGTTCATCCAGACCAATGTCCTGCAAGAACATCTGACGCTCTTCATAACTGTCCAATTCCGTAATATCGGCTTCAGTTCCAACAGCTAAGACTAATATTTCAGCATTTTCATCTTTAACAGCTTCTCTGACCTTTTCAACGTAAGCATTACCTGTTACTGCAGAATCTTCGTCCACGTTGCACACATACATGACCGGTTTATCTGTGATAAACTGTGAGGGTTTAACAAATTCCTCGTAATCATCCTTATCAAATTCTAAAGCTCTCACTGAAATCCCTGCCTCTAAAGCTGTTTTTATTTTTATCAAAACCGCTTCTTCTTTCTGAGCTTCTTTATTGCCTGTTTTTGCGGCACGTTTTACTTTTTCTAATTTTTTATCAGCAGTTTCCAAATCCTTCAACTGAAGCTCCATATCAATGGTTTCCTTGTCTCTAATCGGATTGACACTGCCATCCACATGCACAATATTATCATTGTCAAAACAACGTAACACATGTAGAATTGCATCGGTTTCTCTTATGTTTGCCAAAAACTGATTTCCGAGACCTTCACCTTTACTAGCACCTTTTACCAAGCCAGCAATATCCACTATCTCTACGGTAGCTGGTTGTACCCGTACAGGTTTTACCAAAGCTTCTAGCCGCTCCAAGCGAGGATCTGGAACATTTACAATGCCAATATTTGGCTCAATCGTACAAAACGGAAAGTTGGCACTTTGCGCTTTAGCATTAGATAAACAGTTAAAAAGGGTCGATTTCCCTACGTTTGGCAATCCTACAATTCCGGCTTTCATTGAAAAACTTATTTTCATTCCCGCAACGGCGGGAATCTCATTAAATAAAATGGCAATTTTTTTGCGACTGCAAATTTAGTTAATTATCTGGATTATTTGCACAAAAAAATCCCAAGCAATACTTGAGATTTTTAAATCTATACTATTTCCGTTTTAATTAGCCTTCCGGATGCATAAAACGTTGTTTAGCCAAAAGTTGCTCTTCAGTTTCCATGTGTTCGTCGTCTGGAACACAACAATCCACAGGGCATACCGCAGCACATTGAGGCTCCTCATGAAAACCTTTACACTCCGTACATTTACTCGGAACTATATAATAAATTTCATCACTAATAGGTTCTTGAGACTCATCAGCATCAACCTCCTCTCCACTAGGAAGCACCACTTTGCCTCTTAAACTGGTCCCGTCTTTATATCTCCAATCATCGGCACCTTCATATATAGCGGTATTTGGGCACTCTGGCTCGCAAGCACCGCAATTAATACATTCATCTGTTATTATAATTGCCATAGCGTCTTTTCATTAAAAATTTTAACCGTAGAAAAAGTGATGAGATTTTATAGGTTTTAAAGTGATTTCATTGATTTTTAGAACCTTTTAGAAAAAGTGTGACTTAAACAAATCTCGTTCATTTCATTTTTCTAACTTTGCGATGCAAAAATAACGCCAAAACTATTCATAACCAAATACAGAATGGATTTACAGCAAAGAATTAACGCATTCGCAAAACTGGGAGAATTTATAGAACAATTTTCAACGGAAGGCTTCAAAAAAAATGAGAAGGTCAATGCCAATGCCTTATTTTTTGATGGGTTTAAACATCAAATCAAATTGGCGCATGAGCACAACGGCTGGTTCACCCAAGAGAACATTGCATTTTCCTTAAGTGGATGGTCCAAATTATTGAAAAAGAACACCATTGAAAATTGGCTGGAAAAGTATAATCTTAATCATATTTCTCCTAAAAAAGTGGCTATTGTTATGGCAGGAAACATTCCTTTGGTTGGTTTCCACGATTTCTTATCTGTCCTTATTTGTGGCCATGAGGTTATTGTAAAACAGTCTTCAAACGACAAACATCTACTTCCCTACTTGGCAAAGTATTTAGAGCATCTTGAACCTGGGTTTAGGGACAAAATTACTTTTACAGAAGAAAAGCTATCTGATTTTGATGCTGTCATCGCTACCGGAAGTGACAATACCGCTCGTTATTTTGAACACTATTTTAAGAACAAAGCGTCGATTATCAGAAAGAACAGAAACTCTGTAGCCATATTGACAGGAAAGGAGACCGAAAAAGAACTCAAAGCACTTTCAGAAGATATTTTCAGGTATTACGGTTTAGGCTGTAGAAACGTCTCTAAGTTATTTGTACCCAAAGATTACGAATTTGATGCCTTCTTTAATGGCGTTTATGATTGGCATCCTATCATCCATCAAAATAAATATGCCAATAATTATGATTACAATAAAGCTGTTTATTTGATGAGCGAATTTGATTTGTTGGAAAACGGATTTTTAATGCTCAAGCAGGACGCTAGTTATGGCTCCCCAATTGCAACCTTGTTTTACGAGTACTATAACGATATAGATGACCTAAAATCCTTGTTAAACGAAAACAAAAACAATATCCAATGTGTGGTATCTAAAGGGATTACGGAAGATTCAGTCGCTTTTGGACAGACCCAACACCCACATCTGTGGGACTATGCTGACAATGTTGACACAATTGCATTTTTGTTAAAAATATAGTTGATAAATTATCAATTTCTTACCATCAATTCCCTTTGAATTTAGCACCTTTGTATCTTTCAAAAACCAAAAACGATGAAAACACACAATTTTAGCGCTGGACCTTCAATTTTACCTCAAGAGGTTCTTAAAAAAGCATCCGAGGCTGTTGTTGAATATAATGGGATAGGACTTTCCTTATTGGAAATTTCTCATAGAAGCAAACACTTTGTAGATGTTATGGAAAACGCCAGAGCTTTAGCTTTGGAATTGTTGGGTCTTGAAGGGAAAGGTTATAAAGCTCTGTTCTTGCAAGGTGGTGCGAGCACACAATTTATCATGGTCGCCCTGAACTTACTAGAAAAGCGTGCTGGCTATTTAAATACAGGAACTTGGAGTGAAAATGCAATTAAAGAGGCCAAAATTTATGATGATATTTATGAAGTTGCTTCTTCCAAGGATGCCGGATATAATTATATTCCTAAAGGATATTCGATTCCTGAGGATTATGATTATTTCCATTGTACTTCCAACAATACAATTTTTGGAACACAAATAAAACAGTTTCCCAATTCGCCAATTCCGATGGTATGTGATATGAGCAGTGATATATTTTCTCGTCAATTGGATTTCTCTCAATTTGACCTCATTTATGCCGGTGCCCAAAAAAACATGGGTCCAGCAGGAACTACTTTAGTAGTGGTCAAAGAGGATATTTTGGGCAAAGTATCTCGCAAAATCCCTTCCATCATGGATTATAAAGTTCAAATTGCCAAAAGCAGCATGTTCAACACACCTCCTGTTTTTGCAGTATATACCTCTATGCTGACCTTAGAATGGCTTAAAAACTTAGGTGGGATAAAAGCCATTGAAAAAGTAAATGAAATGAAAGCGCGAGTGATCTATTCAGAGATAGACCTCAATCCTTTATTCAAAGGTTATGCGGTTAAAGAGGATCGTTCAAATATGAATGCCACCTTTAATTTGGTCAACGACGATTTGAAGGATACCTTTGAGACCATGTTAAAAGAAGCTGGAATTAGTGGATTGAACGGACACAGAAGTGTTGGAGGCTATAGAGCTTCCATGTACAACGCCTTGCCTTTAGATAGCGTTAAGGCTCTTGTGGAAGTGATGAGCGAATTGGAAACAAAAGCATAAGACAACCTTCGGTTGACAGCCTGCTTAGATTAAGAATTAAATATTAACAAAAGAATTTCCTACTTTGGTGGGAATAAAAAATAATTTTTCATGAAAGTATTAGCAAACGATGGAATTTCTCAAAGTGGAATTGAAGCATTAAATGCAGAAGGATTTGAAGTGATTACGACTACCGTAGCCCAAGAACAATTAATCAATTATATCAATGAAAAGAATATTGATGTCCTGTTGGTTAGAAGTGCTACCAAAGTTAGAAAAGATCTTATAGACGCCTGTCCAAATCTTAAGATTATAGGACGTGGTGGCGTAGGAATGGATAATATTGATGTGGAATACGCACGCAGCAAAAACCTGCATGTTATCAATACTCCTGCAGCCTCATCGCAGTCTGTTGCAGAATTGGTGTTTGCACATTTATTTGGCGGTGTAAGATTTTTATATGATGCCAATAGAAACATGCCTTTAGATGGTGATTCGAAATTCAATACTCTTAAAAAGAATTACGCCCAAGGCAAGGAATTGCGTGGCAAAACCTTAGGTATTGTTGGTTTTGGACGTATTGGACGTGAAGTTGCCAAGATTGCGTTAGGTGTAGGAATGAAAGTGATAGCAAGTGATAAATTTGTTGGGAAAGCAACCATCAAAGTTGAATTTTATAATGGTCAATTTATCAATGTTGAAATTGAGACCCAACCAATGAAGGACATCCTTAAACATTCGGATTTCATTACGTTACACGTTCCTGCCCAAGACAATTACGTGATTGGAGAAAAGCAATTTTCACAAATGAAAGATGGCGTAGGAATAGTCAATGCCGCCCGAGGAGGTGTCATTGATGAAGTTGCACTAGTAAAGGCTATTGATAGCGGAAAAGTGGCCTTTGCAGGCTTAGATACTTTTGAAAGCGAACCAACGCCAGCAATTAAAGTGCTCATGAATGGCAAAATGTCATTGACACCTCATATTGGTGCAGCTACCAATGAAGCCCAAGATAGAATTGGAACAGAATTGGCATCCCAAATTGTCAGTATTTTAAAAACTGAAAATGTATAAATTTTAAGATCTTTAGATAAAAATGCTTGCCATACAGTGTATTGCAAGCATTTTTTGTATTTTAACAGCTCAAATTTAAATCAAAACAACTATGTCTGGAATTTTGGATCTTTTAAACAGTGATCTTGGAAAATCAATTGTCAGTGGGGTTGCTGGTCAAACGAATCAGCCACAAAACAAAACACACGAAGTCTTAACCATGGCAATGCCCGTTCTAATGGCTGCTATGCAACGTAATGCTGCATCACCAAAAGGTGCAGAAGGCTTGCTTAGCGCATTAAACAGTAAACATGATGGCAGTATCTTAAGCAATCTTAGCAGTTTGTTTGAAGGTGGCGTGGATGATAAGGTCATGGCAGATGGAAGTAAAATTTTAGGACATGTGCTCGGCAATAAACAAAGTAATGTAGAAAAAGCAATTGGCGCTAAGTCTGGAATGGACGCAGGATCCGTCGCACAAATTTTAAAAGTAGCTGCTCCAATTTTAATGGGCATGTTGGGCAATCAAGCCAAACAACAAAACGTCAATAATCCAAGTGGACTTGAAGGACTTTTGAGTGGACTTTTAAAGGGTAATTCACCACAAAACGAACAAAGCTTTCTTGAATCTATACTCGACGCCAACAATGATGGAAGTATCATAGATGATGTTGCAGGTATGGTTTTGGGAGGCAATAAGAAGAAAGGTGGCCTTGGAGGTCTCATTGGAGGTTTGTTTGGAGGAAAAAATTAAACCAGAGATAAATTATAAAATCATTTAAGAAAGTCGTGTTCCTAAGAACGCGGCTTTTTTTGTTAAAATCAATAAAATTACATTTATTGGGCATGAATTTTGTAACTTTTAAAGAAAATAAAATGTTATGAAAACAATTGTCACACTTCTATTTTTAGGACTTTTCATGGTCTCGTGCAATAGTTCTAAACCATCCACCATGATGGCTTCAAACGTAAACAACAAAGAACAAGATACCGTCAGAATTGTCAATGATTCCTTGGAATATGAAATACTTATTATCGAACCAGGATTCAACTCTTGGCTTGCTTCCACCGCAAAACCTGAAGGTTACTATTCACAAGAATATATGGAAGCCCGAAATAGACAATATGTTTTGGAATGGAACCAACGCGTAATGCAACCTTTACGTTACAATAGCAAGCTGTACGAGGCTCCAATTGACTATCAGCCGCATATTGATTATGGTTATGAGGTCAATTATAAGTTATATAATTACTTCATTTACTTTCAGTTAACCTATAAGCAAAGATTAGGGCCTTTTACTCCTCGGATTTAAAAGAATTTGAAGTATCTTCGCATCGCAAAAAAATATGATGGATAATTTCAAGAAAAATTGGCAAATACAGCATAACTGGCAGTTGCTTTTTCCTGTTTTGGGTATTTTTATTTTAGGGTATTGTTCGTACAGATTGGCAGATGTTATTGTTGGAAATATTAACTTGTTTTTAGTAATAATAGCTTCGGTTGTTCTATTTTCTCTGCTTTTAAGACTGACCTTATTCTTATTTAAAAAACTTGAAAAAAAATGGATCTTAAAATATCGATGGGAGATGATTCGGGTATTCATAGTTTTTTCAATTACTGGGTCATCATCGGTTTTTATTGGAAAGCCCATTATGGCACTTATCGGAATTACAAAAGATAACTTAAACACAACCGTTTACTGGGTTTTATATATTATTGTAGGACTCATTTTTTATCAAATCATGTTGATCTTTTTTGGATGGCTGTTTGGTCAGTTTAAATTTTTCTGGGAGTTTGAAAAGAAAATGTTTAGCAGATTTGGATTCAAAAAATTCTTAAACTAATGAGTTTTTTAAGAGAGCATATCCTATTTAAAAGTTTGACACTCATTTTGGTCTTGACTTTTCTGTTGCCTTCTGCCGTAAAATTCATGCACATTTTTGAAACGCATAAACACGAAGTGTGTTATGGCGAATCTGATGCACATTTCCATACCTTGGATGTTGATTGCGAGTTTTATAAGTTTAAACTCAACATTCCATTTACCATTCCCGAAAATCTTGCTACTTTAATTGTCTATCCCGAAGTCCCTATTTTCAACACCAAAGAATATGACTTTCTCAGTGAATTCCAAAGACTTCATTTTACTCGTCGAGGCCCTCCTATGATTAATTTAATCTAATCTCATCTGAAATTAATTCAGACAGTATTTTTATTAAATTAATCTTATACATTCATATGAAACATTTATTCAATGTATTGCTCTTATTAGCAATACCATCTATTTACGCACAAAACAGTTTAAAAGGCAGCGTAGTTGACAAGAGCACCAATGAACCACTAATTTTTGCAAATATCTACATACCACATCTCGAAAAAGGGACCACCACCGATTTTGAAGGTCATTTTAAACTCACCAATATACCTAATGGCACCTTCCCAATTGTAGTGTCCATAATGGGTTATGAAACACTTTCACAAAACATAACCTTTCCGTCCGCCGAGCAGTTAAATTTAGCGCTGATACCATCTGCAATTGAAATGGAGGAAATCATCATCTCGACACCTTTTCATAAATTGCAAAGTGAAAATGTAATGAAGGTAGAACGCAAAACGATTGCCAATTTAAAATCAAAAGGCGCGGTCACGTTAGCTGATGGCATCACGACAATTGCCGGTGTAGAAAGCATCACAACAGGCGTCAGCATTGGTAAACCTGTCATTAGAGGCTTAAGCTCTAACCGTGTATTGGTGTACACACAAGGCGTAAGATTGGAAAACCAACAATTTGGCGACGAACATGGACTCGGATTAAGTGATGCTGGAATTGAAAGTGTGGAAGTCATAAAGGGCCCAGCTTCCTTACTTTATGGAAGTGATGCGCTTGGTGGAGTCCTTTATTTGAATCCCGAACGGTTCGCACAAGCCAATACCAACAAAGCAGATGCTAGTTATAACTATTTCAGCAACACCAAAGGTTTTAATACGGACGCAGGTTTTAAAACATCTGGCGATAATTTCAAATTCTTATTCAGGGGTAGTCTTGCCGAACATTCCGATTACAATACTGCAGACTACAGAGTGACCAACAGTCGGTTCAGAGAACAGGATTTTAAAACCGGATTGGGATATCAAAAATCTGGTTTCAAAACCGAACTTCGCTATAATATCAACAACTCAAAGCTCGGAATTCCTGGGGAACTCGGAGAACAAACCACAAACAAAACACCATTATTGCCTTTTCAAGAAGTGACCAATCATGTGTTGAGCTCAAAATCGACTGTGTTTCTCAAAAATTCTAGTTTCGACATCAGCTTAGGCTTACTTTATAATGATAGAAAAGAATTTGAAGACCACCATCATAATAATGGCGGCAATAATCATGAAGATCATCAAGATCATGAGCATTTGGAAGCTGCACTCCATATGAAATTGAAGACTTTCAATTATGATGTGAAATATAATTTGCCAACTCTTGGCAAGTTTGAAACTATTGTGGGCGTTCAGGGCATGAGCCAAAGTAATAACAACTACGGCGAAGAACAATTAATTCCGGATGCCATAACCAACGACTTTGGCATTCTTGCCACCTCACATATCCATTTTGAAAATTCTGATATTCAAATCGGAGCCCGTTTTGACCACCGGACCATTGATGTGATTTCGGGATTAAATAAAGAATTTTCGAGCTTTAATGGTGCTCTTGGATACAAAACAAGAATTTTTGAAAAAATTACTTCAAGAATTAATTTCGCCTCAGGTTATCGCGCTCCAAATTTGGCCGAACTCACCTCTGATGGTACTCATGAAGGAACGAACCGCTATGAAATTGGAAACGAAAATCTTGAAAACGAACAAAATTTCCAAGCGGATTTAGCTTTGGAATACAAAAGCGAACATATTGAGGTTTTTGCCAATGCTTTTTACAACAAGGTAAACAATTATATTTTTATCTCACCAAACGGGGAATTTATTGAAAATACTCCTGTATACAACTATTTACAGGATGATGCCAATTTGTACGGTGGCGAAATTGGATTACATCTGCATCCACATCCATTAGATTGGCTACACCTTGAAAGTAGTTTTGAAATAGTCACTGGAAAACAAAAGAATGACCGCTATTTACCACTCATCCCTGCCAACTCCCTATCCAATACGCTCAGAGTGGAGTTCGACACAAAGTCTGTTAAAAACCTGTATGGATTCATTAGATTGAATACGTATTTCAAACAAAATAATGTCAGTGGGTTTGAGACATCTACTGACGGTTACAATCTTTTAGGCGCAGGTTTTGGGGGGTCTGTCAATCTTTTTGAAAACAATCTGGACATTAGAATTTCTGGGAGCAACCTGACAGACAAATCCTATATCAATCACTTATCGCGATTAAAATCGGATGGGATCTATAATATTGGACGCAATATCAGCGTAGGACTGACCTACACCTTATAAAATTAAAAATCCCTTTCAGCATTTGAAAGGGATTTTTTTCATCTTACTTCAATAACTTTAGGTTTTTTGCTGAATACATAGGTATAAAACCACATAATTGTAAAGGAAGGAATGATGTCAAATCCTGGCAGTATTTCTTCAATAAATGAAAATACACCTGCAACTTTACCTTTTCTTCCTGCATACATTTTTGTCATAATTAGCCCTGATATAGGCGCCCAAATGATATCGATAAAAGTAATCATTCCAATGAGATCCAAAATGATGCCCAGAACGAGTTTTTTGTTTTTGCTTAGATTGTCCAATGTCATTGTATAATTATTAATTCAAATTATTTATTACAAGAAATATACCAAAACCATTCAGGAAAACTTATTGCTTATCAGTTTTAAAAATTCATTACGAGTTTCAATCTTTTCAAATTGCCCTCTAAATCCTGATGTAGTGGTCACTGAATTCTGTTTTTGTACACCTCGCATCATCATGCACATATGTGCTGCCTCTATAACAACGGCAACACCCTGAGGTTGAAGCGTATCATTGATACAATCCAAAATTTGCTCTGTTAAACGTTCCTGAACTTGCAAGCGCCTTGCAAACACATCCACAATCCGGGGCAATTTGCTCAGCCCAACGATTTGGCCATTCGGAATATACGCAATGTGCGCTTTTCCAAAAAAAGGAAGAATATGATGTTCACAGAGTGAATACACTTCAATGTCCTTAACAATGACCATTTCATTATAAGATTCCTTAAACATGGCGCTTTTCAAAATTTCCGCGGCATCTTGGTTATAACCTTGAGTCAAAAATTGCATAGCCTTTGATGCACGTTCAGGAGTTTTTAAAAGTCCCTCTCTCGAAGCATCTTCTCCTAGATCCTCAATAATACGCTTATATCGTTCTTTAACATCTTCCGTTACCTGGATGTTATATTCTTCAAAATGTTGGTACGCCATTGTTTCTAATTTAAGTTATGTTAAAAGTACAGGATTTATGTGAAAATTAAAACCTTTAAAACTTTCAGCTAATGCTTCTTGCTTGTGATGATATATAATAACTAAGAATCCCACGGCAAGGTCCTGTTTTATGTTTTAAATTCCGAATTCCCTTTCAGAATAATACCTATTCATAATTGTGCAAATGCAAACAATACATTAACTTGCCCGCAATTAGGAGTCTATGATAAAAGCAACCAATATACATAAATACTACAGTGATCTACACGTACTTAAAGGTGTGGATCTCAATATTCAAAAAGGGGAAATTGTTTCTATTGTAGGCGCTTCAGGTGCTGGAAAAACCACCTTGTTACATATTTTGGGAACTTTGGATAGAGCCTCCTCCAAAGAACAGAGCTCACTACACATCAATAATGTTGATATTATTAGCTTATCGGATAAAACTTTAGCAAAGTTTAGAAATGAGCATATTGGATTCATCTTCCAATTTCATCAATTACTGCCAGAATTCACGGCATTGGAAAACGTATGCCTGCCTGCATTTATAAAAAATACATCTAAACCAGATGCTGAAAAACGTGCCAAAGAATTATTGGACTTTTTAGGGTTGAGCCACAGATACCACCATAAACCTGGAGAATTATCGGGCGGTGAACAGCAACGTGTAGCGGTTGCCAGAGCATTGATCAACAATCCTGAATTGATTTTTGCCGATGAACCTTCAGGAAATTTAGACAGTGAGAGCGCAGAGAATCTGCACAATCTCTTCTTTAAGCTACGTGATGAATTTGGTCAAACATTCGTCATAGTAACCCATAACGAGGAGTTGGCGAATATGGCAGATCGTAAGTTGGTCATGGTGGATGGCAAAATTGTATAATATATTTACTTTCTATTTGGAATAATATCCACGATATTATCAATCAATTTGCTAATGGCACCGCCCATATTATGACCACTTTTATAAAGTGGAACATGCCCCAAAACATTATCAAAATTAGAAATAGAGCTGCTTACAACGTTTAATGTTGAATCTATAATGTCATTAATATCATTTTCCATTGCTTAAGTGTTTACGGTCGTCTTGAAATTGTTTTAAATCATTTATGGCGTCCTTGCCTAGTTTGGTCCCTACGCCAATGACGAAAAGCGCAATGGCGGATTTTAAACCAAATTTTATAATAGATTTCATTAGTATACCTTTTTAATGAGGATGCCTAATTTAACTAAATTAAACGATTTCTAAAAACGAAATCTGATTTGCGTCTAAAATTATATCAATTGCGTTAATTGGAAAATTGGGCCTATAAAAATCGATTCTTCATTATTACGGAGTGTGGCAAGGAAATTGCTGTTTAATAAGGTTTACAGATAGTTATTAATATCTCATACCATTGAATAAAATAGAACTTAAAGAGTTTTTGGAAGCCAAAGTCGAAGAGTACAACCATCCACGATTTATAGAAACTGATCCTATCCAAATTCCTCATCAATTCTCAAAAAAAGAAGATATTGAAATTGCTGGTTTTTTAACAGCGACCATTTCATGGGGAAATCGTAAAAGCATCATCACCAATGCAAACAAAATGATGACGCTTTTAAACCAATCTCCTTTCGATTATGTGATGAATCACGAAGCATCAGACCTGGAGAAATTAAGGCCTTTTGTACACAGAACCTTCAACGAAGACGATCTTATTCAGTTTATAAAAAGTTTAAACCATATTTATAAAAATCATGGCGGATTGGAAGCCGTTTTTTATAAATATTCAGAAGAATTTTCTACCCAAAACGCCATTCACCAATTTAAAAAGCATTTCTTTGAAATTGAACATTTAACACGAACCCAAAAACATGTCAGTGACCCATCAAAAAACTCGGCAGCAAAACGCATCAATATGTTTTTAAGATGGATGGTCAGAGACGACAATAATGGTGTTGACTTTGGAATCTGGAAAAGCCTCACACCTGCTCAACTTTCATGTCCGTTAGATGTACATTCGGGAAATGTAGCTCGAGCTTTAGGACTTTTAAAAAGAAAACAAAACGATGCGAAAGCTTTGAAAGAATTAGATTTAGCTTTAAGAAAATTGGATATAAACGACCCTGTAAAATACGATTTTGCCCTTTTTGGCCTCGGTGTATTTGAAGGGTTTTAAAAAATATAAATACTTGACTACATTTATTTACTAACAAAACTAATATACATATCATGCAAAGCCCTAAGTTACCTTCCAACGAACGACTTCGACTAGACAAGTTGTCTGAGTACAAATTACTCGACACCCTGCCTGAAGAAGAATTCGACAATATAACAAGCCTTGTAGCAACTATTTGTGACGCTCCTGTTTCCTTGATTACATTGCTTGACAAGGATCGTAATTTCTTCAAGTCGCACCACGGCATTCCGTTTCGAGAATCTCCTAGAGATATATCCTTCTGTGGTCATGCTATTTTGGGAAATGATCCCATATTCATTATCAATGATGCCCGATTGGATGAGCGTTTTATAGATAACCCTCTCATCGACACTGCAAATGCTATTTTTTATGCTGGCGTCCCCCTTATAAATCCTGAAGGTTTTGCTCTAGGTACATTATGTGTATTTGACCATAAACCCAGGGTTTTAACCGAGTCGCAACAACACGCACTTATCACCTTAGGAAAACAAGTGGTCAATTCGTTGGAATTAAGACGTCAAAATTTAAAATTGAAAGCCGCCAAGATAGAATTGACCAAACACAATATCGAATTAAAGAAGTTTGCCAGCCATGTGTCGCACGATTTGAAATCACCGTTGTCCAACATCATTTCCTTAACCCATCTATTAAAAGATGAACTTAAGGAAAAACCTTCGGAAGCATCATCGGAATACCTTGATTATATTGAAGAATCGGCTTTAATTCTTAAAGATTATATCGATGGCATACTATTGCACTATAAAGCTGACGAACTGCTTGAAGCTAAAAAGGAAGACATCCAACCAAATGCACTAATAGAAGACATACAACACATATTGATGACAAGTGATAATACTCTGTCATATTCCGGGGTTCATGCAATAAAAAATATCAATAAACCTGCTTTGACACAAATTCTCATGAATTTGGTGGATAATGCACTCAAATATAATACCTCAGAAACACCAAAAATAAAGATTACCTATGTGGAAGAACCTAAATTCCACAAGTTCTCAGTCTCAGATAATGGAGTTGGAATAGAAATGAACAAACAAGATTTAATTTTTAATTTATTTGCCATTATTCCTCACGAAAACATCAAACCTAGTACCGGTATCGGCTTAAGCACTATAAAAAACCTTGTCAATAAATTGGGCGGTGATATTAGTGTCAAATCAGAAGTTGGCATTGGGAGTGTCTTCACTTTTACGATAGCCAAATAAATCCAAAACCCAACAAAATGATATTTTAAAACACTTGTCAGTGTGTTTCTCTGTTCTTAAAGACTCTAATAGTTTGAAGAATTAATTTAAAATGGAAAAAAGGCACTCTCTTTAAACACTTGCGCTCCGCTGCATTTATCCCTTTTTAACATATTTTCAAAATAGCTTTCGATAAATCCTTTTATCTTTAAAGTTTTAAAATTCTAGCTATATGAAAAACTACTTCTTATTAATTGCCACATTTTCGGTAAGCTTGCTCTTTTCGCAAGTCAAAAAAGTCCCTTTGGACACAATGGTCGTCACCAATCATTCCATAGTCATTAATGGTCAAAATCTATCATACCAGGCAACGGCGGGAACGCAGCCTGTATGGAATGCCAAAGGCGAACCTATCGCTACCTTATTTTATACCTACTACAAAAAAAGTAATAGTGAAAAAGAAAAACGTCCAATAGTATTTTCTTTTAACGGTGGTCCAGGCTCTGCATCTGCTTGGATGCATATTGCTTACACCGGACCTGTCATTTTGAATATTGATGACGAGGGTTATCCTGTACAACCATATGGCGTAAAGCCCAATCCACATTCTATTTTAGATGTGGCCGACATTGTTTTTATCGATCCCGTAAATACAGGTTATTCAAGAATGGTAGAAGACAAGGAAGGAAAACTTCCGGATAGAAAAACATTTTTCGGGATCAATGCTGATATTAAATATTTGGCCGAATGGATGAACACCTTCGTTTCCAGAAAAAATCGTTGGGAATCTCCTAAATATTTAATTGGGGAGAGTTATGGTGGCCCAAGAGTTATGGGATTATCTAAAGAGTTGCAAAACAGCCAATGGATGTATTTGAACGGTGTTATTTTAGTGTCACCAGCCGATTATAAAATTTATTCTACTGATCAGCCCATTTATTCCGCTTTAAATCTACCGTACTTTACGGCAGCAGCTTGGTATCAGAAAGCACTTTCTCCTGCATTACAACAAAAGGATCTATTGGAAATATTGCCTGAAGTAGAAGCTTATACCATTGACAATGTGATGCCTGCCATTGCAAAAGGTGGCTTTATCTCTGATGCAGAAAGAAATCAGGTGGCCGAAAAAATGAGCCTTTACTCAGGATTGAGCAAATCCTCAATTATAGATCACAATTTGAATATTCCAACAAGTTTTTTCTGGAAAGAATTAATTCGCGACAAAGGCTATACCATAGGAAGATTGGATTCGAGGTATTTGGGAATTGACAAAATGAACGCAGGAAACTCACCAGACTATAATGCGGAATTAACGTCATGGCTCCACTCCTTCACTCCAGCTATTAATTATTATATCCGTGAAGAACTTAAGTTTAAGACTGATATCAAATACAATATGTTCGGGAACGTGCATCCTTGGGACCGACAATATGATAGTACAAGAGATGATTTACGCCAGGCCATGGCTCAAAACCCATATTTAAAAGTTTTGGTTCAGTCTGGCTATTATGATGGCGCAACCACTTATTTCGCTGCGAAATATACCGTAGGTCAAATGGATCCGAGCGGTAGAATGAAAGATCGTTTCTCTTTCAAAGGATATAGAAGTGGGCACATGATGTATTTAAGAAAAGAAGATTTAAAGACCGCTACTGAGGATATTAGACAATTTATTATAAACTCTACCCCCAAGGGAGAAGCTGCAAAATATTAACCATAAAAAACCTGATAATTGATTTTATCAGGTTTTTTTATACCCAAATCTTAAGGCACTAACATTTTGGCTAAGCTATACAAAGTTGCAAGGCATAATTTTAGATCCATACCATAGTTTATATATCATAAAGAAAAAAATATCAATAATCAGCTCATAGGCGGTCATTCTGTTATTGTCAATCCATTGTTTTAGTCTACATAATGTTCACTGGAAATTGTATTTTAGCAGTATGCATCAGCCATTAATCAGTATTCTTACACCTTTTAGAAATAGCTCATACTTCATAACTCCCTATCTCGAATCTATAATTAAACAAACCTATCCCAATTGGGAATTGATTATCGTGGACGACCATTCTACTGATGGCAGTCATAATATTGTAGCTTCATATGCACAGGGAGAAGATAGAATCAAGTTGTTGAAAAATCAGGGAAAAGGAATTATTGATGCTTTAAAGCTGGCTTTAAATAACAGTTCAGGACAATACATCACCCGAATGGACAGCGACGACCTCATGGCTCCCAAAAAACTGGAACTCATGATCCACGATTTAAAAACCCATGGAAAAGGACATGTCGCTTTAGGATTGGTGAATTATTTCTGTGAAGAGGAACTTGGAGAAGGCTATCAAAATTATGAGGAATGGCTCAACAGGCTTACCAAATCAGGAAGCAACTACACTGAAATCTATAAGGAGTGTGTCATCCCTTCACCGTGTTGGATGGTGTCGCGAGATGATCTGTTGGCCTGTGGCGGTTTCAATAATGACATCTATCCTGAAGATTATGACTTGGCATTTCGGTTTTATAAACAGGGCTTAAAATGTATTCCATCAAACCACATCCTCCATTATTGGAGAGATTACAGCCATAGAACCTCACGAACAGATGACCATTATGCCACTAATCATTTTCTAAAATTGAAAATTCATTATTTTTTGGAACTGGATCGCGATGCCGACCGACCGTTGGTACTTTGGGGTGCAGGTTTCAAGGGAAAATTTTGTGCTAAACTATTGAAAAAAAATAAAGTGCCGTTTATATGGATCTGCAATAACCCAAAAAAAATTGGCAAACACATTTACAAATTAAAACTTCATGCTATTTCAGCGCTAAGTCATTTGCAACAGCCTCAAGTGATCATTGCTGTGTCCAATAAAAAGTCACAAAAACGGATCACTTCCATTTTAGAAAACCATCAATTGACAAAAGCCAAAGATTATTTCTTCTTTTGTTAGCAATCTCAAGTAATTAACGTTAAATTTCTCAAAATCAAAAGGCACTAATCTTCTTGTATTTTTTATATTTGACACGCTTATTTGACCTCTAAAACCAGAAAAAAGGAATGCAGTTTAAAAACCCCGAAATTTTATATGCCTTACTGCTGCTCATCATTCCTATTATCGTCCATTTATTTCAATTCAGACGCTTTGAAAAGGTCGCTTTTACCAATGTTCAATTCCTAAAGAACATCACTTTACAAACGCGTAAAAGTTCGCAAATCAAAAAGTGGCTGACTTTATTGACGCGGCTGTTGCTTTTAGCATGCATAATCATCGCTTTTGCTCAACCTTACCAAGCCAATATAAATAGTTTCACCACCAAAAATGAGACCGTCATCTATCTGGACAATTCGTTTAGCATGCAGGCTAAAGGTGACAATGGCACACTGTTAAATACCGCTGTACAGGATTTAATTGAACATGTGGATGAGAATGAAACACTCAGCCTTTTTACAAATGATCTCAGCTTTTACAACACAAGCATCAAAGCCATTAAAAACGATTTGATACAACTCTCCTACTCTCCCAATCAGCTGGATTATGATGTCGTAGTGTTAAAAGGAATAAATGCATTTTCCAAAGATAAAGGCAGTATCAAAAACTTGATCTTGATCTCTGATTTTCAACAAAAAAAAGATGGTCTGACGTTACAGAACGACAGCCTTGTCAACTTTAGACTGGTTCAGCTACATCCTAAAGACAAAGGTAATATCAGTATTGATTCTCTATATATTTCCAAAAACAATGTGGAAACTTTAGAGTTAACGGTTGTTTTGAGCAATCAAGGGACCCCCATTGAAACCCTACCTATATCTTTATTTGAAGACAATCAACTAATTGCCAAAAGTGCAGTCACTATTGATAATAAAACCGAATCAATTTTTACAATTCCCAACGACGAAGCCTTTAAAGGAAAAGTTACGATTGACGATGCAAGTTTAAACTACGACAACACCTTATACTTTAACCTAGATGAAAAAGAACGTATAAAAATATTGGTGATCAGTGAAGCTAATGCCGATTTTTTAAGAAGGCTTTATACTGATGATGAATTTGATCTGACGATTGTCAACTATAATGAATTAAATTACAACGACATAATTGATCAGAATTTGATTGTTCTCAATGAGTTAAAAAACATTCCCAACGCAATGACCACCTCTTTAAATTCGTTTTCCGATGATGGCGGGAGCATTTTAATTATACCTTCAAATGAATCTGATTTAAGCTCTTACAATCAATTACTTAACACTTTTTTATTACCAAACTTCTCTTCTCTAATTTCAACAGAAAAACGCATTACAAAAATCAATTTTTCACATCCACTTCTAACCAATGTCTTCGATAAAAAGGTGGACAATTTTCAGTATCCAAAGGTCAATTCGTATTATAGTTTATCCAATCCATCCTTTACACGCATTTTAAGTTTTGAAGATGACACAGCATTCTTGACCCAATCCCATAATGTGTATGCTTTTTCTGCTAGTCTGGAGGAGGACAATTCCAACTTTAAAAACTCGCCATTAATTGTGCCAGTGCTTTACAATATTGGCAAACAAAGTTTAAAACTACCTCAACTTTATTATACAATTGGCACTAAGAACACCATTGATATCAATATCCGCTTGGGTCAGGATGAAATTTTAAAATTGGATAATGCCGAAGCCTCTATTGTTCCCTTGCAACAGACCTACAGCCATAAAGTTCAATTAATTACGGACGAATACCCCAATACAGCAGGTATTTTCGAGATAAAAAGCCAAGATAATGTAGTACGACACTTAAGTTATAACTACAATAGAAATGAGAGCAATCTCAATTATATAAACCTTTCACAGGTGACAAACAGCGTAAAAAACAACTCTGTGGCTTCGGCAATTGACGATATAAAAAGTACCACAAATGTGAATGAGCTATGGAAATGGTTTGTTATTTTTGCAATAGCTTTTTTAATTATTGAAATGCTCATCTTAAAATTCCTTAAATGAACGTACTGATAAAATCTGCCACTATTGTAGACCCAAAAAGCGATTTCCATAATCAAACCTGTGATATCCTCATAGAAAAAGGCATCATCTCCCAGATCTCAGAACAAATTAAAAACCCAGATAAGGTGAAGGAGATTTCACTTGACAACCTCCATGTCTCCCAAGGTTGGTTTGATAGCAGCGTAAGCTTTGGCGAACCTGGTTATGAAGAGCGCGAAACCATTGCCAATGGACTTGAAACCGCAGCACGTTCTGGTTTTACAGATGTTGCAGTCAATCCCAACACGAATCCTGTCATTGACAGTTATGCAGATATTTCATTTTTGAGAGGAAAAGCCAAGGGGAATGCTGTAAACTTATATCCAATTGGTGCCTTGACAAAAAACAGCGATGGTGAAGATTTAGCGGAACTTTTCGATATGAAAAATGCCGGTGCGATCGCTTTCTATGATTACCAAAAGCCTGTTAGAAATCCAAATCTTATGAAACTGGCCTTACAATATGCCAGTAATTTTGGGGGTTTGATTTATTCCTTTCCTCAGGAATCTAAAATCTCCGGGCTTGGGGTCATGAATGAAAATGTCATGAGCACTTCATTGGGCCTAAAAGGGAATCCGACAATAGCTGAAGAACTTCAGATTGTACGCGATCTATTTTTATTGGAATATACGGGTGGAAAATTACATATTCCGACGATTTCTTCTGCCAAGTCTGTAGAATTGATCAGAAACGCAAAAGCTAAAAAATTGGATGTGAGCTGCAGCGTAGCCATTCATAATTTGATTTTGACAGATGACGTTTTGAAAACCTTTGATACGCGATTTAAAGTCGCGCCTCCTTTAAGAACTCAATCTGATAGCGACGCACTTATAGAAGGATTAAAAAATGGCACTATCGATATGGTAACCAGCGATCACAATCCGATCGATATTGAGCATAAAAAAATAGAATTTGATTATGCCAAGTACGGCACGATCGGTCTGGAATCAGCCTTCGGTGCCTTACATACGGCTTTCACGATGAAGAAAACCATCGACCTATTGACCAAAGGAAGAGAACGTTTTGGAATAAAGTCCGCCCCGATCGGCATTGGATCTGAAGCCAAACTGACCTTCTTCAATCCGATTGAAAATTATCAATTCGACAAAGAAATGATTCTTTCTACATCAAAAAATGCCATCTTTGAAAATTACAATCTAAAAGGCAAGGTCTATGGCGTTTTCTCAAACAATCAATTGGTTTTAAATTAATTATGAAAGATGCTGTTATCAAGGATGGTAAAACACTGGCCATCATTAGTTATTTAACGTTCATAGGCCTTATTATCGCCATTATCATGAATTTGGAAAAACGAAATCCGTTTGCTCTATTTCATATCAGGCAGATGTTTGGCTTAATGATTATGTTGATTTTTTCCAATTTGGTAGAACAATATGTCAATAGTCTTTTGGGAACTGCTTTTTGGATTATCACCTTTGCATGTTGGCTGTTTGCAATCTTTTATGCCATAAAAGAAGAATATAAACCCATTCCTGTTCTTGGTGAAAAATTCCAAGAATGGTTTAAAAATATCAATTAATAATGTCCGAACTCTCTTTACATCATATCACAAGACCTTCAATTTTAAAAGAAAATGCGCCTGCAATCATCATGTTCCATGGTTATGGCAGCGATGAAAACGATCTTTTTGGCTTCGCTTCTGAATTGCCAGAGGAATTGTATATTATTTCAGCAAGAGCACCCTATCCCATGCAGCCCTACGGCAATGCATGGTATGCCATTAACTTTGATGCTGAAATGAACAAATGGAACGACAATGAACAAGCTCTCAAATCGAGAGATTTGATTGCCAATTTCATTGACGAAGTGAAAGAGGCGTATCCCATCAATAAAGACAACCTAACACTTTTAGGCTTTAGTCAGGGTACAATTCTCAGTTATGCTGTAGCCTTGACCTATCCGGAGAAGATACGAAACATTATTGCTTTAAGTGGCTATATCAGTCCTGAAATGCTTCCGGATGACATAGAAACAAAAGACTATTCACATTTAGCTTTTTATTGTTCCCATGGAAGCGTGGACCAAGTCATACCCGTTGAATGGGCAAGAAAAGTGCCTCAGTTTTTAAATGCTTTGTCGATAAAAAACACCTATAAGGAATTCCCAGTTGGACATGGCGTTGCACCTGAAAACTTTTATGAATTTAGAAGCTGGCTCAATAAACGCTTGGGGAATTAGTGGGTTGATTCAAAGTTCTATGTTTAGGAATCAAGGTTCAGAAACATATATTAAACATTGATTCTGTAAAAATCTATGCGACAACAGTGGAAAAAATGTTTGGATCTTCAGTCGCAGTCGCTGTTTTCAGTTGCGGTATCGGAGTATTAAACTTAATTCAGTTAGTTCTGCGACGATCTACACCATCTGCGAGAGAATAATTTTAATATTCAGTCGCAGTTTTCATTCTCAGATTGGGAATATAAATCCTCATTCACGGACGGCAACTTCATACCTTTGCAATAGCTATCTAACTTCGTTTTGTTACGAAACGGGTAAGGAATTTCGACTTTAATTTCAATTTCCCGCCTTCGCAAATGCTCCGGACGGGCAGGCAATTTCAATTTTCACAATAGAACCCTCTACTCCATGGGAGTTCTACTTTTGAGTGCTTTCAACTCCTTATTCAAGTGATTGATAGAATCTTTAAGCACTTGCTCTTTTTCAATCAGTTTCGTCATTTTTTCTTGATATGTCTCAAATATGTTCTTGGAGTTCACATATTGAAATACTATCAACAACAATGCAAAAACGAACATGTACATAAAGAGTTTTCCTTTCATAAGTTTTATAAGTTAATTTGTAGGTTATCATAAGCCAAAAACACATTGTCAGGAAGTGTTTTTTCGACTTCATCATGAAATCCGAGCATATGACTGATATGTGTCAGATACGCACGCTCTGGTTTTACTTTATTTATAATCTCCAAAGCTTCCCTCAGATTAAAATGAGATATATGCTCCTCTTCTCTTAACGCATTGACCACAAGCACCTTCACCCCTTTTAGCTTCTCGATTTCCTTATCTTCAATCGTTTTCATATCGGTTAAATAAGCAAAATCTTTAAATCTGAATCCAAAGACTTGGAGTTTGTAATGCATCCCATTAATTGGAACCACATTTAAATCGCCCAATCGGAACGCCTTATTTTCAATCCTGATAGGTGTTACTCCCGGGGCTCCAGCATATTTGTTTTTTGTTTCAAAAATATACGCGAACCGTTCCTTAAGTGCTTTTAAAACCCTTTTGTGGGCATAAATAGGAATATCACCCTGCTTGAAATAAAACGGTCTAATATCATCTAAACCTGCGGTATGATCAGCATGTTCATGAGTAAAAACCACGCCGTCCAACTTTGTGCATTTGGCATTAAGCATCTGTTGTCTAAAATCAGGTCCACAATCGATAACATAGGTATATGTGCGCCATTCGATCAACACGGAAACACGTAGACGTTTGTCTTTTGGATTCTCACTTAAACATACAGGATGAGTGCTTCCTATTACCGGAATTCCTTGCGATGTACCTGTTCCTAAAAATATTACTTTCAAATGCACTATGTTTACAACAAAAGTAAGTTTATTATTTTGTTTAAGATAGCAATTTGATACCTTTGTAGCTTATAAAACTCAATCTACGACATGGAGATTACCTTAAAAGGCGACAAGGAATTTGAAGAGATTCCATCGCTTAAGAACAAAGCGCTTCGTATCAATCTTAATGAGAATATTTACGGGACCTTTGCTGAGATTGGCGCAGGTCAAGAAACTGTGCGTCAGTTTTTTAGAGCTGGCGGCGGATCAGGTACTATTGCTAAGGCCATGTCAGCTTACGACAAAGACTTTAGTGATGCCATTTACGGTGCTGAACAAGATGGCCGTTATGTCACTGAGGAGCGATTGAGAAAAATGCTGAATCATGAAATTCAACTCATTGAAGAACGTCTTTCAAGAGACAAGCATCCTAATAAAATGTTCTTTTCTTTTGCCAATACAGTGGCTACGATTGATTTTGCCAAAAAATATAAAGGCCACGGATGGGTAGGCATAAAATATCAAATTGAACCACACCATACGGCTTACAACGAAATCATTCTCCACTTTCGTTTTAAGGAAAATGATGCACGCTTGCAGCAAGAAACGCTAGGTATCTTAGGGACCAACCTTATTTATGGTGCCTATTATAAATATAATGAACCTAAAAAGATATTGCGTTACCTCTACGATCATTTAGATAAAGACCAAATTGAAATTGATACGATTAATTTCTCTGGTCCTGTATTTAAGGATGTGGACAATCGTTTAATGAGTTTGCAATTGGTGAAAAACAACATGACGGATGCGGTCATGTTTGCTCCAGATGGCAACAACGTGCTTCCTGCTCGAATTTTATACAAAAAAAATATTTTGGCATTACGCGGTAGTTTCAGACCCGTTACCAAGGTAAACATAGACATGTTTGAGAAATCATATGATATGTTTATTAAAGAAAATAAAGTTGACATTAATAATACCCAAGTTGTTTTTGAGATTACACTTTCAAATTTAAGAGCAGAAGGAGAAATTGATGAGCAGGATTTTATGGACAGAGCGGAATTATTATGTTCTCTTGGTCATACGGTCTTGATTTCCAACTTCCAGGAATATTACAAATTAGTAGAGTACTTCTCTCAATATTCAAAGAATAGAATGGGATTGGCCATGGGTGTCAGCAATTTAGTGGACATATTTGACGAGAAATATTACCGCCATTTGAGTGGTGGGATATTAGAAGCTTTCGGCAAATTGTTTTTTAAGGATTTACGAGTTTACCTCTATCCTATGTTGGATGATAACGGCGAATTGAGCAATAGCGAAAACTTAAAAGTACATCCAAGGATGAAAGAATTGTATAAGTTTTTTAAATACAATGGAAAGGTTGTTGATATTACTGATTATGACCCATCCATCCTTACCATTTTCTCAAGATCAGTACTTAAATCCATTTCTGACGGTGATGAAGGCTGGGAAGCCATGTTACCTCCTGGAGTTTCAAAAATAATTAAAGAAAAGAGTCTCTTTGGGTATGAAGCTGAAGAAGTCTATAGAGATCAATAAAAAGAAAAAGATCTTAGTTTAAAACGCTAAGATCTTTTTTGTTTCCCACCAGTGGGTTTTAATGCCTGTAAGCCCTTCTCGAACGAAATATATTTTTTTTCTGACTTCGTGAGTTTGCCCATCCGTAGCGGACGGTCGGACCCCGAGGTTCTTGATTTTACATTTCAAAGCAATCAGTCCAAGATCTGCTCGGTGTGTATCTTGGCTTTCACTTTATCAATCACTTTTTCAATAATGCCGTTTTCATCAATGACAAAGGTCACCCGATGAATTCCGTCAAAGGTACGCCTCATAAATTTCTTTTCACCCCAAACGTCAAAGGCCTTAATCACTTCTTTGTCTTCATCTGCCAACAAAGGATAGGGAAAATTATATTTGCTTTTAAAATTTGACTGTCTTTTGGCACTATCGGCGCTGACCCCCAAAATCTCATAGCCCTTATCTCGTAGAACCTTATAATTATCCCTTAGATTGCATGCTTCTGTGGTACATGTGGGTGTACTTGCCTTAGGATAAAAAAATATCACTAATTTCTTGCCTTTATAATCTGAGAGGGAGATTGTATTTCCCTGTTCGTCCTGTGCTGAAAAATCTGGAGCTTTGTCTCCTGCTTTTAATTTGGTCATAACTGTTTTAAATTTGATATTTGTAAAAATACAACTTATGACCAAACAAGAAAAGGTAGAATTCGTTATAAATACGTTAAACCAACTGTACCCAACAATTTCTGTGCCTTTAAACCATAAAGACCCATACACCCTCTTAATTGCTGTATTATTATCTGCTCAATCTACAGATGTTCGGGTCAATCAAATTACGCCACTTCTTTTTGCAAAAGCCGATAATCCATATGATATGATTAAACTTTCTGTTGAAGAGATTCGAGAAATCATCAGGCCCGTCGGGTTATCCCCTATGAAAAGTAAAGGTATTCATGGATTATCACATATCTTAATCGACAAACATGATGGTCAAGTGCCACAAACCTACGAGGACCTAGAAGAGTTACCCGCAGTTGGTCACAAAACTGCAGCGGTAGTGCTGTCTCAAGCATTTGGTATTCCCGCCTTTCCAGTCGATACACACATCCACAGATTGATGTATCGTTGGAATTTTTCAAACGGTAAAAATGTCGTACAAACAGAAAAAGATGCGAAGCGCCTTTTTCCAATCGAAACTTGGAACGATTTACATCTACAAATGATCTGGTATGGACGTGAGTACTCTCCAGCGCGTGGCTGGGACTTAGAAAAGGATATTATTACCAGAACTATTGGAAGGGCTAGTGTTTTGAAAGATTATTATAAAAAGAAAAAGTGAAGTAGCCTTAAGATTTATGCTCTAATAATAAGAATATTAGGCATGAGACTTGTTTCCCTGAACTTAAAGAATCTTGTTTTTGCAGTAATGAAAAAGTCCCGATGAGCTATATCTCGGGACTTTCCAATCTTAGTTCAGAAGTGCTTCAAACTTCCACTTATTACAATGTATAACACTTAAAGCCTTAGAATAATTCAAAAGAAAATTAACTGTTTCTTCTTTTGGATTGAGGTTGTCATTTTTTTGGGGACATTCTGAGTAAAGTTTTGCCATTAGTTTTAGGAGTTTTAATTAGATTATAATCCTATTAACGCAGCAAAAACTTTTTTATTATGTTTAATTGGTCAAGATTATATTTTTATGCTCAATGACCTTCCTTAAATTGATCAGTGCATAACGCATTCTACCTAAGGCAGTATTGATGCTAACACCCGTTTTTTCTGATATCTCCTTAAAACTCATATCATTGTACATACGCATGATCAAAACAGCTTTTTGTTCCTCGGGCAATTCCTCTATCAAACGTCTCAAATCAGATTCAATTTGCTCTTTAATCATACCTTTTTCAGCATCTAGGGACGAATCGCTCAGAACTGAAAAAATACTGAATTCTCCAGTATTGGAAAATTTAGGCATGCGATTGTTTTTTCTAAAATGATCAATAACCAAATTGTGCGCAATGCGCATCACCCAAGGTAAAAACTTACCTTCTTCGTTATATTTTCCTAATCTGAGGGTTCGAATGACTTTAATAAAAGTGTCTTGAAAAATATCTTCAGTTATATCTCTATCATAAACTTTAGAATATATAAAACTATAGATTTTTTGTTTGTGCTTGGTGATCAATTCAGAAAGAGCATTTTCGTCTCCTTTAAGATAATTGTTCACTAAAACAGCGTCTGTGATAAGTTCGTGTTTCATCATAATTACTTTAATGCTTGGAATGAATTCCTAGCTTGGGGTTAATCTTTATAAAGTAATATTATGATATAGGCAACTCTGTTTTAGAAGATTGAGGTCAAATATAACAACAATCATTCCTAAAATGCAAAAAATCTACTGAAACTTTAACATTTTATTGGACTACAACTTTTTTTCGCGACCGAATTAGATGTAGTATCTTTGCATTCTTATATGCGAAAACGACCATGAAGCTTAACCTTTCCGAAGTAAATCCGAAACAAAATATCATTATCAAAGGTGCTAACCTCCACAATCTCAAAAACATGGATGTGGTTATTCCGCGAAATAAATTGGTGGTTATTACCGGATTATCCGGTTCGGGCAAGTCGAGTCTCGCGTTTGATACTTTATATGCAGAAGGCCAAAGACGCTATGTTGAAAGTTTGTCAAGTTATGCCCGCCAGTTCTTAGGAAGACTAAACAAGCCAAAAGTAGATTATATAAAAGGAATTGCTCCCGCCATCGCTATTGAGCAAAAGGTGAATTCCACCAATCCGCGATCTACCGTAGGAACAACCACAGAGATTTATGATTATTTGAAATTGTTGTTCGCAAGGATTGGAAAAACCTATTCTCCTATTTCTGGGAATTTGGTCAAAAAACATACGACTGCAGATGTGTTAAATTTGATAAAATCTTATCAAGATGGTGAAAGGCTTCTTCTCCTAGCTCCTATTATCTTAGAAGAAGGACGATCATTGGACGATAAGCTTAAGGTCCTTCAACAACAAGGTTATGCTCGCGTTCAGTACAAAAATGAAGTCCTTAGAATTGAAGATGCCCTCGAAAAGGATCTCAAAAAAGATATGTTTCTGGTAGTGGACAGAATAGTTGTCAAACACGAAGAGGATTTTTATAATAGACTTGCCGATGCTATTGAAACAGCCTTTTTTGAAGGTAAGGGCAGTACGATAATTGAGTCGCTGTCTGATCATAAACAAACTTTTTTTAACAATAAGTTTGAAATGGATGGGATGACTTTTATGGAACCCAACGTGCATTTGTTCAGCTTTAACAATCCATATGGAGCGTGTCCGAAATGTGAGGGTTATGGCGATGTCATCGGAATTGACGAAGAACTGGTCATTCCAAATACTGCACTTTCTGTTTATGAAAATGCCATTTTCCCTTGGAGAGGTGAAAGCATGAGCTGGTTCCGGGATCAATTGGTCAATAACTCACATAAATTTGACTTTCCAATACACAAGCCTTATTATCAACTCACAGAAGCACAAAAGCAACTAATCTGGGATGGCAACAACTATTTTGAGGGCTTGAACAGTTTTTTCGCGGAACTGGAATCAAAAGCATACAAAATTCAGAATCGTGTGATGCTTTCTCGTTATAGAGGTAAAACCAAGTGCAGTAAGTGCCACGGAAAACGTTTACGACCAGAAGCCAATTACGTAAAAATTAATAATGTGACCATCACCGATCTGGTGACCATGCCGCTAGATAAATTGGCAGATTTTTTCAAAAATTTGGAATTAAACGATTATGACGCCACCATCGCCAACCGATTACTGAAGGAGATTTCTAACCGGTTGTCATTTTTGTCGAACGTAGGACTTGATTATTTAACACTCAACAGAAAATCGAATACGTTATCTGGAGGTGAAAGTCAACGTATCAATTTGGCAACCTCGTTGGGCAGTAGTTTAGTAGGTTCGATGTATATTTTGGATGAGCCAAGCATTGGACTCCATCCTAAGGACACTGAGAAATTAATTGTAGTACTGAAAGCGTTGCGCGATTTGGGCAATACTGTAATTGTAGTAGAACATGATGAAGATATCATGCAAGCTGCCGACGAAATCATTGATATCGGTCCGGAAGCTGGCACACTTGGCGGCGAAGTTGTAGCTGCCGGAACCTATTCAGATATCTTGAAATCCAATTCTTTGACGGCGCAATATCTAAACGGAAAACTCAAAATTGACCTACCCAACAAACGCCGTACATCAAAATATCATATAGATATTATTGGTGCCAGAGAACATAATTTACAAAATATTGATGTTAGCTTTCCTTTAGAAATGCTAACGGTCATTACTGGTGTTTCTGGAAGTGGTAAAAGTACATTGGTCAAGGACATCCTATATCCGTCCATTCAAAAGCATTTGACCGGTTTTGGAGATAAAGCAGGACAGTTTACTGAACTAAAAGGGAATTTTAAAAACATCAAGCACATTGAGTTTGTCGATCAAAATCCCATTGGCCGCTCTTCACGCTCAAATCCCGTGACCTATGTGAAGGCCTATGATGATATCAGGGGACTGTATGCGAGTCAGAAACTGAGCAAAATACGAAATTACCAAGCCAAACATTTTAGTTTTAATGTAGATGGCGGCCGTTGTGAAACCTGCAAAGGCGATGGCGAAGTGACTATCGAAATGCAGTTTATGGCTGATGTCCATTTAACCTGCGAAACCTGCAACGGAAAACGCTTCAAAAAGGAAATCCTGGAGGTCACTTTTGAAGACAAAAATATTGACGACATTCTTACGATGACCATTGATGATGCGATTGCTTTTTTTGAAAAACATAATGAATTAAAAATACAAAGCAAATTACAGCCATTACAAGATGTTGGTTTGGGCTATGTCACTTTAGGTCAAAGCTCGTCTACCCTCTCTGGTGGTGAGGCACAACGTATTAAATTGGCTACTTTTTTAGGAAAAGGCTCAAGAAGTGATAATGCTCTATTTATATTTGATGAACCTACCACAGGACTGCATTTTCACGATATTAAAAAACTCTTAAAATCTTTTCAAGCACTGATAGCACAAGGGCACTCTATAATTGTTATTGAGCATAATCTTGAACTGATAAAATGCGCAGATTATATTATCGATCTAGGTCCAGAAGGTGGTGAAAGAGGTGGAAAATTAGTCGCTGCAGGAACACCCGAGGAATTGGTTCAAAATAAAAACTCTGTGACAGGAAAGTACTTAATGGAGAAGCTTTAGTCAGCAGTGAGCAGTCGGAAGTATTTCATTAAATTAATTGAATAGACTCAGGGACCTTTACGGCATTACATTTTTTCATTTATACTAATCGGAAATCGAACATTCAAATGAAAATAAAAAGGGAAAATCCCACAAGGTGCTTTGAGGCATACTCCTGCAGGACTTTCCACTAACCAACCAAAAATTCTTATTAATTCCCTCTACTTTGGGTCGATCTTGACCTTGATGGTGAAGATTGACTTTTTGCTTCGGTTCTTGTTCTATTTCTACTTTGTACGGCACGAGGGTTTTCACTCGTACTTCGCCCTTTAGAATATGTACGATTTTGAGAGGCAATTGGTTTTCTTTGAACCGAACTTTTATTGACTTCACTAGACCTGTTTGTTCTAGATGAGGATGACCTAACGTTTTGGTTTCTTGTGGATGCGCTTACTTTATTTGCATCCCGTTTATTAGCCTCTGAACGTGTTGTTACATTTCTAACATTAACGTTCCTATTAACATTTCTATCCATACTTCTTGACGCATTGTTGTTTGCGGTAGGTCTACTACTTCTTGAAGTTTGAACAGTACGCTCAGTGGTGTTTTGTCTCACTCCTCTTCTTGAAGCATTCTTACTGGTACTACTTGAAACATCACGAGTGGTTCTTGATACCTCCCTGCCTCTTGTAGCTGTTGTGTTTTGTTTTCTGCTATCAACAGTTCTTGAGCTACTTCTTGATGTTGCAGCAGCACTCCTACGTGGTGAGGCTTCCTGACGGTATCGATCGCTAATTCGCGCATTGGTGGCCACAGTATTCCTTCTGCCAGAGCTATATGAGCTTTCACGACGTGGCGAGTATCTTACTGGTTCTCTGTAGTTATTGGTATAAGGTCTGTAATAGTGATGTCTAACAGGTTTGTAATATTGTCTATATGGCCTTGTATAAACCACACGATATGCAACGGCAGGAACGGTATAGTAACGATGCCACGGTCTGTGCACATACACTCGGTTATATACATTGATATAACCTGTATAATGTGTGAACCTATGGTGGTGGTCGTAGTATACATGTAATCCTCCAACACGACTCACATGACCATAATGGTTGTAGCGAATTTTAACGTTCCCTGCCTGAGTAATACGTCCGTAGTAGTCATAATAAATTGGAACGTTTTCTATTTGTATGATGGCTCCATAATCGTCATACTGTACATATGGACCATAATCATAGCCAGTATTAAAACTAAACGAAATATTAGGAGTGTTGATGGAAATATTGGCTTTAGGACCATAGTTTGGAGCATAAAAATCAAATTGACCATCGGGAAATACAGAAAACTCAATACCACCTTCGGTGAAAATAAAAGAATTTCCATATCCCTTTAAATAACCGTTATTGTATGAATTATCTTTAGCAAGGTTGGTGGTTTTTGCGTTCACTGATGTCCCAATAAGGAACACTGCAGTAAAAAGTAGAGCTAATTTTTTCATGAGTGTTTGTTTTTTGTTCAACATGTCTCGTAGAATACAAAGAATGTGCCAAGAATCACAAAGACAACTTAGACTCTTGATTATAAGAATGTTGTCGCATCAGTTGCTTTAAACAGGTGCTAATGGAAAAAAGAACGTCCGGCAAATACTTCTATCAAAAGACTTTATTCAGTTTGTTTTTAATTAAATCCATAGATCTTGCTGAAGACAACATTTAATACTTAACTTCCCGCCTCAACAATTAGTCTTCATTTCAGGCTTTTTCTTAAACATTTTTATGGATTTTACCAATCCCCTTGTCTATGGGGAGGCCACTGAAAAAGTCCCCTTAAAAATATTGGGGTAAAAAGAGATAAAAAGGAGTGTAAACCGTAGTGTTTTCACTCCTTTTTTCGTATCTTTTTTACTGATTAACAAACACTTGGATATGTTAT
>NZ_BJKB01000005.1 GCF_010725055.1 Gelidibacter japonicus | reverse complement strand
GGCAACGAGCTATCACCAAAAAGGTAGAGGTCTCACAAGCAAGGAAGGACAGAACGTAAAGAGGTTCTTAATCTTTGAAGGAATGGTGCGAGCCATAGCCCCAGAGAACAAGGACAGGTTACAAAAAAGTACAACAAACAAAAAAATGATTGGACGAGTAGTACATCCCTACAATCTTCAAAAAGCGTTGGAACACGTCATTGCCAATAAAGGCAGTGCGGGAATCGATGGTATAAAAACTATGCAGCTCAAGGAGGATTTTCCTTTCCTAAAGACACAATTGCTTCAGGAGATTACGACGGACCGCTACTTGCCACAACCGATTCTGGGGATTGAGATCCCCAAGGACAACGGGAGAACCCGGTTGTTGGGCGTTCCCACCACCACTGACAGAGTGATGCAACAAGCCGTATCGCAAGTGTTGTCGCCGCTATTTGAACCCGAATTCAATGCAAGCAGTTTTGGATTCCGTCCCAATAAGAACGCCCGACAAGCTGTCGGACAATCACGGGACTACATCCATCAGGGACTGAACCACATTGTGGATATTGACCTGAAAAACTTCTTTGACGAAGTTGACCACTGCCTGCTCCTGAATCTGCTGTTCAAAAAAGTGAAGTGCAAGACTGTGATGCGACTCATTCGTAAATGGCTGCGTGCACCGATACAGATCAACGGTAAAATGCAAAAGCGTAGAAAGGGAGTTCCGCAAGGATCTCCCTTAAGTCCTTTACTGTCAAATATCCTGCTCCACGAGTTGGACAGGGAAATGACAACAAGGGATCTCAAATTTGTGAGATATGCCGATGATTTTAGTATCTATTGCAAATCAGACAGTCAGGCGAAAGCCACGTCTCAGGCTCTTGTTAAATTCTTAAGAACCAAGCTCAAGCTTACCATTAATAGGGAGAAAAGTGGGATTAGAAAACCCGTGGACTTCACTATTTTGGGATTTGGGTTTGTGCCTGTGTACAAGAAAGGAACCAAGAACCAATATCAGTTGGTAGTGGCAGAAAAGGCATGGAAGAAACTAAAGGGAAAGCTCAAAAGCATTACCCAAAAAACCACTGGAGTCAAGCTGGGACATCGCATTGCCAAGCTAAAGGAGATCCAACGAGGATGGCTGAACTATTTTCGGGGAACACGTATAGCAGGCAAATTGCGCGATATTGATGGCTGGCTCAGAAATCGAATACGCTACTGCATCTGGCACGATTGGAAGAAACCCGAACGGAAGAGGAAAAACCTCATACGACTGGGCATTGACCAAGACCATGCCTATGCATGGAGCAGAACTCGAAAAGGTGGTTGGGCAACCGCACAGAGTCCTATTTTAGGGACGACCATTACTTTAAAACGCTTAAAAATGAGAGGGTATCAATCATTGACCGATGTTTACTTAGAACTCAACCCATCTTTTTGCGAACCGCCGTATACGAGACCCGTACGTACGGTGGTGTGAGAGGCGCAGTGGCGACCGGTAGGTCGTCACCCGTCTACTCGATTGTATGCCCGTGCTTTCTTTTCGTCCGTGCGTAGGCGAAGACACACTCTTTGACAAGCTTTGGCTGGTGCGGTTGGCTAGAGCGGCTTGGCAATGTGTGTGGCTTTGAAGCGTTGGCATATTTGGGCTATTTTTTATCATAGTGCTTGTCAAATTCTTTAAGAATCTCAGTGCTGTAAAATTTCATTTTCGTTCCTTTTGGGTTATTCCAATCTAAATGTCGTTCATCCGAGTATTTTTTATTACTCTCAAAAGTTTTCTTCAATTTCCAAAACTTCTGATCCATCTTGAAATTATTGTAACGAGCTTGAAGCTTTGGCTTTAGATGGTTTGTCCAACTCCAAGGATATTTCTTTCTAAATACTTCTTCCGAATCTTCTTTGTACGAAATGGCGTTTGGGTCGTCTGGGTCATACTTGAATGATGTCAAGGTATCAACGGATTTTGATTTTACCCATTTGGTTTCAAGTATCAGCGAAATATTGTGTTCTTGCGTTTCGTCAGAAGGAAAGGACTTCTCTTTGGCTGCTATGAACTTCAACAGGTTTTGGTGTTGCTTGTCTTCCTTGTTGATTGAAAAACTTTGCATTTCGTGATTGTGGAAAAACGAAATGGGCATTAGGTAAAAATTGTATTGGCTCAAATCATAGTCAAACCATTTGTTGACCATGTTTACATAGCTTTTCAAGGATGAAGTGCCGATTTCTAAAAACTTCTTTTCAAACAACTTGCTGTCGTTCATAAAGTGAATGGCATTGTCCCGAATTTCAATGAGCAAGCCTAAATTTTCTTTCAGCCGTTCGGGAAGTTTCAATTCCTTCATGGCGTTGGTTACGTCAATTGTCAGGTAGTTTCCCGAGCGACTAGTTTTGAATTTTGGCTTTTTATAAGGTGTACCGTCTTTGCGAGTCTTGTTTGGGTCAATGATGTAAATGCTTTCTAACTTGTTTTTATTCCGCTGAAGGATGCGAGCTTTTAATAGCAACTCCCAAGCATTTACCATAAGAATTGAAAAACTTTCTTCTCTGTATTTAAAATCAGGTTTGTTGTATATCTCAATAGCCGATAATGCCGCATGAACGGATTTTTCGAGTAAATGCTGACATCTGGCTTTTCTTGACATAGTGGTAAATTTTACGCCATTGATTTTATCATACTTTCTATAAACGCCACTTCTTCCGAACTCAATTGGTACTTTTTGTACAACTGCTGGTCTATTTCAGAAATGGATTTTGTCCAATCGATGTCTGAGTTGGTTGTGAAGTCTTGAACGGGAACAAACTTCCAAACATCTTTACTATTATCTTGAGTTACCTTCAAAATTCCCAATAAAGCTCTTGTGAATTTAGTTTGAATATACTTTAAACAGGCACTCGCAATTTCAGCTGAATCAAACGCACCAATACCAATAAATGATTGGGTATATCCTGTATTAGGATCCCCAACTAATGGAGTAGACAAAACTTCGCCAAGTTGACCTGTTCCATTACTTTTCGGTAAAAGGACTTTATATTTATCAAGTGTTTCGTGCTTCTCAAGGTATTTTGAACTGATAAAACGATAAAAGCGATTATTTTTTATTAAGCCTAAAACATTTATATCATTTTTGCCTACTCTGTTTTCAGTAAAGACTTCAAGTTGTCCGAAAATTGAAGTGGTCAACCTCTTTTCGCTCCCGTTACTTCCTATTATTTTCTTGTATTCAGGGAAGTCATTGAAAAGCACATTTAGTTTGAACTTATTTTGAGAGTAGATATGATTGCTAATAGGAGAAAAGCCGTTGTCTGAATTTACTTTGTCTGCAATGGAGCTTAATTCTGGGTACGATGTAAATACTCCAATATTGCCGAATACTTGTTTCTTATCTCTAAAGGTAACCGCAACACCACCTTTGATATCCACATTGGGAAAAACTTTTGTACTATCACTCTCGTACCAAACTACTTTAAAGTGCTTGTCATTGAGGATTTTGCTGTTCCAATCCTTTGGTGTTTTACCTGCATTGAACAAAAAGCGGCCTGGAGTTATGAAAGTGACTTTGTCGGATATTTGATGAGCAATATCCATGAAAAGGTGATAGATAGGCTTGTCACTTGTACCTTCTGTAGTTTCCTGATAAGGCGGATTGCCTACGATTGCGTTAAATTTCATGTCGTTGTTGTTATTAGCTTTCCAATAAGATTGTCCTTTTTTGATTTTTGCAATAAACTTTTCGGGACGTTGAGTAATTTGTCGCACCATGTCTTCAAAATAGTGCGTGTTTACATTGGCAGTTCTAAAACCTACCAAGGTGCGTTTGGTAATGCTTTTTGCCATAGGGGTTTTACAGAGTACAAATACATTTTCTGCTACTGTTTTATCCCATAATTCCTGCTGTTGTGCGACTGTGAGTGTGTTGGGGTCCTTGTCAGGATACTTCTCCTTGATACGGTTTCTGAAAATGGAATACGCCACATACAAAGGATAGAGACCCGATTTAGAATTGATTTCTAAAATACGAGCATCTGTGGCAAAAACCTCTTCGGTTACTTGACCTTGTGATGTAAAATTCGGATGTGCGATTGTTTTTTCATGGGCTTCATCCAAAAAGACATAACCGCCCAAACAGTCACCCAAGTGCATGTTCACTACTCGCCATGGTGTCAATACGGTTTCTTTGTCGGGGTTTCTGAAGGTACCAAAAATGTGGGTAATGCGTTCAATACGTTCTTCAATGGTCACATGGTCGGTGGCTCGAGCCAAAGCTCTTATGCGTTTGCCCGCTGCACGAAAAACATCTGGCTCGTAGTACTTTTTGAACTTCCTAAATGTGGCTTTGTCAACGCCTTTGGGCATAAATTCCTCCCAAGATTGATTGTCCACCAAATCTGTAAAGTTGTCTATGGATATTTCTGTTTCTTCATTTTTTACATCCGCACCGTAAATCAATAAAGGCATGCGAATAGAAATGCCACGAAGAATAGAGACTGCGGTGTCGCGCATTTTCTTTTGTTCTTTGTAGCGCTCCAAAAGCTCGTTTTCTTGTGGACTGAGTTCTTTTTTCTTCTTCTTTTGGGCTTGTTCTATTTGTTCGTAATCTTCTTCTGTAAAACCTTGTTTGTTTATTTCTATGTCCTTGCTTTTGGGCATGGCTTTGGTGCTGCCAATCACTTTTTTGAGTCCATTGAATTCTTCTACCTCCACATCATCCAATTGCATCAATTGGTCACGGTTGTAAAGATGCTGGTCTTCAAAGCCATTGTTCATCACCCGCTCGATATAAACCTTCTTGAGCTGTTCCAGCATGCCATTTACGTCATAGTCCCTCATGCGAGAACCGTCAAAGGCAATGATGGGGCAGAAGTTTAAGAACTCACCCATAATCTTGCGGTCTTCGCCTGTGGTCTTTCCTGCCTTGGCTGAAACTTTAGCTGTTTCGGCAATGACTTTCAGCGTACGATCAGGCGCAAAGTCAAAAACAAAGCACTCTTCCTTTACTTTACCGTTAATGGTGGCAGGTGTTTGCACTCTGAAAATGGTTTGCATATAGGCAGAAGCCGAAGTATTGTGTGAGCCTGAAAGCATAAAAACTGCCGTCCAAGCTTTTACAGAAACGCCCGTAGTTAAACGTCCGCACGAAAGCGTAATGGTGTAGTTTTCATGCGGATTGGCGCCAATGGCTTTTTCTACTTTTTTAAGCGCTTCTTCGTTGGCTTCCTCTTCATCACCGTCACCTGCCACATTTACAATGTCAAATTGGCCAAAGACAGGGTGTGTTTTAAGCATAGCGCTCAGTGCTTTGGCTTCTCTTACACCTGGTACCATCCAAAGCGAATGCCGGAAATTATCGCGATATTCTTCCGTGGAATAGGGGTAATTACTTTCAGAATCGGATTTACAAATTAGGTTTAGGAATGAAAACACGTCTTTCTCATGAAGAAAACTTCCTGTTTCGTTCACTCGAAAAAACTCACGGAAATTAAACGCTACTTCTTCGTCAATATAACCGTGCAGTAATTTCCCAAGGTCGTAAGTAAAAATATTGAGTTTTGGAAGTGATGCATAAGGGTTTGGGTCGCCAAAGTGAATTTTATCCCAATCTGCTTTTGCTTTTTGTTCCATCACATAATCCCAAGTATAGATTTCATCTTCTTGGTAATTGTCTAGCAAATTGAAAGGGGTTCCAGAAAGGTGAAGCACCTTTGTATTTTCTTTTTTAAGCTCTCTAAGTACGTTTGTTCCTAGCTCGGTTTGTGTGCCTTCATGCGCTTCATCTACAATGACGAAGTCCCAAGTTGTTCCAAAGATTTCATCATTTTTATTGAAGTTACCACCTACCAATTCCGAACCTCTAAGGTCTTGCATGGATGCAAAATAGATGTACTTGGAATTTCCTTTTTTACATTCTCTCTCCAGAGTCGCAAACTGATTTCCTTGATTTTTAGAACCATACGAATACTGTGGAGAATCGTAGAATATTTTCCCAAAGTCTTCAAACCAACCCTTATCCACCACAGGGCGGTGTGTTAGAATAAGTGTTCGGGTAAATTCATGTTCCTTTACAACTTGAAGAGCTGAAAGTGTTTTACCGAAACGCATTTTTGCAAACCATAGCATTTCGTTGCTTTTTTTGAACTGCTTAATGGTCTTTTCAATCGCCTCTTTTTGTTCAGGTCTAAATACAATTGGGTTTTGCCTTTCTGAAACCTCACTGGCATGAAGTGAATCTTTGCCTTCTTTTACGGCTGCGATTGCTTTTTTTACCGTTTCAAGGTCTGTGACAAACCATTCATTGGCTTTGTTTTTGGAATCAAATATTTTCTTTTTTACACCTGAACGAGTAAGCACATTATGCACTTCATGGTCTGAAAAAGCCATTAGTCCATTTTTATCATTAAAGATTGTCAGTTCGGTATAAAGCAAGTCATAAGCAATTCCCGCTGTTCGGGTGTATTGGTCTATACGCTTTTTGGCTGCTTTATTAAGTGCTTTGCTGTTCGGTTCAAGTCCCCAAATATTCTCATTATCAGAAGTTGCTTCTCCAATTTTCAAACAACCGTTATGGGCAGCATCATTGATGCGGAAAACGTAGATTAACTTTAGTTTTAATGATGATGTAAATTTCATTTTCCGCGATGATTTAAAAGGTCAATGAACCTGATTTTTCTGCTCGTTTTACCTGTTTTCGAATCCTTGTTAGACCAATCCTTTATTAAAGCATAAGTGCCGTTATGTTTACGGATATTACCTTTTTCGCAACCTTCGCAAAAAGTGTGTTTGGTCTCAGTTTCTCCAAAAAGATTTACGCTTGTCTCAGTTTTATGACCACAGCTGTTTGGAATTACGCCTTTCAGTCCGTCCATTTGCCATACATTCCAAGAAATAATGTAGGCTATATATTGAATAGATTTTAGTAATGGCTCTTTGTCAAATTTTACTGTGTAGTTTTCAATGAATGTGGCAAGCATGGACTCTCTTGCGAGTAACAAGCTATCGCCTTGCCATTCAAAAGCATAGGTGTTTTTGTAAGCCGATTGTGCTGCTTTTAGCCATTCCCCCGATGAGTCAACATTTTCGTTTATCACTCTCAGTTTACGGTCTAAAATGCCAATTCTATTTTGAATTGGAATGAATTCTCCTGTCGTACTATCATATCGGCTTGTGATATAAGGAGCTTCTCCGCAAGCAATTTCGAGGCGAGTATCTCTCACATAGCCATTCCAAGTTTTGCCTTTTGGGAAGGTGATTTTATCCGTGTTTACTTCCCAACCTTTTGTTCCATCAGACAAGGCTTTTTCTTGATTGAAAACTCCTTCTTTTCCAAACCAAGCATTATCGATAAGATTGTTTTGAGTATTGCAAATCCATGAAGGGGTAAACACTTCAGCCATTTCCTTGGATCTGGATTGTTGCAAAACCTTATCTTTATGAACTCGCGGCATGATGATATTGCCGTTTTCTCCTGTAATTAACTCTGGAAGTATGTAGGCATCAGAATTGTATGGCGCTCCGAGATGTTCGTAGTTATTAGTAGCCCAAAATATATTTTTTTGAGTGGTGTGGTCACGAAGTAATATTTCGAGTACGTCAGGGTACTGAGCAATCAATTCATTTTCTAATATGTCAATTCCTGTTCGCACCTGTTCAATTTTCTTTATTGGACTTCAAAAGTTCCTTCACATCAATTTCTAGAATATTCGCTATTTCAAAAAGGATTTCAAGTCTTGGTTGTTGCCTGTTTTGCACATATCCGTTCACCATGTTGTAACTCTTTCCGAGCTTGTAAGCTAGCCAAGTTTGCTTGATTCCTTTCTCTTCAAGCACTTCCTTTATTCGGTTCATGTCCGTATAAATTTAAGTCGCTAAAATAGCCCAAATTTTCCATTTATCTCATTTTTCAATATACTTTTCGTTCGTTTCCTTGCTAGTCCGTCCGAGCGTTGGCAAAAAAATAGGCTCTTTTGGTTTTTTGCGTTTGGCTTGTGGGTCGATAAAAACCAAATGTGCCTATTTGCGCGTTGGCTTTTTCAGCATGGCATACAACTTGTATTTATAAGCACTAAAAGGACTCATATCTGCCCTCAGTGTGCCAACAGGAGCAACTTTTAGTTTATCTAATTTATTGTTAAAATTCCCAACCCCCAATCTACCACCTTTCCCCTAATTTTCCAATAAGTAGAACTACGTATATTTCACCCTCAAAAACCTATTCTCCTTAGTTCTCTCCCAAAATCGGCTCACAACCCTTCCCGAAAATCGCATTTAAAGAACCCAAACCATTGTCAAACACAAGCGGAGAAAGTGCGTTGAAAACCATCCATAATCTCGCTACATCGGTAATTAAAGAAGACATCCTAAAATCAAGATCGCCTTTTAAAATACGCCTTAATCTCCCGCGCCGTGTCCCGCGCCGTTTTCCCTACGCCATAGATGGTGCCAGAGGCAAAGCCAGTCCAATAACCATAGCCCACCAGCCAAAGCTGAGGTTCTTTTACGGAACGGGTGCCTTTGGTGGCAATCTGATGATTTTCCACCACCTCCAAAGCTTCCAAATGGTTGAGATTGGGTTTAAATCCGGTACACCAAATCACGGCATCAAAAGCTTCCTTCTTGCCATTGTCCCAAACCACCCCGTCTTTATAAAACGAGGCAAAGGGTCTGATATCGTGGTACACATCACGCTCTAAGCCATCGACCACACTTTCTACAAGAACGATATCACTTAAGGATACCCGCCGATTAAACGAGTCGGTGGTCTTGTCAAAAAAACTGGCATTGGCTTGATGGAAGAGGTAGCGGCCATCGATATCTTCGGGAAGAAACCGCGGGGGATCCAAAGTGACCCAGGTTGTGTCCGCCACTTTGGACACTTCCGAAAGGATCTGGGCGCCGGAGTTCCCGCCGCCTATGACCATGACTTTTTGATCTCTAAAAGCATCGGCATTGCGATAGTCCGCCGTATGCAGTTGCATGCCATGGTAGGCCTTCTGATTGGGATAGTGGGGGAGGTGCGGATTTTTAGCCGTTCCCGTAGCACTGACCACGGCCTTGGCATAGAAGTTCCCTTGGTTGGTTTCAAGCTTAAAAAGATCATCTTCCTTGGTCACCTGTACCACTTGGGTGTTGCGTTGCACCGGAAACTCATAACGGGCCTCGTAGGCTTTGAGATAGGCGATAAATTCATCCCTAATCGGGTAGTCATCCTTGGTGTCTGGCATCTGCCACCCGGACAGGGAACTGTAATCGGTGGGTGAGAATAGTTTCAGGCTCTCCCAATAATGCAGCCAGGCGCCACCCGCTTCGTTTTGATCGTCCAAAATGAGATAATCCAAACCGCTCCGTCTTAAAAAATACGCCACAGAAAGTCCTGCTTGTCCGCCGCCAATGATGATGAGATCGTAACTTTTCACTGTAGATATCGGTTTTATAAATTATGGACGCGCTTCGGTTTTGGGATGCTCTCATGGGTTGCTGCCGATTTGTGAAAATACATAAAACATTTCGGTGGCAATCTGCATACTGCGCTCCTGATATTTTTCGGCCTGTTGTGGCGTATTATCAAAAGCCTTCGGATCGGCATAGGTGATGGGGATGCGTGCCTCAGAACCGGGTACGAACGGACAGGCCTCGTTGGCGGAATCGCAGGTCATGATGGCGGCAAAGTCAGACTTGGGATTAAAATCGTCCTCCAGGCGTTTTGAAAAACCCATAATGGGATGGGCGTTGGCGGCATATTTGATGCTGTAGATGGGATTCTTGCCTTCGGAAAGTTGCGCGATCTGAAACCCAGACTTCCGCAAGGTCTCCGCCACCATGGGGAACAGGGCGGTGCTTTCTGTGCCACCCGAATAGCAGAACACCTGTTTCAACTGAAAATAATGGGCCATAGCCTGCGCCCAGACTTGCGATAAATGGCTCCTTCGCGAATTGTGGGTGCAGATAAAATGTAGGTTCACTACCTGATCCCGATCGACTTTCGACTGAATATAGGCCACCAAAGGTTGTAAGAGGGTTTTTCGTGCTGCGGTTATTGTTTCTGGCTTTAATTGAGTAATGAGGTGTTCTATTTTTGGGAAGGTCATAGTGATTTTATTTGGTGGAATGCGATTTTAGTTTAGAGAGGGCAGTTGAGGGTGAATCAATTGGTGTAAAAAGTTCATTTGTTGCTGCACTAAGATCATAGGAAAAACGCAAAGGTGTAAACAATCAATGCGGTAATGGCCGTATAAAACAGGCCGATAATGGTGACATAGCCGAGTCTTTTATGGGTGATCGAAAAACTGCCTGGCAAGGTTTTTCGCTTTTTCCATTTTTTATTGGAGGTGAAAATGGTAATGCCCCAAATGATATAGGTCAATACGGCTCCGATGATATGGGCCACCAGCACCGTCTTGAAAAATGGGGTATGGGTATATTCGCTATTGGCCACCAAACTCCCCGAACCTCCTGCCACTCGAATCTGAATCTCCAGAATGAGCACGGCAATCACACAGGTCCAAAAGAGGCGCTTTTGAATTTTAATGTGGGTGGGATAGTCCTTTTTCTTGATGAAGGAGACGGCATAAAGTGAAATAAAAGGGGCTAATACGGAAAGGATAAGGATGCCAAGGGTAATGATAAAGGTGGTAGTCATGCCTGCTTTTGGTTTCTGTTTAATAGAGACGCTAACTTAAACAAAAATGAGATAAAATATATCGCAGAATCATTATAATCATGCAGATGTACCACAATGTTCACCCTTGTGGCTCATCTTCCAGAAAACCCCGGAATATTAAAAATACCCACGGCAAGGTCGATCCAAACCAATAGAAAGATCAATAGAATAATGCCACAAAGAAGAAATCTGTTTCTCTTGCTCCTTACTTTTCTCAATACGAATTCACTTAACAATCCACCGCTGAAGACCATGATTCCAAATACTATAAAGTCGTCCAGCTTCCAGTTAAAGCCTTTGCCGTCCACTCCCGTACCTATGGTCAATTGCAGCATTAATGGCACCATCAGAAGTAGGCCTGCGCCAAGTAAAATACCGATGAGTCTTTTATTGGGATTGTTTGCGGGTGATTGATTTGTTTTCATTTTTTTGCGAATAACTTATTTTTTGCTCTTTGTCTGAAGAAAAACCATGATGACCGCAGTGGTGATGATTCCCATGATCAATGCGCTAATACTACTTTGAATGATATAGTTTTTAAGATTGAAATAGGCCTCAGCCTCTGCTACAGATTTGTGATAGCCTGTTTCCACGGAATAGGCAATGACGTTTGGAAAATATTCAGGTGTGATGATGGTGGAAGTGATCCACTGGGTCAATGGACTCAATAAGGCGATAAACACGGAGATGATCAACCCCGACACAAAACCTTGTTTATAGCTCATCTGTCCCTTATAAAAGTTACGTTTTTTATCTTTCAGGGCCAATACCATCATTATAATTGCCGGAATGGCAAACAGGTTGGTGAGGTACATGTGCTTGTCAATATGCGTGCTATGAAGGCCGGTCAGTTTTTCCATCAGCATCCAAAGTAAGCCAACAACAGAAAAGATAATGGCCCATTTAATTTCAATTGTTCTTGTTTTCATCGGTCGGTTATTTTGCATTTTCGTAAGCGGTTTGAAGCCAATTTACCACTTCCTGATCAATGTCTTTGAGCTCTGTCAACTTTATTTTGTGGGAGCACATGGCATTGGATTTTTCAGCTTCTAATTTCCCTTTTGGGGCCTGGCCTTTTAAATTAAGGCCGATTTCAAATCGGGTCTTGGTAGCGGGGTTGAGCGTGGCAAACTGCTTTTTGCGCCTTAAACTGACATAGGCTTTTTTGGGTGCAATGTCAATGTCATTCCCAAAGCTTTGTATGGTGGAAATTAGCTTGTCGTAAATCGGTTTTAAGTGTTCCTTTCCTTGATACTGATTGCTGATTAAATCATCTTGATTTGCTACGGATCCTGCATCCGATTTGTTCGCTTTGTGGGCCACCAAATTCGCAAAACCGTATGTGAAGTCGTGTTCTTTCTTTAAAAACGTAATGATGGCATTGTGCTTGGTCAGGTGCTGCTGTTTTACAATGTCGATCCATTGTTCCAAGGTCTTGCCTGTGTTTTTGTGTAGATTGTCAATCATTGTTTGGGCTGGATCCATAGGCAAGAGTATGTTTTATATGACCTTAATAAGATCGATCGACTTGAACCAAGCCTGATCAAGGTCAGGATATTTTCTATCAATAAAAGTACAAAACTATTTTTAAAAATCTGTCATGTCATTTTAGTTAGTGAAGAGAATTTATTAAGTAGGTGTTGACTAAGTCCTAACCAATCGGATATCATCCTCTTTAAAAGTTGTTATTCATTTCCACCAGTGGGTTTACGCCTTGGTTCTTGATTTATGAGTTCGATGGCTTTCTCCAATAACTCATCTCTGCCCTGTTTTATGCCTTCTATGGTTGGTTTAATTTCGACATCTGGAACGATACCGACTCTTTGGGTCTCTGTGCCATCAGGATAATAAACACCTATGCCTGAAATATTGGTGAGTAACCCACCAGGTAAATATATAGAGGATACGTCGCCATCTGCTCCAGCGGTGGTGCTGCCTACAACAGTGGTGTTTGCTCCAGCTCTAAATGCCATGGTTGTATATTCGGCCTGGCTTTGTGTGGTTTCATTTACCAAAACCACTAATTTACCGTTGTAGGTTATATCACCTTTGGGAATCTCCAATGGCGGTGTGAAAGTAAATTCGCCGACATGATCACTATTAAAATTACTGAATTTCACGAAGGGCGTTATTGATGAAACGAAATAGGAGCCTAATGAAAAAGGGACAAATACCGACGGATAGTTCCGAATATCTATGATTATACCTTTGGTGTCCTTAAAAACCTCTTTTATTTCAGGTATGTCCTCTTTCTTGATGAACTCTAAGCTGACATAACCAATATCTGGTGCAATAAATTTATAAGATTTGTCAGTAGTCCATCGATACCATCTCATGTTTAAATCTTCCTGTTTATAAAGCGGCAAACGATGTTGATGTTTTTGGTGATTTGAAATATAATCCACGCTGATGTCTTTATTGTTGGAGCGTAAAATATCTCGGGAAATATTTCTCAATTTCGCTGTTCTATTTGAAGCTGGATAATAAGCACCAACGCTATCAATAATAGCTTGTATGGGTTTATGATCTATGGCGGTGATGACATCTCCGATCTTGAGTTTTGCTACGGATTTTAATTCGGGATTGTAATACTCGGTCACGACGAGTTGCTCTTCAATGAATTCTACTTTGAGTGGTGGATAAAACATGCCCCTTCTATTCTGTACGTTATTAAAACCTACATAAGTGAAGCCATGGGAGTCATTGATCTCACCAATGAGTTGAATGCACGCCAATTCATAGTCTAATTTGTTTTTCGCATTGACAAAGATTGGAATATATTCCTTTAATACTCGGTTCCAATCTTTATCCGTCAAGTGCTTATATGGAAAAAAATATTGGATCATATTCCAATAGCGATACAACGTCAGTAGTTTAAATCCGTCATCCTCAAAGGCCATCGCGTAATACTCGTCTTCATTCAAAAATTCAGCATTCCCCGTATAAGCCTTTCCTATATAATAGTGATGTCCTTGAAACCTGTTTTGATAGATCTCCTGTAATTTGTTTTTTAATTCAGTGTTGAGCCCAAACTCATTGAGCCAGGACAGATCTGGTATTAAAACAGCGTCTTTTGAAGTCTCTTGGCATGTTGTACATGTCTCTATGGCGCCATATTTAGAGATCCATTTAAGTAATAACTGGTCTCTTTCGTTCGTGTTTTTTGAACTCATATATTCTGGAAGCATCCTGAAAAGTTCAAAATCCCAATTGTAATTTCCTTTACCGATTTCTGGGTGATTGTATTTTAAGAAGCCCCAGACTTTACCTAACAATTCTAAATTTGTGATCAGCGAATCATTGAGATTTGATATTTCGATATTTGAACCTGAATCAAATTCTTCATCTAAAGTAGCCTTATAAACCGGTTTTTCTTTTTCCTTAAGGGTTTGAACATCTTGACCGTCAATTGTCAAAACAAAATCATCAAACCATGCTTCCCCTGAACCAGTCATGATTCCTGCAACTAAAATAGTTTCCGCTTCTTTGGGATAGGCTAAGGTAATCGAATATTTCTGCCAATCTTTAGTGTCGTTAATGTTCCGGTTCTCCATATTTTCACCGGCTAAAGGTGTGTTGTTACCATCTATCCTTAATAATAATCCAGCATAGCCATTTTCCACATTTCTAATTTTCATATAGCCTTCAAGGGTTATAGAGTCTCCAGTATAATTGGCTGGAATTTCATAAGCAATAACACCATAAGTGCCATTGTCTCTTGATTTGATTTTTCCTGAATAGTTACCGGAATGAACTGTGAGCGTGTCTACCTCTAATGAATGATCGCCCCAATCCATCCAATCTTTGGCAAATAAATAACGTGGGTTGTATGTTTCGAAATCTAAATTGTATTTCTTTTCTGTCTGAGAGAGGCAGCTCATAGAAATAACGGCGAGTATAATTAAAGTAGTATGCTTCATTATGGCTTGGATTTTCAGGTGTTTGAAGCGTTGTGTTTGCTAAAATGCCGACATGTGCCTCATCACGAACCCTTAAAAATACAAAACTACTTTGTGAAATCTGCCGAGATGAATTATTTGATTAGAGAAAAATTGCAAAGTAACGCGACCATGATTGTTTTTCTGGATATTGATCCTATTGAAGCTATTCGGCGATTTTAATTCCCGGATTGAGTTCCAACAAGTCGGCAATCAATTCGTCATTGTTTTTTGGCGCGATATAGATTTCGTCATAGCTGTTGAACTTAATGATCAATCCGTTTGTGGCCATCGCTGGTTTAATGCCGCTCCACATCGTTTTTCCAACCACGATTTCTTTGATTTTGGAAATATCGATACGTCCTCTTAAAAATCCGGAACGGTAAATTAATTGGTTCTTTTCAATTTTATAAAGCGTATCAAAATAAATCCAAACTATCAGAGCCAACGGACTCAGTAAGGGCAAAAGAATAAATGGGTTTTTGATAAAGGTATCCTTATCGAGAAAGAAGAGGGCTATGGGCAATAGCACCGTACCAATCAGGAGATAATTGATCAATCCTTTTCTCTTGGCTTTATATGTTTTCATGCGATATGTCCTTTAATATTTTGATGCGTTGTTAAAATTATACGTCTTACCCTAAAAATGGTTCAATCCATCGTCAATAGGATTTTGCCAATATGGGTGCTGCTTTCCATCAGACGATGGGCTTCTGACACTTCCTGTAATGGAAATGTTTTATAAACGATAGGTTCAATTTGTTTAGAACCAAAAAGCGGCCAAATGGTCTGTTCCACCGCTTTGGCAATCATGGTTTTGACCTGGTCCGATTGAGGCTTTAAAAGGCTTCCGGTCAAGGTGAGATTCTTTTTCATCACCGTGAACAGGTCAATTTGGGCATCCATACTTTTCATGCCGTTGATATTGATGAGACGGCCCTTGTCATTTAAAATATCAAGATTCTTTTGCGTGTAGTCGCCACCAACCATGTCCAAGATGACATCTATTTTTTCATCTTTTAAAAGCGTTTCAAAGGCTTGCTTTTTATAATTGATCACCATTCCAAGGTCCAAGCCATTTAAAAATGCCATCTTTTCAGAACTGCCCACAGTGCTATAAACTTTCGAACCCAAGGCTCTGGCCATTTGTAAGCCTATGGTGCCAATACCACTGGTGCCGCCGTGAATCAATAATTTTTCACCAGGCTTCAGTTGCCCTAGATGAAAGACATTGAACCACACCGTAAAAACAGTCTCCGGAATGGCCGCTGCTTCTATTAAACTGATACCTTCCGGTATGGGGAGGCAGTGCGAACTGTTTACGGCAACATATTCGGCATAGCCACCGTTGGGGATCAGGGCGCAGACCTTATCACCAGTCTGCCAATCATTTACCGCCATGCCGATATCGACTATGTCACCTGAAACTTCCAGGCCTGGGATCAAATTTCCTATTGCGCCATGGCCATAGGCCGCCATGTTTTCTCGGGTGCTGATATCACTCCGATTGACACCTGCAGCCTTAACTTTGATCAACACCTGATGGGCTTCCGGTTTTGGTTTTGGACGGTCCTGCAAGCGCAATACTTCGGGTCCGCCAGATGTGGTAATATGTATGGCTTTCATGTTGTCTTTTTTATTGGAAGTCCATAAAGATAATATATTTAGAAGTGAGGCGTATTGGCCTAAGCCGTTTGTTCGTACAACCGATTTAATTGATGAAATGGTCGAGGTCCATTTGACCTTTCCAGAGGGCATGCCAACTCAAATTGGTCACATCTTTGTTAATATAAAGTCATTATTTATTGTTTTATAAAATGATAAACATGTATTTTCGTTTTTCCTAAATCAAATGGAATGACAGTGACGGAGTTTAGACCCATAATAAAGGTAATTGAAGAAGCATATGAGATCCCGCATTTGAAGGCCACGCGCAAGATTTCAGCCTTATTGCCCCACGACTATTATACAACAGATAAGCACTATCCCGTACTTTATCTGCAGGATGGACAGAATTTGTTCAATCCCATGGCACCGTTTGGCGATTGGGCCATCGATCAGTCTTTGGAAAAGCTTGCACAAGAGGGACATAGCGATATCATTATTATCGCCATTGACCATGGCAATCACGAACGCATCAATGAATATCTGCCTTATTACCATCCGCGCTATGGCGAAGGAAAAGGGAATTTCTATATCCAGTTCATTATCGAGAAATTGATTCCCTATATCAACAAGAATTACAGAACACTCACCGATTTTGAAAATACGGGCATTGGGGGCAGTTCCTTGGGTGGTTTGATCAGCTTGTATGCAGGACTGCAAAATCCGGGTGTGTTTGGAAAAATGATGATTTTTTCACCAAGTCTGTGGATCTCAAAAACCATTTTCAACCAGACCATTTCGTTTAAGCCTTTACGGAAATCGAAGATTTACCTCTATTCTGGCGGTATGGAAAGCGAAGAGCACCTACCAAATGCGAAGCGACTGGAAGCTATTTTTAGGGAAAAAATGGTGAACAATCATGACATCGATTTTAAATTTTCAATCAATGAGATTGGCGTTCATGCCGAAAAATATTGGAAACATGAATTTCCAAGAGCCGTTAAATGGCTCTATTTTAATTAAATACTATGATTTTTAAACAGGTTTCAAAAGTTAATACGCAATATGATGTCATTGTCCCTTGTAGAAAAGGCCAATTGGAACATCTTCAACAATTTATCACCATCAAAGACCCCGATTTTAATGGCGAGTTCGCTACCGTTCAGATGCTGTATGGCACTGAAGGGAATCGCGTCTATCTCTTGGGCCTTGGGGAAGAAAAGGATGCCGTAAAAGTGGATGAGGCGTTTAGAAAACTCAGCTTTGATCATAAAAAATACTGGAAAGCCCCTGTTCAAGTGGTGACCGCAGATTTGTCGGAGGCTGAACTCCAAAAGGCTATCATCGGACTCGAAATGTCGGCCTATGAGATCGGAACTTTTAAAAGTAAAAAGGAAGAGACTAAGGCCATTACTTTTGAGATGGTAAGCGACAAGGATATCACCGCTACTCTTCAAGAAGCACAGGCTATTGCAGAAACCATCAACCGAATTAAAACCTTGGTGGATGCACCGGCCAATCAGAAAACACCAAAGTTCTTGGGGCAATGGGCTGAAGATTCGGCGAAGGCTTCCGATTATAAATGCACCGTTCTGCACGAAAAGGAATTGAAGGCACAAGGATTTCATGCCGTCATGGCCGTGGGTCAGGGGAGTGTCAATCCGCCAGTGGTGATCGTGACAGAATACATGCCAAAAAAGGACAGTGCAGTGGATATTGGCTTGGTAGGCAAGGGGATTACCTTTGATACAGGTGGTCTGTCTATCAAACCTTCAACCAATCTGCACTATATGAAAAGTGATATGGGCGGCGCCGCTGTGGTATTGGGCGTTGTGGAACTGGTAGCAAAACTAAAGCTTAACATCAATATTGTAGGTGTTGTCGCTTCCGCGGAAAATGCGGTGGACAGCAATAGTTACAGGCCTGGTGATGTCATTGACAGTTATTCAGGAAAGACCATAGAAATTATCGATACCGATGCCGAAGGCCGATTGGTATTGGCCGATGGCTTGAGCTATATCATAAAAGCCTTTCAGCCAAAACAGGTGATTGATCTGGCTACCTTGACCGGGAGTGTAGTGCAAACTTTTGGCTATACTGCCGCGGGTATGTTTACCAACAATACGGAAATGTCACAAGGACTTTCAAAAATAGGTTTTGATACCAACGAACGGGTGTGGCCATTGCCATTGTTTGCCGATTATGAGGCTGATCTGCACAGTGATATTGCCGACTTGCGTAATTATAGCGGAAAGCCGGTGGCAGGTGCAATAACTGCTGCTAAATTTCTGGAAGCTTTTACTGACGGTCACAAAGCATGGGTGCACTTGGATATTGCGGGCGTTTCCTTCGGCGATTCACCGTATTCCAAGATGAAAAGCGCCAGTGGGTACGGGGTGCAACTGATTACAAATTATATTAAGGAGTTTGCTGGGAATTAAGCCTTTATTTTGTATTTTGTATCAGAATTTAGATATAAACAACATATAGCTTCACTCTTTTAGTTCATAAATCCTTTTTCGGATTGAGATGCTTAAAGCTCCGCTAGCCAAACTCCATTAAAACATGTCAAATAAACGACCACTCAATTTTTTATGCGTCACTACATACCATAAAGGCGCCGATTTCATTAAAAGCTGTAAGGCGGAAGGAAACAATGTCTATCTCTTGACCAAAAAGCAGTTGGAACATGAGGTTTGGCCTTGGGAAGCCATTGATGACGTGTTTTATGTCGAAAACTGGAATCAAAGTGATGTAACCAAAGGGATAGCCTATAAATTCAGAACAATCAAGTTTGACCGTTTTGTGGCTTTGGACGATTTCGATGTGGAGAAAGTCGCTCTCTTACGTGAGCACTTTAGAATGCCGGGGATGGGACGTACCACTTCGCACTATTTTAGAGATAAGTTGGCGATGCGTACCAAAGCATTGGCCGAAGGTATCAATGTACCCGAATTTACGGCCTTGTTCCACGATGTGGATATCAATGCCTATACCGATCGGGTGAGTCCGCCATGGTTGTTGAAACCGCGATTGGAAGCCTCAGCAACCGGGATTCGTAAAGTCAATAATAAGGAGGAGCTATGGCAGATTATCGATGTGCTCAAAGATGAGCGCGATAATTACTTGATTGAGAAATTCGCGCCTGGTGATGTGTATCATGTGGACAGTTTGATTGTTGACAGTAAAGTTATTTTTTCTCGTGCGAGCAAATATTTGGACACGCCATTTGAGGTCGCTCACGGTGGTGGCGTCTTCAGATCGGCCACCTGCGAAATAGGGTCTAAAATTGATAAGGCCCTGAACAAAATGAATGCTGAGGTCATGAAAGCTTTTGGAATGCAGTTTGGGGCTTCACATACCGAGTTTATTGCATCCAAGGAAACGGGGGAACTGTTTTTTCTGGAAACCTCTTCACGAGTGGGCGGGGCCAATTTGGCCGAAATGGTAGAGTTTGCTTCGGGCATCAATCTTTGGGGCGAATGGGCACGAATTGAATCGGCCACCTTAAGAAAGGAAATCTATAAACTGCCAAAGGTCAGGAACCAACATGCCGGTATTGTGGTGTCTCTAAGCAAATTTGAACACCCTGACACATCAAGCTTTAACGATCCGGAGATTGTTTGGCGCATGGATAAAAAATGGCATATCGGAATGATTGTGGTGTCTGACAGTAGCGACCGAGTTATGGAGTTGCTGGATAGTTACACCCAGCGCATCGCATCAGATTTTCATGCGAGTATTCCGGCACCGGATAAGAGCCTGTGATGAAGGGATTAGGTTTTAGGGACCCGCCCGAACGTGCCTTTTCGGTACGGGCGGGTTAGGGATTAGTAGTTCGAAAGAGTTCCACAATAACCCCGAAGTTTGCCATAGATACTTTTAATGGTTTATAAAGGAGTGTTCTGCGTAAATCTGTGAAATCTGCGGGAAATAATCACTATGACATAGTGGGTACAAGAAAAGTTTTTGCTGCTTTGTGAAAAATTAGTGGAATTATTTAATTCGTGATAATTAGTGCAACCCGCCTGAATGACAAAGTCGGGCAGGTCCGCGTTCCATCAAATCAAGGCTCAAAGAACCCCGTACTACCTCCAACCCAAGTCTTATCCTTATTGTATTTGACCCCTACCATTTCACCTTTGCTCAGTCGCATCAGGTTACTCACAATTTGAGTTTTATTGGTTTTGCTATTATGGAGCAACATCATTCGGATTTCACATTTTGCAGGGTCATCCATCGTTTCTATTACGGGTGCATAGGCCACTTTCTCCTGCAACAGATAATTCGATTTATCTTTTACCGCATCAATCATCGCTTTATCCACATGGATCTGCACACCTGCACCCGCAAAAGAATAGAGTGGTTTTAGAACATAATTCTCTAAATCGTTGGGAATGGTTTCAAGTTTATCCAAGTAGTAGGATTTTGGCACATAATCGCCTTTTAACAATGGCATCGTGTACTTGCTGATCCTGAAAAACCAATTCGGATGTCCAATCCATTCAATGTTTACTTCGTCTTTGAAATCAAATTGGCGAATTAAATCAGGACGCTGGTCCAATTCGTCAAAAATAATACGGTTATAAATCTTCAACACTTGAATCTCGGAACCCTTGTCATCCACATAAAATAATTGTTTTCCTCTTTTGATCAGTTTGGAAATGCACAATACTTTGATGCCCAATAAAGCCTCGGTGGCGTAAAAGTCGATGGCCGTAGCCTGTTTTTCTGGTTCGATCTCCAGAAGAATGACCTGCTTCGGATCGGTATCGCCAACAATCTCAGTGCGTAACAATTCGATATAGTCATCAGAGCTCAATCCGTTGAGGTGTTGTGAGAACTCTTCCGGGATACCGTCATAATGCTTGCGGTACATACTGCCTACCAATTCTTGAAAAAAGTAAAGAGAAGGAAAGCCTTGAAGTTCTATCAGCTTTGGCGTTAACTTGCCATTTTCATCCAAACACACGCCAAAATCCAATTGAATGAACTTGGAATGCTCATCTTCATTGGGTACTCTCATACTATCCTTAAAAAATGCGCCTTCGGTCAGTTCCTTAAAATTGGGCTGATCAATGACTTTCATGATGTCCTCACAAGCTTCCACCAATTTCTTTTTCAACTCCTTGGGAATAAATACAGGAGTCTCAGCGATCTTGAATTTTGGGGTATAGTCAAATTGAGCGACGATGTCTGCCAGCATACCGGCATATTTTTCTTCAGAAAATTGAGCGTTAAACGCCTTGCGTAAGGTGGCAATCATGATAAATTATGAGATTAATTGAGATGAGAGTTGTTTCATGGCACGTTCTATAAACTTCGGTAGAATGATTTTATGGGTTTTGATGATTTTGTCTGGATCATCCATTTTTTCCATCATATCATCATACTTTTCTTCACCAAAATTGGCTATGACCTTGTATTTATTGGCATCTGCGAGAAAATGTGCCCTCATACCAACGGGGTCAGCTTCGGGATGGAATTGTGTGCCTACAAATTCCTTTGAGAAACGAACCGCCATAATGGCACGTTCATAACTCACATGGCTTCGTATTTTTTCGAGACTTAATATGGAAGCGCCTTGTTCCTTAAAAACCTCCAAACGGGGTTGTACCAACTGCCAATCGCGAGAATCCACCGCATAAAACGGATCGTCCAAACCTTCCAAAAGCGGATCTTTCAGACCTTTTTTTGTTTTGTGAATGGGTAAAACACCAAAGGAAGTGCTCCGTCTTGGTTTCATTTCTCCTAATTTAAAATAGTCGCACACCACCTGAAACGAATAGCAGATAAAAAACATATATTTCTTTTGGTGCTGTGAGGTCTTATTAAAATCCCACAGGTCCTGTACTAAATTCAGATACGGAATACGCCATGGTCCATCTTCCAGCGGACTGTCAGGTCCACCACTCGATATATAAATATCAAAAGAGGTGTCAGGTATTTCCTCTGCACCTCTGACGTTGAATATGGTATAATCCACTTCATCTTTAAAACCACTTACGATATCGGCAATACAACGCAAACCCTGATTGGGTTGGTTGTTGTTCATATCAAGAATGGCTACTTTAAATTTTTCTTTAAGCATGTAATTTTTTCTAAGTTCCTAAAAGGGTCTGCTCAATAACATAGTCCACCACTTTAGTCAAATCCTTGGTCTCTTCGAAAACGGCAAGCTGTCTGTCGGCTCCTGTACCGTTTTTGATCATGGTCTTAACGTGTTCTATTTCCTTTCGGGAACCGAGCTCATCCACAACATCATCTACGAAATCAAGCAATTCGAGCATTAAATCTTTTGTGTTTACTTCACATTCCTTGCCAAAGTCGATCATACTGCCATCAAGTCCGTATCGGCTGGCCCGCCATTTGTTCTCATTGATCAAGGCGCGGTGGTAGAGCATAAAGTTAAGATTCTGGGTCCTTAACTTATAAAGTTTGGCAACCAAGGCCTGGATCAATGCGGCAATGCTCAGGGTTTCCTCAATGGTCATGGGGACATCACAAATACGTACTTCCAAGGTTGGGAAGAACGGATGCATACGAATGTCCCACCATATTTTCTTTGGATTATCAATACATTTCGTTTTGATTAAGATATCTATATAATGCTCATATTCGGCAACAGTTTGGAAGACTCCTGGAATTCCTGTTCTCGGAAATTTATCAAAAACTTTTGAACGAAACGATTTGAAACCCGTATTGCGGCCTTCCCAAAACGGCGAATTGGTTGATAAGGCATATACATGCGGTAAAAAATAACGCATGGCGTTGGTTAAATGTAAGGACAATTGCTTTTCTTCAATCCCCACATGTACATGGAGCCCAAAAATTAAGTTAGAACGTGCCGTATCTTGAAGTTCGTTGACAATCTCATCATAACGCGGGTTGGGCGTTATCAGCTGGGTCTGCCATTTTGTAAATGGATGTGTTCCCGCAGCACCAATCTTGAAACCCAAAGAGTTGGCAATTTCAGAAATGGATTTACGCAAATGGGTAAGGTCCTCTCTGGCCTCATGAATATCCTGACAGATATTGGTGCCAACTTCCACTACTGCTTGGTGCATTTCTGCCTTGACCTGGTCATTTAAGATTTTTGCCGCTTGGGAAACAATTTGTTGATCATGGGAAATGAGTTCACGAGTTTTTGGACAGATGACCTGATATTCCTCTTCAATGCCTAATGTGAATTTCATATTATCGGTTGGTTTTTTATGATCATCTTTCGGCCCAAAATTTCGGCCCGAAAGGTAATTGAGTTTCTATTTGAAAACAGTCTTTTTACCTGTAATCTGATCTTTAACAAATGTACCCCAGGTAAGGTTCATCTTGTCTTTCTTATATTGTTTGGCTTTTTCAATGGCCATATTGGCAGCATTTTCGACAATCCAGTCGAAGTTTTCCTGGCCTACCGAGTTGATATCCGCATCTGGTGCTGGGTTGCAGAAATCAATAGCATATGGAATACCGTCGCGTATAGCGAACTCTACCGTGTTAAAATCGTAGCCTAATGCCTTATTCAGACGGATACAGTATTTTTTGACCAAGTCCAAAATCTCTTGTTTCACAGGAGGTCCGTCAATGACATAGCGCAAATGGTGCGGATTTCTTGGCTCGTACTGCATGATATGGACGTTGTCCGTATTCAAGACATAACATCTAAAATATTCCGTAAAATTGATTTCTTCCTGCAGCATCATGACCAAATTCTCTGTTTCGGCATGTTTCTTCCAGAGATCCTGAGGGTTTTCAACCCGATACACACTCTTCCAGCCACCGCCATCATGAGGTTTCATATAGGCTGGAAAGCCAATGGTATCAAACATATGTTCCCAAGCAAAAGGAAATTTCATATTGCGGAAAGAGTTCTCATCGGTGTCCGGTGGACGATGCGAGGTTGGCAATATGAAGGTTTTCGGAACAGGAACACCTATTTTTTCTGCCAAGGCATTATTGAAAAACTTTTCGTCGGCACTCCACCAAAAAGGGTTGTTGATAACTGCGGTTCCTGAAATGGCCGCGTTTTTCAAGAAAGCCCGATAAAATGGAACGTCCTGCGAAATCCGGTCTATAATAACCGCATAATCTGTGGGTTTAGCCTGTTCTACCATATCTATGGAAACCGCTTCCGCTACAATTCCCTTGACTTTCTTTTCATTGACGCGATCAATAAATGCTTGTGGGAAGGTATTTTCTTGTCCGAATAGGATGCCTATTTTTTTCATAAATTTAAGTTTTATCATTTCCTCAACAGAGAAAATTTATTTAATAGTTGTTTTGGTTGTTTGTTTTTAGTTTTTAAAGCTTTGAAAGGTATTCCGGAAACATTTGTCGCCATAGAGGCCAGTCATGTTTTGCCCATTTGCGTACGTCGTACCAAAAAGGAATATTCTTGTCGTGCAGAATTTTGGCCATTTGATCATTGGCTTCCAGGCAGATATCCCATTCGCCAACTCCAAGAATGATTTTCATTTTCCATAAATCGGGATGGTTGTTCCCCGGAAGGTAATCTATAGGGTTGTTAAAAAATACATTGTCGTCATAGTGGTTGCCTACAAACGATTTGATATCGAATGCCCCACTCATACTGAACATATGGCTGACTTTCTCAGGATGTTTAAATGCGAAATTTGACGCCTGATAACCGCCAAAACTCGGACCTGCGACCGCCACTTTTGGCATACCTTTCTGATGACAAATTGAATTGACCACCTCATTCAATATAAACTGATCGTACCAATTATGGTTTTTTGCCCGTTGTGCGGGATGGATTTGTTTGTTATACCAACTCAGTTCGTTGATGCCATCTGGACAGTAAATCTGTACTTTGCCCTGCTCAACAAACCATCGGACGGATTCCACAAGTTTCATGTCCTTACATTCATTGTGTTTGCCCATAGTTGTAGGGAAAAGTATGACAGGATACCCTGAATGCCCAAAAACAAGCATTTCTATGTCTTTACTGAGGGTTGGCGAATACCATTTGTGATGTTGTTCTTTCAATATCTTATTTTTTAATAGGTTAGGCTAAAGCTGAAAAATGTGAACGGATGCTTCTTACAGTGTAGAAGTTGTGTTGGCTTCTTTATATTTAAACAAGTACAACAATATACTTTTTTTAATTATAAATACAATAGCATCCAATAGGAATCTTAAATTTTTGTGAAAATCTTAAAGAATACGGAGGAATCTTAATTTTTTGGAATCTTTTTTAAGATTAAAAGTGGATTAATTTCATAATGAGTCTATGGTTTAGCCTAGTCCAATTTAGATGTGAATGCTTTGGCAGTCATTAATTTACAATTCATCCTTCAAATATGACAGTTCAGACCTACAGATTTTAAGGATTTAAAGAGTAAATGGATATTTGCTTCCATAAACCAATATCCAATAAAATGAAACATCTAATTATTATTACCGTATTATTTGTGACAGGAATTTTATCTGCGCAAAGTTCTTATGACAAAGGCATGGAAAAAGCTTTTGAGCTTTGGAAAAACAATCAATGGGACGAGGCTGAGCAGCTTTTTGAACGTATTGCTGCAGCTGAACCTAATGCTTGGTTGCCAAATTATTATATTGCCCAAATGAACAGTTTGAAATCTTGGGAAGAAAAGGACGCCGATAAATTAAAAGCGCAATTGGAGAAAGCGCAAAACTTTCTCAATGATGCCATGGCCATCGAAAAGTACAACGCCGATTTGTTGGTCATGCAGGCACAAGTCTTGACCAATTGGGTGGCCTTTGACGGGATGACCTATGGGATGAAGTATTCTGCTAAGATATCGGATCTTTATGAAAAAGCTTTTGCCATGGCGCCAGAGAACCCAATGGTGGTCCTTGCTAGAGCCGAATGGAATATGGGAAGCGCAAAATATTTTGGGCAGGATACCAAACCATTTTGTAAAGATGTGGAAAAAGCCATTGAACTTTTTGCTAACTTTAAGCCTGAAACTGCTTTTTATCCTAACTGGGGGCAAAAGCATGCCGAATCCGTATTGAAATCCTGCAACGACTAATACACCATAGACCGAGATTATGATGGGCAAATCCATGAAAAATATACTCCTCACTTTTATTATAGGTTGTGCTGTATATGTGATCGGAAATTTTTTGTCAAACGGATTTGATTATAAAACGATCAATGAATTCTTAGTTGACTTTGGTTTTTATCAGCTCTATGCATTTCTTTTGGGATATTCAAATTATTATTATTTCGCCTATCTCGAAAAGTTAAAATGGAACAAGGAGGATGGCCTAAAACGTATTCTTGTGGGTATTACCGGTTCGGTAATCCTAACGATGGCTGGGTTGTTTATTTTGAATGGCTTTCAATATTACCTTTATAAAGGGGTTTCGCTGATTGACTTTCTTCAAACGCAACACTGGAGGAACTTCAGCTTTGGGCTATGGATTACCCTGACCATTGTTATCATTTTTCATTTTGTTTATTTCTATAATCGGTATCAACAAAATAAGATAAAGGAACAGAAAGTTATAGCCAATACGGCCAGTGCGCAATTTGAAAGCTTAAAAAATCAAATAGATCCTCATTTTTTGTTCAATAGTTTGAATGTATTGACCTCGTTGATTGAGGAAAATCCTGATAACGCCCAACGTTTTACGGTGTCGTTATCCAAGATCTACAGATATGTTTTAGAACAAAAGGATAAGGAATTGGTTACGGTTGCTGAGGAACTAGAGTTTGCCAAAACCTATATGAACTTGTTGAAAATGCGTTTTGAAAACAGTGTTACTTTTGAAATTCCAGAACATTTCAACAATGAAGATGCCAAGGTGGTCCCCTTGTCCTTGCAATTGCTTTTGGAAAACACCATTAAGCATAATACCGTGAGCGAATCAAAACCCTTGCACATCAAAATCACGGTGGAAGATAACTATTTGGTGGTGCAGAATAATTTACAGAAAAAAGAAGTCCTTCAAACCAGAAAAGGGGTAGGGCTCCAAAATATTGTCAATAGATATGATATTTTAACCAAACGCAAGGTGTTGATTGACGAATCAAATGCCTTCTTTAAGGTGAAAATACCCATCTTAACCAAACAAATTTCAATCATGGAAACAAAACTATTATATAACGAACAAGATGCCTATCAACGGGCAAAAAAGAGAGTGGAAGACATTAAAGGATTTTTTGGGAATTTAGTGTCCTATTGCGTAGTCATCCCATTTTTAATATTTATAAACTACAAAACCTCATGGGACTATCAATGGTTCTGGTTCCCAATGTTGGGCTGGGGGATGGGCGTCATCTTTCATGCCTTTGGTGTATTTGGCTACGGAAAAGAATGGGAAGAACGAAAAATAAAGGAAATCTTGGAAAAAGAACAGCAGACTAAAACATGGAACTAATGGAAATGAATTATTTTGAAAAGGAACGCTATGAGCGCGCAAAGAAACGCGTGCAAAGAATCACTGGGTTTTACAGTCACCTCTTGGTTTATGTTGTGATTAATTTGATGATTGTAGTAGTGAATGTGCAGCGATTGGACCCAGGCGAAAGTTATTTTCAGTGGCAGAACTTCACCACCCTGTTTTTTTGGGGCATCGGACTTTTGGCACATGGTCTGTCGGTTTTTATGCCATATATCGTCTTAGGAAAAAACTGGGAAGAGCGAAAAATAAAAGAACTGATGGAAAAGGAACGCAAAAGTAAGTGGGAATGAGGGTTTGAGATTCGGGATTTAAGAATATAGAATCAAGAATCAAGAATATAGATTCAAGATTCCACAATTAGCAACATAATCAATACCTAATCGGGAATCCCTAATGCCTCATCCCTAATCCCTCATCCCTAATGCCTAATACCTAATACAAAATGAACGTAATCATCATAGAAGACGAAAAACCATCCGCACGTCGTTTGCAGCGTATGTTGGCCAACTTACAGATAGAAGCGAATACCTTATTGCATTCTGTTGAGGAATCCATTGCTTGGTTTTCAGAAAACGCGCATCCCGATTTGATTTTTTTGGATATTCAATTAAGTGATGGCCTGTCTTTTGAGATTTTTGAAGCTATAAAAATCAATTCTGCGGTCATCTTCACAACCGCTTATGATGCCTATGCATTGCAGGCCTTCAAGCTCAATAGTATTGATTACTTGTTGAAACCGATTGATGAAGAGGATCTCGCAAGGGCAGTCACAAAATATGAGACACGCCTGCCGATACAGAAATCGGTGGTACTTGATTTTGACGACATCCGTAAAATGTTGGTCAATCCGTTGGATCGGGCCTATAAAAAGCGGTTTTCGGTTAAAATTGGACAGCATTTGAAGTTGATCGCCGCTGAGGATATTGAGTGTTTTTACAGCGAGAATAAAGGTACCTATGCCTATACCAGCGACGGAAGAAATTATCTTTTGGATGTCAGTTTGGAACAATTGGAGCCCGATTTAGAGCCGAATGTGTTTTTTCGGGTCAGTCGAAAATTCTTCGTGAATATTGATGCCATCAAGGACATGATCAGTTATACCAATTCAAGGATCCAGATCAAATTAAAGAATTTCACTGAACACGACATCATTGTGGCAAGAGAACGGGTCAAGAACTTTAGGGAGTGGCTCGAATAATTAATTGTCAATGCGATTGTCATCAAACGCCGATGGCAGTAGCTTTGGAATAAACTTGATAAACAAAGGCAATAAGATAGCACCTCCGGGCAACATAAATATGGCTAAACTGGGAATGGACTTAAAAATATCCAACAATTGCTCTTGAATTTTTCTATGCTCTTCATCGGTCAGATCTCTTTGGGTAGACTGGGTCAACAACACCATTAATTCTTTACTTTCCCTAAGTTCCTTAACCAGACGCTTGCTGTTTCTGCTAATGAGCTTGATGACCATCTTACTGGAATTGTCATAAAAACTCTGAACAAAATTCTTGGAGCCTAAAGTGGCAATACGGTTGTCATTACGTGAATAAAAGTTATCAATATCCTGAATGGATTGTTTTAAAACGGATGGATCAAGGTCTAAATGACTGCAAAATTGGGTCAAGAACTTATTCTCGCTTTGGTCAACAGTTTTATCTGTCCAAGATGCCATACAAGCCAGGTCAATGGTATATTGTTTTTCTAATGATGTTTTAAGTGCATTGATCGCATCGCCATAATCCATAGGATCGTCATTGTGGTAGCGTCTTGAGGCCATGAATAACTTGGTCAAACTATCATCATACTTGCTCTTTTGATGCTTGGATTCAAAAACTTCAATCACAATAGTTTCTATAGCACTTTCAATTGTCTGTAAATACTGATCTGAAACAGTTTTGGTTTCTAAAAACTTTTCATACGCCAGCAAATCAACGAACAGAAGTGCATTGATAATAAAATAATTAAAGTTTTTGGTAAAGATATTGTCATCAATATGAATGCGCTTATGGATCAGTTCTTCCAAAAGTGCGGCAGACTTCTTTTTACCAAGGATGGCATCAAAAATCGAGGTTTTACTTACCGTAATGGCACTATAGAAATTGATGACACTGTCAATGAATTTTTCCTCGGAAGGGTTGTTTTCGTAAAAATAAAAGAACGCCAAAATAAGATTGGCTTTGCACAACTCCTCATCAGTGAGGTCATTTTTAGGAACCACATCACTTACAATACCAACATTACTCCCATAGATAAAACCACAAAACTTGAGTTCTTGATAGAACAATTCAAGAGGTTTATTCACGAACGTTTCTTCTGTAGAAACTTCGTTGAGCAGTTTTTTTATCCAGCCTGATGCAGAAGGATTCATAGTCGTCAATCAATTAGGCTGCAAAGATACTTAATTTATTGAGCTCAGTATTATTTTTTTGGCCATCCCTACCAATGAAAAAACAGGTTTTCTTCTTCTACTAAAAGGTCTAATCTTATTTTTTTTCACTTTAATTGAGTTTTTACAAAACCGTCTTTTTCATTTTTCCGTAGGTATGCACAGAGACATAAATAATTAACAAAAATTCTCAAATTATGAAAAAAACAAAAATTTTAGTAGGAGTAGCAGTTATTACGGTAGCGGGCTTCTTCGCAATTGCAGCAGATCATATTGACGCTCCTGCAGTTACCGGTGGAACGAATGACATTACCGATTTTTATGCCTTTCAGGGGCAAGATAACAACAACATCGTATTTGTTGCGAACGTTCAAGGTCTTTTATCGCCTACAGCAACACAAAATGCCAAGTTTGATGAGAACACGATGATTGAAATCAACATTGATACCGATGGTGACGCGGTTGAGGATTTAGTCATCCAGGCCATTCCAAAAGACGGCAAAATGTATTTCTTCGGTCCCGTAGCACCGGCTCAAGCAGGTTTGATGAGTACTGTGCGTACTTCAGGTATGTCCTCAAGTGTAGGGATTACAGCAGCAGGTGCTAATGCTGTGGTGGCAACCAATGCAGGGAAGAGCTTTTTTGCTGGTCCGCGTGATGATCCATTCTTTTTTGACTTTGACCAGTTCAACGCTATTTTGGCAGGCACTGCTACAGGCTTTAACGATCCAGGAACAGATAAATTTAAAGGCACCAACGTGTTGTCAGTGGTAGTGGAAGTACCAAAAACAATGATTGGTGGTTCGGGAAACATCAACTCATGGGTTGAAACAAAAAGAAAACAATAAACTCTAAAAAACTTAATTATGAAATTCAATAATATAAAAATAGCTGCAATCGCAGTATTAATTTCTCTTACTGCATATAACTGTAGTAATGACGACGACTCTAAAGAACCTTCAGGACCTGACTTCTCTGGGAATTATATCCAAGAAGATCAAATGGCAAGGCCAGCAATCAACACGGTATTTGTTTCCATGGGCCAAAAGGATGCTTTTAATGTTACTGTGCCTTCCAATCAGGGTGCTGCCTACCAATCAAGTTTTGAAAGTAGATTGTTGGCATTGAATCCTGGTTATACCACCAATGCATTGGGTATGGACGCAGCAACCTTTACAGGAGCTTTAGCCACCGATGTTTTGACAGTTTCTTTAGATGGAACAACCACCTTTTTTGATGGCACCAATGTGCTGACCGGTCGTGCTTTGGCCGATGACGTGATTGATGTTGAATTACTATTGATCTTTGGTGGCCCAATGGGTACGGACAATGGTCCTGTAACAAGTGATCATGTGGATGCGAATGACAAACCATTCTTAAGTTCATTTCCATATTTGGCAGCGCCACATATGTAGAATCAACATCCCCTGAAATAATCTCCCCAAGTTATTTCAGGGTTATTTAAAAAAACCAAAGACAAAAAACTCACAAAAAACAATCTCATGAACTCAAAATATATCTTGGCAATGTGCTTTCTGGTGATATTAAGCAGTTGCAATACATCTCCTAATAAAGTCACCAATGTTTCAGATTACAACGACTATCTGGAACTTGCAGAAAATAAAAATTTGATGGATGCAGAAAAGGAATATGCCTTTTGGACCGCGAAAACAGAAGAAGCCCATAACCCCTATTCTTACTCCAGCCAAATTGCACATGCTTATGCTTCGATGTTTGCCGCTACAGGAAAAATCGATTATCTAAAGTTAGCTGAAGAGAACCTAATCCAACTCAACGAATCAAAAAACCATGAATCGTCTGGCGCGATGAAAAGTTTAGCGGCCAACTATATATCCCAACACAAATTCAAGGAAGCCTTACAATTGTTAAACAAAGCAGAAATGAATGGTGATAATCTTAAAGGCACGCAAAAAATGCTATTTGATGTGCATTTAGAATTGGGAAACTATAAAATGGCCAAAGCCTATCTGGCGAAATTTGAAAACATGTCGGACTTTGATTATTTGATCCGACTGGCCAAATGGAGTGATCATATAGGTAATTTGGATGCGGCCATTACTTATTTGGAAAAAGCCAAAACTGTTGCAGAGTCGTCAAATATGAAAGGGATCAAACAATGGTCTTATACCAACTTAGCTGATTTTTATGGTCATGCGGGTAGAATTGACGATTCCTATGCTCATTATTTAATGGCTTTGGAATTGGATCCAAACGATGCCTATGCTAAAAAGGGCATTGCGTGGATTGTCTATTCCCATGAAAAAAATCCTGACGAAGCCTTACGTATTTTAAATTCGGTGATGAGAGATTATCATGCACCAGATTATTATTTGTTGAAATCTGAAATTCATGAATTCAAAGGTGATATGGCGGCCAAAGATGAACAACTGGCATTATATATAGAGGCGGTTAAAAATAAGGCCTACGGCGATATGTATAATCAATACAATGTACTATTGTACACTCAGGAAAATCAGAACTTGAAAGAGGCTATTGCTATTTCAAAAAGTGAAATAGAAAACCGTCCTACGCCACATTCCTATGATTTATTGGCCTGGTCTTACTTTAAAAACGGACAGTTGGAAGAGGCACTTAATCTGACCAGAAATCACGTGTTGGGATTTACCTCAGAGCCTTTGGCGTTGTACCACAGCGCAGAGATTTTAAAAGCCTCAGGCTATCTTGATGAAGTAAAAGGGTTAAAACCAGATTTAATGGACAGTACATATGAATTGGGACCACTAATGGCAGAAAAAGTAAGCCAACTATAAAAGAAAATAGATATGAACCTCATAAAATTAACAACACTATTAGCGGTGTTGGGTGGCATAGCTATGACCCAAGCACAACAGATTAAAGGAAAAATTACAGATGCCAAAAACCAACCGTTGGAAGCCGCTTATATTTATAATTTCAACAGTAAAAGTCATGCGCACAGCTCTGAAAATGGGTTGTTCATTATTGATAATAATACAAAAGGAGATAGTCTTAAAATAGGATTGCTGGGCTACGCAACAAAAGTCATTGTATTGAACACTTCCAATTTTAACGAGATCATTACCACTGTTCTTGAAGAGAAAGTTTTTCAACTGGATGAGATGGTACTGACTGAAGAGCTGAATCCTGTAAGTACAATCAGTCGGTTGGATTTGAATACCAATCCGCTCAACTCGTCTCAGGAGGCATTGCGAAAAATTCCAGGGCTGGTCATTGGCCAGCATGCGGGTGGAGGAAAGGCAGAACAAATCTTTTTAAGGGGCTTTGACATTGATCACGGGACGGACATTTCCATTTCAGTAGATGGTATGCCAGTAAATATGGTGTCTCATGCCCACGGACAGGGCTATAGTGATCTGCACTTTTTGATTCCAGAAACCGTGAATAAAATTGATTTTGGGAAAGGACCATATTATGCCAATCATGGAAATTTTGCAACTGCTGGCTATATTGATTTCTCAACGAAAGATTATTTAAAAGAAAATTCAATCTCTGTAACGGCGGGTCAATTCAATAGCCTACGCACTTTGGGATTGTTCAATCTTTTGGAGAATACAAAAAATCAAAATGCTTACATCGCCGCAGAATATATGGCGAATGATGGCCCATACGTGTCGCCCCAAAACTTTGACCGCGTCAATATCTTTGGAAAGTACGTCGCATTTTCGCCCAATAATGATAAGATATCGGTAACAGCGTCACATTTTACAAGTCGTTGGGACGCTTCTGGACAAATTCCGCAAAGATCTGTTGATGATGGTAGCATCACAAGATTTGGTGCCATTGATGATACCGAAGGTGGCGAAACGGAACGTACCAATGTGAATGTGGAATTCAATAAATACATCTCAAATAACACCAGGTTTAAGACCAATGCGTTTTACTCACATTATGCTTTTGAGCTGTATTCAAACTTTACCTTCTTTTTGGAAGATCCCATCAATGGCGATCAGATCAAGCAAAAGGAAGACCGTCAGATTTTTGGTTTGAACACTACCATTGTTCATGATGCCAATTTGGGCGATACGCCATTGACGCTGACTTCAGGTTTGGGATTCAGACAGGATCGAGTGGGTGATATCGAATTGTCGCACACCTTGAACAGAAAGACGGTTTTAGAAAACATCCAATTGGGCGATTTGAATGAAACAAACGTCAACGCTTTTGTAAATGCTGAGTTTGAATTCGGTAAATTCAGAATAGCTCCAGCCTTACGCTTGGATTATTTTAAGTTTTTATACTCCGATCAATTACAGTCAGAATACAAAAGTCTGTCTGAAACAAAAACAATAGTGAGTCCGAAATTGAATTTCTATTGGGATGTGAAGGACAATTACCAAGTCTTCTTAAAATCGGGAATCGGCTTTCACAGCAATGATACCCGCGTGGTGGTGAGCAATCAGGGGAAAGATGTTTTACCAAGAGCGTATGGTGTGGATTTGGGAGATATCTGGAAACCACTTCCAAACTTAGTCGTCAATACCACTTTATGGTATTTATTTTTAGAGCAAGAGTTTGTATATGTTGGAGATGCCGGAATTGTAGAACCAAGCGGGAAAACGGAACGTTACGGATTGGATTTTGGCTTCAGGTATCAGTTTAACGATTGGTTGTTCTTGGATACCGATTTGACCTTGACCCACGCCAGAAGTACTGAGGATCCGAAAGGCCAGAACTATATTCCATTGGCGCCAAACTTTACGGTGGCAGGAGGCTTGTCCGTCAATGATTGGAAAGGATTTTCTGGAGGGTTGCGATACCGATTTATCGATGACCGACCGGCAAATGAAGATAATTCCATAGTGGCTGAAGGCTATTTTATCACCGATTTTAATGCCAATTATAGTTTTGACAATATCACTATAGGTTTTGCCATTGAAAACTTGTTTGATGTGGATTGGAATGAAACCCAGTTTGCCACGGAATCAAGACTTCAAAATGAAGCGCAATCGGTAGAGGAAATCCATTTTACACCTGGAACACCGTTTTTTATTAAAGGCACGATTGCCTATAGATTTTAAAATGAAAGATTTTGAGTGCTGTTAATTTGAGGGAATTAACTTTAGTAGAAAGGAACACCGTTCTTTTCTGCGATGATACCACGTGAGTTGTGGTAGTTTTTTAGAGTTTTTTGTTAGTGGAGAGTGCCTGGCTATAGCAATATGGTCAGGTGCTTTCTTGGTTTAAACGAATCTATGATTTTCAAGACCTATCACATTGATAACCTTGCCTAAAAAGTCAGGACTTGCCAAAGTGTCTATTGCAATTCTACAACTTCAATATTGCCCCTATCGGCCATGGTGACATAACATTTTTGGTAATCGTTGCTGAAGGTGATGTTGGAGGGATTCTTGCCTGTCAATTCTATCTCTCTCACTAATTTTCCCGAAGATGATAAGACCGCAACGGTTCCTTTCCCGTAGCGACAGACATACAAATTTCCGCTGTCGTCAAAACGCATCCCGTCCATTCCAAAATCGTCAAAAGAAATAAACTCCTGTTTGTTTTTTATAAAACCATTATCAAGGATATCATAGACCCATATTTTTCTTTGGACGGATTCATTGACATAGAGTTTTTTGCCATCAGGACTTACTTCAATGCCGTTGGTGGTTCCCATGTTGTCTTCGAGTAATTCAAATCCGTTTTCTTTGGTTACTTTCCATAGTTTACCGGTATTGTCTGACCAATTCGGATCGCTGGCGTAAAGAGTGCCATTTGGGGCAATAGCGATGTCATTGGGTTGGTTGGCGGTTGGCTCGTGGGCAAAGACCTCGATTTTTTTTCTTCTCAAATCAATTTCCAGAATGTTGTGATTGACATAATCCGCCACAAACATCTGATGCTTTTTGCCAAACCGAATGCCATTGCCGATGCTGCCATTTGGCAGCTTCACAAATACGGAACTTTCTCCACTTGGAGTGACTTTCCCGATAGTACCCTGTTCTTCAAAATTGACGGCATAAATATTTCCTTCATAGTCAGTTGCTGGTCCTTCAACACCACTTGTAAAACTCCCTTCCTTAGTAAAATCCCTACTTTTTAACTGTTGTGCGCATGAGGTAGTCAGGACTAATAATAGCGTTAGGTTTATAATTATTTTCATTCTGTATGTTGTTTATGTATCGTGATTTTAAGTAATCTCTAAATTCAGTTTTTTAAGCACCAATTCTAAATCCGCTAAAGATTTTTCTTCAATAAGCTTTGTATCGATGACCAATTCATCAGTATCGGTTTTGAGTTTATAATCTCCAGCAAATAGTTTAATGGATTTGATGTCCTTTAGATTTATTTTTTTTGGAATCAGATGATTTTTGGAGATCGTTCCGTTTTCAATGGTGAGGTATTGGTTTTTATTTTCAAAAAGATACACTCCAAAATATAAAATCCCGATTATTAAATACCCATAATTGAAAATGTTGTTTGGAAAAAAGATGACGGCCGGAATCCCAAAGATTACCCATATGCTCCCTAAGATCAAATAAGTTCTGAGTCGCCTTTTTTTAAATTTTATTTTCATTTTTGAGTGGTTATTATAGGTTTAAATATGGAGTAATTAATTGAAATTGCATTTACGAAAGTCAGAAACATGAATAAATTTTTCATGGTTCAAAATGTTGTGTGTTCAATTTGGTTTGTTTTATGTGATTTCTTTCATGTTATCAATTTCGCTAACATAGATTATAGTTGTTGTAGTGCAATCCTGCTTTTCTTTTCATTTTCAATGTTGGGGTTCATTGGCTTCCGGCTCAAAATAATTGTAGAAACGTGGATTGGCACTTGCTTGAACTGAGCATTGGCTTCATGCTTCATTTACAAATATTTCGTTATAATCTTCTCTACTTAACACAGGGTCATATCCCCCAAACGGCTTGTCCTTTATGTCTATTAATTCCTGTGTATTCCAAACTTGCATCTTCATAGCGCTTGAACTTATATACAGCGTCATTCATCAACGAGCTATTGAATACGCCTAAACTCACAAGCAATTTAAAGTCTTTGACATTCAGTCCTGTTTAAAAGTAAGGACCAACACTTTTTTCCAGTTCATGGCTTTGGCTAATTGATAAGCAGTAAAAGTTTTTCCAAAACGCATTTTTGCATTCCACAAAAACTCAGGAGTACGTGTGCTTACAGTTCTATCAAAATTGTTGAAATAGTGTGCAGTTTCTTCTACGGCTTTTTTATGTTCTGGTCGCATGGCGAAATTAAGCGTGCGATTTTCTTCGTTTTCCTCACCGCTTTTTAAAGCAATAAGTGCAACTTTTACATGAGCTTCTGTACATTCAAACCATTCTCCATCAGGATTTTTAAAGCCTCTTTTTCTTAAATAATTATGTACGTCAAAATCAGTAAAAGCTGATCCGTCATTGCGCATAGCATTTTCTTCAATTACAATCTGAAACTCGGCTCTGGTGGCACCAATTTGTTCTCTAATACGTGCTTGGGCGGTGCGATTGGTAAAACCTATTTTTAATTGATTCCTATGACTGGTATCATTAGATAATTTATAAGCATATATGGTTGGTGTTGCTTCTGATTTTTCAGGAAAAAACTCTTGTTTACTCATGGTCAATTATTTTTTTGAATTCCTTTTTCAACGCTTCCTTTTTAGGTAAATAAAGCTGGTATTTGCTAGCAAGGATTTGGGTATTATTTTCCGGTAAAGCAAATTCTACCATAGTGTCGTTTTTATCTGTGCAAAGCAAAATGCCTACGGTAGGGTTTTCTGTATCTAATTTTTCGATGCGGTCGTAATAATTTACATACATCTGCAATTGTCCCAAATCTTGATGTGTGAGTTTGTGTGTCTTAATTTCTATGACTACAAAGCACCGAAGCAAGCGATTGTAAAACACTAAATCTACAAAAAACTCATCGTTCTTCTATCTGAATTCGCTTTTGACGAGCGACAAATGAAAAGCCATTGCCCAACTCCAGCAAGAAAGACTGCATATTGGAAATTAATGCGTTTTCTAAGTCTTTTTCATAGAAAGCAGCTTGTGGTTTAAGCCCCAAAAACTCTAACACCATTGGATCTTTGATTATTTCTTTTGGACTTTCAGCTTGAGCATCCTTTTTGGCTACAGCCAGTACTTTCTCCTTATCATTGCTTAACAGCAAACGCTCATATAACTGACTGTTGATTTGTCGCTCCAATTGGCGTGAACTCCAATTGTTATTGCAGGCTTCTTCTATATAGTAAATGCGTTTATCCTCGTCCGCAATACGAAGTAACAATTTGTATTGTGTCCAGTTCAATTGCGAACGCAGTGCGTTCGTATTTGGGAAAGTGATAAAAAACTGACGGCACAGTTCTAATTGTCTTATGGAAAACCCACTTCCAAAATCATTTTCCAGCACTTCTGCCAAATTCTTTATTAGGAAAGTACCGTAATCTGCGCGCTCTTTGCCTCCTTGCTCTTCTTCTAAAATGTGCCTTCCAATTTGCCAGTACATCATCACTCGCTCTTGATTGACTGCTTTTAAAGCCTTTTCCTGTGCGCTTATAATGATCTGCCTTACAGCAAGTAGGAAATTATTGGATAACTGACTCATATATGAATTGAATTGCGAACGCAGTGCGTGCGGAATTGGGATATAAATTTTAATTACACTTTTATTCTCATGTTTTTAAGAAATAACTCTTGGCTCATATTTATTTCGTTGGGCGAATTAGGGAATCAATAAAATCTTGCGCTTTCCGTGACACGTTTTTTAGATTTTACTTGACTCATTTCTTTGTTTTTCAATTTCCTTCATTGTTGAATTTACAGGATTCAATAATTCTTACTGATTTTAAAATCAGTACTTTAGAAATTTCTTGATTTCTTGGTTGCAAAATACTTTGTTTTCTTTTTCTAAATTAAGAAGTGACCAAATAAAAACTCCAATTATTGATATTTATGATAAATCTACTGGCATTTATAAAAGCCTCTAATATACAGAAAACCTCCAACTTTAGTCGTGTATAAAATCTTCTTCAATCGTACTTGTTAAAAAGAGATTGGCAGAATTGAGCAAATCAAAGATTGCTTCTCCAACAATGCGCCCAACCCATCGATATAAATTAAACATGATATAAAAACACGCTACCGTTTAACCAATGGTTCAAATATCTACCTCAAGAAATGATAGTAATAATCACCAGTGCCGAAGTCAAAACAACATTGGGTTCTTAAGCTTTCACACCCGTCCATATCCAAACATCCTCATGCTGTTGACCGGAAGAAAATTACCTAATAATGTGGCTCTTAAATTTTTGAGCTGCCAATTGCGAAAATTAATGATAAAACTAAAATTACTCCCTCAAACTCCAAATTTCATTGATAGGATCTCCTTTACTTGAGAAACCCTTGTGGTGCCATTGACCTTCAACTAGTTCGTAGTTGAATTTTAAGCTCATACCAACTCGGGAATCGTCTCTTGAAAAGAATTCGATGTTTTCGGTATAGTCGCCATTTATGGTGGTGTAGGTGCCTCCGCCGGTTCCCATAAATTGTTTGGTTTCTGTATTGTAGGCGATCCATTGGAATCGAGTTCCAGATAGAATTTTCATCGTTTTACGTGGACCGCTGGTATCCCGCTTTTGGGCCTTGCCATCTACAACACGACCAGACATCAACCAAGCGCCATGCAAGGCTCCCGGTTGGCCATTATCTATTCGGGTCCATTTCAGATTCTGGTCAACAAATTTCAGTTCATTATTACTGACATTTACTTTGTAAGTTATTTCAGTACCCACGCGTTCAGGATGAGTGGTGTCAAATTCTATGGTTTCTGTCAGGATATTGCCTTCTAAGGTCCAACTACCGCCTTGGGTTTCAATAAACTTTCCGGTAGTGGCGTGAAATGTCGTTGATACATGATATCCATCCACAAAAACCATTACATTTTTAATTTGATCGCCATTTTCGGAAGTGGAATGGTTTTCCCAGGCCCCGATAATGCTTTGGGCGTGAATCCCTAATGATAATAACATGCAAACCACTGATGGAATTATTTTTCTCATGACTTTAGATTTTTATTTTTCACCTAGGTGACATATATTATTTAATTGCTTTTTAAACGATAGAGACCTTTTGATACTTCAGAGTTTGGAAACATTGAAGATTAATCTCTATTCAATCCTCTAATATACTGATAATATCCAAATGTGATTGCGTATAAAATCGTTTGTGAGGGTCATTATTTCAATGCTTTAGCACAACTGTAAAAGTTGTCAATGGAAAACATCGGTATTAATGGGCTGAAATAATGTCTTTCTTTGGTGGCAAGACAAACCATTGGTCTATTGATCATGACCGTATATTAATTTTAATGAAAAACTAAGGGAGCTACAAATCCTAGAAAGGTTTGAAAAGAAATCAGTGCTGTAATTAGAAATAATGGGTGCAGGATCCCATCTTGAATCACTTTTATTTACGTCTAATTATGAGGTCTTAGCGTATTTAGGATGGAAAAGACACTCTTCAACTTTTTGATAATCTTCTGGGTTATCGGCGAGCACCATTAAAACGTCGTTGGCTTTAATCACCGTAGAACCGCCAGGACGAATATAGTGATCACCGCGTTTAATCATGACGATAAACGCTTCGGGAGGGAAATGCAAATCGACAATTCTTTTATTTATTGGAGAAAATTCCGGCGAAACTGTGAACTCCTGTAGTGCCGATTTCGGAAGATCCAAAAGAAGCTCGTCTATTGGTGTGATTTTTTTTGCCTGTTCCGGGATGCCTACTCTCAGCCATTTTGCCACAACGCCCAATGAGGTACCTTGAATGAGAACCGAGGTCACCGATATAAAAAAGACAATACTAAATATCATATCTGCCTTTTCAATTCCGGCCAACAGGGGATAGGTTGCAAACACAATAGGGACCGCGCCGCGCAAGCCTACCCACGAAATATAGAAGCGTCTTCTCAATTTCATTTTAAAGAAGACCAAGCTTACAAATACGGCTACTGGGCGAGCAATAAGGATCAGAAACACTGAGATGAGCATGCCTACTCCAATATACGGTACTATTTTGGAAGGGAAAACCAACAGCCCCAAGGTGAGGAACAGAACAATTTGCATGAGCCAAGCTAAACCATCATACATTTTTAAAATGGTTTTCTTTTGGATAATGTCTTGATTTCCGAGGTAAACCGCACAAATATAAATAGCCAGGAAACCATTGCCACCAACAAAATCTGTTGCCGAAAAAGTGATGAACATCAGTGAAATAACCAAAACCGGATAAAGACCTTCAAAGCCTAAATTGATGCGATTAATGATGATTTTACTGGCATAGCCAAATCCAAAACCTGCGATGGTTCCGACTATCATTTGCTGTAAGAACATAGGAACGACCGATGCAACGCTCTGATCTTGATTGATGACCAATGTCAAAAAGGCAATAGTCAGCACATAGGCCATCGGGTCATTACTTCCACTTTCCAATTCTAATGTGGGCCTAATATTTTTCTTTAGCGCTAAGCTCTTTGAACGTAGAATTGAGAACACCGCTGCGGCATCTGTTGAAGACACTATAGATCCTAAGAGCATGCTTTCGTAAATGGTGAAATCAGTGACGTAGTAAATAAAGACCCCAAGGGTAATAGCGGTGAGCAAAACGCCCAAGGTTGCCAAAACAACACCTTCCCTAAGAATGGGTTTTATGGTGTTCCAATTGGTGTCCAGGCCCCCGGAAAACAAAATGAAATTGAGCGAAATAACACCAATAAGCTGTGCGTTCTTTGGATTATCAAAGCGAATCCCGCCAATCCCTTCAGAACCGGCCAACATCCCTATGGTCAAGAACAATAATAAGGTGGGAACACCAAATTTGTAAGACGTTTTCCCAACAATAATACTTATAAAAAGCAATAAAGAACCTACTAATAATATATTTTCACTGGTCAAACTCATAGTTGATGCTTTCCTACATTCGATTTTTGCGAAGATACTTCTTTTTATTTTTATCAAATAAACTTTATTACCCGTTGGATTTTATATAGAGACTGGTTTCGATTGAAAATATAATTCCGTATGCATCCCTTATACTTCAAAGGCATACTCTGATGTATTTGATTTTAAGAATTGATATTGCTTCATTCTTTTTTATATGTATTATAAATGAAGTGATCAGCTTTGAAGTATAACAACAGAAAAAAGCCAGCTTTTCAACTGGCTTTCTCAAATTTCGACTTCTTATTTTCTTTACATTTCAAAGGGGGATTGTTTGACATCCTCTGGAATATCAGAAGAAAGACTACCTAAAAAAGCAACGATATCATTGACCTCCTCATCCGATAGGTCAACATTCCGTTGGAGTTTCCCCATAATTCGTACCGAATCGTCCAAATCCTGCACAGATCCATCATGAAAATACGGGGCGGTATGGACAATGTTTCGCAAACCTGGAACTTTAAAGAAATATTTTTCTGATTCTCTTTCGCTGATATCATAGAGTCCAAGATCGACAACTTCAGATTCCGTATGTTTCCAATAATCATGAAACAGGCCAAACTTCTGCAACATCTGACCACCCAAGGCAGGACCACTGTGGCAGGTGATGCATCCAGAATCGATAAAGGCCTTCAATCCTTTCTTTTCATCTGTGCTCAACGCCGATTGATCCCCTTCCAAATACTTATCGAATCTACTTTCTGGTATCAAGGTCCGCTCAAAAGCTCCAATGGCATTGGTTAAATTGTTGAAGGTAATAGGGTCCTCATCCCCATAAGCTTTTGAAAAGAGATCCTGATAAAGTTCAACAGCCTTAAGTCGGTTGACCAATTGTGTTTCATCTTTTATATTGTGTTCTAACGGATTCAGAATTGGGCCTCCAGCCTGTTCTTCAACATCGGCAGCTCTTCCATCCCAAAACTGCATTTTATGAAGTGCCGCATGAAAAACCGTTGGCGAATTTCGGCCTCCTACAGTTCCGGGTGCATCCCCTGGAGAAAAACGTTCGTTGTCAACTCCAAATGTTTTAAGGTTATGACAAGAGTTACAACTGATATTTCCCTCTCCCGAAAGTCGGGTATCAAAAAAGAGATGTTTCCCAAGATTTACTTTATCGGCATCTGGTTCTTCAAGGTCAAGCGAAGAAATGGGTTGGAAGAAATTTGTGGCAATAGGATGCAGGTCTTCATACCTATCGTCTGATTTTTCTTTTTGCTTCTTTCCACAGGCCATAAATGCGGGGAGAATAAAGATTAAGAGATATTTTTTCATAATGATGATTTTAGTGTTGATTTTAAAATTACAGAATATTATAGAATAAACAAATGACTTTTGTCATACTTAACGTCATGCTAAGTAGAGGAAGATTGTTTATTTTTCGATATTATGATTTTATTTTCACCTATTGTCATTTTTGGATTCTGACCTCTGTTTTAAATATTTTAGAAATACTATCAATTCCATTTAGTCTTATTCTAAATAAGGCTTAAATTTGCAGGAAATTTAAAAAAATCAAATTCTATGAAGAAATTAGTTTTATTGAGTGCCCTTGTTTTTGGGTTGGTGTTTTATTCTTGTTCAAGTGATGACGATAATGGCGCGAACGATAGGGTCAGCTTAGTAGGCGAATGGCGATTGACCAATGTGGATTTTATCACTATGAAAGAAGGTGGAAGACCGGCCAGCGATGCTTGTATAGTGGAGCTTGTTGCTGGTTATGAATTTCACAGCGATTCAAAATTCTATTTTATTTTAGGTGATTCCGATCGACCATTGTTTGATCCTTATGCTCAGGATTACTGGACTTGGGAAGGTGATTCCAAAGATTTCGAAATTGTACAAACCAACCCGATGAGTCCTCCTTACAACTTTGGTTTAAGCCCTGAAAACATTAAAACAAAGCAGGTGGATGGCAAAGTTACGATGACTTTCCAATCAAAAATGGGCAATGGATCTGAAGCCAATTTCACGCTTGTAAAAGAGCCAATTGACAAAACCAAAACTCCAGAACTGACCGATGCTAATGGTGAGTCCTATTATTGTGGGTTTTTTGATCCTAAATAACTATTACAGTAATCAATAAAAAGCGTCTTTATGGTGCTTTAATTGTCTGCACGGGCGCATTCAATATTTATCTTAATTATTTTGAGGTACTAAGAATGCGCCCGAGGTGGACAAAATAATCAGGAGAATTAAATCGCTCCACCTTTCTATGTTAAGGAATTTTACAAGCTTCTTTTTTTTATTTTTCTCTCTGTTTTCCATGGCTCAAGATACCGGGACGATTCGAGGGAAACTTGTCAACTTACTTGATGACCAGATAGAAAACGTTGAAATTCGTTTGGTCGAAACCAACGCTCGCACGCTGACTAACAAAGAAGGGGAATTTGCCTTTAATAATCTACCTCCTGGTTTTTACAATATCTATCCCGTTTACGATGGCTTTCAATTTGAGATTAAAAACGTCCAAGTTGGAGCAGGTGAGGTGCAAGAAGTGACCCTCCACATCGAAATGATGACTTATAATCTGGATGAGGTAAAACTGCGAACGCTTAGCCTAAGCGAAAAATTGAAAAATAGCGCCATTAAAGCAAATATTATCTCGGTGGAAGCCAATACAAGGCGTGCCAATTCTGTTGAGGATTTGGTCGATAAAAGTCCTGGGGTGAAAATACGGAATGTTGGGGGTCTTGGATCTGCGAGCAATATTATCGTTGGCGGATTTACGGGCAATGCCGTCAAGTTTTTGTATGATGACATCCCTATCGATTATCTAGGTTCCAATTTTGGTTTGACCAAGGTGCCAACCAACGCCATTAGCCGCGTAGAGATTTACAAAGGCGTGTTGCCTACAAAAATTGGTGTGGATGCTTTGGGCAGTGCCATCAATATTGTCCCTAAAACCAGCAAAAAAACTTCTGGTACAGTGTCTTACGAAACGGGATCTTTCAATACCCATATCGCCACGGCCAACGCAAATATAAAATTGAACGAGCACCTTTTTCTCGGTGTCAATAGTTTCTATAACTATTCTAAAAACAATTATAAAGTTGACAACCTGCCTTATAAGGATCCCAATAGCGGTCAAGTGACTTATATTCAAGAGCGCTTATTTCACAACGGATTTAATCAACATTCCTTGGAGTTTTCCTTAGAGGCACGACAATTATCATGGGCCGAGTCGATTGAGTTTAAAGTCAATTCATACGGTCTAAAGAGAGATATTCAAAATGACCCATTTTCCAGGGCCAGACCTTTTGGAGAGGTTTACCGACAGGAGCGCGGTAACTTTATTCCTTCCCTAAAATATAAGAATCATTTTTTCGAAAGCAAATTGAGCGTCAACCAGTTTTTGGTCTATAGCAATATTGATTTTGAAATTTTTGACTTGGCAAAGAATGTATATTATGACTGGAAAGGGGTTGCCCATACTACAAATTCGTCTTCTGAGATGGGAAATATGCTCTTACAGAATGGCTATATGCACACTAACTTTGAGCAATTCACCTCCCGTACCAATCTTAACTATTTGATCACGAATTTTTTTCAAATAGAAAATAATACGGTTTATAGCAATTACAAGCGAAAGTCCAACCTAGGAGATCAAAATCTGAACGGGACGACCTATGATAAGCTCATCACCAATTTTGCCCTTAATGCCCAATTCTTCGATCGGAAATTGGAATCCAATACGCAATTTAAGTTTTTATTTGGCAATTTTGCCGGTCGGTATAATGCGTCAGACAATCCATTGGAAGAGAACATTGTGGATAAGGAAGTGGTCAATACGGGTTTGAGTTTCTCACAGGCCCTAAAATACAATATCAATGAGAAAAGCTATGTTCGGATCTCTTATGAAAACACTTTCAGACTGCCAGAACAGCAGGAATTGTTTGGTGACAATAATTTTATTGTAGCAAATTATGAATTGACCCCAGAGGAAAGTAAAAACCTAAATTTAGGGTACTCTTATTCGGCTACTGACTTTGGATTTGAAATCAACACCTATTATCGCGATACCCAGAACCTGATTCGTCTAAAAGATCTTAACCAATATCAGGCCATCAATCTCAATCTTGATAATGTGAAAGGTTTGGGCGTGGAGTTGCAGGCCAATTACGAGCCAGTGGACAATTTACTATTGTCTGGGAATTTGACTTGGAATGACTTTCGTTTGCAATCGACCAAAGATAAATACTTAAACAATCAACATTTTAAAGATGCTAGGATTGCCAATATGCCCTTTTATTATGGAAATATCAGTGCTTCCTATAATATCAAGGAGTTGTTGAAGCTTTCTACCGATTTATCATTTTTTTGGGATTATTCTTATGTACATCAATATTATCTCGATTATATCGAAAAACAATTTGAGCCGGATGGGTTTTTAGGCCTTTTTGGAACCTCAAAGATCAATACCAGCCGAATTATTCCCAATCAGCATACCCACAATATGGGGTTTATCTATGTTCGCGATTTTTCAAAACAAAGTGTATCTTTTAGTGTCGAGCTTAAAAATGCCTTTGACGAGAATATTTACAACGAATTCAAAATGCAAAGCCCCGGCAGACATTTTAGAATGAAAATAACCTATAGTTTTTAAGAGTATGAAGTCTTCAGTGATATATAAAGCATGTGTTGGTCTATTGTTTTTGGGAATGGTGGCTTGTGAAGTGAACAATTTGGACGACGAGAACAAAAATCCAAAAACAGACTATTCCTCTTATAACTATATACTAGCTACGGAAGATGCCTCGACGGCGGATATTACGCGGTTTTTTAGTTTTAATTTGGAGGGATTGGATGCCGCAAAACAATATGATCTCATTCAAGACAATCAAATATTTGTCAATTCTGATCCATCAACCTCCTCAGGACATCAGTTTTTTAAGAATTTCATCTTCAGTATGGCTAAGGATAAAAGAGGATATTCGTCCACGCCAGGACTCTTTAGACTCACACTCAATACGTCAGACCAAGTGTTTATTGATAGCGAAATATATATTGGTAAGGGCAATCTTTTTCCATCGCGTAAATTGGCTTTGGTAAATGACCAGCTTGGCTTTTATTATAATGAAGACAGTGGCGGCCAAACGATTCAGGCTTTCAATCCCTTGACGATGCAATTGGGAGAGGCTTTGGATTTGCGACCTTTTATCAAAGCGTTTCGCCCAGATGTGGAATTTGAAGATGAGTATGGGAATAACTTGGTGAGAACAGGTTCTTTGGTGATGGATTATAAAGACGATAAATTATATGTGAGTGTCGTGTTTTTAGAAGAGGCCAGTTTTAATCTAATATCCGAAGACGAAGAGAACTTCTATTTGGCCGTTATTGATATACCGACCTTTAGTTTTGAAAAAATCATCCAATATAACGGCGTGAAAACGGTAGGCTTTTTTGTTTCTGAAAATAATCCCACGACCAAGGACGAGGATGGAAATCTTTACTTCTGCTCTTGGGGCTGGAATCAGTTTAACAATCATAACCCTTCAAAGATCTTTAGGATCAAGGCTGGAGAAACCGACTTTGATTCTAATTGGGAAATCGATATTGAATCGTTGTTTGGAGAGGGTAGGATTGCGCAATCGATAATGTCGTATAATAATAAATTATATCTGCACATATCCGAAGACCCTTATTTATTTGAGTCCAGTGAAGAGGTCGAAACCAGGAATGGCTTAAAACTGTCCTATTACGAATTTGATACTGTTTCCCCTGAAAATTACGTCAAATTGGAAGTGCCAGCCTCCAATCCAGCCTCTCGGATGAATGTGTTCAACATTGTAGACGATAGGCTTTTTATGGTGGTTCCTAATGCTATTGCTCCCAATTTCAATGGGGTTTATTCCATCAATCGCCAAGGAGCACTCAAAAAGGAGATGCAGATATCCAATAAATACCGACCAACACGGTTTTATAAACTCGGGGAATAATATGTATGCCGCCCTTTCAGGGCTATATGGCGAGTCGGTGATTTTTATTAGCATAGGTCTACGTACTATGCTAATATGTTTCGCTCTTTCAGAGCACTCGAGATGCGAGAGGTACACAATTGTTTTTCAGAAAACGGGATGCAGCCCTGAAGGGGCGTCATGTCATCAGTCAAGACGACAATCTTGAGTTATGAATGTTTTGGGGAATAATGTGTATGCTGCCCTTTCAGGGCTATATGGCGAGTCGGTGATTTTTATTAGCATAGGTCTAGGCCCTATGCTAATATGTTTCGCTCTTTCAGAGCTTATGATTCGCATAATTTTCGCCATTATAATCCAGAGAACATAATGTAGCCTGAAAGGGCGTCCTGTCATAACTCAAGGCGGTAACCTTGAGAAGTGAGAATTTATAACTATAAGGGATACAGCCCTGAAGGGGCGTCATGTCATCAGTCAAGACAACAATCTTGAGTTATGAATGTTTTGGGGAATAATGTGTATGCCGCTCTTTCAGGGCTATATGGCGAATCGGTGATTTTTATTAGCATAAGTCTAGGCCCTATGCTAATATGTTTCGCTCTTTCAGAGCTTATGATTCGCATAATTTTCGCCATTATAATCCAGAGAACATAACGTAGCCTGAAAGGGCGTTCTGTCATAACTCAAGGCGGTAACCTTGAGAAGTGAGAATGTATAACTATAAGGGATACAGCCCTGAAAGGGCGCCATATCATAACTCAAGGCGAAAGTCTTGAGTTATGAATGTCATGAGAAATTAAGCCCTGAAAGGGCGATATACATTCATCATTTACCTTCCAATTTATATTAATGCTCCACCTCTCATCTAGTCCCACACATAGCGCTCATCATATTCCATCTGATTACTATCAAGGAATGCACGATACTCGTCCTGAAAAGTCTTCCGTCTGTGATGCTCCTTCTGATTGGCAATATAATTAATGACCACATCTACTTCTGAAGTTTTTACTGAGAAAGCTCCATAACCGTTCTGCCAATAAAAGTTACGATAGGCTTCACCATGTGTTTTCATCCATTTTGAGGAATTGGCTTTCAGTTTGCCCATAAAGGTCGCCAAGGCTATATTTTTGGACAACAAGCATAGAATATGGACATGATCTTGATGGCCGCCGACCTTTATAGCTTGGCACCCCAGATTGTTGCAGGTGCCACCGAGATATTTATAGAGTTCGTCTTCAATAGATTCATCGATTAATTTTTGACGGTACTTGGTACTGAATACAATGTGCAGATAGTTTTTGACTAAGGATTGTGACATAGGCTTTGAATATTATGGACCTTGTTGGGCTACCCAAGGCTGTCACCTAGGGTAATATGCCGCCCTTTCAGGGCTAATTAAATTACTAACTTACGATATTTATTGGATGTTAATCACACGGTGGCAGATGTGTAAACTTGTCAGTATCTTTGCTTAAAATCAATTGATCATGACAACTATTTTTTTTAAGCGTTATCAGATAGCGCTATCCGTTTTTGTAAGTTTATTTTTCACTTCACTCGTGGCTCAAGAATCACTACCTAAGAATTTCGATGCATGGGTGGAATCGAGCAGACAGGATTGGAAAATCCCCGGTATGGCAGTGGGCATTGTGAAAGATGGCGAAGTGGTTTATGCTAAAGGTTTTGGAGAAAAACGCTTGGGAAGCGGAGAGAAGGTTGATGCCAATACCATTTTCAGTATTGCTTCGGTGAGTAAAAATATGACTGCCGCAGCACTGGCAATCTTGGTAGATGAAGGAAAAATAGGTTGGGATGATAAAATCACCAAGCACATACCATGGTTTCAGTTAAAAGATCCGTGGGTAACGCAGGAGATCACGATTCGCGATGCTTTGATACACCGGGTGGGATTGGGTCGAAAATTAGGAAATAGGCTTCAGTATATGACCAATAGTTCACGAGACAGCGTTCTGTATCACATGCGCTATATGGAATTGGAAAAACCTTTCCGTTCATCTTTTGTTTACAACAACGTTATGTATTCCTTGGCGGGGCAGATAATTGAATATGCCGATGGACGCACGTGGGACGACTTTTTAAAAGAACGACTATTTGTGCCACTTGAAATGAATTCTGCAAGTACAAGCATCACTCAGATAAAGGCTAACGATAATCAAGCCTATCCACATCAGGAAATTGAAGGAAAAGTAATGCCTATTTCAAGGAGAAATTGGGACAATGCTGGACCTGCGGGTGGTGTCAATGCTTCAGTAAACGACTTGAATAAATGGATGTTGATGCAATTGGGTGCTTCTGGAGAGTTTAAAGGAAAAACCATTATCAGTGAGAAACAGATGAACGAAATCCACAAACCGCAAATGGTCCGTCCGCAATCAGATGCCATGGCCGCACAAGGCAGTTATGGATTTGGTTGGACTATTACCGATTATCACGGAAAACGTGTCCTTACCCACGGCGGGGCAACGGATGGTTTCAATACAGCCATGTACCTTATGCCGGAATTGGAATTGGGAATTATTGTCGTAGGAAACAATTTTAACAGCTTGGGGAATGCTGTTGCGTATCAGGTGATGGATGCCTATTTAGGGAAAAGTGATGTCGATTGGAATGATCGTTACTTACAAGGCTATAAAAGATCTTTTGCCCGAGCCGCGGAAGCCCGAGAGAAAATCCATCAGGCTCAAGTGATGAAAACAAACCCCAGCTTAGACTTGGACGCCTATCTCGGCACCTACCGATCTGTAGGATACGGGAAAGTAGAAGTTAAAAAACAAGGTAAGGATCTGGTATTACATTTTTGGGATACCGATGGTTTGGAAGCCAAACTTGAGCATTGGCATTACGATACGTTTAGAGCGGTTTGGAAAAATCCTGCCCAGCGTGAAGAGTTTATGCAATTTCATTTAGGCAAAGATGGCAAGGTAGAGGCTTTGGATTTCGAGTTTTCCTTACGTCCATTATCCTTGCAAGTGGGTGCCTATCCATCTAATTACACGCATACGGAGCGATTTATTAAACAGAAATAAAGTCATGGATTTTGGAGATTTAAGCTGCGTTTAATTGAGTACATCCAACTTTTTTTGACCAAAGTATTATTTATAGGCAGTCAGGTCTTTGTATTTCGTTCTTTAGTGATATAAAGCTGAGCATTCCTTGTCCAATACACCATTTATTAAAGTTGGAGGTGCTGTCCACCTTTTAATGGTGGCATCCAATAAAATAGGAAACTTAGAACTAAATCCTCCAATTTCTCCAGTGGCTAGCCCCGTTACAATCAATGGTATTTTCAAATGTCGGATGACATAGGAACACATGATGCACGGTTCGTGTGTAGTATACATGATACAATCTGAAAGATCTTGCTTTCCTATACGTTTTGTCGCATCTCGAATAGCTTCAATTTCTGCATGACAAGTGATGTCTTTTTGCGTTTTTCCACCTTCAATGCCTTCGCCTATAATTTTTTCATTTTGCACAATGATGGAGCCAACAGGACTATCACCACGTTGCTTGGCGATATTGGCAAGACGGATACACTTTCGCATATAGAATTCATGTTGTTTTAAATCTGAGTTCTCCATTGGCTTGCAGATATTGTCGGGAGATTAAAAACCCAAAATAAAACGAATCAAAAGAATTTGAATTTGATTCCCTTCGGCATGAAATGGACTCCCTTAAAATCGGTTATGGCTTTAATTTGATGCCTGACTTCTGGGGGTACAATAATCGTGTCCCCTTGTTTTAGAACTTGTTCTTCATTGTTCATTTTAAAGACACATTCGCCTTCCCGAACAAAAACAATCGATTCGAGATTGGCAAGATGCTCGGGCATTAGCTGTCCAGCATCAGCCTGCATTTGTTTGGCGATCAGTTCACTGCCTTCCGCCAGCGTTTTCACTTTAGGTGGAGTTGCTTTTTCCATGTCTTTATTGTTTTTAAATTTCTGTTTTTAATTTGTAATCACTGCCTTGATGATTCACCTCTACAATTTAATCAATCATTATCAGGATTCAAAGCATCTTGTACGTTGCTTATCGTCCCATCAATATTGTTAGGGATTTCAAAACCTAAAATCTCACAGATTAACGGATAGATATCAATGTTTTGAAATGAAGGTATTGTATACTCCTTTTTAAAAGCAGGGCCATTGGCGTAAAATATGCCATGCATATCTTTATTTTCACTATCAAAGCCGTGTACGCCAATAGTGGAAATGTTATTTTGCTTTAAAAGCATCATGTTCTTTTCGTTAGAAAAATAATAACCGGGATCTGGAATGAGTTGAAAGGCTCCCCAATCCTTATTTTTTGGAAGGTATTCAAAACCTGGGGTGTCTTCAGTTTTATAAACTTCATAATGGCCTTCGTTTTGTTTTAGATATTCGAATACAGCATCAATTTCAACGCCGTCTTTCGGATGGATGTTGACCATTGAGCCATTGTCGATTGCTAGAAATAAACTGTCATTTTGAATCGTCTCTATGGGTATAAGGTTGGCCGTTGACATGGCTGCCATCCCATGGTCAGACACAATGATGATATTTACGGGAAGCCCTGTTGCTTTTACACCAGCAAATAAATCGCCTAAATTTTCATCTAAGTTAAAGAGTGCTTTTTTTATTTCTGATTCATTATTGGGTCCATATCTATGTCCAGTATCATCCATGTCAGAAAAATACATCGTTATTAGATGCGGTCTTTGTTTTTTGGGTAAGGCCAACCAATCCAAAACTTGGGAAACACGAGTCTCATTTTTTATTTTGCCATCGTAGTCTTTGGAATATGTCGGTCTTACGCCGCGGATTTCTACATCAGAACCCACAAAGAAATAACTTGCCGTTACCATTTTGTTCCTATCGGCGAGCATCCAAATGGGCGTGCCTCCGTAAAAGTCCCCGTCAGTAACCGTCTCTCGGTTTCGGATGCTATAGACCTTGTTCTTTTTGTTGCTATAAAAGATATTGCTCAGGATGCCATGATTTTCGGGATACATCCCAGTGGCAATGGAATAATGGTTAGGAAATGTTTTAGATGGGAAGGCCGATATCAACGATTCTGCACTGACGCCATTCTTTATAAAATTACTGAGATGCTGAGGTTTGTACTTTTCTACATAATCCCAACGAAAACCATCGAGGGAAATTAAGAGCACATAGGGCTTATGAAGTGAAGCTTCGGAATTGACAGTGGGGTAGGACGTACCAATGTTTGAACTGGATCCACAGGATGTTATTGTTATTAACAACAGTACAGAAAGAAGACCGTAGAGAACTATTTTTTTCAACATCATTATATTAATTGGGAAAGGCATTTAGCATTTTGCGAACAACCTTATTATAAATGTTAAATGCGAATTTAAAGAATTTAAAAGGTTAATCTATAGTCTTCCATTTCAAAATATCATGAAGCGACCAGTTCCTGAAGTACTAAACAATGATTAGGCCTGTGGAAGATGCAACCTGCCACGCTTTTTGGGTGTAGGATTTTCCATTTAGGCGAGAACCACATAACCCGCCAGAACGATTCTTTCGGGCTGATTGTTTAAGCAGATTATCGTAAAGCGTTTTTTGCTATTTTTTTTGGTCAATAATGTTCTCAAGTTCGTTATTGGATTCAGCGTTTCAATATTTGATTCGTCCAATTTCACCCATTCAATCCAATCAATTCCCATTGTTATATCATATTCTCCTATGAGACCGTCCAATAAAATATATATTGCATTTTGAGATTGTCCACTAGCATCATAATCTCGAATATTTAATTCTATGCCAAGTTTACCATATTCACCATCTTGATATCTGATATAAATGTCTGAATAGCTTATTCTAAAATCACCATATTGGATTTCAAATTCGTCTCCAGGAATTCTTTGTCGGAAGGCATTAAAATGCCAATTTTTAATTTTTGGTGCTTTTTCTACTAATTGTTCAACTATAGGAAATACCTCCTTAATTCCCTCGGCTGAAATAGTAAATTCTCTTATACCACTTTCGTGGATTGGCTAAATTCAAAAACTAAATCCTGATGAACTTTCTTTAATTCAGTCGATAAATTGATGAGTATTTTTTCTCGAATTTCAAGATTTTCTATTTCGTTGTAATAAGTTTCCTGATGTTTAGAAAACCAATTCCAAAATTTGTCTTCATTCGGTGTTTTATTAAATAGAGAAAATCCCATTGATAAAATTATGATTGGTATTAAGATTAGTATTCTTTTCATTCGCTTCGGCAAATGTTTTACAAGTTTCATTTATTAGCACTAAGAGCGTTCATAACTGCCCTCAATGTGTCATTCATTTGGAGCAACTTTAGTTGTTTCACTTTATTGAATCAAATTTTCAACCTCCAAATTACCATCTTTCCCTATACTTTCCTATTAATAAAACTACGTATTTTAAAATGGACTTTTGGGTTATATGGGTTCATGTTATTTGTGAGTACGAGCGGGACGCTCACGCCAGCGGCACATAAAAAAGCACCAACAAATACTGGTGCTTTTTCAAATTATTATAATCTATTTTTATGGTGCTGGTGCTGGTACAACTCCTAAAGTATATAGCTGTTCCATGGTTGGTGTTTCACTACCGCCTTCTGGTTCTAAAGTAATTCCGAAGGCCTCACTTTGGTTGGCATTGGCAATGGCAAATATTTTGTTGTCATCGGTATTGAAGTCATCAATGGTGCCCAAACTTGTTGGCGTTAGCGGATTCAGTTTTAAGGACCATACTTGGTACACTTTGCCCGATGGCGCTTCAGGAAGTCCTTGGGCATCTAAATAAATGCTGTTGTCCTTTTTGTTCCAATAGACCTTGGCGTAGGTGTTTGCAAATTCACCTTGGCCTCCTAATGGCACTGAAATAATATCCTTATCTCGAAGGAAATTCAACAGTTTTTTTGAATCGGCTAGCACTGATCTTGAGTTTATAATCTGCTCTTCCAAATATGCATTTTCTATTTCGGCAGTATTTAAATTGGATTCAAGCTCTTGATTTTGGTTCAAGGTCCAAAGCAATCCGGCGCCAATAATGAGGGCTGCAGCCCAACCTGTATAGGTCAACCAGTTGTATTTTGGTTTGGTAATTGAAATGACCTTGGTGTGGGCGTCTGGTGCATTAAAAGTTAATTTATCCTTGATCGCCTGGAGCAAGTCAGCATTCTTAATATTAGAGGTGGCAGCGGTTAGTTTAACAATGGCAGCTTCTATGTCCAATACTTCTTGGCGGACTTCTGGATATTTGTGCATCATTTGATACACCTCTTTGTTTTCATCCTCAGAGAGGGCGCCTGCCACGTAAAGCTCTAAAATCCCAGATGCTATATAAGCGTTTATATCCATATTAGTTGAGTACAATAGTTCTTAATTCCTTAATGCAATTTCTGTTTCGTGTTTTGATGGTGCCAATAGGTATGTCGAGAGTTTCTGAGGCTTCCTTTTGGGTAAATCCCTGAAAGTACAAAAGCTCAATCACTTCAATACATTTTTTGGCAAGTTGACTTACAAACTTCTTGATGCCAATGGCATCGGTCTGATCATCTAAACTATCACTGTGTTGTAAAATATCTACGAAATATTCAGCATCCAGGTTTTTTCTGGAATTTTTAAATGTTTTGGACCGTGTTTTGTCAATCGCAGCATTTCTGGCAATATTTAAGATCCAGGTGAAAAATCTACCTTTTTCGGCGGAATAACTGTTGGCATTGTTCCAGGCTTTGATAAAAACATCCTGCATTACTTCTTCTGCAAGTGCATGATCTCTCACAATATTGTAGATGACGCCGTGCATACTTTCGCTATACATACGGTAGAGTTTTTCAAATGCTTTTTCGTCTTTTTGCTGAAATTTTGAAATCAATATTTCTAATTGCATATAGTGTTTTTAGATAGTCCTAAAGGAATTAAAATTGAGAAAAAAAGCCACTTTAAAAAAGTGGCTTAAGTTTGTTTAAGGTATTGGATTATTGAATAATTCCACCACAACTTACGCGTCCGCCGGCATTACCTGTTGGTTGGCTTACAAAATCATCAACACCTTCATGGACGATGATGGCTTTACCAATGATATCCTTATTGGTGTCTCCACATCCAATACACCACTCATCGGTAGTAAATGTGATAGTGGCATTTCCATTGGCATCCGCTTGAAGGTTTCCAATATCGCCTTTGTGATAGCCATCAGGACTTCCCCATTTACCGTGAGGTTGGTTGGTTGGGTTCCAGTGGCCTCCAGATGAAGTTCCATCCGCTGCTGAACAATCAGCTTTTTCGTGGAGGTGGATAGCATGCTCTCCTTCGGTGAGTCCGCTTAACACGGTCACCATAGTGACCACACCATCTTCTTCAGTAAAAACGGCGTTGCCTTTCACCTGGCTGTCGCTTTTCGGTTCCAGGGCAACTTGCAATTTGATGACTTCTTTTACTGGGGTTTCTTTAGGCGTTTCCAAGGTATCCTCAGTTGTTGTTTCCTTTTTCTCATTTTTGCAGGAGGTTGTCATGGTCAAAGCAAAAACTGCTATGAGAATCAGTGATATTCGTTTCATGATTATAATTTTTAGTGTTTAATTTAATGAATAAAGTTACTGTTTATTTACGTGTTTTTAGCTATGATGAATGTAAAATATATGAATAAAACCAAACTCTACTTCTGCTTGGCCGCTACATTCTAAAATAATGGTTCTCTAAAATTAATTAAAAACGAAATGAATTTATGACTTATATCATATTTTTTATAACGTTTTTAAAATACTTTTGAACCTGATTTAACCTAACCAGAATGAAAAGGTCTTTAATTGATAAATATAATGTTGCTGGACCAAGATATACGAGTTATCCAACGGTTCCTTATTGGGATGGTGACACGTTTTCTATGAAATCTTGGAAGGATTCACTTCTAAAGGCATTTAATGAAAGTAATGAAGATGAAGGGATTAGCTTGTATGTGCATCTGCCATTTTGCGAGAGTCTTTGTACATTTTGTGGTTGCCACAAGCGGATTACGAAGCAGCATAGCGTTGAAATTCCGTACATCAATGCTTTGGTAAAAGAATGGGATTTATACTGCGATTTACTGCCATCAAAACCCAAAATTAAAGAAATGCATTTTGGGGGTGGGACGCCCACATTTTTTTCTCCAACACATCTGAGCTTACTGATCAATTGTATATTAAGGCGTGCTACTTTGGCTGATGATTATGAGTTTAGTTTTGAAGGTCATCCTAATAATACCACCGAACAGCATTTGAAAACGTTTTATGATCTCGGATTCAGACGTGTCAGTTTTGGAGTCCAAGATTATAATGAAACGGTGCAAAAGGCCATTCATAGAATTCAGCCGTTTGAGAATGTTAAACGGGTGACAGAACAGGCCAAGGCGATTGGTTATACCTCCGTTGGACATGATCTTATATTTGGATTGCCTTTTCAAACTGAGGAGCACGTCAAAGAATCCATAGCCAAAACAAAACTATTGAAACCTGATAGGATTGCATTTTATAGTTATGCCCATGTACCTTGGATAAAAGGAAATGGACAACGAGGTTTTGATGAAAGCAATCTGCCTTCCGGAGAAGCCAAAAGACAGCAATATGAATTGGGCAAGACTTTACTATTTGAAGCAGGATACCACGAAATTGGAATGGATCATTTTGCCTTAGATTCAGATTCGTTATACCAGTCGATGGTTACAGATCAACTGCATCGTAATTTTATGGGGTATACGGCTTCCAAAACCAAAGCCATGATTGGTTTGGGGGTGTCGGCAATTAGTGATAGTTGGTATGGGTTTGCGCAAAATGTCAAAAATATTGAAGATTATTACCATTTGATTGATGAAAAGATAATCCCTGTGGTAAAAGGTCATATTTTAAATTCTGAAGATCTTATTATCAGGAAACATATTCTTAATTTAATGTGTCATTTTCAAACTTCTTGGACTCCAAATAACCTATTCTTTGATGACCTTCCAAAAGTATTGGAGGAATTGAATGAAATGGAGCAAGACGGTTTATTAGTGCGAAAAGAATGGCAATTGACTATAACGGAAAAGGGAAAACCATTTGTTAGAAATGTATGCATGGCCTTTGATTTGCATTTAAAACGGAAAAAACCTGAGACACAACTCTTTTCAATGACCGTTTAAAAATTATAAAGTCCAAAATCAACTACCGATTGGGACTTTTGTTTGTCACTTTGATATAATATTGTTACCTTTTTAGTTTTAATTATTTTAATGAATACTACCTACCTATGAAAAAGATAATTGTTCCAATAGATTTTTCCAAATATTCTGAATATGCCCTTGAGGCAGCAGCCATTTTGGCGAAAAAAAATAATGCTGAAATTTTTGCATTACATATGTTAGAAATGTCCGATGCAATATTGACAGCTTCAAATGATGGACCGAAACCCAAAATTTTGTTTTTCTTAAAACTTGCTCAACAAAAGTTTGATGAATTTTTAAGTAAAGACTATTTAAAGGGCATTAAAGTCACACCAGTGGTCAAGCACTCTAAGGTGTTCAGTGAGATCAGTGAGGTAGCTGAAGAGCACCATGCCGATTTGATAGTGATGGGATCTCATGGGGTCAGTGGATTTACTGAGGTCTTTGTAGGGTCAAACACTGAAAAAGTAGTTCGGCATTCGACGCTTCCGGTTTTGGTCATCAAGCAAAAGCCGAGCAATCTTAATTTTGAAACTGTTATTTTCCCATCTGATTTTACCGATAAGAGTGTAGATGTTTATAAACGTGTTTTAAAAACATTGGGGGAGAATTCTAATGTCCATTTATTATATGTGAATGTGCCTGGTGAGAATTTCAAAAGCACGGCTGAAATGGAACAAAATGTGGCCAATTTCCTGATGAAAGCTGAAGGGAATTTGAACAATTTAAACAAGGTCCATTATGTCTCAGATTATACCATACAACAAGGGATTATGAATTTTTCAAATCTCTTTGGAGCCGACTTGATCGTTATGCCAACCCATGGAAGAAAAGGATTGGCTCATTTTTTTGAAGGTAGTATTTCTGAGGATTTGGCGAATAGAGCCAATCTTCCTGTAATGACATTTAAAATATAGAATATATTTATGGCATATAAGACAATGGATGATATCTCATGTCATGTAACACACAGGCGTTAAGCCTGTTGTTTACATGACATTTTTAATTAGGACAAAAATATCCGAAATATGACAAAAATCATATTTTGTGCACGTGAATACCGATAACTTTGAACCGTAAACCAATTATAACCACATTATGAAATCAAAACTTAAATTTACAGTATTAATCGCGACAGTTTTTTTATTTAGCTGTTTCAAGGAGAAAAAAGAGAAATATACGGCCGCTGAAGATATTCCAGTGAGTCAGGAGATGATTGCGGAATTGACCGCACCACCACACGTACCAAAACCAGTTGGAAAACGTAAAGCTAAAAAGCTTATTGTTAAAATGGAGATTCTTGAAGCTGAAGGTGAAATTTCAAATGGGGTGCGCTATGTTTATTGGACATTTGGAGGTTCCGTTCCGGGAAGCTTCATCAGAGCACGTGTAGGAGATGAAATTGAATTCCATTTACAAAACCATCCAGACAATAAATTGCCTCATAATATTGACCTACATGCAGTCAATGGTCCAGGTGGGGGTGCCGAGTCTTCTTTTGTGGCTCCAGGGCACGAAAAAGTATTTTCCTTTAAGGTATTAGCTCCTGGATTGTATGTGTATCATTGTGCTACAGCTCCTGTGGGGATGCACATTGCCAACGGAATGTACGGACTAATTCTGATAGAACCTGAAGGTGGTTTGCCTCCAGTAGATAAAGAATACTATGTCATGCAGGGCGATTTCTATACTGTTGGAGCTAACGGCGAGCGTGGTTTGCAGCCTTTTGATATGCAGAAAGCTGTGGATGAAAAAGCTGACTATGTTGTCTTTAACGGAAGCGTTGGTGCTTTGACAGGTGATGGCGCATTGACCGCAAAAGTAGGGGAGACCGTTCGAATTTTTATGGGTAACGGAGGTCCTGGATTAGTGTCATCTTTCCACATCATCGGTGAAATTTTTGATAAAGTGACAGTTGAGGGCGGAAGTCTCGTCAACGAAAATGTCCAAACAACCCTGATTCCTGCCGGAGGTGCTGCCATGATTGAATTCAAGGTAGATGTTCCAGGTTCATACGTCCTTGTTGATCACTCTATATTTAGAGCCTTCAACAAAGGTGCTTTGGGATTATTGAATGTGACCGGTGATGAAAATGAAAAAATATACTCTGGAGAGCTTATGGATAATATCTATCTACCAGAAGGTCCAGGAATCCAAAGAATGCCAACAACAAGTGAGATCAAAGAATCTGATATTCCAGCTAAGTCGTTTGAAGAGCAAATGAAATTCGGAAAACAAATTTACGGTCAAACCTGTATTGCTTGTCACCAAGCCGAGGGACAAGGTATTCCAAATGCTTTCCCTCCATTGGCAAAATCAGATTATTTAAATGCTGATGTTGACAGAGCTATTGAAGCGGTACTCTTCGGTTTAAGTGGAGAAATTACCGTAAATGGTGAAAAATACAACAGTATCATGACCGCGCAAATGATTTCGCAAGAAGAAGTTGCCAACGTCATGACCTATGTCTATAACAGCTGGGGCAATAATAAAACCGTGGTAACCCCGGAAATGGTCAAGAAAGTAAAAGAGAAAAGAAAATAGTTAGAGAGTCGAATCCTGATAGTTGTCGGGAGAAAAGTGATTCTCGTTAGAAACAAGCTTGCCCGTCTGCAGCGAAGCGAAGTCGGGAAACGAGAAACACAAACAATAAATTAAAAAAACAATAAATTATGCGTACCAAATTCTTCAGATTGTCCTTTGTTTTGATTTTTGTCCACATGTTTAGTTTTGGGCAATCTGAAGATATGGTGCGGATTAATGGGGCTCGATACATCCCTTTATACGGTCGGGATTCTACAGTGGTTGAGGTTAAGGATTTTGATTTGGATAAATACCCGGTAACCAATGAGCAGTATATGGAATTTGTGAGGAAATTTCCGGAATGGCAGAAATCCAATGCCAAAAAGATCTTCGCTGATGGCATGTACTTGCGAAATTGGAAGAATAATTTTGAACTTAATGATGGGGCTGATTTAAAAAGCCCGGTTACCTATGTCAGTTGGTTTGCAGCTAAGGCCTATTGCGATTGTCAGGGTAAACGACTGCCAACCATGGACGAGTGGGAATATGCTGCCATGGCAGATGAAACAACCAAGGATGCCCGTATCAAGAAATCTTACAACGAAAAGATTTTGTCATGGTATGAAGCACCGCGATCCAACGAAAATCAAATAGGTCAAAACCCCAAAAACTACTGGGGAGTATATGATTTGCATGGCTTAGTTTGGGAATGGACTTCCGATTTTAATTCTGTGCTGCTTTCCGGTGAATCAAGAAAAGATAAAGATGGCGACAATAATTTATTCTGTGGAAGCGCCTCCTTAGGTGCTACTGATCTGATGAATTATGCAGCGTTTATGCGCTATGCATTTAGAGGTAGTATTAAGGCCAATTTCGCGATAAAGAATCTCGGATTTAGATGTGCCAAAGATATTGAAACCCCATAATGATTATGAAAAAAACACTTTTTATACTTTGTAGTATTATTTTTATTGGATTTACTGCTTGTAAAAACGATAGCTCCAAATCATCCGAAGACGCCATAGCCTATTACTGCCCAATGGAATGTGAAGGTGACAAAACTTATGATGAACCTGGCAGTTGCCCAGTTTGTAAGATGGATTTAATACCCGTTGAAACTGGAGATAAATCGGAGAGAAGATCAGATGAAATTTCAGACCTGTCAATTTTTAACCTGAAATCCACTTGGACCAATCAAAATGGAGAAGACCTCCAGTTTGAAGATCTCAAAGGTGATGTGTTGGTCACGGTCATGATTTACACCTCTTGTAAAGCTGCCTGTCCGCGATTGGTAGCTGATATGAGGAACATTGAGGAGCGACTTTCAAAAAGCACCAAAGAAAATGTAAAAATGATATTGGTTAGTATTGATCCTAATGTTGACACTCCTGAACGCTTGAAGGCCTTTGCGGAAGAAAATTTCATGGATAAGCATCCGTGGTTATTTTTGCGTTCTTCAGAAGATAATACTAGGGAATTCGCTGCAGTTGTAGCCGTTAATTACATGAAGATCTCGCCAATTGATTTCTCACACTCAAACATTATCACCGTCTTTAATGATCAGGGAGAAATGGTCTTTCAACAAGAAGGGCTTGGGGTCAATTCTGATGCTACGATTGAGAATATTGAAAAAGCAGTGGCGTCAATTAAATAAGCTGAAAGGCTATTTGATGACACGCTAAAATAGTATAGGTTCTAATAAACACAACTCATGAAAAAACTAATCCTTTTGATGTGCTTTGGCGCATTGAGCCAGACATTTTTTGCCCAAGAATTTGGTATTGATCTTCAATTAAGACCACGAGCGGAATACAGGCACGGCTTCAAGACCTTGGTTCCTGATGCGGCAGATGCGGCGACCTTTGTATCTCAACGTTCACGTCTCAATCTAAAATATGGCAGTGAAAAGCTCAATGCCTATATTTCTTTACAGAATGTCAGAACTTGGGGGGAGGTCAGCACCTTAGCTGCAAGTGATGTCAACGGAACCGCCATCCACGAAGCGTGGGCTTCATTTAAATTGGATTCAGAGTTTTCATTTAAAATGGGCCGTCAGGAAATCATTTATGATGATTCGCGAATTTTTGGGAATGTAGATTGGGCACAAGCGGGGAGAAGCCATGATGCCTTTATTGCCACCTACCAGCCCAATTCTAAGAACCGACTGGACCTTGGTCTTGCTCTGAATGAGGAAGATGAAACACTGTTCAAAACTGATTATGATGTCAATAATTATAAAGCATTTCAATATGCATGGTACCATACCAGTTTTGACGATTTAAATTTAAGTCTCTTAGCACTCAATACTGGCTTTACATTTTATAAAAATGGCAAACAGGAAGTCGATTATAACCAAACACTTGGTGCCTTTGTGTCCTTTGGAAAAAATAAGTTAAAAGGCGATGCTTCCGTTTATTTCCAAACAGGAAAAATTGCGGATCGCAGTTTAAGTGCCTATAACTTGGCCGGTAATTTACATTATCAAATAAATTCAGAATTTACATTTGGCCTTGGCGCCGAACTCCTTTCTGGAACTGATATGGATACAACATCAGATAAGTTAAATTCTTTCAATCCGCTATTTGGTACCAATCATAAATTTAACGGATGGATGGACTATTTTTATGTTGGAAATCATATCAACTCTGTGGGATTATTGGACATTAGTGTACCATTAAAGTATCAAAAGGAAAAAGTAACCTTGCAATTGGTGCCGCATTTATTTTCGTCCGCGGCCAATGTGGTCGATAATTTAGGCAATGATAAAGATCACTATTTAGGAACCGAAATTGATTTTTCATTTGGTTATAAAATTGCTTCCAATATTGACTTCCAAATGGGATATTCTCATATGTTCGCATCAGAATCAATGGAGGTCCTCAAGGGAGGCAATAGGAACAATACTACAAATTGGGCTTGGGCCATGTTTGTTTTTAAACCAAAATTATTCAGCCATACAGTAAATAACTAAATTCTGTTCATCCTAATAATTCCCAAAAATGGGATTCACAATTATCAGGTATTAAATCATCCTTCAAGTCATTCATTATTTTGATCTTGAAGGATTTTTTTTTGTGGCCCATTTTATTTTTCGAAGGTGTTTTTTAACAGAATCCGAAAGAAAAGGTATATAAAACGCATTTTCTTAACCACTTTATTTGAAATTATCTTTCTAAAGAGGATGAATTTGTCCAAATATGATTATTGTCATGTTTTATAAGAGATTATCGACTTAAATTTGATGCATAAATTCAAAAGGACCGGAGCTATTTCCAAAAAAATAGTTCTAAAAAATTTATCACAACTTAAAATTTTTTAACAAATGAAAAAAACACTAACAATTTTGACAGTATTAAGTGCAATGCTGTTTATGGGATGTGGTGATGGAGAAAAAAAGAAAGATGATCCATATGGGAAACCAGCACCTGTAGAGCAAGCAAAACCTGTATCCAGTGTACCGGCTTCTCAAAGAGTGGACTTGACCAATAAGGGCATTGGTCCTATCAAAAATGTGGAGCTTGGCGAAACAATTGATATGGAAATGGCCGCTAAAGGAGAGGAAGTTTTCAATATGAACTGTACCGCATGTCACAAAGTGGACAAAAAATTCATCGGACCATCTCCAAAAGGAGTTTTGGACAGAAGAACTCCTGAATGGGTAATGAATATGATCTTGAACCCTGAGGTGATGACTAAGGATGATCCGTTAGCCCATGATCTACTACTTGAATTTAACGGTTCGCCAATGGCAAACCAACACATGTCTGAAGAACAGGCGAGACAGATGGTGGAATATTTTAGAACTCTATAATATATTTAACAACCAACCGACTTTAGGAGAATTTAATTTCTTCTTGGTCTAAAAACCAATCTTGTATGAAAACAATTTTTAAAATGCTCTTTGTCTCATCTGCATTACTTGTTTTTGCAGCATGTAAGAATGAAACCGCCACCGGAACATCAGTTGAGCCATCTACCCAAAGTGATGTCCAACAAAAAAACCAGGGACAGGCCTTTATTGAAGATGATGAGTCACAACCAAACGTACTTCAAATAGCCATTGGATCGCCTGACCATACCACATTGGTAGCAGCTGTCCAGGCAGCAGATTTGGAAAACTCATTGGTTAATGCTGGACCTTTAATGGTATTTGCACCCACCAATGCGGCCTTTGACGCATTACCTGCAGGGACTGTAGAGGATCTTTTGAAACCTGAAAACAAAGAAAAGTTGGCTTTAATCCTTAAGCATCACGTAACACCTGGTAATTACTCGAAGGATTTCTTAAAGAAATTCAAGAAAGTTGGACAAGCTAGTGGTGAGGATGCTGCAGTAGAGGTAAAAGGTGAAGATGTATATGTAGGTGGTGCCAAAATTTTGGCAAGCGTTCCAGCCGGAAATGGAATTGTTCACGTAGTGGATAAAGTAATATTACCAGCAAATTAACTATAAATCAATTTAATGTAAATAAATACGACAATGAAAAAATCAATTAATATTTTATTTTCCTTAGTTATAGCCGCCGGATTGGTTGGATGTAACAATGGAAACGACAGAAAGTCGAGCAAAGCCCAAGGTGGTCTTGCATCCAATGCGGCAGAAAGAGTGTATGTTGCTCCTGGTGAGCTTGACGAATACTATGCATTTATGTCAGGTGGTTTTAGTGGACAACTTAGTGTTTATGGACTGCCATCAGGACGAATGTTAAAAGTACTTCCAGTGTTTTCCCAAAATCCTGAAAATGGCTATGGTTATACTGAGGAGACCAAACCAATGTTGAATACGTCATACGGTTTTGTGCCTTGGGATGACTCTCACCACCCTGATATTTCACAAACAAATGGTGAATTGGATGGCCGTTGGATTTTTATCAATGGAAATAACACGCCTCGTATTGCAAGAATTGGATTACAGAATTTCAAAACTGAGGAAATTATTGAAATCCCAAACAGTGCAGGTAACCACAGTTCATCGTTTATTACCGAAAACACTGAATACGTGGTAGCGGGAACACGTTTCTCTGTGCCAATCCCACAGAAAGACATGCCGATCAATGAATACAAAGGGAATTTTAAAGGCTCTTTAACGTTTATCAGTGTTGATCAAGAAACGGGAAGAATGGGAATTAAGTTCCAGTTGATTATGCCTGGATTTAACTATGATCTTTCTCACCCTGGGCGCGACAAGAGTCACGGTTGGTTCTTCTTTACCACTTATAATACTGAAGAAGCCCACTCACTTTTGGAAGTTAACGCATCACAAAATGATAAAGATTTCATTGCTGCCATTAACTGGAAAAAGATTGAGGAATATGTGAACAATGGTGGTGGGAAAATGGTTCCTGCCAACTATGCACACAATATCATGGATGAGCACACACATATAGCCACTTCTACAATGTTGAAAGAAGTATTGACCGTAAATCCAATGGATGTTCCTGGAGCTGTATATTTCTTACCAACTCCAAAATCGCCTCACGGATGTGACGTCGACCCAACAGGAGAATACATTATTGGTAACGGAAAACTTTCTGCCGACTTAACAGTGCACAGTTTTACCAAAATGCTTGATGCTATTGAAAACAAGAAATTTGATGGTGAAGCTTATGGTATTCCAATCCTGAATTTTGAAGATATCCTTGCAGGTGTTGTGAAGCAACCAGGTTTAGGACCATTGCATACTGAATTTGATGAAAAAGGGAATGCATATACAACCTTCTTTATTTCTTCTGAAGTTGTAAAATGGAAAGTTGGAACTTGGGAAGTTTTAGATCGTCAGCCAGTGTTTTACTCTGTAGGTCACGGAATGATCCCTGGAGGTAATTCACGTAAACCATTTGGTAAATACTTTGTAGCCTTAAACAAGATTACAAAAGATAGATATCTACCAACAGGTCCGGAGTTGACTCAATCGGCACAATTGTTTGATATTACAGGTGATAAGATGGAGTTGTTGCTGGATTTCCCAACCATTGGAGAACCACACTATGCCGCTGCTATTCCTGCAGATTTGATTGCAAAGAACTCTAGAAAAATCTATAAACTCGCAGAGAATAAACACCCATATGCTTCGCTTTCCCCTGCAGACGCTAAGGTTGTGCGTGACGGAAAAAATGTTCATATCTATATGAATATGATACGTAGCCATTTTAACCCTGATAATATTGAAGGTGTTAAGGTAGGAGACAAGGTGTATTTCCATATCACAAACCTTGAACAAGACTTTGACGTCCCTCATGGTTTCGCAGTAATTGGTGCTAACAACGCAGAAATGCTTATTATGCCAGGAGCTACAGAGACCTTGGTTTGGGAACCAAAACAAGTAGGTGTATGGCCGTTCTATTGTACTGATTTCTGTTCTGCGCTTCACCAGGAAATGCAAGGTTATGTCCGTGTATCTCCGGCAGATTCAAATATTGAGTTGTCTTGGTCTTTAGGTGAAGATTAATTATAAAGGACCACAATATAAGAATAAGGAAATTTTGTTTTAGTGTTTATTTCCTTATTCTGAGGCGAGAGTTGAATTATCGCTCTCGCCTTTCTTTTAAAAATGCTATTAACTGAATGGTTAATTTAATTTAAAATTATTATGAAAAAAGCTGGTATTATAATGATAATAGGATCGCTTTTGTTGTTAGGACTATTCAAGTTTCCATTGTGGAATATCATGTTAGGAGCACCACAATATCCAGATCCACTTGGGATGGATATTTATATTCAAGGTATTGAGGGGGTAGAAGAGTTTGATATCCAAAATATTGACGGCCTTAACCATTACATCGGAATGAAAACCATTCCTAAGGTAGAAGATATGTGGGAATTTCAAGTATTTCCAATGGTAATTGGGATTATGGTGGCTCTTGGGGTCATCATCGGTTTGCTTGGTTTCTTCGGAAAAGTAAGTTACAAATGGTTTCTCGGATGGTTCATATTGATGTCTATACTTGGCGTTATGGGTATGTATGATTTCAACCTATGGTTAATTGAATACGGAACTGACCTCGATCCGAAAGCAATCATGAAGCTTGAAAACTTGGATGGTACTCCAATGACCTATAAGCCACCACTGATTGGCTACCAAAAGATGCTGAACTTTGATGTGGACTCTTGGCCAGCAACTGGAGCTTATATGATATTTGTGGGAATGTTGCTTACTGTAGTAGCCTTCTTTGTTGGGAAAAAAGAATCCCAAAAAGTGTCTTAATTTGGGCTGAACTTAACTGTGGAACAATTGTAAGACCTGATAGGAAATTGATATGTAGATTTTTTTGAATAAATTTAAATTTGATTATCCAATATTAAAAATTAAAACAAATGAAACAGTTTTTTTTCTTAAGTATAATAAGTCTTTTTTTAGCGTCTTGCACTGTGAGCCCCCAACCAATAAATTACGGTTCGGATGCATGTCATTTCTGTGATATGACTATTGTAGACAAGCAACACGCCTCTCAATTGGTGACTTCAAAAGGTAGAGCCTATAAGTATGATGCTATTGAATGTATGGTGCATTCCGTACAAGATGAGTTTAAGGATACAGAAATGGCTTATTATCTGGTGGCAGACCTTGATGCTCCAGGTGAGCTAATCGATGCTACGAAGGCTACTTATTTGGTCAGCGAACAATTGCAAAGTCCAATGGGAGAAAATCTTTCGGCATTCTCAAATGAAGAAGCGGGAAAGAAAGCTCAAGAAAAATTTACTGGAGATATCTATTCCTGGAAAGAAATTCAGGACCACCTTAAAATTAGAAAATAAAAAGGCTTCAGCAGTTCTTTAATGATTTAAAATCTCCGAGATTTGCTGAAGTCTATTTTTTGATTTCAAAATTACATTAATTTTATAAAGCATCATTTATTGATCCTCTTGAAAGAGAATGACTTCATATTGATAAATTTTAACTTCATTTTGAAAAATAAACACTACATAATCTTCTTTTTAACGGCATTGCTTTCCTTGACTAATTTATGGTCAAAAACAATAACTGTCTGTTCCTCTTGTACCGTCAAAACAATACGTGAAGCAATCCAAGAGGCGTCTGACGGCGACACCATTGTTGTGAAAAAAGGAATTTATAAGGAGGCGAATTTAAAAATCGATAAAAGTATAACCCTGATTGGCGAAGATCATCCAACGATAGATGGTGAACAAAAAGGGGAAATCATAACCATAGGCGCGGATAATGTCACACTTGACGGATTTAAGATTATAAATGTTGGCGTGAGCTATACCACCGACTATGCCGCTGTAAGAGTTGTCCGAAGTGAAGGCTTTACCATCCAGAATTTGGAGTTGGAAAAACTGTTTTTCGGAATATATCTTCAAAAATCAAATAATGGAAAAGTATTGAATAACACCGTTAGAGGAGAAGCCGTAACCGAATTTAATTCTGGAAATGCCATTCACCTGTGGTACTGTAGCAATGTGGAAGTAAGAGGTAATGATGTACGGAATGTTCGGGATGGGATTTATCTTGAATTCTCTGATCAAATAACCATCATTGACAATTTTAGCAAGAACAATGTGCGCTACGGCCTTCATTTTATGTTCAGTAACGATAACAGTGTAACGAATAATCAGTTTGAAACCAATGGTGCCGGCATAGCTTTGATGTTCTCTAAGTTTATGGATGTGGAACATAATATCATTACAAAAAACTGGGGAACCGCTTCATACGGATTACTGTTAAAGGAAGTAAACGATGTGAACCTCAAAAACAATGTTTTCAAAGAAAACACGGTGGGGATTACCGTTGAGGGGAGTAACCGGTTGGTATACGCCAACAACGATTTTATAAGCAACGGTTACGCCCTAATAGTAAAGGGTGCTTGTTATGATAATCAGATTATTGCAAACAATTTTCTATATAATTCGTTCGATATTTCCTATAATGGAAGGATCCACGATAATAAATTTGACAATAATTTTTGGAGCAATTACACAGGATACGATTTGGATAAAGATGGGATTGGCGATGTGCCATACCGACCTGTAAAACTTTTTTCATATATAGTCAATAGAACCCCAGAAGCCATAATCCTATTGAGAAGTCTGTTTATTGACATCATCGATTTTTCTGAAAAGGTTTCTCCGGTATTTACCCCAGACGATTTGATGGATGAAAATCCAAGAATGAAACGCATAGACCATGATAAAAATTAAGGATTTATATAAGAAATTTGGAAAAAATGAGGTCTTAAGTGGCCTCAATTTGGAAATTGGAGAAGGCGGGATATTTGCCGTTTTAGGTCCAAATGGATCTGGAAAAACCACCCTGATCAAGTGCTTGTTGGGGATGGTCATTCCTAATAAAGGGGAAATCTCTGTATTGGGTAAGAATATAAAAAGTGGCTCAGGTTACAGGCATAAAATTGATTATTTGCCCCAAATCGCCAATTTCCCCAACAACTTAAGGGTAAAGGAATTAATTACTATGATTAAAGATCTAAGAGGCAAGACTGACTTGGATCAGGAATTAATCAGTCTGTTTAAATTGGAGCCTTTTTTAGATAAGAAATTAGGTAACCTTTCCGGAGGTACCAAACAAAAAGTGAATCTGGTATTGACCTTTATGTTTGACAGCCCTTTGGTCATATTGGATGAACCTACTTCAGGTTTGGATCCTATTTCATTGTTGCGATTAAAGAAATTGATCCAGGCAGAAAAAGACAAAGGAAAAACCATTTTGATTACCTCGCATATAATGAGTTTTGTTGAAGAAATTTCAGATGAAATCGTATTTCTTTTAGAAGGTAAAATTTACTTCAAAGGGACCATTACTGAACTTAAAGATAAAACCAAACAACCGGATTTCGAACATGCTATCGCATCCATATTAACTGAGAACCATGCTTAAAATATTAAAATATAGTTTTTACGATTTAATGCGCAGCCGATGGAGCTACGTCTATTTTGGGTTTTATTTATTACTTGGCGTGGTGCTGTTATTTTTGAACAACGACCTTTCCAAAGCGGTTATCACCTTAATGAATGTCATTATTGTTTTGGTACCTCTCATAGGAACTATTTTTGGTGTTATGTACTATTATAATTCCAAGGAGTTTACAGAGCTGTTATTGGCACAGCCATTAAAACGATCATCGATTTTCTTGGGTCAGTATCTTGGGGTGGCCATTTCGCTATCTATGAGCTTGATTTTAGGACTGGGCATTCCGTTTGTTTTTTACGGGTTGTTTATGTCCAATGCCATTTGGGATTTTTCATTACTGCTCATTACAGGTACGTTCCTTACCCTCATATTTACAGCTTTGGCCTTTAATATTGCATTGTCCAATGAGAATAGAATCAAAGGTTTTGGCTATGCCATATTGCTGTGGTTGTTTCTGGCCATTATTTATGATGGCATCTTCTTAATGTCGCTCATTCTTTTTGCGGATTACCCTTTGGACAAACTCTCTTTGATTGGAACCATGTTAAACCCCATCGATTTGTCGCGCACGCTAATTTTGCTTAAGTTGGACATTTCTGCTCTGTTAGGTTATACCGGGGCCGTCTTCAAGCAGTTTTTTGGAACTAATTTTGGATTGATAATTTCGTTTTCAGCATTGACTTTATGGGTGGTCTTACCGGTGTTGAGAATCGCCGTGAAAGCCAGGAAGAAGGATTTTTAAAGTTTGAAAATTAGAAGTGGATTGTGATAATTATCATATATATCTTTAAATATGATACGTAAATTTGCACTATGATTGCAACCATCGCACATAAAATTACTGCCCTTGTATTGGTGTTTATATTATTTGCACATAATATCAATACCTTGGTGATAATTGGCGATTTTTTAGCAAATCAGGCAGTCATCGCAAAAAATCTTTGTATTCAAAAGGATAATCAACAGGGGTGTAATGGCAAATGCCAATTGACCAAACAGATTGTGGAAAGCACACCAGATTCCAATACCGACATACCAGTGCAAGAAACCAGACGTATGTCGTTGGATGCATTCTGTTTGTTCCAAATACAGGTAACAGAATCTCAAAGCGAGGTTTTTGTTGTTTCAAAACGTAAATCTTTCGGCTATACGCCTTCTATTCTTATTCAGTATCAGGATATTGATACGCCACCACCAAACTTTAGTTGATTTTTTAGGTATAACAACCTTGTTTTTTCCTTTTCTGGCTTGTTTTTGCATGCGAGCAGGGAGCTTTAAAACTTTTTTTAAACAAAAAACTCAAAAAAATGAAACTAAAATATATCATCCCAATTCTTTTTATCGCTCTATTTACGGTGTCATGTTCATCTGATGACGATTCAGACACCATTATCAATGAAGTTGAAAATCTTAAAAAAATACAAGAACTGACCAACGCCACGCATACGGTAGAATTGTTCAACACTTCCGGTAAATTTGAAACCGGTTATAATGCCATAAGTATCCGAATCAAGGATAATGGGACCAATAACTATGTTGAAAACGCCTCATTATCTTGGATGCCCGTGATGCAAATGCCTACCATGAAACACTCATCTCCTAAATCGGATATTTTAAAATCTTTGGGCAAGAAAACGCTGTATGAGGGATTCATTATCTATCAAATGGCTAATCTTGATGGATCTGGATGGTCTTTAAAAGTTGATTATACAATAGATGGCATTAATTATTCTGTCGATTCAGATATTATCGTGATGCAAAGCGAGTATCAAAACGTGACCAGTTTTATGGGTGCCGATGATACACGCTATCTTATTGCTATGATAGAACCTCAAACTCCTAAGATAGCCATCAACAAACTAAAATTGGGTTTGTTCAAAATGGAAACGATGATGTCTTTCCCTGTTGTTGAAGATTATAAAATAACCTTGGATCCTCGCATGCCAGGAATGGGAAATCACAGTTCGCCGAACAATACCGATTTGACCTATAATTTGGCAAATAAAATGTATGAGGGAAATCTGTCCTTAACCATGACGGGCTATTGGGTACTCAATCTTAAGCTGTTGAATACGTTAGATGAGGTCCTTAAAGGTGAAAATGTCACTGAGGAACATCCAAAAAGTTCGCTCTATTTGGAGCTTGAATTTTAACCCAACCTATCTTATAACTTTTACAAAGCTATCTAAGTATATCGCTCTGTCAGGTTGGGAAGTCGATACTAAATTATCGATTATTCTCATTCTGACAGATGGGATAGTTTTTTATAACCAGACTACTACAATGAAAAAGCTCATAACAGTTGTGATTTGGGTGTTTTGTGGCGGATTTATCTTCGCCCAGGAATCCCCTGACACTAAAAATGATACGACCAAATTAGATGAAATCACTTTGGTTGGACGACGTAAATTAAGTAATTATCGCCAAGAAAAAACCTTATCGAGTATTGACGATTATTTGGAAAAATCAAGTAAAATCACCATGATCAAGCGCGGCAATTACGCTTGGGAACCCGCCATGAACAATATGAATAGCGAGCGATTGAGTGTGACCATAGATGGGATGCAGATTTTTGGGGCGTGTACCGATAAAATGGACCCAATAACTTCGTATGTTGATGTGTCCAATTTGCAGAAAGTAAGCATTGGCTCTGGCCAATCAGGTTCGGAAAACGGGCATACTATCGGAGGTGGAATTGATTTGCAATTGTCGAATTCCAAGTTCCACCAATCCGGATTAAAAACAAGTATCGATTTGGGCTACGAAACCAACGGGAATTATAAAACGGGCGGTTTGGATCTGGAGTATTCCGGCAATAAGTTTTATCTCCATGCTGATGGAATTTATCGTAAGTCTGACAATTATGATGCAGGCAATAGTCAGGAAGTGTTGTATTCACAATTTCAAAAATATAATATTTCGTTGCAAAGTGGCTATAAATTAAATGACCATCATACATTTGAGGCAGCCGTTATTTATGATAAAGCAACTGATGTTGGGTATCCTGCACTCACCATGGACGTTTCGCTTGCCGAAGCATTGATAACGTCAGTAACGCACAAATTTGAGAATGATTCGACCCTTATTCAGTCGTTGGAGTCTAAACTATATTTCAATACCATCACACATGTCATGGACGATTCCAAGCGTCCCGATGTGCCTATTCGGATGGATATGCCCGGATGGAGTGATACCTATGGCTTTTATAGTAAAGCAACGACAAACATAAATAAACATGCATTTGAGGTCAATCTTAATGGATTCTACAACCGTTCCTTGGCAGAAATGACCATGTATCCTAATGATCCTAACCAATCTGCAATGTTTATGTACACATGGCCAGATATTCGAACTTTGTACTCAGGTATTTATGCTAAAGATACGTATGCTATTAAGGATGATATGTCGTTATCAGCAGCCTTGAGAATCGGATTTCATCAAAATGAAATTGCCAAAGAAACAGGCTTGGAAAGTCTTCAAATATTTTACCCAGAAATTGGAGCTACAAAGAACAGAATGTTGACCAGTTTTACAACGAATTACCAGGTTAAGAAAGAGCATTATGATGTGTCTCTTGGAGCAGGTTATGGGGAAAGAGCCGCTTCAGTAAGTGAGGGCTATGGGTTTTTCCTATTCAATAGTTTTGATAACTATGATTATATAGGCAATCCGACCTTAAATAATGAAAAGGCCATTGAAGCTAATTTTAAAGCGAATTATCATGAGAATAGATTTCATTTAGGTTTGGAGACCTCATATTTTTATATCATAGACTATATTATTGGAAGTGTAGATAATAGCTTAAGTCCGATGACTATTGGGGCTAGCGGGGTAAAAATGTACGAGGCACTCTCACACGCCAAAATATTTAACGTGTATTTGAATTCATCTTATAAATTTTCGAATTCATTCTCTCTAAATGGTACCGTGGGCTATAATTATGGAAGTGGTAGCAATAATGAGAATTTACCATTGATTAAACCGTTTTCGTATTTGGCGGAAGTGAACTATTCAAAACCAAAATTCAACGCCGCCTTACAGTTGCAGGGCAATGGCAACCAAACCCGATACAGTGGATTTTATGGCGAGGACGAAACACCTGCCTACGCGATTTTAAATTTAAATCTTGGAAATGAATTTAACCTCAATGCCAATAAATTCGTCTTGAAATATGGGATTGAAAATATTTTGGATACAAATTATTCAACCTATGCCGATTGGAATAATATCCCACGGCAAGGTCGAAACTTTTATATTAATATGTCTTATATCATCTATTAAATCAAATCCAAAACTCGTCGTTTACATTGTCCACAAAGCCTTCTTCATGATGAATAGCTTCAATGAGTGCCAATTGTGCTTCGGTGGCCGTTTTTTGTATTTCTGGGAAAAGGATGCGTTCTTCAAATCGGATGTGTTGCTCTAATTCCTCCTCAATCTTGTGCAAGGACCTTTCAATATCCTTTTCATCATTGAAGAGGCGTTTTAACCGTCGGTGTTCAGCCAGCGCACGTTTTACCAATTCGTTTTCTGCTTTTAAAATCGGGAAGATATGGGCTTCTTCAAGTTCAAAATGTGGGATCAATTCGTTATTAAAGAACCAATCGGCATAGGTTTTAATACGTTCTATTTCGATGTTTTTGCTGAATCCAGTTCTAATTTTCCAGGAAAGCAACAGTCCATGATGATGTTCTCTGCTTAATGGTTGGAGGGCTTTATGTCGTTTTAATGGTTTTGGTTTCATGATTAATAATATTTATTATAAAAAATAGAATACCTAAGGGCAAAAGAATACTGCTAACAAAAAGCAGCCAATAGTAATTTGGGATCATCCCAAGGGCAAAATAGTAAAAAAGTCCCTGAATAAGCAATAAAATCTCAGTTGCAATGAAACCAATGGTAAAACAATAGATACCAAAGGACAAAGTCTTACTTTTAATCGAAATCAACGAAGAATTTAAAAGGAACACAAATAGGAATCCAGTGATGACACCTAACATCATTAAATGAATAAATCCGATAACAAAATTGTGGTACTGATACGCCATTTTAGAGATTTCAGGGAAGATAGAGCTTGTTTGCAAAGCTATTTTCATTATAAAAGAGATGAGGGCCAAAGCATACATCCATTTAATTATTTTTGGCGTCTTGCTCCAAAACCGATTCCAATGTGGTTGTAGCAAGAGAATGAAATAATATCCCGATAAAAGTTGTATGACTACACCAATTCCGTTAATCCACAGTAGTATGGGGTGAAAGGCGTACCAACTTACAGGTAAAGCAAACGTGAGTAGGGTTGCAGCAATAAGTGTTTTGAAAAAGCGCTGAAACAGGGGAGTATCTGTTATGGGGAATTGATAAAGAAATACTGCCAGAACAGCAAACATAAACCATCCATTAAACTGTAAATGCAAGAAAAATTGGATCGCTATTTGGAAAAAAGCTGAAGTTTGGCCCAAAATCGCCGCTGCCGGTCCCAAACACCAAACCCCAACCGTGGAGAGCATCATAAAAATTAATGACGCTTTCAGTAAGCGTTCGATTGGTTTTGATTTAATCCGTTGGTTTTTCCAGATCAATCTGACAAAATAGTAGCTGCAAAAAATATGCAAGGTTGAAAAAGTAATGGAAATAGCAGCATAACCTTGAATGGGGAAACTGACCATCATGCCAACTACCGAAATCTCTGTCGCCCAAAACAGCCAATTGAAAACAGGTTTTTTGCTAGGGACGAAATGATGAACAATTAATACATATAGCATTAAATATACCCAACCCAACATGGCTACATGGGAGTGTGCATGAGTGACATATCTAAAATTGATAGGCAAGTAGGGGGATACAAAAACGTATCTTAAGACCAAACCCATCAAGGCAGCCACCAGGAAGTTTATCAGACATACAAGGACGAGTTTTTTTGGCATTTAAGAGGTTTTCATTATTCCATAAATAAATCCACTATGATAGGATTTTTTTTTTACAAATAAAGAATTTACAAAGAAGAATTCTTTGATGATTATACAAAATGTTTTGCAGACAACGTTTAAATATTAAACAAAAACACTTCCAATCGTATCTTTTATGTGAAGTTTGGTTTTTCTCAAATGAAAAATGCAAAAACCACAGCAGGGTAAGAAACGGAAAGGAAGTGTTTCATCAACAATTAAAACCAAAACTAATTGAGGGTCTGTTCCAGCTCTATAGCCTTAGGGAACAAGATGTTATTTTCCAAATGTATGTGCAGATGTAAATCTTTTTCAAATTCATCCAACATGGCAAAAGTTACTCTGTAGGTGTTGCAGGCATCAGCAGGTGGCGTATAATTATTTGTAAGTTCCACGATTTTTCTGAAGCGATCGCCTTCGAGTTCATGATCATGTTTCATCAGTGCAATTGGGTTTTCAACGGTTGTAAATTGTGGGGATTCAATTTTGGTACCTTCCATTTGCGCCTTTACCATACGTTTTATAAAAGGGAAGAGGATAAGTTCTTCTTTCTTCATATGGGATGCCATTTCTTTAGCACAACCAATAAAAAGTGCAGTAATTTCTAAAAGTTCTGGATGTCTTTGTCCGTGTACCTTGCAAAGTTTGTCTAAGAACTGACGTAGTACTGGCGTCTTTTCTTCAACATAGCGATGATGTTTCTTTTCTATATATTCGGCCAATAAATCCAACGGCCATGATTTATAATCAATGGATTGTTGGTTGTTTGAAATTTGAATCTCCAGCAGTTTACCGAGTAATTCCTCAACTTCGATATTGTTCTTTTTGCATACTTCTTCAACCGTTCTATCTCCTTTACAACAAAAGTCGATACCGTAGTTTGAAAATACTGCTGCGGTTCTAAAATCGTCTGCCACAAATTGACCGATCTGTTTCTGTGCGTCTTTATGTAATGTTTTCATAAATTCATTCCCGTCCTCTAAATCGAGGGTTTTTTTGGGTGATTATTAATTAGACAACTATTATTTTCGGATACTTTTATCCTATTTATATATAAATTTTTTTTAAATCTTTAAAAATGAAGCTCCTGATTTGATATCCAAAGCCAATTGCTCAAGATTGGTGCTTTCCAGCATTACTTTCAATTCGTTGCGTATGGTTTTAAATTGGTCATGGACCGGGCAAGGATGATTTTCATCGCATACGTTCAAACCCAAACCACAGCCATGATAAATGTCGTCACCGTCGATGGCCGTTACAATTTGAGATAGCTTAATAGAGGAAATGTCTTCTTTCGGAATTTCAAATCCACCATAAGCACCTTTTACTGAATTTATAATTTTATTCCTTACTAAGTCCTGAAGTATTTTTGCGGTGAATGCTTCTGGTGAAGCAATTTCTTTTGCAATTTCCTTTAAACTGACCCGATTGCCATCATAAGAGTTCAAGGCTATATAAATAGATGCTTTGATACCGTATTCGCAAGCTTTTGAAAACATATGAGTTATTTTAGTTCAGCAAATATACATTATATTTTAAATCGGACAAAATTATCCGTATTAAAATTGTTTAGTTTTTAGTTACAATCAATACTGCCTTGGACCATTTCAACAACTGGAGCAGGGGAGATGTATGGAATTCCCAAGCCCATGCCCCTGAGAATAAACAATATGCCTATAATGACCACGAATACCGGAACTGCTTTTTGAATGCGTTGTTTAACTTTGCTATTTAGAAATTTACCAAGGTAAATAGCTGAAGTCATTAATGGGATAGTGCCCATTCCAAACAAGGCCATATATAAACTTCCTTTGAGTGCGCCGTCCATTGCCAATGAGGCAAAAACGGCCATATAAACCAGACCACAAGGCAGAAATCCATTGAGAAATCCAATAATCAGAAAGGTGTCTGCCGTTTTTCTCTTAAAAGCTTGTCCTAAACCTGTCTTTACCTTAGAAATCAGTTTATAAATGGGTTTTGAAAAATTGTATTTATTGAAGATTTTGGTTGGAATTAGCACTACTATAATCATCAAAATACCGATTCCTATGGAGAGTTGCTGTTGCAATCCAAAAATATAAAGGCTTTTTCCAACCAATCCGAAGAACAGACCGATAATACTATAGGCTAAAATCCTTCCAAAATGATAGGTGAAAATCTGAAATACTTTTTTGGTGGAGTTCTGGCGATCCACCGGAAGCATAAAGGCAATCGGTCCGCACATGCCCACGCAATGAAAACTTCCAAGAAGACCAAGTATGACCGCAGACCACAGCATTTAATAGACGATATCTTTTTTGTATAGATACAAATTTCCGTTATATTGCCAATCTACTTTAAGGTTCCAACGACCACCTAATAAACGTTTGTCAGGTATGAGCAAATTATGGTCAGACAATGAAATCGCAACTTCAAAGTCTAATTGTTTATTAGATGGTCTATATAGGAACACTTTACCTGTAATTTCCGACGGATCCATATCTTTTGGAAAAGAGAGTTGAATACCTTCAGGTGACCGTTTCCATGTGACATCTTCCTTTAGATGTTGTGCATTTTTTTGTTTGTTCATGTCGTTTTCAAACTCCAGTTCCTGACTGTAATAGTTCTCAACCACCAAATCATGTTCATACTTTTTGTTGACGGTCAAGGAAATAACAAAATACATTATAAAGCTTATAAAACCTATAAACGCCAACACAATACCTGTACCCCAATTTATTTTCATAATCCTATGCCTGCAGAGGCAGGCATCTCTTTTTTAACTTGTTAATATCTAGTTTCTCAAACCCACAGGTCCCATCATTTCCGGGGCAAACCTTCGGATTACCTCATTCTTTTTTAGGAATCTAATTATAACTTCTCGGTCCCAAAAAGTTGACCGATGTTGTTTCAATCAAATCGTCATCACTGTAAACTTCAATCATTACTTTGTTCTTGTCCGATTTTAATTCACTTTTATCAATTTCAATAAACATGGTCCCTTCCGCCAATCCTTGTTTCGGGACGCTAAATCGATCATCGCCAGATACCACCTTGACAACTCCGTTATACCCTCTCAATTTAAAGTTGATGTCCTGAATGTCTCTCGTGGTCTTATTGATCAGTTTATAAGTAAAAACGTTACTGATTATATTGTTCTCTTTCTGTTCGTACAACTGACCAGGAAGCCTTAAAACTCGGGCCTCTACTTCATTTCTTAAAAGCAACATGCCTATGAGCAAACCTGTCAAGATTACCAATACAGCAGAGTAACCTTTTAGACGTGGTGTAAATTCAAATTTCTTTTTCTTTTCAATATTTTCTTCACTGGCATATCTGATCAGACCCTTTGGCAGATTGATGCTCTCCATAATATGATCGCATTCGTCAATACAAGCCGTGCAATTGATACATTCCAATTGGGTTCCATTTCTAATATCGATACCTGTTGGACACACATTTACACATTGAAAACAATCAATACAGTCTCCATAACCAAGTGCTTCCCTGTCTTCGTTTTTTCGGAATTTTTTTCTCCCATTTTCCCCTTCACCTCGTTTGTGATCATAGGCAACAACGATCGATTTATTATCCAATAGAACACCTTGTAATCTTCCGTAAGGACAGGCGATAATACATACTTGCTCCCGGAACCAGGCAAATACAAAGTAAAAAACACCCGTAAAAATAAGCAATGGAATCAATGTACTGGCGTGAGCCACAGGCCCTTCAGCAATATAGACCATCAGCTTGTCACTCCCTATCAAAAACGCTAAAAACACGTTGGCAATGATAAATGAAATTGTTAGGAACAAGAACCATTTAAATCCACGTTTCCTGATCTTTTCTGCATTCCATTCTTGTCGGTCCAAACGCATCTGTGCACCTCTATCGCCTTCAATGGCGTATTCAATCCGCCTGAAGACCATTTCCATAAAAATAGTCTGTGGACAAATCCATCCGCAGAAAATACGTCCAAAAGCTACGGTAAACAGGGCAATGAAAATCACACCAATTAACATTGATATGACGAAAAGATGAAAGTCCTGGGGCCAAAAAGGAAAACCGAAAATATTAAAACGGCGTTCTAAAATATTGAACATTAAGAACTGGTTACCGTTAATTTTAATAAATGGGGCCGTCAAAAAGAAGGCTAAGAGAATGTAGCTCACCCATTTTCGATAATCGTAAAATTTACCGCTTGGTTTTTTGGGAAACACCCATTTACGTTTACCTTCTTCTGTAAGTGTGCCTATTGAGTCTCTAAAGCTTTCGTTTTGCGGTGTTTCCACGTTTTATAATTTTATCACTAAGGATATGATCAGTTTTTAAAAATAAAGAACCAAGTAAATTTATCTATTCATCGACCCAGAGATCTCCTTCTGGCTCTTTAGGGTTTGCAGGGGTTGTCCCTTGGAATGTCAGGATGTAACTTGATACCTGTGCCATTTCAATTGGTGTTAATGTCGATTTCCATGGTACCATTCCTTTTCCACTACGTCCACCTTCACTTACGGTGTGGAAAATATTCTTGATGCCACCGCCCAGAATCCAGTATTCATCCGTCAGGTTAGGGCCAATTCCACCACCACCATCAGGCATATGGCATGCCACGCAATAAGCGTCGTAAACAATTTTTCCGTTTGCTAAATCTGCCGCATCGGTTAAAACCGTTACAGATTCAAAATCGACCAAATCTTTGGCTGTCTTTTTGTACTCTTCCAATTCTGTTTTAGCGATTTCCAGAGTAGTTTGTAACTCGTCATATTGGTTTGGACCGTCAAAGACATGATAACGTAAGAGATAGATTGCTGCGAATACAATTGAAGCGTAAAAACCATAACGCCACCATGGAGGAAGATCATTGTCTAATTCTCTGATACCATCATAGTCGTGGTCAAGAATAATTTCTCCTTCTTTTTCAATTGGTTTGGAACCTAACATCTTTTTATAGGTTTTTTTGACCCATTCCACAATTTTCGGAGTTGATGTTTTGGTAGTTAAATATCGGGCTTTCGCAGCTTCGTCCAAACTTTGAAACATCACATTCTCGAGAGCGGCAATAATAGCTTCAATACCTAAAATGAGAAGCAACACTAACAACAAGAACAATAAAACCATTGGATTGTTCATAAATGCTGGTTCGTGCGGTGTTCCCACAAACAATTCTATAATACCCCAAATGATAAAGAATAATAGGGGCACCCTAACGTATGCTGGAATTAAATTTCTCATAATTGTATTTCGTTTTCGTTGTCTAAAGGTATGTTGCTCATTCTATCGATATAATCTTTTTTGGCCGTAATGACCCACCAAAAAAGTGCTACGAAAAAAATGAAAAATATAAGTAAGGAGATCATTGGATATATTTCAATACCTGAAATACTGTCCATATGGTTTTTTATATATTTCAGCATAATGACTAGTTTTGTGTTGTTTCTAAATCTTTGACTTTAATATCCGTGCCGAGACGTTGTAAATAGGCGATAATTGCCACAATTTCCCGATCGCGCATTTCAACAAAATCAGGACCGCTATTTTCTTTATCTCTTTCGTAAGCCTCTGCAAACGCTGGATCACCATAAAGGTTTTGCTCAATCTGTGTTCCCTGCTCCGTCATGCTTTGTTGTGCATTGGCTACATCTTCGTCAGTATATGGCACTCCCAAGGCCATCATCGTCCTCATCTTTCTCTCAGTGACGGATTTGTCCAATTTATCAGTAATCAGCCATTTATAACCAGGCATGATGGATCCTGAGGAGGTACTCTGTGGGTCATACATATGATTGAAGTGCCAACTGTCAGAGTATTTGCCACCAATTCTGTGTAAGTCAGGTCCGGTACGTTTACTTCCCCATAAGAACGGATGGTCATAGACATATTCGCCAGCTTTTGAGAATTCGCCATAGCGTTCAACTTCGTCCCTAAATGGCCTAATCATTTGAGAGTGACATCCAACGCAACCTTCGCGGATATATAGATCCCTTCCTTCAAGTTCGAGTGGAGTGTAAGGCTTCACACTGGTAATGGTTGGGATGTTGGAATCTATCATAATGGTTGGTATGATTTGCACAATACCACCAATTAAAATCGCTATTGTCGCACCAATTGTCAACTGTATTGGTCTACGCTCTAACCAGCTGTGCCAATGTTCACCAGCAACCATTCCCTTGGAGACACGTTGTAGTGCAGGAGCTTCTGCCAACTCGTCCGTAACAGCACTACCTTTTCTAACCGTTTGAACAATATTATAGATCATGACGATCATTCCGGTCAGGTATAAAGTACCCCCAATGGCACGCATCCAATACATTGGCATAATTTCAGTAACGGTTTCCAGGAAGTTACCGTAAACCAAACTACCATCAGGATTAAATTGTTTCCACATACTCGCCTGGGTAAACCCGGCTACGTACAATGGCAAAGCATACATGATGATTCCTAGGGTCCCGATCCAGAAATGAAGATTCGCCATTCCAGTGGAATATAGTTTCGATTTGGTCAAGCGAGGGATCAGCCAATAGACCATTCCAAAGGCTAAGAATCCATTCCAGGCCAAAGCACCTACGTGGACATGGGCAATAATCCAATCTGTATAATGAGCAATGGCATTTACGTTTTTGAGTGATAACATCGGACCTTCAAAGGTGGCCATCCCATATCCGGTAATGGCAACAACCATGAATTTAAGAACAGGATCCGTTCTTACCTTGTCCCAGGCTCCTCGCAATGTTAAGAGTCCGTTGATCATCCCTCCCCAAGAAGGCATTAACAACATGACTGAGAACGCCACACCTAAGTTCTGAGCCCATTCAGGTAACGCTGTATATAATAAGTGATGCGGTCCTGCCCAGATATAAATAAATATCAGGGACCAGAAGTGGACTATGGAAAGTCTATAGGAATAAACAGGCCTGTTGGCTGCCTTTGGAACGAAATAGTACATAAGTCCCAAAAACGGTGTGGTCAAGAAAAATGCTACAGCGTTATGCCCATACCACCACTGTACCAAGGCATCCTGAACACCGGCATAAACAGAGTAACTTTTGAAAGCACTGACAGGCAGTTCCAAGCTATTGAATATATGGAGTACGGCAACTGTAACAAAAGTGGCAATATAGAACCAAATGGCTACATACAAATGGCGTTGTCTTCTTTTTAGTATCGTCCCAATAAGGTTCCAGCCAAAAACAACCCATACAAAAGCAATGGCAATATCAATTGGCCATTCCAATTCTGCGTATTCTTTTGAGGTGGAAAAACCCAAAGGCAAAGTAATTGCCGCTGCAGCAATGATTAATTGCCAGCCCCAAAAGTTAATATTGCTTAAGGCATCACTGAACATCCTGGCTTTTAGTAACCTTTGTGATGAGTAATACACCCCAGCAAAAATAGCATTACCTACAAAGGCGAAAATAACCGCATTGGTATGTAATGGTCTTAACCGTCCAAAACTCAGCCATGAAATGCCATCGGTCAGATTTGGAAAAAGGAATAGAAAAGCTAAAAAGAGTCCGACGATCATACCAATAAGACCCCAGAACAAGGTGGCATAGAGGAATTTCTTAACGACTTTGTTATCGTAATAGAATTGTTGCATTTCCATAGTAAAAAATTATTCTTGGTTAGTTAGTTTTTGATTTTTTTAATGTTTTTGGTTTTTCTTTTACTAATTCATCTTCAAAAAGCATACGTACGGATGGTGTGTAGCTATCATCATACTGTCCGTTTTTTACGGCGAAAATGAAGGCAACAAAAAAGATGACGGCTACTAAAATACTAAGACTCAGTAATAAATATATAACGCTCATACCTTATAGAAGTTATGGTTCAAAAATACATTTGACCATTTTGTTATTTTATGATAATTATCATGTTTTAATGATTTGAAATACGAATATCGGAATATTTTTATAAACTTTCTATTTTTATCACCTTGTTAATTCACACAGTTTATTGATAACATCCGAAAATTAAAGGCCAAGTGCATAAGGTTTTGGTGATTGTAACGATTGACATCGGAATTGAGATAGACCAAAGCTTAACCTGCCGGGCGTAAAACTACTTTTTTGTGTACTTCCCTATTATGTAGGTGGACTTTTTTGTTTAATCATTTAAGACCTAAAGTTTTTATTCATAGACAAGAAAATGGATTCCTGTGTTGTTATTTATTTTAATCTCCGCGCCGTTACATTTGTAGCGATTGTCGTATAAACCACGATACTTATGGAACTTAAAGGCATCAATATGGCTGCAACAACAGGTTCTAGTCGTCCGGTTACGGCAAAAGAGACCCCTACCACGTTGTACATAAATGACAACACAAAGCTCCACTTTACGATTTTGATGGCCGATTTTGACAAGTTAATAAAATCGCTAAGATTATTGAATTTGACTGCATCCAAAATAGCATCACATGCAGGAGAGAAGACATTGACATTTTCTGAAATCGCAATGCCTACATTGCTTTGGGCCAGCGCGCCGGAATCATTCAGTCCATCGCCAATCATTAAGACTTTGGCCCCTTCACTCTGATGGTGCTTAATGTATTCTAATTTATCATCTGGTTTTTGGTTGAAAAGCAATTTGGTCCTTGCTGGAAGCAGTTTTTTTAAATTTTCCATTTCGCCCTCGTTGTCACCGGAGAGTATTGCTAAATCGTAATTTTTTTTGAGTTTGTTGAACAATTGCGACAATCCTTTTCGGTAGCTATTGTAAAAGGTGAACTTTCCTTTATAGGCGTCGTTGGTACTGATATGGACTGAAGTGTTAAGAACCGCAGTATCGTTGGTCTTTCCAACAAAATTTGCAGACCCAATTTTGATACTGTCCTGTTGGTGTACCCCTTGAATACCTTGTCCCACATGCTCTTCAAATTGATCGAGCATGATAATGTCATTTTCTTCCAATAGGTCGTAAAGTGTTCGGCTCAAGGGATGGTTGGACCCTCTTAACGTGTTTTTTAATAATACCTCTTCGGACGAAGAAAGTGCATCTCCTTCATAAGTCGCCGTGCTTTGCTTATTGGAAGTAATAGTACCGGTTTTATCAAATATGATGGTGTCTATCGCTGCCAACTGTTCAATAACGGTGGCATTTTTTAGGTAGAATTTATGCTTGCCAAAAATGCGAAGTATATTGCCAAGTGTAAATGGTGCTGCCAAGGCTATGGCACAAGGACAGGCAATAATCAAAACAGAGGTAAACACATTCAAGGCTTTGCTGGCATCAACAAACAGCCAGAATGCCGTAGAAATAAAGGCGATGCTCAGAACGACAATGGTAAATCGTTTACTGATTAAGTTGGTCAAGGTTGTAAATCCGTCGGCTTTGTCCTTATTGAACACATCATTGCCCCACAACTGTGTCAAATAACTCTGTTCAACACTTTTTAAAGCTTCCATTTCTATACTTCCGGAAGCCTGTTTGCCACCGGCAAAAAGTTTGTCTCCCGAGACCTTGCTCACAGGGTCCGATTCTCCTGTAACGAAACTATAATCTATTTTTGCTTTTCCTTTGATGAGTACACCATCTACCGGTATCAATTCTTCGTTTCTAATCAATAATCGGTCGCCCTTTTTGATATCATACACTTGAATGGGATGTTCCTCACCATTTTTAGAAATCTTGGTAATGGCAATTGGGAAATAGGATTTATAGTCGCGTTCAAAAGAAAGGAACGAATAGGTTTTTTGTTGAAAGAATTTACCCAGCAATAAGAAAAACAACAAGCCGGTTAAACTATCAAAAAAGCCTGAGCCCAAATCAAAAACAATATCCCAAGTGCTTCGTAAAAAAAGCACGATGATTCCCAGTGCAATGGGGACGTCAATATTCAAAACTTTGGCGCGCAAGCCTTTGTAGGCAGAGATATAATAATCTTGTGAAGAATAAAAAACCACTGGAAGGGAAAAGGCAAACATCAACCATCTAAAAAAAGGCTTGTATTGGTCGAGCCAAAACTCTTTCACTTCAAAATACTCAGGAAATGATAGAAACATGACATTGCCAAATGCAAATCCTGCGATCCCTAGTTTGTATATTAAGGAGCGGTTCACCTGGCTTTTTCCTGTTGAGAAATCCTCCAGGCTAATATAAGGCTCATATCCGATGGAACTTAGCAAAATGACCGCTTCTTTTAAGCTGTAATTTTGAGAGTTGAATTGAAGTCGCACCGTTTTCTTGCCAAAGTCAACCTGCGAAGATGAAATATGACTATTGAGCTTATTTAGATTTTCAAGAATCCAAATGCAGGAACTACAATGGATTTGTGGAATATAAAGTGTGGCTATTTGTGACTTGCCGTCATCAAACTCCACCAATTTGTCAATAATGTTCTGTTGGGAAAGAAAGTCATATTTTCCCTGAATGTCTTTTGGCGTGGTCCCGGGAGCAGATTGCAGGTCATAGTAACAGGTGAGATCATTTTCAGAGAAGATTTCATAAACCGTCTTGCAACCTTGGCAACAGAATGATTTGTCGTCAAAAAAAATTGTGGAAGAATCAGAAAGATCTCCACAGTGGAAACAAGTTGAAGATTCCATAATTATGCTCATTTATACCTTTTGCAAAGGTCGGAAATGATTATCATTTAAACTATGATAATTGTCATGTTTTTCTTAATTTTGGGGGTCAATAAATTTAGGTATGAGTAGATGCGAGCAATGCATTGCACGTCAATTGAATTCGATGAAAACTTTGACAAAAGAAGAACTCAGAGATGTGGCTGCATGCAAGAGAACACTGTATTTTAAGAAGGGTGAAGTCATTTTTGGCGAAAACGAATTGCTCTCAGGTGTATATTGTGTGAGAGAGGGCATCTGTAAAATGATCAAGTTGAGTGCCAATGGCAAGGATCATACTGTCAAATTGATGGGTAAGGGCAAGTTAATTGGCCAGCGTTCAGTTATCAGTGAAGAACGCACCCATTTGAGTGCGGTGGCTCTTAATGATGTAGAACTTTGCTATGTCCCAAAGGATCAGATACTGGGCAATATTAAATCCAACCAAGAATTTTCATTTAATGTGTTGCAGAATTTGGCCCAGGATTTAAGGGAAGCCGAAGGGGACCTTATCAATATGGCCCAAAAGTCGGTCAGGCAACGTTTGGCCGAGGCTTTGACTTATGTAAGCAAAACCTTCGGTGAGACTGAAGACGGCTATTTGAATGTCAAGCTATCCCGTGAAGACTATGCGAGCATCGTCGGAACAGCAACTGAATCTGCCATCCGGATTTTATCCCAATTTAAAAAAGAAGGTCTGATTTCTACTTCAGGCAAAAGAATTAAAATTGAAAAACTCAAGGAGTTGGAGCGTGTTGAATGAGGTAGACTCTCATTGTTTTTTAGGATCATTTGACCAATGGACTTAATTGGTTTAAAAAACAAACCCCAAAGCTTTCGAATGCTTTAGGGCTGTTTTGAAAATTTCTAAATGTTCCGTATCACTAAGACGCGTTTTTAGCTTTAATTTCAGTAGCTTTCATTTCGCCATCGAGAAGCGCATTGGCATTCTTCAAATATTTATCTAAAAACTGAAGTACCCTACTATAAGCTTCAATTTGATTTTCTTTTTTGATAAAACCGTGTCCTTCATCCTCAAAGAGAACGTATTCCACTGGAACCCCATTTTTTCGGACTCCTGCGACAATTTCATCAGATTCTACCTGTAATACCCTCGGGTCTTGAGCGCCCTGCAACACAATCAATGGCTTGGTGACTTTATCTGTATGGAATAATGGCGAAATACGTTTGAGCCGCACAGAATCTTCTGTAAATGGATCACCTAATTCTAAGTACAGTGATTTTCTCATAGATTCCCAATAAGGTGGAATGCTTTTTAAAGTCCTGATCCAATTGGTCACCCCAAATAAATTGACGCCTACATCAAACTCTTCTGGAGCGTAGGTCAATGCTGCCATGGTCATATAACCACCGTAAGACCCTCCAATAATTCCAATTTTATCACCATCAATTTCCGGTTGGCTGGCCAGCCAGTTCTTGCCTTCCACACAGTCCTGTAAATCCTTTTCACCGTGATTCAAGTCGTCCATTTGATAAAAAGTTTTACCGTACCCGCTGCTGCCACGATTATTGACGGCTAAAACCGCATAACCATGATTGACCATATATTGAATAAACGAATTGAATCCTTGTCGTGACTGCCCTCCTGGTCCTCCGTGCACCCAAACCATTGCAGGAACCTTGTTGTCCTTTGAAGCTTGATGAGGAAGGTAATAAATTGCGGGAATCTCTACACCATCAAAAGATTTATAGCGAATAACCTTGGCGGTCACTAAATCTTCTGGATGAATCTCATCGTTAAGGACATTGGTCAGTTGATATTGTTCTTTTGTTTTAAAATTATAGGTATAGAGATTGGATGGCATATTGGAGCCTCCAACATACAAACGCATCCATTGTTCGTCATCACTGAAACCAACGCTGGTTATACTTTGATCTCCAAAATCAGGTAAATCGATTGGCGTGTTTGTAGCGACATCTATTACTTCAATGACATTTTTCCCATCTTCATTCACATAAACGACCATATAGGTGCCGTTTTTGGTGAAACCTGCACCCGCAATATCCCATGATTTTTCAAGAACCTTAGATTTCTCCTCGGTTCTAAGATCATATTTCATCAAATAGGAAAATTCTCCTCCATCATCGGTAGTATAATAAAGATTATCATTTAAGAAATCCTGTGCAGAATTGCCGCTTTGATTGCTGTTGACCTTCGTTTTTTGTCTTGTTTTTACATTATAGACATATAAATCGCTGTCATTGGTGTTTAAGGATTGCGCCAAGGCGATATAATTTTTATCTTTTGAAATGCCATTAAAATTCAAGCCATCATTATTTTGATAGATCATTTTAGAGTTGAAATTAGAAACATCCATTTCATAGACATCGAAAAATTTTGGATTCATTTTGTTGGATCCATAGTAAAAGGATTTACCGTCATCCGCCCAACCATAGAATTGCGATTTTGCACCTTTCTCAGGGGTCAGATCTTTAATGGTTCCTGTAGTATCGCGTAAATAAATATGGTCGATTTCATCGCCATTGCCGTCTGCGGACAGTAACATGCGGTCATCATGGGGAAAAAATGATTCTGCAAAATAGGACGTGCTGTCGGAAGCAGTGATCGGAGTGTAGTTGCCTCCTGTGATGGGCACCGTGTAAACATTGAAGATTCCCGATTGGTTACTTGAAATCAGGAGCTTGGAATTGTCAAAAGAAAAACTGCCACCAGTTACGGCTTCGTTATCCATAAATTGTTCAATGGTGTACTGCTCAACTTTGATGGCAGTATCTTCTTTTTTCTCCTCTTTTTGATCTTTGCATGAAATGCAGAGAAGAAGGGTAATTGCAAAAATTAAATGTTTCATGATTTTAGTGTTTTAGTTGGTTGTAGCGAATACACCTGTTATCAGAATTTACATCGCTGTTTCAACGCGTTGGTTTAAAGATAATAAAAAGGCATAAGTTGATTCATAAAATAGATGTTAATAGATTTATCAGTCGATTAAAATATCGTATTTTTATCATGCTATGACAAATACAAACCCAATACGCAAAGGTTTCGTCTTCAAGACCTATGAAGCGCCTTTTCAATCACCTTTTGATAAGCTTTTCGAGATTTTCAAAGAATTGATTACCCATACTTCTGGAGATTTTGATGAGGCCATTGATTGGTTGAGAGAATTGGATAAAGAATATAAGCTGACCACGCCAGAATATACCATTGATGATTTTATCGAAGACCTTAAGAGGAAAGGTTATATAAGAGAAGAAATCGATCCGGACGGAAATGGCGGGATGGCCATTACCTCAAAAACAGAACGCGCCATCAGGCAGCAAGCACTTGATCATATTTTCGGACAGATCAAACGTAGCGGACAGGGCAACCATAAAAGTAAAAGCCCTGGAATAGGTGATGAGCATACGGGCGACTTCAGGGATTATCAATTTGGTGATTCTTTGGATAAGGTATCGATAACCGAAAGTTTAAAAAATGCGCAGATCAATCATGGATTGGGTGATTTCCATTTAACCGAAGATGATTTAGTGGTAGAGGATACATTGCACAAATCGCAAATGAGTACGGTATTGATGATTGATATCAGTCACAGTATGATATTATATGGTGAAGACCGGATCACACCTGCAAAAAAGGTAGCAATGGCTTTAGCCGAATTGATTACCACCCGATATCCAAAAGATACTCTAGATATCTTGGTTTTTGGCAATGATGCATGGCAAATAGAAATTAAGGACTTACCGTATTTGAAAGTGGGACCTTATCATACCAATACTGTTGCCGGATTACAATTGGCAATGGATTTATTGCGAAGAAAGCGAAATACCAATAAGCAGATCTTTATGATTACCGATGGAAAACCAAGTTGTTTGCGACTTCCAGATGGTCAGTATTACAAGGATAGTGCGGGATTAAATCCGTATATCATGAATAAATGTTATGCCATGGCGCAACAGGCCAGAAGATTGCATATTCCAATCACCACATTCATGATTGCACAAGATCCTTATCTGATGCGTTTTGTAACGGAATTTACAAAAGCCAACCAAGGAAAAGCGTTTTACACCGGACTGAAAGGATTGGGTGAGATGATTTTTGAGGATTATGAAACCAACAGGAAAAAGCGGATTAGAGGATAGAAAGTGGGAAGTTGGTAGCCCGAAGCACAAGCAACCCTCAACCTGCAAGGTTTCTAAAACCGTGTAGGTTTGAAAGGTAATAATTATGATATAACAGTTCTAAAATATTGAAAATAAGAACTTTTTTAAGGAGAAGAATATATATGAAAATAGACACTATAACAACATTAGGCGAATTGAAAAAAGCCAATTACCAAAGCAAATCGATTAAAGACGAATTGCGTGATAATTTAATTCAGAAAATTAAGAATAAGGAAACCACATTTGAAGGCGTCCATGGCTATGAGAATACGGTGATTCCAGAATTGGAACGTGCCATACTTTCACGTCATAATATTAACCTATTAGGATTGCGCGGACAAGCTAAAACTAGGTTGGCGCGTTTGATGCTAAACCTCTTGGATGACTATATTCCTGTGGTGGAAGGTTCTGAAATTAATGATGACCCTTTACATCCCATTTCTCGATATGCCAAGGAATTGATCAAGGAAAAAGGCGATGATACACCTATCGGATGGTTACACAGAAGTGAACGATTTGCCGAGAAACTGGCAACGCCTGACGTGACGGTCGCCGATCTTATTGGTGACGTGGACCCAATCAAGGCGGCGAATTTAAAATTGAGTTATGCCGATGATCGCGTGATCCACTACGGAATGATTCCGCGCGCCAACCGTTGTATTTTTGTGATTAACGAATTGCCCGATTTACAGGCAAGGATACAAGTGGCTCTATTCAATATTTTGCAGGAAGGCGATATCCAAATTAGAGGCTTTAAGTTGAGATTGCCTTTGGATATTCAGTTTTTGTTTACTGCAAACCCTGAAGACTATACCAATAGAGGAAGTATTGTAACACCTTTAAAAGATAGAATTGGCTCACAAATCTTGACCCATTACCCAATAGATATAGAAACGGCCCGATTGATTACTGAGCAAGAAGCGAAAGTAGTAGAAGGGCAGAATGATATGGTTGCAATTCCTGATTTAGCTCGGGATCTATTGGAGCAGATTGTTTTTGAGGCTCGGGAAAGTGATTTTATTGATTCTAAAAGTGGGGTGAGTGCCCGTTTGAGTATTACCGCTTTAGAGAATTTAATGAGTACAGCAGAACGTCGCGCTTTATTAGCGGGTGACGGCAAAACAATGGTGCGCTTAAGTGATTTTGTAGGGATCATTCCTTCGATAACCGGTAAGATAGAATTGGTTTATGAAGGTGAACAGGAAGGTGCTGCCGTTGTCGCTTATAATTTAATTGGCGAGGGCGTTAGAAGTTTGTTCGAGGAGTTTTTCCCAAAAATTGAAAAACTTAAGAAAGAGGATGCTGAAACTCCTTATGATGAGATTGTCTCTTGGTTTTTCAATCAAAAGGACGGATTTGAACTTTTGGATGATTTAAGTGATAAAGACTACAAAAGTCGTTTAGATGCCATTACACCATTGGATGAGTTGTTGATTGAACATCAACCCAACTTAACCAAGGGGGAAAGTTATTTTGTAAAGGAATTTGTGCTTTGGGCCTTAGTAGAATTCAAACAATTAAATAAATTCCGATTTTCAGAAGGGATGCAATTCAAGGATCCTTATGGGAGTTTTATAAGTGGGATTTAAAAGGAGTCTGTCACTTTTGAACATCGGATAAGGTCGTTTTTAATACTTTAATACCGAATATAACGCGCATCAAATCAGAGTTTTGATGCGTGTTTTTTTTGTTTTTAATGGAAGGGATTCAGCGCGTTCCTCTGGATTTTACGTTCTTTTCGGATAGATTAATAATTTCAATTATTCTTGCTTTGCGAGTGGTTTCTCTTTTCGCCTGATTTAACCAATACAAATAGTTTTTTCGGTAAGAAGGTGCAAAGTTTTGATAGTTCTGAAAAGCTTTGGCGTTTTTGTTAAATGCATCCTGAAGATCCTCAGGAATAATGCCATTTTCAACCGCATCCAACGCGGTCCAACTACCGTTTTGTTTTGCAATTTCGATGCTCTTCAATCCACTGTCATGCATTAAATTATGGGCTATCAATTCTTTAATATGCCTTTTGTTTAAGGCACTCCAAACGCTTTTAGCATTTCGTTGTGTAAAATACTGACGGCGTTTGCCATTTCCCAAACTCTTTGCGGTGGAGTCAATCCAACCATAGCACAGCGCCACTTTTACAGCTTCTTCCCAACGCATGGAACCATTTTCATGGTCTACCTTGTAGAAAATTAGATATACACCTTTACAGGAAGAGTGATTTTCATGGAGCCATTCCCGCCATTCGTGGTCTGATTTAAAATAAAGTTCCTCGAAGTTCAAGTTACAGTTTTTTGGATTTCACATAAAAATCAACATCAATTTGAAGTTCATTTCCTTCTATTTGTGCCGCAGACCAATCTGTTGTTGGGGCTAACCACAAGTCTTTACCGTTAATGGCAACGTGAACTGGCATATTAAAACCTGAGACGGTATTGATCCATCGGTATTTCAATTGTTGGTCTTTTATCCGATATTCCAATGTTGGGATTCTGACATCCCTCAAATATTGATTAAAAAAAGCAGACAGATCAATTCCAGAAGTTTTGGAGATATAATTTTCGATTTGTTCTGTAGTGACCGTTTGATGATAAAACGTTTCGTTCAGACCTCTTAAAATTTGTTGCCATTGGTCATCATTGTTGATCCATTGCCTTAAAGTATGCAACATATTCGCACCTTTGTAATACATGTCTCCAGAACCTGATTGATTGACATCATACGGGCCAATAATGGGCGCATCGTTTTGAATCCCGCGTCGTGTACCGATGACATATTCTGCCCCAGCCTTTTTCCCATAAAAATACTCTACAAATATACTTTCGGCATAGGCCGTAAAACTCTCGTGGATCCACATATCGGCAATATCCTTGTAAGTGATGTTATTGGCAAACCACTCGTGGGCGGATTCGTGGATGATGATAAAATCGAATTTCAAACCCCATCCCGTGCCAGAGAGATCCCGACCTAAATAGCCATTTTCAAATCCGTTGCCGTAAGTGACGGAACTTTGGTGCTCCATTCCCAAATAGGGGACTTCCACTAACTTATATCCATCTTCATAAAACGGATAGGGCCCAAACCAATGTTCAAAGGCTTCCATCATTCTTGGGGCGTCCTTAAATTGTTGCTTGGCTTTTTCGAGATTGTATTTCAGGACATAATAATCCATTTTCAAGATGCCCTTTTCACCATTATAATCTTCAGAAAAATGGACATAATCACCAATATTGACATTGACACCGTAATTATTGATCGGATTGTTGACAAACCAATGATAGGTATTTGTGCCATCTTTATGGTCTTCAACGCCGCGCAATTGTCCGTTGGAAACCTCCATCAAAGCCTTTGGAACCCTAACACTGATGAGCATACTGTCTACTTCATCATACATATGGTCTTTGTTGGGCCACCAAACGCTTGCGCCAAGTCCTTGACAAGAGGTGGCCACAAAATCATTACCGTTGTCATCCTTTTTCCAAGAAAATCCGCCGTCCCAAGGAGCTCTTTTGGCTTCTTTGGGTTGCCCTTCATAATAAACATCTAAACTTTGGAGGCTACCCTTTTTTTGATCACTCTTTAGTTTGATAAAGTGCGCGTTGCCTTGATGATCTACGCTTAACTCTTCTCCGTTTTGAGTTACTTTGGTGATCATTAATGGTGCTTGTAAGTCGATTTGGAGCACGGAATTGGGTTTTAATACCTTATAATGCACCGAGTTTTTTCCTTTTATGGATTTGGTACTCGGATCAACAGAAATGTCCAAATGATAATAGGTCAAATCCCACCAGGCACGTTCAGGAGTTATGGAGCCTCTTAGACTGTCTTGCTTTGTGAAGCTATTGTTCTGACCGTTTAGGGTTTGAAATGATACAATAATTAAAAGGAAAAAAAGGGATTTGTTCATTGACTAATTTCTTAAGATTGAGTTTGGAAAAACCACCACGCTTTCATAACCATCTTTTCCTACTGAAGCAACACCAAAATACGAATTGTCAATGACAATGCCTTTCAGTGTAAACTCGTCAATATCTCCAACATATCTGGAATGGTCCCAAGTTGGTGAGGTTGTATCTCTCCAGTAAATTTTATAGCCTTTGGCGCCTTCCACTTTGTCCCATTTTAATTTTGCCGAAGCTTCTACAATCCCACCAATGGCCACGGATTTAGGTGGAGGTGGAGCAGACGCCAAACTGGCCATATTGATGGCATTGACTGCGGTCAATTTAGCGGCGTACGGGAAATTGACGTGTTCAAAGGTGTCGCCATAATTGACGCCGTTTTCGGTGCGGATATCTTGATGTTGCTGGGTGTAATTCTCATGAGCTTCCATGATCCGGATGCCAGGAAATCCTAAATCGTTGAACGGACGATGATGGCCACCACGACCAAAACGGTCGAGCCTGTACACCATCATCGGATTCATTTCTGGCATATAGGTTTTGGTGGTTTTGTGGACATAACGTGCCAATTGGCGTGAAATTCCATCGACTTCACCACCGTAAAAACGACGCATTTGACGTTCCCGGTCGGTTTCGGTTGGAGGCACAGGCTCTGAAAATATTCTAAAGGTTCGGTTGTCAATCACACCATCAACACCTTCAATATTTCCTATCATATCATTATTAAGCACACCAATAATTTCCCAGCCTTTTTCCTTGGCATATGCGGCCAATCCTGCACCACCAAAAAGACCTTGTTCTTCACCTGAAAGCCCAACATAAACAATGCTGCTTTCAAATTTATATTTGGAAAGTACACGAGCCGCCTCAATGGCCCCTGCCATTCCCGAAGCATTGTCGTTGGCCCCCGGAGCATCTACGGTAAAATCCATGGTGTCACTGCCGCGTGAATCGATATCACCACTCATTATAATGTATCGGTTTGGATATTTGGTTCCTTTTTGAACGGCAACCACATTGACCACCCAAGCATCATGAGGCACGCGATTATTGCCTTCTTTGGTGACAAAATCTTTTTGATAGAACACGTTCAAACAGTTATTACAATCTTTGGAAATGGTTTCAAACTCTCGTTTAATCCAACGTCTGGCGGCTCCAATCCCACGAGTATCAGAAACGGTGTCACTAAACGTGTTTCTGGTGCCAAAATTGACGAGAGTTTGCACGTCATTTTTAATCCGGTCGGCAGATACGGCATCGATAATGTCATATATTTTCTGGTCGGTTTGTGCTGAAAGATGATAACAAAAAAAGAATAGAATTATGGGTTTTAGTAACGTCTTCATGGCATTTTATTTTCTGATGATTAACTAAGATAATTGACTTTATTTTTTATAATTAAATTTTACAGTTTCCACGCTGTCATTGTCTTGTTTGATATCGACATAGATATTCATTTCATTGGCACTTATTTTTTCAAAAATCATGCCTTCAAAGACGACTTTATTTTCCGTGATTTCCTTAAGTGAAAAATCGATAGTTTTATCCTTTTCCTCCCAACCTTTAAGATCGCTCCCAAAATGTTTGAGTTGTAGGATGAGCGTGTTTTCTACCTCACGAATGATTTCAATCTCATAAAAAACTACTTTGTCTTTATCAATCAATTTAAAGGTGGCCATCATTGAACCGGCAGAAGGTTCGCTCCAGTTTTCTTCCGTTTGTCCACCAAAAGCTTCTCCTTTCCAATTGCCAGCAATCCATTTGATGTTCTCAAGTTTGGGTTCCAGTATTGCAGATGTATTATTTAATGGGTTTGTGGCTGAGGTTGTAAACTCTCCAACAATGGCTAATTTGTTTCCATTAGGACTTACTGTTAAACGGCTGAGATTGTTAATACCATAGGATTTTAAAGAAACTATTTCAATCCAGCCTAATTTATTATTGGGATTCAATTTGAAAAGTACATCTCCTTTGGCCATGATAACACTCCCATCTGCCAACCAACACATATCTTCAACGCCAGAAAGGGTGGGAGCTATGTATTTTATGACGCCAGTTTTGGGATTTAAAGATTTGATTTCTGAAGTACCATCTGTGTTTTTAGAAATAAAACTGATCAAGTCCGAATTTGGAATATGATGTAAAGATCTGCCTACATGTGTCGTAATCCGTTTGTTTTGGCCTGTTTTTAAGTCAGAGCTATATAGAGACAGAAAACCTGACTCTAAAACAGAAGAAATAATAGTGTTTTTGTCAAACCAAAGGTGGTAGCCAACCACTAAAGTATCTAACAAAACAGTATTCGTACTGTTTTTTAAATCATACCTATAGAGGCGTTGTTTACCGTCAGGATCCAATCGGATGGCGGAAACGGCATTTTGGTTAGGGATTTTTAATGGGGAATATTCGCCGCCTTCCGTAAAGCAAATCCAAGTTTTTGAACCATATTTGAGGTCGTATTTGACGATGTCAGTTTGTGCATTCCGCGTTCCAGCGTATAAAATCGTTTCATTATCCATAAAGGACGGTTGATTGTCGTAGCCCTCATTATTTGAAATGTTTTCAAAGTTGGATAATTTAAATCCGTCTTTTTCAGTATTCAAGTCAAATAAAAAAACGTCAGTGTTGGGTTGTGCAAAGCTTAAAAATGTACTTAACGCGAACAGGATTGAAAATCTCGATTTCATAGAGGCTTATTTTTATAAAGATATAATTTTTGAATGTAAATTGGGTATTAAATTTTCAGGCCATTCGTGTTTCCTATAAGTTTAATGAAGAAAAGGAAGAACAGTCAAAATGAGATGATTATCAATCGATAACTTCGAGGTATTAAAACCCACTGATGGGTGGAAATCAAAAAGCCAATTCAAATTAATGAATTGGCTTTTCTTTGTTAATCAAATTTGAGTTAGTCAAAATTTCAGAAACAATATGTGTATCGGGCCGTTCCGCACTGATGTCTCAGTTTGCAATCTGGAAAGTTAATTATAAATTATACTTGTTCTCCGCTTTAACTTTTTCCGCAATGGTGTTACGCAAATCTACAATATCTGGGTAGTTGGTGTATTTTACAAAACGTCTCAAGCCCATCAACAGCATACGTTGCTCATCGCCTTCTGCAAATGAAATGATGCTTTCTTTTCCATTTTTCTCAACAATAGACACCGCATTGTACAAATACAATTTCGCCATGGCGATTTGAATTTCTTGATCTTTTTCACCAAAACGTTTAGCGTTTTTCTCAGCTCTTAAAATAGTCGATTCAGCCATGTAAATCTCAATAAGAATGTCTGAAGCAGCCAACAATAATTGTTGGTGACCTTCTAAATCCGGACCAAATTTTTGAACGGCGGCTCCTGCCACCATCAAGAAAACCTTCTTGAGTTTGGCAATCATTTCTTTTTCTTCTGCAAACAACTCAGAGTAATCGGGGGTGTCAAAAGAAGGGATACCCAATAGTTCGTCAGCGACAGCTTGAGCTGGGCCCAATAAGTCCACGTGACCTTTCATTGCTTTTTTGACCAACATACCCACAGAAAGCATTCTGTTGATTTCGTTGGTTCCCTCATAGATTCTCGCGATACGTGCATCTCTCCAGGCAGCTTCCATAGGCGTGTCTTTAGAGAAGCCCATCCCACCAAAAATTTGGATGCCTTCGTCAGCACAGTTTTGAAGATCTTCAGAAACAGCAACCTTTAAAATAGAACATTCAATAGCATATTCTTCAACACCTTTCAATTCGGCTTCCTGATGAGAGTTGCCAGCTGCTTGACGCATGGCAATGCGGTCTTCTATGTTTTTGGCAGCTCGGTATGAAGCTGATTCACCAGCATAAGTACTGGTAGCCATTTCGGCCAACTTCATTTTAATGGCACCAAAGTCTGAGATTCGAGTGTTGAATTGTTTGCGTTCATTGGCGTATTCAACAGCAGTTGTTGTAATTCTTCTTTGTGAATCCAAACAGGCTGCAGCCAATTTGATACGTCCAATATTTAAGGCATTCATGGCGATTTTAAAGCCTTCACCACGACCAGCCAACATGTTTTCTACAGGGACAACCGTGTCGTTAAAAAACACTTGTCTTGTTGAAGAGGCGTGGATTCCTAATTTATTTTCCTCCTCACCTAAGGTAATGCCATTAGAAGGATCTTGTTCAACTATAAAACCTGTGATATTTTTATCATTTTCTATACGAGCAAAAACAATGAACAAGCTACAGAACCCCGCGTTGGAGATCCACATTTTTTGTCCGTTGATTTTGTAAGATTTACCATCTTCAGAAAGTGTCGCTGTAGTTTTACCTGAATTGGCATCAGAACCAGCGCCCGGCTCAGTAAGTGCATAAGCTCCAAACCATTCGCCGCTCGCTAATTTAGGAACGTATTTCTGTTTTTGCTCTTCCGTTCCATAAAGGGTAATTGGCATCGTTCCAATTCCTGTATGTGCTCCGAAAGCCGTACTGAAAGATCCTGTTCCACTGGAAATGTATTCACAAACAATCATGGTTGAGACAAAGCTCATTCCCATTCCGCCATAAGCTTCAGGAACTGACACGCTCAAAAAGCCCATTTCACCTGCCTTACGCATGACTTCTTCAGTCAAGGCATAATCCTTGGCTTCAAAACGATCTTTATGCGGAATAATCTCTCGATCATTAAACTCCTTGACGGAGTCACGCATCATTTTTTGCTCTTCATTAAAATCTTCTGGTGTGAAGACATCTTCGCATTTGGTTTCCTTGACGATGAACTGTCCACCTCTTAGTATTTCTTTTTCTTGTTGTGTTTCCATATTTTTCTTGTTTAAGAAGAGAGAAAATAGAGTATAGAAAATAGACTATTTATTTAGTCCATTTTGGAATCCATTGTCATTCTTTGGAATTCTTCTATTTTTTCTTCGAGCATTTTTAAATTTTGTTCGTTTATATATTTTCTGTGTTTTGCTATCAATAATTGAGTTCCTAATTCAAAGGAAGACCCTAAGGAAATATCGAGATAATTGCTAAATGATTTATCAGTTTTCGCAGAGCCTTCGGCAATATTGCTTGGTATTGATACGGAGCACCTACTCAATTGAGAAGTTAGATCATAACGTTCATGTTTTGGGAACTCTATCAATAAATCAGAAATATCATTTGCTATCTCTAAAGCTAATAGCCAAATTTTCAAGTTTTTATAATTATGACGTTTTCTAAACCCCATTCTGAAATTCTGTAATCTATTTTCTCTTTTCTATATTCTATTATCTCATCAATGGAGGAATTCAAACACCCCACAAGCCCCTTGTCCTGTACCAACGCACATCGTGACTGCTCCATATTTGCCTTGCATATTGCGTTTGCGCATCTCATCAAACAGCTGCACCGATAATTTTGCACCAGTACATCCTAGTGGATGGCCCAAGGCGATGGCGCCACCGTTGACATTGACGATGTCTGGATTCAAATTGAGTTCTCTGATCACTGCTATGGATTGCGATGCAAAAGCCTCGTTTAATTCGATCAATTCCAAATCTTTCTGCTCCAAACCTGCCAATTTTAATGCTTTTGGAATGGCTTTTACCGGACCGATACCCATAATGCGAGGTTCGACACCCACAGCGGCATAATTGACTAAGCGCGCAATTGGCTCAAGATTCAATTCCTTGACCATTGCTTCGCTCATAATCATTACGAAGGCTGCACCGTCACTCATTTGTGATGAGTTCCCTGCCGTAACACTGCCGTTTGCAGCAAATACCGGACGTAACTTTGCCAGCACTTCTATGCTCGTTCCTGCCCTTGGACCTTCATCTTTTGTGACTGTGTAAGATTTGGTTGCTTTTTTACCGTTAGGATCTACGTAAGTCTGATCCACCGTGATAGGTACAATCTGATCCTGAAAACGATTTTCTGCCTGTGCTTTTAAAGCCTTCATATGTGAATGGTAGGCGAATTCATCTTGGTCTTCACGAGATACTTTAAACTGTTTGGCGACTGCTTCTGCCGTATTTCCCATGCCCCAGTAATAGCTTTCATGACCAGATTTAACGATGTCATAGTTCAGTTCTGGTTTGAATCCGGTCATTGGAACCGAACTCATACTTTCAGCACCTCCTGCAATGATACATTCGGCCATTCCAGATTGAATTTTTGCAGTCGCCATGGCAATGGTTTCTAATCCCGAAGAACAAAATCGATTGACCGTCACTCCCGGTACATCAACACTGTCCAAGCCAATCAACGAAATAAAACGTGCCATGTTCAAGCCTTGCGAGCCTTCTGGCATGGCGTTGCCCACCATGACGTCATCTATTCGTTTCACATCAAGATTTGGTAAATCTTTCATCATGTGCTGAATGGTTTCAGCACCCAATTCATCGGCTCTTTTAAATCGGAACACGCCTTTAGGTGCTTTCCCAACTGCGGTTCTGTATGCTTTTACTATGTAAGCTTGTTTGCTCATAATTTGTATTAAGATTTTAAGTATTAAGTATTAAGACTTTTTGAGTGTTCTTTGAAGAGAATAATTCATTTTACTAACTTCAAGTACCTCATTAATAATTGGTCTTACTTTATCTTCTGTTATTAAATCTAATCTTTTAGACAAGTATAATTGTGTTAGTAATTCAAATGATGATCCATTAGCAATTCCAAGAAACTGCATAAATTCTCCATTTGTGTTTCTTCCTGCTCCTTCAGCGATATTTGAAGGAATAGAAATTGCACTTTTTCTAAGCTGAGAAGTCAATCCATATTTCTCTTCTTCAGGGAAATTCTCAGTGGCTCGATAGCAGTTTTCAGTAATATCCATTGCTTTTTGCCATATTTTTAGCTCTTCGAATCTGTGCATGTTTATTGGTATTAAGATGTTAGTATTAAGTGAATTTAGTTCTATTTAAATGCATTAGGTATTCCATAAACCATATGTCATGATTAACCGTCTTTGTACTTAATACTTTGTACTTAATTCCGTAAAGGTTTGCCCGTCTTCAACATATGTTGAATTCTTTCCAAAGTTTTTCTCTCTGTACAAAGTGACAAAAATGCTTCACGTTCCAAATCCAATAAATATTGCTCATTGACCAACGTTGGTTCTGATAAATCGCCTCCAGCCATGACATAAGCTAATTTATTTGCGATTTTTCGATCGTGTTCACTGATGTAATTGCTGTCTTCCATGGCGTCTGTTCCAACCATAAACATCCCTAAGGCTTGTTTGCCAAGCACTTTAATATCGTTTCGTTTAACAGGTTGTGTATACCCAGCATCGGCCATAAGTTGAGCGTGTGCTTTGGCAGTCGCCAATTGTCTGTCTTTATTCACAACGACAATATCTTTTCCTTTTTGAAGAATTCCTAAGTCGAAAGCTTCATAAGCAGAAGTGGATACTTTGGCCATCGCAACAGTCAAGAAATACTCTTGAAGTGTGTTCAACTCAACATCACCTTTTCTAAACGTATCTTGGGCACGGAGCGCCATTTCTTTAGAGCCGCCTCCACCGGGAATCACCCCAACACCAAACTCTACCAGTCCGATATAGGTTTCGGCAGCAGCAACTACTTTATCTGCGTGCATGGATAATTCACAACCACCACCAAGAGCCATCCCGTGAGGTGCAGCAACCGTTGGGATTGCCGAATAACGCATGCGCATCATCGTATCCTGGAAATATTTGATGGCCGTATTAAGCTCGTCGTACTCTTGTTCGGCTGCCATCATGAAAATCATGCCAATATTGGCACCAACCGAGAAGTTTGCCGCTTGATTTCCTACTACCAATCCTGCGAAATCTTTTTCAGCAAGGTCAATCGCTTTGTTCAACCCAGAAAGCACATCGCCACCAATCGTGTTCATTTTAGATTGGAATTCGACATTCAAGATACCGTCTCCTAAATCTTCAACAACAACACCTGAGTTCTTGTAAACTTCTTTGGACTTACGTATGTTATCCAAGATGATAAACGCATCTTGTCCTGGTACTTTTTCTTGTTTTTTGGATGGAATATCGTAAAAGAACGTATTTCCTTCTTTAACAGTGTAAAACGATTTGTTTCCAGATTCCAACATCTCATTCACCCAAGCAGCAGGTTTTAAACCTTCGGCTTTCATCAATTCGATACCTTTTTCGACACCAACGGCGTCCCAAATTTGAAAAGGACCATGTTCCCAGCCAAATCCGGCTTTCATGGCATCATCTATTTTATAAAGCTCGTCTGTTATTTCTGGAATTCTGTTAGAAACATAAGCAAACATCGCTGCAAAATTCTTTCTGTAAAACTCTCCGGCTTTATCTTTTCCTGAAATTAAAATCGGAAAACGATCAATGACCTTGTCAACGGTTTTAGTCAACTCTAAGGTGGCAAATCGTGCCGATTTTCGATCTCTATATTCAAGGGTGTTTAAATCCAAGGTCCTAATGTCCTTCCCTTCCTTTTTATAAAAGCCTTGTCCGGTTTTACTTCCAAACCATTTGTTTTCCACCATTTTATTGATAAAATCTGGAAGTTTAAAAAGCTCGTGAGCTTCATCATCAGGACAGTTTTCATAAATACCATTGGCAACATGTACCAAAGTATCCAAACCAACGACGTCAACGGTCCTGAAGGTGGCCGATTTAGGACGTCCAATAACAGGCCCAGTCAACTTATCAACTTCTTCAACCGTCAAATCCATTTCCTTAACTTGGTGGAAGAGGCTTTGGATTCCAAAAATCCCAATACGATTTCCGATAAAGGCCGGCGTATCTTTTGCGATAACTGAAGTTTTTCCAAGGAATTTTTCACCATAATTATTCAAGAAATCCAATACTTCTTGAGATGTTTTTGGTCCAGGAATAATTTCAAATAATTTCAAGTAGCGTGCAGGATTAAAAAAGTGAGTTCCACAGAAATGCTTTTGGAAATCTTCACTTCGGCCTTCACTCATAAAATGAATCGGAATCCCTGAGGTGTTTGAGGTAATCAAAGTTCCAGGAGTCCTGTGATTTTCAAGTTTTTCAAAGACCTGTTTCTTAATGTCCAAGCGCTCAACAACAACCTCCATGATCCAATCGACATCTTTTACTTTGGCAATGTCATCCTCAAGGTTACCAGTCGTAATCCTGCTGGCGAACGATTGATGATAAATAGGAGAGGGCTTCGATTTTAGGGAAGCAGTCAAAGAATCGTTAACAATTCTGTTTCTAACGGCTTTGTCCTCTAAGGTCAGTCCTTTAGCTTTTTCAGCATCATTCAATTCTCTAGGAACAATATCAAGAAGTAATACGTCAACACCTATATTGGCAAAGTGACATGCAATACCGCTTCCCATAATCCCAGAGCCTATAATGGCTACTTTTTTTATTCTACGTTTGCTCATATTATTATAAACTATTTTCTTTTTGGTTGTATATATTTTTATTGGAGATCATATTATTGATGATTTCAGCCACCTCATAAAAATGCTGCAACTGTTCTTCTGAGGTGTTTTTACGTATGGCCTCATTAAAAGTCAGTACTTTTTCTTTAGAGTAAGCTCGTTTTTTCTTTCCAAAATCGGTTAGAAAAATCAGAACACCACGTCCGTCATCAGGATTGGGACGCCGCTCAATCAAACCACGAGCTTCCATCGACTTTAAGGTTCTGGATAGGCTTGTGGCTTCCATGCCCATTTTCGGACCCATGGCGGTTGAAGGCGTTCCTTTTTCTGGATCGATGCTTAGTAGTGCGAAGCCTGTCGCCATTGTACTGTCAAACTTTGAAGCTTCTTCGTTGTACATTTTAGTAACCGCTAACCAAGTGGTTCTAAGAACATAATCAATGGTTTTATCTTTCATTGTAATTCATAAGGATTCCAAATATACAAAAATTTACTATGCACGCATAATAAATTAAAAATATTTTTTATGAATTAAATATCAGATTCCAATTCATTTATGAAGTCTTTTAAATCTTCCGAATCGAACTTGGTTAAACAGTTATTTGTACTTTTGCGCAATTATTAACATTACATTTGTTTTGCATGAAGTTGTTCTTTAGGAAACAAGAATATATAATTCTACTTTACCGTCTGTTTTTAGCTTATGTCTTTTATTTTATTGCAAGGGTCTTGTTCTTCTTCTATAACTACGATGTTTTGGAAGTCCATTCTGTTGGCGAGTTTTTTAAACTGTCTTATTATGGCTTGGCATTTGATACGGCGGCTATATTGTATGTCAATAGTCTGTTTATTGTACTGTCACTTTTACCACTTCGTTTAACCGTTTCTTCCTGGTATCAAAAATTATTGTTCTATGTTTATTTTGTTACCAATTTGATTGGTTATGCCTTCAATTATGTGGATTTTATTTACTATAAATTTAATTTCGCCAGAACGACCTTGTCGGTGTTGGAGGTCGTAGAAAATGAAGCCAATAAAACGGCAATGTTTTTCAGGTTTATGGTGAGTTATTGGCACGTGTATCTCCTTTTTGTTTTAGTGAGCATGTTATGGATCTATCTATATAAACGCGTCAAAATGAAACCATCGGCCCACCGATTGTCAACCGTAACTTATTATATGTCTTCTTTGATTGGCTTTGTGGTCATTGCTACTTTGATTGTGGGCGGTATCAGAGGAGGCGATTTCAAAAAAAGCACGCGTCCCATCAATTTGGTGGATGCCAGTAAGCATGTCAAAAAAATGGAACAGGCAGATTTGGTGCTCAATACCACATTTGCATTTATCAGGACCTTTGGTAACAATAGCTTTAAGAAAGTAGATTATGATATTTCCGATGAAGAAATTCAATTTTATATTAAGCCTATTAAGCACTATAAAAATAATCCGCCCACAAAACCGAATATTGTCGTGATCATCACAGAAAGTATGGGTAGGGAATATTTGGGAGCTTTTAATAAGGACATCGGAGTGGAAAACTATGTAAGCTACACGCCATTTTTAGATTCTTTGGCGCAACACAGTCTTATTTTTCCGAATGCCTTTGCCAATGGTGCAAAGTCCATTCATGGAATGTCCTCTGTTTTATCCGGGATTCCATCATTTGTTGATGCGTTTACATCTTCAAGTTATTCCAATCAAAAGATTCAGAGTTTGGTCTCTGTTTTGAACGATTTGGATTATGATACATCTTTTTTTCATGGTGCACCCAACGGGTCGATGGGATTTTTAGGCTTTAGTAATATTTTGGGATTCGATCATTATTATGGGATGGAAGAGTACGGCAACGATGATGATTTTGATGGCAGTTGGGGCATTTGGGATGAACCCTTTTTGCAGTACATGAAATCTACTTTAGATCATAAACAGCAGCCATTTTTTAGCACCGTTTTTACAGTATCGTCACATGAACCTTTTAAAATTCCTAAAAAATATGATGGTAAATTTCCAAAGGGACATATTAAAATGCACGAACCTGTTGGCTATACAGATTATGCGTTCAAGCAATTTTTCAATGCTGCTAAGAAGGAGCCGTGGTTTGACAATACCATATTTGTCATTACTGCCGATCATCCTAACCAAGTGTATTATGATGAGTATAACAAGGTCATCAATAGGCGTGCGGTACCGATTCTGTTTTATAAATCGGATGGTAGTTTAATAGGTGTAGATAATGAATTGGCGCAACAAATAGATATTTATCCCACCTTAATGGATCTCATAGGCTACGATAAGCCTTTTAGAAGTTGGGGAAGGAGCCTCGTTTCTGACGATGGTGTTGTGCCTTTTGCGATTAACCATAATGCATCGCAATACCACATGTTAAGAGGCAACTACATCTGTACTTTTAACGGCAAGAATGCTACAGGGTTTTATGATATTAACGATAAAAGTCTCGAAAACAATTTGATTGCCAATAGAACACCTGAAATGGATGAAACCGAGAAAGCCTGCAAAGCATTTTTGGAAGACTATTTTGAACGTATTGTGGATAAGAAGTTGAGCTTGGAGCAATAAAAAAGAGCTTCGTTTTAAGAAGCTCCTTGGTTTACGGTCTATATATTTTCTCAATTAGATCTTTGTACATTTCCTTGATCACTTTTCGTTTCATTTTCATGGTTGGAGTTAGTTGACCTCCTTCAATGGACCATATATCAGGAGTCAGTTCAAATTTCTTAATTTGTTCCCATTTCCCAAAATGCTCATTGGCATTATCAATTTCCTTTTGGATTCGCGCCAAAACGACTTCTGATTTTATTATGGATTTATTATCCAATGGAACATTTTTATCTTTATGCTTGATCCACTCTTTAATAAATTCAAAATTTGGCTGGATCAGTGCAGCCGGCATTTTTTCACCTTCACCTATAATCATGATCTGTTCAATAAATCGCGATTGCTTTAATTCGTTTTCCAATAGGGCAGGAGCCACATATTTTCCTCCCGAGGTTTTGAACATTTCTTTCTTTCGATCTGTAATTTTCAAAAAGCCGTCTTCATCAATTTCACCAATGTCACCAGTGTGGAAATAATCGCCGGACATGACAGATTTCGTTTGCTCAGGTTCGTTATAATAGCCCAACATGATGTTTGGACCTTTCACCAGAATTTCTCCGTCCTCTGCAATTTTCACCTCCACATTATCGATGATTTTTCCAACTGTACCTACTTTAAAACCCTTGTTTCTCATGTCGTTTACTGAAATTACCGGGGAGGTTTCTGTCAATCCGTAACCTTCCATGATTGGCATTTCGGCAGCGGCAAAAGTTCGTGTCAATCGAGGTTGCAATGCTGCACTTCCAGAAACCATCATATCCAATTGACCTCCAAGACCCTCTTTCCATTTGCTGAAAATAAGTTTTCTTGCAAGTTTGAGTTGCAATTCATACCACCATCCGTTAGCGCCATAAGGCTCATATTTGAGTCCGAGATCAATGGCCCAGAAAAATAATTTCTTTTTGATGCCGGTCAATTCACCTCCTTTGGCAACAATTTTATCATAGACCTTTTCATAAAGTCGCGGTACCGCTGTCATAACATTCGGTTTGACTTCTTGAAGGTTTTCACTCATTTTCTCAATGGATTCAGCAAAATATATTTCCACGCCACAGTATTGGTACAGGTATAAAATCATACGTTCAAACACATGGCAAACAGGCAAAAAACTTAAAGCCTTCGATTTTCCGTATTCAAAAGGGACGCGTTTCTTGCTGTCCAACACATTTGAGACCAAGTTGTTGTGCGAAAGCATAACCCCCTTTGGTTTTCCCGTTGTTCCGGAAGTATAGATTAAAGTGGCTAAATCGTGTGGTTTCACTGCCTCCATTCGTGCTTCCACCTCACGTTGATTGCTCTCGTCTTTACCTAATTCTAAGATCTCTTTCCAACTTTTTTCAGCTTTGATATCATCGAAGGTGTAAACAGCTTTCAGTTTGGTTTTTGATTTAATGGCATTGATTTTTGCCAACACTTCTTCATCTGAAACAAAACAGATTATTGATCCGGAATGGTTGAGGATATATTCGTAATCGGATTCAGAAATTGTAGGATAAATAGGTGTGTTTTGCGCCCCTATTTGCAAAATACCAATATCCATTACGTTCCATTCTGTTCTATTATTGGAGGAGATAACCGCTATTTTATCATTAGGCTGAACCCCTAAGCGCAACAAGCCTCTACTTATGGCATTGGCTTGTTCAATATATTCTTGAGTGGAAATTGAGGTCCATAAGCCGTCGTACTTTGTTGTAAACGCCTTCTCAAGGTTATAGTGTTTTAATTGATATCTAGGAAAATCAAAAATTCTCGTAACGTCAGTCATTAGTCTTACTAAGTTTAGGATATGCAAAGTATGAAAATAAATAGGATATTCAAATGAGGACATAAAAAAAGGGGCTTTTAATAAGAGAACCCCCTTTATATTCATAATGTGACAACTGATTTCTATTGATTTTCAATCCATTTTCGTGCATTGACAAAAGCTTCCAACCATGGAGAGGCTTCATCTTTTCGGTATTCAGGATAATACGGCCAGTTCCATTGAAATATTGAACGCTCAATATGCGGCATGGTCACTAAATGGCGTCCAGTTTTATCGCACATCATTGCGGTATTAAAATCGGAACCATTTGGATTGGCTGGATAGGCCTCATAACCATATTTGGCCACGATGTTATAGTGTTCTTCGGAGAGCGGAAGCTTGAATTTGCCTTCGCCGTGTGAAATCCAAACACCAAGGGTGCTCCCGGCCAGACTGGACAGCATCACCGAATTGTTTTCTTGTATTTTCACAGATCCAAAACTGCTTTCATGTTTATTGGAGGTATTATAGGTCAGTTTTCCATGAGTTTCATGTTCTGGATTTACCAAGCCCAATTCCATCCATAACTGTGCGCCATTGCAAATGCCTACTGACAGCGTGTCTTCTCTTCTGAAGAAATTCTTTAAGGCGAGATTGGCTTTTTCGTTGTATAAAAATGCACCGGCCCATCCCTTCGCAGAACCTAAAACATCCGAGTTTGAAAATCCTCCAACGGCACCAATAAACTGAATGTCTTCCAAGGTTTCACGTCCCGAAATCAAATCGGTCATATGCACGTCTTTGACATCAAATCCTGCCAGGTACATGGCGTTTGCCATCTCACGCTCTGAGTTGGAGCCTTTTTCTCTTAAAATGGCTGCTTTGGGGCGTGTAGCAGGATCAAGTCGCGACTTGACAGTACCTTCCAATTTTCCTGTGAAATGCTCTGGAAATTTATAACGTAATGGCTGATTCTTATAATTATCAAAGCGAGCTTCTGCCAATCCGTTTGCGGTTTGCTTTTGATCGAGTAGGAAAGAGGTTTTGTACCACATATCACGCAACTTCGATATCGTCATGCTAAACACATCGCTTCCATTGATAATATTTAGGAAATCGCCTTCCACAACCTTTCCAATCTTGAAAAATTCAATATCTGCATCGGTTAATATCTTTTCTGCATAACGATCGGTATCTGGTTTGGTCTGAAAAACGATTCCTGCATTTTCAGCAAAAAGTAATTTGAAAGAATCCTTTTCTCCGATGTCAGTCAGATCATATTCTGCCCCTAAATTGTTATCGGCAAAACACATTTCCAATAAGGTGGTAACCAATCCTCCAGAAGCCACATCATGTCCTGCAGTAATGTGTTCATCCTTAATTAAGGCTTGAATCGTATTGAAAACAGTTTTCACATAAGTTGCATTCTGTACCGTTGGAGTTTCGTTACCAATTTTATTCAGGATTTGCGCAAAAGAGCTACCGCCCAATTTAAATCCATCTTGAGACAGGTTGATATAATAGATGTTTCCTGAATTTCTCCTTAAGACAGGTTCGACAACCTTATTAATGTCGTTACAGTGTGCAGCTGCCGAAATAATGACGGTGCCAGGAGAAATCACTTCTTCTTTTGGATATTTCTGCTTCATGGAAAGTGAATCCTTTCCTGTAGGAACATTGATGCCCAAGTCAATGGAAAATTCAGAAACGGCTTTTACTGCGGTGTAAAGTCGGGCATCCTCACCTTCATTTTTACAAGGCCACATCCAGTTGGCTGAAAGTGAAACACTTTGCAGGCCATCCTTCAATGGTGCCCAAATTATATTTGTAAGTGCTTCAGTAATCCCATTTCTGCTTCCTGCGATTGGATCGATCAAGCCCGAAATAGGGGAATGACCTACGGAAGTGGCGACGCCTTCTTTTCCTTGATAATCCAAGGCCATAACAGCAACATTATTAAGTGGTAATTGAAGCGGTCCGGCACACTGTTGTTTGGCAACCTTACCACCCACGCAACGGTCCACTTTATTGGTCAACCAATCTTTACAGGCAACGGCTTCCAATTGTAATAATTGGTCTAAATAATCGTAAAATTTATCCTTTTTATAAGTGATCGCGTCGTAATTTCTGTGGATCGTTTTATCCGTCATGATTGTTTTTGGAGAGCTTCCAAACATGTCATTAATTTCCAAGTCCATTGGTTTTTGGCCTGTGGTTTTGGATTCAAAAGTAAAACGGTGGTTTCCGGTAACATCTCCAACCGTGTACATTGGTGAACGCTCGCGGTCGGCTATTTTTTGAAGTGTTTCCAGATGTTTTTCAGCAATGACCAAGCCCATGCGTTCTTGGGATTCATTGCCGATAATTTCCTTTGCAGAAAGTGTTGGGTCACCAACTGGTAATTTATCTAAATCGATCAGTCCGCCAGTATCTTCAACCAGTTCACTTAAACAATTTAAATGACCACCTGCACCATGATCATGAATGGAAACGATAAAGTTTTCTTCACTTTCAACCATGCCACGCACGGCATTGGCGGCACGCTTTTGCATTTCCGGATTGGAACGTTGTACGGCATTTAATTCGATACCTGTTGAGAATTCGCCGGTATCAGCGGATGATACGGCAGCACCACCCATCCCAATTCGGTAATTTTCACCACCAAGGATGACGACTTTATCACCAATTTTGGGTATGTCTTTTAAGGCTTGATCTGCTTTTCCGTAACCTATACCTCCAGCTTGCATGATGACTTTATCATAACCCAGTTTACGTGGTGATCCTTCGACTGCACCCATTGTGACATCTGAACTTTCATCATGTTCAAAAGTCAATACGGAACCACAAATCAACGGTTGGCCAAATTTGTTGCCAAAGTCTGAAGCGCCGTTACTGGCCTTAATTAAAATATCCATTGGGGTTTGGTACAACCACGGACGGGCTTTCATTTTTTGTTCCCAAGAGCGATCTGCCTCCAATCGTGAATAAGCCGTCATATAAACCGCAGTTCCCGCTAATGGCAAAGAGCCTTTCCCACCAGCCAATCGATCCCTGATTTCTCCCCCTGAACCTGTAGCAGCCCCGTTAAAAGGCTCTACCGTAGTTGGAAAATTATGCGTTTCTGCTTTTAAGGAAATAACGGATTCAAAGTCTGAGGTTTTATAAAAATCAGGTTTGTCAGCAGTTTTTGGTGCAAATTGTTCAACGACCGGACCTTTTACAAAAGCGACGTTGTCTTTGTAGGCTGAAACAATCGTATTCGGGTTTCTATTCGAAGTTTCACGAATCATCTTGAATAGGGAGTGCTCCTTTTCATCGCCATCAATCACAAAAGTGCCATTGAAAATCTTATGGCGACAATGTTCGCTATTGACTTGTGAGAATCCGAAGACTTCCGAGTCGGTCAGCTTTCTGCCGATCTTTTTTGAAATCCCTTCTAAATAGTCGATTTCTTCATCATTCAAAGCCAAGCCTTCTTGTTGGTTGTACGCCGAAATATCATCGATATCGATGATAGGCTCCGGTTGGATATGAATGGTGAATGACTTCTGGTCAATCCCTTTATATTTTTCAGAGATCATTGGGTCAAAGTCTGTGAAATCTTCGGTTACAGACTGAAATTCTTCAATACGGATGATGTCGGAAATACCCATGTTCTGCGTGATTTCAACAGCATTCGTACTCCAGGGAGTGATCATGGCAGCACGGGGGCCAACAAAAAAAGCATCGAGAGATGCTTGTTCAATTTTAGGCTGGTTGCCAAATAACCACACCAATTTATCGATGGTTTCTGTTGTTAATTCTTTTGTGGCTTGAACAGCAAATACCTTGCTGTTTTGGTTTCCGAAGAAATGAATCATTATGTCTTAGTTTATGCCTGACTTTTTGGGCAGACAGTTTGTATTTTGAAAGTGCAAAATTAATCTTTTTTAAGGAAATTATTTAATAATCAGATATAAATATAAGAGACTTTTACTACGTATAGAAATAATAAAATCCCACGATTAGTCTCAGGTCTATTCTTCAAATCAAATATCAGAGTCATAGCAATTTGCGTTATGATTTTGCCAAAGACCCTTAACTCTTTTTATTTTTATTTCTTTTGTAAGAGCGCCATATAGAAACCATCAAAGCCAGAGGTGTGTGCCAATAGTTTTTCTTCTTTTACAAACGTAAAATCCTGTCCGGCTTCTGAAGCTAAAAAGGCTTTCACCTGATCCTGGTTTTCAGAAGGCAATATGGAACAGGTTGCATAGACCATTTGCCCGCCCGATTTGACCATTCTTGAATATTGTTGTAGGATCTCCTGTTGGGTTATCTTAATTTGATCAATGAACTCAGGTTGCAGTTTCCATTTGGCATCCGGATTTCTTCTCAATACGCCCAAACCTGAACAGGGTGCGTCTATCAGCACACGATCGGCTGTGTCATAAAGCTTCTTGATGACTTTGGTCGAATCGATAACTCTTGTTTCTACATTAAATACACCGTTACGTTTGGCTCTTCTTTTGAGTTCGTTGAGTTTGTTATTGTAAATGTCGAGTGCAATTACCTGACCCTTATTTTCCATTAAAGCGGCAATGTGCAATGCTTTTCCTCCGGCACCTGCACAGGCATCCACCACGCGCATTCCGGGTTCTACGTTTAAAAACTTTGCTACCAATTGTGATGAGGCATCCTGAACTTCAAAATGTCCATCTTTAAAAGCCTCCGTTTGAAACACGTTGGCGCGTTCTTTTAATTTTAAGGCATCGGGATAGTTTGGAATAAAATCGGTTTCAATGTCCAAATCAAACAATACGGCCTGTAACGCTTCTTTGGTCGTTTTTAGGGTGTTGACTCTTAAAATGACATCTGCCTGTTCGTTTAAAGCACTGATTTCCTTGGTCCATAGGTCGTTGCCCAATTCTTTTTCGCCCATTTCGTCCAACCAATCGGGAATGGATTCCTTGAACTTTCTGATTTTGGAAAGTTCATCAAACCGTCCCTTTATTTTTCTGGTAGGCGTGTTCTCAAAATAAGGCCAATCAGGAAGTTTAATTCCTCTTAGGGTTGCCCAAACGGCAAACAATCTCCAAATATTATCTCTATCAAAAGGTTCCTTCACTTCTGCTATTTCGGCATATAAACGCTTCCATCTTACAATGTCATAAGTGGTTTCTGCAACAAAGGCGCGATCCCGGGCACCCCAACGTTTGTCACGTTTTAAAAGTTGCTGGATGACCTTATCCGCATATTGGCCCTCATTAAATATCAACATCAGTCCATCTATAACTGCAAAAGATATATTTCTGTGTAATCTCATTGTTTAATTTTGTTAATTGTTTGTCGTTAGATTGAACGACTGCAAGCTTTTCTATAAAAATTGCGACTGCAAAGTTACGTTAAAATGCTACGACTGCGCGACTATTTTATATTTTTGATTCTAAATCGATTATCTTTCGGCAAAAAATGAGACCATGCGAATATTGACCAGTCTATTATTGTTAACAACAATTTTATCTTGTAAACAAAAAGAAACACCTATAAAGCCTGATATCTCCTCAGTTGAGATTGAAGAGATTTTTAAAGACAGTATCTTAAGTATCAGAGCGATTGATGTTGCTTCGGACAAAAGTTTGGCTTTTGCCGCTAACAACGGCGTTTTTGGATTGTATAACCCTCAAACAGAAGAATGGGCAACGGCAACCCAAAATTATGACACTTTAAATCTGCAATTTAGAGCGGTGGCAAGGACATCCAATGATTTTTTCATGCTAAGTGTAGAGAATCCTGCATTATTATTTAAGACAGGCGAGAACGGTGAAATGGAAGTGGTATATAAAGAGGAACATGAAAAGGTGTTTTATGATGCCTTGAGCTTTTGGAATTCAGAAGAGGGTATTGCCATAGGAGACCCTATTGATGGATGTATGAGTATCATCATCACCCGAGATGGTGGCGAAACTTGGAATAAACTTCCTTGTGAAGTCTTGCCGAAAAGCATGGAAGGTGAGGCTGCGTTTGCAGCAAGCAATACCAATATTGCTATCGTAGGCAACAAGACTTGGGTAGCTACTGGTGGGAAAACGAGTAGAATATTATTTTCTGGTGATAAAGGCAAGTCTTGGGAGATTTTTGAAACGCCAATGATCAATGGTGAAAACACGACAGGCACATATTCCGTTGATTTTTATGATGAAACTAATGGTTTTGCCATTGGTGGCGACTATACAAAACCAGATGGAACAAAGGCCAATAAGATGAGAACATCAGATGGTGGAAAAACCTGGCAATTGGTGGGTGATGGGGTAGAACCGGGATATCGAAGTTGCGTGCAATATATTCCAAATGCTAATGGGAAGAAGCTTGTAACTATAGGTTTTAAGGGTATTGACTATTCTTCGGATTCTGGTAGCACTTGGACCCATTTAAGCGATGAAGGATTTTATACCCTCCGATTTTTAAATGATAGTGTGGCCTATGCTGCGGGCAAGGGGAGAATAGCACGTTTGAAATTTCAATAAAACAAAAGAAATCCCAATAAATAAAAATCCCAAATTCCAAGTCTAAATGATTGGAATTCGAGATTTTTTAATTGAATTTAAAACTCTGAGTTTATTGTTTTCCATGTTGATCGCCATGACGTTTCCTGTACTCCTGGAGCATCTTTCGGTTAAATTCCTCCTCAGCCGTTCTCAACTGAAGAATTTTTCTTGCAGGCAATACATTTTGCTTCAATAGAGATTCAATAAAATCGATTCTCAAATTCTCTCTGTTTCTTTCAAATTTTATGAGATCATTCAGTGCAACTCTGGCTTCTGCTTCAGTGATGTTTTCCGAAATCTGTTTGCGCTTTTCATAACCAAGTCTTCGTTGATTATCTTTTTCAGTTTCATAGGCGTTGTAAATAGGCCAAAATTTTTGGGCTTCGGTTTGGGTCAAGGCCAAACGCTCAGTAATAAACGCGACTTTAAGCGCTTTTATTCTTTCTCTTTTATCTGAGTTCTGTGAGAATGTTGACCAAGAAGTCAAAATCACCAAAAATATAAACGTTATTTTTTTCATTTTCCAAATATTAAATCTTCAATAGAAGCATTGTTAAGGAGGTAGTTTTCTAAGGACTCTTCCGTAAGTGTATTAGACACAAAGTTGTCGAAGTTAAGATCGTCTTCATTTAAAAGTGATGCAATATCATCGATGTTGAGGTTTTCATTATTCAGATAATCTTCAATCGAAGCCGTTTCAACTTGATTGATAGATAAAGGATCATTAGGTCTAAAAAATACCGTAAGCATCAACACCAAAATAGCAGCAACACCTGAAATGTAGGCTGTATTTCGCCATGATATAAGCGATATGACTTTTGGTTTTTCTTCATTTTTAAGACGGGCCTGTAATCTAGCATCAAAATCTTCAAAGTAATTTTCCGGTACGATGTAACCAGGATCTGACATAGAAGCCATCTCCTTTTGAACCTCCAGCTTTTTAAGCAGACGCTGATCAAAAGTATCGAAATAAGAATCAGGGGTTGTAAACCCTGTCTCATTTATATTATGTAACTGACTTTTCTTCATGCTATTACTATGACTTTTTATTTTGCAAAAGGTTTAATCGTTTGTTAAATAGGCCTCTATTTTTTTGACGGCAATGTGATAGGAGGCCTTTAGTGCCCCTTCACTGGTTTCCAAAATCTCTGACATATCGGAGTATTTTAAATCATCAAAATAGCGCATATTAAAAACTAATTTTTGTTTTTCGGGTAGTGTTGCAATGGCCTTTTGTAATTTCAATTGAATCTCACTACCTTCAAAATATACATCGGCTTCAAGATTATCAATGGTTTGATCCTGTAACTCCTCGTTGTCAACACTCCTTAATTTTGAATTTCGTTTTAGATGCGTAAACGCCTCATTCGTCGCAATGCGGTATATCCAAGAGAATAACTTACTCTCGCCTTTAAAACTATGGATGTTTTTATATACCTTGATAAAGGTGTTCTGTAAGATGTCATCCGTATCATCGTGGCTCACGACAATTTTCCGAATATGCCAATAGAGCCGCTCCTTATATAACTGAAGTAACTCCTTAAAAGCAGAGTCTTTGGTTGCTTCGGAGGTTAATCTTAAAATGAGCTCTTTTTCGTTATGCACAAAAATGTTTTTTAATAGGACTGTTGAAGGTAGGAAAAGTTTAATATATTTATTTTAATTTTTTTTAAAAATAATTTTACTGATAATCAACAGGTTACATTAATTTATATCGATTAAAAGTAAAATTTATCGACGAATTGCATTTTTTTCTTGTTTAGTAATATTAAAAGCAATAAATTTACATTAACTAACCTACTTAATCGTCAGTGTCGACCCAAGCACTGACAGTAAAATGAAAAGGATGCGCATTGGTAGTGGCATCCTTTTCTTATTAGTAAAACACTGTTTTGAAAAGGAGCAAAACTCCGCATTTAAAACAGATGGTTGTCCCGATAGCTATCGGATTCATTTCAGCTACTTTAGTTTCTAAAGATGTATTGGCCACGAATTCACGAATGAATATATGTTTTTCTCATATTCTTTTCCAACTATTTCACGAAGCAGACTTTCAGTCGACCATTATAAAACTAGCATTTCCAAACCATAGAATGGTTTATTTAGTTAAGCTCATTCATCAATATCCATCTGACGAAGGCTGAAACAGATTGGAGATCAAACCCACTTAAAAGCTCCATTACGAGCCGACTTTTAGTTTTAATAATTGATTGTCTTACTCGAAACTCTGCATCTCTACCAGCATTTTGTACACGCCATCTTTTGCCATGAGATCATTGTGTTTGCCTTGCTCAACAATTTCTCCCTTTTGCATGACTACAATTTCATCGGCATTCTGAATCGTTGATAATCTATGGGCTATGACAATGGAAGTTCTATTTCGCATCATATTTTCTAGGGCAGATTGGACCAGACGCTCACTTTCTGTGTCTAAAGCTGATGTGGCTTCATCAAGAATCATGATCGGAGGATTTTTAAGGACCGCTCGGGCAATACTTAAGCGTTGCTTTTGACCTCCGGATAGTTTATTTCCAGAATCACCTATATTGGAGTGAATTCCACCGGGTAGGTCTTTTACAAATTCCCAGGCGTTGGCAATTTTTAAGGCATCAATGACTTCTTTATCGCTTGCGTCCTGCTTACCAATTTTAATATTGTTGCTAATGGTGTCATTGAAAAGAATGGAATCTTGTGATACGACCCCAAGCATGCCTCTTAGGGAAGACTGGGATAGGTTTTTAATATCAATATCATCAATAGAAATGGAGCCTTCAGTGACATCATAAAACCGGGTGATCAAATTGGCGATAGTGCTTTTTCCACTTCCTGATTGTCCAACAAGCGCCACGGTTTTTCCTTTGGGAACGTTCAGATTGAAGTTTTTAAGCACTAATTGGTCGTCGTATTTGAAAGAAATATTATCGATACTAATATTGGATTCAAATTCATTTTTAATTACTGGATTTTCAATTTCCTTAATGGTGTTCTCAGATTCCAGAAATTCCAGAATCCGATTGGCCGCACCATTTCCTTTTTTGACCCCATAACTTGCCTTGGCGATGGCTTTTGCAGGGGTTAAAATATTATAGGCAAGTGTAATATAGCCTATAAAGAAACTCGGATCCATGGAATTGTCTATAAAAACCAAAAATCCACCATAGACCAAAAGTATCCCAATGACGATAATTCCTAAAAATTCGCTGATGGGCGACGCTAGGTTTTGACGGTTCAATAGTGCGTTTGAATATTTATAGTAGCGTTCATTAGAGTCTTCAAACTTCTTGGCAAACACATGTTCTACGTCGAAAGCTTTGATAATACGAAGTCCCGACATGGTTTCTTCAAGAATCGATAAGAAGGTTCCTTGTTCCTGTTGTACTTTCAATGATCCTTTTTTGAGCGATTTTCCGACTTTGGAAATGATGAATCCTGATATTGGAATAAAAACAAAAACAAATAAGGTCAGTTTAGCACTCAAGATCAGCATCGCAATCAATGAAAATAAAATGGTCAGAGGCTCTCTGACAATCATTTCCAATACGGCTAAAAACGAATTTTTGACCTCATCCACATCTGCGCTGACCCGAGAGATGGTATCGCCTTTGGTTTTTTCAGAATAGAAAGCAAGAGGCAGACTGACGATTTTATCGAAGAGTACATTCCGGATATCCTTTAAAACGCCATTTCTCAAAAAAGTGATATAATACATGGCCAGATAATTAAAGAGATTTTTAAGTAGAAACATACTGATGATGACTCCAACCATGAGCATGAGGACTTTAAAATCGCCATACCTCTCTATTTTATCGGCTATAAAAAAGTTTAGGTAATTTTCCACAAAACTTTTTATGCTCCCCAACCCTTCAAATGTAGGTTTAACTACTGTCTCCCGTTGATCGCTAAAAATAACCTTAAATACAGGAATTAGAGCAACAAATGAAAGTGTGCTAAAAAGCGCATAGAGGATGTTGAAAAAAATGTTGAGGTAAGCATATTTTTTATACGGAATAATAAACCGATAAAACTTCTTTAAATACTCCATTTAGCTGAGTTTCATGTCTTTTAGAATGGCATCAATTTTTTTCTGCAACTGGCTATCCACAGAAGCGTAGGCTTCAATAGAAGACAAAGGCGCATTAACGCTCATATAAAACTTAATTTTAGGTTCAGTACCACTTGGTCTCAAGGCTATTTTGCTGCCATCTTCGGTATAGTATATAATGACGTTTGATTTTGGAATATCAATAGCTTCCTCTTTATTGGTGATAAAGTTTTTTGCTTTTGAAGTTTGGTAATCCTCAATTCTTATCACTTTGGATCCGTTGATTTCCATAAATGGGTTCTCTCTGGCGTCAATCATCATTTGCTTGATTTCTTGGGCGCCCTCTCTGCCTTTTTTGGTAATTGAAACCAGATGTTCTTTATATAGTCCATGGGTGACGTACAATTGTAATAGGGTTTCATAAAATGAGCTGCCATCGGCCTTTGCTTGAGCTTCTATCTCGCAGGCCAATAGGGTAGAGGTCACTGCGTCCTTATCTCGTACAAAATCGCCCACCATAAATCCAAAACTTTCCTCACCACCTCCAATAAAGTCGAGCTCAGGAAAATCTTTGATCATTTTGGCAATCCATTTAAATCCAGTCAAGCCTTCTTTGTATTCAACACCGTAGGATTTTGTTAAGACCTCCACCATTGGCGTGGAAACTATGGTAGAGCCTACAAACTCATTGCCATCGAGTTTGCCTTGTTTCTTCCATTGTTTTAACAAGAAATCGGTCATTACCAACATGGCTTGATTGCCATTAAGTAGGATTAATTTGCCGTTTAAATCTCTCACCGCAACTCCTAAACGATCACAGTCAGGGTCTGTCCCAATCACAATATCCGCATTCACTTTTTCTGCAAGTTCCAAAGCCATTTTCAAAGCCTCAGGCTCTTCAGGGTTTGGAGATTGTACCGTTGGGAAGCCGCCATCTGGAACCGCTTGTTCTTTGACAATATGAACATTTTTATAACCTGCGCGTTGGAGCGTTTCAGGGATTGTGACAATAGAAGTTCCATGAAGCGAGGTAAAAACAACGGTGATGTCGTCTTTGGCTTTTTGGGTGGTATAGTTTCCGTTTTTTACCGAAGCGTCTATAAAAGCGTCATCTACTTCCTTGCCAATGATTTTTATGAATTTGTCCTTAGATTTAAAATTAATCTCGGAATACTCCAAACTGTTGATTTCATCCACTATGGCTGCATCTTGAGGGGGTACCAATTGTCCACCATCTTGCCAATACACTTTAAAACCGTTGTATTCTGGAGGATTATGGGAAGCTGTCAAAACAATCCCACAATGACAGCCCAAATGTCTTACTGAAAAAGATAATTCAGGAGTGGTGCGCAGATCTTCAAACAAAAAAACTTGAATGTCGTTTGCTGAAAACACGTCGGCCACAACCTTGGCCAAGGTTTTACTGTTATGTCGGCAATCATAAGCAATCACCACCTTAGGCGTTTCATTTGGAAACTGCTCATGCAAGTAATTGCTCAGGCCCTGTGTGTTTCGTCCAAGAGTATATTTATTGATACGATTGGTGCCTACACCCATTATGCCACGCATGCCACCCGTTCCAAATTCTAAATCCTTATAAAATGCTTCTTGAATTTCCTTAGGGTGAAAAGCAATACTGTCCTTGATTTTATCTTGTGTTTCTTTATCAAAAGTTGGTGTTAGCCAAGTGTTGATGCGTTCTAAAATTTTTGGTTCAATGTGGATCATGGCGGTATGATTAAAGTTAATATTACAAAAATAGGCAATTAAGCAAATGTTGATTGATTAAAGACTATTAATTTAATGGGTCAAAAATTCAATTCATCATGAACAAGATAACGTTTTCTATCGTCTTTGTTGCGTAAAATGATTTCACCCAAAAAGCCAGCAATGAAAAATTGAGTTCCAATAATCATCGTGGATAGCGCGATATAGAATTGAGGGCGATCGGTAATCAGTCGGCCGGTAGTATTTAAAAAGAGTTTGTCAATGCCTAGATAAAGTGTAAAACCTAATCCAATGACCAACATGATGGCACCCAGGGCACCAAACAGATGCATGGGACGTCTCGCAAAACGCGAGATAAACCAAATAGTCAATAAATCGAGAAAACCATGAATAAATCGGTTCATTCCGAATTTCGTAGTGCCGTATTTTCGGGCTTGATGATGCACGACTTTTTCTCCGATATTTGAAAATCCAGCGTTTTTGGCCAACACTGGAATGTAACGGTGCATTTCGCCATGTACGTCAATATTTTTTACAACTTTATGGTTGTATGCTTTGAGTCCACAGTTAAAATCGTTCAGTTTGACTCCTGAGGTGCTCCGTGCCGCCCAATTGAACAGCTTGGAGGGTAGATTTTTTGAAACCACAGAATCATAGCGTTTTTTCTTCCAACCTGAAACCAGGTCGTAATGGTCTTTGACGATCATATCATAAAGTTCTGGGATTTCGTCTGGGCTATCCTGCAAATCGGCATCCATGGTAATGACCACATCACCTTGCGCCTTTTCAAATCCCGCATGAAGTGCTTGTGATTTTCCGAAATTCCGTATAAAGCGAATGCCCTTTACGTTAGGATCTTTCTCGGATAATTTTTTTATGACTTTCCATGAACCATCAGTACTGCCATCATCAATAAAGATAATTTCATAAGAAAAATGATTGGACTGCATAACTTTTGCAATCCAATCATATAATTCAGTTAACGATTCCTTTTCGTTGAGTAGTGGTATAACTACTGATATGTTCATTTAAGATGTTTCAAGTTGTAATGAGTCAAAAGTACAAATTTACTTGTAAATGATACTATTCTTTTTTCATTACCAAACCGCCAATAAGCGAATAAATAAGAGCGAAAAGTCCACTCATAGCCACCCAAAAAGCTCCCATTAACCAAGGATTGGCAAACATTTCAACAAACTTCATTCCTTGATCAATCATTTCTTGGGTCATTTCCGGATTGTCTTCAAGCATTTTATCTTTGGCTACATCCATCATTTGGTTAATAAAATCAGGATCTATGATATAATTAAATATTAGAGAATAGATCACGAAAACAATGGCGCTTATCACACCAATCAAAACACCTACTTTAAGAGCATCACTCAAGCTTAAAAGATTGGCATTTCGTTTTTTATACTGCGAAATTGCATAAAAAATGACAATAGGAAAGATAAGATAGTAAATGGCCGTAGGCCATTGTGCACCTTCTATAGCTAATCCTGTTACGTAAGTAAAGACTGAGATAAGGACCATAACAAGCCCTAAGATCACACCGTAGTTAATGGCGAATTTCCCTGGAGGAAATTTTTGTGTTTCCATGATATCCATAATAATTGGTTTAATTAGTTTATATATTAGTTAGTAAGCAAATATAGAAAAACGTTACAAACTATTTTTGGTTAAGTGTGTAATCTTGCGATTTAAAAGAGTTACTTTTGCCAAGGAAATATAAAGGCAATATCCAATCCAAAGTTAAAAGTGAAAATTTAAACTAAATCTATTGCGCATTTGTAAAAATTACTTAAATTTGCACTTTCAAAAATTGAACGATTATAAAGTATTTAGAGATGAAAAAAGGTATACATCCAGAAAATTATAGACTTGTAGCATTTAAGGACATGTCGAATGAAGACGTGTTTTTAACTAAATCTACAGCTGATACAAATGAAACTATTGACGTTGATGGTGTTGAGTATCCACTTGTAAAGATGGAGATTTCAAGAACATCTCACCCGTTCTACACTGGTAAATCCAAGTTGGTAGATACTGCTGGTCGTATTGATAAATTTAAAAGCAAATACGCTAAATTCAAAAAGTAATTTTAGTGTCCAAAATAGCAAAAGCCTTCAGATATTTTCTGGAGGCTTTTTTGTTTTCTATAAATACACTACTTTTGAGCCTTGAAATTTTCGAAATCGAAATAGTTGCCATATTTGGGAGAGGCATTTCTTCTCTTAGGTTGAGAATCTACCGTTTATAATATTTGCTATTTGATTGCTAATTAACTTTTATTTTAATAAATGAACTACATCCTTTTTGACGGTCCTTATAGAGATAATCTACTTCCTTTTACCTATACACGCCCAGTGGCTGATCTCAGAATAGGTATTTTGACCGTACGGGAAAAATGGGAAATGCATTTAGGCTATACCACTACCACTATAACTGAAGATTATCTTTCGGAAAAATATCCAATGGTGGAAATGGAAGAAAACATCATGATCAACGCTTCTTATCTGCCCAATAATGAGTTGGTGCAATTGGTGGAGAACCTTAAAGAGAATCAAGCCATTTTTCAGGATGAAGATGTGATCGCATTCTTCACGAAGGATGCTCAGGAGGATATTGATTTTAATACGTTTGATGCCATTGAATATGATGGCCAAGCCATTAAGTTAGAGCATGTTTGGGATATTTTTGCCAAAAATGGTGAGGCCATTCAGGAGGATTTTGAATTGATTACCAACGGAAGGGATTCACAACCTATCTCTGCCACCAATAATATTATAGCCCCACATAACATTTTTATCGAGGAAGGTGCTGTAATGGAATTTGCCACCCTTAATGCTGCTAAGGGGCCAATTTATATTGGCAAAGATGCCGAGATCATGGAAGGCGCCATGATTAGAGGACCATTTGCGCTTTGTGAACACTCTATTGTCAAAATGGGAGCAAAGGTTTATGGACCCACTACAGTAGGACCTTATTCTAAGATAGGAGGCGAAGTCAATAATTCGGTTTTGTTTTCTCATGCCAATAAGGGACACGAAGGTTTTTTGGGAAATTCGGTAATAGGCGAATGGTGCAATTTGGGAGCTGATACCAATAATTCCAACCTTAAAAACAATTATGCTGAGGTGAAAATATGGGATTATACTACTGAAAGCTTTGGAAGAACCGGACTACAATTTTGTGGCCTTATGATGGGTGATCATAGTAAATGTGGCATTAACACCATGTTCAATACAGGAACAGTAATTGGCGTTAGTGCAAACATCTTTGGAAGTGGGTACCCGCGCAATTTTATACCAAGTTTTAGTTGGGGAGGCGCAGCTGGATTTACGACCTACCAAACAAATAAGGCCTTTGATGTGGCCAAAAAGGTAATGTCCAGACGTGAAATAGAGTTCTGCGAGCTTGACAAAGATATTATGAACCATATCTTTGAGATTACTAGGAAATTCAGAAGGGATTAAATTAATAAAACTCAATTTTTAAATATGGGGGAGCCATGGATTGAAAATTGACAGTTTAACTAATCCCACTTTTTAGCAGGATCTTTGGGTTCTATTCTCGACGCTCTAAGTTGAAGTTAAAAGAATATTTATCATTTGAGGCCTTGTACTCTTGGGACAGTGTAGCTCATTCCAGATTATGATAGCTTTAGATAGTTTCCTGTTTTGTTTTATTGGATGAGAATAAATGGCCATATGCTCTTTTAATCGCCATTACTTTATCCAAAGTACTGATATCTGCTTTTACAATTCTCTTTACTAATTCCGTGATATGTAAATTACTTTCAAACAATTGCGTAACTTTGCGCTTCAAAATCCAAAAACAGGTTAAATTTGTATTTTACTTTTGAAAGTAGAGATTTTTCAATGGAAGAAGCGTCTATTTTTAGAAAATGAAAACTGAATTATGAGAAAAAAAGTAGCGTTTTATACTTTAGGGTGCAAACTGAATTTTTCAGAAACCTCGACGATTGCAAGAACTTTTGTAAACGAGGGCTTTGATCGGGTAGAATTTAATGAAGTGGCTGATATTTATGTGATCAATACATGTTCTGTTACAGAAAATGCCGATAAACGTTTCAAATCTATCGTAAAGCAAGCGCAGAAAGTCAATCCAAAGGCCTTTGTGGCAGCGGTGGGATGTTATGCCCAGCTAAAACCTCATGAGTTGGCAGATGTCAATGGTGTGGATTTAGTACTTGGAGCGACAGAGAAATTCAAGATTACTGATTATTTAAATGACCTTTCAAAAAATGATATGGGAGAGGTGCATTCGTGTGAAATTGAGGAGGCCGATTTTTACGTGGGAAGTTATTCCATAGGCGATAGAACACGCGCTTTTTTAAAGGTCCAAGATGGCTGTGACTATAAATGTACTTATTGCACTATTCCTTTGGCTCGAGGTATCTCGCGAAGTGATACTATGGAAAGTGTTATTGAGAACGCTAAAGAGATTGCCAGTCAAAATATCAAGGAAATTGTATTGACTGGAGTGAATATTGGCGATTATGGGAAAGGGGAATTTGGCAATAAAAAACATGAGCATACCTTCCTGGATTTGGTTACTGAATTAGATAAGGTGGAAGGTATTGAACGCTTAAGAATTTCATCTATTGAACCAAACTTGCTCAAGAATGAAACCATTGATTTGGTAGCTAAATCGAGAGCCTTTGTGCCACATTTCCATATTCCTTTACAAAGTGGCAGTAACGACATTCTTAAAAAAATGAAACGTCGTTATATGAAAGAGCTTTATATAGATCGCGTTTCAAAAATTAGAGAAGTCATGCCAGATGCTTGTATAGGTGTTGACGTAATCGTTGGTTTTCCTGGAGAGACGGATGGCCACTTTTTAGAAACCTATAACTTTCTAAATGGCTTAGATATTTCTTATTTGCACGTGTTTACGTATTCTGAACGTGATAATACTGAAGCGGCCGTAATGGATGGCGTAGTTTCCAAAAATGTGAGAATGAAACGGAGTAAAATGCTAAGGGGATTATCGGTTAAAAAACGTCGTGCATTTTACGAAAGCCAATTGGGAAGCACAAGAACCGTTCTGTTTGAAGGCGAAAACAAAGAAGGATATATCCATGGATTTACGGAAAACTATGTCAAGGTGAAAACCCCATGGAACCCAGAACTTGTAAACACCCTTCATCAAGTTGAACTCACTAAGATTGATTCCGATGGCATTGTAAGGTTTGAATTTATCCCAGTTCTTGCTCACTAAATTGTCTAAATCAACGGGTTAAAGTGTTTTTTATCCGTCTTTTAGGTTATTTATCCTTTTTTTTTTAGATAATCAACGTTTATCGATAATTTCGAAGTTGATCCCTAATCTAATAACTTGAAATGAAAACTTCAATACGCCTACTTTTTTTTACTTTCACCTTTTTTATATTATTGAGCAGTTCAAAACAGGTTGTAAAAAACCCATTAATTGGCGGGTGGGAATTGACCACTTGGACCGTCGGTATCCCTATTCAGTTAAAGGATAGTAAGCACTTCACTACAAATCTCTTGGATCAAACCTCTTGCAATGTCAATGAGATATTAAGTTTTGACAAGGACGGCATCGTAATCTCTGAAGATACGTTCAGTCCCCAAATTATTATCCGCTTGAAAGATGGCACCTCTGATGTTTATTTAGTTGAAGAAATTTGTGCTGAAGGACGAATTGGCTATGCCACGGATTATTCGTACGACAGTAATGGGAATGTTGAATTTAATAGTATAGTGGGAGTTGTAGCCAACAAGCAACTGACCGTTATTTACAAGGATGCTATTAAGATCTACAACGAAGCATTGACTGAAGTGATTGAAAATAAAGATCTGACGTTGGTGTATACAAAGAAAGGGTAAAAAAAAACCGAAGGTTAAACTTCGGATTTTTAATTTTAGATTCTGATGCCTACTGGAAGCATCTTTTGGTATTTCCTGTTCCTCCTCACAAATTTAGCGATTTCTGGACTCGTTGGTACAACGCTAATATTTCGTTCAGAAATACTTTCAAATACCAAGGTTAAAAATTCTGTTTCAAATTTCTCTGAGGAAATACTCTCAGGAATACATATTTTGGTCAGAAAAATTTTACGGTCTTGAAGAGAGTATTCGATTTTTGCCAAATCATCTTCAATTTTAAGCTCAAATTGACGTAAGAAGTCATTGTCAACTAATTCTGCTGCATCAATCATAATTATATATTTAATTTTATTTCATTGGGCTGGAAGGGGTGGTCACTACATTTTTATATAGCTTTGCAACGCAAATTTACGAAAAATAACCTTAGCAATCGATTTCTTGAATGTTAAATACTTAAGATGTAAATGTTTACAGCAGCTTTGAACGAGTATTTTTCGTCAACACTTGGTTAAAGGAGTTTGTACAAAGATTTATAATTTCAAATGGAGAAAAACATTATACCTGTTTATCTTATGCCAGGAATGGCGGCGAAACCAACTATATTTGAACGAATCAAATTACCTGAAGACCAGTTTAAAATTTATTGGTTGGAATGGATGATTCCTGAAGAAAACGAAAGTTTGGAAAGTTATGCCAAACGTATGATTCAAAAGATTGATCATGAAAACCCAGTTCTTTTGGGAGTCTCCTTTGGTGGGATTTTGGTACAGGAAATGAGCAAATATATGACCGTAAGGAAATTGATTGTGGTAAGCAGTGTCAAATCACGACATGAACTCCCTAAACGAATGAAGCTTGCAAAGTTCATTAAAGCCTATAAATATGTCCCAACGCAATTGTTATCAAATTTGGACGTTCTGAAAAAGTATGCCTTCAACGAGACTATTTCCAAACGTATTGATCTTTACAAAACTTATCTGGCTGTAAATGATAAGCGGTATTTGGATTGGGCCATTAAAGAAATGTTGCTATGGGACCAAGAAAAATCGAATAAGGATGCCATTTATATACATGGAGACAAAGATGCTATTTTTACCCATTCATGTGAAGGAGATTGTATTGTTGTGAAAGGAGGAACGCATATTATGATTGTTACAAAATACAAGTGGTTTAATAAACATCTTCCTGAATTAATAACAGGCTCTAAGTGAATATTGTTGAATTATTTTTTACATTTATAAAAAACTTGAAAAATGAAAATTATTAAGAATTTATTAGCGGTTGTGGGACTTATCAGTATTTCGGGATTGTTCATATTTGCTGTTCAGACACCTGTAGATAAGGATATAAAAGTTGAGCAAAAAATGGACAATGGTTATAATATCCATGCTTTAAAAATTCCTGAAGACCTTAATTTTGCGGATGAACCATTGCCATTGTCAATTCCAGATGTTTATGAGCGAATGGATAGGGAGCTTTTGGTCAATACTTATTGGCAATCAAACGCGCTTTTGATGTTCAAACGTGCCCAAAAGTATTTTCCTGTTATTGAGCCTATCTTGAAAAAGCATGGTATTCCTGACGACTTTAAGTATTTGGCGGTCATAGAGAGCGGGTTGACCAATGCGGTTTCTCCAGCAGGCGCAAGAGGTATTTGGCAGATCATGCCAGCTACCGCGAGGGAAAATGGTTTAGAGGTCAATGATAATGTCGATGAACGTTACCATCTGGAAAAATCTACTGAAGTAGCTTGTAAATATCTTCTACAGTCTAAAAGGAATTTAGGATCTTGGACTTTGGCTGCTGCAGCCTATAATGCCGGAAATGCAGGAATATCAAGACGTCTTAAAGAACAAGGTGTAACTGATTATTATGATTTGTTGTTGGGAGAAGAAACAGGACGTTATATGTTCAGAATTGTGGCTCTGAAGGAGATTATGACCAATCCTAAAACTTACGGATTCAATTTTGATGAGGATGATCTCTATGCCAACATCCCCACCTTTAATGTTGTAGTAGATAAAGAAGTGTCTGATTTCGCCCTATTTGCCCAAGAATATGGAATCAACTATAAAGTTCTTAAAATTCATAATCCTTGGCTTAGGGAAACCCGTTTGAACAATAGATCTGGAAAAAAATACGTCATAGAAATTCCTGAAAAGGGATATTATTCCAACAATTGATGCTTGAAATCCTCTCAAGTAATATATGGATCATCCTAATAGCTATAAATTATCTCTTGGTGATTTTGGCTGCATTTACGGTGCTCACTAAAAATATTAATCCAACCAAAACGATATCCTATATTATCGTTTTGGTTTTTTTTCCATTTTTTGGTCTTGTCGTCTATTACCTATTCGGTCAGGAATATCGTAAAAATAAAATCTTCAATAGAAAACACATTCTCAATCGAAAAATAATTGCAGATGTCAGCGAACGTTTAAAGCCTGATAAAGAGGAGGTCAGAGAGTTGAAGGATGATCTTCTGGATGAGAAAATAAAACTTGTAAAACTTCTTCACAGTAGTCAGAACGCGCCTTTAACGATTTATAATGATGTAAAAATCATTAAAAACGGAGAAAATAAATTCAAATTGCTTCTGGCCGATTTAAAAAAAGCGAAGAAACACATTCACATGGAATATTACATTTTACGTGATGATAAGATTGGAATGCAGGTTATTGATATTCTTTGTGATAAAGCAAAAGAAGGGGTTAAGGTAAGATTGAGTATTGACGATGTAGGGAGTAGTATTTCAAGGAAAAACAAGAACAGGATGGTGGAAAGCGGTGTGGAATGGCATCCGTTTATGCCAGTTCTTTTTCCAGGCTTTACGGGAAAAATGAATTACAGAAACCATCGTAAAATTGTGATCATTGATGGGATAATAGGGTATATAGGCGGTATCAATGTGTCTGATACTTATGTCAATTATGCCGATTCTGATATCTTTTGGCGAGATACTCATTTAAGGATTACCGGAGAATCTGTGAAATCCTTGCAAATTCATTTCCTGATGACCTGGGAATTCGTTTCCAATGAGAAGGTTGACATAGAAGAAGACTTCTTTCCAAGAGATCATTGCGAGGAGTGCGTGGCAATGCAAATTGCTGCCAGTGGGCCTGATACAGATTGGGCCAATATCATGGAGGTGATTTTTACGGCCATTGTTACCTCTGAAAAATATGTCTATTTGACCACACCTTATTTCATTCCCAACGAACAGATCATTACCGCATTACAGGTGGCTTCAAAAAGCGGGGTTGATGTGCGATTGCTTATTCCTAAGGAATCTGATTCTTGGACTGCCAAATATGCGACTAATTCCTATATTGAGTCGTTATTAGAGGCCAATATTAAAATTTATCGATATTGTAAGGGTTTTATACATGCCAAAACCATTGTGATTGATGATGTATTTTGTACGGTGGGGACCACCAATATGGATTATAGAAGCTTCAATATCAATTTTGAAATCAATGCGATGATCTACAACAAAGAAAAAAGTTTGGAGCTGAAATCACATTTCTTCGAGGATCTCAAAGAAAGCGAAGCCATTGATCAAGAAAGGTGGCTAAAAAGGCCAAGGATCGAAAAGCTGAAAGAATCCTATTGCCGCCTATGGGCACCCTTACTCTAATCTGAGGTCTTTTTCTAACGATGATTTTTTGGAGTATTGTGTTGAGCTGTGTCAATTTGACTTGCCAACAACTCAGAAATACCTCTGTGGGCCTTTTCTTCAAACAGTTCTTTGCTTAGTGTATTCACATTTTTTAAGAAGAATTTTCTATCAATATCAGAAATCTGCTTGTCTTGATTGATATAAAAACATGCAGGTACACCAAAGGAATGTTTTAATGCTGAAAGCGCTTTGTTAAAATTATTATGGCGTTCATCAGCGTAGACTACGGTAACATTTTTATTGTATTGGCGAGCTTCTCTTTTGGCAATATCTCTGCTGTTCCAATATAAAATTATAATGTCCACCTTTCCGTAATACTCGTTGGCTATGGCATTGATTGTTTTTATTTCCTCTTCGGTTTGGATGATTGCGGAATTTTTTGTGATCAGAAGAAAGGGTTTGTCAATATTTTCGGTATACAGTGTTTCACCCGACACCTTTTTGAGCTTTAAATCAGAAATATACGTACTCCTTAAATGAGTGTTTATGAGCGTATCAAATATGGCATCGACCTCATGTGGTGGCATTTGATTTTTAATGGCCAAATCTGATTTGTTGTTGTACTTTCTTAAATGTTGGGAAAGCGCGTCATCAAAATACACTTTTTCCTCTTGAGCAAGGAGCAGAGGAATATAAGCAAAGAATAAAAGAGTGAGTAGTCTTTTAAGGACCATAGGCGTGAGGGTTTTTTAAAGAATGTGCAACTTAGGTTTTATTCAGGTCATTCTCAAAACTTCTCGATAACTGATTGAAAAACACTGTTGATTGCCATTAAAAAAGCACTTCCAACGGAAGTGCCTGAGATTTCATCTACTAGATAATGATATGATGCTCTTGCCATGAGCTTTTAGCACAAGGGATTTAGCGCCGTCTCCCTTGTCTATTTCCACCGTAATGCTGATTGGGCATTTGTGCCTTTTTCATACTGTCCTTCATCATCTTAATTTGATCTGCAAGCATGTTGCGTTTATCCAGCTTTTGTGCTTCTTTCAATAACATTTTGGCTTCTTGCGGACGTCTTTTGCTAAAGGCAATTCCCGCCAAATTCAATTTTGCCATAGCCATATCGTGATCCATTGTCAGCCCGAAGCTGATTGCCTTTTTAAAATATTTTTCGGCTTCATTCATATTGGTTTGTGAGACCATAATGCCATGAAGGTAATTGTAATAACCTTCTTGCTTTTTCACTAGGGCACTAGAAGGATTTTTGATCATGTCCAACCACTTTTTGGCACCAACAAAATCCTGTTTTCTTAATCTTAAAAATGCCAACAGAATAAATTCATTCTTAAAATATAGAAATACAAAAATTGTAGATAATAAAATAAACATGATGCCATTTCCGATATATCCCTCAGTGAATTGATATACGGCATAAGCTATGATTAAAGCTGTTATAACGAGTTTTATGTTTTTATTATACATGGTTAATTTAATATTTTATAAGTAATAGTAGATGTTATTTTTGTTGGTATGGTCATGTTTTGAGCATTGACCTGAGTGTCACCACTATAAATGCCTTCAACAGTTATCTCCTTAAACAAGCCTGTTTTTGAGTTGGCATTAATGGTTGTTTTTTGGGTTCCGGTTAGCACCATTATGACGTTATCATCCATATTGGACATCGTAGTGTCTGCATTTCCAGAAACTGTGTAAGTGTTGTCGTCATATGATGTTAAGGTCCATTTGTTTTTGGCTTGCAAATCACCTTGATAAACATTATCCCAAGTATCGTTAATAGTTACGATCTTGGCAGGCAAGAAATAGGTCATTTGCTCAAAACTATTGGAGAGTGCTGCGCTGCCAAATTGTTTTTCAAATTGTGCTTTGTTAGCGTCAATGGTAGCCTTATCAGTAATATCTGCAGCTTTGAACATGGAAGCAATAAGTTGTTCACCCCCAGAAATGGATTGGATTTTTCCTGATCTTTCCATGATCATAGTTACAGGAATATTTAAGGTGCCCCTAAACATTTTTGAGGTAAGGTCAGCGTCATCCTTAAGCGCCGTATCTGCGTTGAGAAGTTCACCAAGTTCTGGAGAGCTCATGGTCATTTTTAAATGCTTAAAGGTCATTTCCATAGTGATGATGTCGTTTTCTACTTTGACAACCTTAAACTGCATAGCGCTTTTTAAATGGTTGTCAATAATCTGATCCACCCCATTAATATCTTGTATGATATGTTGTTTGGCCTGTTGTTCGACTTGAAACGTATCATTCACTTTAAGGTCATATTGAAGCATTTGCTGCGCAACCACACCCAAAGATGAAAGAAAAAATAGCAAAATGGAAAAGCTTTTCATATGACGTATTATAGTGTCCTTTTTCAAATCACAAAGAAACTAATTTTTTTTAAGTTGGCATTGATATATTCTATCTTATTAAAGTCGAACTTTCACATAAATTGGCCGTCATTTTGAAACTTAAACTGCAGGATGAAAATTTCAAAAAAATATTTTAATTTTAGATTTGCCAAAGTAAAAAGTCTTTGTATATTTGCCCGCAGTTTTGGAGAAAGTATCAAGACGGAATTTTAGACAATACAAGATTATTTTAAAGATATAAAACAATGAGCAAAAGAACGTTTCAACCATCGAAAAGAAAGAGAGTAAACAAACACGGTTTTAGAGAAAGAATGGCGTCTGCTAATGGAAGAAAGGTTCTTGCACGTAGAAGAGCTAAAGGAAGAAAAAAACTATCTGTATCTTCAGAAACAAGACATAAAAAATAAAGATTGACAATGGTTAACATTTGTTAATATTAAAAGGTGTTACTTAGGTGTAACGCCTTTTTTTGTACCAAATTCATACGTAATTTTGTACGGGTAAAAATATAAACCATTGTCAACATCAAAATTTGAAAATAGGTACCTGAATTTTCAAAAATCTTTAGAACACTGAACACTGAACACTGAAAAATAACTCAACACAATGCCAAGAAACAAAGACATTAAATCTGTATTAATTATCGGCTCGGGGCCAATTGTTATCGGACAAGCTTGCGAGTTCGATTATGCTGGTACCCAGGCTTTAAGATCGCTTAGGGAGGATGGTATAGAAACCATTCTCATCAATTCAAACCCAGCCACAATCATGACAGACCCAACCATGGCTGATCATGTGTATTTATTGCCGCTAACTACAAAATCGCTAATTACAATCTTAAAGGAGCACCCTCAGATTGATGCTGTTTTGCCAACCATGGGTGGCCAAACGGCCTTGAATTTGTGTATTGAGGCGGATGAGAAAGGCATTTGGAAGGATTTTAATGTCAAATTGATTGGAGTTGATATCAATGCCATTAATATTACGGAAGACCGTGAGGAATTCAGAGAGTTAATGCTAAAAATAGGAGTAGCTATGGCCCCTCAGGCAACGGCGACTTCTTATTTGGAAGGTAAAGAGATTGCACAGGAGTTTGGTTTTCCTTTAGTTATTAGAGCCTCCTTCACGCTTGGTGGAGAGGGTGCGTCCTTTGTTCATACAGAAGATCAATTTGACGCATTACTGACTCGTGGACTTGAAGTTTCGCCTATTCACGAAGTCATGATCGACAAAGCTTTGATTGGATGGAAAGAGTATGAGTTAGAGTTGTTGCGCGATAAAAATGATAATGTGGTCATTATTTGTACCATTGAAAATATGGATCCGATGGGCATCCATACAGGAGATTCCATTACAGTGGCGCCAGCAATGACCTTGTCCGATACCGCTTTTCAGCGAATGCGAGATATGGCCATCCTTATGATGCGTAGTATTGGCGACTTTGCCGGTGGATGTAATGTTCAGTTTGCAGTGAGCCCAGATGAAAATGAAGATATTATTGCCATTGAAATCAATCCGCGGGTTTCCCGTTCTTCGGCGTTGGCGAGTAAGGCAACGGGGTATCCAATTGCGAAAATTGCTTCAAAATTGGCCATTGGCTATAATCTGGACGAATTGACCAACCAGATAACAAAATCAACCTCTGCTTTATTTGAGCCGACATTGGATTATGTGGTCGTAAAAATCCCACGTTGGAACTTTGATAAATTTGAAGGTGCAGACCGTACCTTAGGCCTTCAAATGAAGTCGGTTGGAGAGGTGATGGCTATTGGCCGCTCGTTCCAGGAAGCACTTCACAAAGCCACTCAGTCGTTAGAAATAAAACGCAACGGACTTGGTGCTGATGGAAAAGGCTATAAAAACTATGATCAAATTCTTGATAAGCTTGAACATGCCAGTTGGGATCGAGTGTTTGTTATTTATGATGCCATTCAATTGGGTATTCCGTTGAGCCGTATCCATAAAATCACGAAAATTGATATGTGGTTCTTAAAGCAATATGAGGAGTTGTACCATCTTGAAAAGGAGATCTCAACCTACACTATTGACACCATTGAACACGATTTGTTGTTGGAAGCCAAACAGAAGGGCTATGGCGATAGACAGATTGCCCACATGTTGAATTGTTTGGAAAGTCAAGTCTATAATAAACGTGATGAACTGAATATAAAGCGCATCTATAAGTTGGTAGATACCTGTGCTGCCGAGTTTAAAGCACAAACACCTTATTATTATTCGACATTCGAAAACAATGTTGAATCTTCAGATGGGACGCAGATCTCTGCCAATGAAAGTGTAGTGTCTGATAAGAAAAAGATTATTGTTTTAGGGTCAGGTCCTAATCGAATTGGACAAGGTATTGAGTTTGATTATTGTTGTGTGCACGGCGTTATGGCTGCTTCGGAATGTGGATATGAGACCATTATGATCAACTGTAATCCAGAAACGGTTTCAACAGATTTTGACATTTCTGATAAGCTCTATTTTGAACCGGTATTTTGGGAACATATTTACGACATCATTCGCCACGAGAAACCAGAAGGTGTCATTGTGCAATTGGGTGGACAAACGGCGTTGAAATTGGCCGAAAAGTTGGATCGTTATGGAATCAAAATCATTGGAACAAACTACAAATCGCTTGATTTAGCTGAAGATAGAGGTAGTTTTTCTAAACTGTTGAAAGAAAACAATATTCCTTATCCAGAATTCGACGTGGCTACAACAGCTGATGAAGCTTTGGCAATTTCAGATGTGCTCGATTTTCCAATTTTGGTAAGACCTTCTTATGTTCTCGGAGGTCAGGGCATGAAAATTGTCATCAACAGGAAGGACTTGGAAGAGCATGTGGTGAATCTACTCAGAAAAATGCCCAATAACCAATTGCTTTTAGACCGTTATTTGGATGGTGCCATTGAGGCGGAGGCGGATGCTATTTGTGATGGCGAAAATGTGTACATCATTGGAATAATGGAGCATATTGAGCCTTGTGGTGTTCACTCAGGCGATAGTAATGCCACATTGCCACCTTTTAATTTGGGCGAATTTGTATTGCAACAAATAAAAGATCACACTAAAAAAATAGCCTTGGCATTAAATACAGTGGGACTGATCAACGTACAGTTTGCAATTAAAGATGATATCGTTTATATCATTGAGGCCAATCCAAGAGCATCTAGAACCGTGCCTTTTATAGCGAAGGCCTATCAGGAACCTTATGTCAATTATGCGACTAAAGTCATGTTGGGAGAGAAAAAGGTTACAGACTTTAACTTCAATCCGCGATTGGAAGGTTTTGCCGTTAAGCAACCCGTATTTTCCTTCAATAAATTTCCAACGGTCAACAAACAATTAGGGCCAGAAATGAAAAGTACTGGAGAAAGCATCCTATTTATTGACAGTTTAAAAGATGATCAATTTTATGATTTGTACTTGAGACGTAAGATGTATTTGAGTAAATAACAAGTCATTAGCGAATTTATTCGTTGAAATGCATTCTATGTTTTATTAATAAATTGTAATTTAGCTCTCTTGCTAATGAAATTTATTTAATGAATATAAAATGCATTTCTTTTTTAATGTTCTTTCTTTTGTCGCTTGTGGGACATTCCCAAAAGAATATTTTTGAAGTAGCACGTTCTGGCTCGGTAAATGATGTAAAGGCCTTGATGGCGATAAATGCAGACACCATTAACACAGTTGAAAATTCAGGATATTTACCATTAATTCTGGCTTGTTATAATGGGAATAGGGAAGTGGCAGTTTTTTTAATTGAACGGGTCAAGGATATTAATGGAACCAGTAAGATGGGTACACCATTGATGGCAGCCGTTTTTAAGGACGATGTAGCCATTGTGGAGGCCTTGTTGGCCATGAATGCAGATCCTAATATTGCGGATGCTAATGGAACATCAGCATTACATTATGCTATTTTGAACAGGAACGAAGCTGTTATAAAACTACTGTTGGATGCTAATGCAGATGTGTCTTTCAAGGATAAAAGAGGAAATTCCGCCTTGGATTATGGTAAAATGACTCAAAACCAAATCATTATTAATCTTTTGAAAAGAAATAAAATATGAAAAAAACTACTTTGGCCTTATTGGGCATTTTATTAACCTCTTATGCTTTTGCTCAAACCTATTCTACGGGAACAATGGAGCTTTATAATGTAGATGATGTCCTTTTTACTGCAAAAGTGGATGTTACGAGCACTCTGGTAACTCTAACCCTAAGCGGTCCTGACAATCGGTATTTGGGATTTGGATTTGGCGTCCGATCAATGGGTTCTGGTGGGGATGTCGTCATTTTTTATGATGACGTTGATACGCCTGCACAAGATTTTCAGTTGTCTGATAGAAAATTTTTAGGAACAGGACAGGTGCCGGAAATTGACGTTAATCAAGATTGGACCTTGGTATCAAACATACTCGCGGATGGTCAGCGTACCGTGATAGGCACGAGAGTTCTGGACACGGGGCATGACGATGATTATGTGTTTTCAACTTCTGATAGTTCGTTGGATTTTGTTTGGGCAATTGGTAATGGCTATTCAATGTCCCGACACGATTATAGTACGCGAGGAGGCTCAATGCAGTCATTGACTTTGAGTCAAGAGGATGTGGAATTAAGTGACTTTAAATTGACTCCTAATCCTGGACGTTCTAAATTTGAACTACAACTTCCCAATGGTGTGAATAATGTAAAGCTTCAGGTATTTGATGTATTGGGGAAAAATGTTTTAACCAAAACTGTAAGTACTCTATCAACCACAATTGATGTTTCTAAATGGAACAGTGGAGTGTATTTGGTCAGGGTTACGTCAGACAATGGTTCGCAAACCAAACGTTTTATTAAACAATAAACTTCTTAAAAACTTTATTTTATAACCATCAACAGTAGTGTTGGTGGTTTTTTTATGAAATTAACGGTACACTCACCAAATACAAAAGACCTACTAAGATGGCAATCCCAAAACTTATCAGGGTTCCAATTAAAATATATTCGGTCAACTTCCGCTCCTTTGATTCTCTCAGATCTCCAAACCTAAATACGGATTTGGCGGTTATCAAAAATCCTACAGCTTCCCAATGATCCAAAATCACAAAGACAAATACCAGAACACGTTCTAAAATCCCAATATACTTGCCAGCATCTTTAAGAGATTCATTGCCTTCAATAATTTTTGAAATGTTCCATTTTGAAAAGATGGCTTTCATAATGATGGACACTGGAACGGTCAAGAACAATACGCAAGTTAGGAGCAGGATTGTATGATCGGTCAGTAGATGATCTAAACCTGTATCCTTGGCTATAAACAACCAATAGACTACCAAAATGACTAGAAGATGCAGAAATTGGTCTACAAAAAATAGGAGTCGTTTTGTTTTCTTCTTTTGCAAGGTCAATTTTAAAGCATCAATAATAAAGTGTGATACACCGATGATTAATATTAATGGCCATTTAGAAATATCCCAAAGTATAACAAACAATAAAATAATATGAATAAAAACATGGAGATAGAGCTTGGGAGATCTTATCGTCTTCCTTTCCTTTTCTTTGATCCAAGAGGTTGGTTGTAGAAAAAAATCCCCAATAAGATGAGCGAGTATGAGTTTTATAAGAATCATGCCATTAATTGTTTAGTTTTTTGACGGTAATGCTCTTCCAACTGCATAATAAGATCTAAATGGGCACGCTTTTGCCTACTGCTTACCGCATTTTGGTTGATGCCTATAAGTTTACCAAGTTCTTCTTGTAAGGCGTTTGGTTGCTCTATAAATAATTTTACAATTTCTGCCGAATTCACTGTCCAATGATCCATTATGGTCAAGGCTAACTTAAAGTAGAGATTGAGTTCATGGTTCAATGGCTCATCAGTGGTTTTGATCTTGAGATTAATTTTCTCTTTTTTCAGGCTTTCTAAAGTTTCACCAGAAAATTGAAAGGCTTGACCATTGGACTCTACAACGGTCTTACCGGTAAATGATTTTTCTCCAATACCTATGGCAATACGTACGTCCAAGCCTTTGAGGGTTTTTATGCAAGCCTTAATGTAAATGGCAGCTTTTAGACTTTCGGCAACATTTTCCAACTCCAATTGAAAACTATCACCTCTATAAATTTCCCAATTGGAAGAGTTTTTACAGCATAGGGTCAAGGCTTTTTTTAAAGTAGAAAGCCATACCTCTGGATTTTTTATGGATCGCGATTTGATGATGTCTCCTGTTAATACACTTGTCATATAAGCCGTTTAATGAAATTTATCGATTCTTCCTGTGATAAGTATAATTATCACGTTTTATGATGATAAATACAAATATCATCTTTTTGATTGATATTCAAATATATTGTTTATTTCGGGAATAAACAAAGTATCAGAGCATGACCTTCACTTTGTAAGCTTCTAAAATATGTAAATAGTTGTGCGGTGAAAAATTTCTTTTTTCAAATTCCTCATGTCTCAAATGTTTCATCTCGGTGCGTTTTAGGCACTTCAAAAAACGCCTGATTTCGTGTTTATCAGTGATGATCAATCCTGGAACTTCAACAGAATTTCCAGCCTGGTCTTTGGCAACCATCGTAAAGTAAGAAGAGTTGCAATGTTTTATTTCGCCCGTTCGAATGTTTTCAGCTTCTACCCGAATTCCGACTACCATGGATGTATTACCTACATAATTGATGGATGCCTTCATGGTCACCAACTCGCCAATTTCAATCGGATTCAAGAAATCAACGGTATCTACAGAAGCGGTAACACAATAGGTTTTAGAGTGTTTTGAAGCGCAGGCAAATGCAATTTGATCCATTAAATTGAGAATATAGCCTCCATGAATTTTTCCATTAAAGTTGGAATTGGATGGCAGCATCAATTCGGAAATCAGAATCCGGGAGTCATCTACTTTTTTAAATTTTGTATCTTCTTGCATATTATTCGTCATCAGTGGCCCGTTTTAAAAGTTGTTCGTTTTGTTGTTTGCTTGCTTTTGCACCAAGGGCTTTCAAGGTTTCCACGCGTTTGATCAAATTTCCTTTCCCTGTTAATTTGACCATTGCACTATCATAAGATTTTTGAACAGTTCCTATCTGATTGCCAACCTTGAGTAATTCTTCCGTCAAGTTCACAAAAGAATCATACAAACGGCCAGCTTGGGTGGCTATGGCGATGGCATTTGCCTTTTGTTTTTCGTTTTGCCACATGCTGTCAATGGTTTTTAAAACCGCAAGTAGTGTCGTAGGCGTGACGATAATAATGTTTTTTTCAAAGGCATCGTTGTATAAGCCTGGATATTCCATGGAGGCGATGGCAAAAGCAGATTCTATGGGGATGAACAACAACACAAAGTCCGGGCTTTCCATATCGTAGAGTTGGTGGTAATTTTTTTCGCCCAATTCACTAACACGTTTTCTAACCGATATCAAATGGTTTTTCAAATGTGTTGCACGTTCTGATTCGTCAATTTCATTGATATACCGTTCGTAAGACACTAAAGATACTTTAGAGTCGACAATCATTTTTTTATCTCCTGGCAAAGAAATGACCACATCTGGAAGCACACGCTTGCCTTCTTCTGTGGTAAAGCTCTGTTGTACAAAATACTCACTGTCTTTTTGAAGGCCACTGCGCTCTAAAACCCGCTCCAATACCAATTCTCCCCAATTTCCCTGCATTTTGGTATCACCTTTCAGCGCTTTGGTCAAATTAGTAGTCTCTTTGCTCATTTGCTCATTGAGTTCCTTTAAGCCGATGATTTGACGACGCAAATCGGCACTTCTCGTGATGTCTTCCTTATTGGTTTCTTCCACGCGCTTTTCAAAGTGTTGAATTTTTTCCTGTAAAGGTTTTAATATGGCGTCTATATTCTCTTTATTTTGAGTGGTGAATTTGGTCGATTTTTCATCAAGGATTTTGTTGGCTAAATTTTCAAATTCTATGGTAAATTTTTCCTGTAGCTTTTCAACTTCAGCTTTTTGTTCTTGATTTTTTGTAAATAGATTTTCAAAATCGGCATTTTTTCGCGTCAATTCAGTATTGAGGAATTCCTTCTCACTTCGGATGAACTCACGATCTTCTTCAATTTTGGCAATAGATTCCTTGAGAGAATTTATTTGGACTTCATTATTCTGCTCTATTTTCTGTACCTCCACATCATACTGTACTCTTGAATCTTGAAGTTGCTGCTGAAGATTCAAAATGCGTTCTTCAAGTGTACTTTGTTCGCTTTTACCTTTAAGTTTAGTGATGGTAATACCAATATAGGCGCCAATTCCGCCAGAAATGAGAATGGAAATAATAAGGATAATGTTGTCGTTCATTTAAAAAAGTCAGTTTTATCAAAGATAGATTTTTTTTCCAAAGATGATGGGTGTGCTATGGTGGAAGATTGGGCGTGAAGCATGGAGCTGGAAGCACGAAGTTGGAAGCGCGAAGTTGGCAGCATGAAGTAAAAGTATAAAGTTGAGATTAGTCGATAATTAATGTCAAACTGTCAACTCAATACTGCATACTGCCGACCGAAAACTACTAATTGACTCTAAACGCTCCCGTGTTTTCATCAAAAGCAATCAGATCTTTAGGAAATAAAGAATTGAAGGTGCCATTCGAAATAAGGTGGCACGGTTGGCCAGAAACCACTTCGTTTTCCTTCATCACAATCATGGAATCGCATAATTGAATGGCCAAATCAATTTCGTGCGAAGAAAATAAAATAGTTTTACCGGTATCTTTCGCTAACTTCTTAACCAGCTTTAAAATATATGCTTTGTGATACATATCAAGATGGGTGGTTGGCTCATCAAGAATTATCAAGTCGGTATCTTGGGCCAAAGCACGTGCAATCATGACTTTTTGCAGTTGACCATCACTTAATTCGAAGCATTTTTTAGTTTTTAAAGCTTCAATATTGGTCTGAGCCAGCGCTTTATTGGTGATGGTAATATCTTCCTGAGATAAATTTCCCATCCAATTGGTGTACGGTTGCCGACCTAAAGCTACCAATTCAAAAACGGAAAGGTTTTTTGATGCAATCTGCTCGGTCAACACTAAACTTAATTGTTGTGCCAGTTCAACCGGCTCATAATCCAAAACCGATTTGGAATTGATGTAAATCTCACCCGATAAAGGTTTTTGGACATTGGTCAAAGTCCGTAATAGTGTGGATTTCCCAATGCCATTGGCACCCACTAAACCTACCAATTGCCCTTTTTCCAACACGATATTAATCGCATCTGCTACCATAGAAACTCCCTTTTTGGAAGCATAACCAATGGATAGGTTTTTGGTTTCAAGGACGATATGTGGTTGTGCTGTAATCACGTGTGTTATCTTTTCAAATTTCTATATTCTATATTCTATATTCTATATTCTATATTCTGTTATCTGTTATCTGTTATCTGTTTTCTGTTGTCTGAATTTAATGTTCAAAACTTCGATATTCTATCTTGAATAGAAGATACTCATTATTATTGCTTTTTCTTTTAAAATCTAAATTTCACTGAACTTTTACCTTTCACTCTCACCTCTCAACGCCTACTAATCCCCTAATCCCTCATGCCTAATCCCTAATCTGACCGTCTAAAATAACATCTTTCGCTTTCTCACCAACAACCATATCACCACTGGCGCACCAACCAATGAGGTTATGGCATTAATAGGTAGTGTATAATCGCTTGTTGGCAATTGTGCAATACTATCACAAATAAGCATTACTATGGCACCAAATAAAAATACGGCAGGCAAAAGGGTTTTATGGTTTGAAGTATGAAAAATTTGACGTGTCATATGCGGAATGGCGAGTCCAATAAAGGCTATCGGCCCTGCAAAAGCTGTGATCGTCCCTGCCAATAAACTTGTAGCGATGATGATAACGAGCCTACTTCGTTTTAAATTTAATCCCATGCTTTTAGCATAATTTTCACCTAATAACAGGGTGTTCAAGCCTTTTATTGAAACAATGGTCATCAAAACTCCTGTTAGATAGATTAAAAAGAAAATAAAAAGCTCGCTCCATGAAAGATTACCCAAACTACCAAATCCCCAAAAAACATACTGTTGAAGTTGTTCTGCGGAACTAAAATAAGAAAGGACACTAACCACGGCAGCGGTGATACTCCCAAACATCAATCCTATAATAAGGATAGCCATAGTGTCCCGTACTCTGGAAGATACGATCATTACCGCCAATAGTACTAAAAAACTACCTAAACTTGCAGCAATCACGACGCTCCATTTGGAGATCAGCAGCGTGGTAAAAACACCGCCAAAAAAACCTGAACCCAAAATAACCAATGCAACACCTAAGCTTGCTCCGGAACTAATACCCAAAACAAATGGTCCTGCCAACGGATTTCTAAATAGCGTTTGCATCAACAAGCCTGAGATTCCTAATCCGGATCCGACCAAAATTGCCGTAAAGGCTTTTGGCAAACGGTAATTTTGAATGATGTAATTATCGGCTTTACCGATCAGACTATTGAAAATTTCCTTTGTAGGAATGGAGACAGATCCCAAACTAATGTTCACGAAAAAACAGATGATGAGCAGCGCTATCAGTATCAGGAATGGATATGTATATTTTTTTTCCATGTGTTCAAGACCTGACAGGTTTCTAAAACCTGTCAGGTCTGAATAATTATTTTATTTTTTATTTTAAACGCTCAAAAAAATGAGGCTCATAGTCGTTTAATAGTTCAGGATGGGCAATTTTAATTAAATCCTTTAAAACCAAATCAGGTCGTGACATACCCATTTCAAAATAGGTAACGCCTCCTGTTTTTCCTGTGGTATTGACAAAGGAGTAGACCGATTTGTTTTGGAATGCTCTAAACTTGGTGTAATGGGGACTAGCTTTTTCGATAGCCTCCAAACTAGAATAATAAGAAGGGCTAATCCAAATCTCGGCTTCTTTGGCCTTGTCAAAAACAACCTCAAAATTGAGTGATAGGCTGCCTTTGTCTGTGGTGTCACTCCACAAATAATTGGCATTGGCATCTTTTAACAAAATAGCTTCAGAGCTGGTACCACTTGGTAAATACCAAATATCCTTGTACATAGCCCCACTTAATACTGTCGGCCTTTGGGTCACATTTTGAGCAATCTTTTTGGCGTCCAAATAATTGGTTTCAATGTTCTTAAAAATCGAATCAGCTTCTTTTTCTTTATTGTAAAGCACACCGAAAAACTTGATCCATTCGGCTTTGGCCAAAGGCGATTTCTCCACCCAATCGCCATTATAGATGACTGAGATACCTGCTTTTTGTATGTTGTCAAAAGTTTTGTTGTTGCCATCAATTCCAAAACCAATGACCAATTCTGGCCTGAGTTCCAATAATACTTCGGTGTTGATACTTTCGTTTTTACCCAATTCCCTCACCAACCCTTGATCTATTAAAGCTCTTGTTTTTTCTGAAGAGATAAAATTCGTGTCAGGAAAACCAATCAAGGTGTTTTCTGCGTTTAGTAATTCCAAAGCGGGAATGTGAGTAGTGGAGGTGACTACAATTTTTTGGATCGGAGTGATTAAGATCGCATCAAATTCATCCTTATTTAATGTGATTTTGGGAGCCATCTCTTTACTGACTAGCGCATAACGATAGGTTTTATCCGATTTAGGCCATGGGTTCTTGATTTCCAAAACCTTAAAATCCTGATGGTTTTCTATGGAAAATCCTTGAGCATAAGAAAGTGATGTGATTTCTTTGTCTGATGCTTGCGATTTTTGATGTAATCCTTTGTCTTCTTTACAGTTAACAAAGATTAAAAACAGTAATAAAAGAGATATTTTCTTCAAAATCTTAATTTTTTACTTCAAAAGTAAGATTATTAACTGAAATAGGAGACTTGCCTGTCGGGAAGATTCTGGAATAAAAACATTTTAAGCCTTCGGCCTTTATCCAATTAAAATGATTATTTTTGCACCGAATTTGGTTTGATATAATAATCTATGTCAATTAAAAGGGAATTTGGTTAAAATCCAAAACTGTTCCCGCAACTGTAAGCTATAAAGCTTCATGTTACACTTCAAGTCACTGTTTCGATTAGCGAAATGGGAAGGCAAACATGAAGACGCAAGTCAGGAGACCTGCCAATTTCATCATTTAAAACGGCTTTCGGGTAAAGAGCCTTTAGATTATGAAACGACTACTTTATATTTTATTAGTTTTGGGTATTGGCAACTTTAATGTTGTCCAGGCGCAGTTGGATTCCATCCAGAAATTGGACGAAGTCATCTTGAGCGATGTGAAGTTGAAACGCTACGCATCCGGCTTTAAGGTAACGGTGTTAAAAGATTTTGTTTTAACAAAAAGTCCGTGGTCATTGACCGATTTGCTTCGCTACAATTCAAATATCTACTTTAAGGAAAATGGTTATGGCATGGTGTCATCGCCATCTTTTAGAGGCACGAACGCTTCACAGACCGCCGTGGTTTGGAATGGCATTAATATCAATTCCCAACTAAACGGACAAGTCGATTTTAATACCATCAACACCTCAAATTATGAGGCTGTTGAAATCCGCAGCGGTGGTGGCAGTGTGCAATACGGCAGTGGTGCCATAGGAGGGAGTGTGCATTTGAGCAACACCTTGTCCTTTATGAAACACACCGATCATACGGTCAGAATGAGCTATGGCAGTTTTGATACCAAGCGGGCAAATTACGGACTTTCTACAGGTTCAAATAATTGGTCGGTGAATGCAGGAATTGCTTATGTCGATTCAGAAAATGATTACAAGTATTTGGGCACCGATAAAACCAATAAAAATGGTCAATACGATAATTTAAGCTTTAATCTCAATGCTGGCTATCTGCTTAATGATCATCATGTTTTAAAGTTATACCACCAAAGTTTTTTGGGCGATCGTAATTTTTCAGGAACGCTCCTGGCACCATCAAAAAGTAAATATGAAGATACCAATTACAGGTCGATGTTGGAATGGGGCTATTTTCATAAACAGTACACCTCAAAAGTGAAGGTGGTGCATCTTCTTGAAGAATTTAAATACTTTGAGAATAAGGATGCAGAACACTTTTCTTTTGGGCGGGTCCAGAGTTTTATAGGAAATCACAATCTCAATATCAAACTGACTGAAACTATTGATTTGCGAACCATCATTGAGTTTGCCAAATATTCAGGAAACGGCGATGATTTTGCAAATCCGAATAGAAATGCATTTTCCGCAACCGCATTGTGGCGACATCAGGTTTCTGAACCTCTGATTTACGGATTGAGCATTAGAAAGGACTTTACATCAGATTTTACAAGTCCGATGGTGTTTTCTGTAGATGGCGAATATCGTTTTAGTGAAAGCTATGCGCTCAAATTAAATGGCTCGAAAAATTTTAGGGTACCCACTTTTAATGATCTGTATTGGAATCCTGGCGGTAATTTGGATTTGCTTCCTGAGTCCTCTTATCAAGTGGATTTGGGACAGGAATTCTCATCCAAATTCATCGCTCTAAAATTGAACGCCTACTATATCACCACCAAGGATATGATCCAATGGGTGCCGGATAACACCGGATTATTTCGTCCACAAAATATTAATAAGGTCACGAGTTATGGTGGCGAATTGGAACTTTTTCTTAAACATACTATCGGAAATCATCATTTTAATATGAATTCGGGTTATTCCTATACGGTTTCTGAAAATGATGCCAATGCCAAGCAGCTTATTTATGTGCCGTTACATAAAGCCAATTTAAACTTCGGCTACAGTTTTAAAGCTATGGAAGTCTTCTATCAACATTTATTTAATGGAGAAGTCAACATTATTGGGGGGCAATTGGATGGGTATGATGTAGGTAATTTGGGACTTTCCTATAATTATACAATCTCCAAAAATGTCCATTCCATTTTACAGTTTACTATCAATAACCTTTATAATACCACCTATGAAAATGTGGCGTTGCGTCCAATGCCCAATCGAAATTATCAATTACAATTAACTCTCAAATTTTAAACTATGAAAATTAAAAACAATTTAGTATTAGCATTATCATTGCTCGTTTTGTCATTCTCTTGTAGTAGTGATGATGATAACCATCAACAAGAACCACAGGGCGCTTATGAAGATGGCATGTTGATTACAAACGAAGGAAATTTTGGCCAAGGTAATGGCTCTGTAACTTATGTATCGGACGACTTTTCTTATACTGAACAAAAGGTGTTTTTCAATGTAAACGGTACGTTGTTAGGAGATACTGCTCAAAGTATTGGCTTTTATGATGATTTGGCTTACATCGTGGTCAATAATTCGCAAAAGATTGAAGTGGTCAATCGATATACGTTTCAATCGGTAGCAACCATAGATTCAGGATTAAGCAATCCGCGATATATCACTTTTTTATCGGGAAAGGGCTATGTCACCAACTGGGGCGATGGGTCAAATCCGGAAGATGACTTCGTTGCGGTTATCAATTTAGAAACCAATACCGTATCCAGCACAATTCCAGTAGAAGAAGGTCCTGAAAGAATTGTTACAAACGGAACATCTATTTATGTAGCACACCAAGGTGGCTATGGACAAAATAATATTATATCAGTCATTAAACCCAACTCTGATGAGGTAGAAACGATTACTGTTGGCGATGTGCCTAATTCAATGGTTTTTGATAACCAAGGATCCTTATATGTGTTATCTGGAGGAATTCCAGCGTGGACAGAAAATGAAACAGGCGGTCAATTGGATGTTATCAACACGAGCTCTAACACCGTTTCAGCAACTTTTGGGTTTGACGATAATGAGCACCCATCTAATTTGACTTACGGAGAATCGCTTTATTATACTCTAAATGGAGGAGTTTATAAGTTAGCAGTTGGAAGCGAAGAGTTGCCAACAACACCAGAAATTGAAGTTGTCAATTTTAATTATATGGCCATTCATAATAATGTCTTGTACGGTGTAGACGCAGGTGACTATACTTCAAATGGGACGCTACAAAGTTTTGATTTAGAAACTAATGCACTAAAACACTCGAAAGAAGTGGGAATTATTCCAAGCGGAATTTATTTTAACGATTAATCATAATTTCAATCCTATATTCAATAAAAAAAGCCGCTATTTCAGCGGCTTTTTTTATTGGTTTATGGTTTTATCTCAGATTTTGAAATGCTGGCAGATGGTCCAGGATATCGATATACATTTCATTATCTAACAATTTCGTATCAACATGATCTTTTAAAGGAATCAGATTCTGATCAACCGTTGGAAATGGTCGTCCACTTCCGGTAATGTTAGCTATTGCTTTTGCCAGAAATGGTTCGCTGGCATCACCCAAAATACCAAGATTGTTCACGGCTTCTCTCATCCTAAATTGCTCCATATCACTCAAAAATCCGTTAGGAGGTACGCGCTCATCATCTTTATTAACAGAAACGGCCACTAAGGGTTGAATGGCGTATTTATGGCTTGGATTTGCGTTTTGTTTGGAAAAGTTGTCCGAGTCATATAAGGTCACCGAAGCTTGGGATTTCCCTGTAGTTCTATCCCCAATTTGAATCACATCAATATATGCAGACAGGCCGTTGATAATCAACTCACTGGCAGAAGCTGTTCTGCTTGTTGTCAAAACATAGACTTTATCTAGATTAAGGGAATTAATGGTGCCAACGCCGCCAGGTGCACTGCTCTTGAATGTGTATGAGGTGTTTTCTGATTGCAAATTTTCATTCCAAACAAGCTTGGAAAAAACCTGACCATTAAATTGACCGGTGATCATACTTGCCAAAAGCGATGCGGTATTGACTGATCCACCACCATTGTATCTTAAATCTAAAACCAAATGTTGAACGCCTTCAGTTTTAAATTCCCCAAAAGCTTCATTTAACTGAGGATCAAAATTACTAGTAAAACTAGTGTACATTAAATATCCAATTTTCGAACCATTGATGTCCAGTACTTTGGTGGTATGTACAGGATTCTCGGTATAAGGTTTTTTGGTCAATGTAGCGGTCTCAGATGTTGATTCCAAGAAATCATCATCGGGAGTAGATGTACCGTTGTCGTTGTAGGTGGCAAAATTTAATGTGTAAGTTTCTTGATTTAAGAGCGTATTAAAGTTGTCCACAGTCATTGGAACTCCATCTATCGCATTAAAAACCTGTCCACGTTTCAGGCCAGCGGCACTTGCTTCGCTGTCGTTCAACACCAATCTAATAACTCCGAACACCTTACTGTTGCTGCCTGGCTGATAATAGTAATTGGACTCTAGACCATTGCTTTTAAATACTCCCTGAAATTGCTGCTCCAAAGCAACATAGTCGGATGTTATAAAACTAAAACGATCAACGACTTCTCTTTGATAAATTAAACTTTCGAAAAACTCTTCAGGTACGGAATATCCGTTTATATAATTTGTATAAGCTTCATCGGTAGCAAACCGATTGTCTGCTAAATTTGGAATATCTGCCTTATAGAGATAAGCAAAGTTCATAGCTGTCCAGATAAAATCATTGATTTCATTCTTGACGACTGCTGGAGGCGGGACTTCATCATCCTTATCTTTAGAACAGCTCACGTTTAAGCTAAATACAACCAGGGCAAAAAGGGCAAATTTTAAAATTTTCATGGGACTTTTTTTTATTATCAATTAATTGGTCGGTAATTTAACTCGAAATTTACTTACATTATTGTAAAATCAAAAATATTTGTAACAAAACTGAAAGTCTTTCGTCGTAAGAATAGAAACAGGTTTAACTCATCTGTTATAAAACTAACCATAATGACACAAAGTGATTTTGTAAAATTGGTACTGCCTTTTAAGGATAAAGTCTATAGACTTGCCAAACGGCTTTTGGTCTCTAAAGAGGAAGCTGAAGATGCCACGCAAGAGATCTTAATAAGATTATGGAACAACAATGAGAAAATCGAAGATTATAAAAATGTGGAAGCTTATTCAATGACCATGGCCAAGAATTTGTGTTTGGACCGATTAAAATCAAAACAGGCGCAGAACTTAAAAATTGTCCACAGCAATTATCAGGATCATAACGTCTCTTTGCAAAAGCAAGTGGAACTCAATGATAGTGTGGACTGGGTTTCTAAGATTATGGAGGAGTTGCCAGAACAGCAAAAGATAATTGTGCAGCTCAGAGATATCGAAGAGTATGATTTTGATGAGATTGCAAAGGTTTTGGAAATGAATGAAACAGCAGTAAGAGTTGCCTTATCGAGGGCAAGAAAAACAATACGAGAAAAATTGACTAAAAAACACAGCTATGGGCTTAATTAATATAGAACAACTTTTAGAAAAATACGATAATGCTGAAACAAGTTTAGCTGAAGAAGCAGAAATAAGAGCTTTTTTTGCCGAAGAAGATGTGCCAGAACATTTAGAGTCTTATAAGCTCTTGTTTCAATACGTTTCGCATGCAAAAGAAGAACAGTTTACCAAAGACGTTCCATTACTCCCAAAAGCGGTCGGGACTAAACGTACAAAAGTGTACCAGTGGATTTCAGTCGCAGCCGTAGCGGTTCTTATGTTGGGTGCTTATTTTCAAGTGAGCCAAATGAATCAGAAAACAACTTTGGATGATTTGAGCCACGAGCAATTAATGGCATACAACCAAACCATGGAGGTCTTTAACTTAGTGTCTTCTAAACTCAATAAAGGTTCGAACAATTTAGGAGCTTTAACTTTAGTGTCCTCCAAGTTGAACGAAGGTGCTGAAAACCTGATCCATATTAAAGAATTTAACAAAGCAACAAACAGAATAATTAAAAACAAGTAACCTGATTAAATAAAGAAATTATGAGAAATTTAAAAAACCTTCGCATATATCTCCAAAAGAAGAGAGACGTGAGCAAAAAAGCAGTTGTTTTATTGGCCATTTTAATTGCGCCAATGCTATCCTTTGGACAGAGCTTTTTTGATAAATATGAATCCATGAAGGGCGTGACGTCCGGAGTGATCAGTCAAAAAATGTTTAAAATGATTGCCACTATTGATGTGGATCTTGATGATCCGGAAGCCCAAGGCTTTTTGGATATGGTCAAAAAAATCCAGAGTATCAAAGTACTAAGTACTGGCGATTCAAATATTTCTTCAAGTTTATCGGCCGATACCGAGAAGTATATTAGCAGCTCAAAATTGGATGAATTGATGCGTTTTAAAGATGGTGGCCAAACGGTAAAGTTTTACGTCAAGGAAGGACGTGATGAAAACCATGTCAAAGAGCTATTAATGTTTATTAGTGGATTGAAAGAATTGACCAAAGACGCCAACATTGAAATCAATGGTGAAAAGAGAGAGATTGAAACGATCTTGGTCTCCATTATTGGTGATGTAGATTTGAGAGAGATATCCAAAATCACGAGTAAAATGAATGTTCCTGGCGGAGAGCATCTTGAAAAGGCCGGAAAAGGTAAAAAACAATAATTATGAAATCATTAATCAAAAATCTAACAGGAATGATCCTCTTGGTCGCAACGCTTTACAGTTGCGATCAAGGGCCATCATTACAACGTTATTACGTTGACAATCAGGAGCAGCCCAACTTTCTTTCGATAGATGTACCTTTAAGTATGTTGAACCTTGATAAGGAACAGTTGACCCAAGACCAAAAGGACGCTTATAAATCCATCCAAAAATTGAATATGTTGGCTTATAAAGTTACCCCTGACAATACGATGCAATATGCAGAGGAAATGGCAAAAGTGAAAACTATTTTAGACAATCCTAAATACGAAGAGCTGATGCGTGGGGGTAATCCTGAAGATGGGACCTTCAGCATCAAGATTTTGGGCGATGAGGATGATGTTGAGGAGTTCATCCTATTTGGAAATATCGATAACAGGGGGTTTGCCATTGTAAGGATCTTGGGAAATGACATGAACCCAAATAAAATCATGACTTTGGCATCTGCATTGGACAAAGCAAATATTAGCGATTCACAACTCAGTCAGTTTACTGAGTTTTTCAAATAACCAGTAATCAAGACCCTCAGAAACGGTACGGGCAAGCAAACCTATGCTATGAGGAAGGAACAAAAAATTGTCTTTTTAATCAAGGCAAGTTAGGGTATTTAAACCCACTGCTGGAAAACAATGTGTTTTCAATATTGAAAATCACCCAGGAACGATTAAGGTTCTGGGTGATTTTCGTTTTCATATAATCTAATAAACATATAGAGCACAAGAAAAATGAAAGTTCCGAACAATAAAAACTTCACTATAAAGTAATCGAGCACGTCAAAAATACCGGCAATTAAAAAACCAATGCCAACAGCTCCTGAAAGAATGCGTCCGATAAAGTCAATTTGGTTCATCTTTAAATACCTGTGTAATTGCTTGGTGTGATTTGTTTCAATTCTGTTTTGATGGCCTCTGATACCTCTAAAGTATTAATGAAATCCGAAATTGATTTTTGATCAATTTTGGTATTGGTCCGGGTCAATCCCTTTAATGCTTCATAAGGGTTGGGATAGGCCTCTCTTCTTAAAATCGTTTGGATGGCTTCTGCAACAACGGCCCAATTATTTTCAAGGTCTTCCTGGAATTTCGGTTCATTCAACACCAATTTGCCCAATCCTGTCATCGTGCTCTTCAATCCAATTAATGTATGTCCGAAAGGAACACCGACGTTTCTCAATACGGTGCTATCTGTTAAATCTCGCTGTAAACGTGATATAGGTAATTTTGCCGACAAATGTTCAAATATGGCATTGGCGATTCCTAGATTACCTTCGCTATTTTCAAAATCGATAGGGTTGACTTTGTGTGGCATGGCACTACTGCCAACTTCGCCTTCTTTTATTTTTTGTTTAAAATAATCCATAGACACATAAGCCCACATATCTCTGTCTAAATCTATGAGGATAGTATTGATGCGCTTTAAATTATCAAATAACGCTGCCATATGGTCATAATGTTCAATCTGTGTAGTAGGGAAGGAGTGTTGTAAACCTAATTTCCCTTGAACAAATTGTGTTCCAAATGCTTTCCAATCAATAGTAGGATAAGCCACTTTATGTGCATTGAAATTTCCTGTAGCTCCACCAAATTTTGCGGCACTCGGGATGTCATTCAATAAATTGAACTGCTCCTCCAAACGCACTACAAATACCTCAATTTCTTTTCCTAAACGTGTTGGCGATGCCGGTTGCCCGTGCGTACGCGCTAACATTGGAATGTTTGCCCATTCTTTAGAAAGCTCTTTTAGCTTTTTGATCACCTTCAGATATTCTGGGACGTAAACATCGTTCATGGCCTCCTTTATACTTAGCGGAACTGCCGTGTTGTTGATATCCTGTGAAGTCAGGCCAAAATGGATAAATTCTTTGTACGCATGTAGATTTAGCGCATCAAATTTCTCTTTAATAAAATATTCAACCGCCTTAACATCGTGGTTGGTTACCTTTTCAATGGCTTTAATGGCAAGTGCATCTTCCGTCGAGAATTGTGTATAGATTGCTCTTAGATCGTCGAATTTGGAACTATCAAAATCTTTAAGTTGAGGCAACGGTATTTCGCATAAGGCAATAAAATAATCGATTTCAACCTGAACCCTATATTTAATGAGTGCTTCTTCTGAAAAATAATTGGCTAAGCTATTGACTTTGTTTCTATATCTTCCATCAATGGGAGAAATAGCGTTTAAAGATGATAATGACATTGGTTGCGTTATTTTGTTGAGTTAAAAAGAAGTTGCAAAGATAGTAAAGAAAGTTAGAAGTTAGGAGCAGGAAGCTCGAAGTATGTTTGATTATAAGTTTTATGAAATGTTTTTATTACCATATAATATTTACTTGCTTGTTCCGCTGGGAAGGCCAATCCGTATTCCAATTATGTGGGTTTGTCAAGAGATTGTAGATTTGAAATCGGATTTTATGTCGTTTTGACATTTTCAAACGGGACTAAACCCTGAGCTTAGTCTGTGTGTTTTTAACTTCAGGATTGCTTTATCTTCTTTAAAATATGCCGCGCTCGAGCCTTGAAACCCGAACTTTGCATTTGAAAATCACGTTCCAGAATGACTGCCAATTCGGGATGGATCCATTCAAATTCTTGTCCTAAAAAATAGAGGGTATTCATAGAATAGGCTTTTGGTGCAATTTTTTCATCATTGATCATCCAATCAAAACAGGCTTCAATGATTCTTTCCTTATGAGTGCTGGTCAAAGTGTTCTGAAAGATATTCTGATAGTTTGAGTAATAGGCTTTAGTCAGATATTCGCAAACTTTTGCGACTGGTCTGACGGCTGGATCGAGATGTACGCTATGAATGTTTTCTGTAAATTGATCTAAATGCGGAATGATGGTTTCGAGATTTTCACTGCATATAAATTCAAAAACCCACGCTGCTTTGCAGGAAATTTTATCGTCTACCATAAAGAGAATATTCAATAAGACTGGGATCAATTCAGGTTGTGAGAGGATTAAATTAGCATACTTTAACCGTTTGGCGCGCGAATGGTCCACATGGTTTAATTCGGCGTAAAGTTGCTCGGTAGTCACTCGTTTTTATTATTTTTAAGCCTAAAATTAATCAAAATGAAAAATTTAAAAAAGATACTTTTGATATTATTGGTGCTATTTGCTGTGGCGCAATTTTTTGGGCCTGAAAAAAATCAAGGGGAAGTGTCATCATTTGAATCTTTTTTAGAAGACACCAATCCACCTGAAGATGTAGTATATATCCTTAAAGAAACTTGTTTTGATTGCCATAGTTCTGTTACCCGATATCCATGGTATGATAAGATTACACCTGTTAACTACTGGTTGGCAGACCATATTGCTGAAGGGAAGAAGGAATTTAATATTTCTGCATGGGACGACTATTCTACCAAGAAGAAAGATCATAAATTTAAGGAACTCATTGAACTGGTCGAAAAGAAAGAAATGCCATTAAAATCTTACACTTATGCACATCCTGAAGCCAAATTGACCGATACGCAAATAGCCGCAATTATGGATTGGGGTAAAAAAGTGAGATTCAAATATAGTTTAGAGCCAAAACCACAATAAACACCCTAAAGTCAAATATATCAAATTCCAAATTCCAGTTGATTGAAGTTTCATTGGGGTTTGGAATTTAAGTGTTTGGAATTTAAATCTGAAATACCTCCATGAAAAACAAATTACTCATCATCGGTCATGTATGGCCAGAACCCAAAAGTTCTGCGGCCGGGAGCAGGATGATGCAACTTATTGAAGCTTTTCAAAAAGAGGATTACGAAATCATTTTTGCGAGTGCCTGTGCCAAAAGCGACAATGCTTTTGACTTGTCGGCAATTGGCATAGTTCAAGCCAATATAGAGATGAACCAGTCTAGTTTTGATCATTTTGTAAAAAGCTTTAATCCAGATGTTGTGCTTTTTGATCGATTTATGACCGAGGAACAATTTGGTTGGCGTGTGGTGGAGCACTGTCCAGAAGCATTGAGAATCCTTGATACTGAAGATTTGCACTCTTTGAGAAAAGGGAGACAGCAAGCTTTTAAGGACGGAAAGACGTTTGATGCATCTTATCTTTTTAATGATTTTGCAAAACGTGAGATGGCAAGTATTTACCGTTGTGATTTATCATTGATCATTTCGGAAGTGGAAATGGATATCTTGAACAATGAATTTAAGATCCCTGACAACTTACTCATTTATCTGCCATTTCAACTCGATGCAGTTGCTGCTCAGGAGATTTCTGGACTTCCTGAATTCGATAATCGTAAACATTTTATAAGCATCGGTAACTTTTTGCACGAGCCGAATTATAATTCCATCTTGTATCTGAAGGAAACTGTTTGGCCTTTGATCAGAGAGAAACTTCCCAATATTGAATTGCATATTTATGGGGCCTACGCCTCGCAAAAGGTGAACCAGTTACATGATGTCAAGAATGGGTTTTTGATCAAAGGTTTTGCATCGGATGTTAATGAAGTCATGGCAAACTCCAGAGTATGTTTAGCACCACTGCGTTTTGGTGCAGGACTAAAAGGCAAGTTGGTTGATGCCATGAAAAATGGGACGCCTTGTATGATGACTACAATTGCTGCCGAAGGCATGTATGGAACCTTGGAGCCAAATGGATATATTGAAGACGCACCAGAATTATTCGCAGAAGCTGCAGTTTTGCTTTATCAAAACAAATCTATTTGGAAGGAAAGGCAGTGCAATGGTTTTAAGGTTCTCAACGAACGGTTCAATAAGATAATCTTTCACGATCGATTGTTTTCTACGATTATAGACACCATTAAGCATTTGCAAAAACATCGTGATAATAACTTCACCGGGCAAATGTTACTACACCATATCCTTCAATCTACAAAATATATGAGCAAGTGGATTGAAGAGAAAAATGGCCGAAGTTAAAATCAAAAGGGCAGGTTTTATATGACTTAGAAGGTTTTTATCAACGTTTCTCCAAAATATAGTCCGCAAAAAGTTGTTGTGAATCGGTCAATCGATCGCTAATTTTTAGTGAAGACCCATCTAAAATCCCATTCAAAATAAGGTCGTTATATTTTCTGCTGGTTTCCATGTGGATTTTTTCGCCCTTTTTAAACGTAAACGCCTTGTCTAAACTTTTTATCGAAACGATTTGATCTTTGGTACTTACCAGAAAGCTTCTGGCAATGCCTTCTTCTTCATTGTATTCCGGTTGATGCTCAAAGGTGTCAATATCAAAATCGGCACCCAACTCTTTGTTAATTCGCGTTAATAAATTGAGATTAAAGCGTTTGGTGATGCCTTGGGCGTCATTATAAGCGGGCAAAACAACAGATTTCGGTTTTATCAAGTCCACGCCCAATACTACCTTATCACCAGTTTTTAGATTATCATCAAGTTTTTGAATAAACTCTTTGGCTCTTGCATCGGTTAGGTTTCCAATATTCGAACCTAAGAACAATACGATTATTGGGTGTGCCGAAGTTTTTAAATCGGCCAACACATTAAAATAATCGCCTTGCCTTGGATGGATCTGTATTCTTGGTAATTCATTGTTTACGGATGCCTTTAATTGTATGAGTGCATTTTCTGAAATATCAATGGGTGCATATTTAAAATTATAATTCTGATCATCCAAAGCTTTCAGTAGCTGTTTTGTTTTTGTACCATCACCGGCCCCTAGCTCTACAAGCTCAAAAAAGTTGTTGTTTTCGAGCTTAAGTGCTTTGATAAGTTGTTGATTTTGATTTTTGAAAATATCAAACTCGGCGTTGGTCAAATAATATTCTGGCATATTCATGATTTCAACAAATAGGGCATCACCAATTTCATCATAGAAATATTTGGACGGCAATGTTTTGTTTAAGGCACTCAAGCCAAGGTCGATGTCTTTTTGGAAGTTTTTGTTCATGTTTTATCTCGCGAGTCTGATTCCTGAAAATTGCCATTGGGCTTGAGGGTGGAAGAAATTCCTATAGGTGTGTCGGCTATGGTTTGGCGCCGTGGCGCTGGAAGCACCTCTCAAAACCATTTGATTGATCATAAATTTGCCGTTGTATTCACCAACGGCCCCTTCAGCTGTTTTGAATTTTGGATACGGTAGATAGGCGCTATTGGTCCATTCCCAATGGCTTCCCCAATTAAGCTGTTTTGAAGCAACTTCCCATTCAAATTCTGTTGGCAATCGACAACCTTTCCATTGGGCAAATGCCGACGCTTCATAAAATGAAATATGGGTTAATATGGCATTTTTGTCTATGGTTTCTAAACCTGATAGTGTGTAATGGTGCCATTGGTTATTCACCTTCTTCCAATATAAAGGATATCCTATCTTATTGTCATTGATCCAAAACCAACCTTCATCCAGCCAATATTCAGGTTTTTTATAACCATCATCATCTATAAAGGCCATAAAATCACCATAGGTTACGAGTCCGCTAGAGATTTCATACGGCTCCAGAAACACGCGATGCACGCCCAACTCATTGTCAAAACAAAAATCGTTGCTGTCATGGCCAATGGTATAAATGCCTTCATCAATTGTTAACCACTCCTCTGTATTGTTAAAATGTGACACATAATTTTTCTCGTAGAGTTTTGGGTACAGAGGATTGAATGATAGGGTATATTTGATGTCTGAAACCAATAATTCCTGATGTTGCTGTTCGTGGTTGATTCCTAAAATGGTCAGGGATATGATGTCTTCATCAGAGGTCGATTCCAATAATTCAATCATCGCTTTATCGACATAGGCCCTAAAGTCATAAATTGTTTCAATTTTTGGACGTGTTAACAACCCTCTATTGTTTCTTTCAATCCGTTCACCAATACTGTTGTAATAACTGTTGAATAAAAAGCCGAAATCTTTATTAAAAACCTTATAATCTGGCACGTGATTTTTTAAAATCATTTCTTCGAAAAACCAGGTGACATGGGCAATATGCCACTTTGGAGGACTTGAGAAAATGGCAGATTGTGGAGTGTAGTCTTCCACCTGTAAAGGCTTACAAAGAGCTACAGTTTGTTGGCGGGTTTCAATGTATTTTTTAGTGAGTGTATTCATGGCTTTGATAAAGATACTGAGGATTTTATGGTTTTGAAATAAAAATATGAAATGGGAACACTTTTCTCGCAATAGAGTTACATTTTATAGGTGGTTGAAAACTATAATTCCTTACACTTTTTTTGATTTATTAACTACGACAGTTACCAAAATAAAGTATAGTTTTGCAGCGTTAAAATTGAACCTATGATTTCAGTCGATAATTTGGCAGTAGAATTTGGCGGAACCACTTTGTTTAGTGAGGTGTCCTTCACTATTAATGAAAATGACAAAATAGCCCTAATGGGCAAAAATGGCGCTGGTAAATCCACAATGATGAAGATTATTGCTGGTGAGCAAAAACCGAGTAGAGGACATGTACGTTTCCCGAAAGATGCCATTATCGCCTATTTACCCCAGCATTTACTCACTGAAGATGCCTGTACGGTTTTTGAGGAGGCTTCCAAAGCTTTTGCCCATGTGTTTGAAATGCGTGATGAAATGGAGCGGTTGAACACAGCCTTAGAAACCAGAACAGATTATGACTCTGACGATTACATGAAGATAATTCAGAAGGTATCGGATTTAGGTGAAAAATATTATGCTCTGGAAGATGTCAATTATGATGCTGAAGTTGAAAAAGCATTGATCGGATTAGGTTTTAAACGAGCCGATTTCACAAGAATGACCAGCGAGTTTAGTGGGGGATTCCGAATGCGAATTGAATTGGCTAAAATCCTGTTGCAAAAACCGGATCTTATCCTTCTGGATGAACCTACCAACCATATCGATATTGAATCGGTGATCTGGCTTGAGGATTTTTTGATCAACAAGGCCAATGCCGTAATGGTGATTTCGCATGACAAAGCTTTTATTGACAATATCACCAATAGGACAATTGAAGTTACCATGGGGCGTATTTACGATTATAAAGCCAATTATTCCCACTATTTACAATTGCGAGAAGAACGTCGGGCACACCAAATTAAGGCCTATCAAGAACAACAACGATTTATCGCCGATAATATGGCCTTTATTGAGCGATTTAAAGGCACTTACTCTAAAACTAATCAAGTGAATTCCAGAGAACGGATGTTAGAAAAGTTGGAGATCATTGAAGTTGACGATATAGATACATCGGCTTTGAAATTACGGTTTCCGCCGGCACAACGCTCAGGCGATTATCCAGTAACGGTAAAGGATCTGTCAAAATCTTATGGCGATCATATCGTATTCAAAAATGCCAACATGTCAATCTCAAGAGGGGAAAAGGTTTCTTTTGTAGGACGAAATGGTGAAGGGAAGTCCACGATGATCAAAGCCATTATGGGTGAAATTGATGTGGAAGGAAAGTGTCATTTGGGCCACAATGTTAAGGTAGGCTATTTTGCACAAAACCAAGCATCCCTATTGGATGAAGGCTTAACTATTTTTCAAACGGTAGATGAAGTTGCTGAAGGTGATATTAGAACCCAGATCAAGAATATTCTCGGTCGGTTTATGTTTAAAGGCGATGATATTGACAAAAAAGTAAGCGTGCTTTCTGGTGGAGAAAAAACAAGATTGGCCATGGTAAAACTCTTGTTGGAGCCAGTCAACTTGTTGATCCTGGACGAACCTACCAATCACTTGGATTTAAAATCAAAGGACGTGTTAAAAGAAGCGCTTTTGGACTTTGACGGCACCTTGATATTGGTCTCTCACGACCGGGATTTTTTGCGAGGCCTATCTCAAAAGGTATTCGAATTTAAAGACCAACGAGTCATTGAACATTTTGAAACCATTGACGATTTCTTGGTTAGAAATAGAATTGAGAACCTAAAGGAAATTGATCTAAAAAACTAATATCTCCCGCGATACAGTTATATAATCTTCTCATTGCGCACAGTTGTTCATGAATTTTTAATTAGATTTTGAACTATAATTCCACAACAATATCCATATTTTAGAGAATTATTTTGAACAAGAATGCCTATGAGAAAAGCTATAAAATTCTTAATTGGTAAATTAAGAACCTTTTTAAGAGAAAAACTTCACCAGTACGATGTCACTCTTCCATATATTATCACGGTCGTAATTGCGCTTATCGTTGTAGTGGGAGGAATCAATTTATTTGTTGAGCTCACTGAGACCTTAAAATCAGATTTACTGGCAGATTATGATCAGAGAATTACGGAATTTGTGATTTCCCACCGTACACCTGCGCTTACCAAATACTTTATATTTGTGACCCATGTTGGTGATATCTATGGTTATGCCATCGTTTTGGGAATCTTTACCCTATTGTCCATAGTTGTCTATAAGCGTTGGAAATATGCGGTACAAATTGTTTTGGTCTTGGCACTTTCAGCCATATCCAATTTGATTTTAAAGCGGTTTGTGGACCGGGCAAGACCGGGAATTGAGCATATGGTATCTGTAGAAACATTGAGCTATCCCAGTGGACATGCCATGAGTGCCATGGCGTTTTATGGCTTTTTAATGTATCTATTCTACCGGTTCAAAATCAGTGTCTTTTTGAAAGTTCCAATCATCATACTCTTGGGGATGCTGATTCTGAGTATAGGAATTAGTCGTATTTATCTGGGTGTACACTTTCCCTCCGATATTGCTGGTGGCTATATTGCAGGTTTTATATGGGTGATTTTTTGTATTCTTATTTTTGATCTTATTGAAGTCTTTAGAAGAGACCCAAGGACACCAACTGTTTAAATTCCATCTCCTCGTTTGAGTAAGTTGTTGATCTTTTTATTATAGCATTGAGTAGTATTGAGCGAAAGGAAGATCGTCTTTATTGGAATTGCTTTGGTTAACGTCGCTGCAATATTTTTTTTGTGTGATGAAAACAGATGAGATAGTTTGAGTTTTAATTTGTTGAAACTATCTTTGTTATTCTTCTAAAGCATTGGATTATGGAACACTCACACACCTTGACCCAAGACCAATCTGATGGGCTCATCAGGATTTTAAAAACTCGTTTTGAAACCAATCGAAATCGTCATCCTAATTTAAAATGGACTGCAATTGAAGAGCGTTTAAGAAAACAACCTCACAAACTATGGTCACTCAATGAGATGGAACGAACTGGGGGTGAACCTGATGTTATGGAACGGAATGACTTGGCTGATAAGATCGTTTTTTACGATTTTTCAGAAGAAAGTCCAAAAGGAAGAAGAAGCTTATGTTATGACCGCGAAGCCTTGGAATCAAGAAAAAACCATCCGCCAAAAGCATCAGCGGTTGATATGGCTCATCAGATGGGTATCGAACTTTTGACAGAGGACGACTACCACAGATTGCAAAAATTTGGTCCTTTCGACTTAAAAACATCAAGTTGGTTAAAAACACCTTCAGACATTCGTAAAGTGGATGGCTCTATTTTTGGCGATTATAGATTTGGCCGCGTTTTTATATATCATAATGGTGCGCAATCATACTATGCGGGTCGGGGATTTAGGGGTTTGCTTAAAATTTAGTGCGCGGAATTCCTCTAAAATATCTAAAACAACAATGTGCATTCTATTTTAATTCCTATTTTTAGGGTCCTAAGAATTAAATGAGGTTTTAAATTGTTTAAAAAGCACCTGCTGTCCTGTTTTACGTTTCTGTTATTTTGTATTCAAATGAATTGGTGCCAAAATGGTCCACCCATTATTGATTCCATTGGAGATCAAGTTTACTGTCCATTGACTCAAATTCCAGTGGTGACATCCTTTGATATTACTGATCCTGACAATCCTGGCATCTCGGAATTGTACATTCAAATATCGACGGGATATGTCATTAATCAGGATACATTGATTTTGACCGGTTCGCATCCCAACCTAACGGCTTCATGGAATAATACGGAAGGTAAACTCACACTTTCAGGCATCGGCAATGCACTCATACCTTATCCTGATCTTATAAACGCTGTCTTGAACGTCGTGTTTGAAAGTAATTCACCGTCAATTTCCGGCGATCGGTATTTTTCGTTTACCATAGGCAATGCAAACTATTTGCCTTCAACAGGACATTATTATGAATTTATTTCATTTGTAGGTATTACTTGGAAAGAGGCTGTCGTTGCAGCATCCAACCGAAATTATTACGGCCTGCAAGGCTATTTGGCCACCATTGGCTCTCCAGAAGAAGCGCAATTGGCGGGAGAACAGGCCTCAGGTGCAGGATGGATAGGAGGTACCGATGAGGAAGTAGAGGGCGTTTGGAAATGGGCCACTGGTCCTGAAGCCGGAACCGTATTTTGGAACGGTGGACCCAATGGTTCATCACCTCCAGGCCAATATGCCAATTGGAATAGGGGGGAACCAAATAATTTGGATGGAGAGGATTATGCGCATATTACAGCGCCGGGAGTAGGAATACGCGGTTCCTGGAATGATTTGAGCAATACGGGCAGTGTCAGTGGAGACTTTCAGCCTAAGGGTTATATTGTTGAATATGGAGGAATGCCCGGGGATCCGGTGATTGATATTTCGGGCAGTACCAAGATTTCGATAAATACCACTCTCCAAGCCATCAATCTGCCTTCATCAGTTCGTACTTTTATGGAATGCGATTCTGATGCAGATGGTGATGCTGCGAATGGGTTTACAGAGTTTGATCTATATTCCTATATGCCTGCTTTGCTCAATGGGAGTTCTGTATCAGAATTTGATTTCAATTTTTATACTGATCCCAATTATTCGAATCTTATTCCTGATCCTTCTAACTTTACTAACACCATTCAAAATGGTCAGATTATTTATGTCCGAATCTTTAATTATACCTTCGGCGCCTGTTCCATTGACACCTCAATTGGGATAAGCGTTGGTGAATTGCCATTAGTACCTGCTGAAATTACGTATAGAAATTGTGATGAAGACGGAATTGCTGACGGGTTGACGAACTTTAATTTGAATGAGATTGATGTGCTTTTGAATATAAATAACGCTTCTGGGTTAGTCATTAGTTATCATCTGACAGAACAAGATGCCAATGAAAATCTACTGCCTTTAGACCGCTTGCCCTTTAATAACGCGATGGCCTCAACCATCTATGCACGTGTTGAAAATGCTGATGGTTGTTATGTGGTTTCGACTATTCACCTACAGGTGTCCACAACCTCCTTTCCGACAAATTATTTGCAAGAATTGGAGGTTTGTGATAATGATGGGGTTAACGATGGTTTTCATACCTTCGATTTGAGCGAGAATGAAGATGAGTTTTTGGCACAATTCCCAACAGGTCAAAATTTAAGTGTCCATTATTATCTCAGTTTCGAGGATGCACAATTGAATCAAAACGAAATTCCAAACACATCCTCATTTACCAATACTCAGCCATTTTTCCAACATATCTACGTGAGGGTTCAAAGTGCGGATAATGGCGATTGTTTTGGCGTTGGACCACATTTGCAATTAACTGTATACCCATTGCCAGAATTCAGCATTTATCAAATGGGAGGCCTATGTCTAAATGGAGAACCGGCGGTTTTGGCAATTGAAAATCCGACAGGAAACTTTAATTATACCTGGATCAACGAAGCCAACGACATTATCAGTACAGGAACCACGGCAACCGTTTCAACTGGAGGCACTTATACGGTTTTTGCCAGCTCAATCTATAATTGCGAATCTGCGCCTGTAACATTCCGAGTTGACGCTTCAGAAACTGCACGATTTACTGATGAGAGTATTTCTATTTCCGATTTGTCCATGGCCAATAGCATTACTATTGATGCTAGTACTTTGGGTATTGGCGATTATGAATTTTCATTAGGAAGTAGTCAAGGTCCATATCAAGATTCGCCGATTTTCACAAACCTTAGTGCCGGAATTTACACACTTTATGCGAACGACAAAAACGGCTGTGGCATTGCTGAAATAGACGTGCCTGTGATGGGTTTTCCAAAGTACTTTACACCAAATAATGACGGTTATAATGACCGATGGAACATCAAAGGTTTTGAGGGACAGTTTTCAGCACAATCCTATATTGAAATTTATGATCGTTATGGTGTATTTCTTGCGAGGATCCAACCGAACGCATTAGGTTGGGACGGCACTTATAAGGGCAACCCATTACCTGCTACCGATTACTGGTTCGTGGCCCATTTTATAGACGGTATAGGTGAGAGGAAGAGTTTTAACGGGCATTTTAGCCTCATTCGATAAATCAATGACGTTGTAAACGGTTTATGTTTGAGTCGGTTCCGTGACTTCATGATCACGTTCCCAGCCTTCGTGTTGCAGGACAATTTTCTCAAAAGCAGTGCAGGCCCCATTGGCATCGAGTTCTGGTAAAGCTTGGTATTCGGACACCCAACAACGATAGACTCTATAAGACATCACAAGGCTGCCTTGCATATTGAAAAGATCAATTATGATATCTTTTTTGTTTTTAGCTAATGAAGTAGCGGCATCACCATCCAAATTAAATACTAAGTTAGCCCAATCTTCAAACGCAGTATCATGTGAAAGGCCCCGCTCCAAGGTAATTGGTTCAAAGGTTGTTATGCCAGGCGATAGCCTAAAGCTGCTCCGGTCGCCACCTTCCCGATGCTGTAATGGTGCAGTGGTGCGGGTTAACGGACTCACTTTTGTAATGGCAGCAATATACTGTCCATCCCATTTTACTCTAAATTTAAAGTTTTTGTAGGGATCAAAACGGTATTGGTTAACGCTAAACATGGCCATAGATGTATCATTTTAAAAATTAACACTCTAATTTACAATAAGTTGATAAACTATCCAAAATTGCTTTAATTCTTATTTTTTAATAATTCAAGAAGTTGTTTAACTCCTTTCGTTGCAGTTTCAGGAATTACTGTTAAATTTCCACGACTGTTCATTGCGGGTTTGGGATCTATAAAAAAGTTGGGTATCCCTTCAGGCACATAATGCATTAAGCTCGCTGCAGGATACACTTGCATTGAAGTTCCAATAATGATCAGTACATCTGCCGTGGCACAAATTTCCATGGCTGTTTCCATCATGGGAACCATTTCTCCAAACCACACAATATGCGGTCTTAATTGATGTCCCTCGGGACAGGTATCACCCAATTTAATATCGCCTTGGTGTTCAAAATAACTAAGTTCATCAATTACGTTTCTGACTTTTAGCAATTCGCCATGGAGGTGGATGACATTGGAACTTCCTGCTCTTTCATGTAAATCGTCTACATTTTGTGTGATGATGGAGACTTTATAATCCTTTTCGAGTGAGGCCAAATCATAATGTGCGGCGTTGGGATTTACAGTCAGCAACTGTCGTCTCCTCTGATTGTAAAAATCGAGAACCAACTCAGGATTGTCCTGAAAACCTTCTGGTGTTGCAACCTGCATCACATCATGGCCTTCCCATAGTCCATCAGCATCTCTAAAGGTTTTGATTCCGCTTTCGGCACTCATACCGGCGCCAGTGAGTACAACAATATGTTTCATATTTTAACTTTTAATGATCAAATTATTTTTTGCGCAATTTAAATGGTATTGATAAATCTGGATAAGCTTTCAAGATAGCAATAAATAGAAATCCTTAAAAAAAATATCAGCTCAAAACCAATGAACGCGCTATCTTTGTTTGTTATTTTGTCTAATATAACCTATTTCAATGATTGATCTCGAACTTTTAAAGTATTTAGAATCGCGGCTCACTCCAGAACGAAAGGCACGATTCGACAGTGTCATCTCAAATCGGACGAAACACTTTACGGTAGCTACGGAAGATGTTTACCAATTGCATAACACGAGTGCTGTATTCAGAAGTTGTGATGTTTTTGGTGTTCAAGAGGTGCATATTGTGGAAGAGCGCAATACCAAGCGTATCGATCGGGAAATTGCCATGGGCTCACAAAAGTGGGTGGATTTAAAGCGATTTCATTCGGTTAACGATTGCATCAATAGTTTAAGAGAAAGTGGCTATCAAATTGTGGCGACGACGCCACATAAAAACGATCAGCTTCTTTCGGATTTTGATATCCATAGGAAGTCTTGTTTTTTCTTTGGAATGGAGTCCAAGGGTTTATCGAAAGAGGTAATGGAGGCTGCAGATTGTTATCTGAAGATACCAATGGTCGGATTTACAGAAAGCTTAAATATTTCTGTTTCAGCAGCAATTATCTTACAGGATGTCACCAACAAGTTGCGACAATCTGATATTGACTGGAGATTGGCCGAACAGGAACAATTGGAAAAACGTATGGATTGGATATCAAAAACCTTGAAAAGTTATGATGCCATTGTAGCGCGGTACTATCAGAATAAAAAATCTACTTAGAGCGGCGTTGACTTCTACTCAGTATTTTGTATTCTTCATAACATTCGTTGATGGCATCTAATATTTGCAAGTCATTTGCTGTTTGGATAAACTCTCTGGAATAGTTGCACTGGCTCACAATTTCGTCAAGATCAATGCGGTCTACATCTAACAATACCATGAGCATTTCACGATCAAAACGAGACGCCAATAGGTTTCTGATCTCATCGTCCTTTTTCATTTGCTTTAACTTTTGCAACTCCCTGGGCTTCTTCCCAAACATATTATACAAAAAGTCCGCAGGATTGAAAAGAGCACCTAAGACCTTATTGACCGATCCGGTGTTGCCCGCTTCATATCCGGTTGTGGACAGTCCAGAAATACTATATCTGTAATTGGTTTTAACCGGCACTTGTTTAATATCAAGCTCCAAATAGCCCGTGAGGCGTAGCTGATTAACCACAACTTCCTCAAGCGCCAAAGCTAACTCTGTCATTTCAATTCTGGTTTCTCCAAATTTCAACCAGTCGTTGGTCACCCTAACTTTAATCGATTTATAACCCAAAAATGAAAAATGTAAGGTGTCATTTGCTGCTGCCCGTATTTCGAATTCCCCTAAACTGTCGGTTGAAGTGCCAATTACCTGATTTAAGTTGACAATATTTACGCTTTCCAATATATCGTTCGTGCTCGTGCTATAAACGACACCCTTAACGGTTGTCGGTTCTTGTGCCACAATCAATGTAGAAATGAAGAAAAAAGCAGTAAGTATTAGTAGGTGCCTCATTGGTTTATTTATGCGATAAAAATAAGAAACAAAACTCACAAACCTGTTGAAACATTAGAAAATTGATATAATATTAACTTTCAATAGTGGGGAAGTTCAGTGTTATGGGTTTAGAGTCCAGAGTTACAGACTTTGCTAATGCTGCTGACGGGCAGGTAGAGTTTGAGTTTTGAATTCCGATCATGTTGGAGTTCAGCCCACGACTATGCGGGAGTTATGAAGAACGAATGAAAACTTCGAGCATTCTGTAACTCGCTGATAAACTGGTGAAAAAAAGAAAAGAGGGCTTCAGGACGAAAACCTTGCTCTAATGATTTTTTATTCGTTTTTTTTATAAAACTCATGGAAATAAAAAAAACGAAGTGGAAAATGTAAACTTTCCACTTCGTTATCTTTAAGGTTTAAAATTGGTCTTGCCCGATATCGGTCATTGGTGACCTGCCATCATGCAACCCAAATGCTATCTTCTCGACTGTCTTGGTCTTGAAAAACTTGCTTCTCCTGATTTTTCTGCTAAACCACTACGTCTTTCACGTCTGTTCGGTCCTGAGCTATCTCCTGAACGTCTTGGTCTTGATACGTCTGAACTTCTTCTACCTGAAGATTTAAAGTCGCCTCCTGAACGTCTAGGCTTGAAATCGCCATCTGAGCGTCTGCCACCACCGCCAGAACGTCTTTTGTTTCTGCTGGTGCCTGCGCCTTGGTCCTGGCTAACCTCAACATTTACAAATCGGCCATTGTGCTTGTAGTCATTGAAAAAAGCCAATACCTTTTCTTGTAATCCTTTTTCGGTATTAAAGAAAGAGAAGCTATCCTTGACATCTACTTTAAAGACATCATCTCTTCCGAGTTCCAGAATTTCCTTTAAGAAATCCTTAAGGCTCATCCAATCGTAGCCATCTTTTTTACCAACATTGATAAAGAAACGTGAAGAATCGCCATTGCTGCTGAAACCACGATCAAAGTCTCTTCCAGAATCGCTATCACTACCGCGAGATTCAGGAACTGATAAGTTTTTCGTTTTATTGTAATAGTTAAAGAATCGCGTAAACTCCACCGAGAAGAATTTTTTGATTAATTCGTCTTTAGAGGTGTTTTCGAACAATTCGTTAATGCTGGTAAGGTACTTCTCAATCTCAGGATTGATTTCTGTCTTATGGATTTTATTGGCCAATGACATGAGTTGGACTTCGCAAATTTCCATTCCATCAGGAATGTCTTTTTTGACAAAACTTTTATTGATGATACGCTCAATGGTTTTAATCTTGCGCAGCTCACTTTTTGATACAATGACCATTGAAACTCCCGTCTTACCTGCTCGACCTGTTCTGCCTGAGCGGTGTGTATAGGTCTCAATCTCGTCTGGTAATTGGTAGTTGATAACATGGGTGATGTTGTCTACGTCAATTCCACGTGCGGCAACATCGGTAGCCACCAACATTTGGATTTGATTCTTACGAAAAGAATTCATGACCATATCACGTTGGTTCTGGCTTAAATCGCCGTGTAGGGCACCTGCACTATAACCATCTTCTATAAGTTGTTCTGCAACTTTTTGTGTATCGCGTTTGGTACGACAGAAAATGACTGAGAAAATATCTGGATGTGCGTCGGCCAAACGTTTTAAAGCCTGGTAACGATCGCGAGAATTTACTAAATAATATTCGTGTGATACCTGACTAGTGCTTTCATTTTTATTGCCAACAGTGATTTCTACTGGCGAATTCATGAATTTTTTGGCAATGTTTGAGACCTCTTTTGGCATGGTTGCCGAAAACAACCAAGTGTTTTTGTCTTTTGGGGAATGGGAAAGAATATCTGTGATATCCTCATAAAAACCCATGTTCAACATTTCATCGGCCTCGTCAAGTACGGCATATTCTATTTTAGAAATGTCCACCATATTACGGTTGATCATGTCTTTCATTCGGCCTGGAGTAGCCACAATAATTTGTGCACCTCTTTTAACTTCTCTTGCTTGTTCGCTAATGCTTGCACCACCATAGATAGCGGCTACATTAAAGCCTTTGCAGTATTTTCCGTAATTTTTTAATTCGTTGGTAATTTGCAAACAAAGTTCACGAGTTGGAGAGAGGATCAAGCCTTGGGTTGTTCTGCTCTCTATGTTGATTTTTTGCAACATTGGAAAACCAAAAGCAGCAGTTTTACCTGTTCCTGTTTGTGCTAAAGCCACTAAATCAGTGTCTTGTTCTAATAAAATTGGAATTGCTTTTGCTTGGACATCACTTGGAGTAATAAAACCAATGTCAGTAATAGCCCGTAATAGGTCATCATTAAGACCTAAATCTTGGAATGTGTTCATTCGATTTAATAAGTATTTGATTATGTTCTTTTGGTGTTACAACAGAAGCGAATCGACATACTAAACCTAAACCTCCAGTAACACATCCTCACCTTGAGGAAATTTTACAAGGTGCAAAGGTACAATTTAATTTATTACAATTCCTAATTGTTAAGCGATTGATTTGTAATAAATTATAAGGTGTTCAAAAATTTGACAAGCTGATTTATAGCAATTCCACGATGTCCAATGCGGTTTTTCTCTTCCAAAGAGAGTTCCGCGAAAGTTTTATGATAGCCCTCGGCCTTAAAGATTGGATCATATCCAAACCCGTTAGTACCACTCTTATTTTTGGTAATCTCCCCTTTGCAGATGCCTGTAAATTGGTGCTGATCGCCTTGAAGTTCCAATGCAATAACAGTTTTAAACTGTGCTTTTCTATTGGATGAATGCTTAAGGCTTTCAAGAAGTTTTTGGATATTGTCTTCTGAATTTCGCTGATCGCCGGCATATCGAGCAGAAAAGACACCTGGGGCGCCGTCAAGCGCGTCCACTTCCAAGCCGGTATCGTCGGCGAAACAATCGTAACCGTATTTTTCTTTGATATATGACGCTTTTTGGATGGCGTTGCCTTTAATAGTGTCTTGGGTTTCTGGTACATCTTCATAACATCCTATGTCTTCAAGTCTTAATAATGTGATGCTACTTGGAATTAAGCTCTGGACTTCATGGAGTTTGTTGGGATTGTTGGTGGCGAAAACAAGTTGCATGGCAGAATATTAATTGGCAAAATTACTGTAATAATTTTGATTTGTCCTAAGAGAAAAGAGGAAATAGAAAATAGAAATTAGAGGGTAGGGGGTAGAGGATAGAGGGTAGAAGGTAGAGGGTAGAGGGTAGAGGGTAGAGGGTAGAGAAAAGTTGGACAAAAGACGATAGAATAGAGATAAAAGGCCAAAAAAAATTAGTGATCGAAGATTGAAGATTTTTGAATAACGAATAACGAATAACGGTCAACTATAGTCAGGGATGTTCAAAAGTGATGAATGATTGAAGATTAAAAATTGTTGATTTTTGTTGAGTCTTGAACCTTGAACTTTGAATCCTGGCAAAATGGAGCAACTTTAAGCTTATTTTATGATGTTTGTCAGCTTTTCTTCCTTTTTAAACCCGTAAATTAGTCACATAACCTAAAAACAATAACTATGACAATTAACATTCAATTCGTAAATTTAGATTATAGCGTATCACTTGCTGAACATACTACTAAAAAATTAAATAAAATGGCTGAAAAATATGATTGGCTCATCAGTGCCGATGTGTTTTTCAAAGAAGAAGGTACCAATCCTGAAAAAGGAAAGATTTGCAATATTAAATTGAGTCTACCAGGACCGCAAATATTTGCTACTTCTGATGAGAAAAATTTTGAAATGGCCGTAAAAGAAACAATCAACGATTTGGTAATACAACTGAAAAAGAGAAAACAGACGTTTATGGCGCATTAGAAGTAGGTATGATGGATTAGTGGTGAGAGGAGTAAGTTCAGAGTTATGAGTTATGAGTTAAACATTAAATTTTGAATTTTAACTTTTTCTTCAACAAGAAACAAGAAACAAGAAACAAGAAACAAGAAACAAGAAACTACCTGTTACCGATGATGATAAGGTTCATTCCGTAAAATGGTAAAGGCACGATACAATTGTTCAATCATGAACAAACGGATCATTTGATGGGAAAATGTCATTTTAGACAATGATATTTTCCCATTTGCTTTATGATAGACATCTTGCGAAAATCCGTACGGTCCACCAATGACAAATACCAATTGTTTGATACCCGAGTTCATGTGTTTTTGTAGGTATTCGGAAAAGGCGACGGAATCGTATTGTTTTCCATTTTCATCCAATAAGATGAGAATATCGGTGTTGCTAAGCTTGGCCAATATCAGCTCGCCTTCTTTTTGCTTTTGCAGTTCTTCGCTTAAATTCTTGACTTTTTTAAGATCGGGAATGATCTCGAATTCAAATTTAATATAGAATCCCAAGCGTTTTTGGTAGTCGTCAATGAGCATCTGCAATTGCGGATTGTCGGTTTTACCAATGGCTAAAAGTTTTATTTGCATGGCGTAAATTTACAAATTTGTAGCGATATGGAATTTCAGTTTTGGAATTTGAGTATTTCAATTTTCAATTAGTATTTTTACATTAAATATTCCTAAAATGATTTCACAAGAACAATTCAATATAGAGATAGAAGGCATCATTGCTAATGCTGTTAGAGAAGATGTTGGAGATGGCGATCACAGCTCTCTGGCCTGCATCCCTGCTTCAGCACAGGGCAAAGCAAAGCTTTTGGTCAAAGATGACGGCGTTATTGCGGGTGTTGCTTTCGCAAAACGTGTCTTTGAGTATATCGATAACAACTTAAAAGTAGAAACCTTGATTGACGACGGGGCTGAAGTGAAGTATGGCGACATTGTGTTTTATGTTGAGGGCGCATCACAATCCATTCTTAAAGCAGAACGATTGGTTTTAAATGCGATGCAACGGATGAGTGCGATTGCAACAAAAACTAAGACTTTCGTAGATTTGTTGGAGGGTACAGGAGCCAAAATACTGGATACTCGAAAAACAACACCGGGGATCAGAGCACTCGAAAAATGGGCGGTTAAAATTGGAGGCGGCGAAAATCATCGGTTTGCCTTATATGACATGATCATGTTGAAAGATAATCACATCGATTTTGCAGGCGGTATTACGAAAGCCATTACCAAGACAAAAGCCTATCTAAATGAAAATAATTTAGACTTAAAAATTATTGTGGAAGCTAGAAACCTCGATGAAATAAAGGAAATTCTCGAAAATGATGGTGTTTACAGGATTCTGATTGATAATTTTAATTATGCCGACACCAAGAAGGCCGTTGCCCTGATAGGGGATCAATGCTTAACCGAATCTTCCGGAGGGATCAATGAGGATACAGCAAGAGAATATGCTTTATGCGGCGTGGATTATATATCTTCTGGAGCTTTGACGCATTCGGTATATAATATGGACTTGAGTTTAAAAGCCGTTTAAATGTCTGAACAAACAGATGATAATATTGAGAATGAAATCGAGGACAAACTCGAAAAAATCCCTGTTTTAAAATATTTCATCAAACTCCTAAAAAAAATAAAACTACCTGCTTTAGAGGGGCTGACCTTGTATTATTTTCTGAGACTTTATGGTAAGGGGATTATTAAAGGAGCGGTAACCAGCCGGGCGAGTGCCATTGCTTTTAGCTTTTTTACAGCCATATTTCCTTTTCTATTGTTCATTATTATCCTTATTCCTTATATTCCCGTGGCAGGTTTTGAATATGAGTTTAAGGGTTTTCTGAATTCTGTTTTGCCACCTCAGACTTCTGATTTCTTTTTCGACAATATTTTTCAGAATATATATACTAAAGCAAGTGGCGGATTGATTTCAACAGTATTTTTATTGTCCATTGTTTTAATGGCGAACGGGATCAGTGCTCTTTTTTCGGGATTTGAAAGTTCATACCATCAGCAACTGACACGCAGCGTGGTAAAACAATATTTATATTCGATGTTTGTGGCGCTTATTTTGGTTTTTTTGCTGATCATTACCATTGCGGTGATAGGCTATTTTCAAATTTATGTCATCCAAAAGGTACTATACTATATGGATAGGCAGGGTTACGAAACCTATGAGGAGGGCTTGCTTATGGTAGCCGCAGCCAAATATATATTTTTCGTGATTATGGTCTATATCGCTACGGCCACTTTGTATTATTTTGGCACCAGAGAAGGTAAGAATTCGAAGTTCTTTTCAGCTGGGGCTTTGTTGACAACCATCTTGATTATTGTGTTTTCCTATTTATTTGGAATCTATGTCACTTATTTCTCAACTTATAATGAGTTGTATGGTTCGATTGGCGCCCTATTGATTTTGTTATTTTATCTTTGGCTGAACTCCAATATTCTATTATTGGGATTTGAGTTGAATGCTACCATAAGGTTATTAAAGAAATTTAATCGTCAAAAACAAATTGCCGAAGAACAATCCTAATCTATGCCATATTTTATAGACGTCATACTTCCCATTCCGCTTGAACGGCTTTTTACCTACAGTATCACCCAGGCTGAATCAGAGTTTTTGAAAGCCGGAATGCGGGTGGCGGTGCCCTTTGGTAAAAGTAAAATTTACACGGCATTGGTGTTTGAAGTCCATCAACAGCAGCCCATGGCCTATGAAGCCAAGGAAATTCATCAAATCTTGGATGATGCACCTATCATCACCCAAACGCAGCTGACCCATTGGCAGTGGATTGCAGAGTATTATCTCTGTACTTTGGGCGATGTGCTAAGGGCGGCATTGCCCAACTCTTTTTTGTTGGAGAGCGAAACCATCATCACCAAAAACAATGATAAAATCATCAACGATACCGATCTAAAGGACGAGGAGTTCTTGGTGTATGAGGCGCTTCACCACCAGTCGTCTCTAAAGCTTCAGGATTTGATCAATATTCTCGATAAAAAGAATGTGTTTCCTGTTATCAATTCATTGTTGGATAAAGATGCCATTGTACTTCAGGAAGAGGTTTATGAAAAATACAAACCAAAATTGGTGCGGTATGTCAAGTTGAATTCCCAATATTCGGAATCTGAGAAATTACAACATTTGTTGGAGGAGTTAAGCAGGGCGCCAAAGCAAAGAGACGTGATTATGACCTTGTTTTCAATTTCTGCACAGACAAAAAAACCGGTCAAGGTTTCTGATTTGTCGGACGCGAGTGAGGCCTCTTCGGCAATAATCAAAATCTTGATCGATAAGGAGATTTTAGAGGAGTACCATTTCCAGGAAGATCGTGTAGTATATACAGGAGAGGCAAATGAAGCTTCAAAAACCTTGAATTCCCATCAAGAGAAAGCACTCGAAGAAATCCAACAATCGTTTGAAAAATTCAACATTACTTTACTTCACGGTGTCACCTCCTCCGGTAAAACAGAGGTCTATGTCAAACTCATTGAAGAGGTGATTGCCAAAGGAAAACAGGTGTTGTATTTACTCCCTGAAATCGCCTTGACCTCACAGTTGGTCAGCCGGTTGGAAACCTATTTTGGAGGAAAAGTTTCTGTGTATCATTCCAAATATTCATCACACGAAAGATTTGAACTATGGAACAATGTAATGCAGAATCAACCTAAGGCGCAAATCGTGTTGGGCGCACGGTCGTCCATTTTCTTACCGTTCCACGATCTCGGTTTGGTTATTGTTGACGAAGAGCACGAAACCTCTTTTAAGCAGTTTGATCCTGCACCAAGATATCACGCCCGTGACGCAGCCATAGTATTGGCCTCACTTTTTAAAAGCAAAACCTTGTTGGGATCGGCCACCCCAAGTTTGGAAAGTTACTACAACGTCAAACAAGGGAAATATGGTTTGGTGGAAATTACGCACCGATTCAATGACGTGTTGATGCCAGATATTGAGTTGGTCGATATTCAGGACAAGCAAAAACGCAAGCGGATGACAGGTCATTTCAGCGACCGCTTGATTGAGGAAATGACGGAGGCTCTTAGGATGGGACATCAAATTATTCTGTTTCAAAATAGACGCGGATTTTCTCCTATTGTTGAATGTACGACCTGTGGTCATGCGCCACAATGCCCTAATTGCGATGTCAGTTTGACCTTTCATCAGTACAAGAATCAGTTGCGTTGTCATTATTGTGGCTATTATACCGCCATGCTCAAAAACTGTATGGCTTGTGGCAGTGTGGAATTGGACAACAAAGGATTTGGTACGGAGCAGGTACAGGAAGAAGCCCAGGAGCTTTTTCCAGAACACAAAGTGGGACGGATGGATTTGGATACGACAAGGGGCAAATTTGGATATGACAAAATCATTACGGCATTTGAACAAAAGGAAATTGATATTTTGGTCGGTACACAAATGCTGACCAAAGGACTGGATTTTAGAAATGTTAAATTGGTGGGCATCATGAACGCCGATAATATGCTCAATTTCCCTGATTTTAGGGCCCTTGAACGTAGTTTTCAATTGATGTTGCAAGTAGCAGGTAGGGCCGGACGTACGGACGAAAGGGGAAAGGTGTTGATTCAAACCTATAATCCGCACCACAGAATTTTACACCAAGTGTCGACCAATAATTATGCAGAGATGTATATGGAGCAGATGGATGAGCGCCATAATTTTAAATACCCACCAGTTTACAGGTTGATCAAGATTACCTTAAAGCACAAGGACTTCAATAAAGTAAATATTGGTGCCGAATGGTATGCCACGGGCTTAAGGCAGGTGTTTAAAAGCCATATCTTAGGTCCTGAATTCCCGCCAATTTCAAGGATCAGAAATCAGTTTCACAAGAATATCCTTGTTAAGATTCCGCCACAGCAATCGCTATCAAAAACTAAAAAAGCCATTGTTAAAATTAACAATAGCTTTTTGGGCATTAAAGAATTTAGGTCGGTTAGGGTGATTCTAAATGTCGATAACTTTTAGTGAGATAGAAATTTGGAACAAATTTCGTAATCGAACTAATCCCGCTCCTTAGCGGGATCTCTTGTTCTTTTTGCTTAATTTGTTATAGAAATTTGGAACAAATTTCGTAATCGAACTAATCCCGCTCCTCAGTGGGATCTCATCTTGTGTTTTGCGTCATTGGTTTAGAAATTTGGAACAAATTTCGTAATCGAACTAATCCCTCCCAATTCACTGGGATTGGTGGGACCATTGTCGATTAGATATTATTTAACGCATCCACAAGTTCTGTCTTTTTATTCCTACTCAGTGGAATTTCATAAGCACCAACTTCAACATTCTTACTGTTAAAGCGGTCTACCTTGTCTAAATTGACAATGTAGGATTTGTGGATTCTTAAAAACTTTCCTTCAGGAAGTTCTTGCTCGAAGGCTTTCATGGTTGAAAGTACAACCAGGCTGTTCTCTTCAGTGACCAGTTTAACATAGTCACCAAGGGCTTCAATCCATTTGATGTCCTTAATATAAACTTTACGTTTTTTAAGATTGCTTTTAACAAAGATGTGCTCGCCGTCAGCTTCATTGAAATCGAGTTTCAGTTTATGCTGTTCAAGAGCTTTATCTACAGCAGTATTAAAACGCTCTCTAGTGATTGGTTTTTGTAGATAATCTGTAGCATCATAGTTAAAGGCTTTAAACGCGTACTCCGTTTTACCAGTAACAAAAATAATTTGAGGTTTGTTGTTGAGTACGTCAAGTAGCTCAAAACCATTTAGAACAGGCATTTCAATATCCAAGAAGATGAGATCTACTTTATGGGTATTTAGACCGTTTTTGGTTTCAAGTGCGCTACTATATTCTGCAATAAGGTTAAGTGATGAATGATTTTCAATTAACTTTACAATCGATAAGCGTTGTATCGCCGAGTCATCAACTACTACACAGTTTAAAGTCATAACATTTGATTTATTTAGGTTAAGATATCGACAATAGTACGAAAAATTCGGACAAAAACCAAATAACATCGATAAAGCGTGAAATTTAACATTATTTTAATTGATTGAAATCTGACTGAAAATTACTTAAAATATAGTTGTCAGAACCATAAATAATAGTTATTTTTGCAGCCATTTTTAATTATTAAATATACATTATATGAATCATTATGAAACTGTTTTCATCTTAAATCCCGTTTTATCTGAGACCCAGATAAAGGAAACAGTAGAGAAATACGAAGATTTTCTTGTTTCTAGAGGAGCGAAGATGATATCCAAGGAAGATTGGGGCCTAAAAAAATTGGCCTACCCAATCCAAAACAAAAAAAGTGGCTTTTACCACTTATTTGAGTACACTGTAGATGGTGAAGTCATCAATCCACTAGAAGTAGAGTTTAGACGTGACGAGCGTTTTATGCGTTATTTAACAGTGAAATTGGACAAACATGCTATTGCATGGGCTGAGAGAAGAAGAACTAAACTTAAACAAAAAGCGTAATTATGTCATCAATAGAACAACAAGCTAAAGGAAAGAAGGATGGTGAAATCAGATATTTGACACCATTGAATATTGACACAAGTAAAACGAAAAAATACTGTCGTTTCCAAAAGTCTGGTATCAAATATGTCGATTATAAAGACGCCGATTGGTTATTGGGTTTTGTTAACGAGCAAGGTAAATTGTTACCAAGACGTTTAACGGGAACCTCTTTAAAATATCAAAGAAAAGTATCTGTAGCGGTTAAGAGAGCACGTCACTTGGCGTTGTTACCTTATGTAGCAGATTTATTAAAATAATAAAAACATAACTATGGAACTTATATTAAAACAAGACGTTGAAAATTTAGGATTTAAAGACGATGTTATAACGGTTAAGAACGGTTATGGTAGAAATTATTTAATTCCTCAAGGATTAGCGATAATGGCAACGGTTTCAGCTAAAAAAGTATTGGCTGAAAATTTGAAACAACGTGCCTATAAAGAGAAACAAATTATTGAAGAAGCTCAAAAGCAAGCTGAGGCCATAAAAGCCTTAGAAATTAAATTAACTTCTAAAACGAGTGCTGGCGCAACTGCTGGAGACAAAATATTTGGTTCGATCACCAATATTGACTTGGCAAATGCATTGGACAATGCTGGCATTTCTGTTGACAAAAAGTATATCGCCATTACAGGTGGTAATATAAAGCGTTTAGGTCAATATGATGCGGTCATCAGACTTCACAGAGACGTAACCGTTGATATGACTTTTGAAGTTATTGCAGAAGCTTAATATTCAAAATAAATATTTAAAAAGCCTCAATCCTTTATCGGAATGAGGCTTTTTTCATAAATGGAAATCTACCATAACAAAGTAAACTACCGTTGTAAGATATTTGGCCAGAATATTTTATCTAAATAACTTAACAATTTTCAACCTGATAGTTAAGAGATTTCCGCCTTCGCGGAAATGAAATAATTATATGTTTATGAAATATACAAGACTCACTAAGGAACAATTTGAAGAATTGCATCAAGAATTTATTAACTTTTTGGCAACACAATCCATCACCGCTGAGGAATGGGCTGACATTAAAGCCAATAAACCCGAAGTTGCAGAGGAAGAACTCGATGTGTTTAGCGATTTGGTCTGGGAAGGCGTTTTAAAAAAAGTGGTCTATCTAGAACATATTTCACCACAACAAATGCATCTCTTCCATTTAAAGGAAAACGAGATGCAATTGATAGCCATAAAATTAACTATAGACACCGTGGACCTCACCACCTCAGAAGGTTTTTCATGGTTCAGAGAAAACCTGCTTTCTGATGAGGTTGAATTCCTGACCGCCAGCAAAGCTTATTCAGAGGATAAAGCTTTGGACAAATTTAAACTCATCCAACAAGGTGGCGTCATTACCAAAGGCGATTTGTATAAATACTTCGAGAAGTTGGTATTAAAGGAATAAAGTTGGAAGCTTGACGTTTAAATTTCAAGTTTCTTATTTCTCCATGGCTCGACTTCATTATTCTATTTTTTTGAATTCCCGCTCCACTCCCTAATGGACGGTCACACCATTTTCCGAGATTCCTTGCGCCAAGCTTTGCGAACCCACGGTGTGGGCCTGATGTTTTTTGTTAAAAAGCAAAAGATGCCCTGATTGGACAATGGACGAAAGTACCATTCGATGGAATAAGAGCTTATCTGCATGGTGTTCATGCACACGACGGCAGATTAAACTTTCGCCTACAGACCACAATAGGAAATCCCTAATTGCCGGGCTTCGAAAATCAATCTTTGATCAAAGTTCAAATCCAGTGCCAAGGATGCGAGATTCAAAGTGTAACTAAGTTACTGCAATTCAAGACTGGGCAATCAGTTTTCGATCACCTGTCTTTCGTCTCCCGACGTCCTCCTATTTCAGAATCAAAAACTCACAACGTCTATTAATGGAATGCTCTTCTTCAGTACAGTTATCACCACAATTGACGAGTGGGAAATGTTCTCCAAAACCTTTTGAACGCAAGCGTTTCCTGTCAATGCCATTTTTAACCAAATATTCAAGTGTAGCAGCGGCGCGGTTATGTGATAAATGTAAGTTATAGAGGTCGGAAGCGCGATTGTCAGTATGGGCACCCAGTTGGATTTCCATTCGTGGATATTTGTTTAACAGATCGACCAGAACGTCCAGAATTCTTTCAGCTTCTGGTTTGATGTCATACTTGTTGAAATCGAAATAAATGTTTTCCAATTCTATATAAATATAGCCGTCATCCTTGGTGACCACAATGTCTTCGGCATCATCATAAGATTCAATGGCTAGCTCGATATTAAATGTGATATTGCCATCATCATTGGTGGTGAAAAACTCGACGGTTGGGATATAGAAATCACGATGTCCTTCAAGTGCATAGGTTTTATTTGGCTCTGTATTGAAAACATATTTGGCATCTTCGCCCACAACCATCTGACTAATTAAATTGTCGTTATCGTCAAATAGGGTCACGGTAGTCCCTGGAAGTAGATTCTTCGAAATTTTATCTATTACATATCCTTCCACAGTAAATTGCCGTTCGTTTTCAGTACGTGTAAAGGCATACAGATTGTCATAACCGGTACGATTGGAAGCAAAATATCCAGTATCGTCCTTTTCATTGAGGAGATAGCCAAAATCGTCCATTTCTGAGTTGATCGTTTCGCCAAGATTCAGCGGTTTGGAATAAACCCCATCAAAGATCTTACTCACAAAAATGTCCAGACCACCCATGCCCTCATGACCATCGGAAGCAAAGTAGAGAGTTTCTTCCTCGCCAACAAATGGAAACTGCTCCCTGTGTACGGTGTTGATCGTTTTGTCTAAATGTACGGGTTGGCCATATCCAAACTCCAATATATCCACATAAAAAATATCAAAGGAACCTAAAGACCCAGGCATATCACTCGAAAAATAGAGTCGTGAATTGTCCGGATTGAGCGCAGGATGCTGAGTAGAGTAGAGGTCGCTACTAAATGGAAGTTCGGTAATATTGGCCCATTCACCGTCCACTAATTCGGCCTTAAACAATTTGACCGTCGCGATGAGTTCTTCGCCAATATGGACACGTTTTTCGTTGGTTCTTGAAAAGTACATGGTTTTGCCATCGCTGGTAAATGTGGCATTGCTTTCGTGGGTCTTTGTATTGATCGCTTCGGAAAACGGCTGGATATTGATCAGTTTTTTATCTTTGGAAACCTCCGCCTGATACAAATCCAAATACGGCTGATTATTCCACTCATAGATAGGATTTTTACGATTTCGGTAAGATGAAAACACGACCTTGTCTCCATAATAGGCAATCCCAAAATCACCTGTACGTGAACTTTGGTTCATCAATTGGATCTCGTAATTATATGGCACCAATCGGTTGAGATTGCTGATGAATTTTTTGGTATCAACAGCATACCCCAGATATTCACCCATAATCTCATCGGCTTTGGCATAATCCTTAACCCCTTTTAAAGCTTGGGCGTATCTGAAATAGACTTCTGGCTTTAAACTGTCCTTGAAGTGAGTGAACAGACCAGTATACGGAGTTCTTGCCAATTTCATTTCAGAATTATAATAATAGGAATCTGCCAGATTTTGTAGTACCTCCTGACTCTGCCCAAGGGTTTGGTACATTTTTGCGGCTTCGGCATACGATTTTTGGGCAAAAAGTTGGTTGGCCCTTTTAATGCTCGGTCTTTGCGCATGGACAGTCCATGAGGCAGCAAGTAAACTAAGAAGTAGGCAAACGTTTTTCATAGCTATTGTTTTAGAAAAATCTTGGCGATTTATCATATCCTTTCTGGGTTCCTAATTTATCGATATCAAATAAAATCATAATTTCATGCGATCCTGAATTGAACCTCCCTAAATTGGATAGGGTATGATCATAGGCATAGCCAATCCGTAGGGATGGACTCACCCTGAAATTCACAAGCCCTGTGACGGCATCATCAAGCCGATAGCCGGCGCCAACCTCAAACACATTGTTGAACAGCACGTTTGCGGTGAGATCAACGGATAAAGGTGCTCCAGAAACCGCCTTGGTCATAAATGCAGGTTTTAATTTTAAGTTCTCATTCATTTCAAACACATAACCCCCGGTTAGAAAAAAATGAATCTCTTCAACACCATTGGCCACAATACCACTATTGTTTTCGAGATGTTTTGAGTTTAATAGGTTGGGGGCAGAAAATCCGACGTAATAATTATCGCCAAACACATAGGCTCCAGCACCAATATTGGGGAATGTTTTACTTAAATTATTGGCAAAGGCTGGATCTGGCAAAGCATCAGAATAGATAAAACCATTAAAATTGGTATTGAAAAATGTAGCACCTGCTTTGACTCCTAACGAGAGCTTTGTGGATGTTCCCAATCGTAAAATATAGGCGAAATCAGCATAAACATTGGTTTCGTTGACCACATCTCCAATTTGATCGTTGATAACGGATAATCCCACTTGTATTTTTTCCTGCAAAGGCACATGGATAAAAAGAGATCCGGTATTTGGAGCGCCTACAGAGCCTACCCATTGCGAACGGTACAAGGCACCCACATTGATATCATCTCCTTCAGTAGCATAGGCAGGATTGATGACACTCATATTATACATATATTGGGTGTACTGAGGGTCTTGTTGTGCCATGCCAAACAATCCTACCATGAGAAGGAAACTAAGAAGCGTATATTTTAATTGTTTAATTATCATAGATACATTTATTCAGATTACCTGCTAAGGTAGACTCTACCTTGTATCGTTTTATTGTTAGTGTCGTTGAGTTCCAAAATATAAAAATAGACCCCTACCGGTAATTGACCACTGCCAACTTCTCGACCTTGATTGGAGGTACCATCCCAATTTGGCGTATTACTATCGCCCTTATAAAGAATATTTCCGTAACGGTTATAAATCTGCAGTTTGAAATTAGGATACAGCTCTCTCAAGTTTTTGATCAAGAAATCGTCGTTAATAGTATCGCCATTTGGACTAAAGCCATCGGGAATAATAATTTCTAAAGGCTCGCAAGTATCAATGCTGACGGTTACCGCCAATCGGATCCCAGTGCTACAGCCGTTATTGGTGCTGTTGGAGGCGTAATAGATTTGGCCATCTACCAAGGGTGTATCTTCAGGATATGCGTTGCCATTTTCTAAGGCATCATACCAAGTGACGACATCTCCGTTGACAAGGTTACTGGTTAAATCGGCAATCGTAGCGTTATCATCTGTACAAAATGAATTACCGTCAGTAATCAATTGTGGGGTGGGTGCCTGCTCTATGTTAAAATCTATGGTTGGAAGCGTGCCGGATGCAGTGCCGCAGTTGGTTACAGGATCCAGCAGATTTAAAATAGTGAATGTGGTGGTTCCGACAGTCGACAATTGCGATGCTGGTATGTTAATGACCGTACTGCCGCTGGCGATGGTAACGATGATGGTCTGTTCGGCGATATTGGCTCCGGAGAGCGAATAGTTGAGACTGTAATTGCCATCAGCAAGTTGACTTGCACCTGATAGGGTGATATCAATAGCATCCTCCAAGCAAATGGTATCTGCGTCCAGGGTAAGTCCGGTAATATCAGGTTGCGGAATCAGTGCAACAACTACTGTTGCTGAATCCGTTCCGCAGGTTGTAGTCACCGAATAGGTATAAGATCCGGCACTGTCTTGCGCAGGATCAAAGAGTCCGGTGCCACTTGCCAAGGCGGGAGTCCAAGTTCCACCGGCGTCTGGTGTGCCGCCAAGGCTTTCAAAAAGGTCTTGTGGGGCATCATTGGAACAGATTGCCAATCGGCCACCAGATCCAGCTTGTGGGACTGTGGCAATGGTGACGGTGACAGTTGCTGTGGCATCTCCACAAGGTGATATTCCAGAAACCGTATAAGTATATGTTCCAGCAGCATCTTGAGACGGATCGAAAATACCCGTACCACTTGCAAGTGCAGGCGACCAGACGCCTCCCGATTCTGGACTGCCACCTAAGCTGTTGAATAAATCTTCAGGAGCACTTTCAATACATATTGATAAGGAGCCATCACTTCCAGGATCTGCTTCGGGGTGGATGGTGACTTCAACTGTTGCAGACGCTTCTCCACAAGGAGGTACACCTTGAACAGTGTACGTGTATATACCCGGTGCGTCTTGGGCTGGGTCAAAAACGCCAGAGCCACTCGACAAAGCAGGAGACCAAACACCCCCAGATTTAGGTGTGCCACCTAAGCTGTCAAAAAGATCTTGTGATGCATCGTTGCTACATAAAATCAAACTGCCATTGGTGCCGGCATCCGATAGTTCACTAATGGTTACGGTGACGGTTGCTGTAGCATCTCCACAAGGAGGAATTCCAACGATAGTGTAGGTGTAAACTCCCTCGGCATCTAATAACGGATCAAAGACACCGGTGCCACTTGCCAAAGCTGGCGACCATGTGCCACCAGGTTGCGGGCTGCCACCTAAACTGTTGAATAAATCTTCAGGAGTGCTGTTCATACAAAGCGTTAAGCTTCCGTTGGTTCCAGGTTCAACCCCAGGATTGACGGTTACTTCAACTGTTGCTGAGGCTTCTCCACATGGATCTAAACCTTTGACCGTGTAGGTGTAAATCCCAGGAGCATCTTGGGAGGGATCAAATACACCCGTCCCACTTGCCAGAGCGGGAGACCAAACTCCACCGGCATCTGGACGGCCACCCAGACTATTAAAAAGATCTTGTGAAGCATCGTGACTACACAAAATCAAACTGCCATCGGTTCCTGGATTGGGCAATGGATTAACGGTCACAGTAACCGTTGCCGTGGCATCCCCACAAGGAGGAATTCCAACGATAGTATAGGTGTAAATACCAGGAGTATCTTGCAATGGATCAAAAACACCTGTGCCGCTAGCCAGTGCCGGCGACCAGGTTCCACCTGTTTGTGGTGTACCCCCCAAGCTGTCAAATAAATCTTGAGGCGTGCTGTCAACACATAGGGTTAAACTTCCGTTAATTCCTGGCTCTGGAGAGGGATTGACGGTGACATTCACCGTTGCCGTAGCGTCTCCGCAGGGAGTAAGGCCTAAAACTGTGTAGGTATAGATTCCCGGCGCGTCTTGCGACGGATCAAAAACTCCGGTACCACTCGTCAAAGCAGGCGACCAAATGCCTCCCGTTTCTGGAGTGCCCCCCAAACTATTAAAAAGATCCTGGGGGGCATCATTACTACACAACATCAAACTGCCATTAGTGCCAGCGTCGGCTAATGGGTTGATGGTTACGGTGACTGTAGACGTGGCGTCCCCACATGGCGAAACCCCCAATACTGTATAAGTGTATACGCCCTCTGCATCTTGCGTAGGATCGAAAATACCGGTGCCACTTGCCAACGCAGGCGACCAAGTTCCACCAGTTTCTGGACTGCCGCCTAAACTGTTGAACAAATCCTCAGGAGCACTATCAATACAAAGTGTTAAGTTGCCATTGATTCCGGGTTCTGCTTCAGGATTCACGGTGACATTAACGGTTGCTGAAACGGCACCACACGGTGCAGGCCCCTGAAGTGTATAGGTATAGATTCCGGCAGCATCTTGTGACGGATCAAATACACCGGTACCACTTGCCAATGCAGGTGTCCAGGTCCCACCCGATTCTGGGGTACCGCCCAAGCTGTCAAAAAGATCTACCGTCGCATCATTGCTACATAAAATTAAGCTGCCGTTGGTGCCAGGATCAGGAGCAGGAATGGTCGTTACGGTAACCGTTGCCGTGGCAATTCCGCAAGGAGAGATGCCTGAAACGCTATAGGTATAGGTGCCATCGGCATCTTGCGATGGATCAAAAACGCCTGTACCACTTGCCAAAGCTGGCGACCAAGTGCCACCAGATTGGGGTGATCCTCCTAGGCTGTTAAATAAATCGACAGGAGCACTATCAAAACAAAGCGTTAAGTTCCCGTTGGTTCCGGGATTTGCTTCAGGATTGACCGTAACTTCTACTGTTGAAGTTAGAGGCCCACATGGTGGAACTCCCTGTACCGTATACGTGTAAATTCCCGCGGTGTCTTGGGCCGGGTCAAAAATGCCAGTGCCACTAGCCAAAGCTGGAGACCAGGTGCCTCCAGGATCCGGAGTGCCCTGTAAGCTTGAAAAAAGATCTTGTGGCGCACTGGTGCTACATAGTATTAATGAACCATCAGTACCAGGGTCCGGACCTTCAATAACATAAATGCTTACTGTTGCAGTGCTGGTAGGACAATGCTCAGAACTGACTGCATAGGTAAAGATATACGGACTTTCAGCTGACGTCATGGACGTCACATTGATCGTACCCGTATTTCCATTGGAAGTTGGTAGCGGACCTGACCAAGTACCGTTTGTATCGGGTGTACCCAAAAGCCCGTCAAACAAATTGATGGTATTGGTACTGGCCAAACCCGATTCGCAGATTTCTATTTCCCCATTGCCGCCAGCATCGTTAGGCTCAATAATTTCAACAGTCACTTGGAAACGTTCTATGCTTTCACATGGAAGGTCAAAGGTGGTGGCATAATAACTTTCACCATTCACCAATGGTGTTGATAAAGGTAAAGGTGATCCTGATGAAAGAGTGCCGTACCAATTATTGTTTCCGGTAGCTACTAAGTCGGCAACTGTAGGTGGAACATCCCCACAAAATATCTGATGGGCTTCTCCCGTAGGAACAGGAACAAGTCCAACATTGACATAAACTGAAAGTCGTGAAGTTCTACAACCTGTGTCAGGATTGGATTGATTGACATAATAAATGGTCCCATCCACTAAAATAGTTGTGGGATCTAAAGGAGTGCCCCCAGTGGCAGAATCATACCATTGAAGATCATTTCCAATAGCATACAAGTCGGCGATGGTAGCTTCTTCAGGATGGTCAACACAAACCCCCTGAAATCCAAGTCCGAAAGGGACTCCGTAAATCGTGACGTTTACAGATTGCCGAGTGCCACAAGACCCTGAATTGTCATCGGCATAATAGTCTCTGCCATTGACAAGTCCCACCGTATTTGAAAGAGGTGTTGTGGATGTTGCTGTTTCATACCATCTAATCCCTCCGCCATTATCGGTGGCCACAAGATCTGACACCTTAGGTGCCTCAATATCACAAAAACTTTGGGATGGATTCGTAATCGTTGGACATTGGCCATATGAATTTAAGCTTACGCTGATAATACATACGAAGGCAACTAAAAATTTATTATAAAGATTGGCTTTTGTAATTTTTTTCATAAATATAAACAGGGATTCAATAGATCAAAACCGTTTCTTTAAATTAATTGGCTTCCCGTATATTGGAGGCTGAATCATATTGCAAAATGTAAATACCCTCATTCCTAAAACCTCCTAAATTGTTCTTTTCATAATCAAATTTCAGCTGCGTATATTCCGTAATGTCCTTCACTGCGGAGCTTTTAAAACCTTGTTGTTGGATAAGCCTTAACAAGCTGTCAAATGTAATGTCAAATCCCAACATAATATTTGCCGAAGGTAGTAAATTATACTTTTTTTGGTAAGCACTTAAAAATTCCTTTGAACTTACAGTTGATTTGGCAGGGATTAATGATGGAAAAACCATGTTTAAAATGCGAAATCTTTTTTCGGATACAGCACCGTCATCGGGAATTAGTTCAGATTCCAAAACCGCCAACTGAAGGTTGTAATTGGTTAGTTCACTCAAAAGTATATTGGTAGTGTTGAGAAATACACTATTCCTTTCACTATCTATGATCACATAATTGAGTTGGTCTTTTTTAAATTTTCCTTTTAATTCACCTTCACTGAACGATCCGTTCTTCTTGATATTGATGAAGTCTGCATGTGGTACGTATTTAGAAATAAAGGCTCTGCTTTCGGAACGGTTGGCATCATTGAGAACAATGATATGGGCATTTTTTGACATGATATAGTCCAATACCTTTTGACGTTGAAGGTTAATGGAAGGTACCGCACTGAACAAATTGTCGTTGCCACTTTGGAAGTCCATTGTTGAAGCCGTTATTACAGGAATGTTATTGTCTGCAGTAAACGCGGCAATTTCTTCTTCAACGGTATCGTAATATGGCAAGATAATGGCGTCGTAGTCGTTGACTTCACTTTTTTCAAGCAATGGCATTATTTTGGAAGATCGGACGTTACTTTGGAGCTCTAAAACATCTACATCCAGAGAAAGGTACATTTTTCTGATGGAATCAATAGCGATATTGGCACCTTTATAAAACTCGAGATGTGCACGTTTGAAATCGTCAGAAATGTCACTGAAATTAGAGCTGTTTGCCTCATAATTTTGATATTCCGTTTGTGAAAAAGGAAGGAAAAACAATAATTTCTTAAATTGAGATGTATTGGCAGTTGCTTTTAAATCGACAGGAACTGAATAATCCCTGATCAGGCCTGGAGTGTTTACGGTTTGTGATGGGGCATGAGGTGGACTAACAGCATTTGGCATTTTGATGAAGGTGCCAGTTTGTACGGATTCTTTTAACCGCGGATTTAATATAAGGAAATCATCAATGGACATGCCTGCTTTTTGAGCCAAACTGAAGAGTGTTTCCTTAGGTTGGATTTCATAAGGCACATATTCTGTTTTTGTGGTACTTGCTATCGGCGTCTCCATAGGAGTTTCAGTTTTTTCTTTGGGTACTGTAGTGGTCACACGGACAGCTTCTGTGTTTTGATCCACTCTTTCAACAGGTTGTTTCTCAGGAGTGAACGTTTTTTCTGGAGTGCTAGGTACAGTTTCAATCGCTTTAGGTTGCTCTTTGGTAGTAGTGACTATTTCGGTGTTTGTAGGAACAACTTCCACCTTTTTAACTTCCTCCTTAGCGAGGTCCACATCTGGAACGGTAGGGACTGTTTCCTTTATTTTAGGTTGTTCTTCCGTAATCTCTGTTGTTTCTTTGATGTTCGGATCGGTCTCAATAGGTTCTACTGGAGTTTCCTTCTTTATGGAGGTGGTGGTTTGGGTTTTGGATTGGATTTCGGTTTGCGTGAGATTGTCGTTTGTTCTGCTGGTCCCTTCGGTATAAGGCATGGTAATGACATGCCCTATTTCAAGCAGGTTTTTAATGTGTGGGTTATTTCGCTCCAGTTCAGAAATTGTTGTATTGAAACGTCTGGAAAGACCGAACTTGGTATCTCCATTTTTAACAACATAAGTGACACTGTCACCCGAAACATTGAGCTGTTGACTACTCGGAATCCAAAGAATTTGACCTGCAATTAAACCGCGAGAAAGTACTCTTGAATTGGCGTTGACCAATTGGTCGACGGTCAATCCATTGGCACTTGCGATACGCCAAAGCGTTTCACCACTAACAACCACGTGACGTTTGCCATTAGGCGATGCAATATTTGATTGCGATTTGGCAGGCGCCGTGTCCGAAGGCTTTGGAGAGGTCATTGACTCGGTTGGAGTTGTGTACGAAATTCCCGGGTATATCTCCAATACATCTCCAATATTTAAACCATGAATAATTTGTGGATTTTGCGATTCGAGTTCGGAAATAGTCAAATCAAAGCGTTTTGAGAGACTGAATTTTGTTTCTCCCTTTTTGACGGTATGGCTTATTGAGGATGATCTTACTGAAGCTTTTATGGAGTCGGCAGCACTCTCAAGAACGGGTGTTTTGATTTTACTTTCGGGAATCAGAAGCACTTCGTCTACTTTAATACCATTGATGACATTAGGATTGACCTTCTGAAGATCGTACGGGGTAACATTGTACTTTTTTGCAATGGAGAATAAGGTTTCACCACTGCTAACTGTATGCTTCTTCAAGCCTTCCTGAGCAATACTTGTGTGAAAACATAAGAATAATAGTGCAAAACACTTAAAAAGTCGCTTCATTTTAATCACTAATTGGTTGAGGGTGGGTTAAAGGAACGTAATTAATCTGATAAAAATACCAAAAAATCCATCAAGAGTGCGATTCCGTTGTAGAATTATCAAGATGTTTTCAACAATTTATTGATTTTTAAAAGAATATTGGAGGTATTCGGAATTCGGAATTCATGGTTGGCATTTTTGAAAACGCTACGAATAGGCCGTCGATGAATAGATCAAAGTTTAAAGTTTAGGGGTCTGTGTTTATATTCACAATTACCTTATCAGCTTCCTACCAGTCTTTGTTTTGATGCCAACGAACAAGCAGTTTTACATTTATGTTGTTCTATGCGTTCAAATTTCCGATCCTTGTACTGGGGTCGGGTTTAAAGATTTGTTATGTGTAAACGGTTTCAACTTTTTTAACAAAACAGAAAATTCAATAGATGAAACCGTAATATAAATTGTTACTATCTTCACAAATTATTAAAATCATTCTATTTTTGCGTTATGCTTGAAAACGGGGAAGATATTTTAAAGTTACTATCAGATGCCATTTCTGAAGGGATTGTTGTGGTGGATGAACACCAAAACATCGTGTCTACCAATGCGTCAGCCAATGCCATGTTTGGGTATGAAGACAATGAACTGGTAGGGAAAACCCTAAATACTTTAATTCCTGTCGAGTATCACCAAAGACATGTTGAACATTTTCACTCGTTTTTTAAGCATAGTGAAAAACGCAGCATGGGTCAAGGGAGAAATCTATATGGCCTCACTAAAAGCCATATGCGCTTTCCTGTTGAAGTGGGACTGAATCCATTTACCCTTTACGGTAAAACCTTGGTCATGGCGCTAGTCGTGGATATTACCGAACGCCGGGCCATTGAGGAGAATCTTAATTTAAAAAGTGAGGCCCTGCAATCTGCTGGGAATGGTATTTTAATCTGTAATGCATTGGAGCAGGACAATCCCATCATTTATTTTAATCCCGCTTTTCAGATTCTAACGGGTTATTCCTCTGAAGAAATTCTGGGTAACAATTGCCGATTCCTGCAAGGTGACGATCGGGATCAGGAAGGATTGGATGTGATCAGGGCCGCCTTAAAAAATGGTAAAAGCTGCCAGGTGATCTTGCGTAATTATAAAAAGGATGGAACTTTGTTCTGGAATGAGCTTTATATCAACCCGATTAAAAATAAGACTGGCTTGATAACCCATTTTATTGGCATTCAGAATGATATTACCCAACGCAAGAAAGCTGAAGAAGAACGCAACTATCTCACCAAAATATTTCATGATTCGCTCAATGAAATATTTGTCTTTGATTCTGATTCTTTACAGTTTTTAAACGCCAATTATGGCGCTCAAAAAAATCTGGGTTACAGTCTTGAAACGCTCAAGACCATGACGCCTGTAGATATCAAACCAGATTTTACCGAAAGGAAATTTAGAGAATTAATCGCATCTTTAGTGAGCCATAGTGAGGAAAAAATGGAGTTTGAAACCGTCCATCAACGAAAGGACGGTACAACCTATCCAGTACATATCACTTTGGAATTGTCCATGTTGGGGGATCGTGAGGTGTTTATTTCCATTGTTTTAGACATCACAGAACAAAAAAATTACACCAAAAAATTAGAAGAGACGGTAGAGTTGAGGACCAAGCAACTTGAAATGGCACTCGAAAAAGAGAAGGAACTCAATGAACTCAAAACTAAGTTCTTATCCTTGGTGTCGCACGAGTTCAAGACCCCGTTGAGCGGTATTTTAACCTCTGCCATGCTTTTGGGTAAATATACCTTGGAGGCACAACAGGACAATCGCGATAAGCACATTAAAATTATTCAAGACAAAGTGAATTACCTGAATGCCATTTTGAACGATTTCTTGTCCATTGAACGACTTGAAACCGGAAAGGTAAATTATAAATTCAGTACTTTTAGATTGAGCAAGGTACTCAATGAGGTGGTTTATAATGCCAACATGCTATTAAAGGAAGGGCAACAGATAAAGTATCCAGAAAATATTGATGACATTACTTTAATCCAGGACGAGAAAACAATAGAATTGGCCTTGTCAAACTTGGTTCACAATGCCATCAAATACTCCCCGGAACACAGTGATGTGACCATAAGGATTACTCAAAATGATAAGGATACCATTTTTGAAATAGCCGATGCTGGCATTGGAATCCCAGAAAAAGATCAAAAAAATATTTTTAACCGCTATTTCAGATCAGAGAATGTCTTGACAACACAAGGTACAGGAATAGGATTGAATATTGTAAAATCGCATATTGAAAATTTAGGCGGTACTATAAGTTTTACGAGCAAAGAACATATTGGTTCAACATTTATATTAACCATCCCAAATAAAGCAGAATGACAAAAAAGATACTTCTGATAGAAGATGACGCTGTTTTAAGAGATAATACAGCAGAATTATTGCAATTGTTAAACTATCAAGTTGATGTGGCTTCAAATGGCAAAATAGGATTGGAAAAGGCAAGAAGTTTTCGTCCTGACATTATTGTATGCGACATAATGATGCCTGAATTGGACGGGTATGGTGTATTGGAGCAGCTTGCACAAGATGATCATACCAAGCAAATTCCTTTCATCTTTTTATCCGCCAAAACAGAACGACAGGACGTACGCAAGGGAATGAACTTGGGTGCGGATGATTATATCACTAAACCTTTTACCGAGGATGAATTGGTAAGTGCCATTGAAAGCCGAATAGCAAAGGCTTCCATCTTACTTGAAATTGGCAGTAATCAGAGGCGTGGTGGTTTGGATGATAGCACTGAGGACATCAGCACACTCAATGACCTGAAGGGTTTTTTTGATGAGAATGGCACTTTGTATAATTTCCAAAAAGGAGAGGTGATTTGTGAAGAGGGACAAAATTCAAATGCCATCTTTTTGATAAAGGATGGAATTGTAAAATCGCATAAGCTTGATGAGCAGGGGAAAGAATTGACCACCGCCTTGCATAAATCTTCTGACATATTCGGATATACCTCGTTTCTTCAAAACATTCCCTATCAAGAAACTTCAACAGCGCTCAATGACACCACATTGGTTGGAATTTCAAAAGAGCAGCTTAAAAAAATTTTAGATAAGAATCCTCATATTACTTTTGAACTTATTGAATTGTTAGCCGACGACCTTAAGGATGTCAAAGATCAATTGCTGCAAATGGCTTATAGTTCGGTTCAAAGGAAAACGGCAAGCACTATCTTGAAATTTGTAGAAAAGCTGGAGCCAAAGAAAGGAGAGTCCATAAAAATTTCTCGGAGTGATCTGGCAAGTGTGGCGGGCATTGCCACAGAAACACTTATTAGGACCATTTCCAATTTTAGAAAAGAGGGCATAATAGAGATTGAGGGCAGAAATATAAAAATCCTTGACCTTAGAAAACTCCAAGAAATATATTAGTGAAACCCAAGCCCTAAAAGCAAAACACATTAAGTCTAATCCTTGGTACAATAGCTTCTGGTCAATCCTGCTATATTAAGGAATCAAAACTGAAAACCCAACGCAATGCGTATTGGGTTTTGTTTTTTTGTACCTTAATAGGCAATGATTTCTTTTGGACCTTTACAGAAATTGACAATACCTCAAAACTTATCATTCCCATGAACCTTGATTGAGTTTGTCGTTTTGAGTGCACGAATCCGTTTTTGTATGGTTGAGAAATAGAATTATTAAACCATAAAATCGGACATACATGACCGATATCATTTCTTAGGAGATTTCATGCCTATATATTTGTTTTGCTTACTCTAATGACTAATTAACATGAAAAATATACTTTTACCAACTGACTTTTCTGACAACTCATGGAATGCCATTGTTTACGCGCTTAAATTCTTCGAAAAAACAACATGTACCTTCTATTTGCTACACGTTAATTCCTTGAGTTATGTGGCAGCAAATGAGTCGCCTTATATCCAGACCAAGGATTTTGTTGAAAACACGTTTACTAAGCCTGCCAAAAAGCAACTAAGATCTCTTCTGAAGCGAATTACTACAGAATTTTCAGTGAAGCCTCACCATCATTTTTTTACCCTGACCGATTATAATTTCTTTGTGGATTCCATTCGCAACCATGTGGTAGAAAAAAAAATAGACATGATTGTCATGGGGACCAAAGGTGCAAGTGGCTTGAAAAAAGTAATCATTGGAAGTAATGCTGCAGATGTCATAAGGAGAGTGCAATGTCCTGCGTTGGTGGTCCCCGAGGATGCAAAATTCACAGATTTAGAAGAAGTTGCGTTTCCAACGGATTATCTATTGACCTACGCTGTAGATCTATTACAGCCACTTTATAATATTCTGGAAGCCCATAATTCAAGTTTACAGGTGCTGCATGTCACCAACAGGGAGGATACCCTAACCATGGCGCAGCAGGATAACAAAGACTTACTAAGTGAGTATTTTCATAAATTCGATACTAAATTTCATAAACTCACCAATAGAAACGTTGAAGATGCCATTGAATGCTTTGTTCAAAGTAGGGACATTAAAATGGTGGCCATGGTGGCTAAGAACTTGAATTACTTTCAACGGATTTTGTTCCATAATAAAATTGAGGAAATGACCTACCACACGCATATTCCGTTTTTAGTTATGCACGACAAATAGAATTATTCCCGCGAAGACGGGAATCTCTGGTTGGTACAGACAAATCTTATAGTTCTACGAGTACGGAACTTTATCTTTAGGTTTTTTTCTCTCGCAGATTTTCGCGGATTTTTACGTGGTTACACAGAGTTGCACAGAGCTTTCACAGAGCCATTTTTAGAAAGGATGAACTTAGACCAATCGTGGAGTGATTTTGTAATTTAGTTTTTTTGGTCTGTTTTAACCTGAGATTAGCTTCGCTAAACCTGAAGGTTTCCTGCTTTCCTGTCTGTCGACGAGGCAGGCGCAGGAATTGGGCAGTCTTTCAAATGACATATATCATAGTTTTTATGGTTTTATTCCTTTAACTTTATCCCTAACGAAACAAAACTTAACATTATGATTTCTATACTTTTTCCAACGGATTTTTCTAAAAACTCAATGAATGCCATCAACTATGCATTGGAGTTTTTCAAATATGAAAGGGTTGAGTTTTATTTTATGCACGCCTATCAGAAGGAGGTCTATGACCACGAGGATTTGGTGACCCGTGAAAATTTTGACGATGTTTTGAAGCGTGTGAAGGCGCAATCTGAAGCCAGTTTGGACGAACTTCTTAAGACGGTTAAGAAAATAGCGCCAAACCCCCGATATACCTACCATAGTATTTCGGCTTATGGCTCGCTGGTAGAAGAAGCCAATCGGATTGCGGATACCAAGAATATCGATTTGATTGTGATGGGAACGAAGGGCAAATCCGATGATCGTAAAATAGTATTTGGAAGTCATACTTTCCAAGTCTTGAAATATGTACAATGTCCCGTATTGGCTATTCCAAAAAATTATACCAATACGCAGCCTAAGCGCATTTTATTCCCTACAGATTATCTCATTCCTTATAAACGACGGGAGCTAAAATTGCTATGTGATTTGGCAGCGCCTTACCGAAGTGTTATCGATGTGTTGTATGTTTCAAAAACAGAAAAATTATCAATTAGACAAGAAGACAATCAGACCTTTATGAAAGGTACGATATGCAAAACTGAAATCAACTTCATAACTGCAAAAAGTAGGAAAGTGGCTGAGACAATTCAGGAGTATATTAAAAAGAATAATGTTGATATGTTGGTCATGGTCAATACTCAACATTCGTTCTTAGAAAGCATGTTGTTTCCTTCCAATATCGATAAAGTAAGTCTTGACCTAAAGATCCCACTTTTGGCGATGCAGAATTCGACACGTACCATACCAGTACCTTAAACCATTGGATGATGAAAAACATACTCCTGCCTACTGATTTTTCGGATAATTCAAAGAATGCCATTAGGTATGCCATTCAACTATTGGAAAATGATCAGTGTACATTTCATCTGTTCAATGCTTATACGCCAGTTGTTTACGACTTGACCTATGTGTTGTTAAGCCCTGCGCAATTTGGAATACGTGACCCTATAAGAGCCGCTTCTCAAGAAGGTTTAGATGAATTGACTACAGAAATTTTAGAAGAATTTGGTGCCAATCCAAACCATAAGTTTGAAACTATTGCCAGATTTGAAACGCTTATTGCTGGAATCAAGGAATTAATCGTTGAGCGAAATATTGATCTTGTTGTTATGGGAACCAAGGGAGCAACAGGTGCAAAGAAGATATTGTTTGGATCCAACACAGTTCAAGTCTTTAAGGAGATTAAGGTTCCTGTATTGGCCATTCCATCGAATTTTGATTATGTGACACCAAAAGAGATATTATTTCCGACCGATCTGGAAGTGGATTATAAGTCTGTACAGCTACATGTGCTTAAGGAAATTGCCAAATGGCACACCTCCAAGATCAATGTCATGCACGTCAATACGGGCTATGGCTTAAGTGAAGCGCAAGAGGGTAATAAAATGTTATTGCCGACCTTATTTAAAGAAATAGCTTATGAGTTTCACGATATGGAGGATATGGAGATTCCAGCGGCAATAAATAAATTTCAGGAAGAACATCCCGTTGATATGTTGGCAATGATCAATAATAAACAATCGTTTTTTGAGAATTTATTTTTCAAGGACACCATCAATCAGATTGGTTTTTATTTGAACATCCCATTTCTCGTCATTCCATCAAAACAACAATAAATATTAATCCATCATGACATCAGAAAAAATAAGCATTTTAATACCGACCGATTTTTCAGACAACGCATGGAGTGCAACTGAATATGCCTTAAGTCTATATGCCGAACTCCATTGCACCTTCTATTTTCTGAACTCCATATCACTCGCTCATACAGACTCAAGATCCTATATTACTGCGAAGTATTTGGACACTTTGACGGAAACTTCAAAAACTAGGTTAAATGCATTAAAGGATCGCGCTACGCAATTTAATAGTAATGCCAACCATAAGTTTGAGGTCATAAGTACCTCCGAAGAGATCACGTTAGCAATAAAAAGGGCGGTACAGATTAACAATATAGATGTGGTCGTTACGGGTACCAAAGGTGCTACTGGGGTTAATAGGTACTTCTTAGGAAGCAATACGGTCAAGATCATTCAGAGCTTGAAGAGTTGCCCAATGCTTGCCATTCCGGATGCATATGAATACAAAGCGCCAAGGCATATTGCCTTTCCAACCGATTTTACCCGCAGTTACGAAATTAAGGAATTGCAGGCATTATTGGATTTTGCCGATTTGTATAATGCCCATATTTATATCTTGCACATCAATTTACAGAGTGAATTAAATGAACGGCAAAAAGTCAATATGAGAGCCCTCCAGTCCCATTTGGTAAACCATCAACATACGTTTCATTGGATGGAAAAGTTTGGTACTAAATCTGATGAAATCAACGATTTCGTTCAGGAATTTAAGATTGATGTGCTTGCCATGGTGAATTATAAACACAGTTTAATTGAAAGGGTCATTAAGGAGCCGGTGATTAAAAAGATCGGATTCCAGCCGATGGTACCTTTTCTGGTGATTCCGGAATAAAGAAGGGCGCATATTGGGTTTCAAGTTTCAAGTTTCAAGTTTCAAGTTTCAAGTTTCAAAAACCATATTAAAATACATAAATATCCATGAAAAGAAAAATATTATTGCCTACCGATTTTTCAGAGAATGCGCTTCAAGCCATCAAATATGCCTTGGAACTTTATAAAGACCAAGAGTGTGTTTTTTATCTCTTGAATGTGTTTTATATAACGCCAACCAATCTTGAAAGTCTTATTGGTATGGAACCAGGCAGCGAATTGTATGAGTCCACGAAGAAGAATTCTGAACGACAGTTACATAAGGTATTAAATGAAATTGCCTTTCAAGACAATGGGAATTCAAAACATAGCTTTCAGGCCATTTCTGTCTTCAATGAACCATTTCAGGCCATTAAAGCCCTTGTCGCCGAAAAGGACGTGGAGATGATTGTAATGGGAACTCGCGGTCAAACCAATGCCAGAAGTAAAATTTATGGAAGTACTGCAATAGATGTCATGGAAAAAATCAGGAACTGTCCAGTAATTGTGGTTCCTCAAGTTGCTAAGTGTGTACTTCCAAAAGAGATCGTTTTTCCGACAAACTATAAAACGAGTATTAAGAAGCGCGAATTGAAACATCTGATCGATATTGCGAAAAGTTGTGATGCTTCCATTAAAGTACTGCATGTTTCAGAAGATGGTAAATTGAACGCACTCCAAACAAACAACAGAAAGCTGCTGGACGAATATTTTGAAGATGTCAACCATTCCTTCCATTTACTGAGTCAACTGTCCGTCTCTGCTGCCATTAATTGTTTTGTGGAAAGTAGAGAAAGTGATATGGTAGCCTTCATAAATAGCAAGCACTCGTTTTTTGCCAGTATTTTCAATCAGCCATTGGTAAAGGGAATTACCTATGATTCAAAAGTGCCAATTTTGGTGATGCATGATTTGAAGAATTGAGTGATTAGAAGAAGTATTAAGAATTAAGTATTAAGTACAAAGAATAGAGACCAGAGACCAGAGAACAGAGAACAAAGGAGCAAGAATCAAGACTTACATCGTTTTGACTCGTATTGATCCTTATGAGACTTAGGTTATGGAAAATCAACAAATCACACACATGTCTTTTAATAAAAATATCAACACCATGAAAGCCAAGGCGAATAAACAGCCAATCAAAAATGCTATCCAAGCCAAGGTGTTTCTCTTTATAAGTAAACTAATTCCTCCAAGGAGTATGGCAATCCCGAAAAAAACCATATAAAAAGGAATAAGAAAATTGATGCCATCATTATTTGGGTACAGTAATGCCAATACACCTAGTACTCCTAAAATAGCACTTACTAGCGCAACCTTGGCGATAATATGTTCTTTTAGCCTCATAGTGGGGATTGAATGGACATCTAAAATTAAACAATTTTAGATAGGCATCACTGAGAAACGTAAAGGATTGTCAATATGTTAACTATTGTTTTGACATTATGATGAATCATAAATCCCAAAAATGAACTTTATAGGATTTGAATTTGCAGTATTAATGTTTCAAAACAAATATGTTTTTAAGTAGTATTTCTTATTGATTGATTGGGTATATGGTTGACCGTAGTACATGATTTTCCAGTCTGATATCACCAAGTTTGAACAATAATATATGCGCTTTTTGAAACCATCAAAAATAAAGGCGTTTCTTAATCCAAAAACTTAAAGATAGACCTCTTTATTAACCATATCCAGTCCCAATATAATTACGCCATTAGATACTTCATCAATTAGAGTTTGTTTTTTATAAGAAGAGTCTGGCAATGCGCAGAGTCATAGCATTAACGATAAAATGATCAAAAGCCAATGTGTTTAAGACCCGTTCTTATAGTGCTTTAATTGTTATTCTTTCACTATTTTAAGGATACTCTTTTGACCTTTGCCATTTTTAAATTCGGCGACATAGATCCCTGCTGGTTGATAAAGTTCCAAGGAAATGTTTTTGGTGTTTTTAAAATGGCTTTCCATTACCAACTGTCCCGTTATGGAAAACAAACGGAGTTCAATAATGTCTTGGAGCGTATTAAATTTGATATGGATTGGCCCCTGAGTTGGATTAGGGTGCATAGACACTTGGATACCCTGTAATTGATCATCCAATCCAGCCGTTTCTTGGTTCCACTTCAGGAGATACCTGTTATAAGTGTATTCTGATTTGAGATTGAACGTATTTGGGCCGGGATCAAAATCAATTTCCGATCTAAAATGACCCGAGGCGTAAATGCTGCCAGAAGCATCCAGCGCTATGGCTACGCCATAATTGCGTAGTGTAGGTCCGCCCAATTGATAGGCCCAAACATAATTTCCTGACGCATCAAATTTATTGATATAAGCATCATGCCAAGAACCGGAATTAAAAATAACTTGGTCTTCACTGGGATCAAAGTCGATATTACCACGGAATGAACCCGTGGTATAGACATGGCCCAAAACATCCACAGCAATGGATGTTGCGTTAGAATTAGGTCCTGGTAAAAACTTTTCCCAAGTGACTACGCCTGTAGGATTAAGTTTAACGATTCCAATGCCTGGGCCACCGCCACCAATGTAGATGTTTCCAGTCGTATCTGTTGTTACTGCTCTTCCAGCGATGTTATTTGGCAGTGCTGTGACCCATTCAAAGTTTCCGCCAGCATCGAGTTTCAATACAAAACCAGAAGCACTTGTAGCTCCTGACGAGGTCAGCTCAGCGATACCATCACCTGGGTCAAAGTCCACGGTGCCCGTAAAGTATCCGCTCAAAAAAAGATTGGAATCGCTGTCAATGGTCAAGGCCTCTCCGCGATCAAAACTCTCAGAACCAATGTGTTTGACCCATTTAAATTCGCCCGTAGTACTCAATTTTAAGAGGAAGATATCTGTTTGACCTCGGGAAGTAAGCATGCTGTTGCCAGTGCCTGGATCAAAATCGACCGTTTTTTCAAATTCACCGGTAACAAATACATCTCCCGAATGATCCACTACAATGGCATGACCAGTATCATTCGTAGGGCCGCCCATCTGTTTCACCCAAAGAAAGTTGCCCTCTGAGTCAAGTTTACAGACAAAGATGTCTTTAACGCCATTGGAGGTCAAGTTATAAACCTCAGATCCTGGATTGAAATCGGCCGTACCTTGAAAATTTCCAGTGAAATAGACATTGCCAGAGCCGTCCAGTGCTATTGCTGTTCCTTCATCATCTTCAGTTCCCCCTATTCTTTTGGCCCAGATGAGTTCTCCAGAGCTATCATATTTACTGACATAGATGTCAAGACCTCCAACGGAACTCAAATTTAACATATCCGAGCCGGGATCAAAATCTGCTGGGCCGCTATAGAAATGACCTATACTGTAAATGTTTTCTAAATTATCCAATGCCATCGAGCTATTGTATGTAGCTCCGTTAAGTCCTCCGGTGGCAAAGGCCCAATCAAATGTAGGAGCTTGGGCATTACTAACAGTCCATAGCGAGCCACACAGGATGGCGATAAGTAATTTTTTCATAATAGTTTATCTTTTTGATTAATAGTTGTTTTAATTTTTCACCAATTTAACCGTGGCTTTTCGACCTTGACCATCTTTGAGCTCAAGAAGGTAAATGCCGTCGGCTTGCTGAATCTCTAACGGCAGAATTTTAAGGTCTTGGAATCGTTTTTCCATAAGTAGTTGGCCTGACAGCGCATATAATTTGACGTTTACAGAAGTTTGTAGAGTGCTGAATTCAATGGAGAATTTGCCTTTTGTGGGATTTGGATAAATGCGGAGGTCTTCTGTGATATTGCTTTCTGTGATTCCTAATGTTTCTATACCTAATTTTAATATATAAATATCATATAAGCCATTAGAAGTCAGTTCGGCATCGCTCTCGCCGGGATCAAAATTTACAGTGGTTCGGAAAGTTCCTGTGCTGTATAGACTATCATCACCATCAGTAGTCAATACTAAACCTCTATCATCCATTACGCCACCATATTGTTTTACCCATAAAAAGTTGCCATCAGAGTTTAAATGTAGAATAAATATATCTTCAAAATATCCTGTGGTGAAAATTGCATTTCCTTCTGCTGGATTAAAATCGACAGTGTCTTTAAAGTGCCCTGAAGCAAATAGGTCACCAGTAGTAGTTGTGACAATGGACATGCCTTCATCATCACTTGTTCCCCCAAATTGTTTCGCCCATAAATAATCACCGTCGGTATTTAATTTTAGAATAAAAATATCTTTAAGACCATTGGAGGTGTAATTCAAGGTCTCGTTCCCAGGATCGAAATCCACCGTGCCTTCAAAGAATCCGGTTAGGTAAATATTAGCATTGTTATCTATGGTCATTTGATGGACTCTATCATCTCCAGTTCCACCAACTTGTTTTGCCCAAAGAAATTCTCCCGAGGGATCCAATTTTTGCACAAACACATCGAACTTACCATTTGAAGTGAGGTCTACGACGCCCGAACCTGGGTCAAAATCTACTGTATTTTGAAAATAACCTGCGGTATATACATTTCCAGAGGCGTCAGTTTTTATGGAAATTCCATATTCAAAGCTTCTGCCGCCCATCTGTTTTACCCATAAAAGATTTCCGTTATTATCAAATTTTTGTACAAATACATCGTTATTTCTTATGGCTGTCAGATTTACTATTTCTGAACTTGGATCAAAATCGGCAGTTCCAGAGAAATGCCCAGTGGTGTAAATATTTCCTTCAGGATCCAACGTGATAGCATTGTTGGCGTCATAATTTGTGCCGCCCATTTGCTTCACCCAAAGGAAATTGCCAGCAGCATCCAATTTTAATAAGAATATATCTGCCATGCCAAATGAGGTCAGGGTAGAGGTAGGGTTGTCAGGATCAAAAGTGACGGTGTTTTCAAATTGCCCAGTTGCATACACATTGCCCAGGGCATCCGTAATAATTCCAGTACCCAGATTAGTTCCAGGAGCACCATAGTGTTTGGCCCACATCAAATTGCCGTTGGTATCAAGTTTCTGAATAAAAATGTCTGACCAACCTACGGCCGTAAAATTCAAACTGCCCTCACCAGGATCAAAATCGACCGTGTTTTGAAAAGAGCCCGTGGTGTAAACGTTGCCTTCATTATCTGTGGTAATGGATTTTACGAACTCACTGCCAATGCTGCCTATCTGACTGACCCATTCAAAAGTGGGATTTTGAGCGTATAAAAAAGTGGAAAGAAATGATAGAATTACGAAGGTTGTCAAAAAAGTAAAATTTTCTTGCATAGTTTTTGGTTTAAGATTTCTGGAAATAATTGTTCTCTATAATTCACATCGGGAGACCTTCTAAAATGTCAGCATGATTTATCAATTATTTCTTAAGAATGTTTGCAATTTGGTTTTAGGCTTATCAAATAGCGGATGGATTATTCTCTTTTGCGGAAATCCGTATTAAATTCTATCATTTATTCTTAAGTTTAGGGGCTGATTAAAACAATAAAATACTAATGCGCTTTTTGAGGTTTTTTCATCTTTAATGCCAAAGGTTTTCTTGTTTTAAACTTGGTTGCCATTGACGAAAAGAGCGTAACCATAGCTTTTGAATTCAGACTCTAATTGATTTTACATGAAAATATTACACACTGCCGATTGGCATATAGGCAAACAGTTACATAAGGTGGATTTGTCCGAGGATTTGGAGTTGTTTTTTGATTGGTTATTGGATACGATTGCGAAAGAAGACATCGATTTGCTTTTAATTTCAGGGGATGTGTTTGATCAAGCCAATCCTTCGCAAGCCTCGTTAAAGCAGTATTATGGGTTTTTAAAACGCATGCTCGGTACCGATTGTAAAATTATCTTGACCGGTGGGAATCACGACTCTGCCTCGGTTTTAAATGCACCAAAGGAAATTCTTGAATTCTTGAATATTGACGTGATTGGTGGCGCTCCTGAGGATATCAATGATCTGTTTATAAAATATACTAAGAAGGACGAGCAGGTGGTTATTGCAGCCGTACCTTTTCTAAGGGATAAGGATATCAGGAATGCCGCGGCTGGGGAATCTTATAGTGATAAGATTGAGCAGATTCGAGAGGGAATTACATCCTATTTTTCTAATGTCAATTCGCATTACATGCAACATTATCCAGGACTCTGTTTCATCGTTATGGGTCATTTATATGTTCAGGGCGCTCAGGTTTCTGAAAGTATGAGGGACATTCAAATCGGTAATCAGGCAGGGGTTTCAGGCACTATTTTTGGCGATGCTCCCCATTACGTAGCTCTGGGACATATCCATAAACCTTATGCCGTATCAAGAAATGTTCATTATTCTGGCTCACCAATTTGTTTGAGTTTTAGTGAAAAGGAAGAGGTGAAACAGGTCAATATTATTTCAGTTAGTGGGCAACAAGTTGAGGTTGACATTGTGCCCATCCCTAAGTTCAGAAACTTAATCACTTTTCAAGGCACACTCGAAGACGTTAAAACGCTATTATATGCCTATTCGCCCATTACGAATCTGGTTTCCCTTGCTGAAATCATTATAAATGAACCCGATGAAAATATACAGATCCGTCGCGATTTGGACGACCTATTGGAAAATTACGAGAATGCACATCTTAAAATTGTAAAATCAAAATTGAATTTTCTCAATAAAATCCGAGGAGCTTCAGAAGCTTTTGAACCAGGAATAAGTGTTGCCGATGTGACGCCCATGGAAATGTTTGAAAAACGACTGGAGCTGGATGGCCATCAGGAAAATACCGAAGAATTAAAAAATGCATTTCGTCAAATTTTAGAAGAGCTTAACCTGTAGTTTATGAAAATCAGTAAAATTAGTTTTAAGAATATCCACTCACTTCGCGGCGAACACCATATCGATTTTTTATCGGGGCCTTTGGCAGAAAGCGGCCTTTTTGCAATTACGGGCGCCACGGGGTCTGGGAAATCCACCTTGCTGGATGTCATTACCTTGGCTTTATACAATAAAGTACCCCGAATAGGATCCATTAGCAAATCGGTTATTGAGGATGAAGGCGGCATTATGACCCGTAATGCAACGGATTGTTATGCTGAAGTGGAATATATCGTCAACCAAAAAACATACCGCTCGCATTGGTCGATTGAAAGAAATCGGAACAACAATCTCAATGATAGAAAACAGGAAATCATCGATGTGGCCACGGGAACTATTATTGAGAGTGGGAAATCTGCGGTGCCCGTTAAAAATGAAGAATTGATTGGGCTCAGTTATGATCAGTTTGTAAAAGCGATGGTCTTGTCTCAAGGACAGTTCAGTAAATTGTTGCAGGCAAAAAGAGACGAACGCAATAAGTTACTTGAAGATATTACCGGTGCAAAAGATTACAGGTCGATCGGAAGTGCAGTGTTCAGAAAGTTTAGAGCAGCATCGGACCTTTGTAAAGAACAGGACATCCGACTCGGAGAAGTCGAATTGCTCCCTGAGGCCGAAAAGAAGGATTTAATAGCCCAAGAAATCGCTTTAAACACATCTAAAATCACCCAGAAAAAGGAGTTGGATGTTTTAAAAGTTGAGATTGACAACCAAAAAAACATTCTTAAAAATCAAACGATTTTAACTGCGAATGATATTCAGCAAAAGGAATTGGCCCAGGATATCGAACATTTCAAAAAAGAGGAGATCACCTTAAAAAACCACTCGAAATATGTAGTGCATTCCAAGCTGATTTCCGATTTTGAACAACAAGAAAAAGCGTTTAAAGAACATTCAGAAGAGCTTGTTCGAGAGAAAGTAAAAGAGACAAACATTTTAAAAGAGAAAAGCAGTTTGTTGGAAGAAGCTTCAACGCTTTTAAGAAGAAAAGTTGACGCCGAAGAGTTTGTCACTCATTTAAGGGAGTTCAATAAAGCGGTGACTGCGCTAAAGAAAGAAGAAGATCTGGCCAGTGCAGAGGCGAAACTGCACGAGGGAAACATCAAAAAGACCCTTTTGGATATTAATAAAGATTCTGATCGGATCCGTTTTAATCCACAACCAAAAGTTTTTATTGAGGGAATTCAACCCATCGAAGAAAAAATCGATAATTTTCTAAAAACAATGGACATCAACAACGCCGTCGAGTTGGCGGAGAGAGAAGCCCATCTCAAGGAAAGGTCGCAGCTCATCCATGCGATAAAAATTGCACTAACCCAGTACAACTCCGATTTAAAACAAAGTAACACAAAAGCGGCCGAATTAAAGGTCAGTCAAACTTTGGTTGAAAAATACAGTATTCAACTGAAGGCATTAGACGACGAATTGAAGCTGTTGGAGGTGGAGGTGGAGACCTTGATTAAGGAGGAAGAGATGCGTAAAAAATATCAAAGTCTGGAAGCCCACCGGAATGCTTTGGTAGATGGCGAGGCTTGTCCGCTGTGTGGGGCATTGGAGCATCCATTTGCTTTGGATCATCCGGTTTTTGATCCTAAAGAGGCCGTTTTAAAATCGAAAACGGAATTGCTGAACACGAAACGCGCTTTAAAAACGTCCACCCAAACCAATTTAGAAAACGAGCAGAAAAAGATTCTAATCTTAAAGCAAGATATCCTTTCAATTAATGAAGCTATTGCGCCACAGCTTGTTGAGATCGAAAAACTCTGTAAATCGCTTCAATTGGAAAACATTCCAGATAATGATGTGCTTCAGACTTTAGAAAACCAGATTCTACAAACGTCTCAATTGTTGGAGAAGGTTGAAAAAGCATTTGAATTGAGGAACTTATTGGAAAATCTGAGCCATTCCGCAAAACAATGGCATAAAAGTTTCGATTTAAAACTTGAAAAGGAAGCCAAAAGAAAAGCACTTTATGAGGGCGATGCTGTGGATAACAAGGTGCAATCATTAATTTCAAAATGGGCTGCAAACCTTGAAAACATCAAAAACAACCAGCATTTCATTACTACTTTGAATACTAAACTGGCGATTATCGCCAAAGAAAAAGAAGTTTTTGAAAAGCAGTTGGATAATATCTTAAAAACTGAATCTATTGAAAGTGTTGCCCAACTCAAATCATTTATTTTAACCGAAGCGCAGGCAGAACAGATCCGTCAGAAAAAGAAAGAGATAGAACTGCGGCAAGAACGATTAAAAACCGAAAAGGACACTGCCATGAAGGAAATTGAAGTTTTGACGAAACGACTCACTTCCAATGAAGCTTTGCCTGTCCTGGAATCCAATTACGCCAAATTGGAAGAGGCTTTTGGGAATTTAAATCAACAAATAGGCATTCTTAAAAAGACCTTGGAGGCCGATGCCAAAGCCAAGGAAAAGCAGGAAGCCCTGTTGGAGAAATTAAAAGAAATGAAGAAGGAGGAAGCTCTTTGGAAAACCATGAACGATTTAATTGGAGATTCGACTGGCAAACGGTTTTCAAATTTTGTTCAGGATTTAACGCTGGAGCAACTGATTGGCTATGCCAATTTGCGTTTAAAAGATATGAACGACCGTTACATCCTTGACATCCCCACTGCAGATGAAGCCGACAAAAATGACTCCTTAAAAGTGTTTGACAGCCATCAAGGTGATGCCCGAAGATCTATTAATACCTTATCCGGTGGCGAAACTTTTATGGTAAGTTTAGCCATGGCTTTTGCTTTGTCCGATTTGGCTGCTAAAAACGTGAAAATTGAATCCATATTTATTGACGAAGGTTTTGGCACCTTAGATCCTGAAACCTTGAACCAAGCCATTACCATTTTGGAGAAAATGCAAAATGAAGGCGATAAATCCATTGGAGTGATTTCGCATGTAGAAGCCTTAAAGGAACGGATCACGACCCAAATACGACTGGAGAAAATGGGGTCGGGGTATAGTCAACTGGAAATTATATAACATTGGCAGTAATTTAAAACAGTCTTCCTAACCTATCATTTAACGGAATAGATAAATCAATAAACTCAAAATTCAAATTATGTGAATCTGACAATGGTTCCATCATTTTAGTCATTGACTTTCTGTCTTTAGTTACAAAAGCATCAATAGCTCTATTATGAATTTGTGAAAAAAGTTTAATATCATTTATAACTACTTTTCTTTCACCAAAATCACCGAATTTACCAAGATTTCGCAAAGTAGCCAAAAATTGACCAGCAAATTTAGCATCTTCATAGTCAAACTCTAATAAACGAAATGCATTTAAAGAAAGTAAGTTGTCTGGATTATCACCAACTGCATATTCACTAACAACAATGGTCGAAAGATACATTTCAATTTCATTTTCTAAAAAAATACTCAAAATAATCTACTGTATTTTGATGATAATCAGCATCTGACTTCAAAAGTCTAATACAAAAGGAACTATCTAAAAGAACGCTTTCGATTCCCTTCATATTCCTTCAGCTTTAATATCATCTAACCAAGAATCAACGTCAGTTATTTTACTTAAATTAACCGAAGCTTTTTTTATAACTTTATCCAAAAGTGATTTATTAAAAACAGGCTTGTATTGAATAAATTCGATTAGTTCTAAATCCGTTAAAGAATCATTTTCAAAACTCTTTTTTCCTCGAACTTTAATACCGTATGGTTTATAAGTTTTTTTCTCACCAGCCATTATTTGTTCTTTAGTAGCAGAAATTGTAAGATTGCCATACTTTTTGGTACTAATATGTAGATTTGGATTTTTTCCACCTTCCTGATAAATTTCACCATATAAGTAAAATTCACTTTCATAAAAAGTTGGAGCAATCATTTCAAAATTAGTTGTATAGTCAATGACTAAAGAAGGTTCTTTGGACATTGAACTATTAAACTCAATAACATAATCTTCTTTTACAGCCTTCTTTTGAAATTTATCAATAATTGACTGTCGTTTGTAATCTAAAAAATCAAGATTGTTTCTATTGGTAATCTCATTTGTCAAACCATTGAACAAAATAACTGCCGTAATTGGCAAAAAGAATTTATGTTTAGCAGAGCCTTCTTCAATGTCATATGAAATATGTGGTCTATTTTGCTTTTCTTTTCGGTTAGGATATAAAAAAGACTCAACATCTGATATAAAATCTTTAACTTCATTTATATCAATATCCTTAGGACTTAAAGTATTGTCCTTGTTAGTAACTCTTAATTCTATATATCCTTGTTCTTCCATGTGTCTAAAATACAAATTTACTGAATATAGAAAAACTACAGCCAACGTGTATAATTAATTGCTTGTTTTAGCTTGCTTACGAAAATCCTCGCATATTTTCTATTCGGTTTATATTTGCTAACTTTCTTGCTTAACCACCTGTCTGCCGACAGGCAGGCGCCACTAATCATACGTGTGCCGAGAGTAACGAACGGCTGAAATTCGTTACGTAACTGTTTATAAGATGGTGGAACCGACCCACCGGTGTTGTCCTACAGGGGAAAGCATCAAACCACCATAAGGTGCTTTGGTAAAGAGCCAAGGTATTGAGCGTTATGGAAAAGGCTATGCCAAGAGCTGGTCAGGTATGAATAATGGAGATGAATGCAAATGAACCTCTGATGAAGTGTCGAGAAAGTGCAACCCTCTGTCAAAAGTGTTTGAAGTATGACAAACATTATAAGTCCAGCGGTCACCTGTTTATTGGCTGGGCGGCAGACGTCATTTAGGAGGCATGACCATTATTCGGGCTTATTTACGGAACTCGGGAACCTGTACCAAGATGCAAAGTGAAATGCACAATAGCACAAACTAAAGGCAGAATAGCGATGCTTGGCGCAGGGACGGATCAGTCTGTAGTAGTGATGAAGTTTCTGTAATGGAAATGGAGCGAAGGGACTGACTTATTCAGTTTTATCAATTTTTACAACTTGCAAGAGGATGATTCAATTTGAGAAGACAAAATCATTACCTATTACCAAAGAAATGGTATGGGAAGCTTATCTACAGGTAAGGCGCAAAGGAAAAAGTGCAGGTGTAGATGATCTGAGTATGTCACAGTACGACCTACAAAGACATCGACACTTATACAAAGTCTGGAATCGCTTAGCCTCGGGCAGCTATTTCCCACCACCAGTCCTACAAGTTGAAATCCCTAAGAAGAACGGTTCTATCCGTAAATTGGGGATCCCTACCATTAGCGATAGAGTAGCTCAAACGGTTATAAAGAATCAAATAGAGGGAAGACTGGAAAAGATCTTTCATCCACAATCCTATGGTTATCGACCAAAACGTAGTGCCCATCAAGCGCTCGATCAGGTTCGTAAAAACTGTTGGAAATATGATTGGGTGATTGACTTGGATATCAAGAATTTCTTTGATGACATCGACCATAACAAGTTGCTTAAAGCGCTGGGCAAACACGTGGAAGAAAAGTGGGTGCTGAGATACATTGAAAGATGGCTCAAAGCTCCACTGCAAACCCAAAAAGGTGAAATTATTGCAAGAACAAACGGCACACCGCAAGGTGGGGTGATCAGTCCACTATTAGCCAATTTGTTTCTGCATTACACCTTGGATGTTTGGCTTGGAAGATTGAACCCTTCTATTGAATTTGTACGTTATGCAGATGACATTATCATCCATTGTTCGACACAAAGTCAGGCAGAGCAAAATCTACAAAAAATCAAAGAAAGGGTGGAGTATTGTGGATTGACATTACATCCAGATAAAACAAAGATTGTATATTGTAAGGATTTTAGAAGGCAACAAAAGTATAAAAAGGTAAAATTTGACTTTTTAGGATATACTTTTCAGCCACGCACCTCAAAATCAAAGAAAACAAAGAAACTGTTTTTGGGATTTGATTGTGCAATAAGCATCCAGTCAAGAACACGAATATTTGAACAGATCAGGAAAATGGAAATCCCAAGAATGTGATGCGACAGTATTGTTGGTATTGCACATCACTTGAACCCAAAGCTTCGAGGGTGGATTCGTTACTTTGGTAAATACCGTGGCTATAGTTTGTCCAAAGTGTTTTATATATTACGTATAAAACTGGTAAGATGGGCAAGATATCGCTATAAACGGTATAGGAATAACCTAACGAAAGCCTATAAATGGTTAAACAGAGTTCGGGAACAATACCCGAGTTTATTTTACCATTGGTTCATTGGTTATTCGAATTAAAGGCATTAATTGAATAAGAAGAGCCGTATGATGGGAGACTATCACGTACGGTTCTGTGAGAGGCTCGGGGTGAAACTCCCCTTGTCTACTCGACGTGTGCTGTGAGTGAAGCATAAGCTTCACGTAACTATTTATAAGATGGTGGATCCGACCCACCAGAATCTGCTTGTAGGAGCTGGTTCTAAACCACTTTTCTAATGCATCCAAAGCAATTTGTTTGTGTGAAGCGAGAAAAGAAAAGGCAGACTTGATCTGTCAGGTATTGATAAAAGAGATGAGCGAAAGCGAACCTTCCGATGATGCGTCGAGAAGACAAAACATGTTGCCAAAACCGAGAAAAGTCGAGTTCTCAGGGACAAGGATAGCGGAAACCTATTTACTGGCTATTCGGCAACCGTCGTATAGGGGGCATGACTTTTATCTGGGTTTATGGATGGAACGCAGGAAGCCTTACATTAATGCAAAAGGGAAAAATCAAGTAGAGCAACTGCAAGATGATTACCAATGTAGTGTAAGGTGGCGGACTAACTCGTAGTAGTGATGAAGCTCCTTTAATGGGAGTGGAGCAAAGGGGTTAGCTAATTTAAAATACGATTTGCCAACTTGAGAGAGGATGAGCTTATATTTGTGGATTAAATTAGAAGAGCCGTATGATGGGAGACTATCACGTACGGTTCTGTGAGAGGGGAAGGGTGAAACTCCCTTTTCCTACTCGACACAAACACGTTGTGCAAGAGTTACAAAGCATTATTAAAAAGGTGTCTTTCAAAACACTTGTTTTCTATTTAGTTAAACCAAACCGCATAGCCTTCCCGACGTAGTTCGAGTGCAATCTGTTCTTCAGCTTTTAGGGCTTCAGCTCTTGTGAGAAAAGGATCGATATGGGTGTATAAACTCGGTCTTAAATACAATCCGTACTTCTCTACTATAGAAGCAGATATTTTATGGCCTTTTTTATTGCGGTAGCCTGTTTTATGTTGAAGGAAGCGCTCCTTAGGTGTTTTGCTGGTCTGACCAACGTACAAACACTGCAATACCCCATTAAACTGTGGATTGGCAGTCCTGAACTTTGTGTTTTCAGAATACACGCGTTTTGAAAGTTCAATTACGTAAATGGTATAAAGTGTTTTTGCCAAGGTTCTTAAGATTAAATCATTGTTGAAGTAGAAGATATGTTTCGAGCATGCCGTTGTGGGTAGTGTTTATGGTCTTTTTACGCTGGATAGATTTTTAGTTCCTGAAATTTTGGCAGACTAACCAGGGTTTCAGGTTGGTTTTTGATGATTTTTGGGTTGGCAACTTAGGGTTATTGTTGTCGTTCTTCATTAGCTTTCTAAACTGTATAAGATCTGTTTTATTTTGGGATGATCAATTTTAAAGGATGTTTATCTTTTTCGGGGAAAAGGGCCTGTTTGTCGGCCAGTTCGTTTGTTAAGGCCTGCATCATGGCTTTGAGGCGTTCTGGCTGGGTGTCCGCTAAATTTTTGCTTTCAAACGGATCGTCCTTTAAGTGAAAAAGTTCGTAGCTGGGCTGATTGCTTTCGGGATGGTAATGGTAAACCAATTTCCAGTCTGCTTGGACCAAACTCGTGAAATAATTGCTCCTATGGTCGCCATGGGGGAAATGGTTCAAAAACATCAGGTCCCGATTTTGGTTGTACTTTCCAGAAAATTGCTGATGCAGATCAAAACCGTCAAGTGGATAGGCGGGTGGCGTTTGCACTCCGGCCATGCGATTAATGGTCGGAAAAATATCCAATATGGTTCCCAATTGAATTTGTACCGCTCCTTGGGAAATGGGCAGTAATTGTTGGTTTTTGTTCTTGACATCGGGAGTCGCCCAGGCTGCTATAAACGGTACCCGCATACCGCCTTCCCAATGGTTGCCTTTTTTTCCTTTCAAAGGGGAAGCGCTGCTGTAATCGTTCATGATGGGCAGTGGCGCATCCGAGCCGTTATCACCCAAAAACAGGATGAGCGTGTTTTCACCAAGACCTAAATCTTTAATGTGTTGCATGATATCGCCCAACGATTTGTCCATTCCTTCAATCAGCGTGGCATAAGCTTGAGTCTGATCTGAATACGCCGAATTTTTATAGTGGGCGGCAAATCGGGCATCCGAATAAAACGGTGCGTGTACCGCATAATGGGACATGTTCAGAAAAAATGGACGCCTCTCCTTATGGGCCGCCGTGATAGCCGCGTTGGCTTCTAAGGTCAAAGCCTCGGTCAGGAAAATGTCCTGTCCGTGGTATTTTTCAAGTCCCGGAACGGCCCTGCTTTTATTACCGCCAGTATGGCCAAAGCCTTCGGTACCCAAATAGCTGCCAGGTTGTCCAATGGAACTGCCGGCAATATTGACGTCAAATCCAAGGTTTAGTGGATCTTCGCCTTCACTGTCAAAAGGTCCAAAATGTGCTTTGCCCACGTGAATGGTTTTATAACCGCGTGCTTGCAAGAGTTTGGGAAGGGTCAAAGATGCCTTGGTCAAGCCTTTCCAGTTCCACGCCGAGGGCCCATAAGCAGTGCGATTATCAGACTCTGAACGGATCCAGTTGGTCACTCCGTGCCGTGCCGAATTTTGTCCCGTCAGTATCGAGGTCCGTGATGGCGAACAGACCGAATGTGCATAAAAATTCGTAAACCGAATACCTTGTGTAGCCAATTTTTCCATGTTTGGAGTCATGTAAAAATCGTTTAAAGGATAGGCTTTTGGCTGGCCGGCAGCATCGGTCAAAAAAGGGACCGAGGTATCCATCAGACCCATATCGTCAATTAAAAACAGAATAATATTGGGTGGGGTAGCAGGCTCCGATTTTTTGACGCCACAACATTGAAATCCCAAACAAAATAACAAAAACAATACAAAGAGAGGGGAAATGCTGCGCATGGTGCGAAATTTAAGTTAGCGAAAGATGATCTGTAATCCTGTAAAAAAGGTGCTACCAAAATTAAGGTTTTTACGCCTCTTCACAAAAATGGACTAAGCTAAACAAAATGGGGCGGCCCACATCAACTTTCTGTTGCAAAATGAAGGTTTTAAAGATGTCTTGGCTCTGTGAACTACTTTTTATCTTACTCAAATTTAATGCATTAGAGTCGCTGGCCTTGCCTGTTCAGTACGGGAATAAAACGCTTATGCGTTACATTATTTACGGGAAACAACCACATTTTATATTAATTTTAATTCAAAATTATAACATGTACTACAGAAAAAAGCATGGTAAAGGCTTCACCTATCGCAACGAAAACGGTGCTACCATCAAAGATGAGAAGATCCGGAATTGGATCAAATCCTTGGTCATTCCACCCGCATGGACCGAGGTGGAAATCAATGAAAATCCTAAGGCCGATTTGCTGGTGACTGGACGGGATGACAAGGACCGAAAACAGTACATCTATCATCCCGATTATGTTGAACATCAAAATGCCAAAAAATTTGATCGGATTATTGCTTTTGCCGACCAGTTGGAGCACATGAGACGGGTGACCGGACAGCATCTGAGACAGAGAAAACTCTCCCGCGAAAAAGTTTTGGCCACCATGCTCCGACTGATGGAGTCCGCATTTTTCAGACCGGGCAGTGAGGTTTACGCCAAAGAAAACCAGTCGTACGGCCTTACCACCATTCGGCACAAACATTTAACAATAAATGGCGATGAACTTATTTTTTCCTACACGGGAAAGTCGGGAAAGGAACAGGAGAAACACGTGGTGGATAAAAAACTTGCCAAAATAGTCAAAGCCATTGACGACATGCCCGGGTATGAGATCTTTAAATACTTGGATGACGATGGTACGATTGTGGACGTCAAAAGTGACGACCTCAACACCTATATTCGAGAGGTCATGGGAGAGGATTTTTCGGCCAAAGACTTTCGCACTTGGGCCGGTACCATGATTGCGGCCATTGCTTTGGACGAATTGGGCGTGGTGAAAAAAGATGATCAGAAATTATTGGATAAAAACATTAAGGAGGCCGTCAACCAAGTTTCAGAACGGTTGGGCAATACACCAGCCGTTGCCCGTAGTTCCTACATCGATCCGCGTATTATCGACGACTATATAGAGGGTCGAACGTTGCATTATTTTGAAAAAGAAATCCAGGCCTTGCTCAAAGATGCCGAAAACCTTTCCAAGGAGGAAGTTGGTGTGCTTTGTCTCTTGCGCAATCGCCTTAAAAGGAAGTCTTAAGCTTTTACAGAGCAGAACAAACTCTACATTTTCTTTTTTTGGTCCGTTTTAAATGAGATATGAAACTACTTATTCAAAATTTAGCTGGTTGATTTTCTATTGGCCATGACTTTTATTTCTGGGGTGGTGGTCCTCAGTAAACTACCCGTTTGGATCCTTCTGAAATCCACTCACTTTTGTGCAATTGTTGATAACCATTTGACAACAATTTTGGGCACCATCAAAAAGTCATATTTAAAATCGACATCTTTACACCTCAAGAAATTTTTCTAATTTTTAGCACTTATTTGTATGGAGATTACCCAGGTGATTAAAAGGGATTTTACCACAAAACCCTTTCATTTACAGAAGATTACTGATGCGATATTGAAGGCGATGACCGCCGCAAATCATGGAGGGCCGGAAGATGCGCAACGCATATCTGAGAAGGTTTATGAAGCCCTTTTAGACAGGAAAGGACAGGATGGAAACTATATCCCAACCGTTGAGGAGGTTCAGGATTTCGTGGAAACGAAATTGATGGAAAGTGGCTTTTTTGATGTGGCAAAAGGATACATTCTTTACCGAAATCAGCAGACCCAAAGGCGTAAATTGAACATCTTTGAAAAGCGTATCAATTTGAAGCCCTACGAATATCCAGCACTTTACGAATACGTGCCGGCCATCCGTCATTCGTATTGGATCCATACCGAATTCAACTTTACCAGCGACATCCAGGATTTTAAAACCCGTCTCACGGAAGTGGAGCGCAGTGCCATTAAAAATACCATGCTGGCCATTTCTCAAATTGAGGTTGCCGTCAAGACTTTCTGGGGTGATATCTATCACCGGATGCCGAAACCAGAAATTGGTTCTGTAGGCGCCACTTTTGCGGAAAGCGAGGTACGCCATCACGATGCGTATTCACATTTATTGGAAATATTGGGTCTTAATGAAGAATTTAAGGACCTCAAGAAAAAGCCCGCCATTATGATGAGGGTCCAATATTTGGAAACCGCTCTTAAGAACGCTAAAAGTGAAGACAATAAGGAATATGCAGAATCGATTTTGTTGTTCTCGTTATTTATTGAACATGTCTCATTATTCTCTCAATTCTTGATCATTATGGCCTTTAATAAGCATAAAAATATGCTAAAGGGAATATCAAACGTTGTGGAGGCCACCTCGAAGGAGGAGCAGATCCACGGTGATTTTGGGATTGATATCATCAAAATAATCAAGGAAGAAAATCCAGAGTGGTTTGATGAGAACTATAACAGCATGATCCAGGAAGTATGTAGAGAGGCCTTTGCGTCAGAAAGCAGAATTGTGGACTGGATTTTTGAAGAAGGCGAATTGGATTTCCTGCCTAAGGCCGTAGTCAATGAATTTATAAAGAACCGATTCAACAATTCCCTTGAGAGCATAGGGATAGAAAAAATATTTGAGATAGACGAAAGCCTCATAGCCCAAACGGAATGGTTTGATGACGAGATCATCGGAACCAAGCATGGCGACTTCTTCGTGAAACGCTCTATCAATTACAGTAAAAGAACTCAAAGTATAACCAGTGATGACCTTTTTTAAATGAACAATCTAAACCAAACCCTCAACGTACAAACCTCCAAATCAATTTCAGAAACCGACCACCTTGTAAACGCTCGAAAAGAAGCGCTCCAAAAAACTGGAGAAATAAAAACACAAGGTTTTGAATGGCTTAATGAACACAGTCGTAACTTTTTAGCTTCAGGCTATCTAACGCCAGGTACGACCGCCGAGGAACGTATTCGTGAAATAGCCGATAGAGCAGAACAAATCTTGGATATCCCAGGGTACTCCGATAAATTTTTCAATTATATGTCTGAAGGGTTTTTCTCTTTGGCATCACCGGTATGGTCCAATTTCGGTAAGAAAAGAGGTCTTCCAATCAGCTGTTTTGGGTCGCATATTGATGACGATATGGGCAATATTCTTTATACCCAATCTGAAGTAGGGATGATGTCTAAACTTGGTGGCGGAACCTCAGGTTATTTCGGGAAAATCCGTCATCGTGGGGCAGAGGTAAAAAATAACGGACAAGCATCTGGAGCGGTCCATATCATGCAGTTGTTTGAATCTATGGTGGATGTGGTGAGCCAAGGTTCGGTGAGACGTGGTCGTTTCTCTCCGTATTTACCTGTGGAACATCCGGACATTATGGAGTTTTTGGAGATCGGTACTGAAGGAAATCCTATTCAGGAATTGACCCACGGCGTTACCGTAACCAACCAATGGATGGAGGAAATGATTGCCGGCGATGAGGCAAAGCGCTCTATTTGGGCAAAAGTGCTTCAAAGAAGGGGTGAAATGGGCTACCCATACATTTTCTTTAAGGACAATGCCAATAATTCGGCTGCCGATGTTTATAAGGATAAAAAACTTCCTATTTACGCGAGTAACCTGTGTACGGAGATTATGCTACCGTCCAATGACGATTGGTCGTTTGTGTGCGTGCTTTCTTCAGTGAATTTATTGCATTATGACAAATGGAAGGATACCGATGCAGTGGAGACTATGGTCTATTTCCTGGATGCTGTCATTACTGAGTTTGTTGAGAAATTGGAAGCCTATCGCGATTCTGAAAGTAGAGAAGATAAACAGACCTTCCTTTTTATGGAACGTGCCTATAATTTTGCCAAGGATAATCGTGCTTTGGGACTTGGGGTCTTGGGTTGGCATTCACTGTTACAGTCAAAAATGCTGCCTCTTAATAGCCAAGAAGCCTACAATTTGAACAGCGAGATCTTTAAGCTGATTCAAGAAAAATCGTATAAAGCTTCTGAGGAATTGGCGGAGAAATTTGGAGAGCCAGAAATTCTTAAAGGCTACGGCCGACGTAATGCGACCTTGAATGCGATTGCACCAACCACCTCGTCCGCCTTTATCTTGGGCCAAGTATCGCAAGGTATTGAACCAATCTGGTCCAATGTGTATGTGAAGGACATTGCAAAGGTGAAAACAACAATCAAAAATTCATATTTGGAGGCCTTGTTGGAAGAAAAAGGTCAAAATAATCCAGAGGTTTGGAGAGATATCCGTAACAACGATGGTTCCGTACAGCATCTTGATTTTTTAACTCAGCACGAAAAGGATGTGTTTAAAACCTATTCCGAAATTGACCAATTGGATTTGATCTATCAAGCGGCCAACCGTCAGAATCATATTGATCAAGGCCAATCAGTGAATATTATTGTGCATCCTGAAATGCCGGTGAAAGAGATCAATAAAATTCATGTGACCGCATGGAAATTGGGATTGAAATCGCTTTATTACCAACACAGTATGAATGCTGCCCAGAAGTTTGCACAGAAAAAGGATTGTGCGAGTTGTGAGGCTTAAATTTGACTGTTCAATCACATTGATACATCAGTTAGTAGAAATAATGATTAAGAACAGGTTCAGTATTTGCTGGGCCTGTTTTTTTTATTCCCGACAATAGGTTTCAATGCGCCGAGGTTCTTGATTGAATCACATTGAGTCCGATTTCTTTGTATGACATAGTGCTTATGTTTTTGGAGTCCAATGGAAATTCTTTAGTGATTTAAGTGAGCTTTTGAGAAGGCAATGGCAATCAAAATCAGGTGATATAAAATGTTAAACAATAGCCTAATTCCTAGCCATCGTAAATAATTATTTGTATTCTTGCAGATTGAACTTTGTATGAGATGTCAGAGGAAAAAGTCAACACAAATATTACACGCAAGGAGTCGATTTCAATAGTTCAGGATGAGTCATTGACTTCCAAGGCCAATGCAGGCACAACTGATTCCGCCCCTGTTTTAAAGGCTAAAGCAGTGAAGAAAGAGACGTTTTCTGAACGAATGAAAACGCATCGGTTTTTACTTGTTCGCGGAATCTATTATTTCTTTTACTCGATCTGGGCGATTGTAATGGCCATCGGAATGTTCATTGCCTGGTTAATTGCCATGTTGTTTATATGATGCAAAAATTGCCATTGAAACGGTTGCATTTATATGTGCTGCTGTCATTTGCAGCGTTCATGGTCGTACAAACCTTGAAATTCTTTGCTATAACCGGTCCCAATTGGATCTTCCACCATCTCAATGATTTTTTAGCCATTCCAATTATCGCTACAATAGCTCTGCACGGGGTTTGGATTATTAAAAAAGATAGGACCCTTCGAGTAAATGGCTTTACGATCTTGAGTCTGGTTGTACTTTTTTCAGTGGTTTTTGAATACTATCTGCCACAAGAGGATGATCGCTATACCGGAGATGTTTGGGATGTGGTCTGTTATGGATTAGGTGGCATGGTATTCTACATTTTTCAGAAAATGGAGTAGTAGGATTTATTCGACTTTAAAAAGTTGATTTGTTATGGGATAGGTCCATTTCTCAAATTCTGATCTTTTAATCTTTTTGTCACCCGATCTAAAATGACTTTATAGAGTGGAAGGAAAAACAGCGCGTTGATGATTATTTTAAAAATATAATCAACAGTGGCAATTTCGACCAGATTTTCCGCAAGATAGGGGTCTGAGGTTTTGTAAAAGGCAATGAAAAAAAATGTCAGGGTGTCCATAAAATTTCCAAAGATGCCCGAAGCCAATGGCGCATGCCACCATTGTTTATGCTGCCGAAGTTTATTGAACACGAAAATATCTAAAATCTGCCCGACCACATAGGCCGCGAAACTCGCGATGGCGATGCGCGCCACAAATAGATCAAATCCAAAAAACGCGTCAAATCCCAGCCAAATGCCGTGACGAAAACCAACGGTAATCAAGTAGGAAACCAACAAGGCCGGAAACATGGCATAAAAAATAATCCGTCGTCCCATTCGCGCTCCAAAAAGACGCACGGTCAGGTCTGTTGCCAAAAAGATGAACGGAAAGGTAAACGCACCCCAAGTGGCCTTGAAGCCGAAAATGGAGATCGGAAACTGTACCAAGTAATTGCTTGACGCAATAATAAGAATGTGAAATCCGACCAGTAATAATACAAGTCGCGTGTTTTTAATAGAGGACATAAAGCGTTTCTTAGTTTTTTAACGTGGGAGAATTTCGAACCACGTGTCCCATTTTATTATGGACAATTAAGGGCGCAAGATAGCTACTATTTTGGTGGTTTTAAAGTTATGAGTTAAGAGTTATGAGTTATGTTTTGAGTTTCAGAGTTACGGGTTCATGTTTCAAGATTTTCAACTTTAACTTCCCGCCTTCACTTCGCTTCGGACGGGCAGGCAATTTCGATATTTAAAACGTATCAATTTTACCAAAGTGTTTCGGCGTGAGCAATAAAATAATGAGCGTAAGCAGTCCCACGGTCAATAAACCGATATAGACCGTGTGTGTCGAATCGAAAAATGCGTGTTGCAAATAGTTTTGAACGCTATCGTCTGAATGGGCGGATTGTAACACCTCTACAACCTCATTTACTTTGGGTAATGCGCTTAGTAAATTTTCTGGGGCTTCCGTCATTTTATCAAATAGCACCGAATTAAAAATAGCGGCAAAGATGGCAGCTCCCAAACTTTGCCCGAAATATCTCGAGAACATACTGGCGCCTGTCACAACGCCTCTTTGTCCCCAATCTACGGTCGATTGCACCCCAACCATCAAAGGCGTAGAAATCAATCCAAAGCCCGCCCCCATAAGCAGCTGGATAGCCACCAACGTCCATACCGAACCTGGGTAAGGCATGAATAAGAAGCTTGACACGGCAATGAGTACAACGGAAATGCCGCACAGTGCGGTGTTTCTAAATCCAATCTGTAGATATAACTTTCCCGAAAGTGACGACGATATCGGCCAGGTGATACTCATGCTCGCCAATATAAAACCTGCCATAATCGCCCCAACTCCAATGACCGATTGTGCAAAAACAGGTAAAAACATATTGGGGCCCATAGTCATACAGCCCATGCCTATGGTCGCCAAATTGGCACCTACAAGAACCCGTTTTCGCCAGACCCATCTGGGCAGGATGGGGCTTTCGGCACGCGATTCGATCTTCATGGTTGCATAAACTAAAACGGCTGCGATGCCTGTGAAAATAAGTGTTTCATAAGAAATCCACTCCCAAGATTGCCCACCTTGCATCAATCCGAACATGATAAATCCGCCTGTGACCAATAATGCCAAAGCACCAAGCCAATCGATTTTTGCGTATTTGATAGGCTTGTTTTCTTTAAGAAAAATACTGATCATGATAATAGAACCAATTCCAACGGGAATATTGATCAGAAAAATCCAACGCCAAGAAGCATAGTCGGCCAAGGCGCCACCTATGGTTGGGCCCATAATAGCCGAAACGCCCCAAACACTGGAAAGCCAACCCTGGATTTTAGCGCGCTCTTCAAGCGTATAAATGTCGGCAGCAATTGTATTGACCGTTGCCATAATAGCGCCAGCGCCAACCGCTTGCAAACCTCGAAACACAATTAAGCTGATCATGTCCCAAGCCCCGGCACAAGCGGCAGAGCCTAAAAGAAATACAATAACCCCATAAATAAGAATGGGTTTGCGTCCGTAGATATCGGCGAGTTTTCCGTAAATGGGAATCGTAATGGTTTGGATCAGAAGATAAATAGAGAATAACCAACTAAATAATGAAAACCCACCCAAATCGCCCACAATTTGCGGAATGGCCGTAGCTACAATCGTATTGTCCATGGCCGCTAAAGCCATGGTTATCATTAAAGCCGCTAAGATCCAGCCTCTACCTTTATGGCTTTGGACGTCGTTAGTCATAAAATTATTGCGTTTTAGTTTAATTCGCGCAAAGTTAAAACTTAATCGACGAATGCTTGAGACCTTTGGCAGAGATTTTAGTCGACTCAAAAAAATGAAATAAACGCATTTTAGAATCTATTATCGAATCCTACATTATTGAATGAAATCTGATAAAATTGAGGATCGGAAAAAAAATGCAATATAAATTGAACCATCTAAACGATGATCACAGCGTATCCGCAAAAAAAACAGCAAATTCAAGAGATTGATTTTATTTCCTGCTGCAATAAATACCTTGAATTATATGGTTATATTCATCCACATTTTCATGCCAACATGATCAACTATTCCACAACATATAGAAATAAGGCCGATTTGGAAGGTATCTCCACTTTGCAAAAAGCCAATCTGAAAAAGAATCTATCAAATCAGGAGATTGAGACCTATGGTTTTGTGACTGTTGACCATAGCCTGGAAATGCTTGAAAACTTAAATTCCATTGAACCCCAAATTGTGGCTAAAGACGATAAGGAAGTTATTGGCTATGTGTTGGCGATGACAAAATTATCAAAGTCTGATATTCCTATAATTCTCCCGATGTTTGAGGAATTCGAGAAAATCGATTATAATGGTCAATTGGTATCAGAATATAATTATATGGTTGTTGGACAAGTTTGTGTTCACAAAAATTACAGAGGCAAGGGCGTTTTTGAAAAGTGTTTTCAACTTTATAAAGATACATTTGCCGATCGCTATGACTTTTGCATCACCGAAATCGCTTTGGCCAACCATCGCTCAAGAAATGCCCATAAAAAAGTGGGGTTCAAGGAAATCCATATTTATACAGATTCATATCAAACCCAATGGGTCATTGTGCTTTGGGATTGGAGCGATTCTTATCCGCATATCTAAGGCTGGAACTCATGATTTACTACTAAAATACATGTAAACAATGTCAAAATTAATTCGGCATAAATTCAAAATTGACGAGTGGACTTTAGAATACATAGAGAAGAAAAACTTCGAATTGATCCGACTTTTCCTGATTCATAATCAACATTGCATCTATTTCGTTCTATTGCGGTCCAAGGAGGTCAAAAGTATTTTAAGTTTTATAACAAGAAAAGGATGCATCTTGAGCAATTCGGCCGTTGTTGGTGTATTCCACCAACATTCATGTCGTAATTATCGAAAGCTCATCGACCATAGAGACACTTATTTATGACATAAATCGGTTGTCCTTTTAATCACGGTGTCAAATGTTGTTTTACGACTCTGAAGATTATTTTAGAGTCAAAACAACATTGAGATAAAATCTGAGGCAACCTTAGCTTAAGCTCCATAAAATGATGCTAGTTGATACTACTTTTAAGCCAATTGAAATAAACTTCTAATTCTTAGAAACAAAATAATTAGCAACAAAATCATAAATTGTCGTAAAATCCTACTAAATTACTCCCGTATTATCAACAATAAGAAATGATGTTAATTTAAGATAAATAATCACTTGGTATATAATCAATAGATTTAGCCCTATTTGATATTTTAAACTACCAAAACAAGGACTCTCGGAGTACTAAATTGATTTTCACAAATAATTCTTAATTCGCAGCTCTATGGTACGATATTTTCAAACTCTAAACGTTTTGATTTTTGGAATTTTAATTTTAGGATGTTCCTCTACAAAAAGCCCTGTTGAAACGTCTGTAAATGGTGAAACTGTAGCTATTATTCCAAAACCACAAGTATTGACGCACCACAATGGTGTATATCAATTACCTCAACAAAACACCATCTCTTTTTCAGGATCTTCAGAAATAGCAGCACAATGGCTTAGTGAATTACTTCAGGATGCCAACCTACAAAGCACTATACGGGCCAATTCCAAACGAGGAAACTTTAAATTGATCCAAGACGCTGATTTGAATGGCCAGTTGGGTGAGGAGGGGTATTTTTTGGATATCGATAAACGAGGTATAACGATTAAGGCAGCGGGAGAGGTTGGATTATTTTATGCCATACAGAGCTTGACGCAGGTTTTGCCAGCAGATTTGAAAAGCAGGTCAATGGATTCGAAGCCTCTGACACTGCCTCACCTCCATGTGGAAGATTTTCCAAAGTACAGCTGGCGAGGTAATATGATTGATCTAGCCCGTAGTTTTTTTGGTGTGGAATATTTAAAACGGCATATTGACAGAATGGCGCTCTATAAGATGAATCGTTTACATCTACATTTAACGGATGATCAAGGTTGGCGTATTGAATTAAAAAGCAAACCACTTCTTACAGAAATTGCGGGTAAGAGTGCCGTTAAAAACGGAAAATCTGGATTTTTATCCATAGAAGACTATAAGGAACTGCAAGATTATGCGACAGAACGGCATGTGGTCATCATTCCGGAAATTGATCTGCCAGGACATATTTATGCGGCCTTAGTGGCTTATCCAGAGCTTAACTGCGATGATTTGAGTAATCTTAATCCGAAAATGGCCACACCACCAGAATTATTTGATGGCTACAAAGTGGGATGGAGTAAATTATGCCTCACCGATCCTGAGACTTATAACTTTGTAGCCGAGGTTTTAAGAGAAGTGTCGGCAATGACTGTTGGTCCTTGGCTGCATATCGGTGGCGATGAAATCAATGATGACCTCTATGAAACGTTTGTGGTAAAAGCGGATTCCATGGTAAGAAGTTTTGGGAAGATCCCGATAGGTTGGGAGGAAGTTTCTAAAGCTGATGTAAGCCAGGAGTTGATAGTTCAGAGGTGGAACGGCAAAACTACACCCTTAAAAAAATCAAAAGTTATTGAGTCCATTTGCACGAGTTTTTACTTTGACCATGCCAATGTAACCGGACAGGAAAAAACCAACAACTGGTGTCAAAAATCTGGTGTGTCATTGGAAGATGTTTATAATTTCAACGATAAGGCCGACGAAATCATTGGACTGGAGGCACCCGTATGGACAGAGTTGGTAGTTTCGGATGCCATGTTGGACAACCGACTTTGGCCTCGATTGATGGCGGTTGCGGAAATTGGCTGGTCGTCGTCCCACGATGATTTTAAAGAGTTTTCCAAACGTTTAAGCCTGCATAAATCGAGACTGGAAGCTCTGGAAATAGACTTTTATCCTGCACCAGAACTTAATCCATAATAAGTGTGCATTTGTGAGCATTCATTTGATCTCTCAATCTATATATCTTAACATCTGATATAAGAATTAGCGGCACAGATTAGATAAGTATAACACGACGTCGCTCATGTTTAAGATCTATTATTGATCCTGACCGATCTTTCTTTCTCTGTTAATAGTCCATCATCATATTCTGATAAGATTTTGATTGCATGAAGATGGAGGAAAACCCTTCATCCAAATCTTTTGTGATGTCTGTTGTAAACAAACGGCAATCTTTCCTTAGGGTTGATTTCATAAATGGGTTTTATGGGCCGAGGCTTATATTATTAATGAAAAAAACGCTAATCACTGCCATATCTATCTTTTATCAAATTTCTAAAAATGCGTGTTTGAGGTATAAATATGGCATAAATGTCGAAATAAGCCTCATAAAATGTGCATATTTTTGGTTTTTTTCGTAAAAAATCTGCAATTTTAACATTTTTTAAGAAAAAAATCCTTAATATTGATTGTCTAAAATTGCTTAGTCAAATAGTGCCGTGCAATTTGAATATTTCAATATCAACTAATAACAATTTATTAAAGGGGTTCACATTATGGAAAAACGATTACTTTTAATTTTACTCTGCTTTATGGGATTTCAAGCTTTTGCCCAAGAGCGGATCTTGACCGGAAAGGTCATTGACGAGAAAGGTTTGCCGGTTTCAGGGGCTTCAGTGTATATCAAGAACACGAGTAAGGGCACCGTGAGCAATATGGACGGGAATTTTACTTTTGCTGCGCCAGATAATAATGATGCAGTATTGGTGATTTCATCCATTGGTTTTGACACCCAGGAAATAACCATCGGGACCCGTACCCGGTTTGATGTCACGTTAAAGGAAGACTTGGAAGGCCTTGATGAAGTGGTGGTCACTGCATTAGGGATCAAACAAGAGAAAAAGGCCCTTGGATATGCCGTGACTGAAATCAAAGGTTCTACCTTGGCAGAAACACAACGTGAAAACTTTATCAATGGTTTAGCCGGTAGGGTGGCTGGAGTTGAAGTCAACAGTACTTCGGGACTTCCCGGATCTTCTTCATCCATTGTCATTAGGGGGATCAGTTCGTTGAGTGGAAACAATCAGCCCTTATTTGTAGTGGATGGTCTTCCTATCAGTAACAATACCACCGCCACTTCAGTTTTTGCTTCCTCTCTTAATACGGCAACCTCATTTGAGAATAGAGGTATCGATTTTACCAATAGGGGTGCTGACATCAATCCTGAAGATATTGCCTCGGTAACCATTTTGAAAGGTCCGGAAGCAGCAGCTTTATATGGAATAGAAGCGGCCTCAGGAGCAATTGTGATTACTACTAAAAGAGGACAGGCTGGTACGCCGCGAATCGATTACAGCACAAGTATGAGAGTAGATCGGATTGTGGAATATCCGGAAATTCAGCAAGTTTATGATAGAGGTGCCAACGGATATACTGAGGAAGGCAACGAGGAACTGTATTATTTTGGACAGCCTTATCCGGCAGGAACACAATTTTATGACAACGTGAAGAGTTTCTTTCGTGATGCCTACAGTCAAAAACATAATATTTCGGTTTCTGGAGGGAGTGAGAAAACCCAATACCGTGTATCTGCATCCAATACAAGTTCAGAAGGTTTTATTCCCAACACAAGCTTGGAGAAGTTGAATTTGACATCTGCGCTCACTGCAGAATTCAACCGATTTCTATCTGCCGATGTGACCTTTGATTATACCCGATCAGATAATGATCAAACTTTTAGAGGTACTGGTGGTCCGTTGTTACATTTGTTATTATGGCCATCTACAGATGATGCCAGTAATTATTTGACACCGTCCGGCAAAAGACGGGATTACGCGGAATATGCCAATGCGGTTGAAAATCCATTCTTCAATGTCAATAAGAACATTCTCAACTCCCTGACTGATCGTTATAAATTAAACACATCAGTCACGGTGACGCCATTAAATTGGTTGAAGTTCGTGGGACAGGTAGGAATTGACTATTTCACTACCAAAAGCACAATTGTAAGGCACCCGGAATCAAACACCGGAAAAAGTCGTAACGGTATATTTGATCAGGCCTTGGTAACTACAAGAAATCTGACGTTTCAATATTATACGCAAATTACGCCACCAAAATTGTTAAACGATAAGATTACTACGGATATCAAAATAGGTAGTGCGGTGTATGATTACAATACGTTCAGCGCTGCAGCCGGGGGTGAAAACTTTCAAGCGCCTGATTTATGGTCCATAAACAATACCGATTTAAAGACCCATAGAGCATTCAATAATTTGACTGAGCGTCGCTTGGTGGGTGCTTTTGCTACCTTCAATGCCAATTATGACAATATGCTCTTTCTAAGTTTAACCGCCAGAAATGACTGGAGTTCTACCTTGCCCAAAAAGAACAATTCCTTCTTTTATCCATCCGCAGGTTTGAGTTTTGTCTTTACGGAATTGGAGCCTTTAAAAGGCATCAAGGATGTGCTGTCTTATGGTAAACTGAGAGCTTCTATCGCTCAGGTAGGAAAGGATGCTAATCCGTATAACATACGACCATTTTATACAAATGCTTTGACTACGGGAGGCGGATTCAGATATGGATTTACCGGACCAAGTTTGGATTTACGACCTGAAATGACCACCTCTTATGAGTATGGTATTGAGCTAAAATTATTTAAGAACAGGTTAGGGTTTGATGTTACCTATTTTAATAAAAAATCTGTAGATCAAATTGTCCAGAACCTAAGGCTCAGCTACGCTACAGGTTTCGTTCTTATGACATTTAACGCCGGAGAGATCCAAAACGAAGGTATTGAATTCCAATTGAATGCCACACCTGTAAGAACCGACAACTTTAGTTGGGATATTTTGGCCAACTATACTCAAAACAAGAGTGAGCTTGTAAAACTTCCTGGCGATGTTCAAGAATTTTATAATTCGGATACCTGGCTATACGGAAACGTACGTGTGGGATCGAGAGTGGGTGGTCCTTTGACTACATTCACCGGATACGATTATCAGCGCAATGACCAAGGCGAGGTGTTGATCAATCCTTCCAACGGATTACCAATATTGAACACGAGCGAATGGATCATCGTTGGAGATCGAAACCCTAAATTCACCATGGGTCTCACCAATACCTTCAGATATAAGAACTTCTCCTTGAACTTCCTGTTGGATTTCAGAGTTGGCGGCGATGTCTATAATGCTACGGAACATTATTTAACCACAAGAGGATTAAGTAAAAGAACCTTGGATAGGGAAGTGCCACGAATTGTAACAGGGGTGCTAAAAGACGGGAACGAAAATTCCGCCAATCCTACCGAGAACAATATTCCAATTGATCTGTACCGCAACTCAACCTATTGGAGTTCAATCTATCCACATCAAAGTTTTATTGAAAAGGATATCAATTGGGTGCGTTTAAGAGATGTTACCTTAGGTTATAATTTGCCATCAAGCTTTTTGGATAGAACTAAGTTCTTAAGAAGCGCCAGTTTATTTATCACAGGGACTGATTTGTTCTTATTTACAAATTATTCTGGTTTAGATCCTGTGGCTAATGGAAACTCTGCTGCTGTAGGTGGTGCTGGAGGAGCAGGATTGGATTACGGAAACTTTCCGCTTCCAAGAGGATTGAATTTTGGATTAAAAGTTGGATTTTAAATAAAAAAAGCGATGAAAAAAATACTATATACATTTTTAATAATTACCGGTACATTGGCCTTTTCAGGTTGTTCTGATTATTTAGACGTCAATACCAATCCCAATGGACCGGATGCACTTTTGCAACCTGAACTTTTCCTGCCACAGATACAATCTGAGATGGCAGTAGCCGTACAATGGGACGGACGTTTCACAGGGTTTTACACTCAAAACTGGGCCCATACCTCTGGAGCAGGCTATTCGCTCAACCTCCATAACAATCCGTTGTCCGACTCTTATGCGCAACTCTGGAGAGCGGTTTATTGGAGTATGGGATACAATCTCTCCGATATGATCGAAAGCGGGGAGCTCAATAAAAAGTATGATTTTGTCGGAGTAGGGCATATCATGAGAGCTTACGGGTGGCAGATGTTGACCGACTATCACGGGCCTGTTATTGTAACAGAAGCCTTTAATTCCAGTCAGCGCGTTTTTAATTATGATGAACAATCTGTGGTTTATGAAGAGATTAAAAGACTGTTGCTCTTGGGAATAGAAAATTTGGAAAGAACGGACGGATTGAGCCCTACCGATTCTGGCTTACGTGAAGCTGATCTTATCTATAATGGCGACCGTGACAAATGGATAAAATTTGCCTATGGCCTGCTTGCCATGAATGCCCAGAGGCTAACCAACAAGAGTTCTTATAACGCCGATCAAGTGATTGCCTATGTTGATAAGTCATTGGCCGGAAACCAAGATGATGCCAGCATCGGTTTTGATGGCACGATAAGTTCTGATACCAACTTTTTTGGTCCTCTGAGAGATAATATCGGATATTACCGTCAGACGAAATTTATGATAGGACTTCTTGATGGCACCAATCCAGAACTTACAGATCCAAGCCTCATTGGTGCTGACCCATTGCCTGAAAATTCTGCCGAACATCTTAAAGATCCGCGTATTACCGCTATGATGGCACCATCTCCAGATGGACAGTACCGCGGCGTTTCTCCCGAATTAGGAATCAACGAATGGTCTTCTGCAGAGGCAAGCCAAGTGCCTAAGAATTTCTGGAACGAGGTGGGCTATAAAGGCTCATCGCCGTCACCTCAGATTTATTTCTTTAATAATTCAGAGAGATTTCCATTGATGACCTATGCGCAATTACAATTTATCAAGGCAGAAGCTGCATTTATCTCCAATAAAAAAGATGTGGCGCTTACTGCCTACCAAGAGGGCGTAAAATCGCACATGGAGTTTGCCAAACAATATGCGCCGGATCCTGCAACTTTTGAAGAAAGAAAAGCAGTTTATTTGTCCAGTTCCGAATTGTTTCCAGTGGCTACTGAAGATTTGACCTTATCCAAGATTATGCTTCAAAAATATATCGCCACGTGGGGATGGGGCTTTTTCGAAACTTGGTCTGACATGAGACGTTATCATTATGACGTTGATGCTGCCGATCCTGTCTATAAGGGCTTCGAACTTCCAGATCCATTGTATATTACCAATAATGGTAAACCGGCCTATCGTGCCAGACCAAGGTATAACTCAGAATACATGTGGAACAAAGCAGCATTAGAGGTTATTGGTGCCTATGAAGAAGATTATCACACTTATGAAACTTGGTTTAGCAAACCTGAATAACTATAAAATTATGAGAAAGTCATTCAATACTATACTACTATTATTCGCAGTAAGTCTCGTTTTTAATGCGTGCGATGAAAATGCAATTCCTGAAGTTACAGAGAATGTCCCTGATGGAGGAACCTATGGCAAATTCTTTTTTCATGTACAAAATGCTCCAGAAGTCAATTTCTATTTTGATGAAAAAAAGGTGAGTTCAGTAGCCTCATCCACATCTGATGAAGTCAAGGGAAATGCCTACGGATCTGTTTTTCCATCCAACGCCTATGCCTTGATCCCATCGGGCACTTTTAATGTGTCGGTGCGAGATTTGGAAGGAAATACGGTGGCTGCCAATTCCCTGACCTTTGCCGCTGATTCACATTATTCAGTGTATCTTGGCGGTACAGAAGAGAACTATGAGATCTTTACTATCGAAGATGATCTTCCAGAAGCTAATTATGAAAAGATCTATTGGAGATTTGTCAATTCCATGGCCAACATGCCGTTTGCAGTGGATGCTTATGCGGTTAGAGCTGCGGTTCCAGCCACAGAGAATACGCCTGCTGAACCTGTTGAGATCGTCACTCTGGGTACAGGCCTAGCTTTTAAACAAGCAGGAGACTATAAAGAATTAAAGCCTGGAAAATATAACTACAGGATTTTTGAATCGGGGACTGATTATGATGTGGAAACATCGACACCTTATATTCAAAACACCATTACCCTTGGAAGTTTGGGTAGAGTATATTCTACACAAATTAGAGGAACCTATGCTCCTACACCAAGTTCAAAAAATATTGATTATTGGAGAGAGCGCTAAGCCTTATTTTAAATCCTTAAACTGAGAAAGAGACACCCAAATGTGGCTCTTTCTTTGTTAAATAGGATAAGACTAAAATGTGAACTTTCAATCCATTCTAATCTTACTTTCTTATGTCAACACACATTCAATCTATTGTTTTGATGCTGCTTTGTGGTATCGTGCTAAATTCTTGTAAACCTATAAAACCTTCAACTTCTACTTCGAAAACTGGCGTGGAATTTCCACAAGGACCAAATAACGAGGTAGGGGAAGACCAAAGGACAGTCACGGGGCAACAATTCAGGAACAGCCCTGAAGTGATGCGCGAATTTAGAGCGGCTTGGATTGCAACGGTCGCAAACATCAATTGGCCCAGCAAACCCGGACTGTCCACCCAAGAACAGCAGGAGGAAGCCCTGAAATTACTCGATCTTTTAAAGGATCACCATTATAACGCCGTAATTTTTCAAGTAAGGCCCCAGGCAGATGCCTTATACAACAGTTCCTTGGAGCCTTGGTCTTACTTTCTTTCGGGAGAAGTAGGGAAAGCTCCAGAACCTTGGTACGATCCACTCAGTTTCTGGATCGAAGCTGCGCACGACAGAGGTTTGGAGCTGCACGTATGGTTGAATCCTTATCGTTCACATCATACAACCGGAGGTGATTTGAGTCCAAAATCGTTGGTAAAAACACACCCTGAAATTATGGTGCCATTGAAAAACGGAATGTGGTGGATGGATCCTTCCAAAAAAGCGACCCAAGATCACTCCGCAGCAGTTGTTATGGATATCGTAAAACGATATGATGTTGATGGGGTTCATTTTGACGACTATTTCTATCCATATACCTCCTATAATGATGGACAGGATTTTCCAGACTCCATAAGCTATCAAAACTATTTAAATACAGGAGGCTCACTGTCAATACCGGATTGGAGGAGAGATGCGGTCAATAGTTTTGTGCAACGGATCTACAACGAAATCAAAGCAGAAAAACCTAAAGTCAAATTTGGTCTGAGCCCATTTGGGATTTGGAGACCTGGCCACCCAAGTTCAATTGCCGGTATGGATCAGTATGATGCCCTCTATGCTGATGCCAAGCTTTGGCTAAATAGGGGATGGATCGATTATTTCACACCGCAACTGTATTGGAAAATCAACCAAATTCCACAAAGTTTTCCAGTGTTGTTGGGGTGGTGGAAAAGTGAAAACACCTTAAACCGGCATTTGTGGCCAGGAATCAGCTTATACCATGGTGGTGGTCCTGAAAATGTTGATGAAACCATCAATCAGATTATGATCACCAGGGGCATGCTTCCTGAAAGTCTGGGTACCGTCCATTGGAGTATCAGTCCGTTGATCACCTATCCCAACCTTGCGCAAGGCATATTAAATGGGCCTTACAAAAAACAGGCCTTGGTTCCTGCGAGTCCTTGGCTCAACAGTAAGCTTCCCGATGCCCCAAAGGTCCACACCAAAATTGAGGGACAAAAAGTGGTTGTCTCTTGGGACCCAATAGGATCTGAAGAAGTCTTTAAATGGGTGGTTTTCTATAAATATGGCCAAAATTGGGAATATAAGATTTTGGACAGGACTTACAAGACAACGGAATTGCAATTGCATAGAACCACCAATGAAAATCAGCTGGCTTTGTCGGCCATTGGGATTACGGCGATAGGTAGAACTGGAAACCAGAGCAGTTTTAATGAAATTGAATTGAACATGAAATAATGTCAGAGTTGTTCCAATGCAATAGAAAGTGAAGCAGTTTTAATTCAGTTTTGAAATTGCCGCCAATCGCCAATTTAAATCCGGATATCTTCGCGAAAATCTATTTTTTATCTATTTTTAGTCCCTCTTAAACTGGAAAAAAACAGGTGAAAAATGGTTTCCGAATTTAAAAAACACATTCAGCACAATTCTGCAGCGATCATCCGTAGTCGGGCTAAAAGTATTGATTTAGAACTTACATCAGAGCGGGATCATTCTTATGTTTTTTCCTATGAAGGTTCAGGGTGGGAACCATACACTATAAAAGTATCCTATAAGGATTCCAAGGTGCGTACCTCTTGTAGCTGCCCTTATGACTATGTCGGTTTATGCAAACATGAAGTTGCTGCCCTTTATTTTTTAATCTATCGCGACCTTAAAGTGGTTGCCAGCACTGATCTTTTTGGCAATGTCATCTCAGATGAGAGAAAGAACGACCAGCCAGCTGGTGCCATTGCACGTGAAACTCATGTAAATCAGATTGTTTTATTGAACCATCAACTCACAAAAGGATTGATTGATTCGATACGAATTAAAAATAATCTCCATAATTTCCGAGGCTATTTTGTGGACATCACGGCCATAGAAACCGATGTTGTAAAAACGAAGTATAGCGATTGGACCAAATCCTTTCAGGAATTTAAATACAATCGCGAGACCAGCACCTTAACGGCAACCTGTTCCTGTAAAGAATCCAAAAAAAAATGGTGCGACCATATCCTATCTGCATTAATCAGAATTGAGGAACATTTTGGGCAAGACTTTTTTAATCCACGATATGTCGACAACCAAAAAGCGTTGTTTTTAAAAGATTATGGGCTTACGCTAACCGATGACTACCAAAAGTATTTTGATTTTTCGTTCGACATTCAAGGCCTGAAGATCACTGAGAAAATAAAAAACCTTGTGCCCTCACTCAAAAGTGCCACTGAAAATTTATTGCCCAAATTTAGCGCCAATGAGACCGATGGACTGCTCATTCCCAAAAAAGCGAAAATCACTGAATTTACGCACGGGATTGGGTTTTGTTTTGAAATCTACGAAAACGCAGGCATTGATTATTTTAATTATTTGGTCTTTAAAGCCAAGTATAAAAAACATTCCACAACGTTTGTTTCATCATATAAGCAGATCGATCCATTTTATTTTATGACCCAATTAAAAAACATACCGGAATCGAATCATCTGCTGGTTATAAAGGCATTGGGTTTTTCGGAGGTTCATGACGCGTTTTTTCATGAGTTTTCGCTGGACACGTTTCGGAATGCTTTTATACAATTCAATGAACTTTTGGATGAGACATCCACTTATCCGTATTATATTAAAAAGGAATCGGAGAGTTTGGTCAAAAAAAACTTATCGCCTTTGGCTTTTTCTGATGATTATGCCATCCTATCATTTGATTTGATCGAAAACAAGGATGTATTTACCCTCAAACCTAAAATTACAATAGCCGACAAAAGCTATAAATTAACAAGTTCCAAGATAAGGATATTCCCGTTTTTTTGTTTGCATGAACATACGGTTTACAGGTTTAAAACGCCTAATGAATATGTGTATATCAATAGGTTGAACATGAGAAATGAGATCAATTTTATAAAAACGGACTCTGACCATCTTTATACTGAAGTTTTAAAACCGCTGTCGCAACATTTTGAAATCAATTCAAAAGTATATAAGCACGCCAAAAATCAAACTGCCGACGACCAATTGAAGCGCCAGGTTTATCTATCGGATTATGAAGGTGAATATATTCTATTCAAACTGGGCGTGCAATATAATGATACGCTCGTGTTGCTGCATACTAAAGAACAGCTCTATGATGAAAAGACACAACGCATCCAAATGCGCAATGACACTTTTGAAAATGAATTTATAGAGGAGTTTAAAGAGTTACATCCCGAATTTCAGGAACAGGACGGCGTGTTTTTTCTCACACCTTATCAGCTGATTGAGGACCAATGGCTGTTAAAGGCCTCACAGAAAATGGAACAGATGGGCATTGCCATCTTTGGAGCCAAGCAATTAAAATCATTTAAGTACAACTTGAACAAGCCCACGATGACCATGAGTGTAAACGCCAATACCGATTGGTTTGACCTGGCACTCGAAATAAAATTTGGCAACGAGAAGGTGAGCCTAAAAGACCTCAAAAAAGCGATTATTAACAAAAGCAAATATGTGGTATTGAGCGATGGTACTCTTGGGGTTTTGCCCAAAGAATGGCTTCAGAAGTTTACGAACTATTTTAAAGTAGGTGAGGTTGGAAATAATGCAATTAAAATATCCAACTACCAGTTCAATATTATTGATGAGCTTTATGAATCCATAGAATCAACGCCAGCGTTTCTATTGGAATTGCAACGAAAGAAGAAACAACTCCAAAATTTAAAAAACTTAGCCGATATCATCCTCCCAAAACAATTAAAGGCCACGCTCCGTCCCTATCAAAAAGAAGGATTGAATTGGCTTGCATTTTTACACGAAAATAAATTGGGCGGTTGTTTGGCAGACGATATGGGACTGGGCAAAACCATTCAGGTCATTGCTTTTTTTGCCTACTTGAAATTTGTAAGGAAAGAAAAAGACACCCATTTGGTAGTGGCTCCGACCTCTTTGATTTTTAATTGGGAAAACGAGGTGTCAAAGTTCTGCCCTTCCTTAAAAACACTGATCTATACCGGTGCCAACCGATCAGAAAAGCGCAAGGATTTTAAAAAATCGGATATTGTTTTAACAACTTATGGTACAATCTTAAACGATATTGAAATCCTGACCGATCTGAATTTTGGTTATACGGTTTTGGACGAAAGCCAGGCAATTAAAAACCCCAACTCCAAGCGGTATAAAGCGGTAAGGATGTTAAAAAGCAAAAACCGATTGGCGCTTACCGGCACGCCCATTGAAAACAATACCTTCGATCTGTACGCGCAGATGAACTTCCTTAACCCGGGACTGTTGGGTGCCATGAGCCATTTTAAGAACGAGTTTGCCGATGCGATCGACAAGGTCAAAAGTGAGGAAACCTCCCAGTTGCTAAGTAAGATGATCCATCCGTTTTTGTTGCGTCGCACTAAAAAACAAGTCGCTACCGAACTTCCCGAGAAGACAGAAAGTATTATTTATTGCGAAATGGGAGCGGAACAACGCAAGGTTTATAATTATTTTAAGGATAAATACAGGGATTATTTACTGAATAAAATTGACGAAAATGGCGCTGCAAAATCTCAAATGTACGTATTGGAAGGCTTAACGAAATTACGTCAGATCTGTAATTCGCCCGAACTGTTGAGCGATGCTGAAGATTATGGCAAATCATCGGTAAAATTGGATGTCTTGATCGACCATATCAAAACAAAGACTACCCAGCACAAAGTATTGGTGTTTTCACAATTTACCTCCATGCTTCAGCTTATTAAGGACCGTTTGGACAATGAAAATATCGATTATGAATATTTGGACGGAAAAACCCAAAAAAGAGAGGATAAGGTTTCCAATTTTCAGGACACCGATGCCTTACGGGTATTTTTAATAAGTCTAAAAGCCGGTGGCGTAGGACTCAATCTGACAGCTGCCGATTATGTGTTTCTGGTGGATCCTTGGTGGAATCCTGCGGTAGAGAACCAAGCCATTGATCGGTCGTATCGGATAGGACAGACAAAGCACGTCATGGCTTATAAAATGATCTGTAAGGATACCATTGAAGAGAAAATTATCAACCTTCAAAAAAGTAAAAAAAGTGTTTCAGACGCTGTCATACAGGTTGACCGAGGAAAGAAATCATTTGATGCCCAAGAAATCCAGGCCCTCTTTAGTTAGCTGGTTATATTGGTTGGTTAAATGACAAAAAATTTCATAGTGGTGTTGTGAAAATCTTTACTTGAGCGATTCGTTTTTTGTTTTTGCCATTATTGGTGTTTTTTACTGATAATCATATATTGATTATCAAATTTTTATCAAAAATCGAGATGTTTATTTGTTAAACAAATCAATCGTCTTTTCAATCGCTTTATCAAAATTGTCCCATGACTCCTGAGAGGTCAAATCGGTGGTAATAAACTTTTTATTGAACTTGGACAGCAGTGTAAAATACACATAGCCGCCAATCATTAATTGAAAGGCGTGGTTAAGAGAACTGTCCTTATCAGAAATGGCGAACATTTTACCTATTTCTTTATTGCTGTACTTAAACAAATCGCGCGTCACCTCGTTGTTTTCGAGCAATTGCCAACGCAAGATTTCCTGTGTGAGTTTATTTTCTCGCAGCTCTTGGGTTCCTGCTTTCGCAAATTCCTTAAGATCCTCCACCGTTGCTAAATCCTTATCGTGAAGTGCTAACATCGATCTGAAAAAATCACCTTTTTTGGCCAGTTGAAGGAGCAGTCCTTGCAAACCTCCAAAATAACGATAGATGAGTTCCTTAGAAACCCCAGCTTTTTTGGCAATGGCATTAATGCCTACGGCCTGAGGTCCTTTTTCTTCTAAAAGGCTTAAAAAGCTTTCGTATATTTTATCTTCGGTAGCGGCTCTGTCTTTTTTCATTATACCAATTGGATTTTTAAATGTCGTATTAAAAATTTGAATTATTTTTAGTTCACTTTAGGAAGAAAAATTAAGCATAGCCTTAGTTACGGTTCATTTTTATGACGACAAATGAGCTAAAAAGAAACTAATTTTATGCGGCATTTGAATGTTTAATTGGTATTATAATTGATTGAGGTTTAATACCATTCCTAGGTCTATATTTTTTTCCCGTAATGGGGGATAGGTGTCTTTCATTAAATCGAACATATAGGCTAACGGGACGTGATCAAAGGCCCCATAATCTTCTATATACTCCATGAATACCGATGTGCCAGAGCTGTCATAAGCCTGAAACAAAGAATCAGTTGTCCCATCGAAATCTAAGGGCACGACATTCAATTTTTCGCATAAGGATTTATTGAACGCTGGAGTTGCTTTCACCCACTTGCCGTTTAAATAGAGTTCAACATAGCCGTGTGGCACCAAAACATCATTACCGAATTTTTCAATAATGTCTTCAACGGCAATATGATTTTTAACTTTCGCCAGCCCTAATCGCGCAGGGATGTTTTTGGCACGTAAAACACTGATCAATAAAATAGCTTTATCCAAACAATGGCCTGTTTTACGGGTGCAGATTTTTGACGCACGCCAATCGTTTTCAATTAAACTGAAACGATAGGGATTGTAGGGCCAGGCATCTCGAATATAGTGATAGGCTTTTAGGGCAAAATCAAGGGGAGAGGCATCCGATGCGCCGTCCTCAATCGTTTTAACCAAATCCTGAATACCCTCAGAGGAATAATCAAAATTACTATTCTCTTCTAAATAAGTCGGTTCCATATGTTTTAGCTTAATTTAAGCGATAGGTTAGCAGTGAGTTGCATATTGTAAATTTGTAGTCAATCTTAATATTTACTGATGTTTTATTTGACAAATATAATTCTTTTGTATAAGTTTGTAACCACTTGGTCACATTTTTTTTCTACTCATGTTACCACTTAGTAACTCTAAACAATTTGACATAATGGATGCATATATTTTTGATTCAGTAAGAACTCCTCGAGGCATCGGAAAAAAAACGGGACGCCTATCTCAAGTTAGTCCCGTGCAATTGGTAACAACACTGCTTTCAGCATTAAAAGAGCGCAATAATTTGGACACTTCTTATGTGGAAGATTTGGTAATGGGCTGTGTCACGCAAGCAGGGGAGCAAGGTGGGAATATTGCTAAGGTAGCGGCCCAAGTGGCGAATTATGGCGATCATTTAGCGGCAGTGTCCCTCAACAGATATTGTGCTTCTGGATTGGAGGCGGTCAATCAAGCCGCAGCCCGTGTAAGGTCCGGATGGTCAGATTTGATCATTGCAGGTGGTGTAGAATCCATGTCGAGAGTTCCTATGGGCATCGACGGTTCGGCTTGGGTCATGGAGCCGGATGCTGCTTTTGGGAAGTTTGTACCCCAGGGGATTTCGGCCGATTTAATCGCCACCAAATACGGCTATTCAAGAAACGATGTGGACGCCTTTGCTGTAGAATCCCAAAAAAGGGCAGCCGCAGCGTGGGCTAAGAAAGCATTTGATAAATCGATCATTCCGGTCAGGGATCTCAACGGATTGGAACACTTATCAACAGATGAATATATTCGTGCGAACACCACCTTAGAGGCTTTAGGGAAATTGAATCCATCCTTTGAAATGATGGGCGAGCTATTATTCAATCAAACGGCCTTGGACACTTATATCGAGATCGAACGCATCAATCACGTCCATCATGCCGGAAATTCGTCTGGCCTTGTAGATGGCGCTGGATTGATGCTCATTGGTACCAAAGAAATTGGCGAAAAATTGGGTTTGATCCCAAGAGCAAAAATCAGAATGGGAAGTATCATTGGTTCAGAACCTTTGATCATGTTGGAAGGACCAACCCCCGCCACTAAAAAAGCCTTACGCAAAGCAGGGATGACGGCTTCAGATATCGATTTGTGGGAAGTCAATGAGGCTTTTGCCGTCGTGCCGTTGCGCCTCATGGACAACATGAAGATAGACCACTCCATCGTCAATGTCAACGGAGGTGCCATAGCTATGGGCCATCCATTGGGGGCTACAGGCTGTATGATTCTTGGAACGGCTTTGGACGAATTGGAACGGCAAGATAAAAGCACCGCCTTAGCCACGCTCTGCGTAGGGGGAGGAATGGGTATTGCCACCATCATCGAACGTGTATAATCTCTAAAAAATGACAACATGCAACATATAAACTATTCAATAGATACGGACGGAATCGCTTTTATTACTTGGGATGTCGCCAACTCATCAGTTAATATCATGAATGAAGCCACTTTTGGGGAATTCTCAATAGCGGTGGATATGGCTACGGCAGATGATTCAGTGAAAGGAATCGTTATTAATTCAGCAAAAAGGGATTTTATTTCTGGAGGCGATTTGAAGTGGTTCTTAGATTACGACAAATCCAAAGAGGATTGCTTTGAAATGCTTATGAAGACCCACCATGCCCTTCGACAATTGGAATTATCCTCTAAACCAGTTGTAGCGGCAATAAACGGATTGGCCTTAGGTGGCGGATTGGAAATTGCCTTAGCTTGTAATTATCGAATTATGACGGATCATCCAGCCAACAGAATTGGATTGGTGGAGTGCTCTGTGGGATTGCTTCCAGGTGCAGGTGGAACACAGCGTTTCTTGAGAATGTTGGGACCTCAAAAAGCGATAGAATATATTACTCAGGCCAAAAAACTAACTGCCGATCAGGCTTTAAAAGATCAATTGGTCAATCAAATCTGTAAACCAGAGGACGATATCAATGCTTTGGCGAAAGCATGGATCTTGCAAAATCCTGAAGTCAGACAACCTTGGGATGACAAGCGATTTGTAGTTCCTGGCACTCCAAATGGCATCGGACAACTATCTGGGTATACTGAGTTTTACTCCGTCTCCAATGCCATGGCCTATAAAACGACCCATGGCAATATGCCGCACATCAAAAACGTATTGAGTGCCTTATACCATGGGAGTTCTACGGGAATTGACAATGCTTTAGAAGTTGAAGCGCGTTATTTTGTGGATACCTTATTTACTAAAGAAACCAAAAATATTATTAGAGCCTCTTTCATTTTTATAGGCGATGCAGCCAAAGGAAAAGCGAAGCCTAAAGGCTTTGAGCATGCAAAATTCAAAAAAATTGGTGTTTTAGGTGCGGGAATGATGGGTGCAGGAATTGCTTATGAGTCGGCAAAAGCAGGCTTGGATGTGATTTTAAAAGATGTATCTTTAGAAGGTGCTGAAAGAGGAAAAGGGTATGCAGCAACTATTGAACAGCAAAAAATAGAGAAGGGAAGAAGTACTCAAGAAAAGGCAACGGTAATTTTGGATCATATTATCCCTTCGGAAAGTGTGGGCGATTTAAAAGATTGTGATTTAATTATCGAAGCTGTTTTTGAAAATGAAGACTTAAAAAATCGGGTCACAAAGGAAACGGAAGCGGTTATAAGACCGGAAGTCGTTTATGCGAGTAATACTTCAACAATTCCAATTACCAGCTTAGCTAAAGCTTCATCTAAACCTGATAAATTTATAGGCCTACATTTCTTTTCGCCGGTAGATAGAATGCCTTTGGTTGAGGTTATCGTTGGTAAAAAAACGTCTGATGAAACCTTGGCAGCGGCTATTGATTATGTTATTAAAATACGAAAAGTACCCATTATCGTGAATGATGGTCGCGGATTTTTCACCTCTCGCGTTTTTGGGAAATTTGTAAATGAAGGCATCACCATGTTAACGGAAGGCATTCCGCCAGCAGTCATAGAAAATGTAGCCAAGAAGATCGGCATGCCGGTGGGGCCATTGGCAATTTCAGATGAGGTGAATTTGAAACTCATGCTGGACATTATGAGTGAAGACCCTACATTAACGGATTTTGAAAAAGAACTGGAAAAAATAATTTCGACGATAGTCCATACCCACAAGAGACCTGGTAAAAAGGAAGGCAAAGGCTTTTACGATTATCCAAAAGGAGCAAAAAAACACCTCTGGAAAGAGTGGAGTACCATTTATTCAACTGTAGAGGACTACGACGAAGAAGAAATAGGAAGACGTTTATTGTTTGCAATGGTCATCGATGCGTACAAATGTTTGGATAGTGGCGTGTTAAAAGAAGCCAAAGATGCCGATATAGGTTCTATCTTAGGGCTTGGATTCCCAATTCACACAGGTGGCGTCATGTCTTATATCGATTATATAGGCGCACAAAAGTTTAAAGACTATGCCGCTGTTTTGGCTAAAAAGTATGGAGAGCGTTTCCAATTGCCAGAATCACTTTTGCAGCGAATAGAAAAAGCAGGAACCAATCGCATGTTCTATAAAAACTAACATTAGTGTCCGTAAAAAAAAGTTTGCATATCCGATCTTAGTCATAAGAATTAAAAACTGAAAATACAATACCGATTTTTTGTTTGCCCCGCCCTAAAGGGAGCAAAAAATCTCAAATGATTAATTAATTTAAGAATAAGCCACCCTTTAGGACCGGGGCAATACTTATTCGGATTTTAAATGAGCAATCTCAATTTTTTAGGATTAATTGAGGATATGCAAAAAAAAGTTAAGAAAGTCTTTTAAAGTAATGGATATACAGAGTTTTCAAATTGATACCTTACTTTTAAAACGCTTTTTATAGGAGTGTGTTTGGGCATTATAATTTAAACAAGAGCTGTTTGTCACCTTGTTACAATCATCCCGAAAGCTTTCGGGATTGTTCCCTGCCTGTTCGGCAGACAGGTATAAGCGAAGCGGTCTTGATTCTTTATCGTACATCAATGAATAACTAAATAAAGTAGCCATGTTACAAAACGTATTATTAGAACGGAAAATATATGCCTCAGAAGAACACAAGATGATGCAGGGCATGATTCAGGATTTTATAAACAATGAAATCTTGCCTCAAATGGACGCTTGGGAAAAAGATGGCATGGTGAGTCGCGACATCTGGAAACGGGCAGGAGATCTGGGCTTACTTTGCATAGATATGCCAGAAGCCTATGGAGGCTCTGGATTGGATTTTAGTTTTAATGCGTTGTTCATTGAAGAATTAGCTAAAAAAGCCATCAGTGGTCCTGGATTTTCATTGCACTCTGATATTATTGCACCCTATCTATTAAAATGGGGAACAGAGGCTCAAAAACAGCAATATTTGCCCATTATGGCCACTGGAGAAATAATCACCGCCATTGGAATGACGGAACCAAATTGTGGATCCGATTTGCAAGCCCTTCGCACAACAGCGGTAGATAAGGGCGACCATTATTTGGTCAACGGACAAAAGACATTTATCACCAATGGCTATATGTGTGATATGGCCATTGTGGCTGTAAAAACAAATTCAGGGACTCCGGAAGAAGGCGTGTCCTTATTGATTATGGAAAGCAAATGGGAAGGCTTCGAAAAAGGAGTGCCTTTCCATAAAATTGGAATGAAAGCACAAGACACCTGCGAACTCTTTTTTGATAATGTCAAAGTGCCCAAAGAGAACCTCTTAGGCAAAGAAGGCGAAGGTTTTGTCATTATGATGAAGGAATTGGCGCGGGAGCGTTTGTCCGTAGCTTTGGCGGCCATTGGAGGTGCCGAAGGTGCTATCGAAGAAACTGTAGCGTACACCTCTACACGCACAGCTTTTAAACAGCCGATCGCAGGGTTTCAAAACACCCAATTCAAACTCGCCGAGGCTGCAGCACAATTGCAGATTCATCAAGCTTTTGTGGACCGTTGTACAGAAGATTTAGCACAGCATAAACTCTCCGCGGAAAGTGCGTCCATGGCCAAGTTTTCGGCAACCGACATGCACAGTAAAGTGGTTGACGAATGTTTACAGCTCTTTGGAGGCTATGGCTATATGTGGGAATATCCTATCGCGAGAATGTATGCCGATAATCGGGTGGCACGAATTTATGCCGGAACCAATGAAATCATGAAATTAGTGGTGGCAAGAGGCCTATTTAAAGAGTTGTTTGCGCAAATGAAGGCCGCGCGTCAGCAAAAAAAGAAATAATGCGGGAAGTGACTATAGCAGATTTTAAAATTCAAACCACTATTGTTGTGCAATGGGGGGAGATGGATGCCTACCAACATGTGAATAATGTAAATTATGTACGTTGGGGAGAAACCGCTCGAGTGGATTATTTTAGAGCTATGGGTTTTATTATAAATCAGGATCCTAAAAAGATGCTCTATGCACCAATCTTAGGGTTTCAATCGGTAAAGTATATTGCTCCTGTGGTGTATCCGGATACCATTATTATTGGAACAAAGACCGATGCCATTAAAGACGATCGATTTGTGTTAAAATCTTACTTTTTCAGTAACCAGCAAAACCGATTGGTTGCAATACAAACACACGAAGTTGTAATTGTCGATTATAACAAACAACAAAAAATTGCAATTCCTCAATCGATTATGGATGAGATCCATCAAATAGAAAATTAATGCAAGAAACAAAGCCACTTCAAGGGATTACCATTATTGATTTTACCCGCTTATTGCCAGGCCCTTTGGGCACGCATTTATTAAGCCAATTGGGCGCTAAGGTCATCAAAATAGAAAGCCCGAAACGCTTGGACTATACCCGTTTTTACGAGCCTAAAATAGGAGATGGTTCGCTCATGTTTCATGCAATGAACCATTCTAAGGAACAGGTCATTATCGATTATGAAACTGAAGAAGGCTATCAGAAAATAACCGATTTAATAGCCACTGCCGATGTGTTGATCGAACAGTTTCGTCCGGGTGCCATGGCCAGTTTTAATTTGGATTTTGAGACGGTAAAAAAAACCAACCCCAATATTGTTTATGTCTCGGTTACAGGCTACGGACAAAATGGAGATCTGCATACCAAAGCCGGCCATGATATTAATTATTTGGCTACGGCAGGCTTTTTGGATTTAAATAGGGATAGCCAAGGGAAACCCGTTATTCCCGGGTTTCAAATCGCCGATATTGCCGGCGGATCATATATGCTGCTTTCGGCATGTACGTCAGGCTTGTTGGCTCAGAAATTACAGAATAAACCACAGTATATCGATCTTAGCTTGCTCGATGCCACCATTCCTTTAAATGCCATTGCCCACAGTATGTCCCAAGGCGGTGCTTCTTATAAAAAATCACCTATTTTAAGTGGCATGTTGGTCAACTATAATGTTTATGAGTGCTTGGATGGGAAATGGGTGGCCTTGGGAGCTTTGGAACCGAAATTTTGGAATGCCTTCTGTGAGATGGTGGATAAACCAGACTGGAAAAGAAAAACAGATATGGAATTGATCGATGGCATCTTTCCCAAAAAGGATTTGGAATTGCTTTTTAAAACCAAAACAAGGGACGAATGGGCACGATTAAGTAAAGATTACGACACCTGCTTGTCTCCAATCTTAGAAATAGAAGAAGTTATCGACCATAAGCATATTCAAGGACGCCAAGTTTTTATGGACACTAAGGTCATGGACAAAACGATTAAAACTTATGCGGCACCATTTAAAACCTATAGCTAACTACTAAATCTCGGAGATCATGTCTAAACACCTCACGCGCTTATTCGATTTGCCAGACTATCAGTTACGGCATAGTCCTCAAGACAAAGCTTTCAATACGAAAGTTGATGGGCAATGGGTGGCTTTAAGCACACAAGACTACTGTCAACAAATCGCTGTCATCAGTAATGCTTTAATGGCATTAGGGGTTCAAGTTGATGATAAGATTGCCATAGTAACGGAGAAGAATTGCGTGGAATGGCATATTTTGGATATGGCTATTTTACAGATTGGCGCTATCAACGTGCCTCTATATGCAACCCTATCCTCAAAAGACTACGAATTTATTTTAAACCATTCCGATTCGAAATTGTGTTTTGTTTCCAATAAGGATTTATTCGAGAAAGTACAATCGGTTCAAAAGAACACACAGGTCACTTCAGTTTTCAGTTTTGATAATACAGTTTCTGATGACAACTGGAATAAATTATTAGTCTTAGGAAAAAACGCAGCTCATCATTCAGAAGTTGAAGCGCGCAAAGCAAACATCTCCCCACAACATCTCGCCACTATTATTTACACCTCGGGGACTACTGGAGTTCCAAAAGGCGTGATGATTACCCATGAAGAACTGTTATATACGGCGACCCTGTGTAAGGACTTATTAAATTTACACGAGCCTCATCTCCCGATGGTGAGTTATTTGCCCATCAGTCATGTTTTTGAACGTTTGGTCATGTACTACTACCAGTATATGGGATTTGAAATTTATTTTGCAGAATCTTTAGAAAAACTGGTCGATAATTTACAAGAGATAAAACCCGCATTTCTTCCAATTGTGCCCCGTTTGCTCGAAAAGATATTCGATAAAATTATAGCGAAAGGCAACGAGCTCTCAGGTCTGAAAAAAATACTATTCTTCTGGGCAGTACGTCTTGCCGAACGTACGGAAATCGATCAGAAAAGAGGTTGGCAACTTCAACTAGCAGACAAATTAATCTACAGTAAATGGCGTGCGATTTTCGGAGGAGAGTTACGGTTTTTGGTATCAGGTTCCGCACCGTTACACGAGCGATTGATTAAAGTGTTTACCGCGGCCGGATTGCCCATTTATGAAGGTTACGGGATGACAGAGTCTTCTGGAGTGATCTCTATAAATGGCTATAAAAAAGGAGAATCACGTTTAAAAACCGTCGGTAAGGTTATATCGAGTTTGGAAGTTAAAATCGCTGAAGATGGTGAAATCCTTTTAAAAGGACTGAATATCTTTAAAGGTTATTATAAAGATGAGGTGAATACCGCCGAGGCTTTTAGAGATGGTTTTTTTCATACGGGGGATATTGGCGAAATCTGCGAGGACGGATTTTTAAAGATTACCGATCGGAAAAAAGCCATATTCAAAACCTCAGGAGGAAAATACATTGCGCCAGCCATCATTGAAAACATCATGAAACAATCGCCTTTTATAGAACAGATTATGGTGATAGGAGAAGGGTATAAGATGCCTGCTGCACTCATTCAGGTGAATCATGAATCTGTTAACGATTGGGCAGAAAAGAATCATCATCAGATTAAAGATATCACTACAGATGTCCAACTTATCGCCAGAATTCAAGAAGATATTGATGACTATAACGAAAGCCTAGGCAACTGGGAAAAGATCAAAAAGTTTGAAATTACCCCAGATGAATGGACGGTTGAGGCGGGACACCTGACGCCTACATTAAAACTGAAACGAAAAGTGATCAAAGAAAAGTATAAAGCGCTTTTCGCGAAAATTTATGCGGATTAGATGTGCTGGGCGAAAGTTGAAATTGATTAGATTCAAAGCGAATTAACAAAGGCTGGAAGATGATTTATTAAGTTTTAAATATCGAATATCGAACTTTGAATATCACATATCGAAGTTTAGAACAACGGACAAACTCGAAACTTGCTTGTCCATCCATCCAATGCTAGATCTCTTGTTTTTAAATCCATACAGAGGTATTGCAAAGAAGAAAGTCCTAGTACTGAGATCTCACTTGCGCTCTTTCAATGACCAAAAGGAGTTCCTTTAAATCTCGTCCTTTACAAATATTTCTTATAAAGATTATTGAGCACTTTTAAATCATAATCTGTTAATGTAGTATCGACTTCCGTTTGTATAAAGTGGAGTTTAAAAGCTTTGATTGCCGCGGGGAGATCGGTCACGTCGTAACCAATTATTTTTAGAGCAATCCGAGGGCTCACATCCAATAATACTGGAGTCAAGTCTGGTGTTGTAGTGGTAGTAACCGAATCGGTCACTGCAATCCTGAGTTCTGGAGTTATGACTTCGAGTGTCATACTGCTGTCCTCCAAATCGTGTCCAAATTCTGCAATCGGCTCATCATACCATAATCCGAAGCCTTTTTCTGAAAGTAATTTCCAAGGAAATGTTCTATTGGGGTCATTTTTACGGGTAGGTGCAATATCCGAATGGCCAATAAAATTGGCCGTCGGGATGTTGTACTTGGTTTTTAGGTCTTCTAATAATTCCAGCAGACTGGCCATCTGCAGCGGCGAAAACGCTTCAAATCCATTATTGTCCAATTCGATACCAATAGAGGCGGAATTGATATCGGTGTTGGAGCCCCATTGGCCGTTTCCAGCATGCCAAGCCCGATAAAGATCGTTGAGCATATGATACACCTCACCGTTTCTTCCAATCACATAGTGAGAGCTCACTTGGGTTCTTTTCAACGTAAAGGTTTTAAGCGTCTGATCAACAGAGTTTTGAGCCGTATGGTGAATCACCACGATATTTGGGCGTCTTAAGCTAAAGTTTGTAGTGCCGACCCAATCTTCTGCATAGTTCTGCATGGCATTAGGCCCTGGTGAAGGTGGAGGTAGGACTTTTAATTCTTTACTGAGTGCCTTAGCCTGCTTTTTATGTACTCTATTTGTGGGTGCATAAGGATTTCCCGCACAGGAAACCATTATAGAAACAATGGCAAATAATAAGATGATGGCGTTTATTCTTTTCATTGGTAATGATATTTTCAGTGGTTGTGGTTTCAAAATTAATGATAAATGCTGTCATCCGTTTTGTATTTACAAACTTACTCCATCTAAGTTTTAGAAATCTGCCCCGCCTCAGCCGTTGATAGTGTTTCCTATCAATAATTCTAACCATAGCTAAGTTATTTACCCAGCGCACTTTTACTCGTTCCCACATCAAAAGCCTTAAATAATCAATTAATCATAAGTTGTAGAGAAAACCACAAATATATATGCTTACTTTTACCAAATATTTGAGCTCATCCGGGATCCACTTGGGAAGTCCATTTATTTAAATCAACCCATATAATCTCAGTCCCCATTATGAGTCAAAGAATTTATTCCAACACCGAAATCCAAGAAAAAATCGCCGCTGCCATTAAAAACCTATCCGATGCGGAAGTAGACAAGTTCTGCAAGAAATCGCATTCAAAAACGGTTTTCGATATCAGTACGCCGCTGTTTTTAAAAGTACCAGAGCATTTTACCGAGACTGAAAAAGCGAATGCCCTAAAAGATGTAAAAGGGGTGAACCGCTGGACCTGGGACTTTGAGTTTAAACGCAACGGATTTGCCTATGCCATGAATACACAATGGTATGCGCGAAATGACGATTATGTGCAACGCTGGTTGCAAAGCGTCGAATAGTCTGTAAATTCTGGACAATCAGGACCCGAACTTCTGTTAATTATTGGGCCATTGTTGGTCTTTTCCACCAACAATCTGTAGTGAAACATAAATCCAGGATATTATTATTCATGCGCCGTTAAAAAGCTCCGATCCCTGATCACCCGTTTTTTCCAATACCCAGTTTTGTAATAAATAAAGGCCACCGTACCGGCAATAAGATTGGAGATGGGGAAGGCCCACCAAATTCCCACCGGTCCCATTTCAAGGATATATGAAAGAATATAGGCCAATGGAAACCGCACCACCCATAGGCCCAAGATGGAAATAAACATGGAGGCTTTGGTAAATCCAGCGCCATTAAAGGTGCCGTTCATCACTTGTTGCAGACCGAGAAAACCAAAACTCGTGGACATGATCTTAATGAACAGCGCTCCGTCTCGGATGACTTGGGGGTCATCGGGAATAAAGAATGCCGTTAAGGGTTCTGCTACCAAGAACATGATCAGTCCCATACCGGTAAACCCGAAGAAGGCCACCTTGGCACTCAGATTGGCCACTTTTTCAGCTCGTTTGATCTTTAGGGCCCCAATGTTTTGGCCTACCAAGGAAGTCGTGGCAATGCCAAGTCCCAATGCGGGCACCACTATAAAACTCAACATTCGTGCACCAATGCCGTAGGCCGCTACAATATCACTTCCAAAACTGGTCACGATCACCATCATAAACGTCATTCCAAGAGCCCGAGTGGATTGCTCAATACTTGCTGGAAAACCAATGGTGAAGGTTCTTCTTAGATTTTCCATATTGAAATACATGGACGACAAGGAAATGGTAATACCATGTTTGCCCCTAAAAAGAATGAATAATCCGATTGTAGCCGCAATAGCTTGCGTAATGACGCTTGACACCGCCGCTCCCGCCACCCCATATCCCGGAATCGGACCGTAGCCATAGATAAATAGGGGATCCAATCCCGCATTGAGGATCACCGTGAACAACACAATATAAACAGGAAGCATCACGTTTCCGATGCCACGCATAAGCGATTGGAAAATAAAAAAGAGGAATAGGAAAACAAAGCCGAGGGAAGAGACTTTGAAATAAGTGACTGAATCCTCTATGATATCCGGTCCGGCGCCGATGATTTTCATTAAGGGCCCTGATGCAAAATAACTTAGGATAGCCAAAACGATGGACGTTAAAAAGATCAAAAAGACGCTTTGTGACGAACTGAAATCCACCGCCTTCCGGTTATTGGCACCTTGGTAGCGCGCCACCATAACGGTACCGGCCAAGGTAAGTCCTGAGCCAATTGAAAGGACCAGAAATAACAAAGGAAAACTAAGACTCACTGCAGCAACCGCATCGGCACCCAGCCTTCCCAACCAAAACGTATCGATGAGCTGATAGGCGGACTGAAGAATATTGGCGAAAATAATGGGCAGCGCCAAACTCAATAGCGAGCTAAATATATTTCCTTCGGTAAACTTATTTTTAGTTGTGGAACTCATTCCTGCAAAATTATAACAACCTTTTCGATGTGCCGCTTAAATTAGTCTTAATAGTTAAAATAATAAGGTCATAAGTTCAGATCTGAAGTCAAAAACCAATTGATACAAATCCTTCGGTGGATATATTGCTTGGGGTTGTGGACATATTAATTGGGGAATGTTATCGCATATAAAATGAGTATCTTTGGTGGTTGAGCCTGCCTGGCGACAAGCAGGTTAATTCAGTTCCCAATGGCTATAGGGATAACAGGATCCAAGGTATCACACCCGAGGGATTGCCCCGAGGATATTTATAAAAAAGCATTATATTGCCCGAGGTATAAAGAGCTGTATTAAAGAAAAATGTCTGTTCCAAAGGGTATGGATCTGAAATACAAGTGTTAACTATAAAATCAATTAAATTTATTAGAATGAATCGGTTGAAAAAAATTAATCTATTAAGCCTCATTGGACTTTTAATATTGGCGTCTTGCACTAAAAAGACAGAAGAGAAGGAGGAGAATCAAGCTGAAGTCTATATTTCAGAAATAAGAAACGCCTATGCTCCAGATAAGAGAGTGGCCTTGTTTGATGTGGACGCAAAAAAATCCAATGACACCTATATCTTAAAAGGCGAATCGAATTTACCAGATGCCGTCAACGCATTAAAAGAGAAATTAGATGCCGAAGGTCTTTCTTATACCGACAGTATTCAGGTACTCCCAATGGCAAAAGAGGAGAAGACCCACGGACTTGTGAAAATATCCGTTGCCAATTTAAGAGGAAAAGGAACCCATTCGGCTGAATTGGTTACCCAGGCCATGTTGGGCACACCCTTAACAATATTAAAGAAAACAGGTGGGTGGAGCTTAATCCAAACTCCGGAAGGTTATATCTCTTGGGTAGATAATGGCGGGATCGTGAGTTTGACCGATGACGAATTTGCCGCGTGGAAAGCCGCCGATAAACTCATTTATTTAAATCCCTATGGTTCTTCTTATCAAAACCCCGACCCTAATAGCCAGGTGGTTTCAGATTTGGTGGCCGGTAATATTATTGAGGTAGTGGGCGAACGAAATGGATTTTATGAAATCAAATATCCTGATGGCAAAAAGGCATTTATAGAAAAAGACAAGGCCAAACCTTATTTGGTGTGGGTGGCATCTGTCGACCAATCGGAGGAAGACTTGGTGGCTTCCGCCAAAAAGATGATGGGCTCGCCGTACCTATGGGGTGGTACTTCTCCTAAGGGGATGGATTGTAGCGGATTTACGAAAACCGTCTTTTTCCTGAACGGCTTGATCATTCCGAGAGATGCCTCGCAACAAATCCATACGGGCGAATTAGTCGATTCGACCAAAAATTTTGAAAACCTAGTTCCTGGAGACCTGTTGTTCTTTGGAAAGAAAGCAACCGATACCTCAAAGGAAAGAGTAGTTCATGTGGGTATGTGGATAGGCGATAACAAATTCATCCATGCCATGGGCGATGTCCATATCAGCAATATGGATACGACCGCTGACGATTTTGACAAATACAATTACGACCGCTACCTCCGAACCAAAAGAATCCATGACCAAAAAGGCCCAGGGCTTACGTACCTCGCCGAAACTGATATTTTCATGGACAAGTCAGAGGCACAACCTCTTAAGAAATAAGGTTCCAGTCAGAAACAATTGGCAGGTTGAGTTGACCTCATAAGAAACTCCAATAGTATGATAAAGTAAAATGCTCCCAATGAGGAGCATTTTTTTTTGAACTCGGTCATAGGATCTTTTCACAAAACCGAACGGTCCATTCAGGGCATCTGGCCGACCTAATTCTATCATTAACTAAATCAATCCCAAGCCCCATGTTTTGTTTATACTGAAATCAGCTTCCAGAGGTGTGCCGTAAAATGGTAGGAAGAAAACTCCCCACTCACCACTCCCCACTACCTCAGCTCATAAAACCCGCGTTTCCCCACCTTGATCCGTAAATCTTTTTTTAGCGGAATACGTTGGTAAGGATCGGTCATTTTTTTGGTGTCAATTTGTATGGCACCGCTTTCAATGAGTCGTCTGAGAGCGGATTTGCTCAAATCGTCCTTTAAATGGCTGCATAAATCAATCAGACTAAGGCTGCCGTTTTCGGAAGTCATGGACGCTATGGAAACAGGCTCAAATGCTTTCTCTTCAAATATTTTATTTTGAAACTGATTGGTGAAAAAATCTTCAGCATCTTGCGCTTCCTGCGGACTGTGGTATTGGGTAATGATGTTTTTAGCGATGATTTTTTTAAGATTCATGGGGTTCTCTCCGACGGCCAACCGCTCTTTTAAGGCCTGCTTTTCTTCGAGGGAAAAGTCGGTGGTCAACTCCAAAAACTCTGTAATTAGCGTATCGGGCATGGACATGGTTTTTCCAAACATCTCATTGGGGGCGTCGGTCAAACCGATGGTATTGTGTAGCGATTTGCTCATCTTTTCTTTCCCGTCCAAACCTCTTAACAAAGGCATACACATGACCGTTTGTGGCTCCATACCGTAGGTTTGTTGCAATTGCCGCCCCATGGTACAGTTAAAGAGTTGGTCGGTGCCACCCATTTCAATGTCGCAGTCAATTTTTACAGAGTCATAGCCTTGTAAAATAGGGTACACCAACTCGTGCATGGCAATGGGCGTATTTTCGGTAAACCGCTGATTGAAATCCTTGCGATGCATCAATTGCGCCACGGTCACTTTTGATAAAATCTGAATGATTTCAGAAAAGGACAGTTGGTCCAACCAATCGGAGTTGAAAACGATCTTGCTTTTTTCAACATCAATGATCTTGGATAGTTGGGCGATATAGGTTTCGGCATTCTTAACTACCTCGTTGTTGCTTAAGGGTTGGCGACTTTTATTCTTCCCGGTCGGATCACCGATTCTGGCGGTAAAATCGCCCACCAAAATAACAATTTGATGACCTAAGTCCTGAAACTCCTTTAGTTTTTTCAGTACCACGGCATGACCCAAATGTAAATCGGGGGCGGTGGGGTCAAACCCAAGTTTGATGATGAGTTTCCTGCCTTCTTTTTCCGCCTGTTCCAACTTCTGGTCCAACCCATTTTCTGGTAGAATAATGTCTACGTTCTCTTTTAATCTGTTTACTGTTTCCATATCATTATTAAATAAAAAAAGCCCGAGCAAAATGCTCGGGCCTTAGGTATGTTACTATATATAATTTGTTTAAATCAATTTCACGTATGTATATAACCTATCCGAGCAAGTATTAGAAATATAATAAGTGCTGAAATACGGAAGGCGTAATATGTGGTTCAAAAATTTCATTTCGGGGGCAAAGTTAGGGAATAATATAGGATAAACAAGCTGTTTAAAGATAAACGTGCGGGTTGTTTTGTTTCCCGCCTTCGCTGCGCTACGGACGGGCAGGCCCGCCTTCGCTTCGCTACCCGCCTTCGCTTCACTACCCGCCTTCACTTCGCTACGGTCGGGCAGGCGGGCGGGCAGGCGCACGGGCAGGCTCGTTTCTTGTTTGCATTTTTGTGGAATGTAGTGGACATACAAATTTATAGGTCTTAAATCTTGACTCTTACATCTCGCATCCCGCATCTTGGCTCGTGACTCCTGCATCTTGTATCTTTATTCTATTCTCTATGTTCTTTAGTCTGAACTCAAACCATGCCCAAATAACATGGACTGCTTTTGATTTACATTGATATAAGAAACTGGCAATCTATTTCGCCAGACTACGGATTAGTGAATACTTGACATCGCACAATCTATCCTGATCTGTTTTTACTAACTTTAATCTCTTTAATACCATGTGAACGTATACATTCAAAAAAAGATGATCAAGGCATTAGTCGTTTACGCAAGCTTTACCGGCACCACCAAAGGAATTGCTGAAATCTTGGCAGCCGACCTAAGAGAACATCAGGTTGAAGTACTTATAAGGGAATGTACAGAGGTGTATCCCGCGGAATATTTGGAGAATGACATCTGTGTCATGGCCACCTATACCTACGGATCTGATGGTGCCTTACCAGAAGAAGCAGAAGACTTTTTTATGATCTCCAGGAGGTCGATCTCACAGGAAAGATCTTTGGAGTGCTAGGGTCGGGAGATCTGATTTACGATAAATTCTGTCCTTCTGTGGACGATTTTGATAAACAATTCGAAAAAACCCATGCCATACGAGGCGCAGATCCGCTAAAAATAAATCTCGCACCTGAGCCCAAAGACAAAGAAAAGATAAAACAATTTGCGCGGGATTTGGTAGCATCGTTTTCAAAAAACCGAAAGACTTAGGACGTAGAACTGTCGATGTCTGTCATCTTCCAATTATGGATCCCAAATGAGATTCAGCCTTATAAATGAACAATGAACTAAAAAAATGACCAAAAAATTCCGAAATAAATACCGCATACCATCGGCACGAATGCCGAATTGTGATTACGGGTCTGATGCCGCCTATTTTATTACCATTTGCACCCAGGATCGCAAATGGTTTTTTGGGAATATAAATGATCAAAAAATGGTATTGAATGCATCGGGGCAGGTAGCCCATGACGTTTGGATGCAAATCCCACAACAATTTCCGTATGTGGCATTGGGAAATTTTGTGGTCATGCCCAACCATGTCCATGGGATATTGGCGATTGATAAAATGGGGTATTCGTCGTCCGCGGTAGAGACGCGATAAATCGCGTCTCTACCGCCGCCATCCGCGCCATCCGCGCCATCACCAAAATCCCCCGGTGGCATCACCGGCAACAAAAACCCGATGTTTCACGATAACATTTCACGAATCATCCGATGGTATAAGGGACGATGCACATTCGAAATCAAGAAAAGCGTTGCGGCATTTGGGTGGCAATCCCGATTCCATGATCATGTCATTCGAAATGACCTGTCGTATCAAAAGATAGCCCAGTATATTGTGGATAATCCAAAAAACTGGAAGGAGGATAAATTTTATTCATGAGTAATAATCAGTTAAAAGCGAATAATTGAAAAATCGAAAACATTAGAGAATATTCTTATTAATATTAGAGTTGAAGAATAATTCGCATAACAGACATTTCAGTCCGAACAAAAAGATCTTTGGTCCTTTGTGGTTTGAAATTTCAGAAAAAGGCAAAGTTTTGTTTTGCAGAAATCCCTCACAAACCCTAAATACTTTTTCCCACAGGATTTAAAGTTCAAAATTTTCCCTAATTTTACCCCCTCACCCTAATAGTGTACAAAATTTATCTGTTTTAATAGACATGTGCCTTACTGTAGCACTAAATCCATACAAATCCCCAAAGCTTGTTTCAAGACCTGTACCTACAAAAACTGTAGGACCGAATTGGCAATGGATAAACGCTTGGAAATGAATATGATAATTCAATCAGAAGCGTAAAATGGAACGCTGTCACTATATGAACGGAGCTAATATGTCGCGTACAAATTCCATGCGGCCTGGGGCGCTGCCGTAGCGAATGGAATTGGAGAAGGTAAGCCTTGGGCTTTTAGATAAAAATTGAAATCATGGGGTCCGCTTCCCTAAAAAAAGTTTAAATAATCAAGTGTTTTAAATTATGACCCTACACGAAGCCATACAACAAGTGTTATTACAAGCAGGAGGTAAGTCCTTAACAGTTCCAGAAATCACCAAAATTTTAAATGCAAACAGCTGGTACAGTAAGAAGGATGGGTCTGACCTCAAAAGCAGTCAGGTGGGAGCTCGTATTAAAAACTATCCGCATCTGTTCAGTAGGACCAATAACTTGATTGGTTTAAAAAGTACAACGGGCATCATTCCCAAAAAATCGACACCCAAACAAAAGCAAGTGCCCGTAAAGAAAATAGTGTTGGATGATAACTTGATGATGAAAGTGCTCATCAATGAAAAGAACTTTAAATCTATTGCAGACTGTGAGCAGAACATTCCAGAGGCACCGGGACTTTATGCCGTGCGCATCAAGGACATCAAGGCCTTGGATACTGTGTTTTTAAATGTCTTGGCAGAACGAAACGATACCCTGATGTATATCGGCCATGCGTCCAAAAGTTTACGGAAAAGGTTTTTAGAGGAAGAACTACGGGCCATAGGACACGGTACTTTTTTTAGGACCATGGGAGCTGTCCTTGGATACGTGCCAGAGAAAGGTTCATTGATAGGGAAGAGCAATCAGAACAATTATAAGTTTGCTCCTGATCATGAGCAGGAGATTGTACAGTGGATGGAAGAGCATTTGATAGTTAATTGGATAGCCACCGACACCGATCTGAAAGCAGTAGAGGCCAAGTTGATCAAAGAACACATGCCTTTGTTAAATATTGCTGGAAACCCAGGCGTTATCAATAACGTCAGAATGTTGCGGAATAAGTGCAAGGAAATTGCACGAGGAGATCGTTAACAACGGCTGTTCCTATCCGTATTACTTCAATTGTTTTTATCACCAACCCCATATACTGGGATTCCGGTCGTTCTCTTTTGTTAATAGATTTTGAATGCTGGAATTAAAGTGTATAATTTGCCGAAATATTTCCCTAACCCTATGTCGCTTAAAATTAAATCGGTTTTGCTACTCCTTTTTCTTGTTGTAGCCTTTCATTCCTGTAAATCGCCCAAGGTGGTTTCACGACCTTCGCTTCCAAAAAGAGAAGTTCCACGGGTGGTTGCAAAACCCAAATCATCACTTCCTGCAACCAAACCGTCACGCCCTGCAACCAACGCAGAAGTCAAGGAAGACTTCAAGGAAGACCTCAAGAAAGAGATCAATAAAGAGATCAATAAAGAAGTTAAAGTAGAAGTTAAGGATGCAATTGAATCCAAAGAAAAGACCGAAATCGCTCCTCAATTCAATCACAGTCCCTTTGTCATGCGCGAATTTCGTGCTGCGTGGATTGCAACCGTGGCGAACATCAATTGGCCAAGTAAGCGCGGTCTGTCCACCAAACAACAGCAGGACGAGGCCTTAAGATTACTCGACTTTTTAAAGGCCCATAATTACAATGCAGTCATTTTTCAGGCCAGACCCCAAGCGGATGCCCTGTATCCAAGCCATTTCGAGCCCTGGTCTTTCTTTCTGACCGGTGAAGTGGGGAAAGCGCCGTCGCCTTATTATGACCCACTTCAGTTTTGGATAGAAGCGGCCCACGAACGCGGATTGGAACTGCACGTCTGGTTGAATCCCTATCGCTCCCACCACAGTACCGGTGGCGACCTGGTCCCGAAATCCTTGGTAAAAACACATCCGGAATTGATGGTGGGCTTAAAGAATGGCATGTGGTGGATGGATCCATCCAAAAAGGCCACACAAGATCATTCTTCGGCGGTGGTCATGGATATCGTAAAAAGATACGACATTGATGGGATTCATTTTGACGATTACTTTTACCCTTATGCATCCTATAACGGAGGGCAGGACTTTCCCGATACCGAAAGTTATCAGAGCTATTTAAAGTCAGGAGGAAAGCTCAGCAAGCCCGATTGGCGAAGAGCGGCCGTCAACAGATTTGTAAAGCGCATCTATCAGGAAATAAAAGCTGAAAAGCCGGAAGTGAAATTTGGGATCAGTCCGTTTGGCATCTGGCGACCAGGTTATCCGCAATCCATTACAGGCATGGATCAATACAACGAACTCTATGCAGATGCCAAGCTATGGCTGAACGAAGGATGGATTGATTATTTCACACCTCAGTTGTATTGGAAAATCGATCAGGTTGGTCAAAGCTTCCCCGTATTATTGTCGTGGTGGGAAACCGAAAACACCCAGAACCGACACTTATGGCCTGGCCTCAGGATCGATTATGGCGGGGATGCCGCCAATGTGGACGAAACCATCAATCAGATCATGTTGACGCGTGGAATGGCTGCCGAAAGTAAAGGCACTGCACATTGGAGTATTAGTCCGTTATTGAAATATCCAAACCTTTCAAAAGCCTTGGTGGAGGGTCCGTATAAAAAACAGGCCTTGGTGCCGGCGAGTCCTTGGCTGAATGACCAACTACCGGAAGCCCCAGTGGTGGACGCCCTGATTAATGGCGATAAGGTGGTTGTTTCTTGGAACCATGCAGAATCATCCTCGGTTTTTAATTGGGTGGTGTTCTATAAATATGCCGATACTTGGGAATATATCATCTTGGACAAGACTAAAAACAGTTTTGAACTGTCCCTCTATTTGGACGAACTGGAGAGTAGGGATCTGCTGACGAGTATTGGTGTGACTGCGGTAAATAAAAGCGGCAATCAGAGCAGCTTCAACGAAATTGAAATAGAGGCAAAGTTGTTTGGCGCGTTTTAATTAGTGAAACTCAATTTTTAAAAATTGCCAAGCAATGCATTAAAAATTGATAGTTGAACTAATCCCGCTGAAAAGCGGGATCTTCGGGTTTAATTCCCCGAGGCTCTACTTCGTTTTGTTTTTATTGGAATTTGAATACCTCTTGGGCTTTGACCGCCCCTGCCGGTCGGACGAGCCCCGAGGTGGTTTATTGGCGATGGCGGACTGTTTTAGGATGCTATTCAGTGCATACAATTGATAAAGAATGCCATCCTTTTATAGATATATATGTTAGGAAAATGTGGCGTTAATGCTTCCTGACGATCCAAATATCTTGCGGTATCCATGATCCAGCTTCAGGTTTTGTTTCGATATGCTCTAAAATCTCAACATTGCTGAATAGTTTTTCCATAAATGCCTTGGGTTGAAACGTCGTGTAGGTCCTATGGCCTTCTTTTACCTTTCCCCTCACCACCAGTTGGTTATTGTTGTAGGTGTTCATTTCTGGATCTGTTAGTTTGACCTTGTAATTATCGCCATGCGTCGTTAGGAACATGATGCCTTTGGGCTTTAAAATTCGATATAGCTCATGGTACCAATCGTAATGGAGTTGCTCAGAAAGGTGGGTGAAAATTGAGATGCCATAGATGATATCCATAAAATGGTCATCGTAGGGTAATTGGGCCTTCAGCGAATTGTTGTTGAAGTGAATATCGGGCAAGTTTTTTGAACACCAATCAATCGATCTTTTATTATAATCGGTCCCATAATAGTCGCATCTATTGCCGATGATCTGTGGTAGATGTCTAATGATCCGACCAGGGCCACATCCCCAATCCAGTATCCGTTTATCCTTTAATTCAATATGTTTCTCAAAATGGTTTTTCAACCACTTAACGGTCTCCATACTCCCGGTGTAATATTTCTGATAATTGATCTGAAAGGATTCATATAATAGGTAATCTGGCGGTAACTTAACATGAGGATGCTCTAATTTAAAACGCTTGTTAACCTTCCTGTTTTTAAACCTCTCCAAATAATAACGCGCCCAATCTGCCGGATATATTAACCCGAGTTGACGTAGTAAGTTTGAGATCTTTCCTTTTTTCATCTTTCTTATGACCCTTAAATTTTTGCCTCAAATATAAGTGTATTCCACTCGGATTGAAAGATAGTTCGAGGTTTGTGGTCCCTGGTGTTTTGATGGACAAGTGCGAGAGAAGGATCAGGCGCTTGTTATGAAGATAAAACAGTCCCTTTGTTTAAGACGCTTTTAAATAAGACGACCAAGGGAAGGTGAGGGCAGTAAAGCGCAATTTGCAGTGCTATAAACTAAATATGGTGTGGGCAGAAAACCTCCTAAATCACAAGACATTTAAATCAAAAAGGCACCTTACTGATAAGATGCCTTTTGGGATGAAATGTGGGATTTCTTAGAATTTATAGCCCAATGAAATTTGAAAGACGCTATTCTTGATATCCGGGTTTTCCGCAACCGTAGTCACCCCGTAGTTGTAGCGCGCTTGCGTAAATACATTGGAAGTAATGGCATAGCCCAAGCCTATATTAAGTCCGAAATCAAAACTTGAGGCATCCGTCTCAGCATCAGGGATGCTGCTGTCGTCAAACTCGGCTTTGTCATTGATTAAAAATGAAAGCTGCGGCCCTGCTTCCAGGCTGAGCTTCTCCGTCAGATAATATTTGGCCATCAACGGAATGGCAAGATAATCTACTTTGACTTTTAATGAATTCTCTACTTCCGAACCTTGTCTGGTGTATAACAGTTCTGGTTGAAGCGAGAAGGTATCACTTATTTTAAATTCGGTGAATCCACCCACGTGAAAACTGAAGAGATTGTTTCTATCGGCATCACCTCCCGTTAAGTTGGCCATATTAAGACCTGTTTTTAATCCAAAATCTACATTTTGGGCTTTAATAGACGTAGAGAGTCCGAAAACAACAAACGTTGATAATAATAAAAGTTTTTTCATAATTGATTGTTTAAAGATTAAAGCCAATCAATTGTTCAAAAATTATTCCAAAAAGGGGTGCCATGATATCTTTTTTTGAATCTTGCTTCAAGTGTTTGACAGTCTATAGGTTGTGACGATTATTTGCTGTCAGGTCAATAAGTTCTCCTAAGGATTTATGCTTAACTTTTAAAAAATAGCCCACCTTGAATTAGGATTTATGGTTCTTTATGGTAATAAATAGTGGAAACGATAGAATAATTTAATTGCCTGATTGTCAAACAGTAAAATCTTGACTTGAACCCCGGATCTCCAGGTTATGAAGGCAGCTTATAAATCGGTAAGCCCAGTGTTTATAAGGGTTTCAAACCATCGATAGTATAAAAGCTTAATTGTGTAATTTATATTAATTTACTATGTCGGAATTTGCTTTAGCAGATAATAAGTGGCATAATTTAACTCTCTTGATTTTACTTTCTATCCAGATTAGAAAATCAAAATACTTCAAGGTTTGTTTCTCGTAAATATCTTTAGAAATAAGTTTGAATTTTTCTTCTTTTTCAGACCAAAGTTTTGAGCGTTTTGAATTTAAGTATGGTAGATTGTGCTTATTTACAAATTTAATAATCTCCCTTTCTATTTTATAGCTTTTTTTTGCCATTTGTATTTCTCTATTTAAAGTTCGAGATTCATACTTTATAAATTCAAAATCCTTCATCTCATATAATATCAATAAATTCACTAATCTTATAGTTCTATAAAGTGGAAGTTGCGTGTAATCTCTACTCGCAAATAAAATTTTATTTAGAATTTTTTGAGCTTTTTTAAATTCTCCCAAACCAAAATAAATTAAAGACATGTGCAATTTGAGTTCAGCATTTTGAGATAGACTAAGAAGGTTTTCATTTTTAATTAAATCTTTAGCACTCAATTTCATTTTTTCTAAGCCGGAAGCAAAATCGCCATTATCAAGCAATGGTATTAATTCATAAAGAAATATAGTGCATTGAATTCTTAAATTAAAATATTGATGAGCCCCTTGAAGCTTTTTTAATTGTTCAATAAAATAAGTCATGCCTTCATAATTTCGCTGGAATCTCAAGGTGTCTAAAATTCCTTCTAAGGTAAATAAATAATAAATTGGAGGCTCAGACCATAAATGTTTATTTTTCTCCATTAACGAATTTAGTTCGTAAAATGATCGTTGAGCCGATTTAAAATCTCCTACATCAATTAAATAATTTGCCTGAAAAAGTTGATGTAACTTATCAATTTCTACATTTTCTTTAGTAAATGAATTGATGATACTCATTTCACTCATGACTAGATCATTGAGCTTATTTTTTTGTAATTCTGTTCTAGCGTTTCCTACATAAACAGATCTATGTTTCAACAGTTCTAATAAAGATGAAAGTTGATTTGCTTTTTGAATAGTCAGTAACGCTTCGTTCAGTTTAAATTGTTTTTTAAGTAATGTGTTTTCGTCTATTTCAGGATAGTTTAAAGAGAGGAGATAATCTAATTCAAGACGAGATGATAAAAGAAAAGCGTATTGATATTCGTGTTTTAAAGCCAGGTTTTTGGTCTTTTTTAATAGTTTAAAACATTCTTTATAAAGAGATTTTTCAAATAATATTCGCGCCTTGGAAATATTATCAAATAATAAGAAATTCAGATCTTGATTTTTTCTCAAATCTAAGATGGCATTGAGTAAAAAATTATGAAGATAAATTACTGAAGTTTCAAATGAAGTCCCTTTACAAATCATATTATAATCCTTTCTAACTGAATCAGAGGTACTATTTTTTTTATTAAGGATGATATGATATAGTTTCTCAAAGTTCGATGTTGAGTATAACAAAGAACTACTTATTGATTTTTTTTCAGCTTTTGTTAATGAGTTTATAAGATAAATTAATGATTCTGATTTCGTCATTTCGAAAATTTATTTTAGATATATAATATTTTAATCGCATTTACCTTGCAAAGTGCTGGTATATAGTTCTTTAGAAATTAAAGAATGATTTTGAGTATATGAAATTAGTTAATTTTTTGATGAATATGGTAATTTAATTCTGATAAATTTGAGAATAAATATAGGCGCTTTGAAAAAAAATATTGGAATAGTTCTCGGTTTTTCACTTTTTATTATTATTCAACTTTTGCCAACGCCAGAAGGTATGAGCTATGAAGCAAAAGGGACTGCAGCTGTAGTTGTGCTCATGAGTGTTTGGTGGATTACAGAAGCTGTACCCGTTTATGTGACTGCATTTGTTCCACTTGTTTTGTTTCCATTTTTTAATATTCTTTCACCCTCAGAAACTTCTTCAAATTACGGACACAACTATGTTCTCATGTTTTTGGCAATCTTTTTCTTAGCTAAAGCTATAGAAGTTCAGAACTTACATAAAAGGATAGCATTAAAAATACTCACTTTCTTCGGTACCAGCCGTTCGAGGATAATATTAAGTATGATGGTTGCTACGGCATTTGTATCAATGTGGATAGCTAATATTACAACGGCGTTAATGATGTTGCCCATAGGTCTGTCAATTATTGAGAAGGACGAAAATATAACTGGCGGCAAAAACGATTTCGCACCTGCCTTGATGCTGTCCATTGCTTATTCGGCATCCATAGGAGGGCTTGCCACCTTAATAGGTTCTCCAACCAATATGATTTTTATAGGAATATTTGAAAAGCTTTTCCCCGAAGCTCCGACATTCAATTTCTTTAAATGGTTGAAAATTGGCGTTCCAGTAGTCTTCATCTTTTTACCGATTTTTTGGCTGTTTATTATAAAATACTTTAAAATAAAGGGCAAATTAAGTGATAATTTAAATGTTGTTAGGGAAGAGTTAATAGATTTAGGTCACATCAAGTCAGGGGAAAAACGAGTTTTGTATATCGCTGTCTTAACTGTCTTTGCTTGGGTATTTAAAGATGCAATTTATATAGGAGAATTTCATGTTTATGGTTGGACTGAAATTTTAGGAATTTCCGACCGAGTACATGATGGGACTATTGCAATGGCTTCGGCGATATTGCTGTTTATTGTTCCCGCAAATAAAGATAGAAAGTTATTAAATTGGGAAGAAGCCAAACAGGTTCCTTGGGGTGTGGTTATCATTGTAGGTGGTGGTTATGCTGTTGCTAATGGATTTGATGCTACTGGCTTAGCAAATTGGTTGGGTGGTCAGCTCAATTTTGTTAGTAATTTTTCCTTTTTTACCATTCTTATTGTTGTTATAGCTTTTGTTTTGACTTTTACAGAGTTTAATTCTAATACCGCTAGTGCTAACATTCTTCTTCCTATTTTGGCAAGTACAGCTCTAGCAGCAAATATGAATCCATTACTTTTTATGATTCCGGCAACGGTAGTTTGTTCATGTGCCTTTATGATGCCAGCCGCTACTGGACCAAATACTGTAGTTTTTGCAAGTAATCGAGTCTCAGTTCCAGAGATGATAAAGTGTGGTTTTTGGTTAAATTTAATTATTTTGTTAATGCTGCCATTGGTATTTTATTTTGTGATTATTCCATGGCTTGGTATTGAATTGGAATTGCCTACTTGGGCATCGCAAGTGTAAAACATTAATCATATTATTATGGAAGAAATCAATAGGTTTTCTGCTGGAAATAGAGGTGAAAAAGTGAGATCTGATTGTTTTATGACTTTTGAATTAAAGACTGAAGGAGGCATAAAACTGACCTTGTCTAGCAAGGTTGAATCGATTTATGGCGAACATATAAGGTTATTATGTCTTAAGATTCTTGATTATTTTGAAGTAAAACATGCGGTACTAGATATCGAAGATAGTGGCGCTTTAGATTTTGTTATAGCAGCTAGGCTTGAGTCTGTTATAAAGCAATCGAAAGCTTCAGATAAGGAGTTTTTACAAGAGCTGATTACTGAGAACACGTTGATAACCAATAAAAAGCGGAATCGAATTACAAGGTTGTATTTGCCTGGTAATACACCTAGCCTAATGATTAATTCTGGAATTCATCAGCCTGACGGTGTCATCTTGGATTTAGAAGATTCTGTGGCATATTTAAAGAAGCATGAAGCACGTTTTTTAGTGAGAAATGCTCTTAGAAGTTTGAATTTTTTAGGTGCAGAAAGAATGGTTAGGATAAATCAATTTCCAGAAGGGTTAAAGGATTTGCCATATTTAATTCCTCATAATGTAAATGTTATATTAATTCCTAAGTGTGAAAATGAAGTTCAGATCAAAACAATTGTAGGTCATATAGAAATGATTCAGAAAAAATCAAAAACAATCAATCCCGTTTGGTTAATGCCAATAATTGAAAGCGCTAAAGGTGTTTTAAACATTGTAGAAATAGCTAAGTCTTCAAATACGATCGTTGCAATTGCTATTGGATTGGAAGATTTAACAGCTGATCTGGGCGTAAGTAGAACCCATTTAGGTATAGAATCACTTTTTGCAAGGTCACAAATTATTACAACATGTAAAGCCTTTGGAATTCAGCCTATAGACTCAGTTTTTAGTGATGTAGAAGATTTGGAGGGGTTAAAGGAAAATGTACTTGCATCCAAGTCTTTAGGCTTTGAAGGCATGGGATGTATTCATCCGAGACAGATTGAGATTATTAGAAGATATTTCGCGCCTTCTGATGATGAAATTGAAGAAGCTAAATCGATTATTGTCGCATATAATTTGGCGATTGAAAAAGGATTGGGCGTTATTTCGTTGGGGACTAAAATGATTGACGTTCCGGTAGTTGAAAAAGCAAAACATATAATTAAACATGCAATTGAATTAGGTAGGTTAGATGAAAATTGGACATGTAAATAACTATGAAGAATGAAACGAGAAAATATGATGCTTATTAATTCTCTTGATAGAGAGGTGCCTAGTACTGTAAATAATATGAATGTGATTCCTTTCAAAGGAGTTAACAAGCACAGACCTGAAGGCTTTAAACATGCTCCTAAAGTTGCTACATGCATTGACTTTCCTGAAGATGGAAATAAGTTGATTCAAGGTTTAAAAGAAGCGTTAATTAAATCCGGATTGAGAGATGGGATGACAGTTTCTACACATCATCATTTTAGAAACGGGGATCTAATTGCTAATAGGATATTTGAAATTGCTTCCGAATTAAACGTAAAAAATTTGATATGGTTTCCTTCGGCTTCATTTGAATGCCATTCTAAATTGATCAAATACTTAGACAATGGTACAATCCACCATATAGAGGGTAGTCTAAATGGAGCGCTCGGGGAATATGTTTCACACGGAAAAATGAAAGGCGTGGGCGTTCTACGGTCTCATGGAGGACGATATCAAGCTATTCAAGATGGTGAGGTCCAAATAGATATTTCTGTAATTGCAGCACCAACAGCAGATAGCTTTGGAAATGCTAATGGTGTTGATGGGCCTTCTGCTTGCGGTTTGTTGGGTTTTGCGTTAGCAGATTCTCAATATGCCAATAAAGTTATTGTTGTAACGGATAATCTAGTGCCTTTTCCTTGTTTGCCTTGGCAAATTCAAGGTAACAATGTTGATTATGTTGTAAAAGTAGATAAGATTGGTTTGCCCGAAAGGATATTATCTGGAACCACAGCAATTACAAAAAGTCCCGATCGATTATTTCTTGCTAAACTGACAGCTCGTTTTTGTGAACAGGCAGGAATAATCAAAAACGGATTTTCTTTTCAGGCAGGAGCTGGCGGAACATCTTTGGCTGTTAGTTTTTATTTTGCAGAAATTCTAAAAAGAAAAGGAATAAAGGCACGCTTTGCTAGAGGTGGCAGTAATAAGTTTTTGGTAAATATGTTAAGGGATAATTTGTTAGATTTCATTTTGGATGGACAGACTTTCGATTTAGATGGCGTGAATTCGATGAGGCTAAATCCTAATCATGCTGATACCAGTCCATTTACAAGTTATAATTTTCACGGCAAAGGCAATTTCGCTCAACTGGTAGATGTGGTTGTTTTGGGAGCCACCGAAGTGGATGTCAATTTTAATGGAAATGTGGCTACCCATTCAGACGGTCTATTATTACATGGTTTAGGTGGTTGGCAAAACTGTCTTTTTTCTAAATGTACAATTTTACCTATCCCTTTATTTCGTGATAGAATACCAGTAATTAAGGATCGTGTCACAACCGTTTGTGGTCCAGGGGAATTGATTGATGTTATAATAACGGAAAGAGGTATTGCTATTAATCCTTTGCGAAAAGATTTGATTGAGAAAACAAAGGGTTCTGGATTGCCAATTAAATCAATCTATGAATTAAAAGATGAAGCGGAACGAATTTGTGGTGTTCCGAGTAAACCAATATTTGGAGAAGAGGTTGTTGCGGTGATTAAATGGGTTGACGGTACTGTAATTGATTCCGTCAGAAGGGTTATTAATCCAGGCAGATAAATTTTGTTTTATCATTTACTTAATTATTGATTTAAAATACTATATAAAAAGTTATTTATAAATATAAAAACAATTAAAATAAATACTATTAAAGCCATAATAATCAATTGATTGTTAATCCAAGTGATGATTTGACCTTGTGTTTTTTATAAAAAATTTGTCATTTCAGTTTTAAATTAAACAATACATTCATTGTGATAATAAAATAATTTATGAATAAGAAGAAAATATTTGTTATAGGTAGTTGCAACACAGATATGGTTATTAAAAGTGACCGATTGCCAACGCCAGGGGAAACGGTTATTGGAGGTACATTTTTGATGAATCCGGGGGGAAAAGGGGCTAATCAGGCGGTTGCTGCCGCTCGTCAAGGAGGTAATGTTACATTTATTGCCAAAACCGGAAACGATGTGTTCGGTAGGCAATCTCTGGAGTTATACAATTCGGAAGGAATAAACATTGATTTAATATTGTCTGATTCTAAAAATCCCTCTGGAGTAGCGCTTATTATGGTTAATTCTGAGGGTGAAAATTGTATTTCTGTAGCATCTGGATCTAATGCCAATTTAATGCCAAAGGATATTGAGAAGTTTAAGACTCAAATTGGTATTGCTGATTTGATTTTAATGCAATTGGAGATACCTATTGAAACTGTAGAATATGTGTCTGAATTGGCCTTTGAAAAAAATATACCCGTGATTCTGAATCCAGCTCCAGCAAGAAGTTTGCCTGAAAAATTATTAAAAGGTCTTTTTCTTATTACACCTAATGAAAGTGAGGCTGAAATACTGTCAGGAATAAAAGTCAAGGATTATGAAAAAGCAAAGGAGGCTGCCGATGTTATTAGTGGTAAAGGCGTGTCTAATGTGGTAATTACAATGGGGGCGCTTGGAGCGTTTGTAAAAGAAGGAGATAAGTATTTCGAAATAGCTGCAAGGAAAATTACTGCTGTTGATACTACTGCAGCCGGTGATTGCTTTAATGGAACTTTGTGTGTAGGCCTCTCGGAGGGGAAGTCAATTGTGGAGTCTGTAAAGTTAGCCGTAAAGGCATCTGGACTATGTGTGCAAAAAATGGGTGCTCAATCCTCAATTCCATATAAAAAAGAACTAACGGATAACTAATAATTTAAACTAACTAATAAAAACCAAAGAATATGGCAACACATCTTATCTTTAAATTAAAGGACTTTAGAATAGTGACATTCCTTCTAATATTTATTTTTACAACTAGTACCCTTTTTGCGCAAAATATAAATATTACTGGACAGGTGACAAATGAGGAAGGAATGCCTCTTGCCGGTGTCAATGTTTATGTTAAAAACTCACAAACCGGCGCTCTTACAGATTTTGATGGAAATTATCAAATAATAGCCCCTTCAATCGCAATTATAGTTTTTTCTTACGTTGGATATAATACTCAGGAGATAGAAGTTAATGCAACGAACTCGATTGTCAATGTTGTTCTTCAGGAATCTATTGAGGGTTTAGATGAGGTCCTTTTAATTGGTTATGGAAAGTCTACAAAAAAGGAAAATACTGGTGCGGTTACTTCAATCAAATCTGATGAATTTAATAAAGGAGCTTATAGTGATCCCATGGGGCTAATTCAAGGAAAAGTTGCAGGGTTGTCTATTACTGCGCCAAATGGGGCAGATCCCATGTCGGGTTATCAAATTTTACTGAGAGGTGCAAACACCTTAACTTCTGGGCAGGAGCCATTGATAATAATTGATGGAGTAATAGGAGCTGATTTAAAGAATATAAATTTTCAAGATGTTGAATCTTTTGATGTTCTAAAAGATGGTTCTGCAGCTGCAATATATGGGACAAGAGGAACAAATGGAGTGATTATCATCACAACTAAACGAGCGAAGAGTGGTAAAATGACTTTTGAATATTCATCCCGGATATCAACTCAAGTTGCTCCCAAAAGTGTCAGAAACCTCACAGCTGATGAATTTGTGGATGCTATTAACACCTATCAGCCATCAAAAACCGGTAGTCTCTATGGGAGTAAGACAGACTGGTTTAAAGAAATTACTAGGTCAAGTCCAATTAGTTTTCAAAACACACTATCTTTCTCAGGAGGAGATGAGGTTTTGTCACACCGAACATCATTTACCCACGATAAAAATGAAGGTTTGTTGAAACAAAATGAATCCAACAGATTATTGGTAAAGACAAATATTGTTCAGAGCTTATTTAATGATATCATTAAGTTGGATTTCAATTTAACTAGTAGTAGTAGAAATTACAAGCCTGCAAGTTATGATGTTTTCAGACAGGCATTCATACAGAATCCAACTCAACCCGTCTATGATGATTCCAACCCTGAAACAGGGGGCTATTCTTTTGTTTCGGGTATAGAGTACTACAATCCAGTGGCTTTGCTCAATGAAAGAATTAGAGACGGTAAAACCAATGAACTATTAACAAATTTAAGAATAACAACAAAGATCACAGACTATTTGACTTGGGATAATTTTGTATCAGAACAAAAATCTGAATGGGAAGACAGTTCTTATAGAACTAATTTTTATCCTAATTCACTTGGGTCAGGAGGCAAAGCAGAAATTTCAAACGGAAGAAATCGAGATACACAACTTGAAAGTGTTTTAGATTTTCATGAAAACTTTGGTGATCATACTTTAGGGGTTATTGCAGGTTATTCCTTTCAGGAAAGTGAATATAATAGTTCTTCAATGAGCAATTCGGAATTTGATTCAGATTCATTTTTATACAATAACATTGGTGCGGGCTTAGGATTATCTAAGGGTAATGCGAGTTTAGGATCATATAAGGGAATGAGTCGATTGATTTCATTTTTTGGTAGAGTTATGTATAATTATCAAGAAAAATATTTATTGTCCGCGTCTCTGAGACGCGAAGGATCTTCAAAATTTGGAGATAACAATAAATGGGGTTTATTTCCAGCTGTTAGCGTAGGTTGGAGGTTAAATGAAGAGCAATTTTTGAAAGATGTTGAATGGTTGGATAATCTAAAGATACGTCTGGGTTATGGTGTCACTGGTAATCAGGACTTTGGATCTTATCAGTCCCTTATCTTATTGAAAAGAGTAGGGAGTTTGTATTACAATCAAAAATGGATCAATTCATATGGCCCGGGACAAAACCCAAATCCTGATTTGAGGTGGGAAAAAAAGAAGGAGTATAACTTAGGTGTTGATTTTTCTCTTTTTAATCAAAGATTTGGAGGAAGTATAGAATTTTATAAGCGTAAAACAGAGGATCTCCTATGGAACTTTGAAGTGCCCGTGCCACCTTATTTATTCAATGAGTTGTTCACAAACGTGGGGACAATTAGTAATTCTGGTGTTGAGGTAACTTTAAATGGATTAATCATTAACAATTCTGATTTTAAGTGGGCTATGACGCTTACCGCAAGTCATAATAAAAATATCTTGGATAAAATATCAAATGCTGAATTTACACAAACATCTTATGAACGCGGTTTCGTGGGAGGAGCAGTTACTGTGAATACACAGCGAATTCAAGAGGGTCAAGAACTTGGGTCTTTTTATGGTCCAGTGTGGTTAGGGGTAAGTGAAGATGGTGTTGATGTATTTAAAAATCAAAATCCTTTAGGAGAAGTAGATAAAAGTGATTGGGAAAAGATTGGAAATGCTAATCCAGATGCAATTATTGGATGGAGTAACTCTATGAGTTACAAAAACTGGGATTTAAGTTTTGCAATGCGCGCAGGTATTGGTGGAGACGTTTTAAATTCATATAGGCTTTATTACGAATCATGGAATGTTATAGGACTTAAAAATGTTGTGCATTCACAATACGAAAATCCAGAGTTTATTGGAAATATTACTTATTCATCAAAATATATCGAAGACGCGACTTTTTTAAAATTGGATAATATTACTTTAAACCACAATTTTAAAATTGATTCTAAAGTAATTTCCAGCTTAAGCGTATTTGCATCAGCACAAAATGTTTTTACAATAACAAAATATAAGGGCATAGACCCAGAGGTGAATTTAGGAGGGATAGAACCAGGAATAGATGCGCTGTCTTATTATCCGCGAACAACTTCGATATCTTTTGGATTAAATGCGAAATTTTAATTATTAAAATAAAACTATTATGAAATCATATTCTTTAAAAATCGTAAGCTTATTACTAATAGTTTGTTCAGTATTTTCATGTACTGATTTGTCTGAAACAGTATATTCAGAAATAGAAGCAGGTCAGTTTTTCAATAGTGAAAAAGATTTATTAGCCTACACAGGGCGAGCATACACCAAATTGCAAGATTATCCTGGAGAACAGTTTTTATGGTCACTTGGGCAGAATGCATCTGACGAAATGGTCATACCTGGTAAAGATAATGGTGATTGGTATGAGCAAGGCCGGTGGCAAGTAATTCAAAAACACACATTGAATAGTTCAACTGCTAACAACAAAATTCTTACTAAATCATGGAATATGGTTTTTGAAGGGATTAGTGCCTGCAATGAAATACTTTCTGTAATTGGTCCTATGGAATTTGAGAGTAAATTAAGAGTAGAAGGCGAAATTAAAATCTTAAGAGCTTATTATTATTATTGGGCGTTAGATTATTGGGGAAACATCCCTTTTTCAATTGACTTTTCTGAACCAGGACCTCCTCAACAACAAAATCGTAAATTTATTTTTGATTTTATTGTGAAAGAGATTAATGATAATATAGGTGCACTTCAAGAGCTTCCTACTCCAGAATATTATGGTAGAGTAACCCAAGGAATGGCTTATACACTACTGGCAAAAATGTATCTAAATGCGAAAGAATGGATTGGTGAAGATAAATATTCGGAAGCTGTGTCAGCTTGTGATGCAGTGATTGAAATTGGGGCCTATGCTATTGAGGATAATTATTTTTCTAATTTTTTAGTTCATAATGAAAATTCTTTTGAGAATATTTTTGTCATTCCATTTCATCCTAGTCTTACAGGAGACGGTTTTTACTGGGGTTATTTAACACTAAATTCATCAAGTAAAGCTTCTTTCGATATGATTGCCGATCCATGGGATGGTTTTGTGGTTCAACCAGACTTTTTTACTAAATTTTCTGAAAATGACATTAGACGCAATTCATTTTTATTCGGACAACAGTATGATAGTAATGGAAACCCTATTGTTGAGAATGGGGAGCCTTTTATTTACTCACCTACAATTGCAAATTATAATTCTCGTACTAAATGGGAAGGTGCTAGAATAGCTAAATATGAATATCAAAAAAATATAAATTACGGAGCCGATATGGAAAATGACTTCGTTCTGTTTAGATATGCAGATGTACTTTATATGAAATTAGAAGCTTTATATAGGTTAGGAAGAGCCGGCGAATTTATTGATAATTCTGATTTGCAGAAGATACGAACTAGAGCGGGGCTAACTCCCTATACTGTAGGTGATTTATCAGATTCTGAGTTATTAGATGAATTCGGTAGAGAGTTTGCTTGGGAAGGAAGAAGAAGACAAGATTTAATTCGTTTCGGTGTATATGGAAATTCTTGGTGGGAAAAACCAGCATCGGGACCAAACAAAAAGCTTTTTCCAATTCCTCAAACAGCTTTAAATACGAATCCTAATTTAACTCAAAATCCTGATTAATAATGAAGAAGGAATTGTTAATATGTCTTATTTCCTCTCTACTATTTATTAATGCCGATAGTATTAAGAAAATTGAACCTCAGTTAAAAAAATATAAAACTATAACTGTTAATGAGCTAAGAGATAAAATAGCTGGAGCGTGGATAGGTCAGATGATCGGCAATATATATGGTTTACCACATGAGAATAAATATATAGATGCCCCTGGAGAGGAAAATTGGCCCTATGGCTATATGAAAAACATTGATAAGCTTAGACAATATAATGGTGCATTTTCTGATGACGATACAGATGTTGAGTATATGTATCTATTGACTATGGAGAAATATGGTGTGGAACCAACCTATGAGCAAATGAGAGAGGCATGGATGTTTCATATCAGAGATCGTGTTTGGTTGGCGAATCGCGCAACGCTCGGGTTGATGCATTATGGTTATACCCCTCCTTTTACGGGTAAGAAAGAAATTAACCCACATTGGTTTCAAATTGACCCTCAACTAATAAATGAAATATGGGCTTATACAGCTCCAGGAATGGTTGATTATGCCGCTCAAAAATCTGATTGGGCTGCTCGTGTTACTAGTGATGATTGGGGTACAGAACCTACTATACATTATGGTGCTATGTATGCAGCAGCTTTTTTTGAAAAAGACATTAATAAATTAATTGAAATTGGTTTAAGTGCATTACCCAACGACGGTAGATACGCACAAACTGTTCGCGATATGATTGCACTTCACAAGAAACATCCAAAGTGGCAAGATGCATGGAAAGAAATGGCTCAAAAGTATTATATCAATGAACCTAATCTAACCAAAACAATTTGGAATGCTAATTTAAATGGAGCCTGCGGAATTTTAGCAATGCTCTATGGAGAAGGAGATTTTCAAAATACTTTGGATTTATCTTGTGCAATGGGGTTTGATGCGGATAATCAAGCAGCAACCTTGGCAGGTTTGTTAGGCGTTACTTCCGGATTTAAATCATTGCCTAAAGACTTGTACTTACCAATAGAGGGGTGGACTAAAGCATTTAACGATACTTATATAAATATTACTCGCCATGAATTGCCAGACGCTAGTATCGATGATTTAATAGACAGAACCTTAGCTATAGCTATAAAGCTTATTGAAGAAAAAGGAGGTAGAGTATATGTAATGAATAATATTAAAACTGTTGATATAAATATCAGTGCGCAATTTGAAGCTCCTATAGAATTTTATCTAGGTCCCCCTGTGAAAATGGAAATTAATCAACCTGTAGATTTTACATTCTATAGTAATGCAAATAAGGATTATAATTGGTCATTGATTGGAGGGGATCTTCCTCCAGGTACTACTTTCGATAAGGGAAGGCTCCAAGGTGTTCCAAAATCATTTGGAGTGTTTCCTATTAAATTACAACTTGACAATGATAAAACCTTTTTATCAAAAACATTTGATTTATTGGTAAAGAACGAAAATCTTGCTTTGAATGCTGATTCCATAATCACCAATGTTAATATTTTGAATGATTCAGTTTTAGATTCTTGTTGGACAACTTTTGGCAATTCTATTTATTCTAAATCACCAACTATAATTAATGACGGTATTTTCAATGGTCCTAATTCGGTTTTTTATAGTATTGCCGCTAAAGCAAAAATACCTAAAGTTGATTACTATGGTTATGAATGGAATAAGCCTCAAACTATTGATATGATGGTCTTTTCCACAGGAGGAATGGAAGAGTTTGGAGGGTGGTTTACATCTTTAAATGTCCAGTACAAAAACAATGAGGGTAAATGGGTCGCGGTTGAAAATCAAAGTATAGAACCAAATTTACCAAAAACCGATGTTGTTTTTTTTCAACCTCATTTTGCAGATTATATTCTGACTTTTCAACCTGTGTCGACTAATGCAATCCGAATTATCGGAGATGCTGCTGTCCAAGATCATTGGCATAAATACACTAAAAATGTATCGAGTTTCACATCAATAAGCGAACTAAGTGTTCATAATTCCCAAAAACAAAATTAGATATGAATTTAAAAAATCAGAGTTTTTTAAAAGGATTAATTGTTGTCTTAGTATTTGGAGTTCTATCGTGTAGTGATAAAACACCGAAAACATCAGACAGTAATATTAATTCAAATTCGCCAATTCAAAAAGAATCACTAGTAATTTCAAAAGAGGATTTACAAAATAAAATTAAAGGAGGATGGGCAGGACAAACTATAGGGGTTGTTTATGGAGCTCCTGTGGAGTTTAAATATAATGGCTCCCTAATCGATGAGTATCAAAACATACCATGGAATGATCATTATGTAAAATATTGGTGGGATAAAAAACCAGGACTTTTTGATGACATCTATACAGATTTAAATTTTGTAAGTGCATTTGAAAAATATGGGATGAATGCGAGTTCTAAATCCATCGCAGAACATTGGTCAAATACTGCGTACCATTTAGCCCATGCAAATCAAGCTTCACGTTACAATATTTTAAATGGGATTTTGCCACCAGAATCCGGCAATTGGAAAAATAATCCACATGCAGATGACCTTGATTTTCAAATCGAAGCCGATTTTATTGGTTTAATGGCCCCTGGAATGATTAATAAGGCCACAGAAATTGCGGATCGAGTCGGTCATGTAATGAATAGTGGTGATGGGTGGTATGGCGGTGTCTATGTGTCGGCATTATATTCATCTGCTTTTATTTTTAATGATCCAACAATGATTGTAGAAAATGCCATTAAAACTATTCCTGAGGGGACTAAGTTTCGCGAGTGCATAGATGATGTTATAAAATGGAAAAAAGAATATCCAAATGATTGGAAACAAACTTGGTTTGAGCTACAAAAAAAATGGAACAAACCTGTTGGTTGTCCAAAAGGTATTTTCTTAGGTTTCAATATAGATGCAAAAATAAATTCCGCATATGTAACCATTGGTTTGTTGTATGGTGATGCGGATTTTTCTAAGTCGATAGATATTGCTACTCGTTGTGGGCAAGATGCTGATTGTAACCCTGCAACAGTTGGTGGTGTTTTAGGAGTGATGGTAGGTTATAATGATATTCCAGATTTTTGGTTGAAACCGCTTCAGGAAATTGAAAATGATAATTTTGAGAACACAGATATGTCCTTAAGTAAAGCCTATGACTTGAGTATGAAGCATGCATTGCAAATTATAGAGGGTGAAGGAGGTACAGTAGAACAAAACCAATTGACAATTCCTTTAATGGAACCAATTGCTGTAGCCTTTGAACAGAATTTTGAAAATACTCATCCGATAGAGAGAAATAAAATAGATGAGTCTTTTACAGATGAGATAAATTTTGAATTTACGGGTAATGGATTTCTGCTTTATGGTAATATGGTAAAACGGTCTAAAGTTGACGTGGAATATGTAGATAGAGTTTCCAAACGAACTTATGGTTCTGAGTCATTTGGATTGGCAGAGCCCGATGATCCTTATGTTGCAATAATGGAAGTTTATATAGATGGTGAACTTGAAGAAACTGTAAAATTACCAATGATGAATTCAGCACGAAGATTGGAGCCCGCGTGGAAATATAATCTTCCAGAAGGAAAACATACTTTGAGATTAAAGTGGATAAACCATAAATCTGAGTATGAATACAGAATTAATGATTTAATTGTATTCTCAAAAAATAAACCAGTGAGCAATTTGCCCATATAAACCAATAATATTATGAAATTTAGATTTTTAAAATATTTTTTTCTCTCCTTTATTTTCGGCGTTTTGATATATAGTTGTGCTAAACTAAATTCTCAAACAGCAAATAATACCATTCCTATTGAGACATTTAAAATCTTTTCAAAAAAAGAATTGAAAGATAAAATAAGAGGAGGTTGGGCTGGACAGACTATTGGGGTAACGTTTGGTGGTCCAACAGAATTTCGCTTTAAGGGGACTATGATACAGGACTATCAAAAAATAATCTGGCATGACCATTACATAAAGGAAACTTTTGAAGCAGACCCGGGACTATATGACGATGTATATCTCGACCTTACTTTTGTCAATATTTTAGAAAAGGTGGGGTTAAATGCACCGATAGATTCATTTGCTATAGAATTTGCGAACGAAGACTATAAATTATGGCATGCTAACCAAGCGGCACGGTATAATATATTAAATGGAATAATGCCTCCTGCCTCTGGTCATTGGATGAACAATCCACATGCCGATGATATCGATTTTCAAATTGAGGCTGATTTTGCTGGTATGATGGCGCCTGGCATGACTAATACCGCATCCAAATATTGTGATGAAATTGGTCATATTATGAACTATGGAGATGGTTGGTATGGTGGTGTTTTTGTTTCTGCTATGTACACACTGGCTTATGTGAATGATGATCTTGATTACGTAATTGCAGAGGCGTTAAGTACAATACCAAAAGAAAGTCTTTTTTATAAAACTATAGCAGATGTTATTCAATGGCACAAACAATATCCTGATGATTGGAAACAAACTTGGTTTGAAATAGAAAAAAAACATACATCGGAGAAAGGATGTCCAGAGGGGGTCTTTAATTCGTTCAATATAGACGCAAGGTTAAATGCAGCATATGTTGTTGTCGGGTTGTTATATGGCGAAAAAGATTTTTTTAAGACAATGGATATCGCGACTAGATGTGGACAGGATTCAGATTGTAACCCAGCAACAGCTGCTGGGATTTTAGGTGTAATGTTTGGTTACGATGCTATACCAGATTATTGGAAGCCAGCATTAGAGGAAGTGGAGGACATAAACTTTCCATATATGGATATAACTTTAAATGATGTTTACGCTTTAACCTATAAACATAGTCTGCAGTTGATTGAGCAAAATGGAGGGGAAATTGACGGGGAAACAATAAAAATAAAAATACAAAAACCAGAAACGGTTAGATTTGAAGAGTCCTTCACTGGGCTTTATCCTTCTGAAGAACGTTATCTAAGAGAACATTATACAACCGAAGATATTAATATAGATTTCACTGGGAATGGTATTGTGGTTTTAGGAAATGTAAACAGTATTTGTAGTGTACCATCAAGTGATTATGTCGCACTTTTGGATGTTTATATTGACGGCGAAAAAGTAGAGCAAGTAAAGATGCCCTATGATTATATCGTCCGAAAATATGATATTTTTCATAAGTATTTATTAGATAATAAGGACCATCACGTAGGAATTAAATGGGTAAATAAAAACGCTGATTTCAGTATTTATATGAAATCAATTGTGATCTACGCTGACACTCCAAGTATTTAATAAGATATTAAATCCGAATTACGATGTTCGTCCTTAATCTAATAAATGGTTTTTATAAATCGTTGTGGTTCTTTGCACTACCCATACTCTTGGTTAGCTGTACCAACGATTTTGTTTCTGAACAGAACCCATTCCCTAAGGATGATGAAATACCGTTCTCAAGACTTATTACTAATCAGAAATTTTATAGTAATGCGTTAGGAGAGGATTTCCAATACGCTGTTTTATTACCTGATGGATATGATAAATCGAAGGATGATTATCCTGTAGTATATTTATTACATGGCTACGGGAATGATGAAAAAGCTTGGTATTATGATGGTATGATACAATATTATTCTGACCGATTCAAAGATGAGATTACCTCAATGATCTTTGTTATCCCAAGGGCATACAATACATATTATGTTAATCGGTATGATGGAAGATATCCTTTTATGAATATGCTTACAACAGAAATGGTGCCAGAAATAGATAAAATATATAGGACGAAACGTGATAGTAAAAGCAGAGCAGTAATGGGGTATTCTATGGGGGGGTATGGAGCATTAATTCTACCGGCCCTAAACCCGCGTGTGTTTTCAATTGGGGTTCCTTTAAGTATGTCATTTAGAACAGACGGTCAATATATTGAAGAGCCTCAAGGGGTTTATGATTATCAATGGAGTCCCATTTTTGGTGGAATTGGAGCGAACGGACAAAATAGAATCACAGATCATTTTAAACAATACAGTCCTTTTCATTTTTTTAAAGATCAAGCTACAAGTAATTTTTCTAATTTAAAATTACTGATTGATTGCGGAGATGACGAGGTGTCTCTTTCTGTTACGAACGATAAGTTGCACACTTTATTAAAAGATTTGAATATTTCGCATGAATATAGAGTGAGAAATGGAGGTCATTCGTTTGATTATTGGAAAGAATCTTATCCTGAGGCTCTAAAATTTATTAGCAATGCATTTCAAGAAATAGAATATAATGATGAGCCTGAGCCCGTGGTAATAGGGAAGACGATTAAAAAAACCGACTATGAAATTCAAACGGTTTCTGGCGTTACCTTAAAAGTATTAAAGAACAAAGAGTACGATGTTTCCAATACTTCTCAGTTTCCTGTTTTGTATTTGATTCATGACATTGATGATCAATCCTCTGAAGATCAATTAAGCACCTTGTCCATACTTAATAATGCAATGAATGACAAAATAATTCCATCTTCAATCATTGTGGATATCCTTTTAACTAAAGATCTCAACCCGAATAAAATAGATGAAATAATTAGCTATATGGACACTAATTATAGAACACTACCAAACAAAGAAAATAGGGTAATCATAGGAAATTCGAAAGGAGGACTTATGGCGGCTCAATTTGTAAATGTTGAACCTTCTTTTTTTAATTCATGTTTTTTGTTTGGTGCTAAGTTAACAGGCAAGAATGTGGTGCCAACTGTTAACGTTTTCTACTATCTTGATATTGTTGACAAGAGTGATCAATATAAGGGCTACCATAATATCTATTTGTCGATAAGGGAGCAAAACATTGAGTATGAATATAGAGTAAGACAAGGGATTGATGGATATCAATCATTTCTAAACGGTTTAAGTAACTCACTTTCTGTTATTAATAAAAAATTATAATCAAACTTCATGAGGAATCTCCTAATAATTTTGTTTTTTCTATTTCAATCTCACAAAGGTTTGACTCAGGATATGGTATTTACTTATGAAGGAAAATCAATTGATAGTGAAATTCTTAGTCAGTCTGTTAAGTATTCCATAATTCTTCCTAAAGATTATTATGAAAGCAATAAAAGTTATCCCGTAGTATATCTTCTTCACGGATTAGGAGATAGTCATTACTCTTGGTTAGAGTACGGTAGATTGAGCCAGTTTATAGAGAAAAAGGTACAGAATGAAGAGATCCAACCAATGATTTACGTAATGCCGGAAGGTTACCGAACATATTATGTAAATGATTTTTACGGTAAATTTCTTTATCAAGACATGTTTGTGAAGGAACTTGTTCCATATATTGACGCCAATTATAGGACCATACCCGATAATAGGAGTAGAGCAACAATCGGGGTTTCTATGGGTGGTTTTGGTGCTTTAATTCTCCCGTTAAAACATCCTGAAATATTCTCAGTTTGTGTGCCCTTGAGTATCTCAATCCGGACAGATGATCAATATATGACAGAAGACCCAAACGAATGGGATGAGCAATGGGGAAGACTTTTTGGCGGTGTAGGTTTATATGGTCAAGCAAGAATTACTCAATATTATAAAGATAATTCTCCTTTTCATTTGTTAAGCAAAGATAATTTAAATCAATTTAAAAAATTAAAAATTTTCATTGACAATGGGGATGATGAGCAAACCCTAAGCAAAAGTAATGAAGAATTACATATCCTACTAAGAGAGTTGAATATTGATCATGAATTCAGAGTAAGAAATGGTGGACATTCTTTTGATTATTGGAGAGGCTCACTAATAAATGGGCTTAATTTTATAGATGATGCATTCAATCAAAAACCATATCGGGGAGATGAGAAAAATAACATCTTTGAAGATTCTACGGTCAATATACTAAGTTCAAATTTGATACGAAATAATGAATTTGACATATTGTTGCCAGATGGTTATGAGAGTTCTTTTCGTTATTACCCAGCTGTTTATTTTATAGGTCAATTTGATGCTTCAACCAAGGAAATCATATCTAAAACAGTAATAGATAAAACTAAAGAAAACAAGTTTCCACTGAGTATTTCTGTTTTTATTGATTTGGTAGATGCTAAGTTGTCTCTGGATTCTATTATATCCAATGTTAAGAAAAATTATCGAATTCGTGAAGGTCGTCGTTTTCAGTCTTTAATAGGTTATAAAGAGGGTGGGGCAAAAGCTTTGGACTATGCTGTTAGGACAGCAGGATTTACCTCATGTGCTGTTTATGATGCCCCTATTGATATCCGAATTTTCAATGCACTAAGCGCGCCTAAAATTAAATCCTTAAAATCTAATTGGTTTTTCATATCTACAACCGATAAAAGCTTTAATTATAAATCAAACGGTTTAACTCACATCATATTAAAAGAGAAGGAAATATATCATGAATATAGAGTAAGTGAAGGCTTCGGGGATATCGATTGGTTTTTGAATGAGCTTCCAACCGCTTTAGATTTTAGTCAAAAAAAGATTCATTATTAAAGTACCCTATGAACAACAAGCTATTATTAATTATTAAAACTTATAAATTATGAAAAACTCAATTAAATTTTTAAACGCAATTTCTATTTGCTTGACATTATTTTTAGTGTCTTCTTGTACAACGGAAATAGAAGGTACTGCAGAGTATCCTATAGTACCAGATTCGAAAATTAAGTCTATAAGTTTTGACGCTGACTGGGGTTCGGAAAGCTGGGTTTACACTTATGACTCAGAGGGTAGAGTAACAACAATTGCAAATTCATGGGAGGGTGGAGAACCAGAAATAATTACGTTTGATTATTCAGCAGAGAATTTAGTAATTACTAAAGGGAACAATAGTACTTATTACAAACTTGATGATAAGGGTCGTATTAGCAGAGAATTATGGAATGACGAAGGGACTGAATACGCAGGTTTTGAATATAATAGTGAAGGTTTTTTAATAAAAATCATTGAGCATTACGATGGGGAAGATCATTTAAAATATGAAAATAAGATTACTAAAAATAATATTACCAATAGAATTAGGTATGAAGACGACGGTACAACCATAAGAGAAGATAGGGTTTTTGATTACACAATTGGTGATAATTCAAGTTCGATTCACCAGATTTATGCTGTGGATTCAGAGTGGAAAGTTATCAGTGGATTATATGGTAAACAAAGTAAAAAATTGGTGAAAAACTATGTTAGAAAGTTGGCATCGGATCCAGATTCCAATTATGGAGCAAGCTATGAATATACATTTGACGATGAAAACCGAGTAGCAACGCAAACAAAAAATGGCACAGGCAGTGGAGGAAATTTTTCTGAATCATGGTCATATACCTACTATGAAGATTAGTTTGAATTAAGTTAGCACCATACATAATAATTAAGATAATATAACATATTAATAACCCAAAAAAATAAATCATGTTTGTAATAGACAATTATTCTTTAGCCGTTTTCTTATGCGTAATTACAATGTTGTGTTGGGGCTCTTGGGCCAATACACAAAAGTTAGCTTCCAAAAAGTGGGGTTTTCCGCTTTTTTATTGGGATTATACATTGGGAGTGATTCTAATATCTCTTGTTTTTGGTTTAACTATGGGAAGTAGTGGTGATAGTGGGCAAGCATTTATACCAAATTTAAGTGATGCATCTATGAATGCAATTTTTTATGCATTATTGGGAGGTATTGTTTTTAATATGGCCAATTTATTATTAGTTGCGGCTATAGATATCGCCGGTATGGCAATTGCATTTCCAATTGGAATAGGGATTGCATTAGTGTTGGGTGTGGTAGTGAATTACGTAGCTATACCTGTGGGAGATCCAATCTTGTTGTTTACTGGAGTAGGTTTGGTGGCTTTGGCAATAATTGTGGATGCATTAGCATATAAGCGTATTTCAAAAGGAGCGGCGACAACAAAAGGAATAGCGATTTCCTTAGCGGCTGGGGTCTTAATGGGTTTCTTTTATAGATTTGTAGCAGCATCGATGTCTTCAGATTTCGCAAATCCTACAGAAGGTTTATTGACCCCATATACTGCGGTGTTTGTATTTTCAATAGGAATATTTATTTCTAACTTTTTATTCAATACTTACTTTATGTATAAACCCATAAGTGGTAGTAAAGTAACATATAAAGATTATTTCAATATAGGAACGCCTAGACTTCATTTTATTGGAATTTTGGGAGGTGCTATATGGTGTATAGGCTTTATATTTAATATGATAGCGGCTGGAGAAGCTGGATTTGCAATTTCATATGGTTTAGGACAAGGGGCAACAATGGTTGCCGCCATTTGGGGAATTTTTATATGGAAAGAATTTAAAGATGCACCCAAAGGAACAAATAAATTAATAGCGCTGATGTTTTTGTTGTTTATTGTTGGCATTACACTAATTATAATGGCAAAAAATGTTTAATTAAAATGAACCGTTTTAACGTGAAATTTGTCTTTTAGCTCTAAGTTAATAGGGATAGAATGTATGGAGTAGAGGGAGGTGTTGTCTATAATAATAGTATATAAATACAATTTATCATATAGGTTTATTATTGGAATATTTCATTTAGGATAGTGTATTTGTTGTTTCGATGCAATTAAGGTAGTGTTTTGGGTATCAAAGTACCAAGGCACTTTCAGAAAGCCTTAAAACCCTTGTATTTACACGGGTTTTATTGTATATTTATAGTAACAAAAACCCCGAAAATGACCTATAATGTCAAAAAACGGGGTTTCCAAAAATAATCTATCATGAAAGTACAAAGAATTTCTGACCTGCAAGGTCGTTTTTCTCTTTTTTCCCCTGAGCGAGGATTATGGCAATTTTTACTCGCGATTTATAGAAAGCGACCTGGGAAAAATACACCAGGCCATTCCCTGGGACAATTTAGTTTCCCATTTCAACCTTACCGAAGAAAGACATGGACGCGACATGCTCTTTAGTCCCAAAGGTCGTTTGGGATTAATGTTCTTAAAACATTATGCCTGCTGTTCCGATAGAAAGCTGGTAGAACAGCTAAATGGCAATTTGGAATATCAATTCTTTTGTGATATTGCCTTGGGCGACAAGCGTCTTGATAATTACAAGATCGTCAGTCAAATAAGATGTGAGCTGGCAGACCACCTTGATATAGATTCCACAGAAAAAATATTCTACGGGCACTGGTCCGACTTTATCGCCAGTGCCAATCAAGCCACCACAGATGCCACTTGCTATGAGAGTGAACTGCGTTATCCCACTGTACAGAAACTGTTATGGGAGGCAACGAGCTGGTTGTACAATCAGCTACGTAAGACCTGCCGTATTTTAGGGACTAGGATGGTCCGCAGTAAGTACCCAAAGTGGAAACGTCGTTACCAAAGCTTTAGCAAGATGCGCCGCAAGACCAATAAAAAACGGGTAAACTTGACAAGAGCGCTGCTCAAATTGCTAAAGAAGTTTATAGGTTTTGAGGATCAATTGCGAAAATCCCACGACCTGACCTTTACGGTACGCTACTACAGAAGAGTGGCAACCATAAGGAAAATATACAAACAGCAAGAAGAACATTTCAGGGCCGGGGAGAGAATAAAAGATCGCATCGTTAGCATCTCGAAAGATTACATACGGCCCATTGTCAGGGGCAAAGAAGTCAAACCTGTTGAGTTTGGAGCTAAGGTCAATAAAGTACAGGTTGATGGGATCAATTTCATAGAACATATCAGCTTTGATGCCTTCAATGAGGGCACAAGGCTGCAATCCACAGTCCATAAAACACAAAGCCTTACCAAAAGGAAACTAAAAGTACTGGGTGCTGATGCCATCTACGCTACCAATAAAAACAGAAAGTTTGTGACCAGGCATGGGATAAAGACAGATTTTAAGCGCAAGGGAAAGCTGCCCAAAGGCTATGCGGACGAAAAGAAGCTAAAGGCACAAATCACCAAAGAAAGAGCTTCGAGATTAGAAGGCAGTTTTGGCAAGTAAAAAGAACATTACCACCTCAAAAAGATCAAGGCCAAAACCAAGAAAACTGAAATACTTTGGATATTCTTCGGGATCCACACAGCAAATGCATTGGAAATAGGAAGGCGAATGCACGCTAACTTGAACCAAAAAGCAGCCTGATTTTAAATTGGCAAAAAAACTAAGGGGAACGTGCGTCCTGTCGTCAGGAAAAAACAGTAAAATCCAATCCTATCATAAAAAAAGAACCAATTAACCAATAATACTTCAATAAAGCCAAAAATTGTAAAGACCTGTTTCAAAAAATCAACTGTTTTCTGAAAGTGCCTACCAAGCATTACGTTCATATATGTTTTTTTAATTATCTACTAAAACATAATTGTTCGTTTTGTATCATACTACAAGATTAAGCAAAATATCCTAATCTGGTAAAAACTCCCTAAAATGGTCAACACGGGTGATATAATGAACTTAAGTCATTTCGCTTCATCGGAATGGATTTCGCAATGGTGGAATAGATGTTCTCTTGGAACACCCCTCCTACAAGTAAAATAAATATATACAGTTGATTAATGCCGTTGAATTGTCATTAAATGGCCTGTTGGCCATCAATAATATATTCTGGGAAAACACTCTTCCTTTTATGTAACACGATAATCAATCACCGTTATGCATACTTCGAGCTGAATTTTGGCGTCATGAGCCAGGTACAATACCTTTTTGGCTTTACCTGTCTTATACATTACGAGTCAAGTATCAAGCGTAACTTAAATGACATTCCTAAACAATACCACTATCCGATGAACTTGACTAAAGCTATTTCTCGTACGACAAGGAATTTAGTGAGATAAAATCAATTTCAAGCCTTCACTATTGTTGATAGTATTCCATATCGTGTTCACTTTTGTTCCTAAAAATAACTAATTAATGTAGGTAAATAGGTACGGAATAAACAAAGATTTTTGATGAAATTTTGGTGTCAAAACGGTTAATATTTAATGAAAATTTGATGCGTTTTTCTATAAATATCATGCCTGAAGAACACTTATTAAAACTTAGTTCAACCCATCATTATTTGCGCTAATAGTTTAACTCCTAATAAGAATTGAATGAGGGTAGTTGCGGAATCTATACGTAGTTCTACGTATTTTCATAAAAATTTCACGATTGGAATCCAAGAAGCTTGATAAATATTGAAAAATCTTCATATCTTGACCTTTCCTAACTTATAAAAAACGTAAAACACTCATCTTGTTGTAAGGGTGAGTGTTATGCTATGTTTTTATTGGCTTTCAATCAATTTCAATGACAAAAACTAAATTAACCTTATCTCAACTCGAACAATACTTATCAAAAGCAGCTTGGATTCTTAAAGGTCCGGTTGATGCTTCCGATTTTAAAGTTTATATATTTCCGCTACTATTCTTCAAGCGGCTATCCGATGTTTACGATGAAGAATACCAACTCGCATTAGAAGAATCTGATGGTGATGTGGAATATGCTTCTTTACCAGAATTTCACCGATTTGAAATTCCAGACGGTTGTCTTTGGAAAGATGTTAGAGAAACAACTGTCAATGTTGGACTGGCCATTGAAAAAGCACTTCGCGGAATTGAACAGGCCAATCAAGAATCTCTCTATGGTATTTTTGGCGATGCTCAATGGAGCAACAAAAACAAGTTATCAGATCGTTTATTGACTGATTTAATAGAACACTTTTCTCAATACACCTTATCAAATTCATTAGTTGAACCAGATATTTTAGGGAATGCCTATGAATATCTTATTAAACACTTTGCTGATTTAACCAACAAGAAAGCTGGCGAATTTTATACGCCGCGTTCTGTCGTCCATTTATTAGGTTTAATCTTGGATCCGCATGAGGGCGAAACCATTTACGACCCTGCATGTGGTACTGGTGGTATGTTGTTGGAGTGCGTAGATCATCTCAAAGAAAACAACGAAGATTATAGAACACTTAAATTATTCGGGCAGGAAAAAAACTTAACCTCCAGTTCTATTGCCAGAATGAACATGTTTTTACATGGCATTGAAGATTTTCAAATAGCAAGAGGCGACACTTTGAGACAACCTGCTTTTTTTGCAGCCGATGGTTTAAAGACCTTTGATTGCGTAATCGCCAATCCACCGTTTTCTCTAAAGGAATGGGGAGCAGAAAATTGGGCCAATGATCCTTTTGGACGAAACATTGCCGGGGTGCCACCAAAGGGAAATGGCGACATGGCCTGGGTGCAACATATGATTAAATCTATGAACAGTACCGGCCGTATGACCGTTGTTCTTCCTCATGGTGCCTTATTCAGAAAAGGAGCCGAAGGCAAAATCAGACAGAAGTTATTGGAGGAGGATTTGTTGGAGGCCGTTATTGGTTTAGGCCCTAATATTTTCTACGGAACTCAATTAGCCGCTTGTGTACTTGTTTTTAAACAGAACAAAGAAGAAAGTAAAAAGGATAAAGTCCTGTTTATTGATGGTTCCGACCAGGTGAGAGTAGGCCGTGCACAGAACTATCTTGAAATAGAGCACGTGCATCAATTATTTGAGTGGTATAATCACTATGATAATGTTGAAAACTATGTGAAAGTAGCTGCCATGAGTGACATTGAAGAAAATGACTTTAACCTGAACATTCCGTTATATGTTGAAAAAATCATAGAGGATAATTTACCAAGTGTAGAAGAAGCGCTTTCCGATTTAAAATCGGCTTGGGCAGAAAGCCAAAAGGCTGAAGAAAAATTTAAAACTATTTTAAAGACGTTTATTTAAAATAATGAGTCCCAAAGAACTTCACGATATACTAAACAAAAGAGAAGGAACTACCATTGAGTATAAATTGGCTCAAGTTGGTGTTCCTGGATCTTTGTATGAAACGGTGGTAAGTTTTAGTAACACGGACGGAGGCATAATCGTTTTGGGTGCTGATAATGATGGAAAGATACATGGTATTGATGAAAGTAATTTGTCTAAGTATATTCAAGATATTACTGCTAATTTAAATAACAGGGAGTGCATTGATCCACCTTTATATCTTAAACCAATAACGGTGCGTCTTCAAGAAGGTAATTTAATTGTTTTAAGAGTGTATGTCTCCTCTCAACTACATACTTATGCTGGAAAAATTTATTTTAGGTCAGATGATAGTGACCAAGATATTACAGGAAATCAAAATAAAATTTCAGAAGTTTATTTTCAAAAACGAGAGTACTTTTCGGAAAACACTATTTATCCGTTTTTAAAAATGGATGATCTAGATCCAAAACTATTGCAAAAAGCAAGAGCAATTATAAAAAATGTCAATAGTATGCATCCTTGGTTGCAGATGAGCGATAAAGATATGCTTGCTTCTGCCTCACTTTATCGTACAGATTATAAAACAGGAGAACAGGGATTTACACTTGCGGCAGCTTTAATTTTTGGAACAGATGAAACCATAGCTAATTTGCTTCCTGCTTATAAAGTAGATGCTTTAGTCAGAAAGGAAAATACAGATCGATACGATGATCGATTGCTACTAAGAACCAATCTTATTGATACCTATCTACAATTGCAAGACTTTGTTAAAAAGCATTTAAATGAAAAGTTTTTTACAGAAGATGGGCAACGTAAAGATTTGAGGGAACTTATTTTTAGAGAGGTGATAGGGAACGTCATTGTACATAGGGAATATACCAACGCACATTCGTCTGAATTAATTATTTATAAGGATCAAGTGGTCGTAACCAATCCAAATAAAGCCTTGTTTCATGGCCCACTGGACCTGGACCAATTTAATCCTTATCCCAAAAACCCTAATATAAGAAAGTTTTTTACAGCTTTTGGTTGGACAGATGAGCTGGGCTCCGGAGTGCGAAATATCAAAAAGTATTTAACTAGTTATGTCCCTGGAGCAAAACCGGTATTTATTGAGAACGACATTTTTATTACTCAAATTCCTTTAGTGAATGTGACCTTACATGATTATCAAAAGGAATTGGTTGCGATGTTTAATTTCTCAGATGAAATAAGCGATTATTTAAAAAGAAGTTTGATGCAAATACCACTTCCTACAGCTTTAAATAAGGCCGATTGGGAAACCGTTTTGCTACGTTTGGTGTCAAGCTGGGCCCAAAATGGTGCCAAGCTAGATCAGCTTGATTGGCCAAAAAAACAAGTGTTTACAGAATCTGAAATTAAAAAGGTGCCAAGCTGGACTCAAAATGGTGCCAAGCTACTTCATAGAAAAACAAGCTATCTTATTAGAATATTGTTATTAACCATTGAACCTCATTACTGTCCCATTAAAACTTAAAATTGTTCTTTGAAATATTTGAAATTTAGTTGGTTATAGAGGTTTGTCAGCCGAACGGACTTGAAAACATAGCTTTGTTGCCAGATGAATCTGCCAACCTAT
>NZ_BJKB01000004.1 GCF_010725055.1 Gelidibacter japonicus | reverse complement strand
ACCATATAAGCCAACTTTTTCAATTTTTTATTGACGCTATTTTAACCTAGTATATTAAACTATCATACAAAGTTAAACTTAACCAAAAAGAAAATCGTCTAAAAATTACTTTTTAGACGACCTCTTTTATGTTTTGAAGCCAGCTTCTAAACAAACAAAACCTACCAGCTCCCGCCTCCACCTCCGCCGAATCCGCCTCCTGAAGATCCACCGCCTCCCGAGGAACCACTACTGCTTGGCGAACTGACCATTGTAGATTTTGCTGATGACATGGTATTGGCAAAAGAATTCGAAAAACTGTTCATCGTTAAAGGCACTGTTGATGATGAACTATACCATTGAGGTGGTGGCACATTTAAGGCATCAAACTTACTTGCCCATTTATCAAACAAACCAAACGCCAAAGCGTAGCCCATGGTCGTTTCAAAATAATGCGGATCTTCAGTAATCAGCATTTTTAGTTTGTTGACTTCAGCCACCTTTATAAATTGCCTAAAGCCTTTCAACTCAGAGAATGCAGCATTTCCTTTGGCATTCTTTTTTATCATGTACTTGTTCATGAAGAGCAGGATCATCAACAAAATGATCACAGCAAACATGGCAATAAAACCCCAAACAAATAATAGCAATGGTGCCAACACAAGCCCTAATAAAACCAAAGCCACATAAGTAATAATCTGTACGCGCTTGGCACCTTTATCATAATAGGGTTTGGCAGCATTTTTTAAAGTGCTACGGGCACTGCTCATGGTGGTGTAGAACTTATTTTTTAAGCTACTGATGCGCACTTCTGTAGAGTCTGGAATTATAGAACTCCCAAAAAGTCCATTAAAGATGGTCCTTTCATAGCCAGTGGCATCTTCAGGCAACGATTTTAAAGCAATCAGCTTGGTGTCGGCTGATGAAAACCAGCCCTTCTTTGGAATCTCCTCAATTCTCAAAATCCCTTTTGAGCCCCAATAGGGAATCAACGAAATCAGATCAGAAATATCATCGGCGTCATTGATCAAGAATCCAGCCATGGCAGGATCCATCCCGTCAGGCGGAAAATAACTGGTGATACTTACCACTTTATCATCTTTACCATATCGCGACCAAGTCATGTAAAATCCACCGAGCAACACAGCCAACACAAACACCCAACCGTAATCTGTCCAAAAAGGCCATAACGGTTTAATTTCTGCAACGGCATTTGGAGGTAAGTTGATCAGAATAGTCACACTTTGCCCTTGATCAGAAAGAAAAGTAGGTTTGCTTCTGCCTTCTACTGTACCATTCGCTACAGTGAAGTCAATTTCTTGACTTTCGGACGTCTCACCTATATATCCAGAATATACAAACACATCATCAGATCGCACCGTAGCTGAAGACGGCAGATGTATTTTAAATTCAATATTCTTAAAAGTAGTCCTCCAATCGCTGGGCTTTAAATTCCAATAGAATTTGACGCCATCGGTTTCATGTAAAAAAGCATTATGTACTCTATATTTAATTTGATAGTGTTGCGGCCCCATAACAGTCTTGTCAGCATCACCAATTTTTATTTGATAAGTTCCCGACAATTTCTGTTCAAATCCGGATGGTGTTTCAAAGGTGTGTCCAGGCACGTCAACATCACTAATCTTAATTTTTCGAATTTCTTGGTTGCCGGCTTCGGTCAAAAGATCATATTTGGTTTGGATGTCTCTATAAATGCCGTGCTTTGGGATTTCGAAAGTAAGATCGTAGTTTTCCACGACGTCAAAATATCCTTCCTCATGAATAGTAATTTCTACTGTATAATGCTCGACCGTAAAATCTTGGCCATACCCAAAATTCAGGCTCAGAAAAACAAGGAGTAAAAATGATAACTGTTTCATTGACACAAGTCTAAAGTACGCAGAAATGTTGCGCTTCAAAAATTAGCATATAGAAATGCCGGGGGATTCATAGTTAATTAAGTCGCTAAAAACTTACTTTCACATTCTCTCTGCTCGCAGCATCAGCTTCAAAAAAGTCAAAATGTTGGTACTTAAGCATACTAGCAAATAGAGCTCCAGGGAGACTTTCGCCATAGGTATTGTTTTCGCGAACCGTTCCGTTATAATAGCGGCGACTTCGTTCAAGGTTTTCTTCAATCTCATTGAGCTTGTTCTGTAAATCGAGGAAGCTTGCATTCGCTTTTAAGTCAGGATAGGCTTCACTCAGCGCAAAAATACTGCGCAGTGTTTGTTGCAATTGGTTTTCTGCCTTTATCTGTGCATTGATATCGCCATCCGGCACTTGCATTGCCGCATTACGTGCCTGAATGACCTTTTCAAACGTCTCTTTTTCATGTGTGGCATAGCCTTTCACTGTTTCTACAAGGTTGGGGATCAAATCGTAGCGGCGTTTCAGAGCCACATCAATATTGCCCCAAGCATCTTTTACAACATTTCGGTTTTTGGCAAAGTTGTTGAACACTGAGACCATTAAAAAAACAAGTAGGACAATAACGCCCAAAACAATATATCCAATCATAAACAGGTGGTTTTTAACGGAAAATCCATTTTATAATAGAAAATTCGTTCGTTTACAAGATACCAATATAGTGATTTTTGCGGTTTCTTATAAAAATCCTGCCATGTGGATTTATATTTTTTTAATCTCGATGCGCCTGTTTTTGGCCCTGCCTTCATCTGTACTGTTGTCAGCAAGTGGTTGATCCTGCCCAAAGCCAACCGTTTCAATCTTACTACTGCTGATCCCCTTAGTTACTAAAGCCGTTTTTAAGCCGGTGGCACGCTTCTCGGATAATGATTGATTGGAAGCCTTGTTGCCCACATTGTCCGTGTGGCCTTCAACCAAGATGTTGAGCTCAGGATTCTCATTCATCATTTGGTAAAGTTCTTCCACGATATTTTCCGAGTCGCTTTTAATAGCTGATTTTCCGGTTTCGAAATTAATATAGAGTGTAATTGGGAGGCCTGAATTGATTTTCTCGAACATTTCATTGGCGGTAATTTCTTGCTTCATTCCTTGGACGGTCAGTAGAACAAAAGTGAACTGATCAACGGGATTATTGATTAAATCGTAAATTCCCAACCAATATTCGGATCCATCTTTTTGAAGATGGAAGGTCGCACCCGTCCAACCCCCGTCATCCGTAGTTCTGGAATACACTTTCTGTCCACCCATTTTTGCGATTGCATTTTCATAGTTTCTGATGACCTGCAATTTACTTGGTAAATTTGGAACGAAAGGACCGTCATAAGTGTAAAGGATATCAATGAGTGTACCTTCTAATATTTGGGTTTTGTCATTGCACATCATAAACTCATATTCATTATAGTTCTCTTTGCATCCGTCGATATAGTAGTTTTCAAGACGGTTAAAAAACGGATGGTCTTTACATCCCTCCGCGTCCATTTCCTGGGCGAAAAGCAGGCTTGTAACACAAAACATTATAAGCAAACTGCTAAATTTTAAACTCGAATTTTTCATGATATTAGTTTTTAGGATTTTGAACTTGGCTCCACCTCGTTATATTTCCATTTCGTATAAAAAATATATCCAAGAAAGGAAAGCTGAACCTAATGGATACCTAAATAAAAAGGATTCATATTCAAGCTATGAAGTTATGCCAGACAGAATTTCTTTGATTGGAAAAAAGTCCCATTTATTATTCCCCGTCCGACCTTCCGGAAAACAGTTTTACAATATTGAGATTGCGGTTAAAAAAATATCCAGGCGTTTCGCCTACGATGGACTTGAAGTCGTTTATGAAATGGGATTGATCATAATAATTACCATCAAATACCAAACTTTGATAATCGACAGCATTCTCATCTTTTATCTTTGTCCATAAATAATCTAACCGAACAATCCTAGCGAAAGTTTTAGGGCTCACGCCCGTACGCTTGACGAATTTCCGTAGCAAGGTACTTTTACTGGCATGACACTCTTGAAAAATGACTTTTAGTGGTGTCGTGATACTCTTTTCAACAATTTTAGCATAGAGTATATCCACAGCATCTGGAGAATAAGCTGTCTTTTGCATTTTATTGATAAACTCCGAAAAGTAAGCGATTCGTTCATCTGGGGTCGTAAGATTTGCCAGTGATTCCCAGATCTTAAAAAAAACAGCTTGCGGCAAATTTATACTTCACTTTGAAACGGGGGACAAGTCAACCCCAAATAAACGCGAGAACACAGTGGCATTGCAAGCAATTGCAAAGGAGTCCAACTCTCCTTCAAAAGTCAATGTAAAAGCTTCGGGCACAATGGGCGCCACAAAAAAAGGTTCTAATTTTATAGGTGGTTCTTGAGTTATGAGAGGTCGGTCTTTAAAATGGAATAATAGGTAGATAAAAGGACGGGGAATAAATTTGTCGGAAACAGATGGACCCTTAAATTGATAAGCTTCATACCGCCGAATTAGCCAAGCGTCACTTTTATCTCCTTTTACCATGTTGATACTACCCATCTCGATATCATCTTCTAAGTATAAAAATAACATAAATACTGCTTCATTTTTTAACGATTGCCCGAATTCATGTTTTTTTCAGACTTCGTTAAATCCAGCACCAAAAAAAAAGATCAATTTTATCATTTGATACCTTGCTTTCTCCTCTTTTTAAACTTAGATCTCAATCTAATCCTATCATTTTATGGCAATAAAAAACACCGTTGAAAAAAATAATCGCACACAAAATATAAAATTAATTCCTAAATTAGTGTTTCATAAATGGTTGCAGTATCCTTGTCATCTCTATATTGAAAGGTAGGTTGAAGTTATTTTGGATATTGCCGCTACCAATTGCCTCAAGAAGGATTTCATGCGCCACGCTACTTTTTAATGTCTATCCTTTGTTAAGGATGGCAACCATATAAGTTGGAAAAATCAAGTAGGTTCAATAATACCAATTCAATACTATTTCATTTTAAGTTGTACAGAAAAGCTATATTGCAAAGACATAAATCCAATGACATTCTTGATTCTAATTTTATAAAATGGAAAAAACAAAGCTACATCTATTGCTTGCAGATGACGATATAGACGACTGCGATTTTTTTAAGGACGCCATAGATGAGATATCGGGCGCTTGCGAGCTGACCATTTTAAACAACGGCGTTGAGCTTATGGGTTTTTTAGTCAACGACCCACACACTCATCCAAATTTAATTTTTTTGGACCTCAACATGCCAAAGAAATCGGGAATGGAATGTATTGCAGAAATTAAAGCTTCAGATAACTTATCGCATATCCCAATTATTATTTACTCTACTTCGCTTGATCATACTGTAGTCAATAGTTTATATGACATGGGGGCCCATCATTACATCCAAAAACCAGCCGAATTTGAAAGTATAAAAAGCGTTATTAATAAAGTAGTCACGCTGTTTGGCGATACTTCCATTCAACAACGTTCGCGAGATAATTTTATCATTCGACCTTAAGCAATCGCATGGCCAAAAACGATATAAAATATAATTTTCTAAATGGTGGCGGCAAAATGGGCAATCTGATCAGAGCCAAAGATTGGAGCAAAACACCATTAGGAGATCCTGCGATCTGGCCTGAGAGTTTAAAAACCATGGTCAGTGTCATGCTCAATAATCCTTTTGGAATGTATATAGCCTGGGGTAAAGACTATACCCAGATCTATAATGACGGGTATCGTCCTATTTTGGGCGACAACAAACATCCTCAAGCTTTAGGCATCAGTACAAAAGAAACCTTCTCAGAGGCTTGGCACATCATAGGACCAATGTTTGAAGGTGTGATGGAAGGAGAGCCTATTGGTTTTCCGGATTTTCTGCTACCATTAAATCGATATGGAGAAATTGAAAACTATTATTTTAATTTTGCATACAGCCCTATAAAAACAGCCTCTGGAGAGGTGGGCGGAGTTCTGGTGACCGTAATAGAAACAACCAATAAAAAGAAAGCAGAAGACGCTTTAAAAGAGAAAAAAAACGAACTCGAGTTTGTTATAGAGACTACTCAGTTAGGCACTTTTGATTATAACCCCAAAACCAATAAGTTCTCTGCAAACACCAAGTTAAAGACCTGGTTTGGCCTGCCACACGATGAGGAAATTAAACTGGAAGATGCTCTGGAAGCAGTTGTAAAAGACGATAGACAACGTGTAATGAATGCCATTGCGAAAGTTTTGGAATATGATTCGTCAGGAATCTATGATATAGAATACACTATAGTAAACGCATCATCAAAGTCACAAACAATTGTCCATGCCAAAGGCAGAGCATTTTTTAATGAAGACCATATAGCTTACCGATTGACCGGGACCTTGGAAGATGTCACCAATAGGGCCTTGGAAAGAAAAAAAATAGAAGAAAGTGAAAGGCTGCTTCGATTCATGATTCTTCAAGCACCAGTTGCCATAGCTATTATGAGGGGAGATGATTACCGTGTGGAAATCGCCAATAAATTGGCACTCGAAATATGGGGAAGAACTGAGGAACAGATCTTGAACAAACCTATTTTTGAAGCCATGCCGGAGCTTTTGTCGCAAGGGATAAAAGATTTTGTGGATGATGTGGTCAAAACCGGAAACCGTTTTTCAACATCAGAAATGCCAGTTAGTTTTACGGTAAATGGCGAAAATATACTTGTTTACATCAATTTTTCATTTGAAGCACTTTATGATATCGAAGGACAGATCAATGGGATAATGGCAATAGGTGTCGATGTGACACCGCAGGTAGAAGCAAGGAAAAAAGTAGAAGAGAGTGAACAAGGCATTCGTGCTTTAGTAGAAAGTGCGCCTTTCCCTATCGGAGTTTTTGCAGGAGAAGACATGCGGATATCTCTTGCCAATCAATCAATCATGGATGCCTGGGGAAAAGGGAACGATGTGGTGGGGAAATTATATTCAGACATTCTGCCAGAATTTGGAAGCCAACATATTTTTGACCAGATACGTAAGGTACTGCGCACCGGAATCCCCTTTCACGCCAAAAACCAAAAGGTTGAAATCGTCAAAAATGGAGAATTAAGTTCCTATTATTATAATTATAGTTTCACTCCACTTGTAGATGTGGACGGCAATGTCCATTCTGTAATGAACACGGCTGCGGAAGTCACTGAACTTCATCAAGCCAAGCAAAAAGTAGAGGAAAGCGAAAAAAGGTTCCGGGATACGGTAATGCAAGCCCCTTTGGGTATTGTTATTTTCCGAGGCCCAGAAAATGTGATTGAACTGGCCAACGAAAGTTATCTGCAGTTAATTGACAAAACCGAAAAACAATTCGTAGGCAAACCTCTTTTTGAAACCTTACCCGAAGTTAAGGACATCATGGCACCCATCATTGCCAATTTATATGCGACAGGAAATCCGTTCTACGGTTATGAATTTCCAATTAAATTAAACCGCCATGGCACAACAGAAACTGGCTATTATAATTTTGTTTACCATCCTTTAAAAGAAAACAATTCCATAAGTGGTGTTATGGTAGTTGCCACAGAGGTTACTGCAACGGTTAAGGCAAAACATCTCATAGAAGAAAATGAAGAAAAACTAAAACTCATTATTCAGGCCAGCGAATTAGGTGTTTACGACGTCAATTTGAAATCTGGCGAAATCATTGCTTCTGAACGTTGTTATGAAATTTTAGGATTCCCTGAAAAAACGCATTTATCCCATAAAGATATTATTACCACCATCCATCCGGAGGATCTCCTTATCCGGAAGAAAGCCTTTGAAAAAGCTTTTGCAGAAGGGACACTTCACTATCAATCAAGAGTGATCTGGAAAGACCAATCCATACATTGGATTGACGCCAAAGGCAAGGTGTTTTATGATAAAAAAAATGAGCCAATCCGATTACTAGGTACCGTAAGAGACATTACTGAAGAACGCACTTTTCAGCAACAGCTATTGGAAAGGGAAGAAAAATTCAGGCTCCTCGCTGATTCCATGCCGCAACATGTTTGGACTTCAGACCCCGAAGGCAATCTCAATTACTTTAATCAATCAGTTTTTGATTATTCAGGATTGACTCCCGAAAAGATTATTGAAGACGGATGGTTACAGATTGTGCATCCAGACGACTGGGAAGAAAACATCAAACAGTGGAACGACGCCGTCAGAACAGGAAATGATTTCTTGATAGAGCACCGTTTCAGAAAGTACAATGGCGAATATCGTTGGCAGTTAAGCCGTGCCATTCCACAGAAAGATGTTGATGGAAACATAAAAATGTGGGTAGGATCCAGTACCGATATTCAGGAGCAAAAAATGTTTACAACTGAATTGGAGAACATGGTGCAATTACGAACCAACGAATTAGAGGAAAAGAACATAGATCTTGAAAAAATAAATAAGGAGCTACAGTCCTTTGTCTATATTTCAAGTCATGATTTACAGGAGCCTTTACGAAAAATCCAAACTTTCTCGTCCCGGATTTTAGAAACCGAATATAATATACTATCGGACAGAGCCAAGAAGTATTTTACAAGAATGCAGAAGTCGGCTTACAGAATGCAAAACTTAATCCAGGATCTAATCGCATATTCAAGAACCAACGTTCAAGAAATAAAGTTTGAGATCGTTGATCTTTTGGATGTTATCGACGATCTTAAAGAGGCTCTAAGTGAAGAGTTGGAAGAAAACAAGGTCACTTTTAAACTTCATAATATGTGTGAGATTGAAGTGATTCCAGTACAGTTTAAACAAGTCATGCATAATTTGATCAGCAATTCCATAAAGTTTTCCAAAACTAATCAGCCAATAGTCATCAATATTAATTGTGAAAAGGTAGAAGCTAAGAAACTGGACCTTCCTTCATTATCAAATCATGAAAGTTTTTACCATATAAGCTACTCAGATAACGGTATTGGTTTTGAACCAGAATACAACGAAAAGATATTTGAAGTGTTCCAACGCCTGCACAGTAAAGACGACTATTCAGGAACTGGAATTGGGCTCGCCATTGTTAAAAAAATCATTGAAAATCATGAAGGAGCAATTATAGCGAGTGGGAATTTGAACCAAGGTGCCAGTTTTGATATGTATATCCCAGCTAAATAAATGGAGTTTAAAAACGGGTTTTAGAATAACATTCATGGCTTTTGAGATAAAAAAAATAGTGGTAAAACCTAAATAATAGTTAAATTGAACCGCCAGTATAACCTCCAAATATCGGTGCTTTTTAGTAGGATAGATGAGAGTTTACAATTTAAAAATAATGTTTACATTCGTAATCTATTTCGCACGTTATGAAAATCTTTATCAAGTTTGATTTTACCCGTATTTGTACCAAAGTCATTGATGAAAAGCTAGTGGCGCTTAATATCAAATACAGGATGTTGAATTTTGGAGAGATCGAATTTTTGGAGGACGTCCCCGCTGATAAAATGGAAGCCTTTGACACTATTTTGGAAGATTATGGGATTGAGAAAATAGAGAATCAAAAAGTGATTTTGGTACAGAAAATAAAAGACACCATCATTGATATGGTAATGAATGCCGACGATACAATGAATGTTAAGAGCTCAGTTTACCTGTCCGAAAAATTGGGGCACAGCTATGGATATTTAGCGAATGTATTTTCGGAAGTCACCTACACTTCCATTGAAAACTTCATTATTCTTCAACGCATTGAACACGCCAAGTCATTGATGATAAACACCGAGTTGTCCTTAACTGAAATTGCGTTTAGACTACAGTATTCAAGTGTAGCACACTTAAGCACCCAATTTAAGAATACGACAGGTATTACGCCAACCACATTTCAAAGAATTATTGCCAAAAGAAGAGAATTGAACACCAATAAAAGCTAATAAAATATGCGAGAAAATTATACTTACGTAGTATTGGCAGACGATGATGAAGATGATCGCTTATTTTTCACAGAAGCCTTTGAAGAGTTGAAAATGCAGACCAAAGTGGATCTTTATAAAGATGGTGTTGATCTGATGAACGCTTTAAACCAATCTGATTCCAAGCTACCGAATATCCTCTTTTTAGATTTGAATATGCCCATGAAATCAGGTATAGAATGTTTGAAGGAAATTAAAAGCAATCCGAGGTTTAAGGATATTGCCATCGCCATATATTCTACTTCTGCCTCAGAAGAAGATATAGAAGACACCTTTGTAAGTGGAGCCAATGTTTACATTAAAAAGCCCAATGACTTCAATATTCTCAAGAAAATCCTGTCAGATGTGGTCACTATGAACTGGCAATATCAAACTAGTGGATTGAACAGAGACAACTTTTTATTGCGCCTATAATTATGAAGTTCAAATCCATTTATAATTCTGAGCGCATCCTAAAGATCATTTTTGGTTTAAGTCTTTTCGTTGTTTTGGTTATGGGTGGCATGTCTTATCAACTCATAAAAAAACTTTCTAAATCCTTTGAAGATGTTCAGCACACCTACCAAATACATATTGAATTAGAGAAATTACTTTCCGCTCTCAAAGATGCCGAAAGCGGGAAAAGAGCGTTTATTATTTCTCAGGACTCGACGTTTTTGGAACCCTTATTATCAAGTCAATCTGAATTGGAAAGCAGTTTGGAACGGCTCAAGCTTTTAACTAAAAACAATCCGGCACAACAAAAGAATATTGCCGAATTAAAAATTAAAATCGATAAAAACTTAGAGATTTTTGAAAAAACACTGGGTCTTGCCCTAGCAAATAAAACAGACTCACCTGAATTTATTTCAAGTTTTAAGGAAGGAAGGCAAACCATGAACAGTGTTCGTTTCAAAATTATGGACATGACTACCCATGAAAGTGAAGAGCTTGGGATCAGAAAAGCAAAAAGTTCAAAAACGCTTTCAAATGCACCAATGCTCATTTACTATGCGCTCATTTTTTCACTGTTAATTCTTTTATTGACCTATTTGCAAATCAGTAAGAACCTAAGGATTCTCAAGGAAAAAAATGAACTGTTGGAAACCTTTAAAGAGTCAACCACCCAATCTGAAATCATAAGCAAACATGGGAATTGGATATGGTATATTGAGGATAACACTTTTGAGTATTCAGACAACCTCTATCGATTGCTAGGTGAAGAACCTCAATCTTTCCCCGCAACGCTTGAAAACTTTATGGGTTTTGTTCATCCAGACGATTTGGATAAACTGACGGAACAAGTCAATAAAATGATGGAGAATGAAGACCTGCCCTTTATCCATTACAGAATTATCCAGAAGAATGGCAGTATAAAGCATTTTAAGGCCTATGGTAAAGTTCTTATAGACTCAGATGGCCATAAAAAACTGTTGGGAACTACTGCGGACATCACAGATGAAATTGAGAATTACCGTTTAATTGAGGAAAGAAATCTTGAATTGGAACGAAACAATAAAGAGTTGGCTTCATTTAACTATGTTGCCAGCCACGATTTGCAGGAACCACTCCGAAAGATTCAAACCTTTATTTCAAGGTTGGAAGATAAAGAAAAAGCCAACCTTTCCGATAATGGGAAACTGTACATAACGCGTATAAAATCTTCATCAGCAAGGATGCGTTCTTTAATTGACGACCTACTTCAGTTTTCAAGGACCAATAAATCGGAGGAGGCCTTCGAAGATTCAAACATCAATATCTTGTTGGAGACCGCCAAACACGATCTAGCCGAAATTATATCGGATAAGAGAGCTCGAATCTCATCTGATTCCATTCCGTCAATGAAAGTCATCCCATTTCAGATCAAACAACTATTCCTTAATCTGATCAGCAATTCATTAAAATACAGTCGTGAAAACGTTGCGCCAGTGATCACTATTAGTTATTCTCAGACTCAGGCTAGCGATTTACCAAAAATAAAGTTCTCAAAGCATGATCTCTACCATACTATTAGCATAAAAGATAATGGCATTGGGTTTGATCAAGAGTATGCCGAAAAGATTTTTATTCTTTTTAATCGGCTGCACAATAAAAACGAATACTCAGGTACCGGCATCGGACTTTCCATTTGCAAGAAAATCGTCGAAAACCATAATGGCTATATTACTGCTGAAGGCAAATTAGACCAAGGTTCTGTTTTTACTATTTATCTTCCTATTACCACCTAACATCTCCCAATATTCATCTTTACACCCTCTATATGGCCCATATAGAGTGATTTTTCATGTCTTTATGGGAATTCTATAATCAATTCTGAAAATGCTGTAAGGAAGGAAGCCCTATGTTGGGTCATCTTTGTAAAGCAACCATTAAGAAGATTAAAAACGAAAATGAATTGACTATGAAGACGATTTTTTACACGGTATCTGTTCTCATGGTAGTTGCCTGGGCCGTAAGCTACTTTGTATATGCTTTAAATACTACGATTCATTTTTTGCTATTGACCGCTGCTCTTTTAGGCTTAGCAGGATTGATGGAAAAAAGATAAAATAATCAAACAAGAAGAAACCAAATAAAAAACAATCAAAACCCTATGAAAACCAATCCATCACAACCAGAAAAACAATACGCCAGGGTGGCGAGAGTTTTTCCAAAAACTGATCTCTCTTCTACCAATGCCCGAATTAAGGTATTAGGTATAAACAAGAATCAGAAGTAATAATTAACCACTTAATAAACCATAAAAATAACACGCCATGATAACAATTGAATCTAAAGTAAACGATCTATATTCCTTTTTCGATACACTTCAAAGCAAAGTTGGTGGTACGTTAGAAAAAGGTACAACTGAGTGTCAACTCAAAATAAAAAACAGCTTGGCAAATGGCAGTATTCGTTCAATTATATTGGAAGATGGTATAACCGTTCTCGAATTTGACATTATTGCCAATGAAAATATCGAGATCACCATTGATGCACTCCTCGCTGCTCATGTCAATTTCATGTATTGCTCCAAAGGAAAAATATCACATAATTTCGATAAAAACGGCACGACAAACAGTATTGATGCATTTCAGACCAGTATCGTCGCAAATATTAAATCAGATCAAAATATTATCCAAATAGAAAAGGATGTTGAAACGGTGGCCACATTAATTTCTGTCAACACACAAATTAGCCAAAATTCGCAATGGAGCTCGAGTTTAAAAGAAGCTTTTATTGCAGATAAAACTGACGACTACCTATATATTGGCTCTTACAACCTTAAAATAGCTGAAAGTATCAAACAGCTACAAAGTATCCATCAAGAAGGCTTGGTAAGAGAATTGTTGACCAAAGGCATTGTAAATGTCATCCTGGCACTTGAAATAGACCATCATAATAAGGATATCAAAAATTTGGAGATGGAGCCTACGTCCTTGACCAAAATGGAAATAAATTCAATTGCGACCCTGACCGAGTATATCAACGAGTTTCCAGATTTAGACCATAAGGTCGAAAATCTGAGTGACAGAGTTGGTCTGTCCGCAGCCAAATTGCAGGAAGGCTTTAAGTTTCAGCATGGATTGACGGTTTGCGAATACATCAGATCAGTGAGATTGACCAAGTCAGAAGATCTGATCGTCAATACCGACTTGAATATATCAGAAATTGTATACAGTGTTGGTTTTACCAGCCGAAGCTATTTCTCGAAAATATTCAAAGAACGTTATGATTGTACGCCAAGCGATTACAAGAAAAATAAGTTAGCTGTTTCAGCATAATATATATTTATTACGTACTTCAAGGGATTTTAGTACTTAATTCAAGAGAGCTCTGATTTCCATCAGGGCTTTCTTATTTATCGGACCTCCACTTTAATCTGTAAACAAAACTGATTCGGAAATCTTCATTTTTCAGTTTGACCACGGTGTATTGTTGTATCAACACCTTTGTTATTGACCCTTTTACAGACGGGACATCCTGCCTATAAAACGGGATGCAACGATGTATCCTTTATGCTGAATCTACCGTTAGTTATTCAAAAAAGTCCAATTCTGCTATGGCTGCCTGCTTTTTACCTCCAGCAATGGTTTTGGATTCTATACGCACAAATCGTGTATGCACAGCTTCTTTAAAATAGTGGGTCCTTGGGGTCGGGTCGTTTATTAGGTTGCCAAATTCAAAGCTTTCAACCTCCTTCCATGATTTTCCATCTTGACTTATCTTAACAACACCTTGCTCTATCATGCCTTCTGAAGTAACTGTTGGAGGCGTATAACCAAAAGCTTTGAATGTTTGGGCATCCCCAAGATCTATGTCGATAAAGTGGGGGGAAGTTTTAGCGTCAGATATCCAGAACGTCCTTGGGTCTTCATCTATTGCCAATTCTGCCTTATGGGATGGTGTCCAGCTATCTTCGTTTATTACCTTCCAATTAGTTTTAAGAATTCCCAAGGTTCTCGAAACCACACTGCCCTTTTGGTCATTTGTAAACGCAGCCGCTTTAATTTCTCCAGATGTTGCTATAAAAGGAGAATCATAGACTTCAGAATCTATTGTTGGCTCGCTACCATCTGTTGTAAACCGTATTTCTATTCCAGAATTGATATTGCCTGAACTATCTTCGCCATGGGGTTTCCAACCAAATTCGTGTTTTTTGGGCTGTATAGTCACCATACCATCTAAAGTTCTGGTTATCTCCAATTGTGGCGGACGTGTTTGGTAATAATGTGCACTTATATTTGAAATGGCAGGACTTAATCGCGACTCTAAAATACGTACTCTAAATTTATTGGAAGTTGTTTCAGGAAAACGCAGGATACGCTTATATCCAATATTGGTAGCAGAAACAATTTCTTTCCAGGCACCGTTGATCCAAACATCAAGCGCATGCTTCTCCACACGCTCACTATGGGTCGCAATTGCTTCCTGAATGACCAATCGGTTGATGGTGACCGGTTTTTCCGTTTCTATGAGGATTTCCTTTATGTCATCAGCCAACATTTCATAAGTATCAGGATTTGCGTCCAAAACCGCCTTATGCCCTGAAGCATCGGCAAATAAATTAGCGCCATAAGTGTCCCTGATCCGTTGCCCTACATCTTCTAAAACACGTACATCTTCCGGTGAAAATTCGCCCTCTTTATTTGGTGGAATATTCAATAAAAAGATTGTATTGCCACCAACTGAGCGCTCATAGATATCAAAGACATCATCGGCACTACGCACCTTTTGCTTGTCCTCATCCCTGTAAAACCAGCCCTCGCGGATTGACGTATTGATTTCTGCCGGCTGATAGTGCAAATATTTGGCGTCATAGAGTTTTTCCCTGCTCCCAATATCATCTCCGGTGATATCGGCAAAACTATTCATGTTGAGTGGGTTCCCTGAATATGGAATAACATTCCATTCCGTATCCCTTGTGGCGCCAGCTTCATTACCGCCCCAACGAATGTCCTGTTTTCCAAAAACAACAGCCTCTGGAGCCAATGTAGAGATCAGCTCTTTCCAAGCCAAGTAATTATACTCTTGTCCGCCCTTTCGTTTTGGGTGGGCACCATCAAACCACACTTCGTGGATGGGACCGTATTCCGTCAACAATTCAAACAATTGATTTAAAAAATAGGCATTATAATCATCAACATTAAAGGTGAATGTCGTTTTATTCTTAAAAGGACGTCCCTCAACCGGGCTTGGGATCACACGGTCTGAATACGTGCTTAAATTACCATATAATCCGTCTTTATGTTCAATTTGATACAAATCTGCCGGCGATAGATACACTCCTAATTTCAACCCGTATTTTTTACAGGATGCTGACAAATCCCGTAAAATATCGCCTTTGCCATCCTGAAACGGTGTCGACATAATACCGTGGTCGGTGTACCGGCTCTGCCAAAGTACAAATCCATCGTGATGTTTCACGGTAAGAATGACCATTTTCATTTGGGCATCCTTCATAGCCTTGCACCATTGGTCCGTATCCAAATGTTGAAGGTCAAAAATTTCAGGATCTTCCATGCCATTTCCCCATTCCATTCCCGTAAACGTATTGGGTCCGAAATGGATAAACGCGATAAACTCATTCTTTAGAGCGTCGTATTGATTTTGGGTTGGAACAACATGGGCTGCTTTAAATATAATTGAATCCTTAGTGTCATCGGAGTCTATTTCAATTGTTGAACTGGGCTTCAGTTTCTGTCCATTGACAGGAGAACACGATGCTATTGTTAAAGCAACAACAGTATAAAAAAATAGGTTTTTCATTGTGATCATAATTGTTTGTTCACTACTTACAGATAAATCGTTTGAACGTAGAAGGCCCACTTTTAAAGTTAGCCCATTATATACCTTGATGGTTTCAAAACCAAAAGTAATGAACGGTAAAGATATTGAAAAAATTGGGCCTTTGGCTAATGGTTTCAAAAGAACTGTAGGCCCAGCAAACCAAAAAACACAACCAGTTTTTACGATCTGTACATTTTTGTGAGATTAAAATAAAACCTATTGAAAAGAAGGCGATTACAATTGGATGCCTCAAAAATAATACCTCATGGAAATAAACACGACATTGAAAAGTTAAATTGGCATCAGTACTAAAACGAGACCCTTTGTAACTTCAGTACAGGACTTTCCGATGGAACCCAAACAGATGTTCTAGGTGAATTAATTTGAAAAAATCACAACCTCTAATTAATGTCCGATAAAGAACCAAGACCGCGTCGCTATAGGACTTAGAACATTAGAAGACTCTTTATTCTTTATTCTATCCACACAACACTCTAGCCTCTATATTCTATCCTCTACCTCCTCTCAGACCCGTCTTTTCGCAGTTGGGATAATCTGGTCAAACGCCAAGCCACTATGACCTTCTCCCCTACCAGTTTGTTTACGGGCCCCGAACCAATTCACCACCTTACCATCATACCAACGGGTTCTTTGGAAGGTTTGATAGGCTCGAATGCCTGCTCTCGGGATTTCTTCTTCATGAATGAAATAGGCTTCTACGGGATCTTTTTCAAGGCCTTCACGCACCAACTGTGTTCTTGGTTTTATTTTCTGGGCATTGCTTGGCGCGTCATTCTCAAGGATTCTTGGCATTGATGCTCTTTGCAGTTGTACTTCTCGTGAACTACCATCGACATGAACCGGAATAAACGGAATCCAATTTTCCGGAACCGTATTCATAATTTGATAACGGATATTTGCTTTAAATTCTATATCATCTGGAATGACGATACCGTCGCCAATTTCTTTGTTCAATATTTTTTGATAGAATTTATGTAGTTCAAAGGCCGCTTCGCCTCCGTGCTTGCCACTTCCGGTTGGCAATGGGATTTTCTTTTCGATGGCCCAGACCATATTGGCAACCTCATCGCGTATAAAAAGAACTTCTTCCAAAGGTTTTCCTTCGAGAATTTTTTCTACAGTCGGGAGAATCAATAGACTGTTGTCTGCAGGTTCTCGTTGATTGCCTTTGGTATTGAGTGCGTACATATTCCATCGTTTCCAGGCATCGTCCAATCCTTTCCCTGCAGGTTCTACCCAAGTCTTTTCACCAAACACATTAGTAACAGACAGACCTTTTACATTGGCTATACTTCCTGCAGGTAGCGTGAATGGCACCAAAAACCAATCGTTGGCATAAATAAGACCGAATTCTATAAAAAGTAGTTTGTTCAAATCGGTGGTGTCTGGATTGATGTCTCCAAAGTTGGTATTGGAATCCTCAAAACGCCACCATCGGGTATGGGGCATGCCGTCAAAAGAAATATTAACTGGAAAAAACGAGTTGGTTTTCCTGTTTTGTGGATCTGGAGGCAGCACAATATCAGGTTCAGTTTCCAAGGCTGTTGCTTGCGGATCGATGTCCAGATTATACCAATCTAAATGGCCGTGATAGTACTCATCGGCTACCATCACTTTTTCTCCACCTTCATCAGGTGCAGAAACTGCAAATTGATATTCCATCCTTGACGGCAACCATGCATTGTTATCATCGTCAATAGGTTGAAGAAAAAACTTCTCAAACCACTTTATAAACTTTTCTCCCAATGCATCCAAATCCACATCTCCAAGTTGCGACGTTCCTTCAGAAGCTGAATTTCCCTTTTTGAGATGTGCATAAAACATGTAGCCATCCATAGACCTTTCTGCCACGGCAGCAACTTGTTGCCAGGCTTCCCTATGTGCCACTATACTGGCAAAATTTTTGTCATCGGGATCAGGCAATAAAATTTTATAAAGTAAAATATATTCATCTCGTAACTCCGCAGGGAAATCGGTTTTAATCAACTTTAACCAATGCCGGCCCATCATCAAGCGGATGTCCAAAGACATATCCTGTGCACCCGATTTAAATGGGATCTTTTTCTGTTCAACCTTGGCTTCCAAAGGTACGTCTTCATCATAGGTTTGCACCTGCTTACTATCTGCCTGATATTTGGTCAACCGTGTTGTTGCCATCTGTATTTTTGCAAATGCGGGTGAACCAGCATCATCTCCCCGAAACTCGCCCAACTGCCATTGTTTGGTCAACATCCAAAGAGGATCGCGCACCTCAGCTTTCAAGGCCCGATCAAAATCATCTGTACGAGGTCGTGCCTCCAGTCGGTTCCATAGGGTGATGGAAGGCAATAGTTTTTGCTGAAGGACCTCAGTCATATTATTTATGGCTACATAGTTATTCATCATCAATTGGGTCTAAAAAATTATATACAACATTATTGAAAGCATAATTGAGCGATGCGGTGATAGGATGCACCGTTACCGCCGAAATGGTTGCCGGTAGAAATCGTGCATAAGCGGTCTTGTCTATCTGCTCTGGTTCCAAAGCTCTTTTTTTGGCAAGATCCAAGGTTTCGTTCACAATATCCATTAAATCATTCCATTGCCATTCTCCTGTAAACTTGGGAGTCATGGCCAATAACATCACTTGTGGTGGATCAGAGTTTGGTCGGTCATAATGAAAGGTTACCCCCACGTCTTCGGTTTTTGAAGGAATGACTTCGGTCCATTCATCCAATAAAAGTCCACACTGATTTTGAGTTTTATCATAAGGCACCGCATAATGGGCCGTGTACAGGATCTTGTCATTTAATATCTGATGGTCCTTAGGATAATTCAAGGCAAGCCAATGGTCATTCGCTTCATAGGGTAGCTGTACCGGATGAATTTCTAAGGTATCCACTGTAAATGCCTCCTTCAAAGCCACCATATTTTCCCAATGGTGCATTTTTTCCCGAACCCGAGCCACACCATATCGCCATTCATCCAAAGGAAAATCTACATGTTCAACAGTCTTTAGGTGATCCAATAACTGTCCGGTATCATTAAATGAATTTTCCCATTCGTCAGCTTGTTTTTGTGGCAGCTGAAATTCTGGCACCATTTTAAAGTCTTCTCCAAATAATTGTTTCCCGGCTTGCTGAAGAAGCTCCACTTTCTTTTTACTGGCCGTTAATGCGGTGGCCTGATCTACCAATTCTTGCGATTTTAAAATCCTTTTTGCTAAATCGGCGGTTATTAATTGGGCATAATTTCTCAGTTCCTCAGCAAACAGAAGTACTTGATCTTCTTGATCGGTTATAGTGAAAGGATCAACATCAAAATCACCAATGGGCAGTTCGGCGGAAACTGCAGTGAGCAAATTTGCCAGCTTAGGGTGATTGGCATTTATGATGTCGATAAAAGCATCCGTCTTAGCATCCAGCGCTGTACCTTTATTATTCAGTTTACCCCTAAATTCAAATGGGGTTGGCGATTGTGGGGATTCTGGAATGGTGGTCACCAAACGCTCCGCCCGGTATAATAATTCAAATCGCTTATCATCGGCCGTAGCCGGATCCAATGCATCGTACTCTGCCAAAGCGGTGGCAAAATCAACCAGCTTTTGCTCCCATTTGTTGATCACTACCTCTAACTTTTCAATAATAGCTTTGTACAGCACACGCCGTCTATCATAGGCAAATCCAATTCCGCTTTGCGGCAACCCATATAGCGACAGTCGATGGAGAATATCTGTGATTTCATTAATAAACGTATCAATATTCAGTAAAATCTGATTTCTATTGGCCACAGGATCATCCAAAAGTGAAAGTGTTCCAAGATAGGTCCCGATGTCCGTAATAATTGTTTCTATGTCCTGTTTAGCTATGGAAACTCTAGTGTCATCGAGGAAAAAGGATTCATTTTCGGCCGACTTTGATTCTGTGGGCAATGCCACATCCATAGGTTCCAATGGACGGGATTGTAATATTAAACTTCGAAGGCTATGCATTTGGGCCGCCAATTCAAAAAAGCTAATCTTCACGCCAATCCGCTTTGTATATTCAATTTTAATTTCTGAATCGGGACGGGGAGCGAAAGTATCATGGACATATTTTACAATATGGTCATCCAAAACCGTCATTGCCTGATCATTGTCGGTGTTGACCATATACAAAAGATCAAGCGGCTGCAAGGCCAAATGTTTTTGGGATACCGTCTCTTCTTGTTCCGCAGCCGTAGTATGGTTAAAAAATCTAACCGCTGCAACGACATTATCTTCATTTGGTAGTACCGAATTTAACCAACTATTCAATGCAGGTTCGGCTTTGGAACGCGGGGTAATGGCCATGGAATTGGGTGAAACTGTAGGATCAACCCCAGGCTTCAATTGAAGTCCAAATCGGTGTGTGATATTTACCCCGCTTCGAGGGGTCTGAACCACATCCGGGATGGGTGGAAAATTACCTTTGCTATAAGTATCCATCGTAGCTGCTGCCCTATCGTAATTACCCAAAACAACTTGGTGCACACTTTCAGCCATCGCCACATCGGCAATGGCATCATTTAAGTTCATAATATTCTGGACCTGTTCGTTGATTGCATTTTTTATGGCTTGTGACGGGGCATCCGGGCCTGTGTTTTTAAGTATGTTTTCTTTGTCAAAAGGATAAGTGGACGCACCTGTATCTTTAATATGATTGATAAGCGCCAAACCATCTACCACATTGCTCGCCTCAATGGCTTCGATAGCATCTGTATCATCAGTTTTGGTGTCTTTCATTTTATCTGAGCTAAAAGGAAAGGCTTTTCTCAGTTTGTGAATATGATAATCAACAAGTGTAAGGCTGGCGTTTTGATCGTGCAATTCCCGTTCTAAATAATACCCCAACAATGCCGATAAACTTTGGCCTGCCCTAACACCTTCAATTAGCGATAAGGCTTTACGAACGCGTTCTGAAGAGAGATTAATTTCAAAAGTTTCAGGGTGGTCATCACTCATATAGGCATTTCTCAAAATAGCTGCCGTTACCGCGTGATTGAGGGAAGGTGCAGTAATAAAGCCGCCATTGGTGACATCCGTCTGCAATTGAGGTTCATCGGGTTGATTAAAGTGCTTTTTCAGTTCTGGATCCTCCAGATTGACATCTTCGAATACTTTGTTTTCTGGACGGATATCTTCCAACCAGCCATAAGCACCAAGATAGGTTCCCTGCTGAAAATCGTTGTTGGGATCGTTTTCTTCCCTAAAACGCATGGCCGCCAATTGGTAATTCATCAATCCATTTTTCCAGGCATCGAGGCGGTAGGTGCAAAGGTCAATATGTTCTGTAAATGCCCGCTCCAGTCTTGCCGTAGGGGTATCAACAAGATGCTCCAGGGCTGTGAGTTGCTTTTTGAGATAAGCCGTAGCCAGTTCAGTATTCAATACTGTAGGGATATAATCGCCAAGCGTTAGATTTGGGCTTCCTGTAATGACCGTATCGGTTTGATATAAGTATTTCCAGCGACTTTCGGTTTGTTGCGCTCCTTGTTGTATATGCAGATACTTGGGATCTATTTTAGCCGATCGAAATTCAGTTGGAGAAATTGTATTTGCCCTTAAATTTAGGTCTAAGCTAATATTGATATAGCCCATATCAAGAGAGTGCTTCAGCATAAGATACAATAAAGCCGAAGGGATTTTATTATCGAGGAAGCCTTGTTGTTTCCTTAAGCTTTCATGTGAAGTATTTGCGGCATCTATAAGCCATTCGATATAATTTTTTGCATCTGTGGTATAGTTTCTTATCGGATCTGTTTCAGATAATTTCCTGTCATCAATAAGATCTTTACTGAGTTTGTTTTCACTTTTTAAAAATAATTTTTCAAGAATATCTGGGGTCTCATCGCCTTTGTAACCAAATTCCTTAAGCAGATCCATGCCACTTTTTACATAGCCCCCTGCTATAAAAATACCGATCAGCACCGCAAATCCTCCCGATAATTTTAATCGATTGATGAACGCTTCAAAACTTTCTGCATAGCGTTGGTGATATTCAACCGAATTAGGATTAAGTCCAACAATATCCAGTAAAAGTTGGTGGGCATCACCTGATTTTCCCACAAAGGCGACATCATTCATCAAGCCGGACCAATCGTCATCAACTTTGCGTAAATTGAAATATAATTTCCGAAGAAAACCATCTGTTCCTTTATCCCAAGGCACACCTTCTGGGCGAATGATCCTTCTCTCATTTAACCAGGCCAAGTTTGAAAACGTGGTTGTAGGAAGTATGCCATAGGGTTGATTCCCAATTTTAATGGCTGGAATTGGACCTCTCCCGCTCACAAAATGATTGAGATACCAGCGGGTTTTTTCCATGTCGTCATCAGAAAAAACATCCTGCATCATCGTTTCCATCATATATCCTATGGTCGCTGGAAACAAGGCTATATTCATCGCCTTCGCTTCACATTGGTCTGTGAGTGCGGCGTTGTAAGTTTTTTGGAAGGTACTATAGTCAACACCCAGCCATTCTGCCAACCATTGTCCATCTTTCTTCTTGAGCCAATCGCTTTCTATACTGAATTGCTCTTCCTGTTTTAAATGGTCAAAACTGACATCGGCATCATCCAAGAAATTATGTCCGGAGCCTTCTTCCTCGGTATTGTTGGTTGGTGTTCCCTGTGGAAGAATAGAAAATCCCTTTTTACTTTGTTCGTGATTTTTGAACAGTGTTTGCAATAATTCAGAGCCCTTGGTTTTGTCGGCACTTAGTTTTAGTCCTAATGCGACAATACGGTTGAAACCTCTGCTGGCCAAGGTGTCATTTAAATTGATTTTGAAACCAAGACCTTTGGAGATGGCGTCATCAAAATCGGTCATCCATTTTAAATCATCATTTACTTTTAGGTTCCCATCTTCCTGCTGAATTTGCTCATCCTCCTCCAAAGACGGGTCTGGCCCCATAATTAGTGGGTTTGGTATTTGATTACCAATCACCTGAAAAGCAATATCGCTGTCATTATTGGTATGGCTTCCGCCTTGATATCCCGTGACCACAAAGCGATCTGGCATCACATAGGTTTTTGGTGCTTGCGACCACGACTGCTGTTTGGTTTCAACATCTTCATCCTTCTTAAACTGTATAAAGATGACCGAAACATTTAGGCCTTCTTCAGCAATACGGGTCGTATCCTCGAAATTGATGGGTTTTTGATTTTCTAAAATATCTTTGGCCTTGTCTTCGCCAACTGCATCCACCAAATCTTGATAAGCCTGTTCCTTTTTATCACTATTGGTATGAGCGCTCCAATATGCCGTCCAAAAGCTCTTAAGGATGGATAACTCGGTGGCAGATGGTATTTCCGTCACGGCGATACTCAAGAAAAAATCTTTCTCATCGACATTATTTGGCTGATCCCCGGTATTGACAGGAAGGTATTGTTCTATGATATACCGAGCACGACCCGAGCCATAAGTTGCTACGAGTGCTCTCCAAGCAGCACGCTCCATAGCTTCCCTGCCTCCAGCTTGCCAGATGCCATGCCAATATTTTTGGGCACTTTTCACCTCAGTTTCTGAAAGGATCGCTTCAAAAGAGTCAATGGCACAATCGTCTGGATAAATACGTAACCATAATTGATTGACTTCCCTTTGATCATTGACCACTTTTTTAAACCGGGTTTCGATTCGCACAGGCATCAATAAAAAAGGAGAGTCGTCGCTAAGGCGGTTTATGAATTCTCTCGGGTCTGAAAATGGTTGGTATTGCGCAAAAATGTCATCTACCACTAAACGCTGCTGCTCCCAAGTATTTTGCCATTGTCTGGTTTCATCCTTAGCTATTTTCTCTCGGCGTTCCAACAGCTGCTTTGTCTCGACATCTTCAGGACGATCTGGGTTAAAAACCCGCTCGAACCTTTGCTTTTCCCTTTGGATCTTTTTTAATTTTTCCTTTTTAAGAAATAGCTGCTGTTTGGCCTCATCACGTGTTTTTTGTGTGGCATTTAAACGGTCTCGTATGTCGCTAAAATCAGGCATTTTGATAACTTTATTTGGTTATTTTGGTAGCATTTCAGAGGCATGCACTGCCACCATTACGGGCACTTGGTAAAGGATATAGGCCAGTTCTGCCGCATTCATATCCTTACTCCAAGTAATATTCTTGTCCTCTGGGTTTTGCTCCTCTTTTTCTTCTTCATTAGCTGGGTCAAAATCTCCAATGACAATGGTTTGGGTCTCTTCAGTAATTTCAAGGAAATTGCCCGAAGGCTGTACACGCTCCCAAGAAAGATCATTCCATACGTCAATGGGGTCGTCATCGGCAGGCTCAATATCCAATCCGAAGCGCGGTTCTCCAGGCCGCTCTTTAATCACAAAAAACCAACCTGCCTTATCTTCATCACCTGGATCATCGCCAGTACCTCCTTGCGCTTCTTCGGCTTTCAAATCGAAACCAAAAAAGGTAATGTCAGGATCTACCTTGGCTTCATATAAAGGTGTTTTTACAATATCCTTTGGCGGATTATCCAATTGACCAGGCTGGAGTTCTACCAATACTCTTTCTTTTCTTGAATCTATTTCGCCATCCTTCATTTGCCATGCCGCCTTGTGGGCATAGATAACTGCATTGGGGTATTTTTTCAGTAATTCACCACGAATCACCAATACCAATTCTTCTTCTTTATCACCACCTTGCTCCCTGTGATCATGGTCTCCCAATTCAGAAAATTTTGACCATCGGTGCAAGGGTGGAATATCACGCATTTTTTCTTTGAGCTCTTCTTCGGTCAGGCCGTTATCCTCAGGCATAAACCCTGAAACATCCCAAAATTGACGGAAATAACTTCCGCGTTGGTCGGTAAAATATTCACGCCAAAGCAACTCTCTTGCAAACTCATGATTTAGACCTACCATGTAGGCTTCTATAAATTTTTGATTGGTCTCCAAAAGCGAAATACTGTTTTGGGAAATAAAATTAATATTGGGCAGAAACAATTCGGCCGAAATATTCTTTAAAGGTTCGTACATAGGGATGTCAAACTCTGGATAGGCCAATGCCTCAACAAACTGCTCTACCATCTGTGCCCGGATCCGCGGCGGAATGAACACGGCACTATAGATCAGTTTAGGGATGGTCAATTCCGGATTGATGACGGTAAATGTGGTATTGACCAACATCGGTAAGTCCAAAGCAGGTTTAGGCGCCACTTCGGCTATCGTCCTACTGACGTCCAAAAGCATGAACGAATCTCGTAGAGCGGTTTTAAATTTCACTGCTTCTACGCTATCCGATCCTCCAAATGTTGGAGTAAACCCTGAGTCCATCGGTGTTATTTGGAAGTCTGGGCTATTTGGTAAATCATCTACCGCTTCCGGTTTTATATGTTCTTCTTTTAAGGACTCGGCATTATTGAGTTCTTTTTCCCATTTATTGAATTGATAATAGAGATAGGCACATACCAATACCGCCAAACTGCCAATGGACATGATCATTCCGCTAGGTGAAAACAGAAAAAGCAGCAATAGAATCAATAACGCCATAATAAGGAATACCCATTTTAACCAAGGGTATTTATTGATCCATTTCTCAGCAAATGGTGGAATGTTATTTGGTCTGGCATCTTCAGCGACATCTTCTATGGTTGGAAGTTCCGGTGGCGCCGATTTAGGAGGCGCGGGAAAGACCTCGCCTTTATTGATCCTATCTACAATATTAAACGGTTTTATGGTAGCATCAAAAGGAAGTAGCTTCATCAACCTGCTTCCTGGGCGCATCACACGGCGCATGGCGGTAGAAGTGACTACCAATGGCACTTTGCTCTGTTTTATCGTGTGATGTACGGTAATCCCTTTTGCAATCACTCTATTTTGAACCGGTCGGGTCATAAAGAATGCCTTTTCCGGATTGGCGGTTACCATAGGTCGCAAATGCTTATCATACCAAATCCAAGAGGTTTCTTTGGCTAGTTGTGCCAACCTGATTTTTCTATTCGCTTCAAGAACATCACCCAACTGTTTCCAGGCTGCGGTCATATAGTTCTCTTGGTTCTGCTGAATGACATAAGTACCAAAACCAGCTGCTACACGATATCTTGGATCTAAGTTGAGTTCGTGGACCCAATTTTCATTGGTAGCTATGTCACTGCCATCCCGTTCTTTTAACAGGCGCTGAACCAAGGCGTGCCAACGCCCATAAAGCGGTGCTGTGATCAATGGATCCTTATCATCGTCGTTAGTGTCCGGATCCAATCCCAAATCGGCATCTTTGTTCGCCTCTGCAGCGGATTTAGCATCATAATCGTCGGGTAGGTTGATAAAACTTGCGAGATCCTCTTGGAATTTATGCGGATAGGGCTGATCCCACTCTTCATATTTGGTAACCTCGGCTTTATCAGCATCACCTAAGATATCAAAAGGAATTTTTAAGGCACCTCCCAATTTTAGAACACCTTCCAGTTCCGGATTGTCTATCCCACTGACATTTACGCCCGGTTTCTGAACATCCATAGGACGTCTTCCCACGCGGCTATCCACAGGTTTAGGCTCCAAAAGCCTCACCAGATATTCAAAATCGCCTACAGATCCCGTTCTAAAATACCATCTGTAATAATACGGAAATAAGGTGGCATCCACCTTTCCTCCATAGTCTTCCCAAGCGATAGCTTCGACATTGGGGGTTTGTTGCGGATCCAAACCAAGTCCTGCCAAACGGCCACTTTCAAATGAAGGTACCAAAAAAGCATGGTATGCAGTATTGGGTTCCAGCTTTCGGGGGCAGACGATTCTGGAATATGCCAAATCCGGATTTTTGTTTAGTAATTTTTTTAATTCTGAGATGACACCATCTATTTCAGATTTTGAATCGGCTACAATATGGTCTTCACCATCAATTAAAGATTCATTGGCGTGCACATGAGCCCATGCCCAAAGTTGGTTTGAGGGAGGAAACGTTGCGGCAACATCAGAAGCTTCAATAAAATTCAAAGGGCGGTTCATCATATTCTTGCCATCCTTAAATTCATCTTCTTTGAGCACCACAAGGGCCATCCATGGGGTTAGCCTATCATGCTCCTGAACTACGGACGGACTATACCGCCAAGGAAAATCCTCATCATAAAACTCGACATAGGGCATATAATTGGATTCAAAATTGGTGATCCAATTTCGCGGTTCATTTCTAACAATCGCTTTTTTATCGATCCCAATTATATCTCCTGGACCGTATAATTCGACATTACGGACAATCTCATGCTCAAGATCTGCACCTTGCAAGGCCTTCCCGGTAAGTTTCAATTTTACTTGTACCGTTGCGCGCGATGCCGTTACATTGGCCGGGTCTATCTTGTTGGAGACCCCTTGCCGAAGCCAGGGTAAAAACGTATATGTTGCTATAGAATCGCTCATGCCGCTGTATTTATTTCGTGATTGGGAATAACATGCAATGCACCTTGCAATGCCGGATTGGCGGATATTTGATGGTTTGCAAATTCCATGGCCTGTGCTTGGCTTTTGAAAGTTTTATTTCCAAACTGGGAATTGTCGACCATACTTGCCACTGAAAAACCAGGTTCTTGAACTTTGATCTTGATATCAAAAGGTTGGACTTTCTTGAGGTTCGCATTTGATATTTCAGCTCTTGCCACAGCATTTCCTCTGAGGAAAATGTTGAATATTGAAGTAATGAAATTAAAAAACATGTTGAATCCTCTTTTGTAATTGGTATCTATAGTGATAAGTTCGTAGCGTATATGGCGTTTCACAGACTTCCCGGTGGCCAATTGCTCTCCTTCCACCGAAAGTTCCATTCCGCCTTCTATGGGTTGGTAGGAAGGACTTGATAATTTTTCGCCATCTTTTAGATCTTTATATTGAGCTATGGCAAATTTCTCATCAATGTCTTTGATCTTGGCAAGTTCATTATCTGCTGTTGTCAACGTAAAATGATTGGCATCATCTGGTTTTTGAGTGCCTACTTTATCCAATTTAAGTTCTAATGGGACGGCTCTTTGCGTCACTTCTAAAGAACCTACCGGATGTAAGACCAGTTCTGCCACATCATCGATTTCCCTTAAAGTGACAAAGAGAGTGTTGTTTGCAGGAACCAATGCTTTCCAGTTTTCTTGTTTCTCATATTCAGCAACCAATATTGGCATTACTGAAATTGGAGGCAATTCGGTATCTTTTTCTTCGCCCCAAGTAAAGTCGAAATCGACATCAATATCAAAGAATAACAATGAAATGGAGCCAGTACCGTTAGCATGCCATGGCGATGGCCCTTCCAAGGACATTTTTACTTTTACACTGAACAGACCAATTCCAAAAACTTTCACCGACAGGGATGCCGAAAGTGAAATGATCATATAGAATGGTGAGAATTGGAACAGGGCATCAAAACCAATATGGCCTTCAACATTCAATGCACTAAAACCGAAATACAGTTCTGCGCGTGCACCAAACTGCGCCGTGTTTGAAGTCACTGCAAAGTAGGCCATTACCCGTATTCTTCCCCAAGATTCGTTCAGGATATTTAGAGAGATGCGTACGGGATTTGGGAATGGCAAAGGTGGCGGATTGAAAGCGGGGTGGAAGCCTCCAACAGCCGATACAAAATTAGAATCGCTGCCCCAACCTACCAATAGTCCCATCTCTCCTTCGAGTGTAATAAACAGGACTCTTGAGTCGTACATGCTGGCAAAAAACCAGAGTCGATCCTTATCAAATTCTATCGCCCCTATAAAGTTGACCTGTAGCACGATCAGAGCAGCCTCTTCGGTAGGCAATGCTATTTTCAGAATTCCCAAAATGGCAATATTGCCAGGAATCTCGATAATAATTCCTAAGGAAATACTGATGAGTGTTGGCGTTCCCCAGCCCAATTTCGCCATGGGTCCAATGAGGAATTTACCTTCTTCAACCGGAAAGAAATTGCGAAGATCACTGATGATTTTTGGTGCATTTTCCACAACATTGGTGGGAAACATAATACTTTCGGTAGCGCCGGTACGAACACCTTCTGCCAAGGCATCCAAGCGCATGGTTCGGTTTAATCCCAACAAGCCACCAACACCCAATAAAGTAAAGCCGAAGCCTAATTGGATACCGGTACCAAACTCTGCAGTAATGATGATGATCATTGAAAATCCATCAGAACCATCAGGCATTTTTGTAGTGATAAGCCCTATGGCTTTAAGTGAGACAATTTCACTAAAGGTCAATTCGAGAGCGCCCGCATATTCGCCTTTATCAAAATCGAAAAACAAATACCCGCCACCTTTTACGACGCCGGCATCTATGGAAAGGCCTACGCCGCTAGGAGGTTTGAAGCCAACAGAAACATCAAATAAGCCATATTCAGCATCATCAGAAAAGGTGAATTTGGTTTCTGCACCCATTCTTTCCACTGTGGCAGATAGAACCCCCAAATTCGATTGAATTCCTGTAGAGGTCTCTAATTTAAAGGAACTATCATCATCTATGGTTAGTCCAATAAATAGGTTGATAAACTCCAAAACGCCCAGATCAACATGCATTGGAAGCATAATTTCTATACCTCCGCTCGCTTTTATTTTAAGTCCTTCTAATGCAGACCATTCCAATCCCAAATCAAAATTACCTTCGAGGCTCACACTTGATAGGATATCGGCAATAAAAGAATCAGATCCTTGTGTACCAATTTTAATGACCCCGCCTTCAATTTCTGTAAATAATAGCGGATTTGCCGTAGCAGTGCTGGTTACGGGATTCCAATCTGCAAACAAACCAACGCCTGCTGAAACGTTATTGGCAGCGAGTGTTATCAAACCATTGCCACCAATAATATCAAAAGGTCTAGCATCTGGATTTCTATCCAAGAAGGCTCTAAACTCGCCTGAAATCTCTCCAGAAACAGGCTCCAAAGAGATATTAAATGGCGGCGCAACGGTTAGTCCAGCAGCTCCACTAATTTTGATATCTGTTGCAAGGCCAATTCCCCAATCGCCACCCAAGTCCGTTCTTAAATCTTGTTCGTTGTTTAGGTCAACGATCAGTTCGATTTTTAGTCCAGGAGGATTTTGAGAAGAATCTCTACTTATTTTCAAAATCCCCTTTTGTAAAAAAGGGTCTCCACTGTCATCTCCAATTAATATATAATCCTCTTCATCCAAAAACTGTCTGTAAAGTTCAAAGAAATCGCTTGGATCAAAACCGTTACTGCCCCAGCCGATAGCATCTTCAAAATGTTTCTGTGGATCTTTGAAAAAATCTTTCAACCGCTCCAAATGAAGTTCCTTTTTAACAAATGTTCGGCTCAACGAATTGGCGGAATCTTCTTGGATGGATTTCCATTCCGCAAGACCAAAAACTTTAAGCACCAACATCAAGGTTGGAAGAGTGTTTTCAATTCCAGAAATAATGAAATAGTCTGTTAGTTTTTTAAGAAGCGCCTCCGCCAGTTCTTTAGCTATTGTTCTTTCAGTAGGATTTGCGATTGTTCCGGCTGTAATGGCGTTATTTAATGAATCTGACAGCCCCTTTAGATCAGAGAAAAAGCGTCCGAGAGCGGTTCCATAGGCAAGAAAAGCAAGAATCAAATCGGCTTCGTTCCCAGTTAAAACCGCAGTTTCCAAAGAAGTAGTTGCCGTTTGGAGATCTTCAGATGAGATTTTCACATTGGTGACCGATGTTTGCACTGCGGGATTTGTGACAATCACATCTGGCAACTGGAGCCCAAGTTGATCGACTGAAAAATCCTCGAAAATTGAAGATCCCTCGCCAATTATTTTGGCAAAGCTGACAGCCCACTGTATAATACTTACTTCACTCATACATTTTTATATAACTGGAGGGACATGGTTAAATGACGCCTCTGCGTTCAACTTTCCAGCTCCAAAACCATTTGGATTTGCCGGTACTACAGGTCTTTTGTTATTTTGTAATAAGGCCAATACAGCAGGTGTATCCAAGGTGCCATTCTTTTCAAGTAAGAGAGCGACCAATCCAGCAACATGCGGAGCAGCCATACTTGTGCCCTGCATTTCTTTATAACTCGAACCAAAAATATTTTTTAACCAAGGACCATTAACACTACCAAATTGGCTTTCTGCCGCTTTTATCGCAACTCCGGGTGCTGCTATATCAGGCTTTGCGCTTATGGGCCCAGCACCGGAATAATCCACAAGTGGGCCATTTGAAGAAAATGATGCGATATCTCCTGAAATATCATTGTAGGCAGCTACCGTAATAACATTGCTCGCAGATCCCGGACTCCCCACAGTATTCAAATCCGTTACCGCAACACCTGCAGGTAAAGGTGTAATAGGTTTAAAACCATGGTATGAGGCCCTTGAACACCAGGCATGAACAACAGTAGCTCTTGTAGTAGTTAGTTTTAGGGTATAGGTGCCGGTCTTATGCATATTACCATCAGGACCTATTTTTAGTTTTATATTATTTCGTGTTATAGTTGGCAATGGAACAGGTGTAGTAGATACTGGGCTGTGGGACAATCTGTAAGATTTGCCTCCATCAAATGTTCCCGACTGGTCGGCACCACTCAGTGCCAAAGCCGCAGAAAAAGTACCACCCGGTAATTTTAACTCTACTGTAAGTGTATCAGGATTAATATCTTTATACCATAAATCGAGATATAAAGTGCTCGTATTATCGGTATTTGTGCATTTATTGTAGTCAGTTTTCTTAACCCTGGTGTCGTATAACTCAAAAGGAATTTCAATAGATCCTACAGGCATTGTGATGACGCTGTGTTGCATTTTACTTGCGCCAGCAGAATTTCCTGCCGCTACCACACATATTTTACCAGCCTCGGTTCCAAATTGTCCTGACAACCAAAGTTCATCAATAGTCAAACCGTCATGAGGACCGAGTGAATTTCCACCGCTATAGTTAATCACCAAGGGGCGATTTCCATAGTCAAGTTCTACTACTTTCTTTATATAGGTTACAGCATCTTTAAACCTTTGCTGAAAATTAATCACAGCATTTGCAGGAGGAGGTGTTGTGGGATCATGTTCCAAACTGAATATTTTTACTGCAATGATATCTGCCTTTGGAGCGACGCCTACATAGTCGTAAGCTGTGGATGAGAAAAATGGGATCGCTCTCCCATCTCCCGCTGCAGTTGCGGCAACATGCGTCCCGTGGGTATTACAATCACGGTGCCTTATTGGGGTGGCCCCAGATACGTTTCGCAATACATCATTGATCTGGGCATTGGTATATTCAACACCATAGGTGTCAGTACTTAAAAGGCGACTGACATTGGGAGGATTTTCACCAGCTACTGCAATCAATCCCGGATCCCAAATTCGTAAAATCCGAGAAGTATCCGGGCCTGTACTTTTTAAGAACACTGGATGTGTAAAATCTATCCCCGAGTCTATTACTCCTATAATCACACCTTCGCCAGTCGATCCAGTAAAATTGCCGTTTGATTGATTAACGCTCCATATAAATGGTGGTGGCATAGGCGGCATACCGCGAGCCAAGATTTCTTTGACACTGGTATCTAAATTTATAGTGTCATCCATACCGTATTCCATTCTCAATATTTGATCGGAAGAAGCAAGTATTTCTAAATCCTTTACGTGCACATATCCATGGGCTAATGTTCCACCAGTCTCCCATTGAAGCTGAAAACCCTTATCCACCAAAACCGAAATATCACCTTGATAACTAATTTGAACAGAAATAACCAAACCGTTTTTTAAGGCTGGATTGATTCTGCGAACACCTTCCCTTCCTTTCTCTTTAATTTCGAGATAGTTATCATATATTTCCTTTAATGGAGAGTCAAATTTACTTTTAAAGCCCATGATGAAGATTATTAAATTCCTTAACCCGATTGCATATTCAATCGAATTAATTTCAAACAACATTATTAAGCGGAAGGGGAACTATAATCGTGGGAATGAGAAAAAATAAAAAATTGCCAAATAGAATGTCAGGGGATTCCGTAAAATTTTGGCTGTGGTAAATTAGAAATTTAATTGGCTCCATGCAATCCCTAAAAATAGGGATTTTAAAAAGTTTAAAAAGAAATGTGCAAAACGATAGATTTACAAATCCATTATTGAAGAGGCCCGTTTAATAAGTTGGGCGGTATTTTTCACCTTAAATTTCTCGATAAGATTCTTACGGTGTGAGGTCACCGTATGATTACTGATAAACAATCGGATGGCAATTTGCTTAGAAGAATAACCATCAGCAATCAGTTTTAAAACTTCCAGTTCCCGTTCCGAAATAAGATGTGTTCCATTTGGTGCTATATCTTCATTGCCATCACTGTCCTGGAGGCATTTTTCGATGAGCATTTTCTCAGAAACATCAAAAAGATAATTGATCAAAAAGGCGGTCCCGTTGTTTTTATGGAGGACCATCTCATGTCTGACACTGATATAACGCTCAGTACCACTAAGGAACTGGTATTGGAGCAGCAGGGACTTTTGATGGTCAGGCATCCTTAGAAACTCTGATATTTTTCCTCTAACCTTGAGATGGGCTTCAGGACAAATATTTTTAAACCAAAAGTCCCATCCCTGTTTTTGCAATAAGTCAATCTTATAGCCCAACATGTTTTCAAAAGAAGGATTGAAATAAATAAGTTGATTTAACTCCAAGTGAAAGATAGATACCATGAGAGTTTTATTTGTATCCAAGGTATCCAATAGATGAGAAATTCTCGACAGCAATGCATATCTCTCCATGGGTGTTTATTCAACAATTTAAGCTTAACAGTAAAAATGAGAGCCAAGTTCAAAGAGACCAAAATCGGTATGTATTCTTACTTCCAATGCCTCTAATGAGGACTAAATATAAAAAATATATTTCTTTTTATTCAACTTATCTCACTGAATATTAATACTCAACAATGAGAATTCTTCAGAAAACCCTTTCAAATAAATTAAAAAAAACCGACTGGTGATGAAGAAAACCAATTCAGAATGGCCGAGTTATTTTTATAACCTTGAACAAAAAGACTTTCCAAAGAAAGAACTGAAAAGAGGTCTATTTAACAATAAGGTTGATCATATTATGGTTGTTGTTGGTATAGAAAAACTGTTTTAAACGCGATTGGAAACGTTTAACTTTAAAATTTACCTAATATAAAAATGGTGTCATAGCAACCTACCTCATTTGTAGCTCCAAATAAATCCATCTAACTACTCCTTTTTCTACTAAACACTCCACTAACATCAATTTTAGAAATTCTTCTTTTTCGTAATGCTGCTACAACAGATGCAAATTCAGAAATAATAACATGGTTTAAGACAGTCATTGAGATTTGACAATTTTGACAATGCCTCCTTACCGCTTAGAAAAGTTGATTATTCTGGAAGGACCATTTTAGAAAGTCCTATTCGTGGCCGAATGAGAAATCGTTATAATAATAGGAAAGCCTTTATTTGGATGCGCTTTGAGCTGGTCGATTAAGACATTTAATTGATCATGATAAAATCTTGTCAAATAATCATAATACTCATTGGTTTGGCGACGCCTCTTTAGAATTTTAACTTAAAGGGGCTTTTGTCCTATTTAATGCCCATGGCTAACCAGTAAAGATTATGTTGTGTGAATTTCTTTGCCATATAATGTACATGATGGGGAGAAATGATTTTGTAATGAGCCTTCTTTCTTAGTCAATCAATTCACTAAACTAAACACTCATAATAACATAGTTTTTAGTAATTTAGAAGCATAAAGAGATTGCAATGGATTTTATAAGTTCATAATACTCCCACCTTGTTCGTTTTCATGATTCATGTCAACTATGAAGCAGAGCGTGACATTGGTTGTGTTTATTTCCAATTCCATTTTCATCTTTTGCATCAAATAGAACTACAAAAACTAACATATTATGAACAAAAAACATGTCCTATGCCTTGTTCTACTTTTTGTTTTCTCCTGCGCCACCTTTTCACAGGTAAAAAAAAAGACAACTATAGAAAAAGCTAAAAATGAACGCAGAGCTCCTCAAAAAAGTCTAAACAAAACGTATAAAGATAGTACTGACAGCAAAGAAGCCATCAATATGAGAAATCTCAAAACACCAGGCGTATATGCCGAAGAAACACCCAATTCTATCCCTTCAATTGTTCAGGTAAACACAGCTATTCCTGCCTTTATAGGATATACCGAAAAAGGTTCCAATAGCCCGACAAGGATCGGTTCTATGCAGGAATATAAAACTAAATTTGGTGGACCTTCCAGTGAAGATATACGAGAGTTTCAAATACACAGTGACGGAAGCATCACTTCCCCAAACATTTTGAGCACTCCAAAATACAGGATGTACTATATGCTTGAACTGTTTTTTGCCAATGGCGGCGGCGATTGTGTTATTACTTCGGTTGGTCGTTATGATAATTCAATAAGAAATAAAGACCTGTTGAATGGCCTTGCACTGCTTAAAAATGAAGACTTACCCACACTAATTCTTTTTCCAGATATTGCCAGCCCTGATAATACAGATGATCCGGCAGAAGTGTATAAGGCAGCTCTCGCCCAATGTGCCCTAAGAAAAGATCGTTTCTTGATCTGTGATGTCAAGGAATCCAATGGTAATATAACTGAATCAGTCGAAAAATTCCGATTCTCGATGGGAACCGAAAACCTTAAATATGGCGCTGCCTACTTTCCGTCCTTACAAACGACACTTCATTACCAGTATTCTGAAGACAAGATTAAAGTAAAGCTGATGCCTAATAATAAATCATGGGTATTGAGGCATCCTGAAGCGGCAATTAAAAGCGATCCAAATAAAATTGAGACCTCCCTATATCACGCTGAGGATGGAAACTATAGAGCACAATACCATGACATAAAACAGATGATAAATGCTAAGCATCTTGAATTACCACCCAGTGCCGCCATTGCAGGTGTGTACGCCAAGACAGATGCCACTAATGGTGTTTGGAAAGCACCAGCTAATGTATCCTTAAATAAGGTTACATCACCAACATTGGAAATTGACAATAATGCACAGACCCATCTTAATGTTGACAACTCAGGCAAATCCATTAATGCGATTCGAAGCTTCAAGGGGAAAGGGGTCATGGTATGGGGTGCCCGTACATTGGCAGGCAATGATAATGAATGGCGATATGTTCCGGTAACGCGACTGGGTATGACCATTGAAACCTCAGTAAAGAAGGCCTTGAAGCATTTTGAAAACGCTCCAAATGATTTCAATACGTGGCACAAGGTAAAAGCTATGACCACAAATTACCTCAACGGTCTTTGGCGATCGGGTGCCTTAAATGGCACGAAACCAGAAGAAGCCTACTATGTAAAGGTGGGCTTGGGAGAAACCATGACGGAACAAGATCTGAACTCAGGGAAAATGATCGTTGAAATAGGTATCGCTCCAATCAGACCTGCTGAATTCTCCTTAATAAGAATCACTCAAAAAACACATTGATTGAAGCACAATAGGTCAATATATCATAGGATTATGATTGCTTGTCATTATTAAGGATTGCTGATATTCTATCTCAAATAATTTTACAATTCCGTCTTGGATGATGTCAACGAGATGTTCGTAAGATTGAAATATGTCAAACTATAGGCTTGTACTATAAATTCAATAGTTATCTTTTTGAAATTTGAATTTATATTAAAAATAGGTATTCATAATCATTCAAGTACTTTATTAAACCGATTCGATTTTCATTCCAATTTCATGAGTTGTAGGTCCCTTTCGCCATTACCTTTTACGTTACAATGAACCCTAAAAAACGAGGTCTATAGTGACACATATGGTAAAAACAGATTGCTCTTTACAGAACACACGAATAAAATGGAAAATCAGATTGATTGTAATTTTACAAGTGACGTTATGATAAGTTTTTTGTTGGTGTGTTTTTAGATTTACCAATAAATGAACAAAGCTGTTGACTTAAAAATCCTCACAGATTTTGAGATCAATTACAGACCGGGCCAAATTCATTAAATGAAGATAAGGAAAAGCAAAAAGGCAAAAAACACAGTTCGGGATGCTTTGCAGATAAATGGTATGGTGAGTTCTGCAGAAATATGGCACAAATTGTAATAAAATATTGATTTCGTCTCGCTAAGCACATGACAATCACTGTAGAATAATGTCACTATCAATATTCAACTTGTGATGTAAAGCTTTGGCAACATTTAATGTGATTTCCCTTCTACCATTCAAGTATTCACTTACTCTTGATGCACTCGTGTTCAGAAGCGTTGCAAGATCTTTTCTTTTTAGACCCATTTCAAACATGCGCAATTCAATCATTTCCTTTAAGGTCGGCAGACCTATAGGAAAATGGGTTTCTTCATAGTGTTCAATAATATCACTGACTTCTACAAGTTCTATCATAGGAGGATCATCTTCAGGCGTTTCATTGCCAAGTTCTTTCAGAAGTAACTCCAAGCGGATATTAGCAGCAATATATTCTTTAAGTGTAACTGATTTCATAATTTTATAGTTTGTCAATATGCTTTATTTTGTCATAATCCTTGTGGCTGCCAACCCAACGTATATATACGCGCTTAATTTTAAATAAGACTATGGCTACAATCCTGTATTGATTTCCTTTGACATTAAAAATGTACCTATCATTCCCCACAGCATCAGCCGAATTAAATGTGTGTTTTATATCTGCAAAATTATTCCATTCAGCTTTCTTTGTTATTTTATACCAATCTCTCAACGCTGTTGTAGCATTGGTTTGCTTGGAAAAATAATCTCTTAACTTCTTGAATGAAATGAAATGATATGCATGTAAAAAAATAAGAAATTTAAAGTTACAAATTTAATTCAAATATTACATATTTGGTAATTTATTTACATTTACTGTAATTCCATTAATTGGTTAGGTAAATTAGATATGCTTTAAGTTTAATGTTTTGCTATGCTTCGCTATAACCACCCCAACAATTGAACAGAGAATCTGTTCTAAATCAAATCGTTTTCTTATCCATGAATAGAAATCTTTCTCAACATCTAATTTCAAGATGAATATCAGCATGTTGTGCGTAAAATCCTGGAATATGTGAAACGTTTTAGGAATAAAAAAAACCCCCGAAGAAAGGCGAGGGCATCCTTAAATGTTTTCACAACGGAATAATCCTTATTGTGAATTGCTTAAAATTTCTTGGGTCAATAGAATAACGCCCTTTTCAATACATTAATACATTAATACATTAATTAGGAAACAAATATATATTTTCTATATTTAGTAATATTTTAACATATAAATTCTGACATTAACTGAAAAATCCCACGGAATACGCAGGATTTAAGATTTTTCTTCGGCTTATAGCCTTATTGTGAATAGCTTTCAGAGTATAAATATAGGAAATAAAAAAACATATACCCTAATTAATAATTTTTTCGACAAACTTATGAATACAACTTTAGGATTAGATTTAGGCACCAACTCAATAGGCTGGGCAATACGTGACACTACTGAAAAGGGAAATCAAATAATTAAAAAAGGTGTTCTCACTTTTGACAAAGGTGTGGGTGAAGAAAAAGGAATTGAGTTTCCTAAAGTTAAGAAACGTACGGAAAGTCGGGGAAAGAGAAGAAATTATCAAGCTGAAAAATATAGGAAGTGGGAATTACTTGAGTTCCTCATAAAAAAAGATATGTGCCCTCTAACTTTAGTGGAGTTAGATCAATGGAGAAAATACAAGAAGGGACAGCCCCGTCAATACCCCAAGACCAAAGAATTTATTGAATGGTTACGCTTTGATTTCAATGGAGATGGCAAGCCCGATTTTCATTTATTTTCAAAAGATAAACACGAAAGCTACTATATATTCAGGACGATGGCGGTTTCAAATGACGAGAGCGCAAAAAAAGTGTTTGCTGACAATCCCCACATCTTGGGACGTGTGTTTTATCAATTGGTTCAACGTCGCGGTTTTAAAGGTCGTGATGAGGAGGAAGCCAAAACAATGCTTGAAGGCAGTAAGAAAACAGGAACCCCTGGTCGAAATGAAATTGAAGACTTCATCAAAGAATACAAATCTCTGGGAGCTGCTCTTTATCATTTTCAAAAGGAGACAGGCAATAGAATTCGCGAACGCTATAATTTGAGAAAAGATTATGAAAATGAACTCAAATTAATATGTAAAATTCAAGGACTCGATCAAAATTTCTATAATAAATTACAAAAAGCGATCATCTGGCAACGACCTCTTAGAACCCAAAAAGGTCTCATTGGCATTTGCACTTACGAGAAAAACAAAAAACGTGCGCCAGTTAGCCATCCACTGTATGAAGAGTATCGTACTTGGGTTTTTATAAACAACCTTAAAATAAAGCAACCTGAAGGTTGGGAGCTTGAAGATTATTTACAACAAAAAATTTATCCACTTTTCTATAAGGCCTCAAACGATTTTAAACTGAGCAGCATTATAAATCAAGTAAAAAAAGATGGGGCGAAGATGGAATCGAGGTTTAAGGAAAGACCTAAAACAAAGGTGCTTTCCGTTAAACTTTTGAATTCGTTTCAAGAACTTTTAGGACAAAACTGGAAAGATGATTACAACTGGAATTCTATCAATAAAAGACCTTCACAGCCTGCAAAAAAAGATGATAACAAATATTCCTTTGAAGATATTTGGCACATTCTATTCACTTTTGACAGTCAAGAGAAATTAGAAGAATTCGGTACGGTTAAGTTAAATCTGGGCGATGAAGAAGCGCTAAGATTTTCTAAAATCAAATTACAACAGGGTTACGCTACTTTGAGCCTTTCACAGGAAAAATCGTATTTTCACTAAAAACGTTTGAATAGAACTTACTATCTTCCTTAATAAAAAGACTGTAGTTTCCCGTTTCAAGTTCAATTTGAAAAAAACCATCGCTATCAGATGCAACTACGGTTACCAGTTTTGTGCGTATTCCCGTATAAAAAGAGGTGTAGTCAATTTGTTCAGCTTCACTACGTGTGGTCAATTCGTAGACATATACTTCCCGCTTTACCTGACAAATTTCGCCACGCGAAACTGGCATAAAATCGCCACTCCAAAACCAAACATCTCCCCAGACACCTTGCTTAATTGTGACTTTATCGCTATTTCTTGGTGGATCTGTTTCGGTATAGCATTTTAATTCAGATTCCGAATCTTTGCTACACGATAACGTAAGAAGAATTAAAAAAAAATGAGAAAAACTTATTCATAATAGTGTATAGTTAATTAATAGTTTTATTAAATGTCAGTAGTTTGGTTGCGCGTGATGCGTTGCAACTTAAATTAGCACTCTATTACTATGGAATTACTTATATCCTCTCCATCTAAAAATTGACTTTTGAAAACCTTAATCCTTTAATATTTGTGGGGATCACAAATAGTCTTAATCCACGCAGTACCTGATACATGCTTATATAATCGATTTGTAATTTTTATATAATTTAATATCGGCAACGTAATTCAATACGGTCCAATCGACTACATCAAAGCTTTCAAGCTTTTTTTCCCATAAGTAATATTGACCTTCCGAAACCTTAAACTGTACGATTCCATTATTCAATCATAGATTGTGTCTATCGTTCAGTTTTAATTGAACCATAGATACTCTATCGGCAATTAACATTCGTTCTACCACCAAATTTTCTAATACTTTAACTTTTTAAAACTAACAATACGACCTGTTTTAGATCTTTGGTCATCACAAGCCGTTCGCAGCGGAGATTAATATATGAATAATATGAGAAGATAAATATAGCAATTAATCAATCGTTTATAAAATTAGATTGATCTAAGAAATAAGGATCACTCCTTAATGACCACTATTGTTCAATTATTTTCTATATTAGCGTAACCCTCTTAAAATGATTATGTTTATTTATGACACAAGGATCATTTCTTATAAAAATAAATATAGGTTGAGGCTTTTTTTACGTAAAATATAGATTATGTTAACTACCTTATTAAAAATTGGCGAGTGGCAAAGTCACGGAAAAAGTGAATGGGATCGCTTTTTGGATTATCCCAGGCCTGATACAACAGATAGACATGGAAATCGCATAAAAAATTATAGCTTGTCGATTGTTTTTGATTTAGATAATCAAGATGTAGTTATTGATAGGAAGAATTTAATAGAGTATGATGAAGATAAAATTATACAATACTATCCATTAAAAATTAAAGGTGGAAACAACAAAGCTATCTACACCTCTGCTCCTGCTAAGAAAATAACGCAAATTTATAAGACCTTCTTTGGAAAAGAAGATAATAATAACGCAGAAACCGGTGAGCTGGAAGAAGCGATACTAAAATTTGATTCAAAATTACTTTCGGAAGATTTCAAATCTTTGTTGGATCATATATTTTTATTGAAAGAGAGTTTTTTGGAGCAAACGATTTCCGAAAATAAATCAGAGGTTGACATAAAAACCATAGAGAATCTATTCGAACTCAATCGGGATGAGAAGTTAATTTTTTTAGTGGTTTATATAAAAGGAGATGAGTTTGGATATGAGACACCAACTCCTTTTTCTAAAATCCCTGCATATATAGCATTTATTGAACAATCTTATTTTGGTAAGATGGAAAAACCCATGCCAGAAAATAAAGAAGTTACTAAACTATGTTATGCAAGTGGTGAAAATACGAAAAACGTAAGCGAATTATCTTTGGACAATAGATATAGTTTAAATAAAATGTTTGTTACTGAAACAAGAAATTATGCATCAGTTTTTGATAAAAATAAATTTGGTTTAAACTATCAGGTAAGTGCTGAAAATCAAGAATATTTAGATTATGCCTCCAATTATCTTTTGAATCAAGGTTATAAAGTGCGAATCGCCAATCTTGATCACGTTATTATTCCACAGTTCTTACAAAATTCCAATATAAATTTAGAAATGGCTTTGGAAGGCATTCAACGAAAATCTGATCTTTTATTTAATTTAAAAAAATTGGATACTTTCAATAAAAACATCCAGGACTGGTTAGACAAAGAGGATGAGGTTTTCTGGATTAATTTTATCGCCTTTGAATCTGACGGAAATTTCTTCAAATCTACCGAGATCATCAAAGATGTTAGCCGATTTCATATAGATAAATTGCTGATGTCATTTCATGAAATTAATAATAAATTTCAGCAAGCTAACTTTGTGAATTGGAACACTGTTATGACTGATTATGGAGAACCTAGGAATATCAATTTTAATTCACTCTACCAAATTATTCCTTTACGAAAGGATAAAGAAAAAAAGAACAAAGCATTAGACCTGTTCAAAACTATTTTAGAGAATCGAAAAGTAGATTCAGATATTCTCTATGAATACTTTACGGAATTAATACTATGCCATCATTACTCACGATACAGCAGTTACACAAATGTAAAAAATTACGGAAAAGATTTTTTCTATTTTGCTGTGCGTGACAGCGTTTTCAAATATTTAGCCTTTCTTGAATTATTAAAAACATTAAACCTTATAGATATGGAGGATATTAATACAATTACAGAAAATATCAATCAATATGATCAATTAGAGAATGAATTTTTCGAAAAAATGAAGTTTAATCAGGAACAACGCGCAATGTTTTTTCTTGGAAGAATGCTCAATAGTGTAGAATACTTACAACAAGGAAAAAATAAAACAGTCATCCAGAAAGTCAATTTTAATGGCATGGATAAAGACAGCATTCAACGTTTACGCATTGATCTGATAGAAAAAGCAAAACAGTACAACTCTATGAATAAAATTGTCTTTACTGATCAGAAATTCGGAAATGAATTCGACTTCAACAATTGGAAATTAAGTCCACAAGAAGCCATCTTCTTTATGCTGACAGGATATTCCTTTGGGGCAGGGAAGAAAAATGAAAACAACACCATAGACGAATAACTAACCTTTAAATACCGAAATAATGAGTGCAATTAAAAATTCATCCGATTTTCTATTTATTTATGAAGCCATCCAGTGCAATCCTAACGGAGATCCCGATCAGGAAAATAAGCCAAGAATGGATTACGATACCAAAACCAATTTAGTGACCGATACCCGAATAAAACGATTCATCCGAGATTATTTGACTGCAACAAATAAAGACGAGGTCGTATTTGTCAACATGGAAGGTAACAACAAAGTAAGTATAGACAGCAAACTAAATGCTGTTGTAAAAAGAACTATTGAAAATGAAGGAGAATTAGAAAAAGCTTTTTCAGAAAACCCAGAAGCTTTGAATATCTATAAAGATATCATAGCAAAAGAACAAGATCTGGAAAAAATATGGAAAACGATTACCGATAAAAAGTTTAAACACAAGGATGTGAATTATGAGCTACTTGCTTATTTGGTAAAACAAAAGTTTATTGATATCCGGATGTTTGGAAGTGCTTTTGCCGTCGGAGGTTTTACAAAGGCATATACTGGACCTATTCAACTTAATTGGGGGTATTCATTCAATAAAGTAGAATTAATGGATTCCAGCTCCATCGTAACCATTATGAATGATGACAGCAGTACGTTCGGAAAAGACTATCGTCTGCACTATAGTCTATTGGGTTTTAATGGAACTATCAATGCACCAGCTGCCAATTATACTGGTCTAACTGAGGAAGATGTAAAAATCTTCAGAAATGCCATTTGGGAAAGCATTCCCGCTAATCCCACCCGATCAAAATTGAATCAATATCCCAAATTATATGTTGAGGTGGTTTATAATGAAGGAGTTTCCAACGGACAATTCGGGGATTTGCGTAATTATGTAGAAACCAAACCTACAGAAGGAATCACCGATAAACAAATTCGAAAATTCAAGGAATTAGATTTGAATATGAGTGCCTTAAAAAATTTACTGAACGAAAATAAAAATAAAATAAAAGACGTCATTATTCGCACTTCTGCCGATTTCGAATTTTCGCTTTAACAGAATAGTTTCATTTAAAACAATTTTGTTATGGAAATACTGAGTTTTAAAATAGGCGGCAAGATGGCCCACTTCCGAAAGTATTATGCCAATAATACAGCCTTTAGTTTTACTATTCCACCAAGAACTACATTAATGGGAATTTTGGCTGCGGCAATGGGCTTACCCAAAGATTCTTATTATGAGGATTTGGCTTCCGAGAAAATCAACTTTGGAATCAGGGTATTATGTCCTTTAAAGAAAAGTTTTCATCGCCTGAATTTTTTGAGCGTCAAATCCATAGGTGACGTTTCTAAACATTGGTCATCGGATTTGCGAGGTGAAAACGGTCGGATTCAAACCCCTTTTGAAATAATAACAGGATGGGATATGGCTAAATGCCAAGTTGAGTATCAAATCTTTATTGCTGGAAGTGAGCTTGGCAAAGACAGTTTTGAGAAAATTAAAAGGCACTTTTTTAATAACGATCCCGTTTTCAATATTTCATTGGGAATTGCTAATTTCAATGCGAATATCTCTGAAATTCAACTATTTAATAAAAATGAAATAACTGAAATCGATGATAAAGATTTTATCTTCATGCATTCGGCCGTTCCTGTGAATATTGTAGAAGAATTAAAATTCAATCGTGAGGAATACGAATGCTATAACTTTATAGAAGAAGATATGCTTCCCGGAGATTTTGTGGGAAATCAAAATAGGGAAGTACGGAAAATGAATAAACTTCTATTTTCCATTACCCCTAATCCCATACGGGTAAAATTAAACGTTCCATACTATCAATTGGATACAGAATCAGGAAAATTGAATATTCAATTTATGGATATATGATATTTTATTCACATAGTAAAAAGGATGAAAAAGAACAAGTTTTTGGATCGAAAGAACTAAAAACCCATATTTTGGGTGTTAAGGAGAAAGCTCTATTTCATTTGGCTGATAATGTAGAGTTGGGATTTTCTGCGGAAGAAATAAAAGAACTGGTTAAAATAATAACCAATCTTCACGATTTGGGAAAATACACTTCCTACTTTCAAAATTATTTGCTCAAAGTAGAACCAATCAATCAGAGTTTAAAACAACATGCGCGTATCGGTGGATTTACTGCTTTTAATCTATTGGAAAACGAAGATAAAAAAGCCTTATTGGCCTTTTATCTAATCTTCCTTCACCATAGCCAATTGACAAATTTTTTCGAAGTGGTCACAAACTTAGGTATGGAGTTGAATGATATTATCAATAGCCAAAAAGAAAATCTAACACCCTATTTTAAGGATATCGAAAATGATATAGGCATTGATGGATTACGCGAAAATATATTTTATACAGATGAAAGAAAGATCAGAAGAGGTTTTAGAGTCTGGCAAAAGAAACAGGCGAACATACAGGATTATTTTTTAATTAATTACTTATTCTCCTTATTGATTGAAGGTGATAAATTAGATGCATCAGACACTTTCCCTTATACTTTACAATCCATTTTACCAGATGCCGTTGATAAGCGATTTGGAAGCGTTTCTGCAAAGAATTTAAATATTCAAGATTTGGATGATTCCGAACTTCGTAATTATTGCCGTGCAATCGTTACTTCTCATCTGGAAGATAACTTTATTTTGAACCAATTTATTTTCACCTTAACAGCTCCTACAGGTATAGGTAAAACGATGACGGCCTTGGATTTTTCCCTAAAGTTAAAAGACAAAATAAAAAAAGAGCATAATATTGAATCTCGAATTATCTATGCATTGCCATTTATCAATATTATAGAGCAGGCTTTAGTTGAGTATGAAAAGACTTTAGAAACAGAGAATATCAAAATCTTGGGTCATTATCAGTATGCTGATATTTTTGGACAAGACAAAGAAAATGGAAATGGTGAAATCTACGATTACAATCAGAAATTAATGGCATTAGATACTTGGCAAGCTGATATTGTAATTACTTCATTCGTACAGTTTTTTCAAACCCTAATTGGAAATCGCAACAAACTTTTAAAAAAGTTCAATCATTTTGCCAATTCTATCATCATATTAGATGAAGTGCAAACATTACGTTTAGACCAAATACCACTCTTGGGTGCTTCTTTGTACTATCTCTCTAAGTTTTTAAAAGCTAGGGTTATATTGATGACTGCAACAAGACCAAAAATTTTTGAATTAGCAGAGCAAGAAATATTAAGCAATCTCGGCGAAAAAGTCGATTCAAAAGAATTGCTCACTACTTACGAAGAAGTTTTTGCCCGTTTTAAAAGAACAGCAGTTTATCCACTATTGGAAGAAGTTTTTGATGAGCAGGAAGATACAATTGAAAACTTCATTTCAAACATTTTTGACAAAAAATGGGAAGCCAATAAATCTTGTCTCATAGTTTGCAATACAGTCAACTTATCAATTGAATTACACAGTGCAATAAGAAAACATTTAGGAGAAAACTCATTGGTAAATCCAATTCATTATTTATCAACTAACATCATCCCAGCGCATCGATTTAATCGAATTAAAAACATTAAAAAACAATTAGAAGCGGGACAATCACCTATTTTAATAGCCACTCAAGTAGTAGAAGCTGGTGTTGACCTAGACTTTGATATGGGGTTTCGGGATATAGGACCAATAGATTCAATCGTTCAAGTTGCTGGACGAATTAACCGTAATAACAATCCCAAGAAGAAACATGCTCCACTCTATATTGTAGATTTCGATTCAAAAAAGACCATTCGGATATATGGCCTTTTGGCATATTTACAGGCGAAGAAAGCATTGGAACAACAAGATTTTTTTAAGGAAGAAGAATATTTGAAATTAATTGAGACTTATTTCAGTAGTATTTCCGAAAAAAGTTCATTCAGAGATTCTAGGAAGTTTTTTGAATCGTTGCAAACGCTTAATTATGACAATGAAGATAAAACTACTTATCCTATTTCCGCTTTTAGAATTATTGAGGAATCCGATCAGTACACAAGTGTCTTTATTGAAGTAGATACAAAAGCTCGCGAGGTAAGAGATAAATACTTGCAAAAAATCCGTGGCGAACTCAGTATCGAAGAATTTAATAGGGATTGGAAATTACAATTTCAACAACACATTATTTCCGTACCTAAATATTTATGTCAAGATCTATATTTAATCAATGAATATGAAGAGAATATTTTAATCGTACCCCATGAAGAAATTGTTTCAAGATATATTACAGAAACAGGATATAACAGGGGAAAACAAAAAGATAACAGAAGTTTTGTCTTTTAAATTCCGTAAGTATTTTAAAATTCCCTAATAAAATCAATCATAAATGACCTTACCAACAACAACCCAAAACCTCAAAATATGCCGCATCAAATTCCCCGAAATCAAGCTACAGGCCCGTGATGCCCATAAACTACGCGGCTATTTTGGCAATCTTTTTAAGCAACACTCTCCTATTCTGCACAACCATTATGACGATGGCAAATTCCGATACAAATATCCAACTGTCCAATACAAAGTAATCAATAATATACCAACCCTTATTGGCATCAATGAAGGCGCGGAACTGTTGCCAAGTTTGTTCTTAAAAATTAAGGAGCTTGATATTAACGGACAAAACTATGATATCACAACGAAAAACATAGAGCTAAAAAATGAGGAAGTTGGCTATAGTCGAAACTTGCACAATTATGAATTTACGACCTTATGGATGGCCCTCAACCAAGCCAATTATGCAAAATACCAAAAATTGACCTGCGAGGCGAAGAAGCACGATATGCTAAATGCCATATTGGTGGGACATATCCTAAGTTTCTTCAGAAATACGTCTATAGAACTTACGCCTTATGAACGCTTAATGGCCAAGGTAACCGTTCAGCATAAAAATACCAATTTCAAGGAAAATAAGATGATCGCTTTTTCAGGTAATTTTGTGGTCAATGCCCAACTTCCCGACGAGATTGGACTTGGGAAATCAGTATCCAGAGGGTTTGGAACTATAAAAAAAAGTTAGATGCAGATCTTTATTAATACTTACGGTACTTATATACACGTAAAAGATGACATGTTTGCCATCAAAATCAGAGAAGAAAAGTCCAAGGCTGTAAAAGTAAATCATATTGCCGCCCATAAGATCACATCTTTTGTAATGAGTAAGGGTTCAGCGCTTAGCACTGATGCCATCGCTCTCGCACTAAAACACAATATTGATATTGTAATCGTAGAAAACAATGGTCATCCCATGGGCCGCTTTTGGCATAGTAAATTGGGAAGTACCACCAAAATCCGAAAGGAACAATTAAAGGCTTCGCTGGACGGCATTGGTGTTACATGGATAAAAGCCTGGTTGAGCCAAAAATTAGAGAATCAAGCTGATTTTCTGCAAGATCTAAAAAAACATAGGACCAAACAGCACGACTTTCTGGATCAAAAGATTGAATCCATCCTTACGTTAAGACAAAACATCTCGCAAAGCAATGCGGACAACATCAAGGAAGTGGACGAATCTTTCAGAGGTTGGGAAGGTTCAGCGGGACGGCATTATTTTGAGGCACTTTCCAAATGTATGCCAGATGCGTTTGCTTTTAAGGGACGTAGTTTTAGACCTGCACAAGATGAGTTTAATGCCATGCTCAATTATGGCTATGGAATTTTGTACAGTCGGATTGAGCGGGCCTTGATGCTGGCAGGACTCGATCCTTTTGTCGGGTTTATGCATCGGGATGATTATAATACAAAAAGTTTGGTTTTTGACTTTATAGAGCCTTATCGCATCTATGCTGATCGTTTTGTATTTCGATTGTTTACGGGAAAAAAAATCAATAAGTCCCATTTTAGCGAATTTACTGGTGGCTATTCTTTGAATGAAGAGGGTAAGGCGTTTTTTGTAGCGCCCTATTTGGAGTATTTGGACAGTGATAAGATTCGTTATAAAGGTAGGCTACAAACCCGGATGAATACCGTGCAATTGGAGGCTCATCGATTTGCAAATAGTTTGATTGAATAAAATAAAAAAAATATGATTATCTGGGTTTTATACGATATCAAAAACGATGCTGCTCGTAATTTCGTTTCCAAAGTTTGTTTAAAAGCAGGGTTATATCGCGTGCAATATTCCTGTTTTTTAGGGACATTAACCAACAATGAAAAGGACAGTTTGGAGCTACAAATAGAAAACGTAATCGATGAGGAGGCTGACAAGATCTATATTTTCCAAATGAACAAAGAGCAATTAAAAGGGTGCACCATGATGGGACAGGCATTTGATGAAAAGCTAGTGAAAGATGAAGTAAAATCATTATTTTTCTGATGCAGAGCTTTTATCCATCCCAAATAATCGAATACTTGTATTGTCCGCGTTATACTTATTTTGAGTATGTACTGCGTATCCCACAGTACGAGGAAAAATTTTATAAAGTAAATCGTGGCCGTGAGGTCCATGATCAAAAACAAGAACGAAACAAAGATTATCTTCGAAAAAAAATTGGGGCAGTTCACAAATGGACTGATCAATATTTGGGAATGGAAGGACTACGAGGCAAGGTGGATGAAGTACTCAAATTGGAAAATGGAACCTTCGCACCTTTAGACTATAAATTTGCCCATTGGAAAGATAAAATTTATGATACTTATAAACAACAATTATATTGTTATGCGGTTCTTATTGAGGACAATTTTGGCTCAAAAGTTGAAAAAGGTTATTTAGTTTATACCCGTAGCAAACACAAGTTGATTGAAATACCAATTCCAGCTGAGGCAAAATTGGAAATAAAAGATAGTATGCAAGCTATGCTTGACATTATAGAACAGAATAAATTTCCAAAAGCCACCAAGTTTAAAAAAAGATGTGTAAATTGTACCTATCGGAATATTTGTATCAAATAGATGCTTCCGCAAGGCAATTTATATATTCACAGTTAAAAAAACAGGCTTATGACAAGCATAGCGGTTACTACGCAATACGGAAGACCTATATTTTTGGATACTATGTCGTTCTTTGACATCTTGAAATTCGGGATTTTAAAAATTGAAGAAACCTTCTTAAGCATTATCATTACTGGTTTTGGGCGCACAATCGGATTCCCAACCATTCCATTTAGAAATTAGGATTGAAACCGATCGGTTTCAATGCTTCACCGTCTACAGTTAGAATTCCCAACCATTCCATTTAGAAATTAGGATTGAAACATATCAGCACTTATGAGCGAAAGTGTACTTAAAAGAATTCCCAACCATTCCATTTAGAAATTAGGATTGAAACTGAAAAGGATTTCCAGGACGTGAACCTCGAAGAGTTATTCCCAACCATTCCATTTAGAAATTAGGATTGAAACAATTGGGTTAAATAATTGGTATAGCGGTCAAAAAAAATTCCCAACCATTCCATTTAGAAATTAGGATTGAAACAAGCAATTGCGACCCGACCAAATGTTAAAAAACAAATTCCCAACCATTCCATTTAGAAATTAGGATTGAAACAACCACATACTTATGGCGCAAATTTGCCTGTACCTAATTCCCAACCATTCCATTTAGAAATTAGGATTGAAACTAAAATTGAGCTTGATAGGGCAATTAACGGAACGCTATTCCCAACCATTCCATTTAGAAATTAGGATTGAAACTGAAGAAGCCCAAAAGATTATGGGCAAATATAACCGATTCCCAACCATTCCATTTAGAAATTAGGATTGAAACCGAAGCCATCAGCAACACAGGCGTTGGCTTCATCATATTCCCAACCATTCCATTTAGAAATTAGGATTGAAACTTCTCTAAACTGTTGGTCAGATCAAGCCATTCTGTATTCCCAACCATTCCATTTAGAAATTAGGATTGAAACACTGCCGTTGCTATGTGGTACCACGACAGGATTGGGATTCCCAACCATTCCATTTAGAAATTAGGATTGAAACTTTTTCATAGTCATTATATGATGCAGGAGAGACAAAAAGAAATTCCCAACCATTCCATTTAGAAATTAGGATTGAAACGCCATTAAGCAATTCATCGAGCAAAGCGGATTGTTAAATTCCCAACCATTCCATTTAGAAATTAGGATTGAAACTGGCCGATTATCTGAATGAAAACTTTCAGGTGAGAAATTCCCAACCATTCCATTTAGAAATTAGGATTGAAACTCCACAGGCACGCCATGCCCTTCCTTTTCCAGCCACATTCCCAACCATTCCATTTAGAAATTAGGATTGAAACATGAATTCACAGTTGATGGGGTAACGTTTGTCAATATTCCCAACCATTCCATTTAGAAATTAGGATTGAAACAGGTTCGACCGATTGTCACAAGAGAAAAAAGACGCAATTCCCAACCATTCCATTTAGAAATTAGGATTGAAACAAAGATCACTGATGATTCCTGTAGTTGATTTTCTGATATTCCCAACCATTCCATTTAGAAATTAGGATTGAAACGACAGTATTCCTGAACCAGTAGTACAATATTAATCAATTCCCAACCATTCCATTTAGAAATTAGGATTGAAACCTTTCATTATGATTTGATTTATAGTTGTTTACTTGTATTCCCAACCATTCCATTTAGAAATTAGGATTGAAACCGTAAAACGTGAGGCGATAAAAACAGCCAACAGAAATTCCCAACCATTCCATTTAGAAATTAGGATTGAAACATTCTAAATATCTGAAAAGCATTTCTTGTGAAAACTTATTCCCAACCATTCCATTTAGAAATTAGGATTGAAACAAGCAGTCATTATTTTTTTTGCTTTTTCCATGTTTGATTCCCAACCATTCCATTTAGAACTTAGGATTGAAACTTTAACTGCTCGATCTCTTCATCGCTTCCCCATAATTATTCCCAACCATTCCATTTAGAAATTAGGATTGAAACCAATCAGCATTAAATGGTAAAGAAAATACATTTTCAATTCCCAACCATTCCATTTAGAAATTAGGATTGAAACCTGCCGATGAAACCCTTTTGCTGAGCTACATCCAAGATTCCCAACCATTCCATTTAGAAATTAGGATTGAAACTTAAAGAAAATAAAGACAATAAATATGCACCATACTATTCCAAACCATTCCATTTAGAAATTAGGATTGAAACCCATCAATAGCATCGTGACTGGAAAGAATTATACTATTCCCAACCATTCCATTTAGAAATTAGGATTGAAACCACATCAATGGCATATGCCGGTATTTATACCAGAAAATTCCCAACCATTCCATTTAGAAATTAGGATTGAAACAGCCTTTGGTCAGCTCCATGATGCCACTTGGTGGTGATTCCCAACCATTCCATTTAGAAATTAGGATTGAAACAAAAAACAAGATCATGAAATTTACAAGCAAATATATTCCCAACCATTCCATTTAGAAATTAGGATTGAAACTGATGAATTTGCTCAAGAAGTAGGCGGTGAGTTCAATTCCCAACCATTCCATTTAGAAATTAGGATTGAAACACTACAGTTCCAACATAAACAATCTTACAAATAATATATTCCCAACCATTCCATTTAGAAATTAGGATTGAAACTAATTTGATTTGTCGTTAACATTATTCAAATAGTTTATTCCCAACCATTCCATTTAGAAATTAGGATTGAAACCACTCATTGCCAGGATGGACAAAAAACCACCCTATATTCCCAACCATTCCATTTAGAAATTAGGATTGAAACAAAGCGTGGGCGTGGCAATGAGCAGTAATATGCTTTATTCCCAACCATTCCATTTAGAAATTAGGATTGAAACCCCGATGTGGCCAGACTTTGAAAATGAGTTCTTGTTTCATTCCCAACCATTCCATTTAGAAATTAGGATTGAAACAGTACAGCGTGAATTTTCAGAGTTTGCTGTATGATCTGATTCCCAACCATTCCATTTAGAAATTAGGATTGAAACACTTCTACACCTGAAATGTTGATCTCGCTTACAGCTATTGCAAAATACAATTCTGAAAGCAATTCACAACCTTAATTTTTTCATTTTGCTTTGATTTTAGCCTGTGAATAGTCAACTAAAATACAATTCTGAAAGCAATTCACAAAGCACAGTGTAAAAAAAAGGTATAGCGTATATACTCCCTGGATAATGTATGGAAAGAGTATGGATAATGTATGAAATGGATACATCAAAACAAGTTAAGGAAATAAAATACTTCTTTACAATTTCATATAGCTTGGCTAGATCCTTCTTCTTACGCTCGAGCAATCCCGAAAACTGGCAAACCCGTAAAAATCGTAATGAGTTATGATAAGATTAACGCATTAAGTTGACTCAATCAATAAGTCAAAACCCTCCAAAAACAAAAAAGCCGCTACTTACGTAACGGCTTTGTTTGCTCCTCTTCTTGGGCTCGAACCAAGGACCCTCTGATTAACAGTCAGATGCTCTAACCAACTGAGCTAAAGAGGAAGGTTAATTATATTTATTTAAGAACGTTTTTGTTTCCCGATGCTCTAACCTCCCGATAGCTATCACGATGAGCTAAAGTGGAAGGTTTAATACCTTATTTTGAGGATGCAAATATATTGCTATTTTTAACTTGAGCAAAACTATTTTGAAAAATTTTTATTCAGTCAATGCTTTAAAAATATCATTGCCATTGGCAAACAATACTAACATGATGAGAATCATGAATCCAATCACCTGAGCACGCTCTAAAAACTTTTCACTTGGTTTGCGTCCGGATACAATTTCGTACAATAAAAACATGACATGACCTCCATCCAATGCAGGAATTGGCAACAAATTCAGTACCGCCAACATAATGGAAAGGAAGGCGGTAATGCCCCAAAAATATTCCCAGCTCCAAACGCTCGGGAACACATCATATATAGCCTTAAACCCACCTACTTCTTTATAGGCGCCCGTACTTGGAGTAAAAATAGCTTTAAATTGTTTGATATAGGACAAAATCTTATCCTTGGTTTTGACTACGCCTACCGGAATAGCTTCCAAAAAACTGTATTTCTTGGTTTCAAAATCGTAATATCCTAAAGAACCCAAGGTTTCTGGCGTAGCTCCCGTAGCATAAACCAAACCTAATTTACCTTCATCACTAACCGTTAATGGGGTCTCAAAAGTGTTATTATCCCTCAAAATGGTGGCGGTAACTTTTTGCCCCTTATAATTATTTAAAGCTGGCAAGAGTTGGTCGGCATATTTGGTTTTGGTATCATCCAATGCGATGATAATATCTCCTTTTCTAAGTCCAGCCGATTTGTTAAAAGAGGTGTCCGGAACTTCATTGATAATAAAAGGCATTCTTAAGCTGACGAACTTCTTTTCTTTGGCATCACTAATTTGGGATAGAAAATCTTGTGGTAATTCTATGTTAGATTGCACGCCATCACGCTCAATAGTCACTTGCTTTCCAAAGAGAATATGTTCAAAAATTTGCATAAAATCCTCAATGACAAAATCGTCAACCGCAATAATTTTATCACCTGTTTTGATACCTAGATCGTTAAGCACCGTACTTTCAATAAGAACTCCATCCGGAATGTTTTCGTTGGGAAGGATCTTATCGCCATAATAATAGCTGGTTCCAATATAAATAAATACGGCCAAAATCACGTTGACGGTCACCCCTCCCAACATAATGATAAGCCGTTGCCAAGCCGGTTTAGAACGGAACTCCCATGGTTGCGGGGGCAATGCCATTTGTTCCTTATCCATACTTTCATCGATCATTCCCGCTATCTTGACATAGCCTCCAAGTGGCAACCAACCGATTCCATAGACGGTATCGCCTATTTTTTTCTTAAACAAACTATATTTGATATCAAAAAACAAATAGAATTTTTCTACGCGCGTCTTGAATAATCTTGCCGGTATAAAATGCCCCAGTTCGTGCAATACGATAAGCAGGGACAAACTCAATAAAAATTGAGAAATTTTAATTACAAACTCCATTGATTTCTTTTCAAAAAAAAATTATAAGGCACAAAAGTAGTCTTTTAACCGCATTTAGAAAACTAATACGATTCTAATAGCTAATTTTTTAACAGCGATTTATTAATCCTGCCCATGTTGGTTCGGAGTTCCACAAAAAACAGGCCAGAAGAAAGCATAGTGACATCAATGGTTGAATGTCCAACCGATGTGCTCATAAGTTGACCAAGGGCATTATAAATACGGACTTCATCAATCGACAGAACGTCAGGTTTTTTTATGGTCAACCGTTCCGAAACCGGATTGGGATAGAATACTATATCCATATTTAGAAAGGATTTGTCTGTACTCAGAACCGTCGTATTGTTTTTTGATATAATATCGTATTCTGGGTTGATCAGTACTTCTGCCACTTGGAAATTAACCGTTTTAATGAAAACTTCACCATTGAGGGTATGGTCCAAAATCAGATCGAGAATTTCACCCTCGGTACCTACCAGTCGTACGGGCAGGTCCACTTCAAAAAAAGATACGGACGCATGACTTTGGAGCTGCTCTAAGGTTAGTCTTATTTCGGTAGGCGTGGCCTGTGACCATTCTAAGTTAAAGCTTGGATATCCTTCGCCGTAGAGCCAATCATCGAAAAACCCAGATAGATCTACGCTACTTGTTTGTTCCATAATAGCCATAAAATCTTCCGATCTGGCGTACCCGAAAGCGTGATCCGGATGGTTTAAATAATTCTTCAAGCCTTGGAAAAAATGCGCATCACCCAATTTTTTTCTGAGCATATGCAACAGCATCGCCCCTTTATTATAAGACAGACGCTGATTGAAAATACGATTGACACTCAGGGTGTCAGTATCCTTCAGAAAGACTGCGCCATCAGGGGCAGAGGTAATTGAGTTGAGCATCTGCTGTTTCCAGTTCTTGAATGATGCATCGCCATCTAAGTTTTCAACGACGAGCCCGGACATATAGGTAGCAAATCCTTCATTGAGCCAAATATCTTTCCAACTGCCGCAGGTCACTTTATTTCCAAACCAATGATGACCCAGTTCGTGGGCGATTAAGTTACGTCCAAAACTTCCCATAAAGGATACGGTCGTATGCTCCATCCCACCACTCCATCCAAATTGGGCATGGCCATATTTTTCATCGGCATATGGGTATTCGCCAAAAAGCGTACTGTAAAGGTTCATGACGTCAACCGTGACCGGAGTTTGCGCTTGTACAGTTGCTAAGTTTTCCGGATAGACGTAATTGACAATTTCAAATGGCCTTCCATTATTTGAAACGGTATCAGAGTACACTGTATAATTGGTGACCGCCATGGCTACCAAATAGGCCGGAATAGGATAATTGTGCTTAAAGTGGGTGGTCTTACTGCCTGTATTGATTATTTGCGATTGCTCCAAACCATTTGAAACGGCCACATAGGTATCCCCATCAGGATTGGTCAAAGGCGTAGTAATATACACGTCAATACTATCAATTTTATCAATCAGATCTTGCTTACATGGCCACCATCCTTTGGCACCATAGGGTTCAGAAAGCGTCCATAGAACAGGTTTCCCGGCATGGGTATTGACTTCAAAGGAGCCAAAACCCGAACTTACGGGATTTCCTGAATAGCTAATGGTCAAGGAATCCAAGACACCAAGATTTTGTTCTTCTGAAAGCGCAATGACTACTTCATCATTGCTGTTCTGAGTAAAAACCAGCGGATTTCCACGTTGTAAAACCTGAGACACCGTCATATTGGCCGCCAAATCAAAAACAACTTGGTCTAAATTGGATTTCGCTTCAAAATAGGTGGTCACATCACCACTTATGAACGCCACTGACGGATCCACCTCAAGTTCCAATCGGTGATATTTTACATCGTAATTTCCTGTATTGGCATTGGGGCGGAATTGCATGCGATGTAATGCAGATTGGGCTTCTGCAACGCTTATATCGCTAATGTGGTAATCTTGAGCATTTAAAAAACTGGGAAAGAATAAAAAAAGAAGAAGGAGGTAGTGGTTGTTCATGAAACGTAATTTTAAGATTAAAAATACCCTTTTTGATTCTTATCTGTTGTATTTTTGCAAACATATCTCATACAACATTTTCAAAACCATTAAAAATGCTATCTTTCTTTAGAGAATATAAGTTTTTTGCCATCTTTATGTTCTTTTTATCCGCAATCATTGTCACAATTATGTACAATGTACTGACACCCAAAAAAGTGCTTCCTATTTACCAACCTACCATGGTGAATTTTGAAATGGTGGATAGCACTTTGCAATACCAAAGTAAATACCATAAAATTGCCGACTTCAGCCTGATCAATCAGAATGGTGACACCGTTACCCAGAAGGATTACGAAAACAAAATTTATGTGGCCGATTTCTTCTTTACGACCTGTCAAACCATTTGTCCGATCATGACCGATCATATGGCCCAAATCCAAAAAGCAACCTTAGCGGATGAGGAAATCATGCTACTCTCTTATTCGGTTACGCCAGAAATTGATGATGTGGATCAATTAAAGCGTTATGCTATTGAAAAAGGGGTCATCGACAAAAAATGGAATTTAGTCACAGGCGATAAAAAGCAGATTTATGAACTCGCAAGGAAAAGTTATTTGGCTGTCAAAACAGACGGTAACGGCGATGAATACGACATGATCCACACTGAAAACTTCATGCTCATTGACAAAAAGCGACAAATTCGTGGCTATTACGACGGCACCCAGCCTGACGATATCGAAAAATTATTGGACGATATTAAAATACTAAAGAACGAAGGGTAAAAGGATTGTTGATTTACGATTGTTGATTTACGATTGTTGATTTACGATTGTTGATCGGGGATTGTTGATTGGGGATTGTTGATTGGGGATTGTTGATTGGGGATTGTTGATTTTAGATTGGGATTTAAGCGAACGAAATTGAAGTTGAAGTTGAAACTTGCAACATGATGGTAGCAGTTCTGAATTTGAATGCGATGATCGAAAATGGCTGAACCTCAACACATATTACTTTGAATTTATTTCCCGCAGATGTCGCAGATTTTCGCAGAAGCCTTAAAACACACCGAATTTACTAGCTTGATTTACTTTTTTAGTACTCTCCTACCAATGAACTGATTGAATGTCCCTGATTAGAGTTGGCCGTTATGCAAAAATCAACACTCTTCAACCCCCCGTACCGAAATGGCACGTTCGGGCGGGTCGTTAATCGCTAATCTCAAAACCTACTCTAATCCCTAATCCCTAATCCCTCAAGATACCCACTACCCACTACCCACTACCCACTACCCACTACCCACTACCCACTACCCACTACCCACTACCCACTACCCACTACCCACTACCCACTACCCACTAATATCTCTCAACTTTCTTCCCCCAAATAACAAACAATAAATTTTTTTCGTTTACTTTTGCTTCTTTAAAATCAATCTAAATAAGCTTGCAAGCAACAGTCGCACATCTAAAAAAAGGGCAACGCGGTATTATTACTGATGTTTCATCCATTTATATCCCATTGAAACTATTGGAAATGGGCTGTTTACCGGGCAATTTTGTAGAGCTTGTTCAAGTGGCCTATTTTTCTGACCCCATGTATCTCAACATCAATGGCACCCATTTGGCCATCAGAAAAGAGACGGCACTTCACATATTAATAGATATTCTATAATGAGTAAACAGATCAATGTTGCATTAATAGGAAATCCAAACACAGGTAAAACTTCAGTATTTAATGCGCTTACCGGATTGAACCAAAAGGTTGGGAACTACCCCGGAATTACGGTTGAAAAAAAAGAAGGTATCTGCAAATTGTCCCGAGGTGTGAAAGCGCACATCATCGATTTGCCAGGAACTTATAGCTTGAATGCTTCTTCATTGGATGAAAACGTGGTCATCGAGTTGCTTCTCAACAAAAACGATAAGGATTTTCCAGATGTTGCCGTAGTTGTGAGCGATGTTGAGAACCTGAAAAGAAACCTACTCCTTTTTACACAAATCAAAGACTTGGAAATCCCGAGTATTCTGGTCATCAATATGGCGGATAGAATGCGTTATAAAGGTATTTCCTTGGATATTCCGTATTTAGAAAAGCAGTTGAACACTAAGATTGCCTTGGTAAGTACCAGAAAAAACTACGGCATTGACGAGTTAAAGGAATTGATTTCCAATTATAGAGAACTGTCAACTGTTCCGTGTATGAATGCTTCAGAAATAGACAAGGACTATTTTGACGGATTGCGCAAAGCTTTTCCAGATCAGTTATTATATAAACTTTGGTTAGTTATTACCCAAGATGTTAATTTTGGTAAGACAGACCGCAATGAAATTGATCCTGTTGCCGATTTTAAGACGAAATCGAAATCCGAACTCAAACGTCTTCAGCAAAAGGAAACCATCAAGCGTTATCAATTTATAAACGAAACGCTTAAAAAGGGCCAAATCATAGATTTAAGTACGGCTAAAGACCTTCGAATCAAACTCGATCGAATTTTAACCCATAAAGTCTGGGGCTATGTCATTTTCTTTTTCATTTTATTGACTATTTTTCAAGCCATTTATGACTGGTCCAGTGTGCCAATGGATTTTATCGATTCCACATTTGCATCATTGAGCGAATGGACCAAAAACGCACTTCCTGAAGGTACTTTTACTAATTTATTGGCAGAAGGTATTATTCCTGGACTGGGTGGGATTGTCATTTTCATACCTCAGATCGCCTTTTTATTCCTGTTTATTTCAATACTCGAAGAAACCGGCTACATGAGTCGCGTGGTCTTTTTAATGGATCGAGGCATGCGGCGCTTTGGATTGAGCGGAAAAAGTGTAGTCCCTTTAATTTCTGGGACGGCTTGTGCCATTCCGGCAATTATGGCCACCCGAAATATTGAAAGCTGGAAAGAGCGACTCATCACTATTTTAGTGACACCTTTTACCACCTGCTCGGCGAGATTGCCAGTGTATCTCATTATCATCTCCTTGGTTATTCCAGATAAACGATTCTTTGGTTTAGGCTATCAGGCCATGACCCTAATGTTGTTATATCTTATCGGATTTGGTGCGGCTTTGGGGTCAGCAATGATCCTAAACAAAATCCTTAAAATTAGAAGCAAGACCTTTTTTGTGGTTGAAATGCCAAATTACAAGTTGCCATTATTAAAGAACGTTGCATTGACAGTTGTTGAAAAAACCAAAGCTTTCGTTTTTGGTGCTGGAAAAATCATCTTGGCCATTTCCATCATTCTTTGGTTTTTGGCCTCTTATGGTCCGGGAGACGATTTCAATAACGCTGAAGAAATTGTCGCTACGGAATTTGCGAATCAAAACCTTAGCGAGGATGAAATAGAACATCATGTGGCTTCGCAGAAATTAGAACATTCCTTTCTTGGCATTACAGGGCACGCCATTGAACCTGCCATCAGACCTTTGGGATACGATTGGAAAATTGGTATTGCCCTGGTGAGTTCATTCGCTGCCCGTGAAGTTTTTGTAGGCACCTTAGCAACCATATATAGCGTTGGAAGTGATGACGAAGAAACCATCAAAAACAGGATGGCGGGAGAAGTCAATCCGATTTTGGGAGGGCCGCTTTTTAATTTTGCTTCAGGTATTTCATTGTTGTTGTTTTACGCCTTTGCCATGCAGTGCATGAGCACCTTGGCCATTGTGCAGCGAGAAACCAATTCGTGGAAATGGCCCATCTTACAGCTTGTAATAATGAGCACTTTTGCGTATATTATAGCATTGATTGCGTTTCAGGTTTTGAAGTAGGTGGAAAGACGGATGACAGAAGGATTAGGGATTAGGGATTAGAAATAACAAACCGGCAATAACGACTGAAAACTGCAACTGAAAACTAAAAAAATGAACGATACGATTCAAAACATATTAGCTTTTTTGGCCCTGGGACTTGCACTAAGTTTCTTGATCAAAAAATTCTTTTGGAAAAAATCCAAGAAGCAAAAGGCTTTTGGTGATGCTCATAATTGTGATAAGTGTCATTGAGCATGTTTACTGATATTAGTCTGCGTAAAATCATGGGATCTCAACGATCGCACTGAATTTTTTTTCCCGCAGATCTCACAGATACTCGCAGATTTTGTCTTAGTTCTATAGTCTTTATTCTTTCCTCCTGGCTGCTATCTTTTCACATTTCCTAACCAAAAAAGAAAGCATGCAGAATCAATCCTATTTATACTTCTCAAACCAAGCGAAAATATGCGCCACCTTGCTGATCAGATTACTCGGTCGTTGGGCGATATTATGATAGGCCTCTGGTATTTCGACCAAAACTGTTTCAACTTTTCTAAGTTTTAGGGCATGGTAGAGCTGTTTTGCCTCACTTGGCGGTGTTCTCAAATCATTCATCCCAACCATGACCATGGTTGGCGTTTCTATATTACCTACCAATGATATAGGCGAAAATTTCCAATAGGTTTCAAAATTCTCCCAAGGTTGTCCTTCGTAGCGCTTTTCGGCATAACCATAATAATTATCAGCCACCAAGGTTTTACTGATCCAATTGACCACAGGTTTTATTACTGCAGCCGCTTTAAAACGATGGTTCTTTCCAATCATCCAGGTCGTCATGATGCCGCCGGCACTGCCACCGGTCACGTACAATTTATCGTTATCTACAATACCTTTTTCAACCAGATAATCCACACCATCCATCACATCATTATAGTCCTGTCCCGGATAATTATTCTTTAATAAATTCCCGAATTCCTCACCGTAGCTCGTGCTTCCTCGCGGATTTGGATAAAATACGACATAGCCTGCAGCAGCGAACAATTGGATTTCAGCGGTAAATCGGTCGCCGTAATTCAAAATCGGACCGCCATGATTTTCCACTAACAGTGGATATTTTTTAGAGGCATCATAAAATGGCGGTTTAACGATCCAGCCTTGAATGTCCCTACCGTCAAAAGTCGATTTGTACCAAACTTCCTCTGTCCTGCCCAACTCACGGAAAGCAAGCACATCGGCATTCAAATTGGTAATCAATAATGGTCCTTTCTTGTTTTGGATGACTGCCAAGTCGGCTGGATATTCCGGACGGGTTTGTGTATATACCAAAGTCCCATTTTGGGACACAGAATAAGATCCAGAGGCATAAGGTCGTCCAATGGTTGTTCCGCCAACATGATCAGCCAACTTTGTAATTTTTCCTGAAGTTGTAATATATCCGATTTTGGAATTTCCTTTTTCGTCATACATAAAATACAAGCCCTTCCCGCTCGAGTCCCAGATAATATCAGAAATACTGTTATCAAAACTTGAAGAAATAGTGCGTTTATTGCTGCCATCGCTATTCATCAAATGTAACAAGGTGTTTTGATGGTCCTGCACACGATCTTCAAATCCCAGATAAGCCACCGTTTTCCCGTCAGGCGATACTTGTGGCGAATGATCCGGTCCGTCCTGAGAGGTCAAAGCGGTAATTTGCTTGGTATCCACATGCACTTTATAAACTTCGCTATTTCGGAACCTGTATTCCCAATCTTCAAATCGGTTTGAGGAAAAATATATCTCTTTCCCATCTGGAGAAAAGGATAGGTTGCCACGGTGACTGTAATTGTCGCTGGTCAGTTGTCTGGCGGTGCCACCTTCGGCAGGGATTATAAAAACATGGGTAAATCCGGGCTCCATATAGCCACTACCGTCAGCTTCGTGTTTGAGTCGGTCTGTAATTCGTGCCGATTCTGCCCATTTGGCACCTTTTGGTTTTTCTGGTAATTTGGCTACAACTGGTGGTTTTTCTGCAATGAACATCGTAAAAGCAATCCATTTTCCATCAGGCGACCAGGTTAAGGAACTTGGCGATTTTTCCAACTGCGAAATCTTGGCGATTTGTCCAGTTGCTGTCCAGTACATATATATTTCTGAGCCTTCATCTGTTGTACTTGAGAATACAATGCGATCTCCCGTTGGCGACCAACTTGCTTGTGATTCACTGACTTCTCTTGAGGTCAATTTACGATGGGATGTACCATCAGTATTGACAATCCACAGATTCCCGTTGGCATTGTCCTTCATGATGTCAAATCCATTTCTTTTGTAAACAATCTGCGTACCATCAGGGGAAATTTGCGGATCAGTGGCCCACTCCAATGCAAAAACATCCATGGGCTGAAAAGGTAGTTTTTGCGTTTGTGCAAGGGCAAATTGAAGACTGAAAAGACTAACTAGGAGACTAAAGAAACGGACCATACAAATAGAATTAAATTTGAAAAGCCCAAGTTACTGAATTTTAAAATTACAGGAATAAGAAAATGTAAGTTGTACTATTTTAACTGATAAAATATAAAAGAGGCTACGCTTCCTGTAAGAACAAGTTTTTAGCGACATTTTCTGAAACTACCAATTCAACGTCATTGAATTTGATTTTTACAGAATTATCAAAAGGTTCTTTATGGATGATTTCGATGGTAGTGCCAAGACTGATATGATTCGCATCCAAATACTTTAAGAAGTCGCTCGAGCTATCATGAACACCAATACATACGTAAGACTGACCTTCCTGGGCATCGGTGAGACTTGTTTTATCGATCTCTTCAAAATTGCCGTGCTTATCTGGAATGGGATCGCCATGTGGATCCACTTTCGGAAAATCCAAAAACTCATCAAGCTTATCGGTTAGTTTTTCTGATTTGATATGTTCCAATTGCTCGGCCACATCATGCACCTCATCCCACGAGAAATTAAGCTTTTCCAATAAAAAAACTTCCCAAAGTCGATGCTTTCTTACCACTTTAACCGCATGGGCCCGACCCGCCTTAGACAGCGTAACACCTTGATAAGGAATATAGGAAACCATGTTTTTTTCCGCCAATTTCTTGATCATATCGGTAACGGAAGAGGCCTTGGTTTGCATTTCTTCAGCTAAGGCATTAGTCGACACCTCATTGGACGATTGATTTTCCAAGTGATAAATAGCTTTAAGGTAATTTTCTTCAGCGAGCGTCATACAAAATATTATTATCTACAAATATATATTTTTTTTAGACAAAAAGATTATTTAGCTTTGTCTAAACTTTTAATTTGATTGATGTAAATTTATTATTAGTTACTATGAAAAACACTTTACTGCATTATATTATTATTGGTGCAACCCTTTCTTCGATCGTTTTATCGTGCGAGAGTCTCAATGACATCTATGCGCCGCGTGAACCAGAAGAAAACCAACTTCTGGATGGGCCCATTGAAGGCCTGACTACCCAAGAACAGATACAGTTTCTTCATGGCGATATCGCCTTTAACGATGAGGTGTTTACCGTAGAAAAAGGTTTAGGTCCCGTGTTTGTTGGCAACCGTTGTGCTGCTTGTCATGCGGGTGATGGCAAGGGGCACCCATTTAACGGATTCATCCGATTTGGTCAGAGCGACAGTTTAGGCAATCCGTATGCGACATTTGGCGATAAGCGGAACCAATTGCAAAACAAGGCCATCCCAGGGTATCAACCTCAAGTCTTGCCAGAAGGTGCGCCATTTAGTTTGTTCATTGGTCCTGCAGTAACTGGTTTGGGGTATCTTGATGCCGTGAGCGACGCCGATATTTTGGCGCTTGCCGACCCCGATGATCTGGACGGTGATGGGATTAGCGGACGCCCTCATTATGCATACCCTCCAGATTATGTGCAACTCCGCCCGAACAGCATTCCAAAAGATGGGAAATACATCTTCCGCTTTGGGAAAAAAGCATCCACCTACGATTTGCTCCACCAAACCGCCGATGCCTACAATCAGGATATGGGCATTGTGTCCATCTTCCAACCCAATGAACCTTATGATGGCTTGCCCAATGACCCGGAAGTTTCCAAACGCACTATCGGCGATGTGGTCTTCTATCTGAAAACCTTAAAAGCCCCACTTCCGAGAAACCAGGACGATCCTAAAGTCATGGCCGGAAAGGCCATCTTTAACAACATCCAATGTGCGGCCTGCCATGTACCTACCCTACGCACCAGCTACTCGCCCATTGAAGCGCTGTCTTATAAAGAATTCCACCCTTACACCGACCTCCTGCTCCATGACATGGGGCCCGGTCTTGATGACGGCTATACCGAAGGCTACGCACTGACTTCAGAATACCGCACGCCACCACTTTGGGGACTTGGGTTATCAGCAGATTCACAAGGAGGCCAAGTATATCTTATGCACGACGGTCGCGCTAGGAGTATTGAAGAGGCCATTCTTCTTCATGGCGGCGAAGCAGAAAACTCAAAAAACAACTATGTCAATCTTTCTGCTCTTGAGCAGGAACAATTATTGGCATTTTTAAATTCACTATAAGCAATGAAAAGAAAAGAATTTCTAAAAACATGTGGTTTTGGGCTCGTCGGTTTGCCATTTGCCGCGAGTCTCCTGCAATCTTGTGGCGGCATTCATTATGCGGCGGCCAATGAATATAACGGCGTAATTACGATTGCGAAATCACAATTTATAATCAACCCGCAAAAGCCTGAAAAATTACGGGAATTTGTGATGGTGCAATCCAATCGCTACAAATTCCCACTCTGTCTTTACCGAACCGACAGTGATAATTATGTGACTTCCTTAATGCGATGTACCCATAGAGGCTGCGAATTGAATGTTGGTGGTGGCATCTATAGCTGTCCGTGCCATGGCAGCGAATTTACAAACGACGGAACTGTGATGACAGGGCCAGCAGACGAAAATTTACAAACCTTTACAACAACCACTGATGCAGAAAATATCACCATCTACCTATCTTAAAACTTCCTTTTTTATAGCTACGTTTTTACTGATCCATTTCGGAGTTTCAGCACAGGATTTAAAATTCACAAAAACGCCTTCAGACACCACCAGTCAAAAGTTAAGTATGGATGCCAATTACAACCGACCCACTTTTAAAATTGGAAATACGGGTGTTGCCATAGGCGGTTACTTTGAGGCCAATTCCATATATTCGGTTGAGGATGGCATCACGGATGGTCTGTCTTTCCAAGCACGCCGAATGTCGCTATTGCTTTCTGGATCCATTTCCAAACGCATAAAATTTCTGTCAGAAATTGAATTTGAAGAAGGTGGCAAGGAAATAGAGATAGAGTATGCCGCCATTGATATTGCATTTGATCCTTTGGTGAATTTGAGAACGGGAATCATTGTCAACCCTATTGGTTCTTTCAACCAAAATCACGACGGCCCAAAATATGAATTTGTGGAGCGCCCCAATGAAGCCGTCGATTTATTGCCTGGTACGTTTTCCAACGTTGGTGTTGGTCTCTATGGTAAAACCTATAAAGGTAACTGGATTTTTGGCTATGAAGCCTATCTGTCTAACGGGTTTGATTCCTCCATTATTGATAACGAGAACGACCGAACGTCACTACCGGCAACCAAGGAAAATCCAGAGCGTTTTTCTGAAAACTTTAGTGGTCAACCTTTGGTCACGACGAAGCTTGCTATTGGTAATAAGAATTTTGGAGAAGTCGGTTTTTCGTACATGGGCGGTCGGTACAATAAACTTGAAGAGGATGGGCTCGAACTCGACACGAAAGCACGCCGTGTAGATGTGGTTGCATTTGATTTTAATACAGTCATTAACAAAACCGGTACGGCCATTATGGGCGAAGCCGCTTATATATGGGTCGATGTCCCAAAAACCTATACCCAACAGTTTGGAAACAAACAATGGGGCTGGTTTATGGACATTGTACAGCCTGTCCTCAAACGAAAAATATTGGACTGGGACGATGCCACCTTTAATTTCGCGACGCGATTGGATTACGTCGATTTTAATGAGGGCAGATTTATACAAACAGGAGAAAAAATTGGAGACCATCTGTTTGCTATCACGCCTGCAATTAGCTTTCGTCCAACAGCACAAACCGTTCTTCGGTTGAATTATCGTTATGAATGGAAAACTGATATCCTCAATAATCCTAACGTCCAAACGGCTACTTGGTACTTTGGAATCAGTTCCTATTTCTAATAACTTTTTAAGTGAGTATTTATTCAGCAACAGGTTGGGGTTATTAAGATTATCTCTTAAACTCCTGCCTGTTGTTCACTTAACTAAACCATTAGGCACTAAAGTTTAATATTTACCCGATGCCAATAGGCGAGCCAACCCCACAGTCGGCTCTGGCGGAGGTCTTAAAAATAGACTGAAATTCTGTTGCACGTGCCGCACGGCAGTCAGGTTCGTGAAATAGATAACAAAATATTTTTTCACATCTTTTCAGGAAGGAATCCGTGAAAATCCGTGTAACCCGCCCTAACTGGTCGGGCAAGTTAGTATCAAAATTTTTAGAAGCTTAAGCGAGATGCACTTAAGAACATAATTTTAAATTTATTTGAAACTAATAAAAGCTCATTAGTTTATCTTCAAGAATATAAACATCGATAGATGTCCAGCCTCCACCCCACATTTACGTGAGAAATCGTTAATAATCAGCATATCATCTTCATTTTTTTAGTAACTTCGTAACTTATATTTAGGCTCATGAAAAAAATAGTTTTCGTTTTATTAACTTTTATATACTTTTCAGGCTGCAAAGATGCCAAGCCAGACAACGGCAACCTCAACATCGTGACCACGACAACTTTAATTACCGACCTATTGAACCAAATTGGTGGCGACAAACTCAATGTGCAAGGTTTGATGGGAAGTGGTGTGGATCCACATTTATATAAAGCCAGTGCCGGGGATGTCACGAAACTATCCAACGCCGATTTGATTTTTTATGGTGGCTTGCATTTGGAAGGTAAGCTCGTAGATGTTTTTGAAAAAATGGAAAGTCAGAACATCACAACCATTGCCGTTTCAGATGCTTTGGACAAAAACACCTTGATTGGTTCAGAATATTTCGCTTCTAATTATGACCCTCATATTTGGTTTGATGTGCACAATTGGGAACTCATCTCCACATTTGTGGTTCAAAAACTATCAGAAGCCGATCCAGAAAACAAAGTGTACTTTGAAGAAAACGGCAAGAACTATCTTGAAAAATTAAAAGTTTTGGATGCGGAGATCAAATCCATAATTGAGACCCTTCCGAAAGAAAAGAGAATCTTGGTCACTGCTCATGATGCCTTTAATTATTTTGGGCAAGCCTACGGATTTGAAGTCGTTGGCCTACAAGGCTTATCAACAGCTACAGAAGCTGGTGTGCAGGATGTCCAAAATTTGTCTAACTTTATTATCGATAAAAAAATAAAAGCCATTTTTGTGGAGAGTTCAGTGCCAAGACGTACCATTGAAGCACTTCAGGCTGCTGTAAATTCAAAAAACCATCATGTCGAAATTGGGGGCACTTTATATTCTGATGCTTTAGGAAATGCAGGCACTGCGGAAGGAACTTATATCGGGATGTTTAAATACAATGTGAATACGATTGTGAATGCCTTGAAATAATTTGGCAGTTTACAGTCGCAGTCACCATGACCTTCAAGGTTTCAACCTGTCCGCCGAAGGAGGAAAACCTTGTAGGTCCGAATAAAATAAATAGCTTAATGCTCTTAAATATTTGAAGCTGCTCCTGCTTTTTGCAGTAACGTAAGGACTGCCAGATTTTGAAAATAAGCTTATCCATAAATTTATCGGCATTCTTTAAAACAGCACAAAGGTCAAATAAAATGAAATTAATGAACACTAAAAAAAACGCGCATTCTAAGGACGAGAACCGGAACTCGCTGTCTGCCGACATGGCAGACGCAGGAGCTATTGCTGTTAAGGTGGACGATTTAACAGTTGCTTACAATTATAAGCCTGTTCTTTGGGATATCGATCTTGAAATTCCTGAAGGCGTTCTCATGGCAATTGTAGGCCCAAATGGTGCTGGAAAATCCACTTTAATCAAAGCCATCTTGGGCATTCTTAAACCTATTGCGGGGAGTGTTACTATATATGGCAAACCTTATCATAAACAACGTTCGCATGTGGCCTATGTGCCACAAAAAGGCAGTGTGGATTGGGATTTCCCTACGGTGGCATTAGATGTTGTGATGATGGGCACTTACGGCAGCTTGGGATGGATCAAACGTCCGGGGGTTAAAGAAAAGAAAGCAGCGTTGGAAGCTTTAGAAAAAGTTGGGATGCTCCCCTTTAAGGACAGACAAATTAGTCAGCTTTCAGGCGGACAACAGCAACGGATCTTTTTGGCAAGAGCATTGGTACAGGACGCCTCCATCTACTTTATGGACGAGCCTTTTCAAGGGGTAGATGCCACCACAGAAATTGCCATTATCAATATTTTGAAAGAATTACGAAAAGCTGGAAAAACAGTGGTGGTCGTCCATCACGATTTACAAACGGTTCCAGAATACTTTGATTGGGTTACTTTTTTGAACGTTAAAAAAATTGCAACTGGTCCTGTAAAAGATATTTTTAATGATGATAATTTGACCAAGACTTATGGTATTAATTATAAGGTGAGTGTGCAGAAATAAATTTCCTGCGAATGCAGGAATCTTTCTGGTTCCATTTGGTTAATCTCATTAAAAGAAGTCTAATCATCAATAAAATCAGAGATTTAATCAACGCATGAATAGTAATGAAGAAAATAGGCGGGAGTTGACAGAAATCGAGTAGAACCTTTAAGGTTTTAAAAACCTGAAAGGTTTGAGAGAAATAAACTTATGAAAAATTGCAACGATTCAAAACTATAAAATAAAAAAGATTCCTGCCTCCGCAGGAATAGGATATGAATTTACAGGAATACTTCTCTTTAGTCTTCAGTGATTACACGCTTCGAACCATCACTTTGGGCACCGCCATTTTGGGTGCCGTTACGGGTATGCTCGGTAGTTTTGCAGTGTTGCGAAAACAAAGTTTGCTTGGTGATGCGATTTCGCACGCGGCCCTTCCCGGGATAGCCTTGGCATTTTTGATTACGGGTGCAAAAGACACCAACACCTTACTTATTGGAGCCTTGGTCAGTGGACTCATTGGCACTTTCTGGATCAGAGGCATCGTCACCAAAACACATTTGAAGTCGGATACCGCTTTAGGGCTCATTCTTTCTCTGTTCTTCGGATTTGGAATGTTGTTGCTCACGTTTATACAGAAACAGCCCAATGCCAATCAAGCCGGACTGGATAAATATTTATTCGGCCAAGCCGCCACTTTGGTTGAAAGTGATGTCTGGTTAATGGCGATCATTACAGGAATTTGTTTGTTGGTCATGTTACTATTCTGGAAGGAGTTCAAACTTTTGCTTTTTGACCCCGACTACACCAAAACCTTAGGGTTCAACACCAAATTCATTGATGTTCTTATCACCTCATTTATTGTTTTGGCCATTGTTTTAGGCTTGCAGACCGTAGGCGTTGTGCTTATGAGTGCCATGTTGTTGGCACCTGCGGCAGCGGCGCGTCAATGGACCAACAGTTTAGGTAAGATGGTTTTTTTAGCCTCAATTTTTGGTGCCTTTTCAGGAGTTTTTGGAACTGCCATCAGTGCTAGTCAGGATAACCTTTCTACAGGTCCAGTAATTGTTATTGTGGCATCTGTATTTGTTGTTTTCTCTTTCGTCTTTTCACCTGGCAGAGGTTTGTTGTTTCGGCAAATCCGATTTATAAAGAATAGAAGGGATTTAGAATTTCAAAAAACACTCGCTTTTATGTACCATATTGCAGAGACCCACGAAGATATTTCACATCCACATACTATAAAAATACTAAACAATTTTCAAGGTTTTACGCGCAAGACACTTCAAAAATTGGTCGATAAAAACTATGTGACTTTAGATGGCACGATGTGGAGTTTGACGGAAGAAGGGTTTGAAACCGCAGCCAATTTATACAATCAAAATATCAAAAAACATGAGTAGTGCCCAATTTGAAATACAGCTTATTGCAAGTTTGGTTGCTATCGCCTGTGCCATTCCAGGAACCTTTTTGGTGCTCCGTAAAATGGCAATGATCAGTGATGCCATTAGCCATTCCATTCTTCCAGGCCTCGTCGTTGGTTTTTTTATCACCCAAGACCTCAACTCGCCGCTGCTCATTTTGCTAGCTGCACTTACAGGCGTCATTACGGTGATTTTAGTAGAGCGAATCCAAAAAACAGGTTTGGTCAAAGAAGATACCGCCATCGGATTGGTATTCCCGGCCTTATTCAGTATAGGTGTAATCATGATTGCAAAAAACGCCAATGACATCCATTTGGATGTGGACGCCGTGCTATTAGGCGAATTGGCATTTGCGCCCTTTGATAGACTAACGGTTGGTGGCACAGATATCGGTCCGAAATCTTTATGGATTATTGGAATAATCTTATTGGTTACCATCGGACTACTTATTGCTTTTTTCAAGGAGTTAAAGCTGAGCACTTTTGATGCCGGCTTATCTGCGTCCTTGGGATTTTCACCTGTAATCATCCATTACGGTCTGATGACCATGGCATCTATTACCACAGTTGGTGCCTTTGATGCCGTTGGCGCTATTTTAGTGGTCACCCTGATGATTGCCCCGGCTGCCTGTGCTTATTTGCTGACTACAGATTTAAAAAAGATGCTCGGACTCGCCGTATTTTTTGGGATTTTTGGTGCTATTTCAGGATATTGGGTAGCCCACTGGCTTGATGCTTCCATAGCTGGCTCTATTGCAACCATGCTTGGCGTGGTGTTTTTTCTTGTTTATTTATTCGCCCCGAGCAAGGGATTAATTGCGGTAATGTACAGAGAAAAACGTCAACGCATTGAGGTCTTGTTGCTGACCTTTTTACTCCATCTTAAAAATCATAGTGAAGTGGAAGAACGTCATGTCAACCATCTTAACGAACATATCAACTGGCAAAAAGTAAAAAGCAAGACCGTGTTGGATTTGGCGCTTAAAAACAATATGATTCTCATTGACAATAAAATCGTATCGCTCACCGAAAAAGGTGATGAATTCACCTCGCAAGCCATTGATTATATCATTACCAATGAAGATGCACAAATTGAGGACATGAAAAAGCATTTCTTTTTATTTCGAGGATAATCATCTTCAACACACCTACTTTTCTTTGAACATTGATATTTCACCAATTAACTCGAATCAATAGGCTAAATTCATTGGCATTCTTTAAAAATTGTGACACGAATATATATGCTAAATACATGTGAAACTTCATAGATTGGTCAGGCAGGTTTTTGGCTTTAGATAATTACCGCGCTTGTCTGCTGGTTAAGTTTTTCAATTATCTTTGGTAACAAATAATTTCGCTAACTTTGATATTCACCTAACTTTTAATAATGAAATATTCCCTCCTTTGCATCAGTCTATTTTTGTTTTATTCTTGTGGCACTTCAAAACAAATAGTAGATAAACCGATTCTTTTTAATGAAGAGCGCATCCAACTCACCAAAGAATACCTATCTACACGTTATGGCTTAGAGCAAGATAATCCAACGATTGTACCTAAAATGATTGTGTTACATTGGACGGTGATTCCAACAATGGAAAAAACCTTTCAGGCGTTTTATGACCCTGAATTGCCAAGCAGACCAGATCTTGCCACGGCAAGCTCATTAAATGTATCCTCTCAATTTTTGGTGGATCAGGATGGCACGATATACCGCTTAATGCCAGAAACGACTATGGCAAGACATGTGATTGGATTAAACCACACTGCCATTGGGGTCGAAAATGTAGGAGGGACCAAGGATTTACCCCTGACCAAAAAGCAAATAAAATCAAATATTTGGTTAGTGAAATATTTGAGTGAAAAATACCCTATTGAATACCTTATTGGTCATTATGAGTATACTAATTTTGAAGGTCATGAGTTATGGTTGGAGGTAGATGAAGGCTATAGAACGATAAAGAACGATCCGGGTGAAGACTTCATGAATGCCGTCAGAAAACGCACCAAAAAACTCAATTTGAAATCGGCTCCAGTAAATAGCCCAAATTGATCGAGCAATGCCTTTAACAAATCTCAATAAATAAACTATTATTAAGTATCTCCATTGGATCTTTAAAATCATAAAAAATCAACAAATGAAATCCACCCTCACCTTATTGCTCGCCATTTTTTCATTCTCTATGATGGCACAGGATATCGATATGACCACAAGTCTGTACGATAGTTATTCAAAATACAAAGAACCGAGCTTGGACAACCGCCGAATCAAACATGCGGATATCCAACCCTTGATTCTCAAACTTAAAAACAACCCTGCATATACAGTTCAAAAAGTAGGTGAAAGTATCAAAGGAAAAAACATCAGTTTGATCAGCATTGGTTCTGGAGACATTAATGTCTTTTTGTGGTCGCAAATGCATGGGGACGAACCTACCGCAACCCAAGCTATTTTTGACATTTTCAACTTCTTGAATAGTGACGATTTTAAAACCGAAAAAGAAGAACTTTTAAGCAAATTGACCCTTCATTTTTTGCCGATGCTCAATCCGGATGGGGCCGAAGTCTTTTCAAGACGTAACGCCTTGGGGATTGACATCAATAGAGATGCACTCATGCTCCAATCGCCGGAGGGCCAGATTTTGAAACGCATTCGCGATAGTTTGGATGCCGATTTTGGTTTTAATCTCCACGACCAAAGTACGTATTACAATGCGGAACGTACGCCCAAACCGGCGACCATTTCATATTTGGCTCCAGCCTATAATTATGAAAAGGAGATCAATGACGTTCGTGGAAACGCCATGAAAGTCATTGTTTTTATGAACAGCATCATCCAAAAGTACGCACCAGGACAAGTAGGGCGTTACAACGACGATTTCGAACCACGTGCTTTTGGAGACAACATCCAAAAATGGGGAACAAGTGCCATCTTAATTGAGTCTGGTGGATTTAAAAATGATGTCGAAAAACAAGAAATCAGAAAACTCAATTTTGTATCTATTCTATCTGCTTGCTATACGATTGCCAATGGAAATTATAAAGACATTCCAGTAGAAGATTATGAGAAGATCCCACAAAACGACCGAAAATTATTCGATTTAAAAATTGAACGATTTACCCATGAACTTTTAGGAAAGGATTACATACTCGATATCGGAATCAATCATTTGGAAGTTCAGGACAAAAACTACGACACTTTTTATAATGTGGGCAGTATTGTTGAAAAAGGTGATCTCTCAACTTTTTATGGTTACGAAACTGTCGATGCAACCGGTTATCGATTGATTGAAGGGAAAGTATATCCAAAAATCGTCCAATCTATGAAGGATTTGGAAGCCATGGACATTTACGCACTTCTAAAATCAGGGTACACCTACGTTCGCTTGGCGCAATTTTCACAAAAGGATAAAGACGTCTCCGTTCCAATAAATATTTTGGACAAGGATCAAAAAGTTCCAGGTTTTTTCGTGAACATTGGTAACAATCCCAATTTTGTACTGCAAAAGGATGGCAGTGTGGACTTTGCGGTGGTCAACGGATTCTTGATCGACTTAAAAACCAAAGAAAGCAATTTTAGGAATGCCATTTATTATGGTAAATAAGCCGTTTCTTTAGTAATTATCTCTCAAATATTCCAGAATGGCCTGCATGTGTTCCCTGACCTTATCGGTAGTAGTAAGGTAGTTATTATTCATAAAACTAAAAATCAAAACATCACCAGAATTGGTCAGCAAATAACCACTTAATGTATGAGTGCTTGACAACGTACCCGTTTTGGCAAACACGTAAGGGCCATCCACTCCCGCATACCAATTTTTCAGAGTCCCACTTACACCGCCGGCAGGAAAGAAATTGAACAGGCGTTCTCTTGGAATGTCGACGTAAAGCTTTTCCAAAACCTGAACAAGAGATAAAGGCGTAAAGAGATTGTAATTGCTCAAACCGGAACCATCCCTCCATTTTGGTTTTTGCTTCAAATCTTTAAGTTGTTTTTCGAGAATCGATTTCCGAATGGGATCTGCATCCAAAGTATCAGAAACCGTTGAGGAAGCCAAAATCAAAATCTGTTCGGCCAAAAAATTATCACTTACATGCATCATGCGCTTGTATAAACTGTCGGCCGGAATACTATAGAGTATCTGATCTGTTTTAGCGCTGGTATATGGGATGAATTCTACTTTATCGGGAAGCAAGTCATTCCAAAGTGCTTTAACCATTGTGGTATCCAATACAAACGGCACCTCAGTGTTAGTCGTTCTGGTCAATTTATAATAGAAATTATTTGCATTAAAATCACGACGTTTATCCATCAAGGTATAAGTCGTTTGAGCTCTCAAAAACTTCGGATAGGTTTCCAAATCGTCAGTGTTTGAAATCGTCACCACATTGCCGTACAATGGAAATGCACTGCGCTCAGGGCTGAAATAGGTGTCGTAATCTTCCCAGGCCCAACCTGGGCCAAATTTTTCGTTAGTATAATTACCCGTCACCAATTTTATGGCTTTATAATTTCGCATAAACTCCAAGGCCGTGCTATCCTTAAAATACGGATGTAAAAAGCTGGGATCTCCAGTACCACGCACTATCAAGGTATCCCCATGAACCGTATATTTAAAGGCTGGAACTTTATCAGGCAAATATTGGAGACCTGTATATAAGGTAAATATTTTGGTATTGCTCGCCGGTGTAAAATAACGTTCGGCGTTATGATTGAAAACCGTGTCCTTTGTCCTTGGATTGTATACCATAAGCCCGGTAAACTGAGGCTCATAAAAATTTGCGCTCATTGATTTTTCCAAGTGTTTTGATATTTGGGCAGATTTACAATTAGAAAGCACCAAGGAAAGTATCACAATACAACTAAAACGACCTAAAGAATTGAGATTTTTCACATTTCTTGAGTTTTTGGAATTACCGGTTTTTTTCATGTCAAAAGGAACAACTTAAACATAAGGTTCCGAAAGTTAGCTGATAATTTCCAAATTTGTCCAAACAAAGAGAAAAAAATGCCATTGTTAAAAAACTAGGGATTATCTACTATTACTATAAAACATTGAAGAACACACTGTTTAAATTAATTTTCTTACATTTACTCTACTAGTCTAACGAAAACAACTCAAATTATGCAAAAAAAAACTACCCTCACCTTACTTGGTTTTTTTACTTCTGCTCTTTTAATGTTATTCGCTCAAACAATCACCGTGACCGGTGTGGTTACTGATGCGAATAATGTTCCTATGCCAGGAGTCAATATCCTTGTAAAAGGCACCACTAAGGGTGCAACAACAAATTTTGATGGTGACTATACCATCATTGCTTCTTCTGGAGATGTTCTGATTTTCTCCTATGTAGGTTTCAAAAAAGTGGAAAGAACCGTTTCTGAAGCCGTAATCAATGTGACACTTCAAGAAGATGCGAGTTCTCTGGATGAAGTCGTGGTGACGGCTTTTGGGATTAAAAGAGAAACACGAGAATTGGGTTATTCTGTAACCCAAGTAAAAACTGAAGATTTAGATCTCACCGGTCAAACTGATGCCCTTTCCGGATTGCAGGGTCGAGTTGCTGGTGTTCAGATCAGCCAAACCTCTGGGTCATCGGGTGGTGGTATTGATATTTTAATTAGAGGAATTACTTCTGTCAATCCAAATAGAAGCAACCAGCCTTTGATAATTATCGATGGTTTAGCCCTGGATAATGATACTTTTTCTGGAAGTGTCTTACCAAGTGCGGGCTCAAATTCTCCAAGTAGTTCAGAACAATTTTCATTTACCAACAGGGGCTCTGACATCAACCCAGAAGATATTGAAAGTTACAACGTACTAAAAGGAGCGGCCGCCACAGCGCTTTATGGTGTAAGAGCAGCAAATGGGGCTATCATTATTACCACCAAAAAAGGAAAGTTAGGAAAGGCTAAAGTAGGAATAACAGCTTCTACAACAATGCGTAATATCAATACTACCCCAGAATTACAAAAAATATACCGCGAGGGCTTTAGTGGCCTTCCAAGAACCCTATACACTCCCGAAACCGACACAGGATTTACAAGATTAGGCGGAACTTCCTTTTATTCATGGGGACCGGAATATAGCGCAGACAGTGCCGTGGTAAATGGGGAAACGATTGATCTTACAGGCGATCGTTTTTATAATCCTTATGATCTCTTTCAAACAGGTGTCAATACCCAAGTGGATTTCAATATCAGTGGGGCTGATGATAAGCTTGATTATTATTTCTCTGTTGGTAACGATAGTGAAAAGGGCGTTTTACCAAATACTGATTATGACAAAACAACCTTAAGATTTAAAGCAGGTTATAAGGTCACTGAAAAATTTAATATCAACACTTCCATAAATTATACTAATGCTGGTGGTAAACGAGGAAATGGTGGTGATAAATCAGTGTTTAGTTCCTTGGCCTATTATTCTGCAACATTCCCGATCAATGATTATATCAATGAAGATGGCACGCAACGCAACTACTCCTTTGGGGTTATTGATAACCCACGTTATCTATTGGAAACAAGCCCGCTCACAGACGATGTAAACAGATGGGTAGGTAACGCTACCTTTAATTGGGCACCTAAAGACTGGATCAACGTAACCTATGCGGCACAAGTTGATAATTATTCAGATCAAAGAAATCGATTTGTTGCACCAGACCTCGACGCTGGAGCAGCGGTGGGAGGATTTATTGTCAACCAAAATATAAATTTTTTAGGCTTGGAATCCAATCTATTGGTCACCTTGAATAAGAAATGGTCAGACGACTTTGGTACGACTCTCACCTTAGGAAATCAAATATCAGATTCTAAAAGAGATTATTCTATGATTAGGGGAGAAACATTAAATGTCCCTGGCATTAATGATATAGCCAACACCATTAATATTTTTGCTGATAAAAGCGTCACTCAAATTAGGAATGTGGGTGTATTTGGAGAACTTAAAGCCGATTATAAAAACCAATTATTTTTGACCGTTACCGGTAGAAATGACTGGACTTCTACCTTAGAAAAAAATAACCGCTCGTTTTTCTATCCGTCTGTGAGTTTAGCCTACGATTTTCATGAACTTATTGATAAAGACAACGAATTTTTCAACTTTGGAAAGTTAAGAGCGTCATGGGCCGAAGTAGGTAAAGGACCAGGTTTCGGAGAAACGGGAAGTTACTTTGTATCTGATGGCAATTTTCCATTTAGTGGTTCAGGAGGCTACAGAGCAAGCGCTATAGTTGGCGAGGAGTTTATTGTACCTGAAAAAAACAGATCTTTTGAAATTGGTACTGATCTCCGATTTTTCAAAAACCGAGTCCGCGTGGATTATGCTTACTACAAAACCCGTGTTAAAAATCAAATTTTCACAGTGGGCACCGCCTACTCATCAGGTATTTCAGGAATTGTTAGAAATGCCGGGGATTTTGAAACCTTCGGACATGAATTGTTAATTTCCTATGATGTCTTCAAAACAGAAGATTTCCACTGGGAAACAATGATCAACTGGTCCACTAACGAAGGTAAGGTATTGTCCTTACCAGAAGATATTGACGCACTCATTTTTGCCGATGCAGGGGCTGCGGCGGGTATCACATCTGAAATCAGAAATGGTGATAAGATGGGAGAGTTATATGGATATAAATGGCGTTATGAAAATGGTCAAAGATACATTGGACCTGATGGCTTACCAAGGGTTGATAGATCTGAACGTGTTAAGGTAGGAAATGCTTTTCCTGATTTTGTGGCGTCGTTCAATAACGTATTGCGCTATAAGAACTTCAGCTTTAACTTTCTATTGGAATGGAAAGAAGGAGGTGATCTTTATGATGCTGGACGAAGAAATTCCATCAGAAATGGGAATCCAAAGGTTACTGAATTTAGAGATGAGACCGTGGTCTTATCGGGGGTAATGGACGATGGCAGTGGTGGTTTTGTTACAAACACCATTCCAGGGGTTATTGATCAGAACTATTACAGAGATACTAATAGATACAATTCAGCTGCAGAGATCCTTATACAAGATGCTTCATGGGTTAAACTTCGTAATATAGGTTTATCTTATAATTTTGGAAAAAACATTCTCAGCACTTTAAACATTGATAATTTAAGCGTGTCAATTAGCGCCCATAATATTTTAATATGGACACCTTATGACGGTTATGATCCTGAAGGAAACCAATACAGTGCCGGTAGTAACGTTTACGGATTTACAGGCCTTGGAACCCCTTTGAGTGAAAGTTATTCTTTCGGAATTAAATTAGGATTTTAAAAAAATTGAAAATGAAAAACATAATAAAAACAACATTTATAACATTGCTAATTTTGGGCGCAAGCTCGTGCAGCGATGAATATTTTGACGTGAACACACCTTCTGGAACAGTCCAGGAAGATGCACTTAGAATGAAGGATTTATTGGCACCAGTTATATACAGAACTGTTCAAGGCCAATATTCTGCCGCAGAAACTTTCGGAAATTACACCCAATACTTTACGGGATGGGGTGGTTTAGCTTCAGGAGAAACTACGGCATCAGGATTATGGACTAATTTTTACCTCTATGGGTTACCAAACATCTTAACCATCAAAGAAAAAGCGGCAGCTCTAAACGCAACGCGATATACTGCCGTAGCCGATATTTTAACAGCCATCAACTTGGGCATCGTTACGGACACTTGGGACAATGTCCCATATTCTCAAGCGGCATTAGGTGTCGACAATCCATCACCTTCTTTTGATTCGCAACAAGAAATTTACAGCAGTATTTTCGGACTTCTGGATAATGCGATAGCTATATTGGAAACGCCAAATACTTCCATTTATGAATTATCAAATGATGATCTTATTTACCAAGGTAATATGGATAAGTGGCTAAGAGCTGCATATACGATTAAAGCACGTTATCAATTACATTTGGTCAGCGCTGGTACGGTTTCTCCCAACGATGTGTTAATTACCATTGAAAAGGGCTTTACATCCAATGATGACGATTTTCAAATGAATTATACAGATAGAAATATCAATCCGCGTTATGCACAAGAGGTTGTCGCAAGAGGACAAGGAAACTTTCATAACGATTTGGCAAGTCAATTGGTAAGTTCCATGAATGGAGATTATTATCCTTTCCAGACGACAGCCCTGACTGTTGATCCAAGATTGCCACTTTTTGGTGAACTCCCAGCAGGCAGCACGGAATGGAAAGGTTATGTAAGTGGTGGTGCAGGCGCAAGCCCAGACGGGACTCCTGCCAATGCCAGATTCTTAACAGACGGCTATTATACCTCCATTGATTCTCCAATTACCATTATCACGTATGGCGAGGCTCTTTTTATCAAAGCGGAAGCTGCATTTTTGGCTAATGGTGGTACAACAACAAGTACTGGCTCTACTGCAATTGCCTACAACGCCTATCTTGATGGCATTATGGCAAGTATGAATAAATTTGAAGCCAATGGAAGTGCATACTTAGCTGACCCCGCAATTGCCGTGGGAGAATCTGGGTTGATGCTGCACCATATCATGAAAGAAAAATACATTCATAACTTCCTCAATCCTGAAACCTTTGTAGATTACAGACGTTATGATTTTTCTGATGATGTATTTGTCGGTCTCACAATACGTGAAGAAGCAGATTCCAGCGGTGAATATGCCGGCGAATGGTTTAGACGTGCAAGCTACCCTTCTACGGAAGTCACGAGAAATAGAGTCGCAGTTGAAGCCAATAGGCAAACACCTGTAACACCTGTTTGGTGGGATGCACAAAATTAAATTCCAACTATTTTTTATCAAAAAACCCTTCATTAACTTTAGTGAAGGGTTTCTTTTTGGAATTGCATCAAGGCAGATTTGAGTTGCTCTAAATCCTGCTTGGTATGGTTGGCAGTAATGACAATACGATTCATCAAAGCCTCATAATTCGGATATTTAAAATTAGTAATGATGATACCCTTAGATTTCAAATAGTCAAAAATGACATTGCTATGGGAATAGATCACAGGGTAATCATGATCATAATAAAATTGTTGTGGCAAATCGTCGTTACCATATACAAACTGCAAATTCTCACGCAATTTTTTGAGTTGATTCTGTATAATCCCCTGCCCTTTGACAAAAGTTTGCAAAAAGATAGGATTCATTCCTGCAGCCGAGATAAACACTACAGCACTCCTTATGCTGTCAACAAGTTTTTTATTTCCAACAATAACGCCTCCAGAACAGCCATAAGCTTTGGTCAAAGAGCTGATCATTATTTTTTGAGAAATTCTTGGATGGGCAATCATTTTGAAAACACCTGAACCGTCTTTGCCGACAATGCCCAGGCTATGGGATTCATCAATTAATAGAGTGATGGTTTTACTTGAAGAAATACCGTCCAAGAAATCGAAATTCGTGGGTTGGACCGCTAAGGACAATAACGCATCTGCCGTGATCACAACGGCTTCATTTACCTCATCAGTCAATCCCGGATGCAAGGCTCCATTTATAAACACGGGTTGACTTGAGTGTTCAAGAATCGCGGGATGTGTTTTTGGATAATGATAAAAATGTCGGTGTGTTGTTGCCAAATAATCAATTACGAGTCTTCCGGCCAAAGTACCTGAGGAAACGGTAAGGGCGGCCTCAGCCCCACTGTTATTTGAAAATAAATCCTCCGCTTCTTGGTAAATTCTTAATTGAATATTGGAATTCCGCGAACTCCCATAAGATGTGCCCCAGGTTTTGATACTTTCAAAAAGCAGGTTTTGAAAATCAGGGTTGGTAGCCATCCCTAAATAAGAAGTTCCGCCAAAATAAAGATAGGTCTCTCCATCAACTAAAATGGTTCTATCCGGAAATTGATCAACAGTCATTGATTATTAGGTTAAGGTCACGCCAGTCCCGTTCAAATCACTATAAAAAATTTCGCCATTTTCTATACGCACTCCACTGGCAATATCCTCTGCCAGCAATAAAGCGCCATCCATATCCACATAATCCAAAAGTGGCAATAAATGGGCAATGGCAGAAATGCCCACGGTGGACTCGGTCATACAACCTACCATGGTTTTCATTCCTAATTTGCGCGCTTTAACCAACATACGCCGTGCTGGTGTGAGTCCTCCACATTTGGTCAATTTGACGTTGATCCCGTGAAAATTTTGGTAACATTTATCGACATCCGATTCAACTTGACAGCTTTCGTCAGCAATAATTGGCAATACCGACTGTTCAAAGACTTTTTTATGACCTTCCCAATCGTCGGCAGGCAAAGGTTGTTCTATAAACTCAACTCCCAATTCTTTTAACACCTTTGCATTGGCGATGGTTTCATCTGCCGTCCAACCACAATTGGCATCTACCCTGAAAATCGCGTCGGTATGTTTACGCAATTCAGTGACTATGTCGATATCACGATCCGATCCTAATTTGATCTTATAAATTGGCCAAGGCATTTCTTTCATCTTAGAGACCATTTTTTCAATGGTATCTATACCTATCGTGTAATTAGTTAACGGGTTATGACTGATATCATAATTCCACAGTTCATACAATTTCTTGCCTTTTATCCTGGCGTAAAGGTCATTATAGGCCAAATCCAAAGCGCATAGGGCAAACATATTATGAGACAATTGCGATTTCATTTTCTCCCAAAATTCTTCAGGAGGAATGCCAGATGAATCTGCGATGAGCGGCTCCAATTGCTGCAAATCATTCATCATCCCTTTGATGCTTACATTGTAATAGGGATTTGAGGTGGCTTCACCAAATCCAGATTCACCATCATCCTTTAATTCAACAATCAAGGAAGGTTGCTCATCTCGAGACTCTCTTGAAATGGTAAATGTATGCTTCAGTTTTAAAATATAAGGTCTTAATATCAATTGCATAATATAAAATTAAATCGGTTTTGTGAGTAATTGAAAAATCAATAAGATGTGTATAAATAAACAACTAAATTAATGAATTTATAATGGTCATTTAAGTATGAAAAAATAAATATCCTTTATGCCTCCATTTCAAGAGTTTTAATCAAAAACAATTTGAATGGTTAAATTTATTCAATAGGCATTAAATATCATCCAAAGTAAGACCATTTAAAATCTACGCTCCTTTTGTAGTTTTTCGTAGGCTTCCTGAACCTGTCGGAACTTTTCAACAGCACCTTTCTGATGAGCTTCTCCTAAATGTACCACACGATCAGGATGGTATTTCTTTGCCATTTTTCTATAAGCCGCCTTAATCTCGTCCACTGTGGCTTCTTTTGTGATTTCAAGAATCTTATAGGCATTGTCACTACTGTCATAAAACATGGCCTTAATGCTTTCAAAATCTCGAGAACTGATGCCCAAATACCCTGAAATGGTATGAATTTGGTTCACTTCTGGATCCGTCACCATTCCATCGGCTTTGGCAATTCCGAAGAGAAAATGCAATAATTGCAATCGTGAGGCATGATCCATCATCTGTTGGATTTGCATGCACACTTGACGCACTGGAATTTGCTGCTGATTGATGCCCTTGAACAATCGAAATGCTTTATTGGCACGCTCCTGCCCGTACATGTTCACAAATTGCTGGCGTACATAATCAAGTTCCCGTTGGTCTTGATGTCCATCGGCTTTGATTACCACAGAAGCCAAGATTAAAAGGCTCACTTCAAAATCGCCCGGTTGCGTTTGAGGTTGCGCTTGCCGTCTGTAAGTGGGTTGATTTTTTTGTTTGGTCTGCCAATCGCCCAAAAGTGGTGTTCCGCTATCCGACACCGAATCTATTATACTTCCCAAGACCAATCCAATAATGGCTCCAATTGGCCCGCCAAAAGACCATCCCAATCCTGCGCCTATCCATTTCGAAAAACTCATTTATCTATTTTATTTTTAGTAGTTCAAATATACTATAGTTAGTCTTTTTATGCTCTAAATTAAAATTTAAATTTCCATTGACGATTAAAATACCCGCATTCAAACTACCAACTCGGGACTAATTTAATAAGGCGAATTTTTCATATCTTTGCAGTCCCGAAGTTCGGGACGAATTATTAATTTTTAAAATTTTAAAATATATGTATCCAGCAGAATTAGTAAAACCAATGCGAGAAGACCTGACCAAGGTTGGTTTTGAAGAATTACATACCGCTCAAGATGTTGATGCCGCTTTAGCGAAAGAGGGCACAACCCTGTTAGTGGTAAATTCGGTTTGTGGCTGTGCGGCAGCTAATGCGCGCCCAGGTGCGCGAATGAGTTTGCAAAATGAAAAGCATCCTGACCATACCGTAACTGTATTTGCCGGTGTAGATAAAGAAGCTGTAGATAAGGCAAGACAGCATATGGTTCCATTTCCTCCAAGTTCACCATCTATCGCTTTGTTTAAAGACGGCGAATTGGTACACATGTTAGAGCGTCATCATATTGAAGGAAGACCTGCAGAAATAATTGCGGAAAACCTTGTGGATGCTTATAATCAATATTGCTAAAAAGTTTGAGGCTTGGAGCGCCCAGGTTGATGTCAAAGTATCGAAATTTTTAAAAGAACCATGGTAAACTTACTGTGGTTCTTTTAGTTGGTGCGCAACCTTTTAGAATAGAATGCATCTACCTTAAAAGGTATTATTATGAAAACGTTGATATTTGTTTTAAAATTTGCCGTACCATTCCTTTTATTGACGGCTTTTAAATGTGATGACCGGGATACCATGTCCTGTGAAGACTACGTTTCAAAATTAGCTCTAATGAAAGCCGAGATTAAAAATCTTGCTGACGCTTCCATTTGCAATGAAAATTTTGAATGCCGGTCAATTGCCCTTGGCAGTAAACCCTGTGGCGGACCTTGGAGCTACTTAGTTTATTCTACCTCCATAGACACTTTAGCGTTGCTTGACCTCGTGGAGGCGCATAACAAACTAGAACGAGTTTTTAATGTGGAATGCCAACAATATTCAGATTGCATGATGGTCGATCCGCCACTTCGTTTGGAATGTGAGGACAATAAATGCATTGCCATTTATTAATAGGTTTTTAGGTTGAGTTTTTCTTAATTTTGTAGCATGAGAAAAATATTGGCCTACCCTTTAACCGTTTTATATTTTATTTGTTTTGGAATCACGCTTGTGGTATTCCATCCCATTCAATGGATATGCTTTAATCTCTTTGGTTATCAAGCCCATAAAATCAGCGTCGATTGGCTTCAGTTTTTTTTGATGCGTTCCCTGAATGTTCTGGGTACCCGATTCACCTTTACCAATCCTTATGATATTGACACAGATCAACCCTTGATCATTGTCGCCAACCATCAAAGCATGTACGATATTTCTCCTATTATGTGGTACATGCGCAAGCACCATCCAAAGTTCATTTCAAAAATGGAATTGGGAAGAGGCATTCCGAGTGTCTCCTACAATTTGCGTCATGGCGGCTCGGTATTGATCGATCGGAAAAACCCGAGACAGTCCCTTCCTGCCATTATGAAATTTGGAGAATATATTGAAAAGAACAAACGGGCAGCCGTCATTTTTCCGGAAGGAACGAGAAGCAAAACAGGGGTTCCAAAACCTTTTCAGACCAAAGGGCTCGAAATGATGATGAAAAAAGTGCCATCAGCTACCATTGTCCCTATTAGCATCAACAATTCTTGGAAAATGCTGCGTTACGGAAAATTTCCCATGGGGATTGGAAATCATTTGAAATTCACGGTACATCAACCTATCAAAATCGCTACCTTTGTAGATAAGCAAGAATTAATCAAATCTGTTGAACAGACGATTACTTCAAATATTCATCCCTAAATTACAAGATTATGTCTTTAAAAAATGTGAGATTGGAAGTGATGCAACACCTGGAAAAAGACGTCGAATCACTTATAGAAAAATACTTAATACCCATTGATAAAATTTGGCAGCCCACTGATTTTCTACCAGATTCAGAAAGCGATAAGTTTTACGATGAAGTCAGAGAAATACGTGAATTATCAAAAGAATTGCCTTACGATTTTTGGGTAGTTTTAGTGGGTGATATGATCACGGAAGAAGCCTTGCCAACCTACGAATCGTGGTTGATGGATGTAGAGGGCGTGGATCAAGTTGGACGAAACTCTTGGGGAAAATGGGTACGCCATTGGACTGCTGAAGAGAACCGACACGGCGACGTGCTCAACAAATACCTATACTTGTCAGGCCGCGTCAACATGAAAGAAATTGAAAAGACAACACAGCATTTAATAGCCGACGGATTTGACATTGGCACCGATAGAGATCCTTATAAAAACTTTATTTATACCAGTTTTCAAGAGCTTGCCACCTACGTTTCCCACAATCGCGTGGCAAAAATTGCCAAAGAAAAAGGCAATAGGTCACTCTTTAAAATGTGTAATATTATTGCTGGCGATGAGATGCGTCATCATCATGCCTATTCTGAATTTGTAGAACGTATATTCACCGTAGATCCAAACCAAATGATGATTGCCTTTCAGACCATGATGAAACAAAAAATCACCATGCCTGCTCATTTCTTAAGAGAATCCGGTAATCAGATAGGAACCGCTTTTGAAGAATTCTCAAATACAGCACAACGAATAGGTGTTTATACCTCTGCCGATTATGTGGATATTTTGGAGAAATTAATCAAGCGTTGGGATATTGGCAACATCAAAAATCTTTCTGACGAAGCTGAAAAAGCAAGAGATTATCTCATGAAACTTCCGGACCGAATGAAACGCTTGGCAGATCGAATGCGGATTCCTGAAAACTCCTATCAATTTAAATGGGTGGAGCCGGCGAGGTTGAAGTAAGCTATTTCAAAGACACACTAATTCCTTTTAATATTTAAAAGGAATTTTTTATTAATAGATATGACCGAAGATCTAAAAATTGATAAAACCATCAATTTCGTAAAAAAACAATTAAAAAATGCCGAAGGCGGCCACGATTGGTTCCACATTGAGCGTGTTTATAAAAATGCCTTATTGATTGCGAAAAATGAAGACGTTGATCTTTTCGTCGTTCAGCTCGGCGCCCTGCTTCATGATATTGCTGACAGTAAATTTCATGATGGCGATGAAACCGTAGGCCCAAAAGTTGCTCATGAGTTTTTATCAGAAATCCATGTGGATACTTCAGTGATTGACCACGTCATCAACATCATTAAAAACATCTCCTTTGGTGGTGGAAATGAACTCCAAAAGTTCCATTCCCCAGAACTTGATGTCGTACAAGATGCCGACCGATTGGATGCCTTAGGCGCCATCGGGATTGCACGAACATTCAATTATGGGGGCTTTAAGAACAGACTACTTTATGATCCTTCAATTCCGCCAAATTTAGACATGTCCAAAGAAGAATATAAAGCTTCAAATGCGCCAACCATCAACCATTTTTATGAAAAATTATTGTTGCTAAAAGACATGATGAACACCGATACAGGACGTAAAATTGCTTTAGAGCGGCACCAATTTATGGAGCTGTTTCTTGAGCAATTTTATGCGGAGTGGGATGGTAAAAAATAAAAATTAAATATTTTAAGGTAATTATTGTGCCTTAATCCATCACTGGCGTCACCGTATAACCAGCCTTTCTCAATAAATTAATGACGCCTTGACCACCTGCCAAATGTGCGGCTCCCACCCCATAAAATGTGGAAAACTCTTTTGAAAATTTAGAAATTTCCGGAATCCAATTATTATTTCTTTCATCTAAAAAGCGCGCCATCATTTCCAAATCGCCATTCATATAGTCATCCATATAATCGTATAAAGAATCTATATCCTCGGAAATGTAGAGTTGGGCCATGGTGTTAAAAAGTTCTGTACTATCATCCAAATTTTTAATCATGTCAAGCAGATCGTCCAATTGCCTGTCATAAGGGGTCGCATCAAAAACACCAACTTGAGTTGCTATTGTTTCTAAACCCTTAATTTGTTTACCCGATTCTTTTGCCATTTGCATCAAAGTCATTTCAAAACTCGCCAATGGACCATCCACCGATGCCATTAAAACAACAGACATGAGCATAAAAGGTTTCATGGTGTTATACATTTGCATACCAATTCCCATTTTTTCCTTCAAAAAATTGTCCAGTAACTCATATTCGCTATCATCCATAAAGGATTTCAATTCCGTTCCTTGCTCCAAATAGGCTTGGGCCATCATATCTTTCATAAATTCAGGATGCGACATATCTAACTCCAGTACCACCAGCTCAGAAGAATCAAAAGCTGTTTTAACCTTGTCTTTCAAATTAAAATCCTTTTCAGGAATAAGATGCATGGTCCCGAATAGGTAGGAGGTTTTGATCTCATCTCCTTCAATTTTCCAAAGGTTTGTTTTATCGTTGTCTTGAGCAATTATTGTCAAGGGAAAGAAGCTCAAAACGGCGGTTATGATAATTTTTACAAAGCTGTTCATAGTTGGTATGGAAGTGTTTAAAATTCAAAAACTAAGTAAACGGATAATGATAATCCTCAGAAATCTGATAAGTGTAGCCAAATATAAGGATTAAAATAACTTTAGCTGCCCATCCTTGAACTGTTCGTGAAGCGACGTATTCAGTTTTGGCATCGATTTATTCTTAAAATATTTGAGCTTTGCCAGTTTGACCATATCGTTGATTTGCTTGGCAATCTCACCTTCACCGCGCATACGTGTTCCAATGCGCGAGTCGTTCAAATTCCCACCATGGCAACTTTCAATTTGATGCAGCACCTTGTCTGCCCGATCGGGCATGGTCTTTTTTATCCAATCTGTGAAGATCTCTCCAATAGCACCATTCAATCTCACAATGGTATGCCCCATGCTCAAAGCGCCCATTTCGGAGACTTTCTTTGCCAGTGCCAAGACCTCATGACTGTTAATTGAAGGAATAATGGGTGCCATCATGACGTTGACGGGAATGCCATGTTCTGATAAGTTTTTTACAGTTTCCAATCGCTTTTTGATGGTCGCCGTCCTGGGTTCCAAAACACGTCTCGTGTCCTCAGAAAGCGAGGTGATAGAAATATTAACGGCTACTAAATTGTCTTTAGCCAATGCTTTCAAAAGATCCAAATCGCGAAGGATCAAGGCATTTTTCGTAATAATGCCCACAGGGTGTCTGTATTTTAAGAAGACCTCCAAACATTTCCGAGTAATTTCATATCGCTTTTCCGCAGGTTGATAGCAATCTGTATTTCCGGACATCACAATAGGATGGGCTTCCCAACTTTTTCTTTTGATGAATTCTTCCAACAATAGTGGCGCTTCCTTTTTTACTAAAATCCGACGTTCAAAATCCAAGCCCGGGCTATACCCCCAAAATTCGTGGGTGTTTCTTGCATAGCAATAGATGCATCCATGTTCACAACCTTGGTACATGTTCATGGAGTAGCCCATGCCCACGTCTGGACTTGTAACTTTGTTGACAATAGTTTTTGGGAAAACCTCGAGGAAGAGTGTTTTATTTTTATCGGCTTCTTCACCTTCTTTGGCGCAGTACTCAAGAAAATCATCACGTATTTCGTGACTCAATCTAAAGAATCGATTGGATATATTAATTTGTGCTCCGCGACCTTTAATGGTAGAGTCTGGGTCCATTGGCATTTAATTATTGAAAGTTTCTGTAGGTTATGACAAGCGTATAAAGTTACATCCAAAACCAGCCATTTGATGGCTACAGAATGTAGAAACTTATGTTATCCACTCACTATAAGGGATATAGGCTGTTTAAGGAATGTTTTAAAAGCTAAAAAATAACAAGGTTTTAACAGTTCTCAATCCTTTAAACCATATAAAAATTCAATATTTTTGGCACTCACAAATAATTTAAGAACATGAAAAAAATATTGCTCTCCCTCACCATTTTTATGATGACCTTTTCATCCGCTCTAAAAGCAGATGAAGGCATGTGGTTTTTAATGCATATTGAACGTCTCAACCAAAGAGATATGCAAAAAATGGGACTTCAATTGACTGCTGAAGAAATATACAGCATCAACAACAGAAGTTTAAAAGATGCCATCGTACAGTTTAATGGTGGGTGTACTGCCAGTATTGTTTCTGATAGTGGTTTGGTATTGACCAACCACCACTGTGGATATGATGCGATTGCAGAATTATCTTCTGCCGATAGAAACCATCTTAGAGATGGCTATTGGGCAAAATCGCTCGATGCAGAATTAAAACCAGAAAGCTTATACGTCAGATTCTTTGTCAGAATGGATGATGTTTCAACACGTATCTTATCGCAAGTCAATGAGACAATGTCTGAAAAAGAGCGTGAAGCTGCTATCAATAAAGAGATTGCGAAAATTGAAAAAGAAAATAACGAGGGTGGGAAATATACTGTTTCTGTACGTTCCTTCTACCAAGGAAATGAGTTCTACTATTTTGTTTATGAAGACTTCACAGATGTACGTTTAGTAGGTACTCCTCCTGAAAGTGTGGGTAAATATGGTGGCGATACAGACAACTGGGAATGGCCAAGACATACTGGCGATTTCGCATTGTTCAGGGTATATGCTGACCACGACGGAAATCCAGCCGAATACTCTACTGACAACGTGCCTTTAAAATCAAAATACCATCTTCCTGTAAGCATTGACGGCGTTAAGGAGAATGATTTTGCCATGATCTTGGGTTATCCAGGAAGAACCAACCGATGGATGCCTGCACAAGGGGTTGAGCAAAACGTAAAATTTGCCTATCCTGCTTGGGTTGAAGGCTCAAAAGTGAGTATGGACGTCATGAAAAAATATATGGATAATGATGAAGCTATCAACTTGATGTATGCGTCTTCCTATGCAAGTATTGCCAACTATTGGAAAAACCGTGGCGGTATGATTGATGCCTTAACAGAGCATAAAACAGTAGCGACAAAAACTAAAGTTGAGGACGCTTTTAACAAATGGGCCAACAAAAAGAATAACAAAGCGAAATACGGCAATGTAATTTCAGATATCAATGCCTATTATAAATTGACCAATCAAAAAGCCCAACATGACAATTATTTAACTGGTATCTTACGTGGCAGTAAATTTGCCGTGCTGCCATACAGACTTGGTGGTGCCTTGGAACAATATACTACTGCAAATGAAGCTGCTCGTGAAAACATGCTTCCAAGATTACAGTCTTTTGTAGAAAGCTCTTATAAAGACTATCACTTGCCTTTGGAAAAAGAAATCCTTGCCAAGCAATTGAATTTATATGCGTCTAAAGCCAATTATCCACTTCCTGAATTGGTAAAAGAAGTTGGCGATAAAAACAACAACGACTTTACAGCCTTCATAGAATCTATTTTTGACGCAAGCATTTTCACTTCAAAAGAAAACGTGATGGCATTTTTACAAAACCCTGATGTGTCGAAATTAGAAAATGACCAATTGTATCAGTTATCTGGTCAGCTATTAACAAAATACAGAGAGCAACCTGAACACTTAGTGCAACCTGAAAACGATTTTCAAGCTGCTTTTAGAAAATTAGTGGCTGGATTACGTGAATCTGGATTGAGCAACATCCAATATCCTGATGCTAACTCTACTTTGCGATTAAGCTATGGAAAAGTGAGAGCTTTGCCTAAAAAAGAAGGTGAGCAAAATGATGCCGAGTTTAATAACTACACGACTTTAAAAGGGATGGTTGCAAAATACAAGCCGAATGATCCAGAATTTGACTTGCCTGCACATATGTTGGACATGTATGCGAAAAAGGATTATGGACGTTATGCCAACGAGAAAGGTGAACTTTCAGTTAACTTTTTATCAGATAATGATATTACCGGTGGGAATTCAGGATCTCCAGTAATCAATGGAAAAGGTGAATTGATTGGATTGGCTTTTGATGGAAACATCGAAGCGATGGCTGGTGATGTCATTTTCGATTCAGATTTACAGAGAACGATTAACGTTGATATCCGATACGTCCTTTGGTTGATCGACAAATATTCCAATGCCAAACATATTGTTGATGAATTGACGATTGTTGGCGGGAAGTCGTAGTTAGTGGTGACAGGGTAGAACGCTTCGCTTTTAGAGGGGAGTGGTGAGACTTGTGACCATGGACCGATGACCGATGACCGATGACCGATGACTTAGAAAAATTAAAAAATGCGAACCACATATTTAGTTCGCATTTTTTTATTGAATCATAATGGCTTTTTCTCAAATTAATTAATCATTTGAGATTTTTTGCTCCCTTTTAGGGCGGGGCAAACAAAAAATCAGCTTTGTATTTTCAGTTTTTAATTCTTATGACTAAAAGAGGATATGTAAAATCATTATTTGGATCGGTGAGGATCTATTCAATCTAATAGAACGCAGACCCACCTGCCGGCAGGGCAGGTGACGCTGATTTTTTATGATGAGCACTGATCTCGTCATCAATCTTTTATTTAATTTTCACAATCAAATCAGTAAAAATCCGCTCAATCTGTGTCGTCAGTGTTCTATTTTGAGATTCCTGCCTTCGCAGGAATTATGTCCCCGGAAATTCCGCCTTCCGCTTTTCCAAAAACGCTGTCGTACCTTCGGTAAAATCGTCAGTGCCAAAGCATTTTCCAAATTGCTTTATTTCTACTTTATATCCGTTAACTCCGTCTTTATAGTTGGCATTAATGGCTTTTATAGCGCCTTTAATCGCTACTGTAGAATTCCGCATGATTTTACCGGCTATCTTTTCACAAAAGCCCATAAGCTCATCTTGTGTGGTCACATGATTGACCAATCCGTAAGCTTTTGCTGTTTCGGCATCAATCATACCTGCGGTCATGACCATTTCCATGGCGCGACCTTTTCCTACCAATTGTGGCAAACGTTGCGTCCCACCATAACCAGGGATCACGCCTAATGATGTTTCAGGCAAACCCATTTTGGCATTGTCACTGGCAATTCTGAAGTGACAGGCCATCGCCAATTCGAGACCACCACCAAGGGCAAATCCGTTGACCGCCGCAATGACTGGAGTTGAAAGATTCTCAACATAATCAAATAACAACTCTTGACCTTTAGCCGCCAATTTCGCACCATCCTCTACATCGAAATGGGCAAATTCGCTAATATCCGCTCCGGCGACAAAGGCTTTCTCTCCACTTCCGGTAATAATGATCACCTTAGTGTGTTTATCCTTGTCAGCCACTTTAAAAGCTTGATTGAGTTCGTTAATTGTCGCTTTATTTAAAGCATTTAATTTATTGGGACGGTTGATGGTAATGGTTGTAATCCCGTCGTTTCTTTCTGATAAGATGTTTTCGTATGACATATAACTGTGTTTTTTATTTCCATGGTGGTCTCTTGGAAGTCAGGAAGTCGGAAATCTCTTCTTTATTGAACACCATTCAAACTCCCCTGTACAACTTGCTGAGATAGAAATTGAAAATTAAGCAATATTTTATGAGATCCCTGCATTTGAAGTGATTTTATTCCTTCGGAAATGTCACCGTAAACGTTGTTCCCTTTCCATTTTGGGAAGTAAAGGTAATTGTTCCTTTATAAGTTTCCACTATATTTTTAACCATTGCCAAGCCAAGTCCCATCCCGCTAGACTTCGTAGTAAATTTGGGTTGAAATATTCTTGCAATATTTTCCTCGGAAATACCCTTTCCATTGTCAGAGACCGAAATCCTAACCACATCATCCTCAGACATCACACTAACCACAATCTTAGGATCCTTCTCGTCTGCGACAGCTTGGGTTGCATTCTTGACTAAATTGGTGATCACGCGAATCAGTTGCGTTCGGTCCAATTGCGAAATGATTTCCTTCTCATCGGCCACAAAGACAATATAATCTTCACTAAAAATATCCAAGGCCAATTTCACAATTTGTACCACATTAAGGGTCTCATTTTGTTGTGCAGGCATTTTGGCGAAATTTGAAAAGGCCGATGCAATGGAACTCATGGTGTCAATTTGCTGAATGAGTGTTTTGCTGTATTCCTCCACTTTTTGATGAATTTCAGGATCTTCTGGATCAAATTTGCGCTGAAAACTTTGAACGCTTAAACGCATAGGCGTTAACGGATTTTTAATTTCGTGGGCGACTTGTTTTGCCATCTCCCGCCATGCCTGTTCACGTTCAGATGTAGCCAACTTTACGGCACTTTCCTGCAATTGATCAATCATACTGTTATAAGAATTCACCAAAGTGGCAATTTCCTCACTTGACGACTCAATTTCAATTCGCTGATTCTGTTTTCCCAATCGCGTTGCATTCATTTTATCACTGATCGTTTTAAGTGATTTGGTAATATATTTTGAAAGGAAATACGCCAGTAGAATGGCCAAAATTAGCATCACAAAATAGGCATATCCCAAACGCTCCAAAAACTCCTTCAGCTCCTTATTCAAAATATCATCATTCTGAATATAATAAAGGTTTAAAATCGCAATCGGTTTGAACTTTTTGTCAGTGATATAGGTATATGAAGATTGAAACGTTTGATCGTTGAGGACCATTTTTTCTACGTATCTATGTTTGGATGTATTGGAAAGGGCATTTAAAATATTGGCATTCAAACAACTTGAAAGTGTATCGCCCTCGATACTCGACTTTGAAGATTTTAACAACGAACCTTCAAGATCAAACAGATTAACCTGCAATTGATGGATATCGGCAATCTTATAAATCTCTTCCCTAAAAATCAACGGTATTCTATCCGTATTGATTTCCCAAGAAGTTTCGCGAATTACAAAATCAATATGGCGTTTTATATTGTCTTCTTTTCGCTCTAAACGGTTTCTATGATAGTCTTGTGCTTCTTCGTTGTATTGATAAATAGTGACTGCAGCAATCAAAATAGAAGCGATGAGCACTAACAGAATCATGGCAAAAAAGATGCGTACGCGTAAGGAAAGTCGTCTTGTTTTCATTTCATTAATGTAGCTTGATAAAGATAGCAATAATCACTCCAAAATTGGCTGCGTTGAAATTTTCAAGGGATTAACGATTGTTGATTTTTGATTGATGATTTTTGATTTGGAATTTTCGCCTACTTTTCAACTACCCTCTACGCACTACACGCTATGCACTACCCCCCTCCACTTTAAGAATCGGGATTTCTTTTTCTGATATTCTTATAGATCTTGAATCCCAACATCAATAAAACAGCCAAAACGACAATGCCAACAACACCAAAAATCCAGTTGATAGAGTTTTTCAAAATCACCAAAAACACTACTGAAAACAGGATAAATGTGGCACCTTCATTCCATAATCGCATAAAATTAGAAGATATTTTGACCTCATCACGTTGCAATTGTTTGTAATAGTGATGTGTTTTTAAATGATAGAAGATAAGCAAAATGACAAAGGCCAATTTCACATGCATCCAACCTTGGTGTAGCCAGGATGGTATCAAAATAAGCAGCCAAATTGCAAAAATAGTGGCCAAAATTGCCGAAGGCCAGGTAATGATATTCCACAAGCGTTTGGCCATCAATTTGAGTTGCTTTCCTAAAATTTCCTTCTCAGGTGAGGGTTTATGAAAGGCTTCAATTTGATATACAAACAACCTCGGAATATAGAACAATCCTGCAAACCAGGTAATAACAAAAATAAGGTGCAAGGCTTTTATATAATTGTAGTATTCCATCGTTCAAAAATAAATTAAACATCTTTAGGAATCAAATTCCTCTTGACTTCGCGGTTCAAGAAATAGGCTGTCACAATAGTTGCCAATACATCTGAAATTGGGAAAGACATCCATACTCCAAATTCGGCGTAAAACTGTGGTAAAATCAAAATGAGCGGAATAAAAAAGAGACCTTGCCTGGACAAAGTCAACAGTAACGCAGGTAGAGCCTTCCCGATAGCCTGAAAATAGGCGGCACCAATCAGCTGCCAGGCAATAATGGGCGTTGCGGCAAATACCCAGCGCATATCATTAGGTGCTTGGCGGACCACATCGGCATCTGTGGTGAAAATTCTGATGATATTTTCTGGAAATATCATCAATACAATAAAAACTAAGCTCGCCAAAACCGCAGCATACTTTATAGCCGTATTAAGTGATTCCCTAACTCTATGATAATTTTCAGCACCGTAATTAAAGCCAGCAATTGGTAGAAATCCTTGGGTAATTCCAAGAATAGGAAACATGGCAAACATTAGCATTCTCCCCGCAATAGCATAAGATGTCACAGAAGTTTCTCCTCCCAGATCGAAGAGAATATTATTCATAAACAAATAAGTGACGCTCACTACGGCTTGGCGCGACAGCGTAACAAATCCTAAAGAAGTGATTTCTTTGACAATTGGGAAGTTTAGCCCGAAGTGCGCAAAGTCAATTTTCAGTTCTGACTTTTCGGATATAAAAAACCAAAGGATAAATATCAAACAGATTAAATAAGAAAGTGTGGTTGCCCATGCAGCTCCAGTCATTCCAAAATCCATAAGATAAATGAACACATAATCCATCACCAAATTGGCGACCGATGGAATCATCATGGCATACATGGCAAACTTTGGTTTCCCTTCTGCACGAATGACCGTATTTGCCATCATACAAAGTGCTAATAGCGGCACACCATAAAGCACTATTTCATAATATATTTTTGCAGGCTCAAAAATGGCACCTTTCCCGCCAAAGGATTCGATAATGCCATCGGCAAAAAGTAATCCTACAGTGATCAAGGATAATGTCAGCACCAATGTCAAAGTGATTTGGTTGCCGAATGTTTTCAGTGCCTTTTCATAATTATTGGCGCCCAAGGCCCTTGAAATAATAGAAGAACCTCCTATCCCGATGGCCATTCCCAAAGCAGCAATAAAGAAAGACACTGGTAAGACAACATTAATTGCGGCAATAGCGGTAGCGCCAATCCAATTCCCGACAAAAATGGTATCCACCAAGATGTTAAGCGACATGACCAAAATCCCGATTGATGCGGGAACAGCTTGCTTTATTAAAAGTTTGCTAATGGGTTGTGTGCCTAAATCTCGAGAGGAATCTTTAGCCATTATACAGGTACGGCTTCTGAGGTTGCCCAATCATTGATCCAATTGGAGAGGATGGTCACAAATTCCTGGTCGTCATTTAAACAAGGTACCGTGATAAAGTTCTTACCTCCCACTTCGTGAAAGATTTCTGCGCCTTCCATGGCAATTTCTTCTAAGGTTTCTAAACAGTCACTTACAAAAGCAGGGGTTACTACGGCCAAGTTTTCAACACCCTTTTTGCCCATCCGCTCAATGGTCAAATCTGTTGGAGGTTGCAACCATGGATCAATCCCTAATCGCGATTGAAAAGATGAAGAATAAGTCCCATCTTTCAAATTTAGTTTTTCAGCCACTAATCGTGTGACTTCCAAGCATTGGTGGCGATAGCAATATTCGTGTGCAGGTGATGGCGTGATACAACAGCTTTTATCAATTTTGCAATGTGATTTTGTGATGTCACGTTTTCGAATATGCCGCTCTGGAACCCCATGATATGAGAACAACAAATGATCATAAGGTTTATCTTTCAGATGTCTATCTATTGAACTGGAAATGACATCAATATAATCCTCGCGATTATAAAACGCTTTCAAATCCGATATTTTAAGATTCGGAAAATATTCTTTTCTAATTTCTTCAGCCAAAACCAAAATAGTTTCCGTGGTCGCCATAGCAAATTGTGGGTAAAGCGGCATCAGAAACACATGTTCCACACCTTTATCCACCAATTCCTGAAGACCCTTTTTAATGGTCAAACTACCATAGCGCATAGCCAGAGCCACTGGAAGCTCAGTGTTTTTCTGTATTTTTTTCTGAAGTCGCTCAGAAATTACGATTAACGGCGAGCCTTCCTCCCACCATATTTTTTGGTACGCTTCCGCAGATGCTTTAGGACGTGTTTTTAAAATTATCCCCTTTACAATGAAAGTCCTTAACCAAAGAGGAACGTCAATGACACGTTCGTCCATTAAAAACTCGCTTAAATATGGTTTAACATCTTCTGGTGTCGGGCTGTCTGGCGACCCTAAATTGACAAGTAATACTCCTTTTTTCATAATATATTCCTGCGAAGGCAGGAATCTCTTTTTTAATTATATTCCTATTGATTTAGATCTTCAAGTCTATGAAGACTTCGGAATGAACATCTTTTAATTATTAATTTACGAAGATAATGACATTAAATATTTTTTGGGGGTCGTGCCATATTTCTTTTTGAATGCCACTATAAAGTGACTCGATGTACTATAGCCAACTTTCAAGCCTACCTCATTCACATTATAATCTGTAGACTCCAAGAGTTTCCTGGCAACTTCCATCTTATAATCGAATAGAAAACTATAAACTGTATCTCCATAAATCTGCTTAAAACCTTCTTTAAGTTTTTTGATGTTCAGTCCAATCTCTTCGGAAAGTTCATGCAATGTTGGAGGTTCTGCCATTCTGGAAATCACAATGTCCTTGGCTTTCCTAATTTTGATGACATTGCTATCATCCACCAAAAACGGACATTGCTCGATATTGGTATCCTCACTTCTATTAAAATACAAACTCAAGAGTTCATAGGCCTTTCCTTTGAAATAAAGATTTTTGATTGACGAATTCAAGTTATAATGAATCAATTGGGTCAAACCAATGGCCATAGAAGGTGAGATCTTGCCGTCCTTATAATATTTCTTATCCTTGTTGTCACTACTCAAAAATGTAATATAACCCGCCTCTTGTGAAAACAAACCATGAAACTTTTTTATGGAGATCACGATAGATACCAACCATGTGTTGGGGTCCATTTCCAAATGTATCGGCAAATCGCGTTGAGGATTATAGAGTAAAAGTGAATTCTCTCCCAATATGTCCAAAGCATACCGACCTTCGTTGAAAATAAACTTACTGGAGCCTTTCAAACAAAAGTGGAACTGAATGAAACTACTATCTATCTTACGCTCAATAGTTTCTACAGTATTGCTCTCGTTTTGATAGGTCATCACTAAAAAGCCCTCATCAATTTCAGTCTCTTCCATTGAACCTTTAACGACATTTTTTAAATCCATATTCTTTAAAACTTCTTTTTATTATTTAGATTCATTCTAAACAAAATGGTTACAAACCATTGCCATGACTGCAAAAGTATGGTATTTGACGCACTTATATTAAAAAATGGCCAAAAAACATTAAGCGATACTAATAGTCCTTCGAGCGTTGTTTTTATTCCATTGACATTTCTACTTTTGCCCTTATACTTCCATATCAAAATTCAATAACCAGTATTGTGCACAATCATATGTTGAAAACCACTTATTTTTACGCCATTGGATTAAGCTATAAAAAGGCTGATGCTGATATTAGAGGACGATTCAGTATGGACGATACATCTAAAAAAAACTTACTTCATCAAGCAAAAGAAGTAGGGATTGAAAGCCTCATCGTCACTTCAACCTGCAACAGAACCGAACTTTATGGTCATGCAGAACATCCCTATCAGCTTATCAAATTACTTTGTGAAAACACCAAAGGCACTATTGAAGAATTTCAACATGTTGCTTATATTTATAAAAATCAAGAGGCTGTTACGCATATGTTCCGTGTAGGGTCAGGACTCGATAGCCAAATCTTAGGCGACTTTGAAATCATCAGTCAACTCAGAACAAGCGCTAGAGCTTCCAAAAAGTTGGGACTGCTCAATGCATTTACCGAGCGTTTGTTAAATGCAGTGATTCAAGCCAGTAAACGCATTAAAAACGAAACGGAAATTTCCTCTGGGGCTACTTCTGTGTCTTTTGCATCGGTCCAATACATTTTAAATACCATAGACAACGTTTCTGATAAGAATATCCTACTTTTTGGAACGGGGAAAATCGGGCGAAATACCTGTGAGAATCTGGTGAAACACACTAAAAACGAGCATATCACCCTAATTAACAGAACAAAGACCAAGGCTCAAGAGGTGGCAGGCAAATTTAATTTATTGGTTAAAGATTATGCCAATCTCCAAGAAGAAATCAATGCTTCCGACATCTTGATTGTCGCCACAGGCGCTCTTAATCCAACGGTCGACAAAAATTGTATCCAATCTAAAAAACCATTGTTGATTTTGGATTTATCAATTCCGAAGAATGTCAACCCCAATGTCACGGAATTACCTAATGTATCCTTGATCCATCTCGACGATTTATCTCAAATGACGGACGATACTTTAGAGCGCAGAAAAGAATTTATTCCTTTGGCAGAAAAGATATTAGAGGACGTTAAACAGGATTTTAATAGTTGGCTAGAAACTAGAAAATTTGCACCAACCATTAACGCCTTAAAGCATAAGTTACTCGATTTCAAAAATGCCGAATTAGAAACCCAACGTAAAAAAAATGCCGATTTCAATGAAGCTCAAGCAGAGTTGATCAGTAATAATATCATCCAAAAAATCACGAATCACTTTGCGTATCATCTCAAAACAGATGACACCTCTACCGACGACAGTATTGAACTCATCAGAAGAGTGTTTCAGTTAGAATCTACTACACATGTCTAAAATAATAAGAATTGGCACCCGCGATAGCGAATTGGCGCTATGGCAAGCCAAAGCTGTGCAACAACAACTTGAAAGTTTAGGACATAGCACTCAATTAGTTCCAGTAAAATCAACGGGCGATATGGTCCTTGACAAACCCATTTACGAAATGGGAATTGTTGGTGTATTTACGCGCATTTTAGATGCAGCAATGCTCAACAATGACATTGATATCGCTGTTCATTCGCTAAAGGATGTGCCTACGCTGTTGCCTCAAGGTATAGTTCAGGCAGCAGTTTTAAAACGAGGGAACGTCAGAGATACTTTGGTCTTCAAAAAAAATGAAGAGTTTTTATCGCAAAGAGATGCGGTCATTGCCACCGGAAGCTTGAGGCGTAAGGCGCAATGGCTCAATCGTTATCCTACGCATACCATTGTTGGTCTAAGAGGCAATGTCAATACGCGGCTTCAGAAATTACATGATAATGAGGATTGGAATGCAGCCATTTTTGCCGCTGCTGGGATTGGCAGAATTGGTGTGCGCCCACAAGATGCCATCAATTTGGATTGGATGGTCCCCGCACCTGCACAAGGCGCCATCATGATCACGGCACGTGAAGAAGACGAGTACGTCCTTGCTATTTGCAAAGAAATTAATCACGAAGAAACCGAGATCTGCACAACCATTGAACGTAAGTTCTTGAATCTTTTAGAAGGTGGATGCTCTGCGCCAATTGGGGCTTTGGCATTTATCAAAAATGAGGAAGTCAATTTTCATGGCGTTTTGTTGAGTTTGGACGGTACTAAAAAGATTGAGGTCACACGAACAGAAAAACTGGGAAACCATCACAATATTGCCCAGTTTGCTGCCGATTATGTGTTGGAGCGCGGCGGAAACCGAGTGATGAACGAACTGAATGAATCAAATAGGGCCGTACAGGTATTTTCTACTCGAAATTTATCCGAATTACAACGTCAGCTTTTCAAAAATGTCACTGTACAAAGCACCGACTTCTTAAAAATAAGTTTGAATAGAATTGCAAAACCTATTTTAAAATCGCCCATTAAAAACGTCATTATCACAAGTCAAAACGCAGTTGAAGCAATTATTGCAAGTGTTCCAAAAGAAGAGTTGCAATTCAAGAATATTTACTGTGTTGGACGACGCACAAAGCGATTGATTGAAAAGAAAATTGGCAAAGTCAAACATTCTGAAAATTATGCAAAATCACTTGCTGCCTATTTGGTCGAATTTATTGATGGCACCGAAGTAACCCATTTTTGTAGTGATATCAGATTGGATGAATTATCTAAGACCCTCGAAAAAAACAATATTAAGGTGAATGAGGTAGAGGCTTATAAAACTATTTTGGATTCAGAAAAAATAGATCCGAACGTTGAAGGAGTCATGTTTTATAGCCCTTCAACCGTGGAAAGCTATATGATTAACAATGATGCCGAAGGTAAAATTGCTTATTGCATTGGAGATACTACAGCCGCTGAAGCTAAAAAACACTTTAAGGATGTGCGGGTTGCGAGAATTCCAACAGTTGAGAGTGTGATTGATTTGGTGAATGAGAATTATAATTAATGTTTTAAAATTGTGAGATTCCTGCCTTCGCAGGAATTTATAAGCAAGTTTGATTTGGCGAATATTCATTACGCGTAATAACACAGACACAACTTGTAAGTAGGTCCGAAATCAGAACTATTATTATAAAAAAGAAAAAGTTTAACTTAAAACAGTGAGATTCCTGCCTACGCAGGAATTGGGAAGATGATAAAAAACGATTTATACTTAAGAGCATTAAAGGGAGAAACTGTTGACCGTCCACCAGTATGGATGATGCGTCAAGCCGGACGTTACTTGCCGGAGTTTCAAGAAATAAAAGCCAAATACGACTTTTTTACACGTTGTCGAACTCCAGAGTTGGCGAGTGAAATTACCGTACAGCCCATCCGTCGTTACGGAATGGATGCGGCCATTTTATTCAGTGATATTTTGGTCATTCCACAAGCCATGAATATTGAAGTGCAAATGAAACCCGATTTTGGACCCTATTTGCCCAACCCGATACGCACACAAAAAGATGTGGACAATGTTATTGTTCCGGATATACATATTGAATTGGACTATGTCATGCAGGCCATTAAAATGACCAAAGACATGCTTGACAACGAGGTGCCATTAATTGGTTTTGCAGGATCACCTTGGACGATTTTATGTTATTGCGTGCAAGGGCAAGGCAGCAAAAATTTTGATAAAGCAAAACAGTTTTGCTTTACAAATCCTATTGCCGCACACCAATTATTGCAAAAAATAACCGACACTACCATTACTTATTTAAAGGCAAAAGTAGCTGCTGGATGTGATGCCGTACAAATCTTCGATTCTTGGGGTGGCATGTTAGCACCATCCGATTATCACGAGTTTTCATGGCAATATATCAATCAGATTATTGAAGCCCTGAAAGATCATGCACCGGTGATCGCTTTTGGCAAAGGTTGTTGGTTTGCCTTAGGCGACATGGCTAAATCAAATGCTACGGCTATTGGTGTTGATTGGACCTGTTCTCCAAGAAATGCGCGTTATTTGACGGGGGGAAATATTACGTTACAAGGTAATTTTGATCCTTCCAGATTGTTTTCACCACCTGCAGAAATCAAAAAAATGGTAAAACAGATGATCGACGAGTTTGGTAAAGATAAATATATCGTAAATTTAGGTCATGGCATTTTACCGAATATTCCTTTGGATAACGCCAAGGCATTTATTGATGCGGTAAAAGAATATAAGAGCCCAAACTAAATGATCAACAGACCTGACAGGTTTTATTATTCTGTCAGGTCTCATTTCAATCTATGATTGGCAACATTTTTAAAGGCATTAAAGCCTACGCAGGAACTTTTAAATTGATTTCCAAACTCGGACTTTGGAGGTTTTTCGGAATTCCTATGCTGATCAGTTTTTTGGTGGCATCGACGATTATAATTTCTGCCTATGCTTTTTCAGATAATTTCGCTTTTTATATTTCTAAACTTTGGGTTTGGGAATGGGGAAGTGAAACCTTTTTCCTTATCAGCGAAATTTTAAGCGGCATTTTAATTCTCGTATTGGGCTTTATCCTCTATAAGCACATTGTCATGGCTTTATCAGCGCCTTTTATGAGTCCGGTATCCGAAAAAATTGAAGCTCATTTGTTGGGAGTCGAACGACATCAACATAGAAACACCTCATTTTCTGAACAGTTATGGCGCGGGATCCGTATAAATGTCCGAAATTTATTGATGGAATTGTTATTGACTATCCCCATACTGCTGATCGGATTTATTCCAATAATTGGCATCATTTCTACCGTTTTGCTTTTCTTGGTTCAAGCTTATTATGCGGGCTTTGGCAATATGGACTATACCTTAGAACGGCATTTTAAATATGGTGAAAGCATTAAATTTGTAAAACAGCATCGCGGACTGGCCATTGGAAACGGAATTGTTTTTATGTTGTTTTTATTGATACCGGTTATCGGAATTATTTTTGTGCTGCCCCTTTCAGTTACGGCAGCATCAACAGAAACCGTGGCCCTACTTAAAGCACAAAACAGATTAAAATCAGATGATTTATAGTTCAGACGATATCAGTATTTCTTTATTACAGCCCAAGGATGCCCTACAGCTGAATAAATTACTGGTTTCCAATACTGAACGATTTATCCGGTTTCTTCCAAAAACCTTGGAAGAAAACACCACCTTAGATAGTACTCGGACCTATATCAAACGAAAAATTAAGTCTGCTAAACATCGAAAAGAATTTGTATTTATCATTCACGATAAGAACAGTAATGATATCATTGGAATGATCATTTTAAAGAATTTGGATTGGGAAATTAAACAAGGTGAATTCGCTTATTGCATTGGCAAACGCTTTAAAGGCAAAGCTTTGATGAGTAAAGCTATTAAGGCAACCTCCAACTATGCCATTGAAACCTTGGGATTGGAAACTTTTCAAATCCTTGCACACAAAACCAATTTGTCCAGCGTGAATACGGCTTTACGCTCGGGTTTTAAATGGCAAGGCACTTTAAAAGATGAGTTCAAACCTTTGAATGAAACACCTTTGGATATGGAACTTTTTGAATTTTCGAGACCTGTCAGGTCTGATAAGATCTAAAAACTAAAATGGAAACACTAAAAAAAGGACATTATTATCACATTTTTAATCGAGGTATAAACAGTGAGCTTCTTTTTAAAAATGAAGATAATATGCAATATTTCCTCAAATTAATTGACAAACATTTAGCGTCAAAAGTGGAGGTTCTTTGCTATTGCTTAATGAATAATCATTTTCATATGGCAGTTCAAATAATTTCAGATGAAAAGGAGGCTTCACAAGCTTTTTCAAACTTATTCAACGCCTATTCAAAAGCATTTAATAAGCAAAATTCAAGAACAGGAACTCTATTTGAAAGATCGTTCAAAAGAATGGCTATAAAAGATGAAGAGTATCTAAAAAGCCTCATATTATATATCCATAAAAACCCAGAAAATCATGGAGTGGTACAGAATTTTTGGGAGTATCCATTTTCATCCTTCAATCATTTCATTCAAGATGAAAAAAGCCTTATTTCAAACAAAAAAAACTACGTCATAAATTTATTCGCCGATTTAGAGAATTTTACTTTTGTGCATAATCATACAAAACTTCAAAGTTCAGACCTGTCAGGTTTTAAAAACCTGACAGGTCTTTCCATCAAAAACAAATTCTACAATTACATTCTCAATCTCCAAGACACCATCACTTCAAAACTTGAAGCTATAGATGGCATAGCCAAGTTTCAGGAAGACCTTTGGGAACGTCCGGAAGGTGGCGGCGGACGCACACGAGTGATTGAGAACGGTAAAGTTTTTGAAAAAGGAGGTGTCAATATTTCCGCCGTTCATGGCGAATTACCAGAAAGCATGCAGCAGTATTTTGGCGTTAAAGATGCCAATTTCTTTGCTTGTGGTTTGAGTTTGGTGCTCCATCCAACAAACCCAATGGTACCGACCGTCCATGCCAATTGGCGCTATTTTGAAATGTATGATCAACAGGGGAATATCGTCGATTCATGGTTTGGAGGCGGACAGGATTTGACGCCTTACTATTTGTTTGACGAAGATGCCATCCATTTTCATCAGATCTGTAGATTGGCATGCGATAAGCATCATCCTGATTTTTATGAGCTTTACAAAAAGAGATGCGACGAGTATTTTTGGAATTCACACCGCAATGAAGCCCGTGGCGTTGGTGGTTTGTTTTTTGACTATTGCAAATCCAATGAAGACATGTCTATGGACGATTGGTACAATTTTGTAACCGACGTTGGTGATAGTTTTCTGGAGGGTTATGTGCCCATTGTAGAAAAACGAAAGGACTTGACTTATACCGATGAGCATCGCAAGTGGCAAGAAATCCGCCGTGGCCGCTATGTCGAATTCAATTTGGTGCACGACAAAGGCACTTTATTTGGATTGAAAACCAACGGTCGCATTGAAAGTATCTTGATGAGTCTGCCACCGCATGTGCAATGGGTGTACGATCATCATCCCGAAAAGGGAAGCGAAGAAGACCGATTATTAGAAGTATTAAAACATCCTGTAGATTGGATGTCACAATAACAAAGAATATAATTAACAACTGCAGACCAAATTCTGCAAAATTAATAATAAATCTATGTACCCATTAAGAAGAAATAGAAGATTAAGAGCTAACGAAGCCATTCGTTCAATGGTAAGAGAGACGATCATTTCACCCAACGATTTTTTAGTGCCGCTTTTTGTCGTAGAAGGCAAGAATGTCAAAGAAGAAATCACTTCCATGCCAAATTACTTCCGCTATAGTTTGGATCTATTAGAAAAGGAAGTGAAAGAATTATGGAACATGGGCTTAAAATCGGTTTTGCTTTTTGTGAAAGTTCCTGATAATTTAAAGGACAATAAAGGCAAAGAAGCTATCAACGCTAACGGATTGATGCAACGCGCCATTAAAACAGTTAAAAATGCCTGTCCAGATATGTTGGTCATGACTGATGTTGCCTTTGATCCGTATTCCGCTTATGGACATGACGGCATCGTACAGAATGGCATGATCTTAAACGATGAATCTGTAGATCTCTTAGCTGAAATGAGCGTATCCCATGCTCAGGCTGGTGCCGATTTTGTAGCTCCAAGCGATATGATGGACGGTCGGATTTTAGCAATTCGCGAGGCTTTGGAAGATGAAGGTTTTACTGACACTGGTATTATGAGCTATTCGGCTAAATATGCCTCTGCATTTTACGGGCCTTTCCGAGATGCCTTGGATTCTGCGCCAGTGGATATGAAAAATATACCCAAAGACAAAGCTACCTATCAAATGGATTACGGTAACCGTATTGAAGCGCTCAGGGAAACTGAAATGGATATAGATGAAGGGGCGGATATGGTCATGATCAAACCTGGATTGTGCTATTTGGATATTGTACGCGAAATCAAAAACGCCGTAGATGTTCCGGTTGCAGTGTATCAAGTTTCTGGAGAATATGCCATGTTGAAAGCAGCAGCTGAAAAGGGTTGGTTAAACCATGACGCCGTGATGATGGAACAAATTACTGCCATAAAACGCGCTGGAGCCGACGTGATTGCCTCATACTTTGCGAAGGATGTCGTCCGACTTTTGAATAGATAAAAAAGACTGTTTTGTAACTATTTTATTTTTTATGACTTTTTGATTCCTTTTTATTGAATCGCATTAAAGAACACAGTTATATTATCAATCAAAAATATTTTTATATATTTAATTTCGATTAAACATATAATCACATTATTTTTTTTTGATTCAAATGGATAGTATAGATAAAAAAATCCTGCAAATGCTTCGCCGAAACGCTCGCGAATCGTTTGCCACTATTGGCAAAAAAGTGGAACTTTCTGCACCCGCTGTAGGTAAACGGGTGAAGCAATTGGAGGAAAAAGGAATTATTTTAGGATATTCACTAAAGCTCAATCATGAGAGACTTGGGGTGACCACCAAAGCTTATATCAATTTAAAAATCCACCAATCAAGTACTCTAAGAACAGCCTACAACCAAATTTTCCATCAAGAAGAGGTACAGCGTTGCGATCGGGTAACCGGAGAAGATAGTTTATGCATTCTTGGTTATTTTAAGAACAATCAAGATTTGATCACTTTTATTGAGCGCATTTCGCAATATGGAGTGCCTACCACCAGCATTATTTTAGAAAGTTAAGTGCTAGTTTTTAATTGTTTTCTTAAAAACTTAAATTTAGAAACTAAGAATATGCTTAAATTAGCAAGAAACACTCAAATCAATGACCTTATTACTCCTCTATGCATTTATTTCTATTTTCTTTTCCTTCCTCTGTTCTATATTAGAAGCGGTTTTATTAAGCGTAACTCCCACTTTCATAAATATAAAGAAGAAAGAAGGCAAGAAGTATGCAATTACTTTGGAGGCATTAAAGAAGGATGTCGATCAGCCACTCATAGCTATTTTAACACTTAACACGATAGCACATACTGTGGGAGCCATTCTAGTAGGTGTCCAGGCCGAAAAAGTATTTGGAAATGGCGACAACTCGATCATGATTGTGTCTGCACTTATGACCTTACTCATTTTAGTTCTCTCTGAAATCATTCCAAAAACCATTGGAGCTACTTATTGGAAAAACTTAGCAAATTTCACTTCCAAAGCCCTCAATGTTTTGATCTTTCCTTTAAAATACACAGGTATTTTATGGCTCTTGCAATTGACCACAAAATTGATTGGTGGAAAAAATGCCCATGTCAGTACTGTAAGTCGGGACAGCTTCTTAGCCATGGCAGACATTGCCCATGAGGAAGGAGTGTTTAAGGAGTCAGAAAGCAAAATCATTAAAAACCTCATCAACTTTAAAAAGATTCTAGCAAAGGACATCATGACACCACGGACCATGATGGTTTCCGAGGATGAAAAGACCTCTGTAAAAACCTTTTTTGATGAGAATCAAGAGCTTCGCGTTTCACGGATACCAATTTATTCTGAAAATCCGGATAATATCACAGGATTGGTGCTCAAAGATGAAATTTATAGAGAGATGGCCCTTGATAACGACGATAAAATTCTGGCGGACATCCGACGGGAAATCATCATTATTGAGCGTAATTTGCCTATCCCGATCCTATTCGAAAAATTAGTAGAAAGTAAAAACCACATGGCTTTGGTAGTGGATGAATACGGCACCGTAACTGGATTGGTTACTATGGAAGATGTCATTGAAACCTTATTGGGGCTTGAAATCATGGATGAAAGTGACAATGTTGCAGACCTTCAGAAACAGGCCAGAAAAAGCTGGGAAGCTCGTGCTAAACGCTTGGGAATAATTCAGGACAACTAAGAAGATGAGCCCAATTTTATAAATGACAACGCCAAAAATGATCATCAATGGAAACTTGCATCATCAAATCGCCTTTGGGATTCACCAAAATTAGTGGTGATGAAGACGGTATTAGCGCTATTTCCATTTTGAATTCCGAAGAAAAAGTGACGGATATTATTCCCATTGAACTTGAAGATTGCGTCCATCAACTCAATGAGTATTTTGAAGGCAAACGTACACAGTTCTATCTTGCTCTAAATCCTCAAGGTACAGACTTTCAGAAAAAGGTATGGGACGCACTTCAAACCATTCCCTACGGAAAAACCTGTTCTTATTTAGAACTAGCTCAGCAATTGGGAGATGTCAAAGCTATAAGAGCGGTCGCCAATGCCAACGGTAAAAATCCTTTATGGATTGTGGTGCCATGCCATCGCGTCATTGGAAGTGATGGAAGTTTGACCGGTTATGCCGGTGGATTGTACCGTAAAAAATGGCTCTTAGAACATGAAAGTCCTTTTAAGCAACAAAGTTTATTTTGAGAATTTATCTTTCCATTTTAATGAAACCCAACGAACTCAGATGATAACGTATTTTTAAAGCGATCACAGCTTTCTGTTTATCAACATAGAGATATTATATAATTTATTGCCAATTTTAAATATCCACTCTTCACATTATTTGTACATAGTCGCATTGTTAACCAATTTTAGTAAAATTGAATAAAACAGGATCATTAGAGGTTGTTTCAATTTTTTGGTTTAAAAGTTACCACCACTTTGGCATAGCCCCTTCTTTTTATTGCTCTAATTCTTGCAATAGTCTCTGGATTGGTAGTCTGAGAACTACCACAAATAAGAGCATATTCTCCATCTTCATCTAAATCCTTCGCTTCATTTCCTGGATACCAAGTTTTACTTAAACCTGTACAACGAGGAATAGGTTCTGGCCAATTTTCCATTATTGTTAATCTATAGTTTACAATTTCCTTATTTGCTGGAGGAGAAATAGGCTTAAATGCATAGGTGTTTTCCAAACTTAATCCATCACCATTAGACCAAGAATGTTCTTTAAGAATTACAGGCACATAGAATATTTTTTTGTTATCATCATTTTCGATGGTAATTGTAGCTTTAACTTCATCAAGAATACGGTATTTGCTGTCTGGTTCACCTTTCAACTTTGAATAAACACGAGCTGTAAATGATTCTGAACTTCTTTCTGTTACCCAGTTGGTACACTTGTAATTGACAGATGTTTGATTAACAGTGGTAATTGTGCTTCTTCCACTTTCACTAAAATATCCATTAGTTCCTGAAGTAGTCCATACTATCCTATAATCACTGTCAGAGTTTGCTCCCATAATATTACTTCCATCGTTATACCTAACGTACATTTTCAGGTTAGTATTACCGCTAATGGTTATTCCATCTGGCTTTAATCTTAAACCATGTGTTCTTACCTGAACAGTATCTTTGTCACTATTAATCTTTGTTAACGTTGGTCCTTTTTTTGTAAATACCTCGAGTAACAGACCATCATAGGATTCGTCGGTTATCTCATCATCAGACGCTGTAACTACATATTTCACTTTATCACGACTGGTTACAATAGTTTTGCCTTCTTTTCCATTATCATCTTTTAATATACCATATTTTCCGGTTGTTGACCAATGGTATTCAAAAGAAGTTCCTCCTGGCAATTCATAATTTTCTACTTTGGCCTCCATATTCGCACTGATACCACGGAGGGCAGTTTTATCAATAAGAGCTAAAGTCACATTACTTTTTGTGGTTTTTAGATTCCATTCTTCTAAATGGGAACTATTTTTTAAGGCATTGAACTGCCTAACCGTAACGTCATTTGCTAACATAATGCCATCAAATACTTTTAATATCGCTGCGGCCCTATCTGCAAAGTCAACTGCAGCAGGCGAATTGTTTACAAAATAGTCTGAACCCTGGGTCGCTGCAAATGCTGCCAATTCGCCATGTAGTACCTCTATTACATTTTGCATGCCTGAGGCCAGTGTATTATTATACAATGCCTTCATAAATTCATTAACTGCCAGTTTTAAATCACCTTGTTTAATTGCGTCTTCTACAGAAGGAATGGTTTCTAAAAATAAAGACAGGGCATCTTTATATTTACTTAACTTTTTTCCATCCAATTCGTCTATGATCTCAATATTACCAACGATTGCTAAAAAGATGGGTAATCCTACTTCAAATGTCAACGTTTCTAAAATCAATTCTCGATATTTAGTTATTTCTGCTTTAGTCATTCCAGAGATTCCAAAGAGCTGAAAAGCAGGACCTACTACCCTAAATTTATAATTTGTTTCCTTATCATTATCGGCAAGTTCTAAAGGTATATCATCTGTTACAGTTCTAAAGAAATCAGATCCCACATCTGCAACGGTACCAGTTACCGAAGTAAAGCCTTTGGTTGGAGTTATAGGAATATCTAGAGTTGCATTGACATTATCTTTAACAATATCGTTAATGAGTATATTTTTATTGTCATTTTTATCAACGGTTGATGTCTTATATAAGAAACCATGTGCCCTTCTGCGGTATTGATTTGCAACTGCAAAAGTAGTTCCTGATTTTTCTTCTAACTGGATACCACTACGGATATCTGCTCCATCCATTACTAACCTTTGTGAGTACACCTCAACCTTTTGCCCATTATTTATAATAGTATCTGTTTGCTTTTTAAGCATCTTCATAAATTCTGGAGATTCAAAAAAAGTAGTGTTCGATTTAAATAAGGTCTCCATTTCATTTTGAAAATTTTCGTGCAACGGAAGTTGATCAGTTTCATCTAAAAATTTCCTTTGAATAACATAAGGAGATAAAACTTTTCCTAGAGAAAGATATAGCGAAGCCTCAGCAGTAGATTTAATAGAAATTTCAGTGTTGTTATCTGAGATCATTCCCATCATTATAATCGAACTGTTTTTGTCCATTAAAACTGCTAAGCTATGCCCACCCTTATTTAAAATTACATTTGAATTTCCTTTACTATCAACCGTAAACTCTTCTAAATAAGAGATTAATCTGGTTTCGGATAAGTCCAAATTGACGCCATCAGGAACTATTACTTTTACATCTATAGTTGGAGCGTCAATGTTATTTTGCGGAATGTTTGGTTCGTCATCTCTATCACAGCTCGTCACAAATGTGATAAGAAAAATAATAATTGAAATGTGCCTAATTGTTTCCATAAGAATTAAAGTTTTAAAAATTGTTTAACTAAACGCTATATAAACATCCCTAAACTTTAAAAATGTCATCATTTTTATTTCAACCTACCATACAAAACACCCATAATGAAAGGTTACATAGAAGTTTCTAAATAAAAAAATAAGCACGCTCCACACTAATAACCTTATAACCACACTCTTGATTTTACTAAGTCAAGTAGTGAATAATATTCGATGATCATAATAAATAGATATTTAAATAAAAATGTAAAGACACAGTACAAGTTGCACTTGAACAAGAAAATTGCGGAAGTGCGAAGCTATATGATTATAGGAGGACATAATGAATTAAGCTTTTTTGTTAGATTATCAATTTAACGAAACGCCCTACCATTAAAGATTCTCATTATTTATATACCTGTGTGATAACATTCCAACCTTTTAAAATGATGAATCAATCGCACATCGAATTATCATAAACAAATTCCCTATATTTAGTCCTCTAAACACCAACTTATGAAATTTCTCAAAAAGTTCCTTAAATGGATCATCATCTTACTTGTGCTCATAGTAGCGATTTTGTACATCACTGACACTAATTACTTATTAAAAGCCGTGAGAACCATTTATCTCAAAGGTCATACGACGGCCTATTTAGAAGACTATAAAGAGTTTGATAATGAAGAAGTGGCAAATGGCACACCTCAACCCTGGCCAAATCATGCTGCATACAATTCTGTCAAAGAAACAGAAGCACTCCAAAAAATCAATACTAATTTGGGAACTATTGCTTACGTCATCATCAAAAACGATAGTATTTGGTTTGAAAATTATTATGGCGGCTTTGATGAAAACTCCAAGACCAACTCCTTTTCTATGGCCAAGAGTTACGTCTCGGGATTAATGCAAAAAGCCATTGAACAAGGTCACATAAAGAGCTTGGACCAACCGGTTGGCGATTTCTTTCCAGAATTTAGCGAAGGAAAAGCCGCAAAAATGACGGTTGGTGATCTATCTTCCATGAGTTCCGGAACCAATTGGGATGAAGCTTACTACTCGCCATTATCCATTACCACACGGGCATATTTTGATGACGATTTAGCCAAGGTGATTTTAGGATTGAAAATGGAGGATGAACCCGGACAAAAATTCAAATATGCCAGTGGTGATACTCAATTATTGGCCATGGTGATTGAAAAGGCAACAGGCAAAAAAATGTACGATTATTTATCTGAGTCTTTCTGGAAACCTTTGGGTTCAGAGAATTCAACCCTTTGGCAAGTGGACAGTGAAGCTCATGATTTGGTCAAAGCCTATTGCTGTATTACCAGCAATGCCAAGGATTTTGCACGCTATGGAAAACTATTCAAAGATCACGGAAGATGGAATGGCAAACAGATTTTAGATTCTGCCTTTGTTGCCAAATCCATCAAACCTCGTTTTTCAGATGGCCCAGAGTACGGTTACGGATGGTGGCTGATTCAAAATTATCATGGAAGAGACTTTTTTATGATGCGTGGTCATTTAGGTCAGTATGTCATCGTCCAGCCTGATGATAACGTAATTATCGTGCGTTTGGGGCATAGGTCTCTTAAGGTTGATTATGACGGCCCACCGTTTACGGACGATATTTATGCGTATATTGATGAGGCTTATGCGATGATGGACCAAGATTAGAGAGACACAACGAATATAAAAAGCATATTAATTAAAAAGATTCCCGCCTTCGCGGGAAGGGATGATGATCAGCAAACTCAATCTCGAAGACATCTTATTCCTGGATATTGAAACGGTTCCAGAAACCCGTCATTTCTCAGATTTAGACAAAATCAAACAAGACCTTTGGGAACTCAAATCCAAATACCAAAGAGCAGATATTTCTGCGGAAGATTTTTATGAACGTGCAGGCATTTGGGCCGAGTTTGGAAAAATTATATGTATTTCAGTAGGATATTTTAAATTTCAAGGCGATATCAGGACATTTAGAGTAACCTCATTTTATGGTGATGAGACCAAAATTCTCAAGGATTTTAAACATTTAGTCATTTCTCATTTTAGTCAAGCCAAACATTTATTGTGCGCCCATAATGGGAAGGAATTTGATTTTCCATATATCGCAAGGCGTATGATCATTCACAATATCGAATTGCCCTATAAATTGAATCTCTTTGGTAAAAAACCATGGGAAGTTCCGCATTTGGATACCATGGATTTATGGAAATTTGGCGATTATAAAAACTATACCTCATTAAAATTATTGACCAACGTGCTCGGGATTCCCTCACCTAAGGATGATATAGATGGAAGTGAAGTACGAAGAGTATATTATGAGGATAATGATATTGACCGAATCGTTGTCTATTGCGAAAAAGATACGATTGCAGTGGCACAAATCTTCTTAAGATTGCGTGGAGATTCAATTTTGGATAACAGTGAGATTAAACATATTTGAATAGTCTCCCGTAAAAGTGGCTCATTCTCGCAGAACCGTATTCTAATAATAATCGTCAATTGATGCTGTAATTCCTCTTGAGCATTTGCTCAAATTTTAAGATGCTAAAAAACTTTTCGTAGCAAACATTTAAAAAAGAATTTAAAGAGGATGTAGCAAATTTCTCTCGCAAAATTGTGGGGAAATATTCTGTCATCTCTTAATACCATGATCTGCGTGAGATCCACAAAATAACTTTGGAGCCTAAGGGTGTGAAATTCCTCACAAAAAATTCATGCTTTGCCCCTGGGGCTTGGGTTAAAGCATGAATATCTTTTTTGTGAGCATTAAAATACCTTTAAGTAATTTTAATGTTTTTTGAAAGGTCTCAAATAATTTGCTTTCAGATAATGTAGGTTTTGGTAGATTTGGAGCGGTATTCATAAGTCAAAAATTATGGTAGATTTGGGGCTAATCATAAGTTAGGTTTATGGTAAATTCGGTTAATTGGTTTGTTTTAATTAGGTTTTGTAAATATGTAACTTTTTTTGAATAAATCAGTTTAAAATCATAATTATTCGATGAAATACATTTTTATTTAACATTTAACCATAGTTACTAAGAATAATCTTACAAGTATTAATGTCCGTAAACTGATGATTCTTATGGTTGATCAATACATCTTTAAACCACACTACCCAGAGCACCCAAAAATTCCTTTTTTTATAAAATCTCTACCTAACTACTTGATCAAATGTCAATTATGAAAATAAAAAAAACCACTAGTACACAAGTTCCAATAATGATTGAATTCGTGTAGTCGTGGCTGAAAATCCTAAATGTAGTCTATCTTCTATAAGACCATCTCGGGAATCTCTCCTTCTACAATCAATTTGCCTTCGGTAGCCTTTTTGATATCTTCAACGGATATTCCCGGAGCGCGTTCCAACAGTTTAAATCCATCTTCAGTAACCTCCAAAACAGCCAAATTGGTCACGATCTTTTTTACACATCCCACACCCGTAAGTGGTAAGCTACATTTTTTCAATAATTTGGATTCCCCTGCTTTATTGGTATGCATCATGGCGACAATGATGTTTTTGGCACTGGCAACCAAATCCATGGCACCTCCCATGCCTTTCACCATTTTACCCGGAATCTTCCAATTGGCAATATCACCTTCTTCAGACACCTCCATAGCGCCTAATATCGTCAAATCCACATGTTGTCCCCTAATCATTGAGAAGCTCAATGAGGAGTCAAAAAAGCTGGCTCCAGGCAAGGTAGTGATGGTTTGTTTACCTGCGTTGATGAGATCTGCATCTTCTTCTCCTTCATAAGGGAAAGGCCCCATGCCTAAAACGCCATTTTCACTTTGGAATTCAACTTCTATATTGTCTCTTACATAATTGGCAACCAAAGTTGGGATGCCTATGCCTAAGTTGACATAATACCCATCTTGAACTTCTTGCGCTATGCGCTTTGCAATTCCTATTTTGTCTAACATTTTTTTAAAGTTATTTCATTCCCGCGATCCCGATAACTATCGGGAGGGAATCATGAATTTATTGCAATATTTCTTCGTTTTTCAATTCAAAGCTATATTTTATGAATGATAAAATCTTAACAATTTTACTTATACCCTCTTTCTAACCGTTAATTGTTCAATTCGCTTTTCATATTTTTCACCTTGAAAAATACGTTGGACAAATATTCCCGGAATATGGATTTGATTGGGATCCAAACTTCCAACAGGAACCAATTCTTCAACCTCAGCAACTGTGATTTTAGCGGAGCCACACATGGAGGGATTAAAATTTCTGGCGGTCCCTTTAAATATTAAATTGCCAGCGGCATCTCCTTTCCACGCTTTGACGAATGCAAAATCTGCCTCAAATGCTTTTTCTAAAACATACATTTTTCCGTTAAACTCGCGGATTTCCTTTCCTTCTGCTACCTCGGTTCCATATCCGGCAGGGGTAAAAAAGGCGGGGAAGCCAGATTGCGCCGCTCTACATCGCTCCACAAGTGTGCCTTGTGGCACCAACTCCACTTCTAGTTCTCCGCTGAGCATTTGCCGTTCAAACTCGTCGTTTTCGCCCACATAAGAAGAAATCATTTTTTTAATCTGGCGCTTATGCAATAACAAACCCAAACCAAAATCATCCACCCCAGCATTATTGGAAATACAAGTGAGTCCCTTCACATTCATTTTCACGAGGTTATTAATGGCATTTTCAGGAATTCCACAAAGCCCGAAACCACCCACCATAAGGGTCATACCGTCTTTAACCCCTTGCATGGCTTCCGTAACGTTTGCTACTTTTTTATTAATCATGAGTCTTATTTTTGTAGTTTTAAAATTACGAAATTAAATAGTCAATCTAAAATGATTTGAGAGGGTTCAAGGTGTGACTATTCAAAATCATTTACCTTTAGGGAATTGTCATTGATTTAGTAAGCCTTGTCTATTCTGACACATACAAAAAAAACGGCAAGAAAGACTTACCGTTTTTTATTTTGTAATATGATGACATGAAGGTTTTAAAAATCCAGACGATCATCAATGCCGTCAGCATCAGATGACGTGTCATCAGCCTTCTTACTGCAATCTACATTTATGGAAAGATTTTCAGGACGTTCAAATTCGCCCGTGGACACATCAAGATTTTTATCGGCATAACATTTTTTCATATAAAGCCCCCAAATCGGCAAGGCCATCGAGGCCCCTTGTCCGTAGGCAAGACTTCTAAAACGGGTGGCACGTTCCTCGCCTCCAACCCAAACGCCTGTGACCAAGTTGGGTACCATCCCAATAAACCATCCGTCACTTTGGTTTTGGGTGGTTCCAGTCTTTCCGGCAATAGGGTTTGTAAACGCATAAGGATAGCCTGTCATGATTTCTTTGTACACAGGGTTCCATTTCTCAGCACCTACTGTTCTTAAACGAGCTCCTGAGCCAGATTGGGTGACTCCTTCCAGAAGGTTAGTGGTCACATAAGCCACCTCTTCACTCAGCACATCTTTTGTTTCTGGAGTAAATTGGTAGAGGACGGTGCCATTTTTATCTTCTATACGCATCACCATCACCGGCTTAGTATAGACGCCCTTATTGGCAAATGTGGCATAAGCGGCTACCATTTCATAAACACTCAAATCTGGTGTTCCCAATCCAATGGCAGGAACTGGGGGGATTTCGGATTCAATTCCCAAGTTTTTTGCCATATCAATTACAGGTTGTGGACCCACCTTATCCATAAGTCGTGCGGTTATGGTATTGATTGAGTTAGCCAAGGCGTTTTTTAAAGTTCTGAATCCACCATACTTTCTATCAGAGTTATCAGGGCTCCATGGCAACGGATTGCCATATTTGCCGGCTTCAATAGTTATTTTTGTATTTGGAAACGTGTCACAAGGCGACAAATGCAATTGGTCAATGGCCGTAGCATAAACAAAAGGCTTAAAGGTAGATCCAACTTGACGTTTTCCTTGTTTTACATGATCATATTGAAAATGTCTGTAATTAATACCGCCCACCCAAGCTTTTACGTGACCGGTTTGGGGTTCCATGGACATCATACCAGCATGTAGGAATGATTTATAATAACGCATGGAATCTGCGGGTTTCATAATCGTATCGATCTCGCCTTTCCATGAGAACACGGTCATTGGTGTGGGCACATCAAATGATGCCAAAATTTCCTTTTCACTCTTGCCGTTAGCTTTCATTTTTCGCCAACGCTCAGATTGACGCATACTTCTGTTGAGAAGACTTGAGATTTCATCTGGTTTTAAATCTAAAAATGGTGCCGTTTTGTTTCGATCAGGAGTATTTTGATGAAAAAATTCGGCTTGTAAACGAGCCATATGTTCGTGGACAGCATCCTCTGCATATTGCTGCATACGGGAATCAATGGTGGTATAGATTTTCAGTCCGTCATCATACAAACTATAACGTCCGGTACCATCGGGCTTTGGATTGTTTTTGATCCAATCTTTCATAAACTCAGTAAGATAAGCCCTGAAATAGGTGGCCAAACCTTCACGATGCGATTCTGGCGAATAACGCAAGCTTAGATCTAACTTGCTTAGCGAATCTTTTGCGGTTTCATCGATAAAACCGTACTTCTCCATTTGATAAAGCACCACATTTCTACGATTCTTGGTACCTACAGGATTCCAAGCTGGCCTTGGATTATAAAGTGATGAGTTTTTAAACATCCCAACCAACATGGCCGATTCCTTAATATCCAAATTCACAGGCTCTTTCCCAAAATAAATTCTGGCCGCACTACGAATCCCGGCAGCATTATTTCCAAAATCATAGATATTGAAGTACATGGCAATTATTTCCTCTTTGGTGTATTGGCGTTCCAAACGGATGGCAATGATCCATTCCTTAACTTTTTGGGTAATTCTACCCAAAATGTCCTTTGAGCCTTCGCCATGAAATAATTGTTTTGCCAATTGCTGGGAAATCGTACTGGCACCACCGCCCTTTCCTAAGGTAAATATAGCCCTTAACGTGCCTCTAGCATCAATTCCGGAATGCTCTCTATATCTCACATCTTCAGTAGCAATTAACGCCTCGACCAAATGCTGGGGCAAGTCTGAGTATTCTACTGGAGTACGGTTATCATTATGATATATTTTTGCAATTAATTCGCCATCTGAAGAAATAATTTCAGTAGCCAAATTGGTCGTCGGATTTTCCAATCGCGTATGATCTGGCATTTCACCAAAAACACCCCATGAAGCCAATAAAAAAACAAAAACAACTAATAATACGCCTCCTACAATGGTCAACCAAAACCATCTGATATATTTGGAAAAATCTTGGGTGTCAGCTTTCTTTTTTGCCATAATCTAAATTAATTTGTCGCAGGTTCAATTCTGAAGCCCACATCTGTAATACCTTCTAAGTTATCAACGCCGTTAACCTCGCCATTATTACGCATGGCGTGCTGAATGGTTATGGTATATTCTCCAACCTCATCAAATTTAACGGCTTCCCTAAACCATAATTTATTTTCCTTAATGTCTGTAAATCCTGATCCCATAAGTGTTCCGTCAGGTTTTGCCATTTGATATTCCAAAGTATCCTTAATGGTTTTTCCATGTGGAAAATTTATTTCAGTAATCAAAAATAAATTACTGAATTTATAGTCGTTGGTATTTCTGATGTTGATGAATAAGTTGTAAAGCCTTGTCGAATCTGGAGGTGTCACCTGAAAGGAAATTAGGCTATCCTTGTTCCATTGATTGGGCACCGATTTATATTGGTCAAAAATTTGATTGGAATCACAACTGTACACCAAAAGTACGGCCGTTAAAAGTATCCAAGAAAATTTATTTGGCATCGTTCGGATTGGATTTATTAGGGTTTGGTTTTCTGCGTTTCTTCTGACCGGTTTTTTGAGTCGATTTATTTTGCGGTTTTTTGGCTTCGCCACCCTGCTTTTGCACTTCTGCCCTTTTAGGTTTTCTTTTCGGATTTCTGCGTTTACTCTTATTGCGTCTTGGTGCATCAAAGCGAGTCAAACTATCTTGTCCAACTACATTTCCAAAATCAGACTTTACGTCTTCAATCAATTCGGAAGCGTATTCTTCTAAGCTTGCTACTTTTTCTCTTTTCTTATTTAAGGCAATAATTTCGTTGGCCTGTTCGGTGGTCAATTTGTGCCAATTCATCCATTCGCCCTCATAAGCATACCACATGAACCCTCTAAAAATATCAGTTTTTTGGCAAATTGCAGTCCCTTTTTCAGTATAAAGTTTGACATCCATTTTAGGAAAGTCTTTTAGTGCATCCATATAGGAGTCCAGCTCATAGTTGAGACAACATTTCAATTTACCACATTGGCCTGCTAATTTTAACGGATTCAAGGACAATTGCTGATAACGTGCCGCTGAGGTGCTCACTGATCTAAAATCAGTCAACCATGTAGAACAACATAATTCGCGTCCGCACGACCCAATACCACCAAGACGTGCAGCTTCTTGACGGAAGCCCACCTGTTTCATTTCAATTCGGGTACGGAATTCTTTGGCAAACAACTTTATTAACTCCCTAAAATCTACACGTTCCTCAGCAGTATAATAAAACGTGGCTTTACTGGCATCTCCCTGATATTCAATATCAGAGATTTTCATCTGCAAATTCAAATCAATGGCAAATTGACGCGCTTTGACTTTCATAGGCTCTTCCTTATCGCGTGCATCAGACCATACATCAATATCCCGTTGGGATGCTTTTCGGTAGATTTTCAAAACCTTTTCTTCGTCGTCAATTTTAATGTTTTTCCGTTTCATTTGGATCCTTACCAATTCTCCGGTAAGAGTGACCATACCAATATCATGGCCAGATTGGGCCTGGGTGGCAACAACATCACCTATGCTTAAACTTAAATTTTCCGTATTCCTAAAATATTCTTTACGTCCATTTTTAAAACGCACTTCAACACCAATAAAAGGCTCTTGGCCTTCCGGGAGAGACATGTTGGCCAACCAATCAAAAACAGTTAATTTATTGCAGCTATCTGTGCCACAGGTACCATTGTTCTTGCATCCTTTTGGTTGTCCACCTTTTCCGGTTGAGCAACTGTTACAACTCATGTTATGTATATATATAATTCGTTTGGTAACGAATGAGGATTAATAAATTATGACTTTGGACACCAAAAAATCTTATTTTTATGAAATTGCCAAGCCATCGTATTTTAAAACGTAAAGATAAGATTATTTATTTCAGTTATGTAATTGAAGATCATGTTACTGATTGAAAACCATTAAAAAATTATAACCGTCTTTATAGCAATAGATTACAGATTGTTTTATACATTTATAAAACAAATATTAAAAATTCAACAATTTTTTTGCTCACATTTTAACATGAACCCGATGCTCTTTAAGATAACCAATAAACACTATCATTATGAAAATTAACTTTACCCAACTGATTTTATTTAGTTTTCTATTATGCTCAAGTCAATCCTTTTCCCAAGAGGTTTCTTTAAACGCGGTAGGAGGCGAATATAATTTTAACGAAAATAGAACGCAATGTTTGACTGATGAACAACGCGAAGAAGTCCTCAACGATATTAAATCAAATATCTCGCTATTAAAATCCCAAAACAGATTGATTCATAATGAGGCACAAAAACGAGCGCCTACAACCCTATTTAGTTGGCCAGTAAAAATGAAGGATGGCGCACCATACAATGATGTTTGGGCCATTTCAAACTATGTTGATCATAATCCTGAATTTCCAAACCAACTTCTTGACTATAATTGTGGAGCGAAAACTTACGACACTAATGATGGTTATAACCACATGGGCGTCGATATCTATACCTGGCCATTTTCTTGGAAAATGATGGATAATGATGAGGCGGAGATTGTAGCGGCCGCTCCTGGACAAATTATTGCGATAGGCAGAACACAATTTGATAGAAGCTGTACCTTCAATAGCAACACATGGAATGCCGTATATGTACAACATGCCGACGGAAGTGTGGCGCTTTACGGTCATATGAAAAAAGATTCCCCAACATCGAAGAATATAGGAGATACCGTAGAACGCGGTGAATATCTTGGCATCGTGGGGAGTTCTGGCAATTCAACAGGGCCACACTTACATTTCGAAGTCTATTCAGAGGTTGAATTGAATGGCGTAGGACAGGATGTTTTGGTAGATCCATATGCCGGTAATTGTAATAATATGAATACAGACTCTTGGTGGCAGAATCAAAAACCGTATGTAAACACAAATATTAATGCGGTATTAACGCATTCGGCACCTCCGGTATTTCCCACCTGTCCAGATCAGGAAACGACAAATGAAAAAAACGCTTTTGCACCTGGTGAAAAAGTCCATCTCGCTGTTTATTTAAGAGATCAACTTGCAGGAACCACGATTGATCTCGAAGTTTTAAGACCAAATGGAACTATATATAATGATTGGGATTATAACTTGGTTGACAATTACTCGAGTTCGTATTGGTATTGGATCATCACTGCTCCATCATTGCCTGGTGAATGGACTTGGCGGGCAACCTATCAAGGCCAAATTGTAGACCATAAATTTACAGTGGGTACATTGAGTGTTGAAGACTCTAATTTTGATAACGTTTCCATATATCCTAATCCATTTAATGATGTGGTCAATATTCAATCCAATAGTCATATCAAAAAAGTGTCCTTGGTGGATATCCTCGGTAAAACAGTAATGACCAAAACAAATGATATAGAAAGCATCAAAGAAATCAATCTGGAATCTTTATCAAAAGGTTTATACTTTTTACGATTGGAAGGCGTCAACAACGAGCAAAAAACCATTAAGTTGATCAAAGAATAGCACAGTGATCCATTCGAGTACAGTCGAGAAGTAACCCACAATTTCGACTGTACCCAAACGGATATCGTTCTATAATCACAAGAATAGTGTGCCGGTCTTTTTATAAAACAAATGCAGACCAATTTAATTTTTTAAAAATACTATTCATGTTGCAATGACCCCTTGGCAAAACATCTCTTGTTCAACATAAGATATTGTATTCAACTTTTCGCAGGCGCAGGAGTAATTGTTTTGATTTAATTAAACCACGCCTGCACAGATGTAATCTTTCGTACTAGATAGGTGTTTGAATTTTATCAGCGATCACTTAAATTGAAAAGTGACCCATACCAATACTCAAATGCAGCTGGCACCACAACCAATCTGCTATAAAATCTTAGTTACTAACTTTCACGCTAATAATTTTAACAGGACAGGCCTTAGCGGCGTTTTCACAAGCTTCAAGAATAGTATGGTCGTTAGATTTTAAGGTGTAAAATCCTTTCTTCTCATGTGCGTGGAGCAATACTGTTTTTCCATCTTTTTTTGACATTTGAAATTGGTTCGGTGCCAATTCGACACAATAATTACACCCAATACATTTGTTGCGCTGTAAAGTGACAATGACCATTACACTTCTACTTTATTTTCAACAATTTTGTACAACTTATCAGAAGGCCTAATTCTAAATTCCAATGGAATAGTCACTAAGTCATTTTTTGTTCCTGATCCAACCCTTACTGTGTTGACCATCATTTCATCAACCTGCATTTCTTTGGCTCCTGTAGATGGTCCTGTGATTAAAATGGTGTCGCCTACATTAAGATCATAAGCTTCAATTTTAAATTCTCCAATTTTTGCCTTCGGATAATAATGTACGCCTTTTCCAATATATACTTTCTTCTGAGTGGCATGTGACCCTGAGCCCTTACTCCATTCCCCAAGTTTTTGGCCCAAATAATAACCACTCCAAAAACCACGATTGTAAACTTTTTCAAGTTCCCGCATCCAGCCAACAACTTTGTCTTTGCTATATGTTCCATCAGCAACGCTATCAATAGCATCACGATAAGCCTTGATAACATGAGCTACATATTCCGGAGCGCGTCCTCTTCCTTCAATTTTCAAGACTTTAATGCCTGACTGAATAATTTCATCTAAAAAGTCAATCGTACACAAATCTTTGGGAGACATGATGTATTCGTTATCCAATTCCATCTCAAAACCTGTTTCCTGATCGATAACGGTATACTTCTTTCGGCAATTTTGCTTACAGGCTCCTCTATTCGCTGAAGAATTGTACGCGTGTAAACTCATATAGCACTTCCCTGAAACGGCCATGCACAAGGCTCCATGTCCAAAGATTTCAATTTCGACAAGACGCCCAGATGGCCCTGTAATGTTCTCTTTTTCAATTTGATCTGTAATATACTTGACTTGTCTTAAACTCAGCTCACGACTTAAAACCATAGTATCAGCAAACATGGCATAAAACTTCACAGTTTCGATATTGGTCACATTTAACTGAGTGGAAATATGAACCTCCATCTCCATAGCGCGTGCTGCGGCAATAACAGCTTGGTCCATAGCTATAACAGCTGTAATGTTTGCCGCTTTGGCCTCTTTCAATAAAGTTTTAACAATGGATAAATCGTGATCGTAAATGATTGTATTTAAGGTCAAATAAGTCCGTACATTGACCGCTTTACACCGTCTCGCTATTTCCGGTAAGTCATCTACCGTGAAATTGACTGTGGCTCGTGCTCGCATATTAAGCTGTTCCACTCCAAAATATACGGAATCAGTGCCGTTATCCAATGCCGCTTGTAGAGATTCAAAATTCCCTGCAGGAGCCATTAATTCTATAGATTGTATCATTCTATTTTAGGATTTGGGAGATTCAAAATGTTCAAATATATTTCTCAAGTCCTTTTTATAATACAAATGGTCTGCGCGTCCCTTTTTAAAGATATCGTTACTATTCCCTTGACCTTTTCTGAGTTCCTTTTGCTCCTCATAAGGCAAATGATGAACTTCCATGCAGGTTGTCGAGCAACAATTATCCATTTTTTCTTTGCACGCCTCACATTGTATAAAGAGCAGATGACAGGCATCGTTGGCACAGTTGGTATGCAAATCGGCCGGGGCTCCACATTGGTGGCAATGTGCAATCACATCGTCAGAAATTCGTTCTGCCCGACGCTGATCAAACACAAAATTCTTTCCAATAAATTTATTTTCAAGACCTTTTTCATTGATCTGTCTCACATAATTGATGATGCCACCTTCCAATTGAAACACATTTTTAAAACCTTTATGTTTGTAGTAAGCGCTTGCTTTTTCGCATCGGATACCCCCAGTGCAATACATCACCAAATTCTTATCTTCCTTATGGTCTTTTAAATCTTCTTCAATAATATCCAAAGACTCCCTAAACGTATCCACATCTGGTGTAACGGCATTTTTAAAATGGCCTATTTCACTTTCATAATGGTTTCTCATATCCACCAAAATAGTGTTCTCGTCTTCAATAAGCTCATTGAATCGTTCAGCATTTACATGAACGCCAATGTCAGTCACATCAAAAGTGTCGTCATTCAGTCCGTCCGCTACAATCTTATCCCGTACCTTGATTTTCAGTTTTAAAAACGCAAAATTATCATGCTCAATGGCGATATTGAGTCGCACATTAGCTAAGAACGAAATACTGTCTAGATGAGCTTTAAAAGCTTCAAAGTTATCCGCCGGAACAGATAATTGGGCATTAATGCCTTCATGGGCCACATAGATGCGTCCCAGGACATCAAGCTCGTTCCAAGTTAAAAACAGATGATTTCTAAAAGTTTCTGGATTGCCAATTTTGGCATAGGCATAGAAAGAGAGGGTCAAGCGGTCTTTTCCAGCTTGCGCAATGAGTTCTGCTCTTTCTTTAGCGCTTAAGTTATTGTACAGTTGCATGCTATACTAATTTTTTAAGGTTAAAGTTGGGCAAAGATAGGGAAAAAAGAGTTTAGAGTTATGAGTGGATAGTGAGTAGTGGAAAATTATTAGACGAATCCAAAATTTACTATTCGATTTTAAAGATGACAAGTATTCCTTTTAAGACTTCTGCGAAAACCTTTGCAATCTGGGAGAAATTCATTGAATTCTCGTCTCTTTTCATTCCACATCAAAACAAAAAAGCACCAAAGATTCCATCTCAGGTGCTTTTCGAGGACTAACTCGTTATTACTATTTTTTTAAATTTCCATTTATAAAATAGCTCACGAGCTAACCTCCATCGGCTTTACAATTACCATTCAGACAGATAGCAATTGAAACGCCCAATGCGCTGTTAAAAATAATTTTCTTAAAAAACTTCATCTGTTACATTTTAAAGCTTATTAAAAGTCAGATCAAAGTTGTCACTCATATAAAGTGACCCATTTCATAGCAAGATTTTCCAATCCTATTAGGTAGATGCGCAAACTATAAAAAGGTTGCGTCCTAAAAATTCCTAAGATGAAAAAAAGTCGTATTTTAGCTTCAATAAAAATTAGAAAAAGAACGACAAATGAGTAGTGAAAAAGACGCAAAATTAAAAGCCCTAAAACTGACTTTAGACAAGTTGGATAAAGCCTATGGCAAAGGGACAGTTATGAAAATGAGTGATCAGGCCGTGGTGGATGTTGAGGCTATCTCCTCAGGCTCACTAGGATTGGACATTGCATTGGGTGTGGGTGGTTATCCGCGCGGAAGGGTTATTGAAATATACGGACCAGAATCTTCAGGTAAAACAACCCTGACCTTGCATGCCATCGCCGAAGCTCAAAAGGCTGGTGGGATTGCAGCATTTATTGATGCTGAACATGCTTTTGACAGAACTTATGCCGAAAAATTGGGTGTAGACTTAGAAAACCTGATCATTTCCCAACCTGATAATGGAGAACAGGCATTAGAAATTACCGACAACCTAATCCGTTCAGGTGCCATTGATATTGTGGTGATAGATTCTGTTGCAGCATTGACGCCAAAAAGTGAAATTGAAGGCGAAATGGGCGACTCAAAAATGGGTCTACATGCACGATTGATGTCACAAGCCTTAAGAAAACTGACAGGTTCAATCAGTAAAACCAATTGTACAGTAATCTTCATTAACCAATTACGTGAAAAAATTGGAGTAATGTTTGGTAATCCTGAAACCACAACAGGTGGTAACGCCTTGAAATTCTATGCTTCTGTAAGATTGGATATCAGGCGCTCTACCCAAATTAAGGAAACAGACGGCAGTGTTGCAGGTAACAAAACGCGTGTTAAAGTGGTGAAAAATAAAGTGGCGCCACCATTTAAGATGGCTGAGTTTGATATTATGTATGGTGAAGGAATTTCTAAGGTGGGCGAGATTTTGGATATTGCCGTTGAAAATGAAATCATAAAGAAAAGTGGATCTTGGTTCAGTTATGGAGATACAAAGCTTGGTCAAGGTAGAGATGCCGTAAAAACTTTAATAAAAGACAATCCAGAACTCATGGATGAATTGGAAGCTAAGGTAAGGGTCATCGCCAAAGCAGCCACTTCTAGTGATGATTAAACCGAAGTGGTTGACTTGTTTTATTATTTAAATAAAAAATCCCTCGATAAAGGGATTTTTTTTATATCATGACGCAACCTTTAAGATTAATGCGCATCTATATAATGAAAAAGAAAATATATCCTAAATCAAAAATTTTATGAAAAAGTTAGTTTTATTATGTGTTGCAATATTGTCATTAACATCTTGTAGTATTGATGATTCCAATGATTTCTATAACGAAATACTCCCGATAGAAAGCGTTGTAATTCCAGAAGAATTTGTTCTTGGCGAAATTTACCCTATTACAGTAAAATATATCCGACCTGCCGGATGTTATGTCTTTTTTGATTTTTACTACACTCGCGAATTGAATCAACGCACCGTTGCGGTTGTCAATTCGGTGTATCCAAATCAAAATTGTGGTCTTGCCGAAGAAGCAGAAGTGGAAGCGACCTTCAATTTTAAGGTAACCAATAATGGGACCTATATCTTTAAATTTTGGCAAGGGAAGGATGATAGCGGAACAGATTTATATTATATTGTAGAAGTGCCTGTAGTAGAACCTGAAGCATAAATGAAACACTAATCTTAGAACTGTGAGTTTAGAACAACTCATTATCAATTGTAAAAAAAACGATGCTAAAGCTCAAAGCCAGATATACAAGCTCTTTTCGGGTAAAATATTTTCGCTTTGCCTTAAGTATTCCAAAAATTATGCAGAGGCACAAGATAATCTGCAGGACTCTTTTGTGACCATTTTTAAAAAGATTGATCAGTTTAGCCATAAAGGTTCTTTGGAAGGTTGGATGAAACGTATCACCATCAACACGGCGCTTCAGCGCTACAGAAGTGTAGGTGTTTTTGATATTGTCAATGAGGATCAGATAGAAGATGTCGCCGTTGAAATTGATGACGATGAAATAAGTCTTGATTTTCTTTTAGGCATCATACAGGAATTGCCCGACAGGTATAGACTGGTGTTTAACCTTTACGTCCTAGATGACTATTCACATCAGGAAATAGCCGATATGCTGGGTATTTCAACGGGAACTTCAAAATCAAACCTCTCAAGAGCGCGAATGATTTTAAAAGAGAAAATAGAACAATATAAAGTGCGAACCAACTCGCAAAGTTTATAAATGAATGATAAAAAACATATAGACCGCCTTTTTCAGGAGAAATTCAAAAATTTTGAAGCCACTCCTGATGATGCTGTATGGGAAAATATCCACAAGGCATTACATGAAGACAAGCGCAAACGTCGCGTGATTCCTTTATGGTGGTTTGCAGCTGGTGTTGCAGCCGTGTTGGTACTGATGTTAACCGTTGGCAATGTTTTTAATAGTGGTGAAGGATTTAACAATCCTGAAAACAAAGTAGTCGGTACAGACAACACGGGTGGTTCGGATGAATCTACCAGAACAATAGGTGTTGATGACACTAAAAATAATGCGAGTCAAAGTGATCCTTCCACTACGATAGCAAATACTGAGCAATCTGAAGGTGGCAATTTCGAAAATGACCTTCAGAAAAAGAAATTAAACGATCGCGATAAAACCGCTAATCAAATAGCTAACGAGAACTCTGGAAGAAGTACTACAAATTCTTCCAATTTTCAAGATGAAGTAACTGTCACTAAAAATAATAAGTCGCCTGTTTCAAACATCAAAGAAGAAACTGTCGCAAAAAACACCCCAAATCTACCTGATCTTAATCAAAACACTACAGAACTATATAATGAAAAGAACAAGGCTATCTTAAAAACTGAGAAAGATCAATCCCTGATTGCTAAGGTTACTGATCAAAACTTAGCAAAGGACACTGAAGCGATAAAAGAAAACAAAGATATCATCGCTTTAAACAATAAAGAAGAAAGTATTGAAGAGGCTATTGCCAAAGCCAATTCGACAAATGAAGAAGAAAAAAAAGAGCAACCAAACAGGTGGAACATTACCCCAAATGTGGCACCTGTTTATTTTAACAGTTTAGGTAAAGGCTCTACTATTTCCAGTCAATTTGTAAATAATAGCAAAAGCGGCGAAGTCAATATGAGTTATGGCATTAATGGCAGTTATGCTATCAATGATAAAATCAAAATTAGAGCCGGGGTTAACAAGGTGGCTTTGGGCTATAGTACCGATGGGGTCATAGCCTTTAGTGACATCAACAGTTTTAATGGAAACTATGGCAATAAGGAAATACAGAATATCGATTTTGCGAGTCAACGAAAAGCAGATGCATATATGAGTACTTCAAACATCAATTCAAACTCGGCACCACAGTTTATGGTCTCCAACGTTAACGGTGCATTGGAACAGCAGTTTGGTTATATTGAAGTCCCTTTAGAAGTAGAATACAGCATTATCAATAGCAAATTTGGACTGAACGTCATTGGAGGATTTAGTACACTTTTCCTTAATGACAATGAAGTTTATACTGTTTTAAATAATGAAAGATCGCTCTTGGGCGAAGCAAATAATATCAATAGCACGAGTTATAGTGCCAATTTCGGACTTGGATTTAACTATAACATATCACATACACTTAAGCTAAATCTTGAGCCGATGTTCAAGTATCAAATAAACACATTTACCAATACCTCTGGCGATTTTAGGCCTTATTTTATTGGAGTTTATACAGGATTTAGCTTTAAGTTTTAGATTTTTTAGTTGGTTAGGTAGTTATTGCAGAAGTGCAATAATGATGAAAAAGCTGCTCTGTGCCAAGAGCGGCTTTTTTAATTTTTATGAGCTTCTAACAATTGTTGAAGTATGATAGACCTTGCTTTATTATTCAACGCTTTTGCATCCTTTGACGTGAGACCTTCGGTACTCAAAAATTTGTGGATTTTAACGCGCATCTTCCCTGGACCACCACTAAAAAACACATACGAGAAGCGTTCTTTATTATCGATAAAAGTCATGGGTACAATCGGGATTTGATGGTTGATGGCCAATCTGAACGCCCCATCCTTGAACTCATCCAAAACCGTAGAGGTATCATCAGGCACACCGCCTTCAGGAAAGATGCAGATACTCAAACCTTGTTTCAGCCGCTTTTGAGCCCTTAAAAAAACGGCTCGTCTGCTTTTTTCAGAACCCCTATCTACCAAAATACAGGTGCGCTTATAGAAAAATCCAAAAATGGGGATTTTGGCCAATTCTGCCTTCCCTACAAATACAAAGGGATTCTTGGCACTGATCAACATCAACATGATGTCTGCCATTGAGGTGTGATTGGCAATAAACATATAACTTTTATAAGGGTCTATGGGTTCTTCTCTTTTAATGACCCATCTAAAACCCATACCTGCTAAGATGATTTTCGCCCAGAGCTGGGCCAATCGAAAAAAATACGGGTACCATGATTCCCTTAAGATAGAGAGCACTAAAAAAGGAAACAATAACAGAATTGGCAAGGTTACTAAAATGTAAAACCAAATACGGTAGAGGATCCAAAAAGGGTATTTCAACAATTTCATCGGCTCAAAACTAATTAATTTAATTGAGCTATTGCTTGAAAAAAATTACCTTTGCAACTCGTTGAACAATTAAAAAGATCCCTGCCTGCGCAGGGAATGTTATGGCAAGAATACTCACAGGCATACAAAGTACCGGCACACCACATTTAGGAAATATTTTAGGAGCGATCATGCCGGCAATCGACATGGCGAATGATACTAAAAATAATTCATTTCTATTTATTGCAGATATGCATTCCTTGACACAAATAAAGGACGCTGATACCCTACGCAATAATACCCACAGTGTTGCGGCAACTTGGTTGGCATTTGGTTTGGATATTGACAAAGTAGTCTTTTACCGTCAAAGTGATGTTCCTCAAACCACAGAACTCTCATGGTATTTAAGCTGCTTCTTTCCGTACCAACGCCTGACCCTGGCGCATAGTTTTAAGGATAAAGCTGACCGTCTTGAGGACGTGAATGCAGGTTTATTTACCTATCCTATGCTAATGGCTGCCGATATTTTATTGTATGATGCCGAAATTATTCCGGTAGGAAAAGACCAATTGCAGCATATTGAAATGACCCGTGATGTGGCGTCCCGCTTTCATGCTAAATTGGGCGAAACATTTGTGATGCCTGAAGGCAGAATTCAAGAAAACACCATGCTTGTTCCCGGAACTGATGGTACCAAAATGAGCAAAAGCAACAGCAATTTTATCAATATATTTTTACCTGAAAAACAGTTGCGGAAGCAAATTATGTCCATTGAAACGGATAGCACACCATTAGAAGACCCAAAAGATTGGAGCACCTGCAATTGTTTTGCAATTTATAGTTTATTGGCTTCTGACGAGGAAACTCAGACCATGAAGCAAAATTATGAGCAAGGTAATTATGGTTACGGGCATGCCAAACAGGCTTTATATGAATTGATTCTTACAAAATTTGAAACCCCACGTGAACGCTATCATTATTATATGACCCATTTAGAAGAGATAGATAAAGCGCTTGCGGTTGGTGCTGAAAAGGCCAAAATTGTCGCTGATGAGGTCTTGGCACGGGTTCGCAAAAAGTTGGGTTATTAGTTACTGAGACCTGTCAGGTTTTAAAAACCTGACAGGTCTAAATTGTTATGTTTTAAACATCAGGATTATCTTTAAAAATGAATTCAAAGTAGATACAAGTTGGAGATAGGCTTTGAAATTACTAAGATACCTGCCTGTGCAGGAATTTAAACTTCTCCTCCTTTCAAAGGAGGAGTGGCTTCTGCTTCAGAAAGGAAGCAGAAGTCGAGGTGGTTGTGCCCTCGTCAAAAATTATTCAGTCTTGCCAAAACCATCACTGAAGAACCTAAAATCAATCTGATCTCATCTTGACAAGCTCAACGGAAATCACAGGAATTAATTTAACCCTTCCGTCTTTGAGCTCTCTATGGAGCTCAAATCCACCTTCCCTTGAGAGGGAAGGAATTTAAAAAACAGTCGTCATATTCTGAGAAATAAAAAATCTAAAATTCTCCTCCTTTTAAAGGAGGATTGGGTTTAGAAATGGCGATTGTTTGAGTTGTAACTGATATGACTGAGACCTCTCAGGTTTTAAAAACCTGAGAGGTCTGTATTAGACTATCACCGATAAACCTAAAAGGTTTCCTATCCTGATTTTGAGCATCTTAATATTCATGATGTTATTATAACAAGAGATTCCTGCCTTCGCAGTTATAAAGCCCAGTCCCTGCGAAGGCAGGGACCTCATAATCCAGAAGACTATCTACATTAAAAATGAATTTAAAGTAGATACAAGTTGTAGATAGGCCTTGAAATTACTAAGATACCTGCCTGCGCAGGAATTTGTCAAATAACCTCAAACAATTTCCCAGGAAGCGGTCTGATGACCCCTTTTAGCTCCATATTCAACAGCACACTTGCCACTTTAAAAATAGGCATCTGACATTCTAAGGCAATAATATCCAATAGTTGTGGCTCGATAGGCTGTAGAAAATTATAGATGACTTTTTCATCCTCTTCCAATTCAACGAACAACTGTTTTTGAATGGCCGGTTTTTTGTCGTGTTCCAATTCCCAGTTTAAAATATAAGGCACGTCCATCGGGTTTGACAATAAGTGTGCTTTATTATATTTTATCAAATTATTGCATCCTGTGCTTTGGGAATCTGTTGTTCTCCCAGGAACGGCAAAAACATCCCGATTATAAGAATTGGCAATATCAGCAGTGACCAAACTCCCACCTCTTTCAGCAGATTCAATTACAATAGTCGCTTCACTAATTCCCGCAATAACACGATTTCGTTTTAAAAAGTTTTCTCGTTCGGGATTGGAGCTACTCCAGAACTCAGTCAAGAAACCACCGTTTTTTTCAATTTCAGCCACATACTTTTTATGCACTTTTGGATAGACTTGATTTAATCCATGAGCCAAGCAGCCTACTGTTTGCAAACTGTGCTTCAAGGCCGCCTTTTGGGCCGTGATATCCGTTCCGTAGGCAAATCCGGAAATAATTACCGGATTGAAAACCGCCAACTGTTCGATTAATTGCTCACAAAACGCTACCCCTGAAGAGGTAATCTTACGCGTTCCCACAATACTGATGAGTCGCTGTTTTTTTAGATCTACGTTACCAGATTGAAATAATAAGATTGGCCCATCAATACAATGCTTTAATTTTTCAGGGTAATTGTTATCCATAAAATACAAACAGGAAATAGCATTCTCCCTAATAAATTTCAATTCCTCTTCTGCAGCAAGCAAATGGTTTTTGTTATTAACATCTTGCAACATACTGTTACCAATTCCATCAATTTTGAGAAGAAGATTTCTCTTTTCCTTCAACACTGCTTCCGCAGATCCACAATGAGCAATCAGCTTTTTTGCAGTAATGTCGCCAATTTTTGGTACATTTTGCAGCGCAAGAATATAAATTAAGTCCTGATCTGACATCTATAAGATTGATTTAGAGGATAAACTGTCTAAACTTAAGCAATGTTAATAAATACTAGGTGTTTAATTTCCACCAAAATCAAAAATTCATAACTTTGTTTCAATGCATATAGAAACTTACATAAGCGATTTACTCTACCGTTACGACTGCGTAACGATTCCGGAATTTGGGGCTTTTTTGACCAAACGTGTCTCCGCAAAGATTGATGAGAGAAACCATACCTTTTTTCCGCCTAAAAAGGTCATTTCATTTAATGAGCAATTACAACATAATGACGGTCTATTGGCTAGTTATATAGCTGATTCAGAAAAGATTCCTTATGAAGTTGCGGTTCAGAAAATCAGCAAACAGGTGAAGTCGATCAAATCGTTCTTATCTGAAGGTGAAACACTTAGTTTTAGCAACATTGGCGATTTGGTTTTAAACAGCGATGGTAAGATCGTTTTTGAGCCTTCTCAGAACAGCAATTACTTAACAGAAGCTTTCGGACTTACAGAGTTTAAATCTTCCAACGTCAATCGTGAAGTTTATAAACAACAGGTAGAATCTTTGGAAGACGTGATTCCAATTTCCATAACTCCTGAAAGCCGGGCTAGCTCAAAAACAAGACCTTATCTTAAATATGCTGCGGTAGCACTTATTGCATTAACCGTTGGTGGTTTTGCAGCATCAAGCTTTTACAATAATCAGATAGAAGCCCATAATCAAATGGCTCAAGAAGAAGCCAATGAACAATTGGATGTCAAGGTTCAAGAAGCTACGTTTGTCATTGAAAATCCATTACCTGCCGCAACTTTAAAAGTTGATAAACAACAAGGCAAATATCATATTATTGCGGGTGCTTTTAGAATTGAGGAAAACTCTGATAAGAAAGTTGAACAACTCCAGGAACTCGGATTCAAAGCCCGAAAAATTGGCGTCAACAAATACGGTCTACATGAAGTAGTCTATTCCAGCTATGAAAATAGCAACGATGCTCTAGCGGCTCTACGAGATATTCGACAGAACTACAATAAGGAGGCTTGGTTGTTGGTTAGGGAAATTCAATAAATTTACGATTTTTAAATTTCGACAGGCTCAATCTAAAATTTACGGGTGACGATTGGGTGCTTTCAAAAGGAGGTTTTCGTAGCTTTAATTATCTTTTCTGAATATAGGCGGTGTTGTATCTAGCATATACAAACAACACTACAACCCTCAACGACTAAACTGACCAAACTACGACCTCATTATTCGTGCATTCGTGGCAAAAAATCACAAATCCAACCTATCTTTGCACTTTCAATTCAAAAACACTAACAATGCAAGCCAAACATCCGAATGATTCCGTCTGTATAATGACCGATTTGGTCCTTCCCAGTGAAACCAATCCCCTAAATAATTTATTTGGCGGAGAATTGTTGGCACGTATGGATCGAGCGGCAAGTATTGCGGCAAGACGTCACAGCAGACGCATTGTCGTGACTGCTTCCGTAAATCACGTCGCGTTCAATAGAGTGATTCCCTTAGGTAGTGTTGTTACCGTTGAAGCTAAGGTTTCGAGAGCATTTAAAACCTCTATGGAAGTATATATTGATGTCTGGATTGAAGACCGCGAATCTGGAGTAAGATCCTTGGCCAATGAGGCTATTTACACCTTTGTTGCTGTGGATGAAACTGGGCGTCCAACCCCAATCGATAAAATTGTTCCTGAAACCGACTTGGAAAAAGAACGTTTTGAAGCGGCGCTAAGACGTAAACAGCTGAGTTTGGTATTGGCCGGAAAAATGAAGCCAAACGAAGCTACCGAGCTGAAGGCTCTGTTTCAGTAGGTAAAGAGCTAAAGATTAATCTATTGATGGAAAAGGCCAACAAAGAGGTCATACATTAATAATGGCATAGGTGACTTCCCTCAAAACGTCTAAAGCTTGTTTCTTATTAGATTACCTCACTATCCAAGCCGAAGGATCCTGAAATTTGGAATCTTTATAAATATGGAACCATAATAAACATTCGCCATTGGACGGATCTGTAAACACCTCCCCAATATCTTGATTGGTGGTGACCCTATCCCCTTTTACCACATATACTTTTGATAGGTTTTTATAGACCGTGATATAATTACCATGTTGGATCAAGACCCACGGATTTCCGGTTTTAGTCCCCTGAACGGCCAAGACCTCCCCATTAAATACCGCTCTAACCTTCGCGTTTTTGTCGGTTGCAATCCTGATACCGCTACTGTTGATTTCAACCGTATTATCAATTGAGGAGCGTTGTTTTCCATAGCGAACCTTGATGACTCCTGTACGCACCGGCCATGGGAGTTTACCTTTATTGGATTCAAATTTGGCTTCCAATGCTTTGGCTTCTGGAGTCAATGCGAATCCTCTGGAAGCCCTTTCAGATTTGCCTGCTTTTTTATTGGATGCCGCAATGGCCTCTCTAATCAGCCTTTCAATTTCCCGATCAATTCTATCCGCTTCCTGTTGTTTGGCTTTGATTTGTGAGGCGTATGTACTCATGTTTTTTCGTACGGAGGCCATGAGCTTTTCGTATTCTTTCACATCGGCTTCCAATCTTTGCTTGGCCAATCGGTTTTCTTCCACCAATTTATCCTTATCTCTTTTCTGCTGGAGTAAAGTGGTATTCAATTCTTGCAGCTTCTCCGTTTTACGTCTTATTTCTTCTCCTTGCTCCTTTTGATAGTCTGTATATTGTCTAATGTACTGAAGCCGCTTGTAAGCCTGCTTAAAATTCTCTGAGGAGAGTAAAAACATGACTCGGCTTTGTTCTGACTTACTTTTATAGGATTTAACCACCATAGCGGCATAATCTTCCTTCAAATATTTTAATTGGTCGCGCAAACTGCTTATTTGTTTTTGATTGGCATTGATTTCACGTGTCAATAAATTTGCTTGGTCATTGGTGACCTTAATCAGGTTCTTACGTACATTCACCTTATAATTTAAATCTTCAACCGTCGTAATAATAGATCTTTCTTCCTTTTTTTGAGAAGCGATCAGATTGTTAATTTGTTGAATTTCCTTTAGGATAGTTTGACGTTTTGCCTCCAATTCCTGTTGCTTTTTACTTTGTGCATTCATGGCGAACGTGCACAAGCTAAAAAGTAAGATCAAACGGAATATGTTAGGATGGTTACGCATTATTCAAGTTCAATTTCTTTATATCCTGACGGAATGTTGAATGGGAAACGGATCTCGCCATTTAGTTGTATAGATTTAAAATCGAGATCGATGATAATTTCATCATTTTTTTCCACTGCAATGATACGAATGTTTTCAGGAAAAATTTGCTTGCTCACCTCTTGATATTTCTTATAGTCTATCTGCAGCATTCTTTTTTCCAATGGCTGATATAACTGTTGGGAATCCAGTTTAAAAAATCCTGGGTTGATCAAAAAGAACAATTCAAACAAAGCCCGTTGGTCTTTGGGATGCAGTACGTAGGATTCGTCGTTGGCAGCTGTCACATACGTGTCTGCTTTCAAATCAAAAATAGGTTCGCCAAGCAAGATGTTCTGGATTTTCTCAAAGTCAATATCGGTGCCCAAAAGTCGGGTCAGTAGTGAAAAATCGCCATTAAAATATTGATTGTTGAGTTTATCGTAAAACTTGACACTGTCTTGGGTTATCATTACACGTGCAACACCTAGCGGTGCACTCATCCAGATGGCTTTATCCTTTTCCATCCGCAAGGTAACCGTAGTTCCATTTCCTGTGCTGCCTTCGGTATAATCAATACGCACCTTGGCTTGCAAAGTTTTAAACCGAACCTCCTGTTTAGTAGTCTCCCTGATTATTTGCTTTGCGGTCATTCCTTTCTCAATTACCGCACTGGACGTTAGGGTTTTGGTAGATCTACACCCCACACTTAAACCTAATATAAGTAGTAATACACTTAATTTGTAAATTCTCATTAATTTTGATTTGTTAAAGCGGCTGCCTTTTTTGCAAACGATTGCGATTTGGAATTATTATTGTCGAGTTTGTAGGCCAGACTGAGTTGCGTGTAAAAATCAGCTTCCATCTTCGGATCTTCAATAACATAATCCAATCCAGCTTCTAAGCTTCTAATGGCTTTCTTGGCTTGTTTCAAATTATTATGGGCTACACCATTGATCAAATACAAAATAGGTTGCGCTGGGAATAATTCTAAGGCCCGCTGACTTTTGGCAATAGCTTTTTCTTCCTGGTTTAAGTCAATTTGAAGTAATAACGCATCTTTTATGACTGAAAAGTTATTTGGCTCCAATTTTAAGGCATCCTCAAAATACATCAATGCCTTTGGTCTGTCATCAAGAGTTAGATAGTATTGGGCCAATTCTACCAAAGTCTGAAAACTCTTATTTTCATCAATCAGGGCCGTTACATCGACAAGATCCTTTTCGTAATCGGGGTTCTTAGACACAAAGTTGACAAAATCGTTGAGCACTTTGGTTTTGGCATCGGCATTAATTTCTGGAGCCGTTAAAACGATTTTCATGGACGCAATGGCCTTTTCTGTTTCATTTTTATCCAAATAAAACTTGTACAAAGCTAAATGCACCAGCTTCGATTCTGGATGGACTTCCAAAAGTTTTTGTGCGATTTCATAAGCCTTTTCAGTTTCTCCAGTTTCACTGTATCTATAAATAAGTGCCAAATAATTGGTTTCGTTTTCAGGATTTTGGTTGAGACGTCCTTCAAGATTCTCAATCCGGGCCCCATCCCGTCCGGTAAGTGTATAGATTTGGTCTCTCAAATAATCTCTATCTGCACTTATACCAAACTCCTTATCCAATTCATCCAACAGTTTTAAAGCGTCCTTATAATCTTTGTTTTTTATATATAATGATGCCAGATCCTGTCTGTAGTCAGGATGATATTTGACCAATTGTTTGACGGTTCTTATGGCTTTTTTGGTGTCACCTTGTTGATTATAAACTTCATAAAGCTCATCCAAATACCATTCGTTGTCAGGTTCTTTGGACACTGCCCTTTTTAAGGCATCCTCGGCAGCTCCAAAGTTTTTGAGTTTATTGTAATTTTTGCCCAGTTGATAATAGACCACAGCTTTATCATCCAATTTTCGACATTTTAAAAGCTCATCAATGGCGCGCTGATAATTTTCAATCCCTTGTTGTTTCAGAGCTTCAAAAAAATGCTCTTGGAATTGGTCTTCAACATTCCCAAGATCGTCAGTTGGCCTTTGATTGAAATCGACTTGACCATAAGTGATTTTAGGAATGATAAATATTCCGAACAGGATCATTAATATGTGGAATTTGTGTTTCATTTTGTTTTCTACTTCGCGAAAATTATCGGGCGCACTAATGTTTGGTGGGATTGTTTTTGATACTAATATTTGCGTTTTAACCCGAGATTAACTACGTTGAACCTAAAGGTTTCCTACTTTCCTGTCTGCCGACAGGCAGGCGCAGGAATTAGGATAGATCAGAATAATCCCCAATACTAATCGTTTTAAAATGACCATCATAATGCACATGATTACCAATCATTGCTTCGTCTAAATTAGCATTTTTTATGATGCTGTTTGTTTGTATCAAGCTATTTTTTATGGTGGCATCCGTTATGGTGCAATTGTTTCCAATGGACACATTAGGACCTACAGTGGCATTTTTTAAGACGACATTTTCTCCAATAAAACAGGGCTTAATAATCTTTGAGTTTTCTAAGCTTACCGAACCTGCCACCATCTGTTCTTCACCATCAGCTTGCAAAAACCCTAACATTCTGGTGTTTGTTTCCACGGTAACGGCTTTATTGCCACAGTCCATCCATTCTTCAACTTCGCCGGTTTTAAACACTTTGCCTTTAGCCATCATGCCCTTGATCCCATCATTGATTTGATATTCACCACCATGGACAATATTATTATCCAAAACAACTTGCAGCTCCTGTTTAAGAACGTTCACATCCTTAAAGTAGTATATTCCAATAACAGCTAAATCACTTACAAAGTCCTTAGGCTTTTCAACAAGCTCTACAATTTCTTTTTTGTCATTCAATTTGACCACACCATAAGCTTCTGGTTCATCCACCTGCTTCACCCAAATCACGGCATCAGCTTCAGGGTCCAAGTTAAAATCAGCTCTAATCAAGGTGTCTGCATAGGCAATTACTGCAGGTCCTGAAAGCGATTCCTTGGCGCACATAATGGCGTGTCCTGTTCCCAAAGGTTGATCTTGTCGATAGATGGATGCCTTGGCACCCAGTTCTGTGGCCAATTCCGATAAACTTTTAACCACATCATTTCCAAAAAAGGCCGGATCACCAAGAATAAAGGCAATCTCATCAATAGGTTGATTTAAAACTTTGGCAATATCTTTCACTAAACGATGGACAATAGGTTGACCCGCTACCGGTATTAATGGTTTTGGAACTGTCAATGTGTGTGGGCGCAAACGTGAACCACGTCCTGCCATGGGAACTATTATTTTCATATGTAACTACCTGCGAAGGCAGGTATCTATTTTGGTTAAACTTATTTTCTAAATTTATTGTAATTCAAATTCCAATTATTACCTTTTATTGTTATCCGTATAAAAAGCTGCAATATCGATACCTCGTCTTCTTCAACATGAGATTAGCTACGCTGAACCTAAAGGTTTCCTGCGCCTTCCTGTCTGCCGACAGGCAGGCGCAGGAATTTAGGCTACGCCAGTACTCCCAAACCCACCTTCTCCTCTATCCGTTTCAGAAAGCGCTTCAACAGCAACCCATTCTGCGCGTTCGTGTTTGGCAATGACCAATTGTGCAATACGTTCGCCATTGACAATTTCAAAATCTTCATTGGAAAGGTTGATCAAGATCACCCCTATCTCACCTCTGTAATCGGCATCAATGGTTCCTGGTGCATTCAAAACGGTAATCCCTTTTTTTGCTGCAAGTCCGCTGCGAGGTCTTACCTGTGCTTCAACACCAATGGGAAGTTCAATAAACAAACCTGTGCCTACGATGCTTCTTTCTAACGGTTTTAAAATTCTTGATTCTGATAAATTAGCCCGTAAATCCATTCCTGCTGATGCTATGGTTTCATAGTTGGGCAAGGCGTGATTGGATTTGTTGATGATTTTTATTTTCATGTTTGATTTATTTTTTTTGCCACGTCCTGATAGCTATCGGGATCATGAGGTTTATTAATTTAATCCTGTCAGAATCGTATGGTGTTGTTTTTCTTTAAACTATTACTACAGTACATGTAATGGTTTAACACAAATTATCTGTTTTTTATAAGTTGTTTAATTTGATTCTTTTCGAGCATCACTACCAAAAACAGGAATAAGGTCAGTAAGCTGACTCCTATGACATAATTTTCTCGATACACATAAAACGAAATTACCGAAAATGCAGAGGATACCAAGAGGTAGAGTCCCATTTTTTTCAAATTATACGGGATTGGATAGTATTTTTGTCCGTAATAGTAAGACGCTGCCATCATACTTGCATAAGCTACCAGGGTAGCAATTGCTGAACCTCTGTATTCCATAATCGGGATCAACCAAAAGTTAAGTGCCAAGGTAATTACCGCTCCAAAAACAGAAATATAGGCTCCAAATTTCGTTCTGTCCGTCACTTTATACCATACCGAAAGATTGTGGTAAATGCCCAAACAAAGGTTGGCAATTAAAATTAAAGGTACAATCCACATAGCCTCCCAATAGTCCTCACTTCTTACGATATAGGGTTTTAAAATATCAGCGAATACAACTATAGAAAGTAACATTACGGATCCAAATGCAACAAAAAACTCTAAAATCTTTGCATAATTCTTTTGTGGATTCTCAGTGTTGGCATGACTGAAAAAATAAGGCTCTATACCCAAGCGATAAGCTGTGGCAAATAAGGTCATAAACACCGCTAATTTGTAACAGGCAGAGTACATCCCTATCTTGGTATCGGCAATATCTTCAGGCAATAAATAATCCAACAGGATACGGTCAAAGGTCTCATTAACCGAAAACGCAATCCCCGCAATCAATACTGGAATGGCGTACCGCATCATCTTTTTAAAGAGTCTAGAATCAAATCGGTATTTAATCTGAAAGTAAAAGCTGAACATCAATACCAAAGTGACCGCGCTGGCTACTAAATTGGAGATAAAAATATAGTTGATCTCAAAATCAGGAACGTACATCGATTTGAGCACTGCACTATGATCTGCCCATTTTTTTAAATAGAGCAGGAAGAAAATATTGAGCCCCAAATTGATGGCAACACTTACAATTCTCAAAATAGCAAACCGCATGGATTTGCCTTTGGCGCGTAACCAAGCAAATGGAATGACCACCAAGGCATCCAACAATAAAATCCAAATGACCAATGAAATGTATTCTTCTTTGATATCAGTCAGGACCGAAATATGCGATTTGAACAGATAGGCTAACACAAAAAAGCCCAGCGACGATACGATCAAAGAAATTGCCGAAGTCCCGACCACTTTATCCTGATCTTCTTCCTTATTGAAGTAGCGAAAAAAAGCCGTTTCCATGCCATAGGAAAGAATGACATTGAAAATTACAAACCATGAAAAGATAATGGAAACTTTTCCGTATTCACCAACAGATGAAAGCACCCCTTTTGTAGTATACAAAGGCACCAACAGAAAACTCAACATTCTCGGTAAAACAGTTGCTAAACCGTAGATAAAAGTCTGCTTAAAAAGGGTTTTAAATCCGCTCAAGGTGGTTTTTAATTTGAGGTCAAAAGTAGGGAATCCCTAAGAGTTAACCAATTCTGAGAGGAAGTGTCCCCTAAAATTTTGTCACTTGAAATACTCTAGGCTTCCGGCTTATGGCTTCAGACCATATCATTAAGATTTTTCCTTGATGTTTTCAATCTTGAAATACCTCGTATCACCCTTGAATTTATAACTCACGATACATTCAGTATCCTCAATTTTGAATGGAATTTTCTGTGGAACATTAGGCAGTTTATTCGCCATTTCAACCAACGGATTACTGCTCATGATAATATCGTCGTTTGATTTTTTAAAATTTTTAAACACGCCCACATATAGGATATTAGAGTCTTCAGATTTTCTATCCAATTTTACGATTTGATTTCTAAAATACACAGAGTCCAAAAGCATGTCTTTATTTTCTTGGGAATGCATAGGAATGTATAGATTGTACCCAGAATCGCCTGAGCCATCCTCCGATGTCCAGGATTCAACATAAGCTTCTCCAATAATTGAAGGTGCATTTTTATCCATTTTTTTTGCCTCTGAACATTTAGACGCGCTTATTGACATCATGATGATTGTTGAGAAAAGATATAAGGTTTTCATATAGCATAGTTATTAATTCAGAAAAGATTACAAAAAACATTCCACAAAATAAAATAGGCTCCATTTGAGTGATATTTTAAACCAGAAAGAATCTTTAGAATTGTAAATGTCGCTCATTTAAAACAAAATAGGTCCGCTTGATGCCAATAAAAAACCTTTAGATTTCCAAAACATCAATTTCTCCCCGCCGCTTGTTCTCTCTGTAATTGTTGCATGAGGGCAGCACTTTCAACCGTTTTTCCCTGTCCTTCATAAATTAGTGCCAATAAATAGCGGTACTCCGCGTTTTGAGGTTCAGTATTTAGGGCTGTCTTAATGGCTTTTTCTGCCTTGTTCCATTCCTTATTTTGGTAGTAAAAGGTTGCTATATTATAGCTGGCACGCGTATTTGTAGGGTCTAATGCTACTGCCTTATTTAAATCGGAGATGGCCAAAGCCTCTTTTTTCACTTCAAAATTGAGTAAGCCCCTTAGATAATATGCTCTACTCGAATTTGGGTCTTTTTTTATAAATGTATTCAAAGTATTAAAAGCTGCTTCTGTATCCCCGTTCATACTGTAGGCAGTGGCCAGATTTGGATAAATTGGCAGTAGTAAACTATCCATTTTTAAGCCCGCTTGATACTGTTTGATGGCACCTGCGATATCATTGTTTTGAATTAAATAATCGCCTAAACTCAATCTTCCTGTAGAGAAGTCTGCATTAGTGTAAAGCATGGTCCGCAATTCGTCCTGCGCTTTGCCCAGGGCATATTGATCCAGGTTTTGAAGTTGTTCCTTGGGAATGCCATTCAGCAATTGTGCTGCGGCGATACGCACCAACCGGGAAGTGTCCTTAATGTGTTCTGCGGCAATGGAAACGCGTTCCGCAGGATTTACCAAGTTAAACTTCATCAATGCATTATGACGTACCAAAGGAGAAGTGTCTTTCAAGGTGTTTAATATTGGCTCAAATTGCTCAATCCTTGTCATGTTCATGTTGTCAATTACCGTAGCGCGTGCAATAGCTGGATATTTTAGATTGGTAATATAATCGTCCAGCATTTTTCGCTCTACTGCAGTCATTCCTCTTTTGGTGCTTAGCAACAAACCATCAGAAAAATGTTCTCCTCTTTGGTTACCGTACCATTCTTCAACTTGCTTCGCTGCCCAAGCGTCGCTTTTGTCCATATGGCAGCCAATGCAGGCGTTTGGAGTGCCATAAACCACGCTTTGGTCTGGTCTTGGAACTCGGAAACTATGATCTCTTCTAAAGTCGATGCCCATATAGGTTTCTCCTGTCATATGACAACTTACACATTGTGAGCTTTCGGCACCAAGGGCATGGAAATGATGAGAGGGTTCATTATACCTTGGCTCATGGCACTGCATGCAGAGATTATTACCCTGTTTTTTAAGCTTTAAAGTATGTGGGTTGTGGCAATCGGTACATTTGACATCGTTATGGAACATCTTGCTTTGCACAAAGGAGCCGTACACATAAACTTCGTTTTTTATCTGTCCATCGCCATGGTAGTTGACAGTATCAAGTACTTGCAGCAGATATTGATCGTCAAAATACTCTCCAGGCACATAATTTTCAGTCAATTTAGTACGTCGAGAATGGCAGGTTGCACACATATTGAGTTGGTCAAATTGTAAGTTTCCCTTTAGAATATAAGCGTTTGCAATAGTTATCTTATCGGCGCTGTTATTTGCCCAAAAAATATGTTTCTCCGCAGGTCCATGACAGCTTTCACAGCTTACATTTATGGAAGAATAGGTAGTTTTGAACGAATCGTCCTGATGGTTATAATTCTTTTTTAAATTGGTAGAGTGGCACTCCGCACACATGGTATTCCAATTTTGGGAGCTTTCGGTCCAATGCAACCAATCGTGCGGATCCATTTTATTCCCAGCATATTGGTGGTACCATTTTTTATCGACTGCATCCCAAGTTACTCTAAGCACCTGTTTTTTACCGTTTTCAAAATCTACCAAATACTGCTGCAGCGGATGTATCCCAAAGGTATAACCAATAGTGTATTCCTTTTCAGAGCCATCAATTTCCTTTATCCGAACCGTAAAATCAGAGTTCTTTTTGGAGAAAAAATAAGAAACTCCATCAAGGGTGATTCGCACATCGTTAAAATTACCTAAAACGGTAGAATCATTTGCAATTTGCATGGCAAGGTCGTGGTCGGACCTTTTCCATTCTTGATAAGCTGTTTTGTGGCATTGAATACATTGTGGATCCCCCACATAACCATCGACATGTACCGATTTGAAATCTGCAATATCTGTGTAGGCATCTGTCCCGCTGTTATTCTTGCACGCAGAGAGGATGAGCATAAAAAAAAGGAAATAGAAATAGGTTCGCATATCCGGAACAATTGACTTTTACACCTCTAAGATAGAATTTAATTGTAATCCTGTAATGGCTACTGGCTATAATTCAAAAAAACTTAAAGCAGCACAATCGTTCAGTAAGGAAGAATTTTTGCATTGCAACACTTGTGCCTCAATAATTAAATAACTGGTTTGAAGGCTGTTCTTTAATCGATTTGGGAATAGAACTCAATGTGCCATCGCTTTCATCTCCTTATCTAAAATTTGAGCAACCGCCTGTTTGTATTTTATAGGATTGGTAGCTTTTTTAATGGCTTTGTATGCTTTTTGGGGATTTGAGGTGGACTGGGAAAAGTACTCCCAAAAACCTAACATCTTCAATTTTATGGGTGTTGGCCCAGACAAATAGGCGTCGTATTGCTGATAAATGGTATCGTGAAATTCTGAAAAAATAGCCCATCGGTTTTTGGGATATTCCGTCGTGTTATTTTTGATCATGCTGGGTAAAAAAGGATCGGCAATCAATCCACGCCCAATCATAAAATGATCGAGGGATGGAAAGCGTTCTTCAACAGCTTTAAAAGCAGAAATACTGGTGATATCGCCGTTATAGTACAAGGTGTGCTTGGTACTGCCGATGCATTTTTCGAAAGCACCCAAATCTACAGGGCCTTTGTAGAGTTGCTTTCCTATTCTGGCGTGAATAGCAATATTTTTAAGCGGATAGTTATCCAAAATAGGAAAAACCTCTAAAATTTCTTCAGCATTCTCGTAGCCCATTCTCATTTTCATGGACACCAAGATGTCAGTTTCGTTGTGGGCTCTATGTAAAATCTCATCAATTTTAGAAGGATTGCAGATCAATCCAGAACCCATCCCGGATTTAGCAACCATAGGATATGGGCAACCCAAATTCCAATTCAATTCTTTATAGCCCAAACTTTGCACGTATTTGGCCACATAGATGAACTCGTTGGCATCATTGGTAATGATTTGCGGAATGATCTCTAAGCTGGTGTTGTCTTCTGGTAAGATGTCGTTTTCATAGGACTGCTTGATCTTCAGTTTTCCATTCAGCCTGATGTATGGCGAATAGAAAGTATCAATCCCTCCAAAGAAATGATTGAAAGCATTGCGAAATCTGAAATCTGTAAAACCCTGTAAAGGGGATGAAAGGAGAGTGAGAGCCATCTTATTGTTTAGTACGGCAAAGATAGAACAATTGGAGGTGGGTTTTTCTCCCAAAACATACCTTTCGGCATTCAGGTGCACGAATTGTTTTTATACTCTATGCAATGATGAAAGACCTGACAGGTTTTAAAAACCTGTCAGGTCTGAAAAGTTCACAATGATAGATCCATGGACGAGACGCCAACACCTGCGGCGTTCAAATTTCAGGGTGCATACTTTTAATTAAGTGTATTCAATTAAACCCTGCTTTAATGCGTATTTTTGCCCCCTATCATATTTACAGGTAACTATGCAACATTATAAAGACACACCAAAAGACAAGAACAGATCACAGCCAAAAGTCACTATGGTACAGGCCTTCAAAACGATCATTTGGCCGCGGCGAAATTTAGTTTTTATTGGTTTAATCCTGATTGTTCTTCGAAGTTTGTCGGGTTTGGTTTTACCTTGGCAGAGCAAGGTGTTGCTTGATGAGGTGGTACCAAATAAGGATATGTCCCAACTCTATACTCTAATCGTCATCGTCATAAGTGCCATTACAATTCAGGCGACGACCTCTTTTTTGTTGACCAGAATATTAAGCGTACAAGCCCAATATTTAATCAGTGAATTGAGATCTCAAGTACAGAAAAAAGTGCTGTCATTACCGATCAGCTTTTTTGACAATTCCAAATCCGGCGCCTTGGTATCCAGAATCATGACGGATGTTGAAGGTGTTAGAAATTTGATAGGGACAGGCTTGGTGCAATTGGTAGGCGGTTCTTTTACAGCAATTGTCTCCTTAATCATTTTAATAAAATTAAATGCCTGGATGACACTTTTTGTGTTTGTTCCACTATCTATATTTGGTTTTATAGCCTTAAAAGCCTTTAAATATATTCGTCCAATTTTTAGAACCCGAGGTAAAATCAATGCGGAAGTTACTGGTCGTTTAACAGAAACATTGGCAGGCGTTCGAGTGATTAAAGCCTTTAATGCCGAGGAACAAGAAAATAGTGTTTTCGAAAAAGGAGTCGAGCGGTTATACCAAAATGTAAAGAAGAGCTTAACGGCAACCGCTCTAATGACGAGTTCTTCAACATTTTTGATTGGAGTAGCCACCACGGGCATTATGGGGATGGGTGGTTATTATATGATGATTGGTGAAATGACCACAGGGGACTTTTTGTTCTTCACTTTAATCCTTGGATTTATGATCGCTCCCATAGTTCAAATGAGCAATATCGGGAGTCAATTAACTGAGGCCTTGGCTGGTTTGGATAGAACTGAAGAACTCATGAATATGACGGCTGAAGAAGAAAACCAAAACAGAACTATCGCATTGAATACTCTAAAAGGCGACATTGAGTTCACTGATGTGTCATTCTCTTATGAAGAAGGCAAACAAATTTTGCACAACATTAACTTTAAAGCGCCAGCTGGTTCTGTAACTGCTTTGGTGGGCAGTTCAGGTTCTGGAAAATCGACTATTGCTGGGCTTTCGGCAACGTTTTTAACCCCGAAAATAGGGAAGGTTACTATTGATCATCAAGATTTATCGCAAGTCAAATTAAGCAGCTACCGTCAATATTTAGGCGTGGTGTTGCAAGATGAGTTTTTGTTTGAAGGGACTATTCGTGAAAACATCCTATTCCCAAGGCCAAATGCTACGGAAGAAGAATTACAGAATGCGGTTAACGCCGCTTATGTCAACGAATTTACCGACCGATTTGATGAAGGTTTGGATACTTTAATTGGAGAAAGAGGCGTGAAACTTTCTGGCGGACAACGCCAACGTTTAGCGATTGCCCGTGCTATTTTAGCCAACCCGAAAATCATCATTTTAGACGAAGCCACGTCAAGTTTAGACACTCAAAGTGAAGCGTTAATTCAGAAGAGTTTGGCTGAATTGATTAAAGACCGAACGACTATTGTTATTGCGCATCGCTTAAGTACGATTAGAAAAGCCGATCAAATCTTGGTCATTGAAGCTGGGCATATCGTAGAACGTGGTACCCACGATCAATTGATTTCCAAAGAAGGACGGTATTATGAATTATATACTTATCAGGCGAAAATTTAAGAGTGTAGAAGGTGTTTTTTAAAGAGGTCGCAAGGGGGATGCTCGCAAGCGAGGGATACCCCCGCTCCCGCGCAATTGCATCGCGTGGCACGCCAATTTCTTGACTCCGATGCCCAAACACCTATCTTTAACACATGAGCCGTAACTATAAATTCCATAATCCTGAAGGTTTATATTTTGTGAACTTCGCCGTTGTGGCATGGCTCCATGTTTTTACCCGAATTGAATACAAAGAAATTTTATTGCAAAGCCTTACATTTTGCCAGAAAGAGAAAGGGATGGAGATAATTGCGTGGTGCATTATGACCAATCATATGCACTTAGTTTTTAGAAGTATAAAAGGTCAGCATCCCGCACTACTTTTAGGAGATTTTAAACGCTTTACAAGTAAAGCACTAGTGAAGGCCATTCAGCAAAATTCAATAGAGAGTCGCAAGGAGTTTCTTTTGGCGCAATTTGAAAAAGCTGGGGCAAAAGCATCCAATGTGAAAAGGTTTCAATTTTGGAGACACGACAATAAGCCTATTGAGTTATGGAGCAATGCGGTTATTTGGGAAAAAATAAAGTATATACACCAGAATCCAGTGGTGGCCGGATTGGTCTATAGAGCTTAAGATTATGCTTATAGCAGTGCCGCAGATTATGCTGACGAAAAAGGATTATTGGACGATATTGTTGTTTTTCGTTATTATGGTTGACACTGGAAGGCGATACAATCGCGCACCAGCGAGGGATCATCATTTTAGACGAAGCCACGTCAAGTTTAGACACCCAAAGTGAAGCGTTAATTCAGAAAAGTTTAGCTGAATTGATTAAAGACCGAACGACTATTGTTATTGCGCATCGCTTAAGTACGATCAGAAAAGCCGATCAAATTTTGGTCATTGAAGCTGGGCATATCGTAGAACGTGGCACCCACGATCAATTGATTTCCAAAGAAGGACGGTATTATGAATTATATACTTATCAGGCGAAGATTTAAAGTATAAAAATGCTTGGGAAATCATGAAAAACCTAACAGTCCCGGTAGTTATCGGGATGAAAGCTGTTAGGTCTGATGGCTTCAATACTAATGATTCCCACTCGCGAGAGCGTCCCGATCGTGCTTTTACTAATCCACTATATTTAAAGTAAATTGCATCAAACACCATCATTGCAACGGCAATGCCTCCACTATTTTGGGACTCTTCTTTTAGTCTGTTTGGGAATTTTTAATTTGTTTCAAACTGCGCAACTCCTTTTGAATCTGTTTTCCTATAAAAAATATCATGATGATCAGAATAACTATTGCTGAGACTATAATATAGGTGTAAAACCCTTTTGACAAGCTTTCTTTGAAAGAAGGCAACAATATGATAAACCCTATTGCATAAAGCGTAAGAATAATGGGTGTGGCTATATAATGCGTGTTCAATCTTTTTTTATAGTAGCTGATCATATGGGTTCTAAAAGCTACGGCATTCTTTGTGAAATCCATACGCTTAAGATCTTTAATACTGAAATATTCAATCATTATCCTTACAATTAAAGAGCCAATCATTAAGGACAGTCCTAAGGTCACAATGAGGTTTGAATAGGCGTTGATATAAAAGAAAAAGCCTATCAACACCATGGTTGTGGTCAAAAGAACGCCATTGGTAATACGTTGTTTATTTTGAATAGCATTTATTTTTTGCATGATAATCTTAGAACCATCATGAGGTATTTTGGGTTGTGGTTGTTCTTCCCACTGCGATTTCAAATCTTCGAATGTTTTCATTTTTTAACACATTGAGTTAATTCATTTTTTATTCTGTGGACTCTTACTCTAATGGCTTCATGGCTTAGTCCCATTATCTCGGCAATCTCCTTTTGGGGCAAACCTTCCAATTCCAATAAAATAATGGTTTTATTGTGGGTATTCAATTTCCCGATACACTGATACAATTGCTGTAACTGGAATTCTTTTGAAACAGAAGCGCTGTCTTCAGATGCCTCCAAATGTTTTAGATGATCAGTAATTGGCACTGTTTTTTTCTTGCGTAATTCAAGAAGACAGGTATTTACTGCAATTTTGTATATCCATGTCGAGACCTTGGCATCATTTCGGAACGACTGCCTATTTTGCCAGCACTTGATAAAGATTTCCTGTGCCAAATCTTTTGACAATGCATCATCGCCATTGGTGTAACCTAAGCAAAGTCGGAACACCTTTGGATAATTGGTCCTGTAAATCTCTTCAAACGCTTTCTCTTGTGTTGTCATTGGTTATTGAAGTGCTTGAGAGATGTTCGTTAAAAGCCAGTCCGGTTGATCGTACATGATGAAATGGGCAGCATCAGCAGCATATTTAATGGTATAGCCTTTCAGGTTTTTGTACTGTTCTTCATAAATGGTCTTGACGGATGTCTCGCCATAAGGTTGGGTTGCTGCTAAAATGGTTACCGGAACCGTAATGTTTGCGACAGCTTCCCTTAGATCTAATTTAAGCAAATCAGTATATCCGTAAACATAGGTTTCACGATCGGTTTGCAAAATCCATTTTTTAATTTGTTCATGTTTGTTCTTATTCAATACCATTCCGGAGGCCATTTGGCTTGCCATAATCCCAAATTGGGCATCATCCATAGTTAGTAAATTTTGATTGAAGGGATTGTCATAAACCATGGTTTCACTATCAAAATTAGGGATCATTAATGCACCTGTCGAAGGTAATGCATCTACAACAATGATCTTTTTAAAATCAAAGAGGTCATCAGAAGCCAGCCAGAGGCCCAAGGTGCCGCCCAGACTATGACCCACAATGGTCGCATTTTGCAATTGGTTTTCTGAGATGTATTGGGAGATGCCTTCTTTAATCTTTGGCAACCATGGCCTTTCTATGGCTGGTACAGTTCCAAATCCAGCGAAGGTAAAGACATGACAGGTGTTGGATTTTGATAACTCAGCAACCACATCTTCCCAAACCTCTCCGGGGCATGTAAATCCAGGAAAGAATAGAATGGGATCACCTGTTCCAACAATACTGACTTCGAATGCTTTGTTTTGGCCAGATGCTGAGAAAATGACGAGACTGATAATCGCCAATACATAGTTTTTAATTGTTTTCATGACGTATATTTAATTGATTTTACCTTTAGACACAAAATCATTAAAATGTTACATGAAAAGTTTTTGGGCCGAAAAAAGGTTTTGATGTAGGTGAATTTGAGCTGAACGCTCAATTCTGTGGCGGTAATGGAAGAAAAAAAGCCTCACTTTTGGAAAGTAAGGCTTTTAAATTACGAGGTTCCTGCCTGCGCAGGAATCCGTGTGTTTAATTATTTAGCGCTTCCGCCCCACCAACAATTTCTAAAATTTCATTAGTAATGGCAGCTTGACGTGCTTTGTTATAAGTTAATTTCAATTGATCTCTCAATTCTGTGGCGTTATCTGTTGCTTTATGCATCGCAGTCATACGAGCGCCGTGTTCTGAAGCGAAAGAGTCTCTAAGAGCTTTATAAAGCTGTGTCTTTAAAGATTTTGGGATTAATTCCTTGACAATTTCTGCTTTTGAAGGCTCAAAAATATAATCGGTGTCCACTTCTTCAGCACCTTTCATCGGAACTATCGGCAAAAACTGCTCGCTCATGATCTCTTGAGTCGCCGCATTCTTAAACTTATTGTATACCAAAATTATTTTATCCGTTCTATGGGTCAAGAAATGATCCATCAGCAAATCGGCAATTTCAGCAACATTGTCAAAAGTTAAATCGTCATAAATATCGCTTTTGTTGGCAATTACTCGATTGCCTTTCTTGAAAGCATCACTGGTTTTTTTCCCTATTGCAAAAACAGAGACATTCTTACCTGCATACTCTTCTTTGATTAAACGATTGGTTTCCTTGATAATATTTGAATTGAATGCTCCGGCCAAACCTCTGTTGGACGTAATGGATACCAAAGTGACATTTTTGATCTCACGCTGTTCCGCAAATTCACTTCCCGAATCGGCATCTAAAGTTGCGCTTAAGGTTTGTAATAATTCCGTTAATTTATCAGAATACGGACGCATAGCAGTAATTGCATCTTGTGCTTTCTTCAGCTTAGCAGCAGATACCATTTTCATGGCACTAGTGATCTGCATAGTGGAAGACACCGATGTAATTCTGTTACGTATTTCTTTTAAGTTTGCCATTTTTTGTTAGTATTAAGTATTAAGATGTTAGTATTAAGACTAACAAAAAAATACTTTCTAATAGTTGACCTTATAAATGAGATCTAAAATTTTATCTCTCAATCTTCATACGCTGTACTTAATACTTGGTACTCTGTACTTAATACTTCGTTTTATTTACGAAACTTCGCCGATAATTCCTTAGCCACCGCTGCCAGTGTATCAGTAATCTCATCAGTTAGTTTTCCTGCCTTTAAAGCTGCCAATGTATCACTGTGCTTAGCTCTTAAGAACTCTAAATAATCGCGTTCAAATTCTCTTACTTTTTCAACAGGTACATCTCTCAATAAGTTTTTAGATCCTGCATAAATGATGGCAATCTGATCTTCAACTTTAAATGGATCGTTTTGAGCTTGTTTCAATATCTCAACGTTACGTCTACCTTTTTCAATCACATTTAAGGTCACTGCATCAAGATCAGAGCCAAACTTAGCGAACGCTTCCAATTCACGGAATTGCGCTTGATCTAATTTTAAGGTACCAGCTACTTTCTTCATAGACTTAATCTGGGCGTTACCACCAACACGAGATACCGAAATACCTACGTTAATTGCTGGACGAACACCAGAGTTAAACAAATCACCATCCAAGAAAATCTGTCCATCAGTAATTGAAATTACGTTGGTAGGAATATATGCCGATACGTCCCCTGCTTGTGTTTCAATAATTGGCAATGCCGTTAATGAACCACCACCTTTTACCATTGGTTTCAACACATCTGGCAAATCGTTCATTTCTTTAGCGATATCATCGTTGTCGATAATCTTAGCTGAACGCTCCAATAATCTTGAGTGAAGATAGAAAACGTCACCAGGATACGCCTCACGTCCCGGTGGACGACGTAACAATAATGAAATTTCACGGTAAGCTACTGCTTGCTTTGACAAATCATCAAAAACAATCAATGCTGGACGGCCAGTATCTCTAAAATACTCACCAATTGCAGCGCCAGCAAACGGTGCATACACTTGCATGGCAGCAGGATCGGATGCATTGGCCGCAACAATCGTTGTATACGCCATTGCTCCCTTTTCTTCTAAGGTTTTTGCAATCAAAGCAACTGTTGACGCTTTTTGTCCCACCGCTACATAGATACAATATACAGGTTGACCTGCATCATAAAATTCTTTCTGATTGATAATGGTGTCAATACAAACGGCTGTTTTACCGGTTTGACGGTCACCAATAACCAACTCACGTTGTCCTCTACCAACAGGAATCATGGCATCAATAGATTTGATACCCGTTTGTAATGGCTCAGTTACCGGTTCACGGTAAATAACCCCAGGAGCTTTGCGTTCTAATGGCATTTCATAAAGCGTTCCACCAATAGGACCTTTTCCATCAATCGGAGTTCCTAAAGTATCCACAACACGTCCAACGATTTCTTCACCCACTTTTAAGGAGGCAATGCGCTTTGTACGTTTTACGGTAGAACCTTCGCTGATACCTACTGCCGGTCCCAACAATACAACACCGACGTTATCTTCTTCAAGATTCAATACGATGCCTTCAAGACCATCTGCAAATTCAACCAATTCACCATATTGGACGTTTGCCAAGCCGTAAACACGGGCAATACCATCTCCAACAGTCAATACCGTTCCTACTTCGTCCAATGAAGCACTAGCTTCAAATCCTGACAATTGTTGCTTTAAGATTGCTGAAATTTCAGCTGGTTTTACTTCTGCCATTTTCTATTAGATATTAGAGGTTAGACGTTAGAGGGTAGCCCTCTATTTCCAACTCTTTAGTTTAATGTAAATTCTCTTTTTAACTTATTTAATTTGTTTGCAATACTTGCATCGTACTGAATATCTCCGACCCGTAAAATGAAACCTCCTAAAATGGATTCATCTACGATATTTACAATATCAGCTTCTTTGCCCGTAAGCTCTTTTACTTTGGCCAATACCTTCGCTTTAAGCGCATCAGTTAAGGCTACCGCCGAAGTCACTTTTGCAACTTGCTTGCCCTGACTTTCGTTATAAAGCTCTGTAAATTTTTGGGCAACCTCACCTAAGATGTCGATACGTTTATTTTCAATTAACGTATTAATCAACCCTGAACTTAACTTGTTTAGGTCTTTGAAAATTGCCAATAACGCCGACTTTTTTGTTGCTACAGGTATTACAGCACTTAAAAGCATGTCTTTTAATTCTGTACTGGCTTCTACAGCATTAGCAATGGATTTCATATCAGCATTGACAATCTCTGCCGACTTTTGGTCTTTAGCAAGATCTAAAACTGCTTTTGCATAACGAATTGCTGTTCTTGTTTGTGCCATATTACTCCCTGCGAAGGCAGGGATCTTATTTAATTATACTTAATCTCTTAATTCAATTTTGCATCACCTAACATGGACTCGACCAATTCCAATTGTCTGCCTTTGTTGGATAACTCTTCACGAACCACTTTTTCAGCAATCTCAATAGATAAACTTGCCACGTGATTTTTAAGCTCAGCCATAGCCGATCTTTTTTCGTTCTCAATAGCTTCTTGAGCCTGAGTGATCATTTTAGTCGCCTGTTCTTGGGCTTCTTCTTTGGCATCACTGACCATCTTATTTTTGATCTCACGTGCATCTTTCAACATAGCTTCACGCTCAGCACGTGCTTCATTAAGGATACGTTCGTTATCTGCCTTAAGATTTTCCATCTCCAATCGCGCCTTATCAGCGGCTTCCAATGCATTTTTAATGCCATTTTCACGTTCATCTATTGCTCCTAAAATTGGCTTCCATGCAAACTTTTTTAACACGATAAGAAGAAATAAAAAAGTGATGATCGACCAAAAAACAAGTCCTAACCCTGGTGTAATTAAATCCATCTATAAAATAGGTTTTAGTTTTAATAATTTAAATTTTAAAATACAGAGGCAACCAACCGTTACCTCTGTATCTTGTAATCCTAATTAAACGATTAACGACGCAACAACACCAAAAAGTGCTACTGCCTCTACGAAAGCTGCTAAGATAAGCGCTGAAGTCTGAAGTTTTCCTTGGATTTCCGGTTGACGAGCCATAGCGTTCATAGCTGACTCACCGATTTTTCCAATTCCCATTCCAGCTCCAATAACTGCGATACCAGCTCCGATTGCTGCAATTCCTGTAATAGTCATAATATAAAATTTAAATTAATTAATGATTGTCTTCTTCCGCTGTTGCCGATCCGATATAGAGAGCGGACAACACGGTAAATATATATGCTTGAATTGCAGTAACTACAATTTCTATGATTAAAATGAACAATGAAAACCCTACAGATACCGGTGCAATAAATACACTCTTAAATATAAAGATTAGGGACATCAAGGATAAGATGATGATATGCCCAGCCGTAATGTTCGCAAATAAACGAATTGTCAACGAGAACGGCTTTACAAACATCCCAATGATCTCAATTGGCGCTAGGAATATTTTCATAGGCACTGGAACTCCAGGCATCCAAAAAATATGTTTCCAATAGTTTTTGTTACCACTGAACATGGTAATGAAAAATGTAAACAATGCCAAAGACAATGTAAAGGCAATATTACCACTCACATTGGCACCGTTTAAAACAGGTATCAATCCGAAGATATTGTTGATCCAGATAAAGAAAAATACGCTCAATAAAAATGGCATGAACTTGCGGTATTTGTTTTCACCAATCATCGGAATGGCCACCTCATCTCTGATAAAAATCACAAGCGGCTCCATAAAGGAAGCAATGCCACTTGGCACGAATTTGTTCGCCTTTTTATATTTACGGGCCGAAGTGATAAATATGATAAACAACAACAGCATGGTTACCCACATCATAAATACGTTTCGGGTAATGGAGAAATCTAAAGGCAGGACGGCGTTTGTAGGATGGTCCTCCTCATCAAAAGTTAGAGTATCCACGCCAGCGTTCAATTGGTAAATCTTTTCATGGTATTTCACAAAGCGATCTCCGTTCTTCTCAACTATTTGCGTCCCTGAATCGTCGTGGTGAAACTCACTTGACATAAACGTCACCAGCCCGTTATCCGTATATAGGATGATTGGCAACGGAATACTTATGGGCTTATTATTCCATTCTACAATATGAAACTCATGGGCATCCTTAACGTGATGCATAATCATTTCCTTGGCATTGAACCCGTTGTCTTCACTATCGTTTTCTTGAACGGCAAAACCAGGATTGGCAATTGCTAAAGAAAAAACCAAAAACAATACGGCCCTTAAAGTGTTTAATGTCATTATGAATAGCTTAAAAATACCTTGCTGTAAATTCCGTGCAAATGTACGTACATTATGTTAAATGTCAAACACTTTTTTGTCAATATTAAACCCGAGGTTGTTATGAGGGTTTTTGAAGGAATTTTGTGATGGAATAAACCTCAAAGGCCAAGTAGATAAAATAAGGAATAAAAAAGTTGAAAATGTCGGGTTGTTTCTTCTCAAAATCCGATAGAATAATGGGTAAAAGAAACAAAATGGAAAGAAACATTTTTACGAATGTACTTCCCATAAAGAGTACGAAAATATCAGTTTTACCGGTTGAAAATTTATAATTTACTACCGTATACAGCAAGGTTGTGACTGAAAAATGGAACACATAAATCTGCCAGACTGGGAAAAACAGTTTTAGATCTGTTCCAAAATAAGTCAGCAAATAACTATGAATGCCATAGAGCACCAAGCTCATAACCGTGATAAGAAGTAAAAAATTAACTTGTCTTTTAAGAAAGGTTGGATTCATTAAATAAGGAAAAAAATTATTGGATATTATATTTAACTACAATCTTCCGCTCGCTTAACGGCTGATTGAAGTTAATTTTCGTCTTTTGAATTTGCAATAATACGTCTTATTACAAAAACCACCGCCACAATAGTGGAGGTTAAAGACAAAATAATGGTCCACAGATTATTTTCGTTACCATAATGGTCGTCAATCTTGACACCGATAAAGCTACCAATCCCGATAATAGCAAACATTTGTATGGCTATACTTGAATATTTGGCGTAGCTATTAAGCGGGTTGTCCTTTTTCGGCTGGTTTGGCATTGGGTTGTGGTGCTTTTTGATTGCTAGTATTGCCAAGTTCCTTAAGGGTTCCTTTCATGAGACAGGTGGCATTAAACGCAGCTCCAGGTTCAACGGCCAACTTGCTCACTTCCACTTCGCCCTCAACGATGGCGGAGGCTTTTAGCGACAAAGTATCTGAAAGGATAAGCTTGCCTGAAAATTTACCTTCTATGTCGGCATTGGCACCCTTAAGTGTACCGTTGATAATGCCAGTTCTTCCAATCACCACTTTTCCTGGGGTTTTAACGTTGCCCTGTATGGTGCCTTCAATTCGAAAATCACCATCACTAATGATATCTCCTGTAATAGTCGTGCCTTTTGCAATAGTGTTTTGTTGGTTAACCGCTTCTGAGGTTGTTTTTCCTTTTTTTGGTTTTTCTGTAAACATAATTCTGTTGGTTTATTGGTTTTCTAGGTAGTCTTTGAGGTTTTTATGTCTTTGCACAATTTCATAGTTAGGTGATGAAATGGCAATATAAGGTCGTGTGATATTGGCTTTCCGCTCTCTAAGCAAATCGGCAAATCCTCTAGCGCCGTTAATACTTTTTAAGCCATGCACCACTACAAAAGTAGTGTTATTGTTATAAATATCCTTGGAAACGCTAAGATCGAAATACCTAATTTGCGAGACCTCATCCTTCAAGGTCTTTATAAATGCGTCCACATCTTCAGCATTTGCGTTATCAAACTGATACAGGACATTAAATTTAGAGCCTATGGAGTCCGCTTTAAATTCCTTATCGGCTAAAGCAGGGATAACCTTTTTCATGATATCCTGAGCCCGCTTGCCTTCTTCAGAATTTGGATAATTCAAGGCAATATAATTGACACCCTCTTTATACGCCTCAAATCCGTGCAAACGTCCCATCGCCGATGCTTTTAAAATTTCAAACTTAGGCACAATGGGTTCGCCTTCAAATTCAAGAACGTACTTGTCACTCTGATCAATGACCTCTTGAAAGTTTTGTGCCTCATAACTGGCATAGGTACGCTCGTAAATACTTTCCGGACTGTTCTCGTCCTTGGACATTTCAGATTTTGGATTTAGAAGGATGGCGGCATACCTCGAATCTGGGTAATTCGTGATGATATCGCGCTTCATCTGTTCGGCAGCATTGGTTTCATCCAAACGACCGTATAGTTTGTATAAGTTGTATTTGGTAGGCAAAACCAGCCGATCTTCGGGCTCATTTGCCATTAATGTTTTGAGTTTATCTTTGGCAAGTCCGTATTCCTGAAACTTTTCCTTATAGATAACCCCCAATTGATAATAGGCGTAATTTCTATCTTTTATGATACTATCAATCACTTTCTGATCTGACGGAATTTTTGAAATATAAAACTCCGGATCGTAACGTTCTTCATCGGAAGCATCAACTATTAGATCATTTGTTTGAACGGTAAGTTCGTTGCTTCGTGTACTTGAAAGTCGCCAATTGTCCTGGAGGGATCGATCGCCCCAGATTTTTAGAAATTCATTTTTTCCGTAGGCTACAGTATTGGGATTATAAAAATAAAAGGTGGATTTTGCCCCTCCCGGTGGATTTGCGGCGCTGGTTGCAAAATTTCCAACACCTCTGTTGCTCGCCACATTATCTGCAGCAATGATGCCTGCATTGGCCTTGCGTTGGGCAAGTTCTTCCTGCTCTTTTAAAAGTTCAGCTTCCGCCTTCAATTTCTCGATATAGGTTTCAAAAACGGCAACTCTATCGGCATCAGATAAATTCACCAAATTCAAGATACTATCGTTTACTTGAGCTACACTTTCATAATAAATAACATCATCTAAATTCTCTCTTTTGCGCTTAATTGTTCGGTAAGGCTTGGAGTCAACCACCATATTGGTGAGTGTACTGTCATAATAAGCGCCAGCCGTTTTATATTCTGATTTGTCAAAGCTCATATCACCCAATGTAACGTAGTCAAGAGCTCGTAAGTGCTTATCGCCTGAAGACGCTCTCAACGATTTATTGTAGTATACCACTGCCAACGAATCCCGATCGGCCTGTTTATGGAATTCTGCAATACGGTAATAAATCTTGTCCAAAAAGGGTCTGTTCTCACGGTTTTCTTCGAGCTCGGTCAAATAGTCCTGAAATGCCAAAACATCGCCAGTTTCAAGGTCAAAGTTGGCCGCTTTTGCCAAATGTGCATTGATATAATAGGCTCGAGGTACTTTTCTGTGCAAATCAATCACCTTATCAAAAGCCATATTGGCACTGTCTTTATAGCCAAACTCATTATAAAGCTGACCTCTGATATAGTTGTAACGGGCCTTTTCCTTGTTTTTCTTGGTGTGGGCGGCAGCAATGGCCAATTGTGCCAAGGCGCTGTCCTTAGCTTCAATATTAATATAGGCTTGCGCCAAAGTAGCAGTGGCATCAGCTAAATCCTGATCCTCTAAATTTTCCAAGCGCAGCAAGCGTTTTAAGTTTTTGATGGCCAGCTCATTGTTTTCAAGACGCATATTGGTCTTTTCACGCCAAATTTTAGCTTCGTTAATTTTATCGCTGGCAGCGTATTTGTAAAGAATATAGTTAAAGGCTTCCACTGCAGGAATAAAACGTTGGTCGAAATAACGTGCTTTTCCAAGCAAGAGATAAGCTTCATCAATTTGAGGGTTCCGTTCTCTTCCTTTAATATTCATACCATGGGTCTGAACGGCCTTGATGGCTTTTTCTTCGGCGCGTTCAAAATCAGAGTTTTTGGATTGGCCCGGCAGCATAAAATCATCTGTGGTTTCCATACGTTCTACAGGAAGCAATTCCCAATAGTTATCCGTAAAAGCATCATCAACGGCCTCCCTTCCGTTTTCAAGGGCCATATTCCCATTGTAGAGAACGTTATATTTTGTGCCCATTGCATGAAAGTTTCTGTTAATGAAAGTATCCTTCTTGCGCGAGCAGCTTGAGACTATAAGTGCCGCGAAAAACAGAACCATTATGGATTTAAAAAGACTGTGCAACGTTGGTTGTATTTGGTTCATAAGATAACTAAAAACAGCTGCAAATATTATGCAATGCCGTAAAAATAAGCATCTTTTTGATTTATTGTGGAAAAATTAGTAGAGTTTTCGATATGCGTCGCTGGGGTGCTTCTCAGGTATTTCTCGCAGAGTCGCGGAATCGCAAAGGCTGAATATTATGTTGAGACCTGACAGGTTTTGAAAACCTCTCAGGTCTAAAAGCACCAAATTCCAATTTTACTCTTCGTGCCAAATAAATCAGTCAATATCAACTATAATCAACGCCATCTACGTTCTGTTTTTTACGATGTCACCCGCCTGAATAACAATGCAGGTCAGCGTTCTATTTCGCGTATAGGTGACGCTGATAAGACCTCAGGGGTTTTGGAAACCTGTGAGATCTTGTTTGTCCAAAGACAACCACTGCTATTCCCCCGCAAAATGCGCTTCCAATTCTTTCAACGTCGCGGCACTTGTGGCCAAATCTTTAATGATTTCTCCTTTTTCCAGAACGACAATACGGTCGCTTACCTCAGTAACATGCATGAGGTCATGACTTGATACCAATACTGTAACACCCTGTTGTCCTGCAAGATTTTTGATAATCTGTTTTAATCGGATTTGTGTTGTGGGGTCTAAATTTGCGAAAGGCTCATCAAGAATGATGACTTCCGGATTTCCGATCAAGGCGGCTATAATGCCTACCTTTTTCTGGTTGCCCTTACTCAAATCTCTCAGATATTTTTTTTGGTTCAATATTTCACCATGGAAAAAATCCTCAAACTGATTTAATAAAGCATCTACATCGGCTTTATTTTGACCACGTAATTCTCCAATAAAATAGAAATATTCTTCTGGAGTTAAATAGCCAATTAAAAATGTTTCGTCAATATAGGCCGAAGTAAAAGGCTTCCAATCTTCACTTTCATTGACTTGGATGTCCTTGCTTTTAATAAATCCGGTGGTAGGTTGGATCAGATCCAAAAGCAAGCTGAAAAACGTCGTTTTCCCTGCGCCATTATTACCTACCAATCCAAAGCTCTGACCTTTTGGAATGTCGAGGTTGTCAATGTTTAAAACCGGGCCTGCATTATATGTTTTTGATAGATTGGATACTGTTATCATAATTAGTTGTTTTGTTTGTAAGCGGCTAATGTTTTGTATTTTTCCGATTTATAGACCTTTTCTATAATGTTGAATACTTTATTCTTGAATAAAAATCCGGCTAATCCAGCAATGGCCACCAAAGCAAAACCGAAAGCTTCTCCAAGCGTAAAGTGTCCAACCGCATAAATGGCCATCGGCAATAACAATTTAGGAATGGTCAACAATAAGGTCTTCGCATTAAAGGCCTGTTTATCTCCAAAGGCTTTTTTACTTGTGGTCAGATCTATCGGGGTTTTGATATACGCACCGCCCCATAATACCAAATGGCTATTGACACCTATATTGTAAATGGCTCCAACCACAACCGCGGCATAAGCTTGCCATCCCCAGTACAGATAAAAAACTGAAATGACCGTTGAGACTATGGTGGCAATGACCATTAAATACCATTTTGAAGCGATATACTCTTTATAGCGAATGTTCTGACTCATCATCAAAGGGTAATAAGCACTGTCCCAACTTGGTACAAATTGTCCAAAAGTAAATAAGAACCCACCAGATATAAAAATCCCAGCAAAGACTCTCCAGAAGGGACCTTCATAGGCCTCAACAGAGCCAGTAAAAAAGAGCAGTCCATAAAATATAAACAGCACACTTATGAGCAAGGTCGTTTTTGAGCGCTTATTGCGTCTTAACAGTTTAATGTCATTTTTAAGGAACGTGGACATGCTTCCAAAACGATTCAACCATGTATAATCCTGAGTTTCTGCAATGTCATGCTTTATGGAAAGTCCAGCGTCCAAATACAGGTTGTTTTTAAAAAAAGTAAAGGCCATCCTATAAAACACCACTGCCAATACTACTGGAATAAAAGCCAAGTAGGGAATTGCGTAAAAGGAGTTAAAAATAGGATAGGTAAATTGGGTGATGTCAAAAATGCCGTAATACTGTAGCCCGATCATCGCTACAATTGAACCAATTACTGCGTAAAAAACCACATCTTTATTATTGACAAAGATATTGATGAAATTATTGCAATAAATCCACCCCAAAATTGCAAAACTCCAAGCCAACACCTGTAGAACAGGAAAACCTTCCATAATTAAGACAATCGAAAAAGGAATAAAGAAAAACGCATGCAGAATATTGAAAAACGAAATCATTGTCTTGCCAATTGCAAAATTGACAATCGCCTTTCTTTTAATAGGAAGATACATCAGGGGCTTGATGTTCATCACAGGCATTTTTTGAAGAAAATACCGAAACACCAAGTCAATTCCCATATAATAGATCAGTGCCTGGTTGACTACTTGGAAAGGTTCCATTTTAAATTGCTCCTCAATGATGAAATAAACCCCAAAGCCTAAGAGTAAAAATGAGGCAATCATCCATAGAGCGCCAAAAACCATCATTATTTTTAGGAAGAGATTGGTCTTAAAAGAAGCTGATCTTATAAAGGATTTCCACTCCAGACTAATAAAATATTTAATCATACTGTTCTAGTTGCGATTTAAACATTGGTAATATTAAAGCACTATTTGTTACAAACAAATTAAAAAAAGAAAAAAAAATCCGAAAATATTTATCTCCAAACCCACTCCACATCTCTTATTATTTTGTTAGAGAGGTGGCATTTATTATAAGCTTTCGTTACTTTTGAGGAAAATTTATGATATGTCACATTTTCACACCCTAACCATAAAAAATATTGAAAGGGTCACTTCCAAATCGGTAACCATCACCTTTGAAGTACCTCAAGACCTAAAAGAAGCTTACAAATTCAAAGCAGGCCAATATATTACCATAAAAGCGAACATTAATGGCACAGAAATAAGACGTGATTATTCCTTATGCTCTTCGCCCAAAAGCGGCGTTTTAAAAGTTGCGGTTAAAGAAGTTAAAGGTGGCACTTTTTCTGCATTCGTCAATAAGCAGTTGAAAGTTGGAGATCAGCTGGAAGTCGCTCCACCAAGAGGCCATTTTATTTTTGAACCCAATGACTCCAAAACCAAACACATTGCAGCCTTTGCAGCAGGAAGCGGTATTACCCCTATTTTAAGTATTGTTAAATGTGCTCTTGAAGAGGAAGTTTTGAGTAATGTGGTTTTGGTATATGGCAATAAGACTACGGATGATACTATGTTTTTAAGCGAACTATTGGAACTGCAACGTCAATACAGTGATCGTTTGGCCATCCAGTTCGTTTTTAGTCAAGCCCAAGAGGATGATTCTATTTTTGGACGCATCGAAAAAAGTACGGTCAACCTTATCTTGAAGCACAAACATAAAGACTTGAGTATTGATGCTTTTTATCTATGTGGCCCTGAAGCGATGATCCATACTGTAAAGGATGTCCTTGCTGAACATGACATACCGAAAGATCGTGTCTTTTTTGAGCTTTTTAAAGCTGCAAAACCTACGGAAAGAGATACTGTGACCCTTCCTGATGGACAGACCAAAATTTCCATAGTTCTGGACGATGACACGACAACATTTGAAATGTCACAAAAACAGACCATCCTTGAAGCCGCTCTTGATAACGATTTAGACGCACCATATTCATGCCAAGGCGGTATTTGCAGTAGTTGTTTGGCACGTGTCATTGAAGGTGAAGCGAAAATGCGCCAAAATAACATCTTGACTGATGGTGAAGTGGCCGAAGGCTTAATTTTAACCTGTCAGGCACATCCACTCACACCACATATCAAAATCGATTATGACGATATTTAAACAAACTCTTAATGCCAATAGCAAACAATACGGTTAACCCTTAAAAACAATTATTTCATCGAAAAAAACCAAGTAATTCTCTTAAAATTATGTTAAGAATTAGGAATGCTATATTTTTATTCTTGATTTGATTGTTATTATAAGGATTATCTATTAGCAAAAAATTAAATCTAATAACCCTGCTATCTAGTAGGGTTTTTTTATGAGGTTTTCAATCTTCTCTATGATATCCTTTGGATGGATAGTTCCCATGCAAGTTTCATATCCTTCAGGAAATTTATTGCCGTAAATGGAGGTGGGAATTTTAGGGAATTTTGAGCGATCGGCTAAAAGCGCATTATTTTCGTCCTGATGGAATGGGTAAAACCCCGCATACGGATGGGTGACGCCCCAAAGTGTCAAGACTTTTATGCCCATCATTGCAGCCATATGCGCATTGCCCGAGTCCATAGAAAGCATGATATCCAAATTTGAAATGACGTCCAACTCTTCATCAAGACTTAGCTTTCCAGCGATACTCGTGACATTTTCACCTTGAAGCGAATTCAAGTATTCAGCATCTTCCTTACCTCCAAACAGCAAGATTTTATAGTCTTTTGATAGCTCTTTAATTACTTCTTCCATCAATTGCAATGGATACATTTTGCTTTTATGGGCTGCAAATGGCGCAATTCCTATCCAACTTTTAGTATCCTTTCCTACAATTTCGAGTGTTTTGGAATTCAATTCGGCGCGATCAGGAAAAGTAGGTTCAGAGTCTTTAAGGGGAAATCCCAATTTTTCAAACACATCACAATAGCGTTGATGCGTGGTTTTGAGCTGTTCGAAAATCCTTCCATTAACTAAGGCCTTCTTTTCGGCCCTTCCTTTGTCTATTTGAACGGGCTTCAAATCTAACAAGAAGATTTTCAGAATATTGCTTCGGAGGACATTGTGCAAATCGGCTACGGCATCAATGCCTAAAATCCTCAATTCTTTAGAAAGTTCCAAAAGACCGAAAAACCCTTTATGTTTTCCTTTTAGATCTGGTTCAAATACCGATACATTTTCCAAATCACGAAAAAAGGGTTTAAAGAAGCCCCTAGTCAAGACGGTCAATTTAATTCCTGGATACTGTTCTGTGAATGCCCTTAAGACAGGAATGGTCATGGCAACATCTCCCATGGCAGAAAGACGGATGACGAGGATGTGTTTGGGTTTGGGTTTGGAATTAGACATTTTGCAAAAAATAAACCTGTCAGGTTTTAAAAACCTGACAGGTTATGTACGTTTTATTTTTGTCCGCGCAATACAGGATTTAATTCATCGTCATTGTACATTTTCATTTGCTTATACACTTTCATGTATTTATCACCATTTTTTATATCTGCAAGCAAATCGTCAATAGCCTTGCTCAAGTCCTTGCGCTGTTCCAAGAGCACATTAAGCTTAGTGGTGCAATTGAGCTTATGCGATGAAGAGGCATCAGGACGTTCAACTTCCTCATTCATGTGATATATTTTTAAGGCAAGAATGGACAACCTGTCGATAGCCCAAGCAGGACTTTCGGTATTGATCGTCGCATTTGGTTTAGGCTCAACATCATCATAAAGACTTAAAAAATAACTGTCAATATACTCCACCATATCCGTTCTGTCCTGATTGGACGCATCAATTTGACGTTTTAGTTTTAAGGCTTCCACAGGATCAATATTCGGATCTCTGATGATGTCTTCATAATGCCACTGTACGGTATCAATCCAACATTTTCTGTACAATAGGTGTTCTATCAAGTTCTTGTCCTCGTCATAAATATTTTTAAAGGTTTGGTCAACCGTATTCTTTATGTGGTAAGTATCGATGACTTTTTGAAAAATTTCATTGGCTTTTGCTGTAAACATAATCTGATGATTTTAAAACGTAAATATACTTCTAATTAATTAACTTTACCATTCAAATTAGAGTTTACGCCTTATGCATATTCACAACTTGACAGAGAAAAATTCCATTTTAAACACATTTATTTCAGAAATGAGGGATGTAAATATCCAAAAAGACCAGATGCGTTTCCGAAGAAATATTGAACGCATTGGAGAGGTTTTAGGTTACGAAATAAGCAAGGTGTTAAACTACAAACCCGCAGTAATTGAATCACCCTTAGGAACCTGCGAAATGAACATCATGGACAGTGATATTGTGCTTTGTTCCATTTTACGAGCCGGAGTGCCATTGCACAATGGGTTATTGAATTATTTTGACAATGCAGAAAACGCCTTTATCTCGGCGTACAGACACCACCACGAAAACCCGGATAGTTTTGAGATTGTTGTTGAGTATTCGGCATGTCCGAGCCTGGAAAACAAAACTCTTATTTTAGCCGATCCTATGTTAGCGACAGGCCAATCTCTCGTTGCCACTTTTGAAGCCTTAAAACCTTTTGGAAAACCCAAGGAAGTACATTTGGCGTGCGTTATCGGAGCGCAGGAGGGTATTGACTATATCAGCAATCATTTTAATAAAGACACGCATTTATGGATTGCAACCGTAGATCCTGATCTCAATGAAAAAGGCTATATCATTCCTGGGCTAGGCGATGCCGGCGATTTGGCATTTGGCCAGAAACTACAGAATTAGGTTCAATAATGAAGCAAATATCAAGACCATAATCAGGCCTTCCTTAAACCATCTTTCAGGGATAATTTCTAAATAATTAGACATGATAATTGACAATGGCGCCAATAAAAAGATAAATTCACTTCCATCTTTATAAGGCGACACCAAAATGATGATCAAGGCAATTAACGACGACATAATCACAATGACGAATGAGGGTCTATAGCTCTTTAGCTGCTGTTTTATACTTCTCATAAAATAAAAAGATGCCCAAGTGCCATAAGACAGAAGCAAGGTAGCAGCAATAATCATCCGTTTTGAGTTTAAGGATGTAAAATCAAAACTCACATCAAAAAAGCCATGGAGATAGGTCTCAATATCAATCCCCGTTACAATCATATAAGAGGCGGCTATTATTGCAACGCACAGAACACCAATGAGTGGAATAATCCAATTTTTGATATCAACAATAGAATGTAAAAGCAGAGCGACAAAAATCAAAATATAAAATAAGGACGCCCAGAAAAACAAGAGAGTTGCCAAACTGATCCAAAATGCCGCATCAAAAAGCTTTTTCTTGATTTCTTTTCTGGACCTTAAACTGATGATACGCCTCAATGCCAATAGGACGAACAAATTGGCGACAAGTAGTTTTGAGTTTCCTAAAGTTTCTGGTAAAACCGCAACAAACAGGCCAAACATCAAAATTTTATAACTGTTCCTTTTCGTAAGATTGTTTTTACTGACAAAGAAATCGAGAACAAAAAGTGATGCTAGGCACACCCCAAAAAGAAAAGCCTGTTTAAAAAAAACTTCAACAGAAAAAGTTTCGGTGAGTGTCGTCATTTTAGTTATAACAAAAACAACAAAAAGCATGGCGCTTACCACCAGAAGATGTATGGGTTTTGCTTTACTAAAAAAACTTGAAATCATTTAGAGCCGTGTTCTGTTTTTGTTACTAAGTCCTTACTCTCAAGGAAATAAAATTCATGGTCAATTTATTGAGTATTTCAAATAAAAATAACGTAATTTTGTGTTGTAAATATAATATTTATTATCATGACTGATTTTTGGAATGGCTTCGCAGCATTTTTTGACTTTTTACTAATTCCTTTCGAAGCTTTAAGAGAACTGGAGCTTAGCAATTGGTGGCTTGCAAACATTTTCTCTTGGATACTTATCCTCATTACGTTTGTGGCATTTGTGTACTGGATGCTCCAATTAAGAGAACATGACGCTAACAACGAAGAGGATAAGAGCATCTCATCCCATTCGTTTTTATAAATCGAAACCAATATCCCTACGGTAATACATCTTATCAAAATGTAGTTTTTCTATATTTTGATAAGATTTTTTTATGGCCTCTTGATACGTATCTCCAAAGGCGGTAATAGCCATAACACGACCTCCAGAAGTGATGACTTTATGATCCCTTAATATGGCTCCTGCGTGAAAAGGAATGACGTCTGTTAGATTTTCCAATCCAGTAATTTCTTTCCCTTTTTCATAACCCTCCGGATAGCCTCCAGAAACCAACATAACTGTTGTAGCCGCACGTGAATCAATTTCAAGTTCTATATTGTCCAAAGTTTGGTTGGCTATGGCTTGAAAAATTTCTACCAAATCATTTTTTAGTCTCGGCAAGACCACTTCAGTCTCCGGATCTCCCATCCGCACATTATATTCAATAACCTTTGGATCATCCCCCACTTTTATCAAACCGATAAAGATAAAGCCTTTATAGTGCAATCCATCCTTCTGAAGCCCTGAAACGGTGGGTTTAACAATGCGATCTTCTATCTTCTTCATAAAAGATGTTGTGGCAAAAGGGACTGGTGAAATTGCACCCATACCTCCAGTATTTAATCCTGTATCACCATCGCCAATGCGTTTATAATCTTTTGCTGTTGGCAAAATTTTGTAATTTTTGCCGTCGGTAAGGACAAAGCAACTCAGTTCAATCCCGTCCAAAAACTCTTCAATGACAACTTTGTTGCTCGCATTTCCAAATTTGGCATCCACCAACATACTCCTCAATTCTGCTTTGGCCTCATTGAGATCATTTAAGATCAACACACCTTTTCCTGCTGCCAAGCCATCCGCTTTTAGGACATAAGGCGGTTTCAACGTTTCCAAAAACTGATAGCCTGCTTCTAAAGAGGTGGCGTCAAAACTCTGATAAGCTGCGGTTGGAATATGATGACGGAATAAAAATTCTTTGGCAAACTCCTTACTGCCCTCCAATTGTGCAGCGGCTTTTTGTGGTCCAATAACGGCGACATGTTTCAAGTCTTCATCCTCCAAGAAGAAATCATGGATACCTTCTACCAAAGGATCTTCAGGTCCCACAACAACCATATCAATTTGATTTTCGAGAACCACTTTTTTTATGGCTTGAAAATCAGTGACTTTAAGATCAATGTTTTCAGCTATTTTAGCAGTACCAGAGTTACCTGGGGCAACGAATAGTTTTTGACATAATGGACTCTGTACAATTTTCCAAGCAAACGTATGTTCCCTTCCACCGGAACCGAGAATTAAAATGGTCATGTTAGTGTTGTTTGGTGCAAAAATATAGTTTATGCCCTGAAAACAATAATATTTTTGACGATAATCGAGAATATAAGTTAAAAGAATCAAGGCCACTTCACTATTAGAATCAACCTGCAAGCAGGGAATCAAAAGTTAAACCGATGAGTATTGAAAAATATAGATTTTGAGATTTAACCTCAGCCCGTATCATGATGTATTTCGAAACTTCCAAAAAATAAAAACGAAGGTTGCTATCCTCCTATGGTGCTCTTTATTCTGAAGATGCATTGCCTACAGACAATTTCTCAGAAGATATTTAAAACCCAAAAATTTTAATCGGAGAAAAACGGAATTAAATCTGGATCTTAAAGATTGATTTTAGATAAGAGTTTAATTAATTTCTTTACTTTACATTCTCATAAACAGTTATGCCATTGAATTTATTTGATCTTTCTTTAAAATTGAACGGATTTCCAATCAAGGAGGCTCGACCAGTGTTGAGAGCCATTCAAAACCTTGACGACGTTGGGTTTAAGAATTATATTGAAAATCAGAAAACACAGATTGTCAACCATCACCTCAACTTCAACCCCTTTTACCAATCGCTTTTTAATGACACCACCTTCTCAACCTGGGATACTGTTCCTATCATGACCAAAAGTGATTTGCAGCAACCTTTGGTCAATAGATTGTCGGACGGATTTTCATCAAAAACTGTATATATCAACAAAACCTCAGGATCTTCTGGTGACCCTTTTGTTTTTGCCAAGGATAAATTTTGTCACGCTCTCACTTGGGCGGTCATCCAGGATCGATTTGGATGGTTCAACCTCAATTTCAACAGCTCCAAACAGGCCCGGTTTTACGGAATTCCATTAGATAAAAAAGGCTACTATCAAGAGCGTTTTAAAGATACATTGAGCGGACGGTTTCGTTTTTCCGTTTATGACTTAAGTGATAATGCGCTTGAAAAGCATTTACAAAAGTTCAAAACCAGCAACTTCGATTATATCAACGGCTATACAAGTGCTATTGTCCAATTTGCAAAGTTTTTGGAGAAAAAAAACTTGATTCTAAAAACCGTTTGCCCTACTCTGAAAGCTTGTGTCGTAACTTCAGAAATGCTTTTTGAAGACGATAAACTGCTCATGGAAAAGCAATTTGGCATTCCAGTAGTGAATGAATATGGGGCCTCTGAATTGGATCTAATCGCTTTTCAAAACCCTAAGGATGAATGGATTGTTAACAGCGAGACGCTTTTTGTGGAAATTATAGACGACAATAATCAGGTTCTACCTTACGGCCAAGAAGGTCGTGTGGTCATCACCTCGTTATTCAATAAGGCCCATCCCTTTATTCGCTACGATATCGGCGATATTGGAATCCTCTCTAAAAATAGTACACTTAAAAAACCATTGCTCCAAAAATTAATTGGACGCACCAATGATATGGCCATCCTGCCAAGTGGGAAAAAAGCAGCTGGACTTACCTTCTACTATATCACTAAAAGTATTGTTGAAGATGATGGCAATGTCAAGGAGTTTATGATTGAACAACTGGATCTACAAACCTTCAAAATTATTTATGTCAGCGAGCAGGAATTGTCAGATAAACAAAAGAAAATTATAATTCAAGAAATAGAAAACTACCTTGAAAAAGGACTTAACATTATCTTTGAGCGTCAACCGTATTTAAAACGCTCTGAATCAGGTAAATTAAAACAATTTTCATCATTATTACATAACCTATGACCATAACCATTATAGCTGGAGCACGTCCAAATTTCATGAAAATAGCCCCTATTATTGAGGCTATCAAACAGAAACAATCAGAAGGTGTTCCGATTAATTATCAATTGATCCATACGGGTCAGCATTACGATAAAAACCTAAGTGATACCTTTTTTGAAGAACTGAATATTCCGTTTCCAGATATCAATTTGAATGTGCAAAGTGGCACACAAGCCGAACAGACCGGAGCGATTATGATTGGGTTCGAGAAGGTTTTGACAGAAAACCCAACAGATTTAGTCATGGTGGTTGGTGATGTCACCTCAACCATGGCCTGTACTATAGTCGCAAAAAAAGCAGGTATAAAAGTCGCACACGTGGAGGCAGGAATCCGTTCAGGCGATATGAATATGCCTGAAGAAATCAATAGAATTGTCACCGATAGCCTAACCGACTATTTTTTCACCACCACGCCTTTGGCTTCACAAACCCTCGAAGACCTTGGAGTGGATAAAAACCAAATTTATTTAGTAGGAAATGTGATGATTGATACCCTACGCAAAAATGAGAGCAGACTCCAACCACCTGAACTCTGGAAATTGTTGCAACTGCAGGAAAAAAAGTATATGGTCATGACTTTGCACAGGCCTAGCAACGTGGATGAGGAAGAACAACTCAAAGCCTTAATAACACAGTTGGCTCAATTAGCAAAGGACTATCCTATTATCTTTCCTGTTCATCCAAGAACCAAAAAGCTTTTGGAAGGTTTGAATCTAAATTTTGATAATCTGCATTATGTGGCCCCTTTGGGTTATTTGGAGTTCAATTATCTCGTTAAAAACGCTTTTGCCGTGCTTACGGATTCTGGAGGCATCACGGAAGAGACCACCGTCATGCATGTTCCCTGCATCACTTTAAGAGACAGCACTGAGCGACCGGAGACTTGCACTATAGGAACCAATGTATTGGTAGGAAATGACCCTGAAAAAATCACTCAGGCTTTCAAAAAATTATTTTCCGGGAATTGGAAAAAGGGTGAAATCCCAGAGTTATGGGATGGGTACGCTGCCCAACGCATCATCGATAATATCGTAGATATCTACAAATTGTGATGAAGGAGATTCTGATCATTACAAGTTATTTTCCTCCTGAAATTGGTGCTGCATCCAATCGGATCTTTCATTTGGCTGAAGGCCTGAACAATCGAAACTTTAAGGTTTCGGTCATCACACCATTGCCCAACTATCCGACAGGAAAAATTTTTAAATTCTACCGAGGTAAATTTACTCATAGCTCTGATGAAAAAGGGATTGCGATCCATCGCCTATGGATTTATGCCACCGTCTCAAAAAATAAGATTATCCGTTTATTTGCAATGGTATCCTACAGTTTTAGCCTCGTCTGGTATTTCCTTTTTCACAAAATTCCCAAAACTGTTATTGTTCAATCGCCGCCACTTTTGGTAGCATTTACATGCTGCACTTTTTTACGTTCAAAAAAACGACAATTGATTCTCAATGTCAGCGATTTGTGGCCCATTGCCGGACTAGAGTTAGGCGCTTTAAAAAAGAATTTCAGCTATCGGGTTTTAGAGCGGATTGAACGTTCTAATTATAAGAAGGCCAATTTAATTTTAGGTCAAAGCGAAGAAATACTGACTCATATAACAGACCTATTCCCAAAAAAGAAAACCTTGTTATATAGAAACTACCCTGATTTTGATTCTCCCGAGATCAGTACTTCGACCAAGAATGGATCTGATAAAATTAAAATGGTCTATGCTGGTTTATTGGGAATTGCCCAAGGAATTTTAAGGCTTTGTCAAGAACTCGACTATAAATATGTTGAATTCCATATTTATGGTTCCGGTGCAGAACAGGCCAGCATAGAAAACTACATCGAAGCCCACCCAGAGCTTCCCATTAGCTATCATGGGGAGGTTTCTCGAGAGGAGCTGCACAAATCACTTCTAAAATACGATTTAGGCATCATTCCATTGCTAAATCGGATTTATGGATCGGTACCCTCAAAAATATTTGAATACGCCAAATTAGGGCTTCCTATGCTGTATTTTGGTGGTGGTGAGGGTGAAGCTATCGTTACAGAACACCAACTTGGGTGGGTTGCAAAAGTTGGGGAGTATGACGATATAAATCGGACACTTTCTACGATCGAGAAAGCTAGTCTCAATGGGGCCTTTAAAGAAAGAATCAAATCCTCTGCGGCGCTGCATTTTGATTTTAAGAAACAGTTGGACAGTTTAGTGCTGCAACTTTAGTAAGCCTTCTCATCGCCTTTAATAGCGCTTATAAATGTTTTTATAATGATTCTAATATCTAATAATAAGGACCAGTTTTCAATGTAAAAAATATCATATTTAACGCGACCAATTATATCTTTATCGGTTTCAATTTCACCCCTGAACCCACTTATTTGTGCTAAGCCCGTAATCCCAGGTTTGACAAAGTGTCTTACCATAAATTTATCTATTCGCTCTGCGTACATACTTGTATGGCTTACCATATGCGGTCTTGGCCCCACCACGGACATATCGCCAAAAAGGACATTAAAGAATTGAGGCAGTTCATCAATACTAGTTTTTCTTAACAGCTTTCCCACTTTCGTTACACGTTGGTCATCTCTCGTGGCTTGATACAGATGGGCTTCGTTATTTGGCATCATCGACCTGAATTTATAGCAGTCAAACTCTTTATAATTGAATCCATTTCTAGACTGTTTAAAAAACACAGGACCTTTTGATTCCAACTTGATTAAAATGGCAATCAAAGGAGTGAGCCATGACAAGATGAAAACAATTACTAAACTTGAAAACAAAATATCGAAACCCCTTTTAATTATTTGATTTATGGAGTCTTCCAGGGGGATATTTCTTAAGGTGAGTATTGGGATATAATCATAATACTCATACTTTAGCTTTTTTGAATAAATATCCTTGTTGTCCGGTAAAAATTTCAATATTTTGAGGTTATTGTCGGCAAAATCAATAACATCCATGATTTGCCTATTTGTAAGTTCAGAAATAGAGCAATAGATCTCATCAATAGCATTTTCCTTGATATAATCAAAGCATAGTTTAAGATCGACATCTTTTTTGTCGCGGAAACTAAAGGTTTTTTTATGAATGTATCCATATTCAGGATTCGTATTAAAGAAGTTTTCTAAGGCCAAGGTTTTTTTATTGATACCCAATATGACCGTATTCCTGTAATTTCCGCCAAATGAAATTCGGTATTTTTGGAGTAAATAATACACCGCAAACTTAAAGATGGTGATCAAGATGAAAACAGCGAGCACATAATTAATTACCGTTTTAGGAGCAATATTGAATTCCTGGTGGTATCCGGAAAATGCAAAAATGATCAAGGTAAATAGAATCATCTGCCGCATTACCAAAGAAAAGATGGTTACCTCTCGTGTATATCTATACACTTCATAGAATTTTGAAGCTATGGAGAGAATTATCCAGGCCATAGACACCACCAATACGAAAAGGATCGGGTCAATATTTCTGAAAAAATAAAGAACCGCCAAACCATTGACCACACATAAATCAATTAAATATGAAATGGGCCTTAAGTATCCAGAATATCGACCTTGTTTAAAAGTACTCACATCATCGTTTTATATGGTTTGTAAAATCTTTATGTGCACTTTTATATAACTCCTCTTCCGAAAGACTTTTGAAATATTTATAGGTAATGGCCATACCTTCAGCTCTCCCAACTTTTGGCTCCCAGTCCAAAAGTTTTTTAGCTAAACTAATGTCTGGCTGGCGTTGCATCGGATCATCAATTGGTAGATCTTTATAAACCACCTTTTGGTTGGTATTGGTGAGTTTTATAATTTCTTCAGCGAAATCCTTAATCGAAATTTCATGAGGATTGCCAATATTTACAGGATATGCATAATCACTGAAAAGCAGTCTATATATACCTTCTATCTGATCATCAACATAACAAAATGATCGCGTTTGCGAACCGTCGCCAAAAATCGTTAAATCTTCCCCTCTTAGCGCTTGACCCATAAATGCAGGAATAACACGGCCGTCGTTAAGGCGCATTCGCGGCCCATAGGTGTTAAAAATCCGGACAATACGGGTCTCAAGGCCATGAAACCTGTGGTAGGCCATGGTAATGGACTCTTGAAAGCGTTTGGCTTCATCATAAACACCACGAGGACCAATGGTATTGACATTGCCATAGTAATCTTCTGATTGTGGATGCACCAATGGATCTCCATAAACCTCAGAAGTTGATGCAATGAGCAATCTGGCATTTTTTGCTTTCGCCAAACCCAACAAATTGTGGGTGCCTAAGGAGCCCACTTTTAAAGTTTGAATAGGAATTTTTAAGTAATCGATAGGACTAGCAGGGGATGCAAAGTGAAGAATATAATGGATGTCTTCCTTAATATCAATATGTTCCGTGACGTCGTGCTCTATAAACTTAAACTGTGGATGATGCTCTAAGTGTTTTAAATTGGATGGGCTACCAGTGATAAAGTTATCCATTCCAGTTACATGGAACCCCTCCTTAATAAAACGATCACATAAATGTGACCCCAAAAATCCTGCAGCTCCTGTAATTAATACCTTTTTTAACATTAAGTAATTTATTATATTAAAAATTAACAACAAGTCGTTGATTGCTTTATCTATAATTTTGATAAGAATAAGGCAAAAATACAATTTGTTGTTTTATAAGTTGTTTTAACTTATAAATAGTTGCTATTAAAAGTATTATTCCTGATTTAAAACGAAGGCTCGATATTTTTTATATTCTATGCTCACTTTATAAACACAGATAACGTTTAGGCCGCTAATATTGTTTTAACTCCACACAATATATTTCACTTCCTTATCTGCTGTTTATTATATTATTACTTTCTGAATTGGATTTCCTATTGAATTAATTTCCATTTTTTTATGGTTTTATCTATACTACTTGAATAAAACTCATTGTTTTTATAGTTTACTATTTTAAGAATACTTCTTTTATGATAATTTAATTGATCCAAAATGGACATAGTCTCAACATTGATCACTAAAATTTTTCCTTTAAAAGTTCCGCAGATGAGTTGGTCTTTTTGGTATTGGATGCTATTCAAAATAAAATCAGTGCTAAGGTCTAATTTTGAAATAAAACCATTCTCAAAAGAGAATTTTACAATTTCTCCTTCTTTGGTTGTAAAAACAATATACTTATCGAATATAGTAAAATCCGTAATCATTTTTTCATAAGCAAGCAGAATGGTATTTTCTTTGGTTGCAAAATTGTATTTAAAAATCTCACCTAAGTCGGTTGCATAATACAAATATCCATCTTTAAAGGCCATGCTTCTTGCAATAGAACTCAGTGTGATATTGTGTGAAATTTCGTAATCAGGTTTTTTTTCATAATTGACTACAATTATCTTTTTATCGCTCAAGCTTAAAATGGCATAATTTAAATCTGGGATTATTATAGCATCTAAACTTCGGCCTTCGGTGTAATAATACACATCTTTTACTTCCTTGAATGATTTATTATAAAATCGCAAGCTAGAAACAGGTCGCGAAAACTCATTTGAAACCGTAATTATTTGATTGTTTTTCGAATCATCATAAATCTCCAAACCATATCCCCCTATAAAATAAGTCTGTACAGTTCTATTTTTTTCTAGGTAGTTAAAATAGGATACATCTCTTTTTTCTATTAAGAAAATTGAATCCTTTTTTATGAAAAAATCCCGTACAGAAAAATTATTTCTTAATAATGTCTCTTGGGCTTGCGAACCCATAGATATTAAAATAAATAAAAATGCATGTTTAATTGGTTTCATTTTGAACAGCAACTAAGAAATAATTATAAAATACAGTAACGAATACAATTCCATGATGTCTATCCAATATATTTTCGATATAAAATATTGTTAATATAATGACACTAAACCCGAGAACACTTTTAACCGTTTCTTTAGGTGTGGTCGTATTAAACGCCATTATTAAGTTTAAAATATAAAGGGTTAATATTATAGAACCAATAATGCCATATTTGAGCAAAATCGACAAATATTGGTTATGACTATTTAAATCACTGTCCATTAAATCATACCTTCCATTCAAATAATGCTTCTCGTTTAAAAGATCCTTTTCCTGCATTTTTAAATTCCCAAATAAAAGATTTTCTTTTATAGAGTTTATTGATTGGCCCCATATCTCCAATCTAAAATCCATAGCATTTTTATAACTCGTATTTAGTTTTTGATTAAATAGAATAATACTTAGGGTCAAGGCTGAAACAATGAACAAATAAACGATAGCATTTTTCTTTGAAAAGGAAACCACAAGATATCCGCCCACTAAAAGTGCATAAATGACGATGGACACTTTGCTTTTCAAAATAAATATCAATAGAAAAACCAAGGAAAACACAACCAAATAAGATATGCTCTTTAGATAATGGTTTTTCTTGGTTTTGGTAAAAAAACGTTCAAGTAAAAAATTGACAAAAAACAAAAGATACATACACAAATAGGTGTGATGAATGTCTATGATATTTTGAAAGGCATCTCTATCAAAATTTATTCTTAAAATGAAGGACACCACCAATACATAGAGGCAAGCAACAATTAAGCCACTAAAAAATGCATAGCTTAGAATAATGTTTTGGTTTTTTTCCCTTAATATAAATGGCACCAAAATCAATAACACCCACGGAGAAAATTCATTTCCAAAAATAGCAATAAGGTAATGTAAATCGTTTTGTATTAGGCAGTTCAGTAAAACATATACTAAAAACAATGCCCCTATAGCACTAGAAACCCGTAACGACTTTGCTACAAAAAACTTTTGCTTTAAAAAGAGTACTTGAATTAGTTTAAGGGCTAGACCTACTATCAAAGCAAATGTGCTTAAATTGATAGAAAGTGGTAGAAAAAATAAACTTGTTGCAATTGCTAAAAAGGAAAAATCTTTTTCTAAATAAATGGACTTTAAAATAGAGATTTTAGGTGTTAAGTTAATCATTAGGTTGCTTCTTAAAATATTTCAACTTATAAACCTCAATTAAAAAGAGAGGTGTCGAATAAATATATCTTTTTGTTAATCTCCAAGCTGTAAAGCTTCTGTATAACCATTCCAGTTTTAAATTTATCACCCACTCCGGAGCCCGTTTCTTGGTTTCGGCAATAAAATCGAACACCGCCCCAATTGAACATATAATTTTGGAGTTTATTTGGTCTTTATGATTGTGAACCCATTTCTCCTGCTTTGGAGCAGTCATCCCCATAAATAAAATATCAGGAGCAAACTCATTTACCTTATTGAGCATATCTCGATTATCGGATTCTGAAAAAACATCCTTAAATGGCGGGGAATAGAAACCGAAAGTAATATTAGTATGATTCTTTGAAAGTTTGTTTTTAATCAGTTTTAAAGTAGATTCGCTTGCTCCAAGATAAAAGCATTTGAGTGTTTTATCATTAGCTACTTTTAGCAAATAGCTGTGTATATCTGCTCCTGCTATTTTTTTTATTTTTTTGCCCATCAGGGTACGTGCCATTAAGACAATGCCTTCTCCGTCGGGAAGTAGAATATCTGATTCTAAAAGGGCATTTTTAAATACATCATCAGATTTGGCGACTATATAAGAGTGGGCATTGATGGTATTAATGATTGTTTGCTCATTGTTAATGAAGATAGTATTAATATCATCGTTAAAGATATGGTAATTATTTAAACAGACTGTGTTCAAAACTTTAATGCATTAAATTAAACAATGATTAAATAAAGTCATTCTTGACTTCATTAAGAGCTTTTTCATAGATGTCCTCAAAAAATCCGAGTTGCTTATCTGGGGAATATAATTCTAAATAGGTCTGAAAGGCATTATTTCTCATTTTCTCCTTTTTTAAATCAGAATAATCAAACCAAATTTTTATCTGTCTTTTTAGGTCCTCAACATCACCTATTTTAAAATGAATTCCATTGATTCCATTAGTTACTATTTCTGATGGCCCTCCAATATTAGTTGTTATAACGGCACAATGGTTAGAAAATGATTCTATAATCGTCAAACCAAAGGTTTCTAAACAAATGGAAGGATTTATTAAAGCACTAGCGCTTCTTAATTCAAAAAAGATATCCTCTCTTGACATTGAGCTTATATAACTGATATTTTTATGTTCAAAAATATTCTTTTCAATCATTTCTCTCATTGGGCCATCCCCTATGATTTTTAAATTGTAGGGAAGATGTTTAAACGCTTGGACTAATAGGTGAATTCCTTTTTCTTCTGAAAGTCGGCCGACATAGATAAAATCATTTCCCTTTTCGATCATTTCATTGTTTTTGGAGGGAAACACAAAATGGGGTTTAATAAAAAAACGATCATGGGTTATGCCTAATTTAGAGCCTTTATAGAGTTTTGCCATTGAGGGGGTTAAACATATAAAACAATTAATTTTATCCCAAGTTTTAATTTTTTTATGACTCCAAACTATGAAAGCCAACCAAAAGGTAAGGATTCTTGAGTTTCTATAAACTTTATTATTAATAGCATTCCAAGGAAAGTTTTGTTCTAAGCTATTTAAAAATAAATTGTTTTTGTTTATTAAGGTTGCTGAAGGACATAACAATCTGTAATTATGTAGGGTACACACCAATGGGACACCCATTTTCTTTATGGTTCTGATTATTATAGGACCTGTTGAGAAATGCCAATTGTGTAAATGGACTATGTCGGGTTTAAATGCTTTAATTTTTGCTTTAACAATTTTTGCTTTTTTAATATTCCAAATAGAGGAAGCAAACAGAAGGGCCCCTTTAAAACCAACATGATTTTTAAATATCAATGAGTCAACAGTATATTTTTCATCAAGAATTTTAATCTCTTGGTCAACAACGCTATCCTCCCCTCCAAAATGATGATATCGTGTATGAATAATTAAGATTCTCATTTACTTGATAAATAAAGGTTTTGGAAACTTATCTCAAAATTTACATAAGTCCTTAAGGCAATGTTTTAATAAAATACAAATATAGAATTCACCTTATCAAAAGCGCACTTTATCCTACTATAAATTATTATCTAATAAATGGTAGTCTCATTTTTTTTTATGAGTCAAAAAAGTCTTCGTAAGAATCCTCAAAAAAAGAGCAAAAATGTTTTCAAAAACATTCAATCCTGCGTTGTTTCTTGCAATAAATCCCTGTTGTAATTCTTCTCTCAAACTTAATTGTCCACTGATTCCTCCTACTCGGAAATTAACTAAAGGCTTATCTATATGTACAAACTTATTATTGTTCATAAATACCATTAAAGAGAATTGATAATCAGCATATGATTTTAATGCAATATTATAGGAATATTGTTGATAGACTTCTCTCGTGACAAACATTGAAGGATGTGAAAAAGTCATACTTAAATATTTAAGTTTAAAAACCGAAGGGTTATAAGCGTATACTTTTCGAGTATTATCACTGTAGACATCGTATCTATTAGAGTGAATTACTTTAGCTTTAGGGTTCTTTAAATAGGCATCTACAACTAATCGTATAGCGTCCAATTCATACCAGTCATCACTATTTATCGTGCCTATCAAATCGCCACTTGCTATTTTCACCCCTTTGTTCATGGCATCATATAGACCTTTGTCAGGTTCACTTATCCAATGAGATATGTGATCTTGATTTTTCTTTATAATATTGATCGTATTATCTGTAGAACCTCCGTCAATAATGATGTACTCAATATTTTTATAGGTTTGGTTTTTTACACTATCAATAGTTTGTTGCAAATAGTCTTCACCATTAAAAACCACCGTAATAACAGACACCAATAGTTCTTCATCTCTATTCATCAAAATTTAATTAAGGCATTTATTTCTTCATCATCCATTAACCTATATTTCTTATTTAGCACAGTCCCAATGGCCATCCATAAAATAAAAAATATCGGGGTAAAAGTTGGTCTCAATTCAATTAAGTATAATATCATAAAAATTAAAATATAATACCCCAATCGTTTGATGAATTTATTTCTGGATTTAAAAATAGCGACATAACTAGAGCTAATAAGTATGATTAGGTTGAGCAGCATCATAATGAAACCCCCTTTTAAAATCATCTGTAAATAGCCAACCTCAATAGTTATTCTTGTTGAAGAATCTCCATACCAAGGCTTCTTTAAAACATCAACAACATACCACTTGGTATGCTCAAAATATTCACTATAATAAGTGCCCAAAGAACCTCTACCAAATATTTTCTCACTGAAATTAAGTTCAGACATTAATTCTCTGAACAAAAATGTCCTAGAGTCTTGAATGTCGGCAAACATTGTGACTATTCTCCAAACATACTCATAACCTAAGGTGAAAATTAAGGTTAGAACCAATAGAAAACCAGCAATTATATATTTTATAAAAGTTCTTCTAACCCGAAAGGACATGACTCTATCCATGATTAAGAATCCGAATACCATAATTAGCCATAGATATTCCATGCGTCTTTCTCCTATAGTAGAAACTACCATATACACGACAATAATAATGAGTATCTGTATTTTTTTAATAAGTGTAAATCGATTAAAACCTATAATTAAAACAAAAACCAATGGTCTTAATAGCCATATCCATTCGTCATTTATCGTTAAAACGGATAAAAATAGAAACGCACCAATCATTAATGTGAACATAAATGAAATGGATTTAAACATCACTGTCCAATTTTCAATTTTCAGACCCAATACGGTTATTGCCGGCATCAACCATGCAAAACCCATATATACATTTCCAAAGTTTGTAATCCAGTCTTGTGGATTTAAGGTAAAACTCTTAACAATAACAATAACTCCCCAAAAAAGCAATAGATAAATGACCCACCTATTTCCGGTTGATAGCTGGTTTAATTGCTGTCCATCCTTTACGCATAAGAAATAAATTGAAAAAACCGAAAATAAGAAGAACATCGAGATTACGACTTTTTGAAAACCAAAACCGTCAGGTTTCAATAAAAAAAACAACAGAATATATATGGCATTGCTATATAGTCCCCATTTTAATAATCTGCTTTTAGTAATATACATTATAACTTTTGATCTAGGCGTGTGAAGTTAAGTGTCTTGAATCTTTATACCAATGGTTATTGATAAGTACTTATTCTTTATCATAATTAGATTTTCGGTTTACAAATATCGTCATTAAAACATATTTACCTCCCCCGAGTATTTTATGTTTTGATCCTGGCAATAATATTCTCAAAACTAAGATGCACTAAGCAATCTTTTATAATAATTAAATCGGTTTTTGATAAAGGATCATTAATTAGATTTAAAACTTAAATTTCTACCTCCGAATTTTGGTAACTCTTATTATTGACTTTCATAATCTCTGATGCGATTTCGTCACCGCATGATGAACGCTCGATAAATTTACTTTCGCGTCCACAAAAATCAACATTGAATATCAAGTAAGGAGCCTATAATCAATTCCTCCAGCAACTTTTTGAGGTCAGCTCCTAAGGTTTTGGTCTGCTCCAGCTCTGACTTCAATCCAGAAACACTTTCAGAGTTATTTCATTCATTAATTTTTATATATTTTATTAACAATCCAACATAATATTTATTATTAGTTCTTTCACGGTTACAAACTATTTTAGATCTCAGGTTTCAAACTCAAACCTTTAGAGTCAAAAAGGGAATAGTGTGAGATATATAGAAATCTACCGTTTCTATGTAATTATTAAAAGTTTGAAACTTTAATATGAGCCTGTCGTCTTCTTTTCTATGTTTTTATTATAAAGTTCAATATACTTCTTTGCCACCAATTTGCTATCAAAATTTTTAAGCACTTTATCTCTTGCCATTTTAGAAATTTCCTTTGAATTTTCATTGTTTAATACCCATTCAATTCCATGTGCCAAATCGTCGGTTTCATAAGGTTCTGCCAGATATCCATTTATTTTATGCTCTATCATATCACTATTTCCACCAATCTTAAATCCCACGACAGGGGTCCCACAAGAAAGACTTTCCAAAATAACATTAGATAAGTTTTCCTGTAAACTGGGCACTATCATAACATCGGCAGCACTGTAGAGTTTTACTAAGCTTATATCGGTGTTGAGCTGGCCCAAATAGTGTGTTTTAAAATCAAACTCCTGAGGGTCCTTTGGTTGGTCACTTCCAAAAACAAGAAATTCTATATCCCTGGTCTGCAACTTTTTTAAGGCACTTTTCAGTTCTATAAAACCCTTTCGTGGGTTGCTGGTTGCAGACATAGCCCCAAAAAGGATGAGTTTCTTTTTTTTAGGCAATCCCAATAAAGATCTGGCTTCTTCTTTTGCGAATGGCTTAAATACAGAGGTGTCAATCGGGTTTGGTAGATTCACAACCTCCCTATTTTTAAAAAGGGTACTCGATTTTGCACATGTTTCCAACCATTTGCTCAATCCTACGATGGTCAAGTTATTAATTTCAAAGAAAATCTTTTGCTTTCTTTTAAATATGTCCCTACTTAAATCATTCTCTTTGATGGAGTTTAGAACAGGGCAGTTCCCACAATTAGCTGTATATGAAACGCACGTGTCGGCGTAGTGGCATCCTCCAGTAAACGCCCACATATCATGCAATGACCATACAATAGGTGCCTTTATTTTTTTTAAATCTTCGATCTTCAGAAACCCAGCATTTATCCAATGTAAGTGAACAAGGTCAGGATTTAGTTTGTTGATTTTTTCAACAATTTGGAAACTGGGGGAAAAAGATGCTGAGAATTCATCTTTACAATCGTAATGTTTTAGTGGAAAGGTATTTATTATTGATTGTAATTTAGCTGTGAACTTCCTAGCGATTGAGGTAGGTCCTATAACCGTGTCATCCTCACTTCGTTTTCTCAATACCAGCATCTGGCAATCAATATCTTCTTTTAAAAGAGAGGAATGCAGTCTATAGGCCGCTCTTGCTGCGCCTCCTTCCATATCACTAAAATTAACTATAAGTATTTTCACTTTTATATTCTATAACCAAAAATATTAATCAAGTTATCAAAACCATCTATTTCAATTCTTTCTATAAGTGGACTTTCGGGATTGATATAACCAGATTCTACAAAGTATTTAAAGCCATTACTTTTTAATATGTCGAGAATTTCACCTAGATTTTGGTCTTCATTGATTTTTGAGTGATATTCTAAAAATATGTTTTTAACTAAATGAAGCTGTTTATTTATATCTTTAATAACATCGAACTCTGCGCCCTCAATATCAATTTTCAAAAAGTCCACTTCTTTTGTCAAAAGCTTTTTTAAATCGAATGTTTCCACAGTTATCGTTTTATCACTCTCCTCTTTGGTAAGTTTTCCTCCTGCAGATCCTTCTTTAAAAAATGTCATTGTGGTTTCTTCAGTCCAAACTGCTTTTTGTAACAATTCAACATCAAAATATCCCGCGTTTTTAATGTTTTTATCGGCAATTTCTTTGATATTGGGATCAGGCTCAAAACCAATTATTTTTGCCTTTGGATACATATTCTTCAAGCTGATTACGCTTAAACCAATATTGACTCCGCAATCAATTATATATGGAGATTCTTTGGTGGTATTGAATTTATAGGTTTTTCGTCTGATCTGTTCATTATATTGCGCTATAAAAGATGGTGGATCCACCCCTTCAAATATGGAACCCAAAACCGTTGTCGTAAATTTCGTGTATCTAGGTAGTTTACTGATCTTATATAGTGTTCTGCTTTCTCTACTAAGCATTGTTTTTATTCCTTTCTTTACCAACTCTTTCATGATTTAATTTTATTAAAAACTATTTATTCCAAATTCCCCTTGCCCTGTTATTTATAATCTTGTTGTATTGTAAAGGCATTAATATCAGACCAGGTAGGTAGCTCAAAATAGTTGCGATAATTACCCCTTTTACACCCATATTCAAACTTTTGGCCATGAATATTGAAAGCGGTATATTAATAATAGCCATGAAAATACTCACTATCAATTGTACTTTTATTTTACCGGTTCCATTTATAAAAAACACAAAAATATTGTTGAACGTAAAACTCATTACAAACACAGCCATCGAGACTGAGAGCATAAAAGGAACCAAAACTTTATCTCCAACCCAGATATTATAGAACCAATCGGACAGCAATAACATTATAACCACAACTATGGGAATCAAGAGCCAAACTCTCATAATGTTGTTAACAGAAACCTTGATCCATTCATATTCCTTTTTTACGTAGGCTTCAGTAAATGAAGACCAATAAGGAGCAACCACGATAGAAAAAACAATGGTGAGAATGGAAAAGTACTTAAAAGCAATATTGTAAGGTACAACCTCTTCTGGGCTAAAAAGTTTACTAATTATAAAGTTGTCTGTTGAAAAAATCACAATTCCAGCTATTTGTATAATAAAAAAATCAAAACCAACGCCCATAATGTCTTTCAAATGACTTTTGCTCCATAGAGATAGAGACGGTTTCAATTCTTTAAATTTATTAGAAAACGCCAATAAATTTAAAGCTAAAAGTATGATTACTGGCAGGGCTGCAAATATAGCTCCAAATATTAATAGGGAACTATGGCTTGTTTCTGTCAATATCCAAATTGTAAACAATGAGACTACCTGTGTTGAGAAATGAATTTTTACTTGAATCGAATGGCTTTGGTCTGCCAAGTATATATTAGTAACAAGCCCTACCACTAATTGAATACAAAAAAAACCAAACACTAAAAGCATCAATAAGTTCAAGTCTGTATTAAAGGCTTCACTAGTATTAAAAACAGAAGCCCAGTCAATAAAATAATTAAAAAAAACAAAAACACAAAACAGGAAGAGGCTTACGCCCGCAATGGTATAATAGGCTGAACTTATATAACCTCGGGCTAGCTTTAGATCTCCATTTGTTTTGGCCTCTGTTAGTTTATTTCTTAAGCCGTTTCCTAATCCAATATCAAAAAAAGAGAACCACGCAATAAACGAGCTTATGATAAGCCAAACGCCATAATTTTCGGTATCTAAAAAATTGATGGTAAGTGGAACCAATAAAAAATTTGCTAAAACAGCGCCTGCCTTATAAAAAAAAGATATTGAAATATGTTTGACAATATTTTTTGTGCGAGCACTTTTAACACCAAGAGTGTTTAATATTTTAAGAATATGTTCTTTCATCAGCGTTTCTTTTATACCAATGATAAGCTCTCTTAACACCTTCTTTCAAGGTAATTGTAGGTCTCCAGCCTAAACTATTTAAATTAGAAAAATCATTTAGTTTTCTCATAGTTCCTTCTGGTTTTGAAGTATTAAAGACTATTTCTCTCTTAAATCCCATAATTGATTTAATAGCTAGTGTCAGTCCATTTATAGAAACACAATTTAGGGTACTCTTTTTACACTGCGCCTTTCTAATGTCTTTACTCCAGCGGTAGTGTCTTTAAAATCCTTATTCTCCATTATACTCAAAAGGATACCGTTTTAAACCACAAATCCTATTTCCTTTTTTATACAGGAACTCGTTTAAGTTGGCTCCGACTTACTGGGTAACATCAGTAATCAATATCATTCCCATTTTTATCTAAAATTAATTTTCTCTTTACTTAAAGGTTTAATTTCAACAGCGCTTTTCGTAAACTTTGTCTCCAATCAAGAATTTCAACATTAAGCATCTTTTTAATTTTAGATTTATCTAAAACACTATATCTAGGCCGTTTTGTCAATGTGGGATAATCTTTAGTTTCAATTGGTATTATATAGAGTTCTATATTACTTTCTTCGAAGATTGCTTTAGCAAATTCAAACCAACTTGTAATTCCCTCATTGCTATAATGATAAACACCATAATCCTGGGACCTTAATTTTATTATATTTAACACAACTCGAGCTAAGTCACCAGCATATGTCGGTGTTCCCAATTGATCATTAACCACGCTCAGCTCTTGTCTATCTTGAGCCAATCCCAACATTGTTTTCATGAAATTATTTCCATATTCGGAATATAACCAAGAAGTCCTAATTATAAAATGCTTATCTAAAATTTGTTTAATCTCATTTTCTCCCTTTAATTTTGATTCTCCGTACACATTGACCGGGTTGGTTTTATCCAGTTCAGTATAAGGTGTTGTTTTTAAACCGTCGAAAACAAAATCAGTGGAGATGTGAACCATTTTGACATCATTTTTTTGACAAGCTTGGGCCATGTTTTTGGCACCAATGGAGTTAACTTTATAGGCATTTTCCTGATCATTCTCTGCATTATCTACTGCGGTGTAACCGGCGCAATTAATGCACCAGTCAATAGCATTTGTTTCAAAAAAATCTAAAACATCGTTAGCAACCGTAATATCCAGTGTGTTTCTATCCGCAAAAAGGAAATCAAGAGATGGGAATTGGTGGGTTATATTTTGGATGCATTGTCCGAGTTGACCGTCAGCTCCAGTTACTAAAACGGTTGTCATAATTTAGCATTTTTAAATTCTGGAAGACATTTATCCTTTTCTGAAACCAAAACCGCTTCATTTGGCAACAACCAATCAATATTTAAGGTGGGATCATTGTAAATAATTCCCGCTTCTGATGATTTATTATAGAAATTATCGCATTTATAAGAAAATAAGGTTTGGTCTTCAAGAACAATAAATCCATGCGCAAATCCACGGGGTAAAAATACTTGCAACTTATTTTCTTCAGATAGTTCAATTGCCATATGTTCTCCAAAAGTTGGAGAATCTTTTCGTAAGTCAACCGCAATATCCAAAGCTTTACCTTTAATTACCCGCACCAATTTGGCCTGAGCATACGACCCTCTTTGATAATGTAATCCTCTTAACACACCTTTAGAGGACATAGACTCATTATCTTGAACAAAACTAATGGTTTCGCCAATTAATTCTTGGAAAGTTTTTTGATTAAAAGTTTCTTGAAAATACCCTCTGGCATCCTTGAAAATTTTTGGTTCAATAATAAAACATCCCTTAAGCTTTGTTTCCTTTACCGTCATTAATTGTTTTTGAGAAGTCCTAATAAATTTTTGCCATAACCACTTTTTAACAAAGGTTCTGCCAGCTCTCTGAATTGCTGTTCGTTGATGTATCCCATTTCGAAAGCAGCCGCTTCAATGGCACCAATTTTTAAACCTTGCCGCTCTTCGATCACTTCAACAAATTGTGAGGCTTGCATCAAAGATTGGAAGGTGCCGGTATCCAGCCACGCGGTTCCTCGGTCTAAAATACTAACATGCAATTTCCCTTGTTTCAAATATTCTTTGTTTATATCGGTTATTTCCAGTTCTCCACGCTGACTTGGTTGGATATTTCTTGCGATTTCAATCACGCTATTATCATAAAAATAAATCCCGGGAACAGCAAAATTTGATTTGGGCCTTTTGGGTTTTTCTTCAATCGAGACCGCTTGACCCTGGTCATTGAATTCGACCACACCATAGCGTTCAGGGTCATGAACTCTATAAGCATAGATGATTCCGCCATCTGGGTCACTATTTGCCTGCAACAATTTTGACAGCCCCGATCCATAAAAAATATTATCGCCTAAGATGAGCGCCACCTTATCTGATCCAATAAAATCTGCCCCAATGATAAATGCCTCTGCCAATCCATTTGGGGCATCTTGTACAGCGTATTCAAACCTACAACCATACTTTTTACCATCTCCCAATAAATCTCTAAATAAGGGAAGGTCTTTAGCGGTAGAAATAATCAAGATTTCTCTAATACCCGCAGACATCAAAGTTGACAACGGATAATAGATCATTGGTTTGTCATAAATAGGCATTAATTGCTTACTTACGGACAAGGTCAACGGATGCAATCTCGAACCAGAACCTCCAGCTAAAACTATTCCTTTCATTTCTTAATTATATTGCTTTTGATAATAGTTTTGATAGTCGCCACTCGTGACGTTATTTAACCATTCTTCATTATCCAGATACCATCGAATCGTCTTTTCTAAACCTTCTTCAAAAGTTAGAGAAGGTGTCCAACCCAATTCATTTTTAATTTTACTCGGGTCTATGGCATATCTTAAATCATGTCCTGGTCGGTCTTTAACAAAGGTGATCAATTTTTCAGAAGTGCCTTTTTCCCGCTGCAATTCAATATCCATTTGAGCGCATAACAATTTGACTAAGTCAATGTTTTTCCACTCATTAAAACCGCCAATATTATAAGTTTCACCTAGTTTTCCTTCGTGAAATGCAATGTCGATTGCACGTGCATGATCTATAACAAATAACCAATCTCTAGTATAGTTGCCATCACCATATACAGGAAGTGGTTTGTTATGGATGATATTATTGATAAACAATGGAATCAATTTTTCAGGAAACTGATTGGGCCCATAATTATTTGAACAGTTTGTTATAATATATGGCAATCCATAAGTTTCCCCATAGGCTCTTACAAAATGATCTGAGCCTGCTTTAGAGGCAGAGTAAGGCGAATTGGGGTCATAAGACGTGTCTTCCGTAAAAAAACCGCTATCACCTAAGCTACCATATACTTCATCTGTACTGATGTGGTAAAAAAGCTTGTCGGTATAATTGTCCAGCCAAAGCATTTTAAAAGCATTTAACAGAATCACTGTTCCCATAATATTCGTTTTCACAAAGGCCAACGGATCATTTATGGAACGATCTACATGAGATTCTGCTGCCAAATGAATGATCCTTTCAAATTTATGCTTTTCGAATAATCCATTTATAAAGCCTTCATTAGCAATATCGCCTTGGATAAACGTATAATTAGGTTGGTTTTCAATATCTTTTAAGTTTTCTAAATTACCGGCATAGGTGAGTAAGTCCAAATTATAAATATGATAATTTGGATAGTTTTTTACAAACAATCTCACGACGTGCGAACCTATAAAACCCGCACCGCCCGTAATTAATAAATTCATTTCTTTACTATTTTCTCCTATAATTTTTAAGATACTTATTTAATGAAAGTAATAATAATACTAGTGCAGTAACTATCAAGAATAGAACAGGTATTAGAAATTTATTGCTTTTTAAAATACCTGAATCACGTACTCCTTTTCTGGGAAAATCAGAAATCACGTTTAAAATGCTAGACTTATTTCCTCGTTCATTGTTTAGTTCCACAAGTCCTAATTTCAATTCATCCATTTTATTGATCAATGAAAGTTCTTTGTTATTCTGTTCTCCAGTTTCTCCAAGGCTAATGTTTGTTCCCTGAATGGCGCGCTCTGCCTCCTTTAGCAGGACCTTTTTATACAATGCCTGCAAAGAATCTATTTCAGCAATTTGTTTTTTATAAAGACTGTCTTGTAATTTTATATTGCTATCGCTAATGTTCTTTTGAAGATTAAAATAGCTGTTATTTGAAATAGAGGAGATAATGGCGGGCTGAATTTTTTTTGCCACGGTATTGTCACTTGCAGTAACGGAAATTGTATGAAATCGAGCATCAAAAGAATTAAAATTCTTAAGATACGCTTTCATATCTATCGCTTTTTTAGTTGTGCTATCCAAACTACGCACAAACCTATCAAATAATACAATCTTCTGATTTTCATCTGAGTAGGACTCGACACTAAAATTCTTTATGGATATAGCTTCCTTTGTAGTAATGTTTAGTGCTTCAGAAAGGGACAGAGAATCTTTGGCCTTTGCTAGTTCATTATAAAATCCAACATTGTTATAAAGCTGTTGAACACTATTAAAATTAGGCTCAATAACCATGGTTGAAATATATAAAGGTTGTTTCTTTAAATCTAAAATGGTTCCTAATATAACCCCTACAACAACTACAGCAACAAGTTTTACAAAATGCTTTTGAATGAAGAGCAAAAACAAAACGACAACTCCAAATATGCCTGTAAAAATACGGCCTATAAACCGGTATAACCGTGAAAACAGCCTCCCAATAGCATTAAATAATTGGCCCAAATCAACCTCCTCATTTGGGGGCTGATTATTTCTTAAATCTTCATTCATAACTTTATTAGTTAAATATTTGCTGTAATATTTTTCTAGTGATCAAATAGGTTGGTTTTACGCCCGTAGTTCCCAAGCCGCCCGACGCTAAAGTGCTTCCAGTTTCTAAGGGATTGTCACTGGCATAATAAGCATATCTGACCTTGACATTGGGATTGATACTGCCTCTCACTTTTGAGGCTGCCTGTATGGCTTTTTGATAATGTGCACCTTCCATTTCCAATCCAATGACATTCCAGGTGGAATTGAAAAAGAATTTTAAGATCTCTTTATTCTGAAGGGAAGTCCCTAAGACCGTAATCATCGTCCCTTCGTAGACATCAATGCCATGGCCTTCGAAATCCGATTTAGAGAGTTGATTGTCCAATGGATAATTATCCGCAGTTCCTTCAAAAATATGCGCCGATGGGATCATTATGTCGCCTTTTCCACCTTCCAGAATTCCTGCTTTCCCCATAATGGATATTGAATCAACATTTAAATGGATCTGCTTATCCTTTAATTTGATTGGTTTTAACAGCTCGTCAATGGTTTCATAGGCTTGTTCCCCAAAGGCATAATCCATAACAAAGAGGACCGGTTTTTCAGAATCCTCAAACATTTTGGAGACTTCTAAATCGGTTTTTTTAAAATCAATTTTGGCGGTATCAAAAATTTGCACATCAATATTGGTGCCTGAGGTATCTGGAATATAGATCATCCCTTTTGACAAGGCCTCTTTGGTGACTTTATTTCGCAGCTCTTGATTTTCCTTTTGACTTAAAGCCTCATAGACTTCAAACATGCTCTTTTTTGCCGCCAAGGTCTTTAAGGCTTGGGGAGCAAAGATGGAATTCATGACACTGTGCATATTTGCACTGATCACATGGATAGGTCGATCGATAAGTCCATTTTTCATTAAGGCTTCCTTAATGGTGTCTGACCAAATCTCACCGTGGATATGATGGCCCAATCGTTCTCTTAAGACAGGACTAAATGTTACCGTCCGTCCTTTGTTATTGACCACTTCCTCAATCGCCAGCTTACCTAACCAATAGATTAAATGAAGAAAACGTTCCGGTTGGTCCGGTAAAGCAAAAGAACTGTACATGTTGGTCAGTTCATTAAATGTCCTTCCCAAAATATTTGCTGTATGTGCAATAGCAATCTCACGCTCTTCCTGTGTCAACTCTTTGTTGGAAAGTACCGCTTTTTCGAGTTTTAACCAGTCGCGCGTGGTCGTGCCTTCCTCATCAATTAAGACCCGCTTGCTTATTTTATGAGATTCCACAAACATAAAGGTCAGGTGGGTCAAAATATCATAGATCTCTGAGCGACCACGTGTGATTTCAATATTCATTTGTTCGTGGTCAATACGGAAGCAATTCCGTCTTCTTTTAGGTGGAATGATTGCTTTAAAATGCGAATTGATATAGCCTTCATCGCTAGTTAAATTGATAAAGGTGCATTCTTCAATTCCATAAGGTAGCCTATCAACAACATAAAGCAGACCTTCCAACTCTGCCTTCTCATCTCCAATGGACCCATAAATTTCAGGTCTTAAAAGTAATAATGCTTCTCGGAGCGTTTCACCAGAAACGCCCATTGGTTTGTAAAATCCACGATTAAACAAATGGCGCATTGTAATATACATTCTTTCAATGGCATTTGAGCTTTCCTGAGCTCTCGTTCTGGCATGATGCTTTTTATTCATAGGTTAGTATTTAGCCTGTAAAGATAGGATTATTTAGTTAAATTTTGTTCGGTCATAGCGTCTGCTATTTTTCGGTCATTGGAAAGTCTGGGGAGTTTATTTTGACCTCCCAATTTCCCAATAGATTTCATATAGTCTTGAAAACCATTCTTTTTGACCTTCTTAATTTTTAAGGGTTGTAATACCTTGCCCTGAATCAGATCAAAGTAGTAACTGTTTTGTTTTTGAAGTGAATTCTCGATTTTATCTGCCAGTTCCGAAAGGTTATCAGGCTCATTTTCAAATTCAATAAACCATTCGTGATAGGGCAATCCACTAGACGGATTAATTTGTGGTGCCACGGTAAATTCTGAAACCTGAGTATCAGATCCCTTTATGGCTTCATGAAGCGCTTGTTCTACTTCCTTTCCGATGACGTGTTCCCCAAAGGCAGAAATAAAGTGCTTAATACGACCCGAGACAATAACCCGATATGGTTTTAAGGAGGTAAACTGAACTGTGTCTCCTAAATTATAGGCCCAAAGACCCGCCGTTGATGAAATGATCATCACATAATTGGTGTCCAATTCCACATCTTTGATGGTGATTCGTTTTGGATGCTCATCAAAAAATTCGTCTGCTTTGATAAACTCATAGAAAATACCGGAATTTAGTTGCAAAAGCATTCCTTTTTGATCCTGCCGATCTTGATAGGCAAAGAATCCTTCACTAGCTGGATAAAGCTCTATGCTATCCACCTTACGTCCAATTAAACTCTCAAATTTTGCCCGATAGGGTTCATAATTGACTCCTCCAAAAATAAACAAGTTGAAGTTTTTAAAAACCTCTCCCACTTTTTTACCTGTTTGTTGAGAGATTTTTTCAAAATACATTTGTACCCAGGATGGAATTCCCGAAATAACGGTCATGTTTTCTGGGAGTGTTTCAGCGACAATAGCCTCTACTTTTGTTTCCCAATCCTCTATACAATTGGTTTCCCAAGAAGGCATTCTGTTTTTTTGAAGATATTTTGGGACATAATGGGCAACAATACCTGATAAACGCCCAAGTTGAATTCCGTTTTGTTCTTTCAAAATTGGACTGCCCTGAAGAAAAATCATCTTCCCATTGACAAACTCTGAATTTCCAGTTTCGGCAATGTACATCAGGATGGCATTTCTGGCCGCTTCAACATGCGTTGGCATGCTTTCTTTGGTGAGGGGAATATATTTTGATCCCGAAGTTGTTCCGGAAGTTTTCGCAAAATAAAGTGGTTTGCCCTTCCATAAAATGTCCGATTCTCCTGCGACAACCCGTTCCACATAAGGCTTTAAATCTTCGTAATCCCGAACTGGAACACGTGAAACAAAGTCTGAGTGTGATATGATGGCATGAAAATCATGATCCCTTCCAAATTGTGTATCCTTGGCCTCTTGCATGAGGTTTTTGAAAACATTGTTTTGGGTTTCAATGGGATTGTTCGCCCATTTTAAAACCGACCTTCTAACAGAGAGCGCAAAGACTTTGGCAAGAGCCGATTTTATTGTGAACATTATTTAAAATCTATAAAATTGGTTGGATTGATGGGATATCCTTTGCTCCATAATTCAAAATGCAAATGGGGGCCTGTAGAATATTCTCCTGTGCTTCCGGCCAAGGCAATGACCTCGCCGGCTTTGACCACATCACCTTGTTCTTTGGTTAACGAGGCATTGTGCTTATATACTGAAATGAGTTCATAACTGTGTTCTATAATCACAACATAACCCGTTTCTGTTGTCCATTCGGCAAAAATAACGGTTCCATCGGCTGTAGCTTTAACCGGTGTGTTCTTGGCAACAATAATATCTACGGCATAATGCTTTTCCTTGACATTGTAACCCTCTGAGATATTTCCATTTACCGGCGGAAATAAAACAAAATTTGAAGCAGAGATGGCCGATTCAAAAAAGTTATATTTATCTTCCTTATCTACTTTTTCGCGTAATAAGGAATCCTGCCTGGTGGGCTTAACGGTTAAGGGCCCTACTTCTTCATTAAAAGCATTTAAAATAGAATCCTTATTGAACTCCACAGTTTTAACATCACCTGTAAGCACACGTTTAATGGACGCAAAATACTTTTCATTGACATCAATAACCTGTTTCAAAGAATCTGTTTTAAAACTGAGTTCTGTGGCCTGCTTTTTTAATTTGGCTGAAGAATACCCGGGTATATACTCCCTCAATGGCGTAAAGGCGATTAAAAAGATAGTTCCCGATACGAGGAGGATGCTGCTTAAAGAGACGATAACGAATACATTCAAGCGCGTCAATTTAATAGCAAAGCGCTCTTCAAAGGTATCTTCATTAAGCACCACCAAACGGTACTTATGAAGCAGTTTTTTTGTGAATTTCTTTTCTTTTTTTCTACTGGTCATGCTGAACAAAATTAAATAAAATTAAGCCAATCTAGATTGACTTTCATCTAAAGTTTGTTTTTAACGTATAATTTGAAGTTTAATTATTAAATTTGCAGTTCAAATCAAATGTTATGATAGCATCAAGTATTTTTTTAGCGGTTGGACCATGGCAGATAGTCGTCGTAGTCGTGTTGGTATTATTGCTTTTTGGAGGCAAGAAAATTCCAGAACTCATGAGAGGATTGGGAAGTGGCATTAAAGAGTTTAAAGATGCCAGTAAAGAAGATGGTGATGAAACAAAAGCATCCACTGATAAAAACAAGTAATTATCTCCTATAAAAACAAAAGAGCCAACTTAACCGTTGGCTCTTTTGTTTTTAAGTCATTATTCTATTTAATCTTAATGGATTTCATGATGGCCTCCAATTCAAAAATATTGTTTCGTTTTTCAACCGAGGGTGCAAAAACATAGCCTTCAATGACCACATATCTGTTATTCGCCTTGTCCTCAATAGCATAGTTTATAAACGGACCCGACATAAACGCATTTTTTACATCCCAAATACCTTTGGTTTCATAGGCAGGCTTTCCGTCAATGGTGGTTTCAGATAAATAAGGCGTATATGCAGCTTCGGTTATCATATAAGAACCTTCTACAGGACCAGGAATCTGTGCTTTTCCAATAGAATCTCTCATTCTCACAATATCAATGATGGTGCTATCTCCCTTCTTTATCGTGCTCAGAGGGACTTCATAAATCATGATATCCATTGTACCCGTAGGAATATCTTTCCTGATCCAGAAGAAATCCTTGTCCTGTTTAGCGATGCGATAGGCCGTTTGAAAATTCAATTTAACACCTAAACTTTCTTCAAGTGGTTTATCATCCATTAAGGAAATCCTAATGCGGCGTTGGTTTTCTTTCAATTCTTCCTTTTTAAAGGCAGCAATTATTTTATCGCCATTTTTCTCTAATTGATCTTTGATTTCCTGATCTGTTTTTCCTGAAATTACTGCAACTGTTTGGGGTCTTGCGTACACATCATTTTTTATGACCGTACCAGCTTCTCCACCTTTTTCTATTTTTAGGATGATCCGGTTCTTGGTTGCAAATCCATCAAATACCATAGGTGGCATCTGGTTTAGTGAAAACAAGGGTTCTTCCTGACTTAATGCTGGAACGGGAGCTGCAACAATGTCTCTAATCGTTTCACCTACACTGTCATCCCATAAAAGATTATCAACAACTACCAAAAGGTTATTTATGTTACCGTTGGAAGGAGGAATAATTCGTTGGTCTTTGCCATTATTACATGAAGTAAACAGGATCAAAGAAAAGACAATTGCATAAATGGTTCTCATGATGTGTGGTTTTTTAATTTAATAACACTTATTTCGAAATTTTAAGTGTTGTTCCTACTTTCAAATTATTACCACTAATATCGTTCCAATCTTTGATATTTTGAATGGAAACTCCAGGAAACTTTCTAGATATGCTCCATAGGGAATCTCCAGACCTTACTTTATAGGTCTTTATAGTGTTTGAATCACTACTCAGGACATTCGATTTAGTTGAGACGCTGGATACTGATTTTGAAGGAGAAGTGTTAGGCTGTGTTCTATAAACAGTAAGGCGCTGCCCTATTCTTATATTGTTGCTCCGCAGACCATTCCATTGTTTAAGTTGGGACACACGTACATTAAATTGTCGCGCAATTTTTCCTAAATTGTCACCTGACACCACCCTATATGTCGTTTTGGTTTCAGCATTAAACAATTGGGGCAATGGCGTTTCCCGCTTGTTCATTTCATTGGTCACAAACTCATATATACTTGCTTCATTGGTCACGAACTTTCCAACGGCATGTCGTGGTAATCTAAGCGTGTAATTTTTACCTTCAACATACGGAATGATATCCAGTTTGTAGGAAGGATTTAAAAACTGTAATTCCTCCATTGGCAATTCCAACAACTCGGAAACCTGATCCAGACTGATTGTTTGTTTCACGTGAATAGTATCTGTATCGATATATCTAAAATCTGGTCTGTGTTTTTTAAAGCCATGTTCCTCGGCATATTCAAAAATATACATGGTTGCCAGGAACGCCGGCAAATAACCTGCTGTCTCCCGAGGCAAATAAGGTCTGATATTCCAGTAATTTTCGTAACCCCCTGAACGGCGTATCGCTTTACTGACATTCCCCGGACCGCAATTGTATGAAGCCAAGGCTAAATCCCAATCACCAAAAATCTCATAAAGTCTGGCAAGATACTTACTAGCTGCTTCCGTTGATTTAAGAGGATCACTTCGCTCATCTACATAACTGCTCACATTTAAATTATACTGCTTCCCAGTAGCATACATAAATTGCCATAGTCCTGTGGCACCAACACGAGACTTTGCTCTTGGTTTTAATGCTGATTCTACAATGGCCAAATATTTGACTTCCAGCGGAATATTATAATTGTCCAACTCTCTTTCAAACATAGGAAAATAATAATCGCTCAAAGACATCAGACGCTCCAAAGAATTACGTCTGTGTTTTAAATAGGATTTGATGACACTTTCCAGCGACTCGTTATATTCAATATTAAATGGCGTTTTGGAGCTTAACTTATGAAGTCGGGCTTTTAACGTATCGGTGGGCAACTCAGGATAATCAACCGCGTCATATTTCAAATCTGTGACCGATGCATAGATGCTGTCAAACAATTCGTTGCTGTATAACTCATCTAACCACTTTTGATCAATTTCTGAGGCAAATTGCAAATCTTCAATGGTCATTGTAGACAAGGAATCGACTACAGGTTCTATTTCCTTTAAGTCCAAATTATTCCCATCACTAATGGAATCAATTCGAACTGAAACAGATTTATCAGATGCCGTCGTAGTGGTGACTTTCTCCTTAGTTTTTATTTGAGAAAAACTTAAGCCAAATACACATAAGGCACCAAAAGTCAGAAATACTCGTTTTTGGTTCATTAGTAAGGTGTTTTATAAATCAACGATAGGATGATAATTATCGTACAATAATATCTAAAATGATGATACAAAACAACAATTTAACACACTAAACTGTATTTCGTCGAGCAAATTGTCCTTTTGTCTATGCTTTTAATTAGATAGCGGTCTTCAACGAGCTTCTTATTTTAAGATTGCTGCAATTCCTGGTAAGGTTTTTCCCTCCAAACTTTCTAGCATGGCACCCCCGCCTGTACTGACGTAACTCATTTTATCTTCGAAGCCGAATTGTTTCACAGCAGCCACTGAATCGCCACCACCTACAAGTGAAAATGCGCCGTTCTTTGTGGATTCCGCAATTGACTTACCAAGTTCGATAGTGCCATTTGCAAAATTCTCCATTTCAAAAACACCTAACGGCCCATTCCATAGTATGGTTTTACATTGAAGTACGACCTCATGAAAATTTCTTATAGTTTGTGGACCAGCATCTAAACCTTGCCATCCATCAGGAATTTCGCTAACCTTTACAATTTGGGTGTTGGCATCATTGCTAAAAGAGTCAGCGGCAACTACATCAACAGGAAGATGGACTTTTACATTCTTAGCCTTGGCCTTTTCGAGGATTTCCAGAGCCAAATCCATTTTATCATCTTCACAAATGGAATCACCTATTTTTCCTCCTTGTGCCTTTACAAAGGTAAAAGTCATTCCACCTCCAATAATCAAGTGGTCAACTTTGTCCAAGATGTTTTCTATTATTGTGATTTTTGAAGACACTTTGGCTCCGCCAAGAATCGCCAATACAGGTTTTTCACCATTTTTCATTACTTTTTCAATACTTTCAATTTCCTGCTGCAATAAATAACCGAAGTATTTTCTTTCTGGGAAATAATCAGCAATTACCGCGGTTGAAGCGTGTGCTCTATGTGCTGTTCCAAAAGCATCATTGACATAAACATCTGCAAGCTTTGAAAGCTTTTCTGCAAACTCTTTATCTCCTGCCTCTTCCTCTTTATGGAAGCGTAAATTCTCTAAAAGTAATATTTCTCCAGGTTGCAGGTTATCTGCCGCGGCTTGAACTTCTCCACCAATACTGTTGGATACAAAAATAGTTTTGACTCCAATAATATCTTCAACTTTATCATGAATATGTTTTAATGAAAACTCCTGCTGTACGCCTTTTGGCCGTCCCAAATGCGACATTAAAATACAACTGCCCCCGTCTTCCAATATTTTCAATATCGTTGGTTTTGCCGCAGCTATTCTACTGTCATCGGTCACTTTAAAATTATCGTCCAAGGGAACATTAAAATCTACTCTGATGAGTGCTTTTTTATTTTTAAAATTGAAATCGTTCAAGGTTTTCATTAGTCTGTGTTTTTATAAAATAGAAACAAATGTAACCAATTCTAAAATGATAATAATTGCATTTTTTTAGGAATTGGATTCCCATAAATTTTTAATGAAAAAAAATACATAGTTTTGTGCCATGCAATTTAAAAGCGTTTTAGGACAGGAACATCTCAAAAACCATTTAACCCAAAGCGTGGACAATGGACGTATCCCCCATGCACAATTGTTTGTAGGTCCAGAAGGGTCTGGCACCTTGCCGATGGCCATAGCGTATGCACAATACATCCTTTGTGGAAATAAAGGTTCTGAAAACCAGGGAGGGAATGACAATTGTAATTTAAAATTCAAAAACTTTTCCCATCCAGATCTACATTTTGCTTTTCCTGTGGCAACTACTGATAAAATAAAAAGCCATCCGATTTCATCCAATTTCTTGGAAGATTGGCGACAGTTGCTTAAAGAACAGCCATATGGAAATCTTTTTGATTGGTACCGCATGTTGGGCGTTGACAATAAACAGGGACAAATAGGTGTGGATGAAGCATTGAATATTGTCAAAGCGCTCTCACTAAAATCCTATGAAGGTGGTTATAAAATAATGTTGATATGGATGGCAGAAAGGATGAATACCTCTGCCGCCAACAAACTCTTGAAATTAATTGAAGAACCACCGGCAAAAACGGTATTCATTCTTATTGCAGAAGATGAAGGCCAAATCATCAATACCATCAGATCGCGGTGCCAAGTATTGCATTTTCCTCCATTGGCCGAAGCGGTAATCACGGAAGCCCTCAAGAAAAACTACCAACTTGACGAGATCACGGCAACGAAAATTGCCAGACAATCAAACGGCAATTACAATAAGGCCTGCGATTTGGTATATCACGATTCTGAAGACCTTCAATTTGAAGAATGGTTTGTATTTTGGATAAGAAGCGCATTTAAAGCGAAGGGCAATAAAGCAGCTATTCACGATTTGATAAGTTGGAGTGAACAAGTTGCCAAAACAGGACGAGAAACCCAAAAGCAATTTTTATTGTTTTGCATTGACTTTTTCAGACAGGCTCTTTTAATGAATTATAATGCCAGCCAATTGGTGTTTATGGAACCAAAAACCAAAAACTTTAAGCTTGAAAATTTTGCTCCTTATGTCCATGAGGGCAATATCTTGGACATCAGCCAAGAACTTCAGGATGCCATTTATCATATTGAACGCAACGGAAATTCCAAAATAATCCTAACCGATCTCTCGATTAGATTGACACGGTTATTACACAAAAAAGCCAGTTAAAAACTGGCTCTTTTATAATATCTATAACTTTTCTATCGAATTAGTCCTTCTTTTTTTCAGCGTTAAGTGCTTCCAAAATATCTTTGGTTAAATCCTCACTTTCTTTTCCGTACATCACACTTCCAGCTTCATTGCTACCCAATATAAAAGAATAGCCATTTTTTTTGCCATAATCCTTTACAAATGATCTGATGTCTTGAATAAGTGTATCGATTTGAGATTGGCTCTTTCTCTGGATTTGCTGCTCTTCCATTTGAAACTGCTGTTGAAAACGTTGGTACTGTTGGGCCAAGGCTTGATATTGCTCTTGAGAACTCTTTTTTACCATTTGTGGGTCATTTGCCTGCATTTCTGCAGCCAAGGCCTGAAAAGATTGACCTATACTGTCAACTTTTCTATTAAACGCATCAATTTCAATTTGGAATTTAGCCTCAACGTCCTTTTTCTTCTGATAATCATTAATCAATTTGCTATTGTCAACAAATCCAATTTTTGTTTGCTCCTGACATGATGACAACATCACTAAAGCGACTAGAGCGATAAAACCTTTTTTCATTATTTATGTTTATTAAAATTTGTTGCAAATGTAATAAAGTCGATGTGATTTTTAAGAAAATTTATACTATAGTTTAAGTAAATCGTATTTTAGTTTACAATAGCTATAATCAATAAAAAACAACTTCATAGCATTAAATTTAAGCGTGGTTTCGAGAAAATCATAGGTTCAACATCATCTATAGCGAAAAGAGCCTCTAAAAACGCTCCTATTTCGTATTTTCATGTTTTAAGACATAAATCAGTGAAGAGTACTCCCCAGAGGTCTTTGCTTCAAGGTTTGAACGCCAACCGTTCCAAAATCCCTTGATATAATTCATTTGTCCGGTTTTATATTTTTCGGAAAGTAAACTGACATAAAAGGCATCAAATTTCATTGGTGCCGTTTTAATTATTTTCATATTTATCTTGTTAGCCAACTTGGTTATCGACTCCTGACTAAAATGCCAAAGGTGTCTAGGCACATCATAGGCTGCCCAATATTCCTTATATAATTTAGCATCGTAACTTTTATAATTGGGTACAGCTATAATAAGAACACCTTCAGGTTTTAATAATTTAGCAAAAACGGATAAATGTTCATTTAGTTCCGGTAAATGTTCCAACACATGCCAAAGTGTGATCACATCAAATTTTTGCTCTTCCAGTTTAAAAAGTTTCTCACTATTGAATACAGAATCGTTTGTTTTTTTGTTGGCGATCTTCCGAGCTTGTTCATTGGGTTCAATACCAGTTATCGCCCAACCAGATTTATAAGCGACCTGCAGAAAATCGCCAGTACCACATCCGACATCCAAAAGGAACTTTGAATTATTTGAAAAAGAATTGATGAGTTTCAATTTACGCTTTAGCGCGATACCTTTTACAAGATGGTACACTTTTTCAAAGACGTTCCTTTTGGCATCGGTATGCGAAATATAATCTTCGCTTTTATAATAGTCTGGTAATTTTTCTACAGAAGGTTGCGGGAAGGTTTCGAGCATTTCAAATTCGTCATCATACAACAAGTCAAAACTCTCTTTGGAAACAGAGTAATCTTTTACTTTGATATAACAGTTTTTCTGCAACGGATCTGACACGCTCAATGGATGATTTTAAAATGATTATACGGGAGCGAAATTAATGAATTGCTTGAATCTTTTAGAACAATCGGTCCATACTTTTTCAACATTCAATCTTATAAAAGGCTTTGACTCTTCTATCGATTTTTTAGTTAAATAATAGAACGCTGACGACACTGATCTATTCTGAACACACAGGTAGTTTTTCCCTACTAAACATTGTTGCAGCTAAAATCTATCAAACAAAAATGCAGTTAATTATACTTACACCACTAGGATCAAACACAATTCTAAGATAAAAACTGACAACAACCATTAAAAAACAGTCACACGTTCCACGTGGAACAATCTTAAAGCTTTAAAACCTATCTACCCATATAAACTAAAAGCACAGAAACATCACTTGGCGTTACACCACTAATTCGCGAGGCTTGCGAAATGGTACGTGGCTGAATTTTCTCTAGCTTTTGTCTCGCCTCAATACTCATTGATTTAAGTTTACTATAGTCGAATCCTGCCGGGATTTTCAAATCTTCCAAACGATTGAGCTTATCGGCATTATTCTTTTCTTTGTCGATATAGCCAGAATATTTGACTTGAATTTCGGCTTGTTCAATTGTTTCCTTATCCAAATTATGCTCTTGTATATACGATTCTACACTTTCCAGTTTTCTAACGTCATCCATAGAAATGTTTGGTCGTGCAAAAATTTTAAAAAGTTTACCAGATTGATTTACCAATGCAGAATCATTGTCACTTAAAATAGGATTGATGTCATCGGCCTGAACACTGGTCTGTTTAAAAAACTCAACAAAGGCATCCGATTTGGAATGTTTTTCTTCCATTCTCCTTAAACGTTTTTCACTAGCCAAACCAAGTTCATATCCTTTTGGAGTGAGCCTTAAATCGGCATTATCCTGTCTTAATAGTGTTCTATATTCAGCACGGGACGTAAACATACGATATGGCTCTTCAGTGCCTTTGGTAATCAAATCGTCAATTAAGACTCCAATATAGGCCTCATTTCGCTTCAAGGTAAACTCATCTCTCTCCTGAACTTGAAGTGCAGCATTGATTCCGGCCATTAAACCCTGTGAAGCCGCCTCTTCATAACCTGTAGTCCCATTGATCTGTCCAGCAAAATAAAGTCCATTAATTAATTTGGTTTCCAAGGTGTGCTTCAACTGAGTTGGTGGAAAATAATCATATTCGATGGCATATCCCGGTCTAAAGAATTTAACGTTCTCAAACCCTTCTACAGAACGCAAAGCTTTAAACTGTACATCTTCTGGCAGGGATGTCGAAAATCCATTCACATATACTTCAATGGTATTCCAGCCTTCTGGTTCTACAAAAATTTGATGTCTGTCTTTGCTTGCAAACCGATTGATTTTATCTTCAATAGATGGGCAATATCTTGGTCCTGTACTTTTAATTCGGCCATTGAACATTGGTGAACGGTCAAATCCTTCACGTAATAAATCGTGGACCAGCGGACTTGTATAACTCATGTGACAATCGCGTTGATGCGTTAAAGGCTTCGTAACATCCGAATAAGAAAACTTTTCCGGGATCTCATCTCCTGGCTGAACGACCATTTTAGAATAGTCCAAAGATCGGCCATCAACTCTTGGAGGCGTTCCTGTTTTCATTCTTCCAGATTCAAATCCCAAATCAACAAGTTGTTCGGTAATTCCAGTGGCGGCCTTTTCACCAGCACGACCCCCACCAAAACTTTTATCACCAATATGAATCAAGCCATTCAGAAAAGTGCCATTAGTAAGGACAACCGTTTTGGTTCGCACTTCCAATCCCAAGGAGGTTTTAACACCAACCACTTGTTCATTTTCTACTAAAAGCCCAGAAACCATATCCTGATAAAAATCGAGATTAGGGGTACGTTCCAACATCAATCGCCAATCCTCTGAAAAACGCATACGGTCACTTTGGACCCTCGGACTCCACATAGCAGGTCCTTTTGATTTATTTAGCATTTTAAATTGGATAGCCGAGGTATCGCTCACAATACCGCTATACCCACCCAAGGCATCAATCTCACGCAAAATCTGTCCTTTAGCGATACCGCCCATAGCAGGATTACAGGACATTTGTGCTATGTTTTGAAGATTCATTGTAATCAAAAGTGTAGCACTACCCATATTGGCCGCAGCCGCAGCCGCCTCACTACCGGCATGCCCGCCTCCAACAACAATTACATCATATACTTTATCAAACATTGTTTGTTAATTTTAAATTTTAATGTTCCACGTGGAACAATGTGCTTTTACTAAAATCAGGTTTTGAAGATCGTGGTCAGCAAATCCGCCCAAAATTTATATTTAAAAATAAAAGTTTGCAAATATACGGTGATTTCCTGATACTTAGGTTAATTTCGAAATGTAGTAGTTTTCCTTCGAACGCATCTCTGAGGTCTCCCTGTCCGTTTTGTCCTTATACCCACAATAATGAAGAATGCCATGGATCATGACTCTACTCAATTCGTTCTCAAATGAAACATTAAAATCTTTCGCGTTCTCTCTCACTCTATCTATGGATATATAAACATCACCACTAATGAGTTTACCCATGGTGTAATCAAAACTAATAATATCCGTTAAGGTGTCGTGATCCAAAAATTCCATATTGAGATTTAACAGATACGCGTCATCACAAAAAATATAATTGACGTCACCTTCCTTAAAACCTTCATCGGAGATGGTATTAGAAATCCATGAAGACAACTTATCTTCATTGTCCAATTCAAAATTCGTTTCGTAATTAAAGCTGATCATTCTCCTTTTTAAAATAGTCCTGTACCTTCCTTTTGTAAATTTGTTGCAAAGGTAAAGCTTGTCTATTTAATATTTCAGTAGTATTAAAATATTCTTTGGCCGTAGGAATTTGATCATTCGATATGTTTTCAAACTGCTTTCTATTCGTATTGGATTCACGCCTATTCTCTTCACCTTGCAAAAATGTTGCATTCTCAAGCTTTAAAAGTTGGTGCTGTAAATTCATCATCCGTTGTAACGTTTGATTGGTAAACCCCTTATTTATCAAATCAGATTCAATGTGTTCCATCTGTTTTAATAATTGCTGCCCATCTAAAGGCATCCCTAATTCTTTAAGCTTATTTTGTAAGGCTTCCCGCAATTGCTGCTGCTGTTGGTAGATCCGGTACAACTCACCATTCATTATTTCAGAAGACCCTTCTCCTTCCCCTTGCTGCTGACCTCCATCACCTTCTTTGCCATTTTTACCCGACTTACCTTTCCCTTTTTCGCCTTGTTTACCATCACCATCTTGTTCACCTTCACCATCGCTTTTCTTACCAAAATTACTTTTATTTAAACCTTCTTCCATCTGCTTATTAAGTTCTTCCTGGCTCATAATTATGTCTGGCAACTGCATTCCACCAGAACCACCACCCTGTCCCTGACCCTTACCAGAACCCTCTCCCAGTGCAGCATTCATGTCGGCTTCCATAGTATCCAAAACATCACTTAAAAAACTAGCCAACTCATTTGTTGCCGTCATCGTATATTGCTGGGTTGCGACACCTTGATACAACATGTTTTCAGAAAGCTGATCCATGGATTTGTCAATATTGAAATAGACATCAGTAATCTTAGAGTTTACATGTTCAGAAAGCTTTGGCTGACGTAAGGATAAAGCGAAAAGACTATCATCTATATGTTCAAAATGCTCACGTAAACTACTTTGTTTTCGAAGAAATTTGCCATATTGATTATGATTGATTTGTATGCTTTTAAATTGGTCCATCAAATCTTCCTGTTCAAAGGAGAACAATAAGAGATTTTTCAATATCTGTCGTAACATCGCCGCATCTTCCTGCATCTGATCCATTCCGCCCGACATCATGGACTGTGCCATTTTGGAACTCATCTGCTTCATTTTCTTTGAAGCATCTTTCTGCTTTTGTTGCGCATCCTTATGTTTCTGATCTGCGTTTTTTTTATCGTTCAATTCTTCAGCATCTTCTTTCTTTTGTAGTTCATCTGTGGCCTCCTGCTGATCCTTCTGAATCTCCTTTTCCAATCCTTTATCTTGCGGAACATCCAAAGGCTTCTTCAACGCTTGATTTTCCTTTTGTAGTTCTTCCAACTCTTTTTGAAAATCCTCAAACTCCTGATTTAATTTGTTCTGCTTTTCTTTGGTATTTGATTCCTTATCTTCCTTGGATAGTTGATCTTGTTCCTTAGCCAATTTCTCAAGTTCCTGTTGTAGCTTCTCCGCCTTTTTTGCCACATAATACCTTTTGGTCAGCTCTAATAATTGCTGAAGGCTTCTTTGTTTGTTTTTGTTCTGTTTAGCCAATTGATCGAGTCTTTCGGTTAATTCTTCCTTTTGGATTTTATCTTGAAGCTTCTCCAACTCCTTCAGCAATTTTTCATCACTTTGTAATTGTTCCTCATTATCCTTTAAGCGCTCTTTAAGATCTTCCTTAAAAGGATCATTTTCGATATTCTCTCTCTGAAAATCTTCAAGGTTATCCTTAAGCCGCTTGTTGAAATTTTGCATCATTTCTTCCTGCTGCTTCTGGCGCTTTATAAAATTTTCGAGTTTCTTTCTGTCACTAAAATTAAGTTGTTCCTTCTCCTTTTGGGTTTTCGACAGTTCTTCCAATTGCTTTTCCTGAAGTTTCATTTTTTCAAATGAATGGTCAAGCTGCTTGATCGTTTCGCTCTGTTCTTTCAATTGCTTTAACTCTTCTTCATCCTGAGTGAGCTTTCTGTACGTAAATACTGAACTTTTTACACTTTTAAAATTATGGATCACATCATTATCAAATACCTGAAAATATAATTCATAGGTAACTCCCTCCTTTAGTTTCAAATTATTTGGGAATGCACTCACGAATTCCTCAAAATTGGAAAACGAAATTGGTATCGTTTCTATTTTTTTATCCTCCTCATTATCAATAGGATAGTAAACCAATTGTAATTTACTCAATCCGTAATCATCACTTGCTTGACCATAGAAATAAAGCGATTGGTTATCAAGGGTATCTCGTTCTACCTTAATATTGAGCTCAGGATAAGTATCCTTTGTCACCTGTATACTGAAGGCCAAGTTCTCATAATTGCGTAATGATTGGTTACTCGTTGCAATATTGTAATCCCATCTGGAAAACAACCGTTTGGAGATTTCAAAACTATCATTGTTTTTTAATTCAAACTGCAAGGTATCATTTGCGTACATGACCACTTCATCAGTAGCTCGCGTTTTAATTTTCCATGTGACCGTAGTGCCTTCTGGTATTGTTGTATTCCCGGTACTTTTTAAAACCTCATCGGATCTATTGATATATGAAGGATAATCCAACACCATTTCAAAATTGACCAAAGTTGGCACATTGACGACGTCTAATTGGTAGGTTTTTGAGAGAACCTGATTTGCCGAAAGTGTGAATGAAACAGCACTTTTCAATTGTGGAAAAACATATTCAAAAGATCCTGGATCAGTTTGCCGTAAGTAATAGGTTTCGCCCGAATAATGAATTTGTGCATTCTCTGGAATGATCTTCCCAGCTGTTTTGACCACCAGTTTAAAATCTTTATTTTCTATGGCCTGAAGATCCTCATTGACCACGAAAAACTGAAAAGGAGCAGGTGGTTCATATGCCGTTTTATAATTTACCACGCGATCATAGCTATCACTAAACCAACTGAAATTCCCCGTAATAAAAGTCAATAATAAAATCAAGACCGGGATGGCAGCATATTTTAAGTACTTAATATTCTTATTAAAATTGATCGCCAATTTAAAAGGAACAGGCTTTAATTCGGCTGACTTTTGTTCAATACTTGCCAATAAAAGTTCAGATTGCACAGAATTTCTTTGTAATTGAAGCACGTTCAATAATTTATCACTGACCTCAGGAAAATGTTTACCAATAATATTGGAGGCCTCATCATAATCGATACCTTTCTGAAGTTTAAATAATTTTAATAATGGCCACACAATAAACCTGATAAACAGACCCAGCTCCACGCTGACAAATACCCAAAACAATATAGCCCTTGCCGATGGACCCAACCACAATATGTATTCAATAAATAAAGTAAATAAAAGATACAGTAATCCAATGGCAAAAAACAGAATGGCGCCCTTTAACAAGTCGTTCGTATAATAACGCCTGATAAACTGTTCTAATTTGGATTGTATGACTTTAAAGTTGCCTAACACAGATTTAGTGATTTTTTTAAAGATTAAGGTTTACGTTAAATTAACCATAAATATATAACCTACTAAACTACAATTTTATTTTATTCTGTAATACTCTAAATATGATAAGCTTGTGTTAATTAAGAAGTGAAGCACCTCTTGAAATTAAAGTTGACACTTCGACTGCGCTCAGTGTATCAATTTAAATGTTTCGTATATAAAGTGCAAGAAATTGAAAATCCCATATGGGAAAACCTTGAATCCAAAACACTGAATGCTTTAGTCATAACTTTGAACCCAAAACCTTGAACCTTGCTTGGTAAAAATCTATCTTTGTAATTATAAATCAATGAAAAAATGACTGATCAAGTTCGTGTGCGCTTTGCACCAAGTCCAACAGGACCTTTACATATTGGTGGTGTTCGTACTGCCCTTTTCAACTATTTATTTGCCAAAAAGCACAACGGGACTTTTATTCTCAGAATAGAAGATACCGATCAAAACCGTTATGTGGAAGGTGCTGAACAGTATATTATTGACGCCCTAAACTGGTGTCATATCCCATTTGATGAAGGACCCAACCACAACGAAAAATTTGGTCCATACAGACAAAGTGAACGTAAACATTTATATCGTGAATATGCTGAAAAGCTTCTATCTTCAGGTGATGCCTATTATGCCTTTGACACCCCTGAAAGCTTAGATCACCATAGAAAAAATCATGAGTCCAAAGGAAAGACGTTTATTTACAACTGGCATAATAGAAAGCTCTTACTCAATTCACTGGCTCTTTCTAAGGAAGAAACACAAGCTAAATTGGATGCTGGAGAGGATTATGTCATCCGTTTTAAATCGCCCAAGGATCAAACCCTTCATTTAACGGATATTGTAAGAGGAGACATCACTATTGATACCAATATTTTAGATGATAAAGTCTTGTTTAAAAGTGATGGCATGCCCACTTACCATTTGGCAAATATAGTCGACGATCATTTAATGGAAATCACCCACGTCATCCGAGGTGAGGAATGGCTACCTTCCTTAGCCTTGCACTACCAATTATACGATGCTTTTGGGTGGGAAAAACCGCAATTTGCACATTTACCTTTACTGCTCAAGCCAACCGGTAAAGGAAAATTGAGCAAGCGGGATGGCGATAAACTGGGTTTCCCTGTATTTCCTTTGGAATGGAAAGATCCACAGACTGGCGAGATTTCTCGTGGCTATAAAGAAGACGGCTATTTTGCAGATGCCCTGATCAACTTCTTAGCATTTTTAGGATGGAATCCAGGCACAGAGCAAGAACAATTTACTTTGGAAGAACTAGTTGATGCGTTTGAATTGGAACGCGTCCACAAATCTGGCGCTCGTTTTGATCCTGATAAAATCAAATGGTTCAATCATCAATATATGCAATATCAACATGATAATGAATTGGCTGAAATTTTTCAAGAGAGTCAACCGCAATTAAAAGATATAGATGTAAATTATATTGCCATTGTCATAGGACTCATCAAAGAACGTGCAACTTTCGTTTCAGATTTTTGGAACCTATCCTCCTACTTTTTTGAGGCCCCACAATCTTATGACGAGAAATCTTTCGCAAAAATAATGAACAATGATGCTCGTGAATTGATGAGCGAACTGGAGCAAATTATTACTCATATTTCTGATTTTACCGTTGCTAATCTTCAAACCGATGTAAAAGCTTGGATTGGTGAAAAAGGCGTAGGTTTCGGTAAAGTGATGCAACCCTTGCGTTTGGCCTTAGTTGGTGCGATGCAAGGTCCTGATCTTTTTGAAATCATGTTTATGATTGGTAAAGCTGAGACTGTTCAGCGCATTGACAAATTGGTTCAAACCTTATAGCATTAGACTGATTTTTAACATAAAACAGTAAATACAGAGTAAATATAGCTTAAATTAGTATTTTATATTTCTAACCTTTAAACAAAACCATGCTATGCTTCCCTTTGCTATCCCCCTTATTATTATCGGACTTGTTATATTGTTTTCTTCATTTTTTACTGTAAAGCAACAATCAGCCGCTATTGTTGAGCGCTTTGGAAAATTTCAGAGCATTCGGCATTCCGGACTTTAGATGAAAATTCCGATAATTGACCGGATTGCAGGCAGAATGAGCCTTAAGATCCAACAGTTGGATGTCATTGTAGAAACAAAGACTTTGGATGACGTGTTTGTGCGTTTAAAAATCTCTGTTCAGTTTATGGTGATCTCTAAAAAAGTTTATGACGCTTTTTATAAATTGGATTACGCACATGACCAGATCACCAGTTACGTTTTTGATGTGGTACGTGCCGAAGTGCCCAAAATGAAATTGGATGATGTTTTCGTTAAAAAAGACGACATCGCTATTGCCGTAAAAACCGAATTGAATGATGCCATGTTAGATTATGGCTATGACATCATTAAAACCCTTGTAACGGACATTGATCCGGATGCCCAGGTAAAAGCTGCGATGAACAGGATTAATGCCTCCGAACGTGAAAAGATAGCAGCCCAATTTGAAGGTGATGCTGCCCGTATTTTAATTGTTGAACGCGCCAAAGCAGAAGCAGAAAGCAAGCGCTTGCAAGGTCAGGGTATTGCAGACCAACGCCGTGAAATTGCGCGAGGCTTGGAAGAATCCGTTGATGTCTTAAACCGTGTTGGGATCAACTCACAAGAAGCCTCCGCATTGATTGTAGTGACACAGCATTATGATACGCTTCAATCAATTGGAGAACATGTCAATAGTAATTTGATATTATTACCAAACTCACCTCAAGCAGGAAGTGATATGCTAAACAATATGGTGGCCAGTTTTACCGCGAGCAATCAGATTGGTGAAGCCATGAAAGAAGCGAAGCTGAAGAAGAAAAACGAAGAAAAGAAACCGTAAATTCTATATAAAGGATGTCTTAATAATCAATCAAATCCTTGAATAATTAAAATATTTGAGTGATGATATTTGATCGAAGACAAAAGTAAATCAAAAAAAAGGACTCGTTCTCAACCCATGAAACAGTCCTTTTTTAATGCCTATTCTTTTTGTATTTCCTAACCATCGACTTTAAGCTACTCAAATATTTCTGTAAAGCTTCATTGTCGACCTTAAATGTAGGATCATTTTCGTCAGGGAGGGTCAATGGCCGTTCATCCAAGTATTTCTCCAACTCTGGATAGTTCCCTTCAATATCTCTGGTGATTTGCATGATCTCAGACAATATACTTTGTGATAACTTCATTTATCGATATGTTAATTAATCATATAAGTTACTCAATTTACCAAAGACGACAAAACATTTAGTTTAAAATTAAACTTGCTTAAAATTCTTAAAAAGATGGGCTAATTCCTTTTTTGTTCTGTATGGTTCAACTTGAAAAAGATTTAAACATCACCTTCAAAATGGGATAGTATATTTCAAATAAATTGTCTTCACCCTTAACCCTTCATTTATGGTAAATTTTAAACAGTTGAAGCTTGGAATTCGTTCTCTGTCAGTCAAGGCATCCATTCAATGACCATGCCCCACTTCTTTTGGAAATAACCAAAAAAACTCAATCATATATATGCCATTATTTCGGCCTGGGCAAAAGATCATTTCAGTAGTGAATGAAGCCTTATACCAAATAGTCTGCCGTGCAACCAATTGGATATAGGCTTGCACGGCAGATCTTAAAAAACATTATTATTGAAAATCTTTAAAGGCCTTTTGCTACGGTTACCAAAGCCTCATTCTTATCCTCCAATCCTGAAGCAATAAAGGCATCAACATCCTCATTTCTGTCCAACCCTTGCTCCAGTAATACGCCAAGTGTGATCATCGTAGCGATACGGGTTCCCACTTTTTTGGCTGCTGTATTAAACCATGGCTTCAATTCATCATAGGTAACGTTCTTAGCTAATTCTTGAATTTCAGCTTTGGTCGTCAATTGTTTTTCTTCAGGCAGATTGGTATATTTTTTACCTAATTGCTGAATAATATCAATGGCTTTCCGTTGTGGCTGGTTATGTTTTTGTTTGGCCTGATTTTCTGGTTTTTTTGACGTCGCACTCTTACTTCGAGATTCCTTTGCCCATGAATCACGTAAGCCCACTGTTTTATTGAACACCAATTGTTCAGAAGTTGAATCTTTATCAACGCTAAAATAACCTAAACGCTGAAATTGGAATCTATCATTAACCTTGGCATCCTGCAAACTTGGCTCTACATAGGCGTCAATAATTTTCAAGGATTCTGGATTTAAAAACTCCATAAAATCCTTTTCCGGATGGGTATCTGGTGATTCATGCATAAACAACCGATCGTATTCCCTAACTTCAGCTTTTACAGCGTGCCTTACGGAGACCCAATGAATCGTGCTTTTCACTTTTATAGTAGGGTCTTCAGAATAAGTACCGTGGATTTCCACGATATGTCCCGCATCATCCTTAACAACACTTTCAGCTTTCACTATATAAGCGTTCTTTAAACGCACTTCCTGATCTAAGGTCAATCGGAAAAATTTACTACCTGCTTGTTCTTTAAAATCATCTCTTTCAATATATAATTCTCTTGAAAAAGGAACTTTTCTAAAACCGGCACTTTCATCCTCCTGATTGTTTTCTGCGTCAAGCCACTCCTCCTTTCCTTCCGGATAGTTGGTAATGATCAATTTAATAGGATCCAAAACTGCCATAACACGTGGTGCGGTTTTGTTCAAATCTTCACGGATGCAAAATTCTAAAAGTGCCACATCAATGACGTTATCGCGTTTGGCAACACCTACTGTTTCAATAAACTTTTTAATGGCATTTGGCGTATAGCCGCGACGGCGCAGACCGGAAATAGTAGGCATCCTAGGATCATCCCATCCAGAAACGATGTTTTCCTCAACCAATCTGAGTAACTTTCGTTTGCTCATTATGGTATAGCTAAGGTTTAAACGTGCAAATTCTCGTTGCTTAGGGCGCAATTTATCAGGTTCGACAACTTGGTCCAAGAACCAGTCGTAAAGCTCTCTATGGGGCTTAAATTCAAGAGAACATAAACTGTGCGATATGCTTTCGATATAATCACTTTCCCCATGGGTCCAATCATACATTGGATAAATGCACCAATCGTAACCAGTCCTGTGATGGTGTTTCTTTAAAATACGGTACATTATCGGATCTCGCATGAGCATATTGGTATGTCCCATGTCAATCTTAGCACGCAAAACGTGGGTACCTTCATCAAATTCTCCATTCTTCATTCTTTCGAACAGATCAAGATTTTCTTCCACGCTCCTATTTCTAAAAGGACTATCCACTCCTGGTTGGGTTGGAGTCCCTTTTTGTTCCGCCATAGCTTCAGAAGATTGAGAATCTACATAGGCCTTTCCTTCTTTAATCAATTGTACAGCCCAATCATATAACTGCTGAAAATAATCAGAAGAATAGACTTCATTTTCCCATGTATAGCCTAACCACGCCACGTCTTCCTTAATGGCATCCACATATTCCTGTTCTTCTTTTATGGGATTGGTGTCATCAAACCGTAAATTGACGGGTGCATTATATTTTTCACCCAAACCAAAGCTGATGCCAATGGCCTTGGTATGGCCAATATGTAAATATCCATTAGGCTCAGGTGGAAACCTGAAACGAAGGTCCTTTTTAGACATGCCTTTGGCTAAATCTTCTTCTATAATGTGCTCTATAAAATTGAGTGATCTTGTTTCTTCTGACATACTGCTATCCATTATTTCCTATTATTTATTCATATGAATTACACAATAGGAATTCCTGTGCAAAATTAAGGATTTTTTTAGTTCTATAAATGCCTTATTTTTGCGATAATAAAAGGAATTATGGGGACTATAAAAGTTGAAAATATCCGAGTGTTTGCACACCATGGATGTCTGAAGGAAGAAACTACCATTGGCAGCGACTATCGTGTAGATCTAAAAGTAAAAGCAGATTTAAAAACTTCTGCAACCTCAGACAAATTAAGTGATACTGTAGATTATGTTTTGCTTAACCGAATTATTAAAGAAGAAATGCAAATACCTTCCTATTTGCTTGAAACCGTTGCGCAACGTATTTTGGACCGAATATTTAGTGAAGACCAGAAGGTCAAGAAAGCGACAGTTTGTGTAAGTAAGTTAAATCCTCCTATTGGTGGTGATGTGGAAAAAGTGACCATAAAAATAACAGCACACCGAAATAAATAAAACTATATAGTTTACCAAGTTTATTTTTTTTACCTTTGCACTTCGCAAAAACTGGCATCATGGCCGAGTGGCTAGGCAGAGGTCTGCAAAACCTTCTACAGCGGTTCGAATCCGCTTGATGCCTCAAAAAAACCTTCAACGAACGTTGGGGGTTTTTTTATTTCAAATTTTTAAAATAGAACGATGATGACGTAGATTGAGCAGATAGTCACTGATAAATGCTTAAAATCAACAATTATCATTAGAAATTTTTGTCATCTAAGTTCTATTTACGGATCGCTGACCTGCCCGTCAGTTCAGGCGGGTGAAGCAAATTGAGCAGATGGACACTGATTTAGAATGAAAAAACCTGTCAGGTTTTGAAAACCTGACAGGTTTGAGTCGGTCAAAATAATATGAAAAATCAGTGAAAATCATAAAAATCCCACGTCATCTGCGTTCTATCTATGTAACACCAAAGTATCCTAAAAAGGTGTAATCTGTTCCAATCGGTCCTTAAGCAATTCTTTTTCTTTAGGGAAGAATGCCTGCGATAACAATAGAATTCCAAAGGCTAAAATTACCAAGGCAATGATTTTTTTGGTTTTGAAGATACGCCTTGGGGTCAATTTATTCTTTAATTTTTTGGCAATCAAAATTTTAAAGAGATCAATGATAAAATAAGTGATAAGAATGGTACTCAGAAAAACAATAACCCCACTTTTAGTCTCCGTAAAGGAATTGGCAATAATAATAAAGCCTAACCATCCCACCAAGACTCCGATATTGATAAAATTCAACAAAAATCCTTTTAAAAACAACTTTCCATAATTCTTCTGTATTTCCACCTTATGATATTCTCTGACGATTGAGCGAAATGATTTCGAAGTTTTGGTAAAGGTAATAATCCCGTAAACTATTAAAATAACACCTCCAAAGACCAAGAAATTTGGATCATCCTTAATTTTATCGAGCAGTTTATTGGTACTTAGAAAAGCGACGGCAATAAACAAAATATCTGCCAACATGACACCCAAATCAAAAATAAGGGCGCTTTTAAAACCTTTGGTAGCACTGGTTTCCAAGAGCACAAAAAACACCGGACCAATTGTGAATGCCAATATGATACCAAAAGGAATTGCTGATAGAATTTCGTCAAACATTTAACTAGTGTTTCAACAAAGCTACATAATTTTTTATCTTTTTAACGCTTTGAAATCTTCAAAACAGTATATATGACTGGGATAAATTGATCTATAACCATCGTTTAAAGTGTTCGATGAAATTCTAATCCATGCGTTTAATACGACCACCAAAAATTTTATCTTCATTTACCGTTTCAGGATTGCCATAAATATAGACATCACCTCCTGCTCTAATTTTAATATCCGCCAATCGGGAGGCTCTTATATGTGCTTCGCCAGCAGCTCTTATAGCCACATAGCTAGACTCTGATTCCAAGGATTGTCCAAGAAAAATTCCACCTGTATTAATGGAAATATCTTGTCTATCGGCTTTACCAGAAACTTCAATTTGACCTCCTGTAACCGCTTTCAAATGAAGATCGGTAACTTCCAACTGCAATTTTATTACAGCGCCTTCCTGAACTCTTAATTCCATTTTATAACGTTGGAATATATCGTCAGAAGACACATAAGCACCTTCATTAACATCAATAGTAGATATATTCTTATAATACAACCTGACCACCGTTTTATTGCCCACAAAACTTTCTCCAAGCCGCATCTTTATTTTTAAGATACCGTTCTTATTGATCAATTCAACATCACTTTTATTATCGCCGGTAATGATGGCCCTGTTTTCATCTGATTTCACCAATTCTACATTGATCAAATCATACACTTTGATTTCATCAAAATCACCAATATTTTTCTCAATATCCTGTTGTGCAATGGCAAGGACACTCAAAAAAAGTGATGCTATTGTTATAACTAATTTCATTTTTAATATTTTACGGTTCTATATGGATTTTCTTAAATTAAATTTAAATTATTATCCCGGATTCAAATGTTTACTAATGATAAATAAAACATAAATTTTTTAGGCCACAGAAACCGCAGTGCCAGTGACTGCAACAGTAACATAATTACTTGTGGTCAATTCGATATCCACTTTAATCCCTACAATGGCATTGGCATTTAATTTTACAGCATTATCCTTCAGTTGCTGAAATGCCTGTTCTTTAACCAGGCCCATACTTTCAGCAATGGCTTGATAATATTTTTCCATATTGAAAGTCATTTTCATTTTCTGGACATTTACTGAAATTCCAGAAACAATGCCTTTATATTCCATTATTTTAAACCCTTCTATAGAGTTGGTAGTTGTGAGGATCATAACATTTAAATTATATGAGGAGTACTTACTTTTGGATGCTTACAATTGAATAATTTGAGGTTTCCCAATCAAGGTAAAATCGAGATGCTTTTTGACCAAATCTGTACTTTTAACCTTTACAACAACTTCTTCACCAAGTTGATAACTTACACCAGATTTTCTTCCAATCAAGGCATATTCAGTCTCGTCAAATTCGTAATGATCGTCGTTCATATCTCTTACAGACACCATACCTTCACATTTATTGGAGATGATTTCCACATAAATCCCCCAGTCGGTCACTCCTGAAATAACTCCAACAAACTCTTCATTTTTATGGTTTTCCATAAACTTGATCTGCATGTATTTTATAGAATCGCGCTCTGCCTTTGTAGACAGATTTTCCATATTACTGGAATGGTTACATTTTTCTTCATAGATGGCTTCATTAGCTGATTTTCCACCATCAAGATAATGTTGTAATAAACGATGTACCATAACGTCCGGGTAACGACGAATCGGCGAGGTAAAATGTGTATAGTAATCAAATGCTAAACCGTAATGTCCGATGTTATCCGTGGTATATTCTGCTTTACTCATCGTTCTGATGGTCAAGGTATCGACTAAATTCTGTTCTTTTTTACCTTGGACATCACGTAATAAGCCGTTTAAGGATGAGGCAATGCTATTGCGATCTTTAAAATTAAGTTTGTATCCAAATTTAGAAACCACACCTTGTAAGGTTGCCAATTTAGTAGCATCTGGCTCATCATGGACCCGGTATACAAATGTCTTTTTAGGCGATTGTTTTCCAATAAATTCGGCCACTTTTTTATTGGCCAGCAGCATAAATTCTTCAATCAGTTTGTTGGCGTCCTGGCTGGTTTTAAAAAACACACCAATCGGATTGGCCTGTTCATCCAATTCAAACTTTACTTCTACTTTATCAAATGAAATAGCGCCTTCTTTCATCCTTTTTCCACGCATGATCTTGGCCATCTCGTCCATTTTTAAAACGGCGTATCCAACTTTTTTATCCGCATGGTATTCCTTTTCTTCAATGGCAATGTCTTCGGGAATTAACGTATCTATTGAGGAAATATCTTTATGAGAAGGCACTTTTGTATTATTTTCAATAATAACTTGCGCTTCTTCATAAGAAAAACGTGCATCACTGTAAGTCACCGTTCTCCCAAACCATTGCTTCTTAATTTCTGCCATATCATTCATATGAAACACTGCAGAAAAGGTATATTTTTCTTCATTGGGTCTTAAAGAACACGCATTGTTTGAAAGTACTTCTGGAAGCATGGGTACTACTCTATCTACTAAATAAACCGATGTGGCACGCTCGTAGGCCTCATCATCCAAAATGGTATTTTCTTGTACATAATGCGATACATCCGCAATATGGATTCCTATTTCATACAATCCATTATCCAAAACTTCAAAAGACAACGCATCATCAAAATCTTTGGCATCCTTTGGATCTATGGTAAATGTGAGTGCCTTCCGCATATCACGTCGTTTGGCTATTTCTTTCTCATTTATGGAGGTATCTAAATTATTGGCATAGTCTTCAACTTCCTGAGGAAATTCATAAGGCAAACCGTATTCCGCCAGAATAGCATGGATTTCAGTATTGTGTTCTCCAGGTTTTCCTAAAACTTTTAATACGGCTCCTTTTGGTGAATCTTCTTTTGGATCCCAGCTTTCAAGAGATACAAGAACAACATCTCCATCTTCAGCTTTATTGATTTTATTGATTGGTACGAAAATATCAGTGTACATCTTGTTTCCATTCACCACTACAAAAGCATAATTTGAGTGTATTTGTATCACACCCACATACTCACTTTTGGCACGTTTGATAATATTTGTAATTTCACCCTCAAACTTTCCTTTCTTACGACGTTTATAGACGTAGAATTCAACCTCATCACCATTTAAGGCTTTGTTGATATTGTTTGATGCGATATAGACATCCTCATCAAAGTCTGGACTAATGATGTATCCTGAACCTTTGGAGGCCATGTCAAGAATCCCAGTGTGGTATTCTGTAGTAACAATAGCTTTAAATTTACCCCGTTCTGTTTCTTCAATTTCCTTTTTGGCAAGGAGCTCTTGAAGTTTTTTTATTATTTGATTTCTGCTGGAAGCGTCATCCACTCCAAGTTTAGCAGCAATTTGTTTGTAATTAAAGGATTGATTTCTATCTTTTTTTAAAATACTTAGAATTGTATTTGTTAGGTTAGAGATCTTATTTGATGATCCCTTTCTTCTTTTTTTTGTCATTTATTTTATAATGTAATCTTATTGAATTTCTAAAGTTAGCGAAATTCAGTTATTCGAAACTTAATTAAAGGAGAAGATTGGTAATTAAGATTTTACAAAACTACGGTTTTAATGTGAAACCATTATAAAATTATGGTTAAGTTAACGTAAAAAGGTCAAAAAAATAACCTGTACCTTTATAAATCACATACTTTTAATAAGTTACTCTATCACAAATTTCTTGTTAATCTTACCTTGAATAGTCTCTATTTCTACAAAATTCAGACCTTTTGAATAGTTGGAAACACTGATTTTATTATTCTTTTTTCTGAAACCAAATGACCCAAATTGTTAAAAATTCTTGCTTTTTTAAGTATTGAAACTCCGTTCTATTAAGACTACTTAGGAGCGTTATACTGGCTAAACTTTCACAAAAAGCAGCCTTTCTAATATTGATAAGACCCTCAGGCAAAAACACATTGGGTAATAAAATATTATGTCAGCATGATAAATGAAATAAAAAAGCTTTTTCTTAACCAGTACTATTTTAGTAACTATAATTACCGCTGTTCTATTAAACCCTGAAAAGGATAAGATGTCAATTTCTTCCATAACTTGACTTCAATTTTCAACCTAAAAAACAGTTATTCACATTTATATTTATAATAATCAGTTTTTATTAAAATTTTAAAAAAATATTGGTGATTATGATAGTCTGTTAATAACGGGTATAACTTTGTTGGTTTTTATTTTGCAATGTAGATATTGACAATCCATCAAGCCGTAGTTAACAGGATATATCATTTGAATGGTCTGATTATAAAGCATATTCATATAGTTATTAACAACTGTCCATAACTGAGTTTAACATCGTTTTCCCAATAAGATTATTTAAATTTTATGTTGATAGAGCATTTATTTTTGGTGATAAGTGAACAGTAAAAAAAGAGTTAAATTTTAGGCCATATGGTTTCTATACTTGCTTGTAAAAATAAATGATATTTGGAAATATTTATGTTAGAAATTAATGACAAGATATCAACATGTAATGAAAAGAACTCAGCCAATTGTTAACAAGGCTAATTGATGGAGATATAGATGTATAAATAGCTCTATTATTAATGTGCATTTAGTAACTTTATGGGCTAAATAAAATTTTATAAAAATGAAAATCTCAATTGGTAATGATCACGCCGGAACTGAGTATAAGTTAGCTGTTGTAAAGCACTTGGAAAACAAAGGATTTATGGTCAAAAATTATGGAACCAACAGTAATGACAGTGTGGACTATCCCGATTTTGTACATCCCGTTGCAAAAGATGTCGAAGATAAAGTTGTAGACTACGGCATTATTATCTGCGGAAGTGGTAATGGTGCCAATATGACGGCAAATAAGCATCAAGGGGTACGATCTGCCTTGTGTTGGACGAAGGAAATTGTAGCCTTGGCCAGGCAACATAACAATGCTAATATATTGAGTATTCCCGCAAGATTTACCGCATTACCTCAAGTTATTGAAATGGTAGATACTTTTTTAGATACGGCATTTGCAGGTGGCCGACATGAAGACCGAGTCAAAAAGATTCCGGTACAACAGTAACCGAAGGCTCAGAGATATTTACATTCTATATGAGGACAACTAAATGATGATTCCTATCTTGATGAAATATCCTTATTTGGCTTACTCCTTTTCTTATAGGAGTGGCAATTTAGACCCGCAAAAAATAGATTCATAATGCTAAACATCATAGTAAAAACTTTTAAAGAACTTACCCTTGAGGAGCTATATGCCATCTTACAATTACGAAGTGAAATTTTTGTGGTCGAGCAAAATTGTGTCTATCAAGATATCGATTATAAAGACCAAAATGCCCTACATATTATAGGTTATAAAAATGATGGAATAGTGGCTTATACACGTGTTTTTAAGCCCGATGAAAATTTTGACCACGCTGGAATTGGAAGAGTTTTGGTTAAATTTGGAGAGCGTCATTTAAAATATGGATATGCTATTATGGAAGCTTCCATAAGGGTAATTGAGGATACCTATCACGAAACTAAAATTAGAATTTCGGCACAGGCCCATTTGAAACGTTTTTATAATAATTTAGGATTTGTAGAGATTGGTGAGCAGTATTTGGAAGACGGCATTCCCCATATTGGCATGGAAAAGGTTTAATTGACTTCATTGACATAGGTCACTAAAATTTCCACGCGTCGATCATATTTTGCTTCGCCTCCAAGTGGAAATTTACGTCGCATGCCAACATACTTCATACGTCTGGGATTGATTCCTTTTTTAGCCAGATAATCATAAATGTATTTAGCTCGAGCTAAGGATAAATTACGTTTTTTTGTCTTTCTATCAATAGCATCCCGACTGTTCTGGGTACAACATACATGACCTTGAATGGTAAAATAGATATCTTCACGTTGTAGAAGTACTTTTGAAATTTCTTCCAAGGTTTTTTTGGATTCTGGTAGTAAGTAACTGTAACCCGTTTTAAAGAGGATATTTTCTAAGAGAATATAATCCCCAATTTTTATATCACCTGCCAAGGTTTCACTAGCTGTTTTTGTTTTAGTGATGACTTCTGGTCGTGGAGGAAAATATGGAGAGACTATAATTTCTACTTTTCTGTTCAAACTTCTTATTTTGCTAACGTCCTCCTCTTTAACAAGTTTTAGTAAAATTTTTCCCTTCCCATCCACGTTGGTGATAATGGATTCATCAAATTCATTATTAGAAAAAATGGCTTTGATACTATTGGCTCTATTTTGTGATAGAACCAGGTTATATTCGGCACTTCCTCTATCGTCCGTAAATCCGTAAATGGAAATTTTTTCTATATCTAAGGATTCAATTTCTGATAAAAAAAGTAAGAGTTTGCTATGTTCTGTATCTGATACATCATAGGCATCTGTTTTAAAAAATACCTCGTGCTTCAATTCCTCTTGCGCCCAAATTATTTGGGTGAAAAGAAAACCTATGAAGAAGATTTTTTTCATAATATATTCACTTGAAAGATTAAATATAATTAATTTTTCAAGAATCACATTTTCTTATCGATGTATGGAATTTATTGAAGATAACTGAGATAAGTTGAAGGATTTTTAAGGATTTCTGTGCCTTTTTTGATTTCCGTATTGTGGTCAATATAGTAAGAATACATGCCTTCTCTATAAAAATACCGTTTGACTATTTCTTCCGCCAATAATCCCATTAGTTGTGTTTTATTGGCGTTAATTGCTTCTGTTTTATAGGTGTTCAAAGCATTCATTAATGTGGTGTATTGCCCATCAATCACCTTCTTTAAACCTTCTTCATCGGCCACCAATAGGGCATCATCAAATGCTTTTTCGGTTTTGGTTGAAAAGGTAAAGTTATTCACTTTCAAAAAGTTTTTAAATTCGTTGAAATCCGCATCAGTCAATTTAAAGCTCTTTAAATCTGTTACTTGATGTGAGTAATAATATTCTGTAGCGAAGTCAAAAATTAGGTTTTCGTTGACAATGGCTGTGGTTATGGGACTTAATTTGGAAATGCCAAGTTCTACATCCGGTTGGATACCGCCACCATCGTAAACCGTTCTTCCGCGTTTGGTTTTGAATGCTGTATAATTCTCTTTTTTGACACGCGTGGCCTTACCCAATTCATCTCTATTCCAATAGTCTAATGACTGGATACAACGTCCTGAAGGTGTATAATAGCGTGAGATGGTAATTTTTAATTGCGTTCCGTAAACCAATGATTTTGGACGTTGTACCAAACCTTTTCCAAAACTTCTTGCCCCTACTATCACTGCTCTATCCAAATCTTGTAAAGCGCCGGCAACAATTTCACTGGCGGATGCGCTTTTGCCGTCAATAAGTACTACTACTGGAATTTCTGTGTCTATAGGTTCCTTTTGGGTATAATAGGTTTTATTGTATTTGTCAACTTTTGATTTTGTCGTAACCACCAGTTGATTTTGAGGTACAAAAATATTGGTCACGTTTACCGCTTCGTTCAATAGACCACCCAGATTTCCTCTAAGGTCCAGAACAAGCTGTTTGGCCCCTTGACTTTTTAAGGTCCTAATGGCATTGATGGTTTCTGAAGAGGCTTTTTCATTGAACTTACGCAGTACGACATAGCCCGTTTTATCATCAATCATGGAATAATGTGGTACAGCGTGAATTTCTACGGCCTCACGTTTAATCGTTGCCGTTTGTGTTTTTCCCTGACGAACATAGGTAACGTTTACTGTTGTTCCTGCAGCACCTTGCAGTAAATTGCCGGCATCATCACTAAAATCGGCAACTACGGTATTATCTACCTTGATAATCTCGTCGCCCGCTTTTAAACCAGCTTTATCTGCCGGAAAACCTTTGTAAGGTTCTATGATGACCAATTTATCCTTTAAGGTCAATACGCTGGCTCCAATACCGGTATAATCGCCAGTATTATTAATTCTGGAGGCTTCTACATCTTGTTCATTATAAAAATTGGTGTAGGGGTCCAAATCCTGGAGCATGCTTTTTATAGCTGTATCCATTAAATCTGCAGGATTTGTTTCGTCAACATAATTCATGTTGACTTCTTTAAAAAGCGTTGTAAAAATTTCTATTTGTTTGGCAATTTCAAAGAAATCGTTTTTAAATGCGGATCCAGTGATAAATAGCACGCCTATAAAAACAGGAAGCACTATTTTTTTGGTCAATAACTTTTTCATAATCTTCGTCTCAAAAATTTAAGTTTTAAGGAGGGATTGTTGTTTTAAAAAGGCGTCCATTAGGGTTTTCATTTTTCTCGAAACAGTTTCGAAATCTGTTTGGGTCTTACCAATGTACAAAATCATAAACGCATATTGATCAGGAATGTTGTTAAAATATTCCGATTTATTAAGTCGATAAGCCTCTCTCATCAAGCGCTTTATTCTATTTCTATCAACGGCTTTTTTAAAATTCCGTTTGCTTACTGAAACGCCCGTCTTTATTTTTACAGGATCGTCAAAATTGGTCTTTAAATATACCAATCGCAATGGATAAGCAGCTACAGACTGGCCTTCAGAAAAGAGTTTTTCAATAAGCTTCTGGCCTTTAAGTTTTTCGATTTTTCTAAATGACTGATCCATAGGGCAGCAAAGGTAATACTTTGCAGAATAAAAAAACCGCTTGTAAGAAGCGGTTTTAAAATAGTAATTTTGAATTTAATTGACGTTTAATACATTGTTTTCTCTGTTGACATCTGCCATATATCCTCTTGGGTCAATGGTAATGGACTTAATATCATTTTTTGGTTTTCCAATATCAAATGTATAGGTTGGGTATGCCCAAGCCCAATTCGATAAAACTGTTGTGGTATGAGCAGTTGGTTTTACACCTCTCATCATTCTCAATGGAATATAAAACACTGATTTTGAACCATCAACATAAGTAATTTCAAGATCCAAAGGCATTGGCATTAATCCTATACGTTCTAAGGTTACCGTGGTTTTATTATTTTCAGAATCTACATTTTTAATCGCATAGTCAATGGTATTGGTAGTCTGGGTCCAATCGGTTAAGTACCAATCCAATTCAAGTCCGGAAACTTTTTCGGCAATGCGAATGAAATCCATTGGTTTTGGGTGTTTAAAGGCCCATTCTTTATAATACTGTTTGAGCGTTTTATCAAGATTTTCTTCTCCCATAATATATCCCAACTGCGATAAAAATAAGGCGCCTTTGCTATAGGATGCAACTGAAAATGCCCGATTGTAAGCAAAACGGTCAGCGTGTGTAGATAGTGGTTGTTCTCTATCAGAATTGGCGATTGAAATATAGGAGCGATACGATCCTGCAAAAGGATTGTCACTATTGGTGCCGGTAATGGCATCTAGTGCTCTATCTTGGATATAACTGGTAAATCCTTCATCTACCCAAGAATGTTTACTCTCATTACTGGCCAATACAAATTGGAACCAACTATGGGCCAATTCATGGGCCGTAACACTGATTAAACCACTAATGCTGCCCTCGCCCACTATAAGTGTGCACATACCATATTCCATACCACCATCACCACCTTGTATCACTGAATATTGATCGTAGGGATAATCGCCAATATGGGTGCTAAAATAATCCATTAACTGCTCAGTAATTGGTTGTAACTTTTTCCAGTTTTCGAGATTAACCTCTGGCATCGTCTTTTTATATAAAAAATGCAACATAGGTCCGTTTTCAATCTGTCTTTTGTCATGGATATAATCTGGATCTGCAGCCCAAGTGAAATCGTGAACGTTTGGCGCTTTAAAATGCCAAGTCAAGGTTTTACCTCTTTGTTTCTTGACTTCGCCAGTTTCATAGCCATGGCCAATTTCGTTGGGATTTTGAAGGTAGCCTGTTCCACCTAATATATAATTTTTATCGATGGTTATTTTGACATCAAAATCTCCCCAAACCCCATAAAATTCTCTTGCGATATAAGGATTTGCGTGCCAACCTTCATCATCATATTCTGCCAATTTCGGATACCATTGCGACATGGACAATGCAACTCCTTCTTTGTTGTTTCTTCCTGAACGACGAATTTGTACTGGTACCTGGGCATCAAAGACCATATCGAAAGTTGTTTTTCCTCCTGGTTGGATAGGTTTATCCAAAGTAACGATCAAAATAGTGCCCTGAGTTTCATGTTGCACCTTTTTGCCGTCTTGAGTCAATGAGCTGACATTGATATAGCCTATTTCATCTGGTCCCAACTTGCTAATTCTACTCTCGTAAATAGGATCTGCCTTAGTGCCCAAATTATTGACCATTCGCCCATCCGGATCTGGAATGCTTTTCAATCTTGCATCCATTTCACTATCTGGTTGAAAGGCATTGGGATATAAATGATAATAAACCCTATTTAAAACATCTGGCGAATTGTTGGTGTACACCAATTTTTGGGTACCGGTATATTTGTAGGTTTTAACGTCCATATCAATTTCCATGGTATAGTCCACATGTTGTTGCCAATAGTGTGGATTGGAAGATGGCAGTGTCTCATTTTGGGAATGCCCTTTGGTAAGTGGCATGAGCAAAATTATACTAAGACTTAAAGCAAAAGTGATTTTCATTTTAAATATAATTTAATTAAAGGTTTCTTGCCGTTTGTTCTGCTAATATCAGTGCGTTATACGCATTGGCAATGCGTTGCGATTTTGAAAGATCGCTGAATGGTTTTACGTTTGATGGATCGCCGCCAATCATAACTTTGGTGGTTAGGGCCAAGCCAGAATCCATTATGATTTTCTTGACTTGTGGGGCTGTCAATTTTGGATAATACGAACGAATCAATGCCGCAATACCTGCAACGGCCGGAGAGGCCATAGAGGTTCCACCAATTGATTTATAGGTATTTTCAGGGTAGGTTGAATAAATTTCTCCTCCAGGAGCAAAAATATCAACGTTTATCTTACCGTAATTTGAAAAGCTTGAAATCATTCCAGAACCATATTTTGGATCCAAAGATCCCACACTAATAAAATTATCTGAAACTTCGGGCCCCGTGCCAATGGCATCGTTAGGATAGACATCTTTGGTATCCAAATCTGCGGCTTCATTGCCTGCGGCATTTACAATCAACACATCTTTGGAAGCTGCATAAACAATAGCATCTCTTACCCAATCACTATGTGGTGAGTAGTATTTTCCGAAACTGGTGTTGATAATTTGTGCACCATTGTCTGCGGCATATCTAATAGCTAATGCCACGTCCTTGTCATATTCATCACCATTTGGAACCGCTCTAATGCTCATTATTTTGACATTGTTTGCAACACCATTTGCCCCTTTCCCATTATTTCTTCCCGCAGCAATAATACCAGCAACGTGGGTACCATGGCTTTCCGATGGTTTGATAGGTTTAACGTTGTTGTTGCCATAAAATTTCTCCACCATATCATCAGGGTTGTCTCCTGTTTTACGACCTCTGAAATCGACATTAAGGTTATAGTTAAGACGGTCAGTAATATCTTCCAAGCCTTCACTTATATCTTTTATTGCATCTTTAAGGCTATCAAAGTCCATGCTGTACACGTATTTTGCAATAGCAATGTATTGCTTTAAGGTCTGATTGTTTGTGCTAATGGCGTCCACATCTTCCTTTGTATAGTTTTCTTTTTTTGTTTCTTTTTGCAAGGCATCGTCGGCGTTGGTGATTTGTTGCAAAAACTGCTCATAATTGGTTTTGATGCCTAGGTATTTGGTGTATTCCGATTCGCGTTCAGCCTTAGCCTCTGCATATCGCGGATGTGATGTATCACCACTTGCCAATAAGCGTACATATTCCAGTTGCTCATTATAGCCATCGCCAAGAAAGTTCCACCCGTGGATATCATCAACATAACCGTTGTTGTCATCATCTATTCCATTGCCTGGAATTTCCTTTGTATTGGTCCAAATGGAACCCTGTAGATCTTCGTGGTCAATATCAATTCCTGAATCAATAACTGCGACAATAACGGTGCTACCTTTCTTGTTTTTTATAATTTCATCGTAAGCTCTATCAACACTCATCCCAGGAATGGTATCTCTTTTCAAATCCAAATGTCCCCAATGTTGCTTTTCAGCTTCGGTCAATTCAGAAACTTTTAGTGGTAATGTGTCAATATTTTCTATTGGTGTTGAAATAACACCACTAGAGGAACCACAATTAAAGAGGAAACTTGCTGCAAACGCAACAATTGCGAATGATTTAAATAATTTCATATTATCTATCTATTAATTTGTAAATATATCTTTTGTAGTATAGGTCCTATCCAGACGGACCCCTTTGTCTGTGTGTTTTACCGTGATGATTTGGTTATGGGCATCATGTTCCAAAAATAAGTAATAATTCTCATCGGCTGCTTTATTGAGAAACTCTTCTTTTTCATCTAAAGTCAAGAGAGGTCTCGTGTCATATCCCATCACAAATGGCAGTGGCAAATGGCCAGCAGTTGGCAGTAAATCGGCCATAAAAGCGATGGTCTTATCTTTATAGGTGATAAGTGGAATCATTTGTTTATCGGTATGGCCATCCGCAAAAAAGATATCAAAACCCAATTCAGAATTCTTTAAAAGTCGATTTTCCGGAAGAGAGGTAAATTTAAGTTGTCCGCTTTCTTCCATTGGAAGGATATTTTCTTTTAAAAAAGAAGCTTTTTCACGTCTATTTGGCTGGGTAGCCCATTGCCAATGTTTGGAATTACTCCAGTAATGTGCATTTTTAAATGCAGGTTCATAACCGGTTTTGTCTTTGTTCCATTGGATGCTGCCACCACAATGATCAAAATGTAGGTGGGTCATGAACACGTCAGTGATGTCATCCCGATGAAATCCGTAGTTTTTTAAAGAATTGTCAATAGAGTCATTTCCCCATAGAAAATAATAGCCAAAAAACTTATCACTTTGTTTGTTGCCCATTCCAGTATCAATCAGAATGAGTCGGTCGCCATCTTCAATCAATAAGCAACGTGCCGCAATATCAATCATATTGTTGGCATCGGCAGGGTTGGTACGTTGCCAAAGTGATTTTGGAACTACGCCAAACATTGCCCCACCATCGAGTTTGAAATTACCAGATTCAATAGGATATAATTGCATAATTGTTACTTTAAACCATCGTTAAACTCGCAAATTACTAAAACACTTAAAATTTGAAGGATTTGAACATTGATATTGGCTGTTTTTTAACATATTGAAGCTAACTTACGACTCTGATAATTTGAAAGCACTGAAAATTATTATAATTTTATAAAAAAGAGTTATGAAAAGAATTGTTCCGGCTCCTTTGAGGCTAAGTAAAATGAAACTTTTGAGGTTTGGACGTGATTTTAAACCCGACCAAGAGGTTATTTTAAGAGATTATTTAGCGATAGAACGTACTCGATTGGCAAATGAACGAACCTTATTATCCTATATCAGATCGTCCCTGTATTTATTGCTTGGTGGAATTGCCTTTTTTCAGTTGAAAAATTTTCCAGATTTCAAATATTTGGCGGTGCTATCCTTAGTTTTTAGCGCCATTTTCCTTATCATTGGCATCTATCGTTTTATGGTGCTCAAAAAAAGCTTAAAAACTTTATACTACAATTCAGAATCTAAAAAACAGACCAAGTAGAGATATTTTATGTTCCATAAACGAATTTCCGTGCGGTTTTAGTCCTTCATTTTTAATTTTATGATATTATTAGGGCTGTTTGGTTCAAAAAAAATAACTTTACAATCTTTCCGCAGAAAATAAGATAAATTAATTTTATGGTTGAACTATCAGGAATTGTCATATTAGGTATTTTGGCGCAGTGGGTCGCTTGGAAGTTGAAAATTCCAGCTATTCTTCCACTAATTTTGATTGGGCTATTGGTAGGCCCATTTGCCGCAGAATATCTTTCAAGTGACGGAACCAAATGGATTCAGCCAATATACAATGGGGAAAAGGGGCTTTTCCCCGGTGAAAGTCTTTTTTATTTTGTCTCCTTGGCCATCAGTATTATTCTCTTTGAAGGCGGATTGACTCTACGCGTAAGAGAGATCAAAAATATTGGACCAGTTATTACAAAGCTGATAACTATTGGATCGACAGTTACATTTTTTGGAGGCGCAGTGGCAGCGCATTATATCTTTTATCTCAGTTGGGAAATGTCTTTTCTCTTTTCGGCATTGATTGTGGTGACCGGACCCACCGTTATTACACCTATTTTACGACATATACCCCTAAAACAGGATGTTTCAGCAGTTTTGAGATGGGAAGGCATACTTATAGATCCCATAGGCGCACTAGTGGCTGTATTGGTGTTTGAATTTATCAGTGTGGATGTTGGTGGCGCTTTTACCAAAACGGCATTTATTGAGTTTGGAAAGATTGTGTTGTTTGGAAGCACCTTCGGGTTTGCCTTTGCACACGGCCTGAATTTTATCATGAACAAACGCTTGATTCCGCATTATTTGCTCAATGTGTTCGCACTGGCGAGTGTTTTGGGCGTGTTCGTTTTGGCTGATGAATTTGCGCATGAATCTGGTTTATTGGCTGTTGTGGTTATGGGGATGGTTTTGGGTAATTCCAATTCACCTTATTTAAAGGAATTATTGTATTTCAAGGAATCCTTGAGCATTCTATTAGTTTCTATCCTATTCATATTGCTTGCTGCGAATATTGATATGGAAGATTTAAGACTAGTGCTAAATTGGAATATGGTCGCCCTATTTGCCGTTGTAGTTTTTGTGTTGAGGCCGATTGGCGTTCTCTGGAGTACTTATAAGTCCACATTAAAATTCAATGAAAAGATTTTTATAAGTTGGGTTGGACCACGAGGGATTGTTGCTGCAGGTATTGCTTCTTTATTTGGTTTGAAATTGGCAAGAAATGGCGTTCAAGATGCCGAATATATTACACCTCTCGTGTTTATGATTGTGTTGGGGACTGTTATACTGAACGCTACGACCGCTCGATATATCGCAAAACTATTGGGAGTGTTTCTCAAAAAAGCAAACGGTATTTTAATTGTGGGTGCCTCAAAATCTTCCCGACTTATCGGCAATTATTTACAGAAAAATGGAAGGCGCGTGGTACTTCTTGATAACAATCAAATCAATATCTCCAAAGCAAAGGAATTAGGCTTGGAGGGCATTGTTTCCAATGTATATGAAGCCTCTTTGGAGGATAATATCGAACTGAATGATATAGGTTATATCATTGCGTTAACGGGAAATTCGGATATAAATCAATTTGCTATTAATAGATTCGGCAAAGAATTTGGGCAAAATGGTGTTTTTAGGCTGATTACGGCAGACGAACTAAGTGATCCTAATTACGTGCCAAAGGAGCATATTTTTATACAAACAGACGATTTTATATCCTTAACTGAAACGACGAGAAAACATCCTGCCATTCATGAAATAGACATTCAAGATAAAAAACATTATGAAAGCTTGATCGATCTAAGTGAAAAAGATGAGAATATCATCCCGATGTTCTTGAAGGATGAATTGGATGTATTGCACATCATTTCAGATGTTGATATTGAGAACGAAAAATTTACGGAGGGTTGGAAGTTGGTGTATTTAGGAAAACCTTATGATGTGGAGAAAATACAGAAGGAAAAGACCTTATCTCAAGAAAAAGAAAAAGCCCCAAACGATAATAGTTGAGGCCTGTGTAATATTTGAATTATTTTTGAGAGTTTAAATCACTGTCCCATGAGGAATTGTAGCACCTTTCTTGATGACTATAATTCCTTCTTTTATGACATAGCTGTCCGTTTCTTTATCTTTTGTATTCGCGTCCACATTGATTCTCACATCATTTCCGATACAGCAATTTTTATCAATAATGGCATTCTTAATAAAACAACGCTTTCCAATTCCCATTGGGATTTTAGATGAAGAGGTCACTTCGTTAAGAGTTTGATAAATATCACTACCCATCATATAGGTATTGATAATAGTGGAATCGTGCCCTATTCTTGCCCGTATTCCGATGACGGAATGCTCTATTTTTGCAGCATTAATGATACAACCTTCTGCAATGACCGCTCTATTTAGCGTTGTACCACTTATTTTTGTGGTTGGCAGCATTCGCGCTCTTGTGTAAATTCGTTTTTTATTATTGAAAAGATCAAATTCTGGTATTTCATCAGTAAGACCCAGATTGGCTTCAAAAAATGAATCAACATTTCCAATATCCGTCCAATAGCCTTCAAATGGATAACTTAAAGTTTTATGCTTGTCAATAGATTGCGGAATGATTTCTTTTCCAAAATCATTGGTATCCGGATTGTTCATAAGATCGATGAGAAGTTGTCTATTAAAGATGTAAATACCCATGGATGCGAGATGGTTCCGCCCTTGAGCTTTCATTTCATCGCTAACTTCAGAGGTCCAATCGGGAAGCAGGCTGGCGTCTGGTTTTTCTATAAAGGAAGTAATGATACTGTTCTCATCTGTTTTTAATATACCAAAAGAAGTAGCCTCTCTTTCTACCACAGGTAAGGTGGCGATGGTTATTTCGGCATTACTCGCTACGTGTGCATCCAACATCTTATTAAAATCCATTTGATATAATTGATCACCAGATAATATCAAAGCATATTCAAAGTCATGATTTAAAAAATGGTGCATATTCTGGCGTACAGCATCGGCAGTACCCTGAAACCAATTGCTGCTGGTCATGGTTTGTTCGGCCGCTAAAACGTCTACAAACGCCTGACTAAAGAAACTGAAATGATATGTGTTTTTGATGTGTTTGTTCAAGGATGCCGAATTAAATTGTGTTAAGACGAACATGCGTTTAATTTCCGAATTGATACAGTTGGAAATTGGAATATCCACCAATCTGTACTTTCCAGCAATTGGAACAGCTGGTTTTGAACGTGTTGCGGTTAACGGATAAAGTCGCGTGCCTTGTCCACCACCTAAAATGATAGAAATTACTGAGTCGTGGTACATAGTTATAGAATTAAAGAATTATAAAGATTTATATAAGCCTGGGCCGAAGAATCCCAAGAATGGTCGATTTTCATGATTAAGTTACGATTTTTTTTGAATCTATCGGTATCGTTGTAAAAATTAATGGCTCTGAAAATGGCAAAGCTGCCTTCGTGTACAGTAGCACCATCGTGTAAAATCCCAAAGCCGTTATCGTCAAAATCCCTTACCGTATCCTTTAATCCTCCAACTTTGTTAACAATTGGAACGGTGCCGTAACGTAGGGCATACATTTGATTGAGTCCGCAAGGCTCTACACGTGAGGGCATTACCAAGAAATCGGCCGCGGCGTAAACAATATGAGCCAAACGTTCGTTATATCCAATATAGTTATTGTAATAACCTGGATGCTGGTATTTTAGTTGATCCAACTGATGTTCTACCGAAGAATCTCCGGAACCTAACATGATAATGGATAGATTTTTATGAACCAATGAATTATTGAAAATTTCAGGTAGCAAATCAGCACCTTTTTCACCTACCAAACGTCCAATAAATGCAAAAAGTGGAAGTTCTGGATTGAGATTGAATTCTTTACATAGCCATTGTTTATTGGCCTTTTTACCAGAGGCAGATGTTTTTATCGAATAATTTTGAATTAAATTATCGTCCGTAGCTGGATCCCAAATCTTATCGTCAATGCCATTCAAAATTCCCACACACTTGCCACTTTCGTAACGTAGCAAATCTTCCAGGCCATTGGCCGCATATTTGAGTTCCTCCATATAATTTGGAGATACTGTAGTTACTTTCCATGCGCATTTTATGGCTGAAGCCAACGGATTTATGAGATGTTTCCAATCCAATAAACCGGCTTTAGAAAAATCGAATGGAGGGATGAGGTGTATTTTATTGTGACTGAACCAGCCTTGGTATTGCCCGTTATGAATGGTCACAACCGTTGGGGTCGTTCTTAATTTATGGTAGGCATAAGATTGTGACATCATAAAAGGAATCAATCCTGTATGATGGTCATGGCAATGTACAATATTTGGTTGCTCTTTCAGTTGGACCAACCAATCCAAAGTAGCGATCTGAAATCCTAAAAAACGCTCTGTATCATTGGAAGAATAAACATATTCAGTATATAGCAAATCTGGAATATGAACAAGATAAAGATCATAACCCAAAGTGTTATCCTCAAGTGTGAGGATGTCAAAACCAAAGGGTCTTCCTAAATTAAAGCGGCCACTAAAGACTCTTTTGAAGGTATGGGATTGGGTAAACTTATTATTATAAAAGGGCATGATGACACTACTGGTCTCACCTAATTTATTCTGATATTTTGGAAGTGCGCCGACCACATCCCCCAAACCACCGACCTTGGCAATAGGATAGCATTCCGCACTGATATGAAATATGTTCATTGGTTAGTTTTATTAGTTCTTTAAAGCTACAAAATATTTGAGCATATCACATACTTATAAAAAAAATAAATTTTAAGACTTTATAAAATCAGTAAAATTTGATGTATTAATGAGATTTACTTTGGTTTGGTATCAAGTTTCGAATGCGGAAGAACCGCTGACCAAGAGTTGGACGGCTTTAAATTGATCGGTGATGAGCTTTAAGGTTAATCCAATATTTTCAATTCGCTGAGCTTCATGAACGAACACTCATTTATGACTGCCTATAATCGTTTTTAACCGTTCTGTGTTGGTATTTTGAAGTAGATTCCTAACTGTTGGATCTCGTCATTAAGAAATAAATGTGTTTTATCTTTTAGGATTGAATTCAATAATGTGGTCTTGCATACTTGCCGTGGACCGATAAGCACAATGGCTTTTCCTTTACCAATTTTATTGATAATAGATGATTTTATGACGCGCTCAAACATGAAAAACGATTTCAATTCACCAAATAACATGATAATTGGTGAATGTATTCACCAATATTGATGTATTAGAGCAGAAATTACCCAGTTTTATTGAACAAATGCATACATTCCTGCGAAAGCAGGAATCTTTAGTTTCAACGTGGTTAATCTTGATGTTTTATTCGACAAAAGGGGTTGGTTTGAGCGGTACAAAACAAGCACTGGCTCTTCATCATGAGGTTCTTGCCTCTGCCACATTCCTGCGAAGGTAGGAATCTTTAGTTTCAACGTAGATAATCTTATTGTTTTAAAAAAGAAATGAAGTTGATTTGTGCTGTACAAGTCAAGTATCCTCTATCCGTTATAAGGTTCAACGAAGTTAATCTTAGTCTTTTAATTAAAGGAATGAAGTTAATTTGAGCCTATCAAAACAAGTACTTGCTCTCCATCATGAGGTTCCTGCCTCTGCCACATTCCTGCGAAGGCAGGAATCTATAGTTTCAACGTGGTTAATTTTGATGTTTTATTCGACAAAAGGGGTTGGTTTGAGCGGTACAAAACAAGCACTTGCTCTCCATCATGAGGTTCCTGCCTTCGCCACATTCCTGCGAAGGCAGGAATCTTTAGTTTCAACGTGGTTAATCTTGATGTTTTATTCGACAAAAGGGGTTGGTTTGAGCGGTACAAAACAAGCACTGGCTCTTCATCATGAGGTTCCTGCCTCTGCCACATTCCTGCGAAGGCAGGAATCTATAGTTTCAACGTAGATAATCTTATTGTTTTAAAAAAGAAATGAAGTTGATTTGTGCTGTACAAGTCAAGTATTCTCTATCCGTTATAAGGTTCAACGAAGTTAATCTTAGTCTTTTAATAAAAAGAATGAAGTTAATTTGAGCCTATCAAAACAAGTACTTGCTCTCCATCATGAGGTTCCTGCCTCCGCAGGAACTTTGGAGGTTAATCGTTCAACTTCAAAACAGCCATAAACGCCTGTTGTGGAATTTCAACGTTCCCTACCAATCTCATGCGTTTTTTGCCCTTTTTTTGCTTTTCAAGTAGTTTACGTTTACGCGAAATATCACCGCCATAACATTTTGCAGTTACATCTTTACGAAGTGCCTTGATGGTTTCTCTCGAAATAATTTTGGCACCAACAGCAGCCTGAATCGGGATATCAAACTGTTGGCGTGGAATCAATTCTCTTAATTTTTCGCACATTTTCTTACCTATACTTTGGGCATTATCAAAGTGGATCAACGCTGAAAGTGCATCTACTGGCTGACCGTTTAGTAAAATGTCTAAACGTACCAATTTGGAAATTTTCATTCCGATAGGATGGTAATCAAATGAAGCGTAGCCTTTTGAAACGGTTTTCAATCGGTCGTAAAAATCAAAAACGATTTCCGCCAAAGGCATTTCGAAAGTGAGTTCCACCCGTTCTGGGGTCAAATACGTTTGATTGACTACAATCCCTCTTTTTTCAATACAAAGCGACATGACGTTGCCCACAAAGTCCGATTTTGTAATGATGGTTGCTTTAATATAAGGCTCCTCAACTCTGTTAATCGTTGATGGATCAGGTAAGTCAGACGGATTGTTGACGATTAATGGGACATCTGGGTTTTTATTGGTATAAGCGTTGTAAGATACGTTAGGCACTGTAGTGATGACCGTCATATCAAATTCGCGTTCCAATCGTTCCTGGATAATTTCCATATGAAGCATTCCCAAGAATCCACAACGGAATCCAAAACCTAATGCCGCTGAACTTTCTGGAAGAAAAACCAAGGAAGCATCGTTGAGCTGTAGTTTTTCCATCGAATTTCTGAGCTCTTCAAAATCATCGGTATCTACTGGATAAATTCCGGCAAAAACCATTGGTTTTACATCTTCAAAGCCCTCCACGATATTGGTGGTAGGCCTGACAAAATCAGTAATGGTGTCACCTACCTTAACTTCTTTTGCGGTTTTGATCCCCGTTATCAGATAACCAACATCCCCAGCCTTAACGCTTTGTTTGGGAATTTGAGTGAGTTTTAAGGTACCTACTTCATCAGCAATGTATTCTTTATCTGTAGCGACGAATTTAATTCTTTGTCCTTTTTTGATTTCACCATTAAATACTCTAAAATAGGTTTCAATTCCTCTAAACGTGTTATAAACGGAATCAAAGATCAGGGCTTGCAGTGGAGCATCAACATCACCTTTTGGGGCAGGAATGCGTTCAATTACTGCAGCGAGGATATTGTCCACCCCAAAACCGGTTTTTCCACTAGCATGAATGACATCTTCCGGTTTACAACCCAATAACTCGACAATGTCATCTGTGACCTCTTCTGGATTGGCACTTGGTAAATCGACTTTGTTCAATATCGGAATGATTTCCAAATCATTCTCTAAAGCCAAATACAAGTTAGAAATAGTTTGAGCCTGAATACTTTGCGCCGCATCAACAATCAATAAGGCACCTTCACATGCCGCGATTGAACGGGAAACTTCATAGGAGAAATCGACGTGACCGGGCGTATCAATGAGGTTGAGAACATATTTTTCGCCTTTATAGATATAATCCATTTGTATGGCGTGAGATTTTATGGTAATACCACGCTCACGTTCTAAGTCCATACTGTCCAGAAGCTGATTTTGTTTTTCACGTTCGGTTACTGAACCGGTAAAATCCAACAATCGATCTGCAAGTGTACTTTTACCGTGATCAATATGTGCTATAATACAAAAATTTCTAATGTTCTTCATAAAAAAAGGGCTAACTATTGTGCAAATATAACTGATTTATTACGCTTTTAGATGATTTTTATTTATCTAAAAACATTGAAAACTACGGGAATACCGTAATTCTATTTGTGAAACAATTTATATCTTGCATATTTAAACCAAATTTACTTTGAAACACCTTTTGAAGACCTTCCTATTTTTGACTATTTTTCTAGTGGCCGCTCTAGGTTTTTCACAGAATTATGGTATTTCTGGATTCGTAGATGACATCGACGGAAGACCTGTCGCGTTTGCGAATATCATTTTAATGAAAGCTGCCGATTCTGCTGTTGTTAAGGGAGCATCATCCAATGATAAAGGTTTTTTTATTTTCGATAAATTATCATCAGACTCGTATTTGATAAGATTTAGCTTTATTGGATTTACCGATGTTTACAAAACTGTTTTCGTAGATCAAGAGATAGATTTAGGAACAACTGTGTTATATGAATCCTCGGAGGAATTGGATGAAATAAATATTATCGTCAAAAAACCAACGCTTATAAAAGAAGCTGACCGATTGGTGTTTAATATTGAAAACACGGCTTTAATTGAGGGAAATATGTTTGATGTTCTGAAAAGCACTCCCGGTATTTTGGTGCTGGACAATAATATTCAGGTAAAAAACACCACCCCTACGGTCTATATTAATGACAAAAAAGTGCATTTGAGTAGTGAAGAGCTGGTTCAGTTGCTTGAGACTTCATCGGCAAATTCTATAAAATCAGTTGAAGTCATTACCAATCCATCGGCGAAATATGATGCCGAAAGCGGTGCTGTGATTAATATCGTGATGAGTAAAAATTTGGTCACCGGATACCGGGGCAATGTTTTTGCGAATTTCACCCAGGGCGTTTTTCCAAGATACGATGGAGGCATGAGCCACTTTTTCAAGAATGAAAAGATTGACTTTTTTGCCAACTACACCTATTCACATGATAAAATCAATAGAGGCCAGGATGATGTCGTCAATTACTTGGATGGATCCAATACTATTGACCAAACCTTTATGTCCAATACCAATAGAAACACCTGGTCAAAGACCCATAATTTCAACTTCAATTTTGATTATAGCCTCAACGAAAAAAACACCCTAAGCTTATCTTCAAACATGTTGGTTCTACCTTATTTTGAATATAAAATCATAAATAACACAGAAGTTTTTGATGCCAACCAAAATTTAGACTATTATTTTGACGCCACTAATTTTTCGAATGATGATAAATACAATTTAGGCTTTGATCTGGATTTTGTACATCAATTTAAAAAAGCAGGAGAGAAGCTTTCGGCAAACGCACATTTCACGACTTATAATTACAATCGGGATCAGAACGTAAAAAGTAATTACTTTGATAGGAATAATAGCTTTTTAGCAAGTACTGCCTACAGAACCGATAACCATCAGGATACTAAAATCTATACTGCAAAAGCCGATTATACCCTACCTATCGATGAAGCTTCAATTTTAGAAATGGGGGCTAAGGGCTCAAAGATTCAAAGTGCAAGTGACATCACACAATTTGATAGTGTCAACGGAACAGAAACCATTGACCCTAATAATACCAACGCTTTTGACTATGATGAATCCATTTATGCGGGTTATGCCAATTTTTCAAAAGATTGGGAAAAGCTAAGTTTGACGACGGGATTAAGGGTAGAAAAAACATTGGTAGAAGGTCATTCAGCTATAGATAATGTCACCAACACACAAGATTATTTGGAATGGTTTCCAACAGCGAGTTTAAATTATGCCTTTTCAGATAATTTTTCGCTTTATACCAATTACAAAAGAAGCATCGGAAGACCCGATTATCAAAGTTTGAATCCCTTCCAATTTTATTTAAACGATGTGACCATCGTTACCGGAAATCCAAACTTGCAGCCCGTTATAATCAATAATGTGGTATTGGGGACTTCTTTAGGTCAAGGAGTTTACACAATTGAGGCCTATTATAAAACATATCACAATAACATTTTTGAGTTGCCACTTCAGGACAATGTCAACAATATTGTGACCTATACACCTTTAAATCTTGATAAAACGGTTGAGTACGGCCTTGATTTTATTACCTATTTCAATATTGTTGATCCCTGGTCGGTCTATTTTGTAACCTCATTCTATAACGCCGAAGATCAAGGTGTAATTGATGGTTCTGAGTTTAAAAAGAACCAATGGTCAAATTACAGTGTCTTGAGCAACGATGTTACGTTTTTAAAAGACCGCAGTTTGAATGCCAATTTCACTTTAGTTTATTTGAGCAAGAGTATTAGTGGCTTTAGGGAAGTCAAAGATGTGTTAATGTCAAATTTATCCATTTCGAAAAGGATTTTAAAGGATAAGGCCACTATATCATTAGTAGCTACAGATCTTTTCAATACACAGGATTTTAATATCAGTTCACGTTATCTGAACCAAAACAATTCGACCTTTTTTGATCAAGATACACGGACCATCAAGTTAGGGTTTCGATATAAATTTGGTAATACCAACTTAGAGACCAACCAACGTCGGGTAATTGAATCCGAAACGGAACGTTTGGAGAAAAAGGAGAATTGATCCTATCCATTTCTTTAATCCTGCCATTCTGCACCAAATAGATTTGTATCTCGAAGAGTGCTGTTTCAGAATGTCAATCCTTTCAGTCTTGCCATTCTGCAACAAACAGATTTGTATCCCTAGTTCCCCCATTGTGTCTATTGGAAGAGAACATGAGTTTTTTGCCATCGTTTGAAAACACTGGGAAGGCATCAAAGGTATCACTGTGGGTCACACGTTCCAATCCTTTGCCATCAATTCCGATGATGTATAAATTAAAAGGGAAACCACGTTCTGCCTCAAAATTCGAAGAGAAGATAACACGTTCACCATCAGGGAGAAAAAACGGACTCCAATTGGCATTTCCAAGGTTGGTCAACTGTCTTAAATCGCTGCCATCCGCATTACAGATATACAGTTCCATCTCGGTAGGCTGTACCAGACCTTCTTTGAGCAAGCTTTTGTATTCTGCAATTTCTTCATCAGTTTTTGGACGTGACGAACGGAAGATAAGTTTTGTGCCATCAGGCGAGAAGAACGCGCCACCGTCATAGCCCAACTCGAAAGTAATCTGTTTGACATCTGAGCCATCGATATTCATGGTATAGAGATCGAGATCGCCATTTCTAGTGGACGTGAACACAATTTTATCGCCTTGTGGAGAGACCGTAGCTTCGGCATCATAACCGGGTTCATTGGTCAATTGTGCTGTGATATTCCCTTCTAAATCGGCAACAAAAATATCATAGGAATCATAGATGGGCCAAATATATTTTCCGTCCTTTTTTAAAGGTGCATCCGGACATTCTTCATCACCTAAATGTGTAGAGGCGTAAACAATATGTTTATTGTCAGGTAGGAAATAAGCACAGGTTGTTCTGCCTTTTCCAGTACTGATCATAGGTGGCATTTTATCCTCAAAAGTATCGTCAGCGTTCATTAAAAACATCTGGTCACAATTGACGTTCCAGTTGGAGTTATTGGATTGGAATACCAATTGCTTATCGTCAAAACTCCAATACGCTTCAGCATTATCACCTCCAAAAGTGATTTGTTTTAAGGATTTGAAATGCTTTTCATCAGGAAAAATCAGCGAGTCTGTATCTGATCTTTCAATATTTTCAACAACTGGAGCACTGGATTTCTTTTCGTCTTTACAAGATGTAACGACGATGGATAGGAATAGAACAATAAATAAGCGATTCATAAAATGATTGTTTAAATCTGTGGTTTGAGTGTGATAAATTAAATATCCCGCCAAATATCGGGGCTGTCTGAACCATCAAAACCTAAAATGTTTCATTTTTACAATTTAGGTTTCGATAATAAAACGACAAATAATGTCTAATTTTGTATAAAATTAACATATATAATCATGAAATCCATAATAGCATTAATTTTTTTAGTTTTAATTACATCTTGCAAACAAGATACCGTCAAAGAAATAAGCATCAAGGATGATATCGCAGTTTTGGCTTCAGATGCCTATGAAGGCAGAGAAACCGGTACAAAAGGTGAGCAGGAAGCGGCCAAGTATATCTCAGAGCGTTTCAAAGCTTTGGGGTTGCAGCCCAAGGGAACTGATGGCTATTTCCAAGTCTTTAGTTTTAAACCTAAATCTGATCCGCATGCGGAAGTCATTTTTGAAAGCCAAGCCACCGACAGCATGATTACGGGTACCAATGTCTTGGGATATATTGATAATAATGCAAAAAATACAATTATTATTGGCGCCCATTATGATCATTTGGGATATGGTGGTGAAGGGTCATTATACCGCGAAAAGGATAAAGCCATCCACAATGGCGCTGACGATAATGCCAGTGGCGTTGCTGTTCTTCTAAATTTAGCCGCAAAACTAAAAAAAACGAACACGAATAATAATTACCTATTTATGGCCTTTTCGGGAGAAGAGATGGGACTGTTGGGGAGTAATTATTTTGTGAAACATCCCACTTTTGATATCAATACGGCAAACTATATGATCAACATGGATATGGTTGGACGGTTAAAAGCCGATAGTACTTTGGCAGTATATGGTACTGGTACGTCTCCACGCTTCAAACAAGTCTTGCATGCGGTCAACAAGAGCTTCAAATTGGTTGAAGATGAATCTGGCGTAGGCCCCTCTGACCATACCTCATTTTATTTAAACGATATCCCAGTGCTTCACTTCTTTACTGGACAACATGAAGATTACCACAAACCGAGTGATGATGCCGATAAATTGAATTATGAAGGCATGGAACTCATTTCAGATTATATTTTTGATGTGATTGCAGAGCTTGACAATAGCGGAAAATTAGCCTTTAGAAAAACAAAGGACGACAGCGGGGAAATGGCGCGATTTAAAGTAGGCTTAGGCGTGGTACCAGATTATTTGTTTGATGGAAAAGGCATGCGGATTGATGGGCTGAGGGAAGACACGCCTGCCTCCAGAGCGGGATTGTTAAAAGGTGACGTGGTCATTAAATTGGGCGATAGCACCATTACCGACATTTATGGCTATATGCGTGCACTTTCTGTTTTTGAGGAAGGTGATCGGACCAAAGTGGTAGTGGATAGAAATGGCGAAAAAATTGAAGCGGATTTGGAGTTTTAGAAAACTACCATATCTCCTGGAGAAAGATGCGAAGAGCCTACTGGTAATTTATATGCGATGTCCTTGGCCAGAACTCATTTGGTTCCCGTCGTCACATTAACGGCGAAAGTATATAGGTTTAGTTATCAAAAAATTAGATTGGTTAAGACGATATTAGAACCCCACATATCCCCAAACTGATGACGAGATAAATTACGGCCAAAATAAAAAAAACCTTTGCGGCTTTTCTCTTTTGATTGTAATAAAGAATGCTACCTATAATCGCCAATACAATTGAAGGCCCTACCATTATTATAATAAGAGCGGTCAACAAACCATCAAAATTTGGTTCTATAAATATCATAAGGCTTGAACTTTTAAAATTTCTAAATAGTCTTTTTTGTCATCTCTGTAAAACAAGTTCATGGTTTCAAAAGGAATGATCTTATAATCTTTGTTCACAATATGCACACACGACTTTTTTATGGCACGCACATCAAAATTATAGGCATCAATAAATTGCATGATGATCACCCTAAACAAGTTATCATAACCTAAATTGGGTGCTTCAATATTGGGGAGGCAGCACATAATCGATTTTAGATTTTCTTCGGCAACTTCAACGGAATTCCCCGTACTGAACAACTCGATCATCTTGCCGTGCAGCATTTCATCTTGTTCATAAACTATAGTATTCTTACTATTGTCCAATAAATCATTCGGATTGATATAGCGGGTCAAAGGAAAGACTTCGTCACCTAATTTTAAGGCATAACCCATAACCAAAGCATCAGGATTGCAAGGCACGGGTAATAAATCATCACCATTGAAAACCTCTGTTTGCTCTAAAATTTTACGTCGCACTTCCGTTAAAGTCATCCGATCAGTTTCTGGATTAAAATGTTCTAGTCGGCCAGCAATTTGCGTGGGTTGAAGCGTTACGCCCCTCACGCATTTTTGTTTTAGGGCAAAATCTATAATTTTTCCTATTTCATGATCATTTAAACCTTTCTGAAGGGTAACGACCAAGGTTGTCGAGAGATTCAGTTCATTCAAATTATCCAATGCCTGCTGACGAATGGCTGCCAAATCTGCGCCTCTCAGTTCGCGCAAGACGCTGTCCTCAAAAGAATCGAACTGTAAATAAATTTCGAAGTCTGGCGCATAGGTTTTTAATCGGGCCGCAAACGCCTTGTCTTTCGCAATTTTTATTCCATTGGTATTGAGCATCAAATGTCGGATGGGAAGTGTTTTGGCATAATCTAAAATCTCAAAGAATTGTGGATGGATGGTGGGTTCACCTCCTGAAATTTGAACCACATCAGGCTCTTTCTCGTTTTTTACAATGACATCAAGCATTTTCTTGATTTCTTCCAAGGTCCGATGACGGCCGTAAGTAGGGGAAGAACCGGCATAACAGGTAGGGCAGGTGAGGTTGCACCGATCCGTCACTTCTACAATACTCAAACAGGAATGTTGCTCATGATCGGGACACAAGCCGCAGTCGTAAGGACAGCCATAATGCGTTTTGGTGTTGAAAATATAAGGCGTTTCAGAGGGTTTGTTGTAGTTGCGAATATTCTTGTAATATTCAATGTCATCGGCTATTAACACTTTACTGTTACCATGTTCATTGCAGCGTTTTAGCATAAACACATTGCCGTTTTCAAAGACGATCTTGGCATCCACACGTTTCAAGCACACATGACAAAGACTCAAGGTGAAATCGTAATAAGTATATTTTCTAACGGGCATATTGGAACAGATTTATGATGGTTTTGTGGTAATAAAGCAAACAAATTAGACAAAGAATTTGAATACTGCTCAATCCAATTACAAAAAAGATATTAGGTTTTATAAATTCGATGAAAAATCGAAAGCTGAAATAGCTGATCATAAAATATTGGAAGAGCATGCCACTTTCTAAATTTTTATGTTTTTGGAGCTGTTTTAGGAAGAGGAACAACAGTATTAAAAACATCAGTTCATATAAGGCAATGGGATGTCGTTTTAAGCCATCACCTAAATCCATTCCCATAAAGAATGAAGTCACTTTACCATAAGTGAACTCATTGATTCCAGATAAAAAACAGCCAATCCGACCAATAAATAAGCCAGCAATAATTGGAAACGTAAACAAATCGCCAGAAGAGCTGGTTTCGCCAATGATTTTTTTTGCCAACTCAACACCCAATAAGCCGCCAAAGAGTCCACCCATAATGGTTTTGGTATTTAGAAGCTGAATGAGGTTGACCATAGTAAATTCAAATATCGGGTTTTCTAAAAACCCAACCAATCGAGATCCTATCAAGGCACCAATGACTGCACCCAAAATGATGGATAAGCGATTCATGGAAGAAATGGAGTCTTCAGTCCCTTTTCGCAAATACAAATAATATCGGAAGCCGATAAAAAACGCCAAATATTCTAAGATCAAATGGATATTGATTTGGTAACCAAATAGCAAAGGCTCAAAAGGGATGGTCAAAATAGCAATGTTTAGAACTTTGAAATTTAGGATAAATTTTGAAAACCACATTGAATTCATCTAGTTCATTCGAGATCAATCCATTCCTTCTTAATGGAGATTTCATGATAAAAAGTATCAAAAATTAATTGTGATTTTTAAGGGGAAATAGCTTTAATCCCTGAAAAGGAATTAAAGACGGAAAGGTTAGAACACATGGTCACGTTTATTAAAAATAAGCATTACAATTTCAATGGAATTTTCATTTTTTAAACGGTATATTAAGGAAATATGCTTATTGACAACGCACTTATGTAAATCTTTGAATATCGATTTTGGACATATATGATTATGGAAAGATAGGTTATGAAGCAAAAGATTGACCTGATTTTCAAATCTTTCAATAATGGTTAAATTCCATGTATCAAATAGTTGCTCAATAATATTTAAGTAAGAATTTTTGGCAGCAATAGACCAAGTTATTTGCATCAATTACTTTTTGAGTTGCTCAATTTTCTGTCTTGCCGCCAGCATGACTTCATCGTGTGTAATGGTTCTGCCATTATCTAAATCGTCCAGACCTTTTTGAATTTGCTTTTTTTGAACCTTGGAAAGTTGCTCATACCAATCAGAATTGCTATCATTTTTGATGGCATATAATTGGGCGATGATGGCATCATCTTGCAATGATGTCAGCCAACTTATTAAATCTAATTTTTTAGCTTCTAAAGTCATAATATCAAATTTACGAAATATTATTATAAGGAAAAGAATTAAACATGAAAGGGTTAAAAAGTAGAATCTATTACTATAGACCAAACAGGTTTCCAAAACCTGTTTGGTCTTAAATAACTGCATTTGCAGAAAAAAAGCTAATTTTGCACTAAAATTTATACAGTGATAAAAATAGGCGACATACAACTTCCAAATTTTCCATTGCTTTTGGCACCTATGGAAGACGTTAGTGACCCACCATTCAGAGCCTTGTGCAAAGAGAATGGTGCCGATGTGGTGTATACCGAGTTTATCTCCAGTGAGGGATTGATTCGTGATGCCGCAAAAAGCATTATGAAATTGGATATCTACGAAAAAGAGCGCCCAGTTGGCATTCAGATTTTTGGAGCCAACTTGGACAGCATGTTGAAAACTATTGATATTGTCCAAAAATCCAATCCTGATATTATTGACATCAATTTTGGTTGTCCCGTAAAAAAAGTTGTGAGCAAAGGCGCTGGTGCGGGCATTTTGAAAGATGTGTGCCTGATGGAGAAACTTACGGAAGAAATGGTTAAACGTACCAATTTGCCCATCACCGTAAAAACCCGTTTAGGTTGGGATCATGATTCGATTAGAATTGTTGAGGTTGCTGAGCGTTTGCAGGATGTGGGTTGCAAGGCTATTTCCATCCATGGACGCACGCGCGCGCAAATGTATAAAGGCAATGCCGATTGGGGACCAATCGCTGAGGTGAAAAATAACCCGCGCATGCATATCCCTGTCTTTGGCAATGGCGATGTAGACACTCCTGAAAAAGCCATGGAAATGCGTGATGTTTACGGATTGGATGGGTGTATGATTGGCCGAGCCAGTATCGGGAATCCTTGGTTCTTTAAACAAGTCAAACATTTCTTCAATACGGGTGAACATTTGGATCCAGTTTCGTTGGAAGAACGCGTGGATGCCGCAAGAAGACATCTTCAAATGGCTATCGATTGGAAAGGTGAAAAATTAGGAGTTTTTGAAACCCGACGACATTATACCAACTATTTCAAAGGCATTCCAAACTTTAAGGAATATCGTACTAAAATGGTGACGAGTGACGACGCGTCAGATGTATTTGCAGCGTTTGATGAGGTGCTGGGAGCTTTTGCTGGCTATGAGTTTGTGTAAATAGCTGGAAGCTGGGAGCACGAAGCACGAAGTTTGAAGAGGGTAGATGGTAGTGGGTAGTAGAGTACATTTGAACCTATAAATATTGATGACGATTGATGTTTTGGAAGATTTAATCGTAAAAAAAACAGTATCAAAAGGATTTCACCTTCCATACAGTTGAAAAGTAAATGGTAAGTTTTTCAGTGCCAAGTCACGCTCGAGTCGATAAAATTTATCTTGAATCTTGAATCTTGAATCTTGAATCCTGAATCCTGAATCCTGAATCTTGAATCTTGAACCCTGAATCTTGAAACTCGGAACCCCGAACCCCGAACCCTAATTCCTAATCAACTTTTCATTGATCCGTTCGGAAGCAATCTTGGAAGCGATCAATCCTAAAACCGCAATGGTTACCAAAACCAATAGAATATTCACGATTTGAATTTTAACGGGATATGGGAGCGAAGGTGTGATCATTACCCATGCGAATTGCTGTTGCAGCACCACAAGGATAAGACCGATCAAAACACCGGCAAATCCACCTAAAATAGTCATTAAACTCCCCTGAAGGAAGAACACACGTCGGATATCTTTGGTTGTTGCACCAATATTATAAAGGGTATGCAAGGAACCTTTTTTATCCAATATCATCATGATCAAAGCGCCAATCACATTAAATAAGGCGATGATGATCACCAAAGTAAAAATGAGATAGACCACCAAATTTTCAGTATTTAACATCTTGTAGAGTGAATCGTTCAGTTGTGCTCTATTCTTGATAATGACATCGGTATCGAAATGATGTAAAATAGCTTTTCTAACTGTTCTTTCATCAACATTTGGCTGAAGTTTTATTTCAATGCTGGTCACTTGATTGTTGGCGTAATCCATCAAGTAGCGTGCGTTTACGATATCGGTATAAACATAAGTACCGTTGAGATCTTCATTCACATCAAAAACGCCAATATTGACCATGTTCAAGGAATTAAAAGCCCCTTTTATTGAAGTGATCTGCCCAACTCCCGGCTTAGGAACGTAGATGTTGAGCGCTTTTCCATAATCCAACACCCCAAAAGATAGTTTGTGTGCAATGCCCCAGCCGGAAACCAATTGGCCACTGCCTTTTTCAAACCATTGGCCTTGGATGATCATGGAATCAATGCTGGTCACCTCCAAATAATGTTCATCCACCCCTTTTAAGGAAGCCAATAAATTCTTATTATCGAATTCTATAATGATCCGTTCCTCAATGATTCTCGAATAGGATGCAATTCCCTCGATTTTTGATAATGTAGTGGAGTCTTTTTCCGTAAGTAAAAATGATTTTCCTTGAGCAGGAAGAATTTTGAGGTCAGGATCTACAAAAGAAGAAAATTCAAGGCTAAAATCCTTTAAGCCTGCGAATCCTGAAAGAACAATAAACAAAGCCGCAGCGGCAACCACCACACCAGAAGCAGCAATAATGGTCATGATATTGATGGCATTATTACTGCTTTTGGTAAAGAGGTATCGCTTAGCGATGTAAAGCGAAAAATTCAATTACTTTTTTTTACGTTTGTCCAGTAAATCAGCGTCCCTGATTGGGTTCTCTTCGCCTCTTAAAGATTTATCAATACGCTCAATATATTCGAGGGAATCATCAATAAAAAACTCCAAGTTGGGCATTCTACGGAGTTGATGTCTCGTGCGTTGTGCCAATTCATGACGAATCAACGCCGTGTTGGAACGGATCCCGACCAGCAAATCTGCAGCTGCCTTATTAGGAAAAATACTTAAATATACTTTGGCCAATGATAAATCGGCCGTTACATTCACCTTACTTACTGAAATGATGATGCCGCGCATACCACCTTTAGTGGCTGCACCTTGAAGCACGTCTACCAAGTCTACCTGCAAAATGCCTCCTATTTTTTTCTGTCTATGACTTTCTTCCATGATTCGTTTTTATAAAAAAGAGCATCAACTCTTGAATTAAATTATTAAATTAAAGCCAATTAGGGCTTATCACCTGCAAAAATAGAGCATATTTAAGGAATATCGTATTTTTGAAAGCATAAAGTTGGATTGGAAGCGTCTTACCAAGGAGCTAATTCAGCTTTGGATTAATTAAAAAGAGATTCCCTCTGGAGTTTATCTTGAGCGGAATCGAAAAACAGGAAAATGGATAAGAAGAGATTCCTGCCTTCGCAGGAATAAATCCCGCCTTCGCGGGAATGACAAGCCTTCGGGGGCATAAGTATGAAAAAAATAGAACATATAGGCATAGCGGTAAAAGACTTAGATGTCTCAAACGACCTATTCGCCGCACTTCTTGGAAAACCACACTACAAAATTGAGGCCGTGGAAAGCGAAGGCGTTCGCACATCATTTTTTGAGGCAGGTCCGAATAAGATTGAATTGCTGGAAGCAACTTCAGCCGACAGCCCAATTGCTAAATTCATAGAAAAGAAAGGGGAGGGCATCCATCATATCGCCTTTTCTGTTGATGATATCGAGGCAGAAATTGAACGGCTTTCAAAAGAAGGATTTACTGTATTAAATAAAACGCCCAAGAAAGGCGCCGACAACAAGTTGGTGACTTTCTTACACCCAAAAAGCACCAATGGTGTTTTGATTGAATTGTGCCAAGAGATAAAACCTTAAATTTGTTGTAAGATTTTAAAATAAGTAGTAATATTGCATCCTCTTAACTGGTCCTATAGCTCAGCTGGTTAGAGCACTTGACTCATAATCAAGTGGTCCCTGGTTCGAGCCCAGGTGGGACCACAAAGAACCCTTCACGTCGAAGGGTTTTTTTGTTCATACTAAATCGCAATCTATCTTCCTATAATTGCCGAATCCTCAATTTCCCTTCAAATACTAATTCATTCCTGACGAATACTAAAACACCACCAACTCAAGCAAAACATCATACTACTTTAGAGGTAAATAAAATATAAATCTTTAAAATATAACAGTATGAAAACCTTAAAAAACAGTATGTTCATCGGGTTGCTGCTCTTGGCAACGTCCGTAATTTCACAAAACAAAGAAGTAGAATTTGACATTTACACCACGTCAGCCTCCAAGGCTTCCCGTTATCTTTTAGCAGATCACGTGGCACTTAGAGATTGCCCTGCAACTCAGTGCCAACAATTGACCACCATTGCCATAGGAACCAATGTGCGATTATTGGCAAAGAGCGAAAGCCCACAAACCATTGATGGCGTTACCAGCAGATGGTACAAAGTAAAAATGGGACCACAGATAGGGTGGATTTGGGGTGGTTTAATTTCCCAAAAAACAATGGTCAGTAACACGAATCCTGAAATTAGATTCGTTTTTGGTGAAGCAGGATTGGACAGTAATGCGCAACAACAATTCCAAATTAGAGCCATCAAGAATGGCGTTGAATTGGATAAAATTTTGCTCAAATCAAATACCTTAACGTATTCTGGAATAGAACTCCTTAAAAATCAAGATCAGGACATCATCAGTTTGAGCTCAAATGAAGAAGGCAATTTTAATGTGAATGACAGCCCAATGTTCGTGGTTTTTAAAGATAACAGATTACAAAAAATGACCTCTTTAACGAGTTCAACGGAAGTACAAAACGATGTTTTTCAATATGCTTACTCATCAGAATGTGAGAATTAAAATCAATTGGCCTATGGCAAAAAAGTGCTGTTTCAAAAATGAAACAGCACTTTTTTATTAGTTATAGATTGGAATTTTTATTTTAGGAAACAAAAAAGAACAAGTAATAAATGATTTATTGATTTGAAATGGAATGTTCAGAAAATCAAAATAATCAAGTCTATGTATTTCAGATTATGATTGTTAAGAGTATAAATCTTCTACTAAAAAGGCATATATTTAATTTATAATTAAAATGGATTTAGAACGAATGCTATTTTATAGGATTTTATGACCCTCTAATAATGTTATAAAACCCTTGCGATATCTCAGTGACTTAATTGAAAATTGTACTCAAAATTATAAAAACTAAAAACCGTGATTTTATGAATGATACCGGAAAAAACCAAAGGAAATCATATTTTTTCAAAACCGCCCTGTCTCTATTTCTTTCATGTATGGCGATAAGCGTTCTTCATCTTCAGGCCCATGAATCATTAAAAAACGGTTTCAATGATAAAACTATAACTCCGAAAGTTACTGTTGGTGCAGATCGACTTTTTTCGGAATACGACTATTTGATAAAAGGAAAAAATATAGCCTTGGTTTCAAATCATACCGGACTATTGTCGAACGGAACCCATTTGGCCGATGCCCTATTCGGTTATAAAGATGCCAATTTGAAGGTTTTGTTTGGTATGCATTTCAATATTCGAAGTAATGATTACTCCCTACCTAAAGACAAAGAAGATGATATAGACCCCCAAACAGGTCTTCCTAAATATTCGTTATACGGTGAACGGCATAAACCATCTGATAAGGCGCTGAAAGATGTTGATGTAATAATTATTGATATTCAGGAAGTCGGAGCTCGATTCTATGAGCACATCAACATTTTAGGTTTTGTAATGGAAGCGGCTTCTGAGAACAATATTGAAGTTGTTGTGTTAGATAGACCCAATCCAATCACAGGACTAAAAACAGATGGTTTTATAACTGATGATGAATTCTTATTTAGTTTTGGAGCCTTTGGAAAATTGCCTGTAATTCATGGCATGACCATGGGTGAAATTGCTCAAATGTACAATGGGGAAAAAATGCTGAGAGGAGGTAAGGAAGCAAAACTTCATGTTGTAGAAATGTTGGGCTGGCAACGCGATATGTGGTTTGATGAAACTGGTCTTAAATGGATTAAGCCATCTCCTAATTTGCCCGATTTAAATTCGATGATCACCTATACCGGGACTTGTCTTTTTGAAGGCATCAATGTTTCGGCAGGTAGAGGAACAGAAAAACCATTTCAGTATATAGGTGCACCGTGGATAGATAATTTGACCGTTGTCCATACCCTAAATACGCTTGAACTTCCGGGAGTACAATTTGAAAGTATTCAGTTTACACCTAAGAAGATGCCCTTCCATAGTCGTGATCCTTATTTAGCGGGTGAGGTTTGCAATGGTATTTATGTGAATATAACAGACCGTAATCTTTTTGATAGCTACAGGGTTGGTATTTCGATGCTTTGGGCAATTCATAAAACCCATCCAAAAATCATGAAATGGGATCAAGAAACCATGAATAGGCTGGTATCAACAACTCGACTTGAAAACATGATTTATGAGGATAAAACCCCATCAGAAATTTTTGCTTCATGGGAAAATGAACTCAAAGCATTCAATGAGACTAAAACGAAATATCTATTATATTGAAGCTCCTCAGTTAGCGTTTTTCTGATTTGGAAAACTTTAAATTTAAACAGCCATTAATTGATAAAACCATAAGCTATGATTTCGAAACTCTCTCAAAGTATATTCTTGGTCTTAATTCTTACCTTTTTTTCTTGTGGAAATCGAAGCGAAAAGCAGAAGGGCCTGGATACAGTTCATAATTCCATGACCATGTCAACAGATGATGCTCCTATTGTATTGGGTTCAAACCGCACTGCGATTTACCTTCCTTTGTTAATAAACAAGAAAGTGGGAATTGTAGGCAATAATACGACCGTGATATACAAACAGGAAGAGTCTTCAGGTTCAGAGACAAAAAATAATTATACACACCTTGTGGATTCTTTGATTTCATTGGGCGTGGAGGTTGTCAAAGTATTCGCTCCTGAACATGGATTTAGAGGCGAAGAGCCCAATGGTGCCATTATTCCGGATGGTATCGACCCAAAGACGGGGTTGCCTTCAATTTCTTTGTATAAGCCAAAGGCGTCACGAACTTCCGATGGCGATAATACCAAACCGACGCCTGAGCATTTAGAGGGTGTTGATGTGTTGATATTTGATATTCAGGATGTAGGAACTCGATTTTACACCTATATCTCCACCTTGCATTATGTCATGGAGGCTGCCGCCGAACAGGACATCCCGGTCATTGTACTGGACCGACCAAATCCAACAGGACATTATATTGATGGTCCTATTCTTGAACCAGAACATAAAAGCTTTGTGGGCATGGATCCAATCCCAGTCGTTCATGGGTTAACCATCGGCGAATATGCTAAAATGTTGAATGGAGAGAAGTTATTGGCAAATGGAATTCAGGCTGATCTGACCGTAATCGAAATGGAGAACTATGACCACAATAAGCGCTATGATCCGCCGTTGCCACCGTCACCAAATCTTCCCAATGCAACATCTATTAATTTATATCCCAGCCTATGCTTTTTTGAAGGCACAAATGTCAACGAAGGAAGAGGCACTTCAAACCAATTCCAAGTATTTGGATCCCCATTCCTCGACCCAGAGGTATTTCCCTATTCTTACGTGCCTGAACCAAATTCAGCTTCCAAAACACCTAAGCATAATGGTGAAACTTGTTATGGAAGGGATTTGTCAGAAAACCCGAGAATTGACGAGATCAACCTGGATTGGCTTATAGAAGCTTATGAAAACACATCAGATAAAACCAAATTTTTCAACGAAAGTAAATTCACTAGATTGGCAGGAACAACAAAACTTCAGGAACAGGTTGAATCAGGGATGTCATCTGATGAAATCAAGGAGACATGGAAAGACGGATTGGAAAAGTATGCGGCTATAAGAGAAAAATATTTGCTCTATTAAACATCGGGTGTAAATTATTCCCAATCCGTACTTTTTATCAATAGTTATTCAACAATGACTTAAAAAACTACTGATGTGATGGTCAATTTAAAATAAGTACTTTAAAAGTATTAGAATAAAGAGTGGCCATTCGATTTACTTACGTAAGAATAAAATTATCATTTATCTTAACTGTTATAAACACGTTTATGAAATCTTCAATACATCTTTATTTTCTTCTCATAATTCCCATATTCTTTTCAGGTCATCAGATCAAAAAAGATCAAAAGAGCAGCTTAGACAAACGGACTGAAATCTCACGTGTTATAGTTGGAGCGGAACAATTGCTCTCACCGGAATTCTTTTCCAAAATTCAGAATAAACGAATAGGCTTAATTACAAATCACACTGGCTTGTTGCCCGACGGTCAACATCTCATAGATGTCCTTTATAAGCATCCAGAAGTTGAACTGACTTTACTCTTTGGGCCTGAACATGGACTACGAGGGGAAGAAGACAATCACGTTGAGAATGGAATGGACTCTAAGACAGGTTTAAAGATTATTTCACTTTACGGCAAAACACGTAAACCTACCGCTGAGATGTTAGCCCAAGTAGATGTTCTGATTTTTGACATACAAGACATAGGTGCAAGATATTACACTTATATAAAAACCATGTTGTGGGCCCAAGAGGCAGCGGCAGAACAAAAAGTACCATTCATTGTGTTGGATCGTCCAAACCCTATTGGTGGAGATTATGTAGATGGCCCTGTTGAGCCAATTGCCGAAAACGGATCGATTCCAATTACCCATGGCATGACCATTGGGGAACTTGCCCTAATGTTCAATGGAAATCGGAAGAACAATGGACTTGCAGAAGCGGACTTAACAGTCATTCCCATGAAAAACTACGACAGACAGCAATGGTATGACGACACTGGGCTGCCTTGGATAAAACCTTCCCCAAATATGCTTACTCTTAAAACCGCAACGATGTATCCGGCCACCTGCTTAATTGAAGGCACCAATGTATCGGATGGTCGGGGAACGATGCGTCCATTTGAACAGATAGGTGCGCCTTGGATAAACGGTACTAAGTTGGCAGAACATTTAAATAGTTACCAATTGAGTGGTATAGAATTTAAACCAATCCGTTTTGTACCGGATAGTATTGTGGATGGCATTAAAATTTACCCTCCAAAATTTCTGGGTGAAGAAGTGGACGGGATTGAAATGATAGTAACGGATAGGAATACATTCAAATCGGCCCAAGCGGGCATCTATATCTTAGACGCGTTAAGAACATTATATCAAGAGCGACTTGAACTAAGGCAGCGAAGGTTAGATGGTTTGCTCGGTACTCCGGAAGTTCGTTTGAAATTAGAGGCTGGCGAATCCCCAAAAACAATAATAGAGGATTGGGCAATCGAAGTCGATAGTTTTAAACAAAAAAGAAAGCGTTACCTACTTTATTAGCTATTTGATATTTTATTATGGATGATGGCTTCATGCATCGAAGTATTTTACCATTCAACAAAAGAAATCCCCAGACCCACGGTAGTTTGATAGTGGTTATAATCGATCAGATTTTCGCCATAACCGCTAAATATCTGTAAATGGCCTCTCAGGTTATTTCTGATCGGGTACATATAATTAAATTGAATGCTCCCATGATTGTCCTTAAACGACAATGAGTTACGTAACAAAAGATTCAGGCTATGGCCGTTTTTTCGATAGATCACATTCGCTTCGGCGCGCCCAAGATAATCTTCAATCTCTGGGTTGTCATCATCTTCTGAGCCCTCTTTAACCCTAATCCATGGCTTTAAATAGATTTGGAAATTATCGTGTTCCATCGCAAAATGAAAGATTATTCTATTCCAGCTCCTTGAAATAGGATCAGGTCGGCCATTCGATTGATGGTTGAAAGCAAAGCCAGCCATTTTAGCTTCAAAGCCTAAAAAATTGAAATTGAGAGGATAGTTGAAAATCAGCTCAGGTTCGTAATTGAGTTCCCTAAAAGGTCGTGAAAGCTGTTTGTTGTAAACCTGCCAATGGGCTATTTGTGTATAGCCTACCCAAATATCTCCTTTACCAAATAAAAACGATTGGATCAACTTGGTTTTAAAACTGATCTGAAACTTAACTTCGGTGGAGTGAAGTCGGAGCGGTTCATTAAAAGCCGGTTCCTGTCCCACGCTTTGAGGCACTGTATTAATGCGATTGGTCCAATGTACGGGCAATACATAAAAAGGTTGGTAGGAATTCAACCTGAACGTGCCGTTTCTATCCTTGCGATCAAGTTCCCATGCTTGGGACAGCGTCTGGGTGACAATGGAGTCTTTTTTTCTGAATAAGCCTTGGGCGTGTAAATTACTTGTGAATATTAGTAACAGAATGAAAAAAGAAAATCTTATAAATGGCATAAAATAGTAGTGTTGTTTACGCTATTGAAGCGTTATTTTGCAATCTCTGCCAAATATTTATCTCTAATTATTTGTCCAACAGGTTTATTCTGAATTTTGCTTTCCAACCATGAAATGATGTCTAAATACAAAAATGCGCGGCGCTCATAAGGATGATCCTCATAAGTTTTTAAAGTTTTGTGAAGTTCAATAAAAGCGTTTTTCAAATCATGCGGATAAATATCCTGCAAGCCTTTGATAAACTTTATCATTTCCTTTTGAACTTCGTACAGATCGTTAATTTTTATAAGGAACTTATAGGTGCTTTTCAGAAGACTATCCATATGATAATCCACTCCAGCCTCATAATGTGCCACCAAATTCAAAACACGTGCAAAAGTCTGCAAATCTTCACGCATGGACAGTGACTTGTTTGAAATAATCTTATCTAAATAATAAATACAAGCTTTGTTATTCCCTGCCCCAAATTGCAAGCTCGCAAATTTATAGTAAAAAATCATCTTATGGTGTTCATCAAGACGATTGTTGTATTTTTTTAATTTATTTTCAATTCTTGGGATGAGATTCAAGCCTTCCTCAAAACTTCCGTCAATAAAATGCTGATTGATTCTGTGAAAATTCAAATATAAAAAGACCAATGCATCCACGTTTTCGTCCTTTGGGAAGGTTTGATCTTCCAATTGATTTTCTAAAACTTGTAGCTGTTTTAAAAATCTTGGCTTATTTCTGATAAAAAACAGGGCTTCCAAAAGATAATTATTTCCTTTTAAAAAGAAGACGGGATTCAAGCTAATCATGTGCGGATTGTCATAAAACAGATTTACCCATTTTGAAGCGTATTTATAACAGTTTAAAAAATCTTGCAGTAAAAAACTGTACCACAAATAGGAGTTATAAAGCCATAACTTTTCTCTAAAACCAACCTCTGAAATTTTAAATTTTGGTAAGCGATCATTAAAATAGGTCTTTATTTTTTGACCTTCCTCTGCATTTTTTACATAGCCCGTTTTTAAGATAATACTGTACAATTGCAGCGATAAATTGGAAAGTTTACTTGTGATCACATTCAATTCACTCAATTCTTTGGCCTGGAGGGTGAGCTCATCGGCACGTGTACTGATACTTCGTGTTATATACTGTGACTCGATAATTTTTTCGAGTTCTACAATCTCATAAGCGAGATTTTTCTCCTCATGTTGCATGGCAAGTTCCTTGGCCTTATCTAGAATTCTTAAGCTTTGTTTATAAAGGCCTTTGTGATATAAAATAGAGGCAAAATCAAGCTGTTCGCGAATTTGGGAACGGATATTTTGATGTGATGGATTAAGCTTTAGGCTGATTAATATTTGCTTGTACAAATGTGCCTTAACATTCGCCAATTGTTGTTTTTTGACAATTCCCGTTTTTATGATCGCGGGTTCATCGTAGCTCTTGGCTTTGTCCATATAATTAAAAAGATTCAAAAATTTAGAATCGGCATTGACATCAAGCCGCCCAACATACAGCTTAAACTGTCGCTTTTCTGACTTGGTCAACGATTTCACCAACTGAAATAAATTATCTTTATGCTCTTTAGTCATCACGTTAAAATAGCTCTTAAGTGTATAGAAATCAATTAATTATAATATTAAAAATCAACTGAACATCGTAAAACGCGTATCGTTGCTCAATTGAATTTAAATACAAAGTATAAATTAGCTTGTCAATTCAAAAATAATATGCAACAAATGTCTGATAATAATGTTCAAATTTTCGACACCACATTAAGAGATGGCGAGCAAGTTCCTGGCTGTAAGCTAAATACCAATCAAAAATTGATTATTGCGGAGCAGCTCGAGCATTTGGGCGTTGATGTCATCGAAGCTGGTTTTCCAGTTTCAAGCCCTGGCGATTTCAAATCTGTTGAAGAAATATCTAAATTAATAAAAAACACCATTGTTTGCGGATTGACGCGTGCAGTTGAAAACGATATCAAAGTTGCTGCAGAGGCGCTAAAATATGCAAAATATCCGAGAATCCATACAGGCATTGGTACTTCTGCCTCACACATTAAATATAAATTCAATTCCAATCAGGATGCCATTTTGGAACGTGCTTTTGAGGCGGTCAAATTTGCAAAGAGGTTTGTAGAAGATGTTGAGTTTTATGCGGAAGATGCAGGCCGGACGGACAACGAATTTTTAGCACGTGTTTGTGAAATGGCCATTAAAGCTGGAGCGACCGTACTGAATATTCCTGATACTACCGGTTATTGTTTGCCGAGTGAATACGGAGCCAAAATAAAATACCTAAAAGAAAATGTAAAAGGCATTGAAAATGCTATTTTATCCTGTCATTGCCATAACGATTTAGGACTTGCAACTGCCAACTCCATAGAAGGCGTGATCAACGGTGCTAGACAAATTGAATGTACCATCAACGGAATTGGTGAACGCGCTGGAAACACGGCCCTTGAAGAAGTGGTCATGGTATTAAAGCAACATCCTTATCTTAATTTGGATACCAATATAAATACCCAGCATCTATACGGCATCAGTCAGCTGGTTTCAGAAAGTATGGGAATTTATACCCAGCCAAACAAAGCCATTGTTGGCGCTAATGCCTTTGCCCACAGTTCGGGAATCCATCAGGATGGGGTGATTAAAAATCGGGAGACCTATGAAATCATTGATCCTAAAGATGTTGGGGTTACAGAATCTGCCATTGTATTGACCGCTCGAAGTGGCCGCGCAGCCTTAGCCTATAGAGCAAAAAACGTGGGCTATGAATTGACGAAATTACAATTGGATGAGGTTTATACAAACTTCTTGAATTTCGCGGATCAGAAAAAGGAAATCGACGACAATGACATTCATCAAATCATTGAAACGAGTAAAGTGTACCAACAAATAATTTCAGCTTAAGATGGGAAAAACTTTGTTTGATAAAGTTTGGGACGCACATGTAGTGGACACTATAGATAACGGTCCACAAATATTGTATATTGATAAACACCTGATTCATGAAGTAACGAGTCCGCAGGCTTTTAATGAGCTAGAACAACGCAATATTCCAATCTTCAGACCTGATCAAATTGTGGCAACTGCCGATCATAATACGCCTACAATCAATCAGCATTTGCCAATTAAAGATGAGCTTTCCAGAAAACAGCTGGAACAACTTTCTGCCAATTGCAAAAAAAATAATATTACCCTTTATGAACTAGGGCATAAATACAACGGCATTGTGCACGTCATGGCACCAGAATTGGGCATCACCCAGCCCGGAATGACCATCGTATGTGGTGACAGTCATACTTCAACCCATGGGGCGTTTGGAACCATCGCGTTCGGAATTGGGACCAGTCAAGTGGCGCAGGTTTTTGCAAGTCAGTGTTTGCTGCTTACAAAACCGAAAAGCCTAAGAGTAACGGTTAACGGGAAATTAAAAAATGGTGTGCTTCCCAAAGATGTCATTTTATATATCATTTCAAAAATCGGTACCAATGCCGGTACAGGATATTTTTGCGAATATGCAGGTGATGTGTTTGAAAACATGTCGATGGAGGGGCGTATGACCGTTTGTAATATGAGTATTGAAATGGGCGCCCGTGGCGGCATGATTGCTCCGGATGAAACGACATTTGAATATGTAAAAGGTCGAAAATTTGCTCCAAAAGGAGAAGAGTTCGATCAAAAGGTTGCCTATTGGAAAACACTTCCAACCGATGATGATGCGGTTTTCGATAAAGAATATCACTTTGATGCCGAAGATATTGAGCCAATGCTTACCTATGGTACCAACCCAGGGATGGGAATCAAAATTTCAGAATTTATTCCCGAAACCAGCGATGCTTCTTTTGAAAAAGCCTTGGATTATATGAACTTTAAGAAAGGAGAAACCTTGATTGGCAAACCTATCAATTTTGTTTTTATAGGGAGTTGTACCAATTCGAGAATTGAAGATTTTAGAATCGCAGCAAATTATATCAAAGGCAAACGAAAAGCAGATAATGTGACGGCATGGTTGGTTCCTGGCAGCAAACAAGTGGAAGCCCAAATTATTGAAGAAGGCCTTAAAGCTATTTTTGATGATGCCGGATTTGAATTGCGACAACCAGGATGTTCAGCATGCTTGGCTATGAACGATGATAAAATTCCGCAAGGCGAATATTGTGTCTCTACCTCCAATAGAAATTTTGAAGGTAGACAAGGTCAAGGCGCGCGAACTATTTTAGCAAGCCCATTGATGGCTGCTGCAACTGCAGTGGAAGGGAAGATAATTGATATTACGAAACAGTTGAATTAAATATCAACCTGTCAGGTTTTTAAAACCTGACAGGTTTGAAAAAGACACTGGAAAAATTTTAGTGATAATAATTTAATAAGATACCCGCATTCGCGGGCATTTAGATGGAAAAATTTATAACCTTAAAAGCAACAGCAATCCCATTGGATATCGAAAACGTCGATACGGATCAGATTATCCCTGCACGTTTTTTAAAAGCCACCAATCGCGACGGTTTTGGCAAAAATGTATTCAGAGATTGGCGATTTCAAAAAGATGGTTCGGTCAACACAAATTTCGTGTTGAACCAGCCTCAATTTGATGGACCTATCTTGGTGGCTGGAGATAATTTTGGATGTGGCAGTAGTAGAGAACATGCGGCATGGGCATTAACCGATTATGGATTTAAAGTGATTGTATCAAGTTTCTTTGCGGATATTTTTAAAGGGAATGCGCTTAACAACGGATTACTACCGGTTCAGGTATCTCCCGAATTTTTAAAGGAATTGATGACAACCATTGCAGCAGATCCAAAGACCAAGATCACCGTAGATTTAGAAGCGCAAACCATTGGTATTGATGGCTCAAACCATTCAGAATCCTTTGAAATTGATGCCTACAAAAAAACATGTATGATCAATGGCTATGATGATATTGATTATTTATTGAGTAAAAAAGAAACAATTGAAGCATTTGAGAAGACATTGCAGGCGTATTAGTTACCTGCAAGGCGTTTAATCCATATAGGTTTGAAAGCAAATTCAATGATGAGATGTTGAAAAATTGATAGATTCCCTCCCGATAGTTATCGGGATCGCGGGAACAAGAGAAGAAAAAATAACACTAAAACAATTGAAGACAGGAAGAGATTCCTGCCTTCGCAGGAATTAAGATGAAATTAAAAATAGCTGTATTGCCAGGAGATGGCATAGGACCTGAAGTAACCGCACAAGCTGTCAAAGTGTTGAAAGCGATTGCGCAAGAATTTGATCATTCGTTTCAATTCAAATATGCACCGGTAGGTGCTGTAGCCATTGATGAAACTGGCGATCCATTACCTAAAGAAACACTCGATTTGTGCAAAGCCACTGATGCCATACTATTTGGTGCCATCGGCGATCCAAAATATGACAATAATCCGGATGCTCAAGTGCGTCCTGAACAAGGTTTGTTGAAACTGCGCAAGGAATTGGGTTTATATGCCAACATCAGACCAGTTAAAGCGTATGATACGCTTTTGGACAAATCGCCATTAAAGAAACAGTTTATTAAAGGTACTGATATTTGTATCTATAGAGAGTTGACTGGAGGTATATACTTCGGTGAAAAAACGCTTAGTGAGGATGGAAATACGGCCACTGATTTATGTGTCTATTCACGTTCTGAGATTGAACGCATCACCCATTTGGCATTCAAATCGGCGCAATCGAGAAAGCGTAAAGTCACTTTGGTAGATAAAGCCAATGTTTTGGAGTCATCTCGTTTATGGCGAAAAGTAGTCACCGAAATTTCACAGGAATACAAAGATGTGAAACTCGACTACTTATTTGTTGATAATGCTGCGATGCAAATCATTTTAAATCCAAAACAGTTTGACGTCATCTTGACAGAAAATATGTTTGGCGATATTATCAGCGACGAAGCGAGTGTTATAGGTGGTTCTATTGGTCTGCTGGCTTCGGCATCGGTTGGAGACTATTTTGCCATGTTTGAGCCTATCCACGGCTCTTATCCGCAGGCAAAAAATTTGGGTATTGCCAATCCGATAGCCTCAATATTATCCGCAGCTATGTTGTTGGATCATTTTGAATTATATGAAGAAGCCGAATTAATTAGAGAGGGCGTAGAGCGATCGTTAAAATTAAATATTACAACACCAGATTTAAACACCAAATTCAATCACATATCAACCACTAAAGTGGGCGATTTCATTGAGGATTTTATCAATAATCCAAAAGACACTAATATGAATTTTACCAACATTCATTTAGGACAATCTACTATTATTTAAAGTTAATTTAGTTAGTCAGATTTTCAAATAGTAGCTCTTCAGAAAAGCATCCTTTACGGATGCTTTTCACGTTTTGGAAACTTTGCTTTTATTTCTTCTAAACATAAATTCCCCATGCTCCCTATATGTGTATGCTCTTTAGACGTATCTGGTTTATAAGTTCCTTCCTGAACTTGCTTTCCAATGATTTGATAGGCTTCCCGGAAACTCATCCCACCTTCAACCAAAGTATTCATATTATCAACCGTAAATAGATACTGGTATTTGGCATCATTTAAATCGATATCCTTGACTTCTATTTGCTGAATGGCATAGTTGAAGATATCCAAGATATCCATAACGTCATTAATGGCAAGAATCATATGCTCTTTCAACAATTGGTAATCGCGATGATATCCACTCGGAAGGTTATTGGTGATCAAGATCATTTCCGTCTGCAACGCTTGAATTTTATTGCACTTCCCACGAATCAGTTCAAAGACGTCAGGATTCTTTTTATGGGGCATAATACTGCTTCCTGTGGTCAATTCATCCGGAAACGTGATAAAGCTGAAATTCTGGCTCATATACAGGCAAATATCCATTGCAAAGCGCGCCATGGTGTTGCACAGACTTCCCAAAGTCAATGCAATGGTACGTTCACTTTTACCACGGGCCATTTGTGCGGCAACGACATTGTATTTTAAAGTCGAAAACTGCAATTCCTTAGTCGTCAATTCCCGATCAATTCCAAAAGAACTCCCATAACCAGCCGCTGAGCCTAATGGATTCTGATCGACGGTTTTTAAAGCGGCGTTAAGCAGATATACATCGTCAATCAACAATTCGGCATAAGCAGAGAACCATAAACCAAAAGATGAAGGCATGGCCACCTGTAAATGCGTGTATCCAGGAAGTAAGGCTTTTTTGTGGGTTTCGGACAAGTCTAACAAGGTGTTGAAAAACACTTCAGTTTTATCGTAGATTATTCCGATATTTTCCTTGTAATAAAGCTGTAGCGCCACTAAAACCTGATCATTTCTTGAACGTGCCGTATGGATTTTTTTTCCAACTTCGCCCAAGGTTTTGGTGAGTTCAAATTCGATTTTGGAATGCACATCTTCAAATTGTGCGTCGATGGTGAACGTGCCTTCTTCAATTTGTCGTGCTAAGATTTCTAAACCACCTTCTAATTGCACTAATTCGTCCCTCGATAAAATACCGATGGATTGAAGCATTTTGGCATGAGCCAAAGACGCCTGAACATCATATTTAGCAATGTGTAAGTCAATTTCTCGGTCGTTTCCAACGGTAAATTGCTCTATTTTTTTATCAATACTAATACCTTTATCCCAGAGTTTCATAAATTCCTGCGAAGGCAGGAATCCCACCTACACTTCTTTTTAATTATTATTACTTATCAATTTCAAAAGTAAAAAATCCATCGCACTGTCACATTGAACGCAGTCGAAATGCATTCATGGTTTTCAATGCTCTTGGAAATAATGCCGCTACTTAACTTTTAGACAGTCATCTACTTTACGATTGTAATTTTTTTAGAACCAAATTTAAACCCATTCCAAATCAAGTCTTTGTTCTTTTATCTTGATTCTTTAGTCTATACTAGAATATTTTCTCCAACAACTTCACATACAATTCAATCCCTTCCTCAATCTCACTAATATAAATAAATTCATCTGCCGAATGTGATCGCGTACTATCCCCAGGGCCTAATTTTAATGACGGACAAGTTAATACTGCTTGATCTGATAGCGTAGGCGACCCATAAGTTCCACGACCCAAAGCAATTCCTGCCTGAACCAAAGCGTGCTCTTTAGGAATAGACGATGAGTTCAATCGTAAGCTTCGTGGGATGATGCTATCACATGGTGCTTCCTTTTGGAGGATTTCCACAATTTCAGCATTGCTATAACAATCATTTACACGCACATCCACCACCAAATCCACTTCTGCAGGAACGGCATTATGTTGCTTGCCTGCCTTTATTTGGGACACCGTCAATTTAACCTCACCCAAAACATCCGATACTTTCTCAAATTTATAATCTTTAAACCATTGCAGCACGCTTATGCAATTGTATATAGCATTATCATCATTAGGATGGGCTGAATGGCTTGGTGTTCCTTTTACCTTGGCATCAAAAACAACCAGGCCTTTTTCAGCAATGGCCAGTTGCATCAAGGTTGGTTCGCCCACAATGGCCACATCAATTTTTGGGATGACTTTTAACATACTGTTCAGCCCATTCGGACCGCTGCTTTCTTCTTCTGCGGAGGCGACAATGACCAAATTGTAATTTAGGTCTGGTTGCTCATAAAAATACGTAAACGTCGCGATTAAAGAGACCAAACAGCCTCCAGCGTCATTACTGCCCAAACCAAATAATTTGCTGTCTTCAACAATAGCTTTAAAAGGATCTTTGGTGTAAGCGGTATTCGGTTTGACGGTATCGTGATGGGAATTGAGCAACAAGGTTGGTTTTGAGTCGTCAAAATGTTTATTTAGTGCCCAAACATTGTTGACGGTACGTTTGTAGTCAATATTATATTTCTGAAACCATTGCACTATCAACTCAGCGGTTTTGTCTTCTTCGGACGAAAAGGATGGGGTTTCAATCAAATCTTTTAGTAATGCAATGGCATCTGTGGTCAGTTTTTGTATCATTTGGTAATGGTTGTAAAATTAGCCTGGGTGTCAAATAGCATTTCTGGTTTTCCGATGCAGACTTTATGAACATTTTTTTCAATGGCATGAATGCAATTGTTCAGTTTTGGGAGCATGCCGTCCACAATGACTTTATCATTAATTAAATTTTGATAGGATTGGGTCGTGATGTTTTTGATCACTGAGTTTTCATCAGTTACATCTCTTAAAACCCCGTTTTTTTCAAAGCAATAATATAACTCCGTTTGATAGTGTTTGGCAAATCCAATGGCCAGTTCTGAGGCGATGGTGTCGGCATTAGTGTTTAAAAGTTGTCCTTTTTTATCGTGGGTCAATGCACAAAATACCGGTGTCACCTTGTGTTCCAATAAGACCTGAAGTGTTTCGATATTTACTTTTTTGACATCGCCAACAAATCCGAAATCGATGGGTTTTACGGGGCGCTTTTTGGAAATAATGGTGTTGCCGTCTGCACCGGAAAATCCGATGGCATTACAATTTTTGGATTGCAGTTGTGCCACGATATTTTTGTTGATCTTTCCGGCATAAACCATGGTGATGAGGTCTAAAGTGGCCTTGTCTGTAATGCGTCTTCCATCAATCATTTTCACTTCCAGGCCCAATTGATTGGCCAATTGAGTAGCTAATTTACCACCGCCATGAATCAGAATCTTAGGCGAATCGATAGCTGCAAATACATCCAAAAATGAGGATAATGCCGCTTCATTATCGATAATATTACCGCCTATTTTAATGATTTTTAATGTTTTCATAATATGTCCGTGAAAACGGGTATCTCTAAATTTTCCATCTTATATTTAAGACCTGACAGGTTTCAAAAACCTGTCAGGTCTGCCAACGAGACTTAATCTCTTATAAATTTTCTAAAATATTTTTCAACACCACCTGAGCCGCAAAGGTCCTATTGTTAGCCTGCTTAATCACGATCGAATTTTCACCATCTAAAACGGCATCTTCTACCACCACATTCCGTCTTACGGGTAAACAGTGCATAAATTTTGCCTTGCCCAATTTCTCTGTCGTCATCATCCAATTAGGGTCCTGATTTAAAACTTTTCCGTAATCTTTATAATTACTCCAGTTTTTCACATAAACAAAATCGGCGTTTTTTAAAGCTTCTTCCTGATTGTAATTAATGGGCGTGTTTTTGGTGATGTTGTTATCGAGTTCATAACCTTCCGGATGGGTGATGGTCAAATCGACGTCCATCTTTTGCATCATTTCTACAAACGAATTGGCAACCGCTTGTGGCAAGGCCTTTGGATGTGGCGCCCATGATAAAACGACTTTTGGTTTGTGTTTCTCAGAAAGTTCGGTGATGGTAATGGCGTCTGCCAAAGCTTGCAAGGGATGTGCCGTAGCGCTTTCCATATTTATAATTGGTACTGTGGCATATTTTATAAAACTATTTAAAATATACTCGGATGCGTCCTTAGCTTTATCGGTAAGTGTTGGAAACGCACGGACCGCGATAATATCGGCATATTGTGAGATGACTTGTGCAGCTTCCTTGATATGTTCTGAACTGCCAGTATTCATGATGCTGCCATCTTCAAATTCAATATTCCAAGCGTCATTGATATTGAGAATACTCACGTGCATCCCTAAATTTCGCGCTGCTTTTTCTGTACTCAAGCGGGTTCTCAAACTCGAGTTGAAAAACAACATGACTAAAGTTTTGTGTTTTCCCAATTCCGAAAATTCAAATGGCTCCATTTTGAGTAAAATAGCTTCCTTTATCATCTCAGAGAGATTGGAAATGTCTTTTATTTCGGTATATTTTTTCATCTTTATTTCCCGCGAAGGCGGGAATTTCTTTTAGTTAATTTTCTGTTTAATCCTACTTGCAGGTTGATATTCCGTCCCTACAGGACTTTAGTTGTTTGTTAATTCTTTTTCTATTGATATTTCGCCCCTTCGGGGCTGTTCTCTATCCTCGCGATTTCAATAGCTATCGGGAGGAAATCTCTTTAATTAATCTTTTCTTTTAGCCACTAATACACGAATGTTTTTCGGTAGCTTTTTTTATGAGTTTCTGTCCTTTTCAAACCTGTCAGGTTTTCCTCCTTCGGCGGACAGGTTAAAACCTTACAGGTTGGTGCGTTGCTTAAAACTTCTTTTCATTTTAAGCACCATTCATCATCACCAACTCCTGCTTTAAAGCCTCGAAAAACACATCGATATGTTCCTTTTGAATGGTTAATGGAGGAAGAATCCGTATTAAATTCGGGTTTTTGGCGCTTCCAGTAAATATCTTGTGAGTGTGGATGAGTTTTTTTCGCAATTCCGCTACTGCAAAATCAAATTCCAATCCCAACATCAGTCCGCGTCCCTTAATGCTTTTTAAATGGGGCAAATTATGTGCTTTCTGGATAAAATAAGCTGACATCTCCTCCGCATTTTCCATCAAGTTTTCGGATTCTAAAACTTTTAGTACAGCTAAAGAAGCTGCACAGGCCAAATGATTGCCACCAAATGTAGTTCCTAACAATCCAAAGGATGCCTTAATATCTGGATGGATCAAGATGCCACCAATTGGAAAACCGTTGCCCATGCCTTTGGCCATGGAAATAATATCTGGCGTCCATCCGTATTTTTGGAATGCGAAGAAATCGCCGGTTCTTCCAAAACCTGATTGGACTTCATCTGCAATCAACATCACATTGTACGTTCTGCATAACTTTTCCAGACCTTGATGAAACGCCTCTGAACTTTCATCCAATCCACCCACACCTTGAATACATTCAATAATGACGGCACATGTTTCCTCTTTTTTCAATATGTTTTCTACGGCTTGCAAATCGTCCAAAGCCACAAAATCTAAGTGGTGTTGTGCGTTTAAAGGCGCAACAATTTTTGGATCATCAGTGGCTGCAACGGCTGCTGAGGTACGTCCGTGAAACGAGTTCTTAAACGCAAGGACATTCTTTTTGCCAGTGTGAAAGGATGCCAATTTAAGCGCGTTTTCATTGGCCTCGGCACCAGAATTACATAAAAACAATTGGTAGTCCTGGCATTTTGAAATGCGCCCAAGTTCTTTGGCTAAGGATTCTTGCAACGGATTTTGAATGGCATTGCTATAAAACCCCAAGTTATTTACTTGATTGGAAATAGCCGACACATATTCTGGGTGTGAATGGCCTATGGAAATTACGGCATGGCCCCCGTATAAATCTAAATATTCGATGCCTTTATCATCAAAGACGGAAAGGTCTTTGGCTCGCACTGGCGTGATATCAAAAAGCGGATAGACATTAAATAAACTCATAGTTGTTCTTTTCTAATATTACTGATTTTATTGTATGAGGCAATCATTCCCTGTATCAACGACGAACTTAATCCTTTGTGTTCCATTTCATTCAGGCCTTCAATAGTACAGCCTTTTGGCGTGGTTACCCGGTCAATTTCCTCTTCTGGATGATGACCATTGGCAATCAATAAACTTGCGGCACCTTCACTGGTATGCATGGCCAATTCTTGAGCTTCCTTGGCGTCAAAGCCTAATTGGATGGCGGCTTGGCTTGTTGCGCGGATCAATCGCATCCAAAATGCAATCCCACTAGCACACACTACTGTTGCAGCTTGCATTTGCGATTCCGGAATGACCAATGAATGGCCTAAACGGTTAAAAATGGCCTCGGCGACTTTAATGCGTTTGGTGCCTTTAACATTGCTACAAATACAGGTCATTGATTTTCCAACGGCAATAGCCGTATTTGGCATGGCTCTGATGATAAACTGATCAGCCCCAACAATAGTCTCAATTTTTTCAATACTAAATCCGGTGACTGTTGAAATCAGTACGTGATTTTCAGTAAGTAAAGCATTGATCCCCTTTAACACACCTTCTAAATGTGAAGGCTGAACGGCTAAAATTATGATATCGGAGTTTTTAACCGCCAAAGTATTGTCCGTAGTGAGGTTTACGTTTTTGTATCCGTCAAATTCAGCGATGCTGTCCGTATTTCTTTTCGTGAGATAGAGCGTGGTGATCGCATTGGTAGTGATCAAACCCTTTGCGATTGATTTCCCTAAATTTCCTGTACCGATGATGGCTATTTTCATATTTATGCTTGTATTTCGACTCCGCTCAATATAAACTTTGACGGGTATCTTTTTAATTTAACTTTAGTATCCATAACGCTTTCAGGGTTTCAAACCCTGAAAGCGATTATTAAAAATAATTTGCTTTAAGCAATAATCCTTCGGATTCTTCAAAGCCGAACATCAAATTCATGTTTTGAATGGCTTGCCCCGAGGCACCTTTCAATAGATTGTCTACAATACTCGTGATTAATAATTTATTATTATGTTTATACAAATGAAGGAGGCATTTATTGGTATTGACCACTTGTTTTAAATGGATGTCCTCGTCTGAAACAATCGTAAATACTGCATTTCTATAATAGGTTTTATATAAATTTTTGGCATCTTCCAAACTTCCGTCAAAATGAGTGTAAGCCGTCGTAAAAATTCCTCTTGAGAAATTCCCTCGATTAGGCACAAGAATGATTTCTGAATCGGCATCTTTTTGCAGTGTAAAGATGCTTTCATTGATTTCTCCCAAATGTTGATGTGAAAAGGCCTTGTAATGTGAAAAATTATTGTCGCGCCATGAAAAATGGGTTGTATCTGACAATGACGTTCCTGCACCCGTTGCACCTGTAACGGCGTTGACATGGACATCGTTATTTAAAAGATGATGTGCAGCCAAGGGTAAAAGTGCCAATTGAATTCCCGTAGCAAAACATCCAGGGTTTGCAATATAGTCAGCTTTTTTAATGGCCTCTTTGTTCAACTCTGGTAAGCCGTAAACAAAATGCATGCCTTGAAAATCGCGATCTTTTTCCAATCTGAAATCATTACTTAAATCGATGATCTTCGTTTTGGACGAAAATTTTTGACTTTCCAAAAATGCTTTTGAATTGCCATGGCCCAAGCACAGAAACAGAACATCTACCTCTGGATTGATAGTACTTGAAAACTCCAGATCGGTGCTGCCCACCAAATCCTGATGTACTTTGTGTACTTTATTTCCGGCATTAGAGGTGCTATAGATGAAATCGAGTTTTGTGTTTGGATGGTTCAATAGTAATCGGATCAGCTCGCCTGCCGTATATCCTGCTCCTCCAATAATCCCTACGTCAATCATGATCCTGAATTTACTTGGTGATAGATTTTATTCTGATTGCCAATGATTTTAATAAAGCCTTTGGCTTCGTCTGAGGACCAACCTTTGTTCATTTCGCCATAACTGCCAAACTTCGCATTCATCAAATCATGTACAGAGCTGATGCCATCTAAAGTGAAATGGTAAGGTTTTAAGGTCACTGTGACATCTCCCGATACATTTTGTTGGCTACTTTCTAAAAACGCTTCTATGTTACGCATCACTGGATCTAAATATTGTCCTTCGTGCAAATGCATACCATAAAAACTGGAGAGGTATTCCTTATGTTGCAATTGCCATTTCGTAAGCGTATGTTTTTCCAATAAGTGATGTGCTTTGACCGTAATAAGTGCCGCGGCGGCTTCAAAACCAACACGTCCTTTAATGCCTACAATAGTGTCGCCAACATGGATGTCTCGACCAATGGCATAAGCAGATGCAATAGTATTTAAAAGTTCAATGTTTTTTTCAGGTGTATTGGATTGGCCATTGAGTGCTACAAATTGTCCTTTTTGGAATGTCAAGGTTACTTTTTCCTCACCCTGTTTCTCTAATTGAGACGGATAAGCATGTTCAGGCAAAGGCTTTTCAGAAGTTAAGGTTTCTTCACCGCCAACGCTTGTTCCCCAAAGTCCTTTATTGACAGAATATTTGGCTTTATCCCAAGACATATCCACGCCATTGTTTTTGAGATAATCAATTTCTTCCTGTCGGGACAATTTCAGATCCCTAATTGGCGTGATGATTTCAATATGAGGCGCCAAGGTTTGGAAGATCATATCAAATCGTACTTGGTCGTTACCAGCACCCGTACTTCCATGTGCAATATATCCGGCGTTGATACTTTTGGCGTATTCAACAATTTCAATGGCTTGAATGATACGTTCGGCACTTACAGATAATGGATAGGTGTTGTTTTTTAACACATTTCCATAAATCAAATATTTGATGACCTTCTCGTAATACGAGGCTACGGCATCAATATTCTTGTAGGTAGAAACGCCCATTTTATAGGCATTAGACTCTATGTTTTTGATTTCTTCAGAAGTAAATCCGCCAGTATTGACACTTACGGCATGTACTTCATAGCCTAAATCTTTACTCAAATGGACGGCACAGTAGGAAGTATCCAAACCGCCGCTATAGGCTAAAACTAATTTTTTGCTCATTATTTATCTTTTTTTAGAAACAAGGCTTGTTTGATTTGTTTTAATCTTTGGAACACCTTTGTTTTTACCTCCTTTGGTTCATCCCTATCTTTGGCCTTTGGGTCGTACAGCATACCAGTACACAAACACATTCTCTGTTCCATGCGCTGAAGGATGTCATAGTTTTTACAGGTTTGACAGCCTTTCCAGAAACTTTGGTCATCTGTTAATTCTGAAAAAGTGACTGGTTTATAGCCCAATTCGCTGTTCATTTTCATAACGGCTAATCCTGTCGTGATACTAAAAATTTTGGCATCTGGAAATTTCTCTCTGGAATGCTGAAAAACACGTGCTTTGATTTTCTTGGCTAAACCTTGTTCTCTGTAGTCTGGGTGTACTATCAATCCGGAATTGGCAACAAATTTACCATGGCCCCAAGCTTCAATATAACAAAAGCCAGCAAAGATGTCGCCATCTAGGGCGATCACTGCATTTCCATTTTCCAATTTGGTGATGATGTATTCAGGTGTTCGTTTGGCAATACCTGTGCCTCTTACTTTTGCAGATTCTGCGATGGTGTCACAAATAATCTGAGCGTAAATAGCATGAGATTTATTAGCAATAACAATGTCCATTGTTTTTGATATTTAGATTAAAAAAAATTAAGATTAAGTTGTCGAGAAAAGAACCGGACTCACCTAAGTTCCAAATATAATGCACACCCTTAAGGGCGACGGAACAATACGGGACATATCCTAATACGGTTGCTATTTAAAACAACTGGATTTGAAAAGTAAATTATGTGTGGTGATGTGATCAAGGTAAAAAAATAAATATACGTTAGCGACTTCTTTTTAGGTTAGAATGCACAGCGTCTGCGCAATAACATTGCGGGACTTGATGGACGTATTTTATTTTTCATTAGAATCATAGATCAAAAGTAACATTTAATTTAATATTTCAAATAATTTTTAACCTTTTTTAAAGAATATAGTCTGTACTCATGAAATTTGAGGCTTTGCTGTCCAATAAATTCTTTAAAATGGCATTGTTATATGTATTGTCTTTTGAGGCTACAAAGGTTCGTATGGAAAATGAGCGCAAGGCATCATGGACACTCAACGTTGCAACAGCAGAATCTTTTCTACCTGTAAATGGATACACATCTGGTCCGCGTTGACAGGAACTGTTTAAATTGACACGGCATACCAGGTTCACCAAAGTATCGATCAACGGTGCCAAGGTTATGATATCACTTCCGAACAAGCTGACTTGCTGTCCGTAGTTGGACTCCGCCATATCATCTAAAGGTTCGTTGATATCTTTAAACGACAGCACTGGAATAACTGGTCCAAATTGCTCTTCCTGGAATACGCGCATCTCTTTATTCACGGGATATAAAACTGCTGGGAAAATATAGTTATCAGTGGTTTCGCCGCCTTTCTTGTTTAATATTTTCGCACCCTTTTCAAGGGCATCATCAATTAATTCTTGAATATATTGTGGTTTATCCGATTCGGGTAAGGGGGTTAATTTAACACCATTTTCCCATGGATTGCCAAATTTTAAAGCATCGACTCTTGCAGAAAAGCGTTTGTTGAACTCGTCCACAATGTCTTCATGTACATAAACTATTTTGAGTGCTGTACAACGTTGTCCGTTGAATGACGTTGTACCTGCAATACATTCGTCGATGGCCAAGTCCAAATCAGCATCTGGCAACACAATGGCTGGGTTTTTTGCTTCCAGGCCTAAAACCAATCTCAATCTATTGCTTTTTGGATGTTGGTTCTGTAGGGCATTGGCCGATTTGCTATTACCAATAAGCGCTAGAACATCAACTTTTCCAGACTGCATAATTGGTGTTGCTACTGTCCTACCACGACCATAAAGAATATTAACGGCGCCTTTTGGAAAGCTGCTTTGGAATGCTTCCAATAATGGAGAGATCAACAGGACCCCATATTTTGCGGGTTTGAAGATGACCGTGTTCCCCATGATCAATGCAGGAATCAACAGCGCAAAAGTTTCATTCAAAGGATAATTGTATGGTCCTAAGCATAAAACGACGCCAAGTGGCCCTCTCCGGATATGAGCATAAACGCCATCATTTTTTTCAAATTTGGCATTATCTCGATCCAATTGTTTGTACTCTTCAATGGTATCATATATATAATCGACCGTTCGGTCAAATTCTTTTTCAGAATCGGGTAAGGTTTTACCAATTTCCCACATGAGTAATTTCACAATTTCCTCACGCTTGGTTTTCATTTGGGTGACAAATTTTTCCATACAGTCAATTCGGTCTTTGACTTTCATGGTGGGCCATAAACCCTGACCTTTGTCATAGGCATTTACCGCAGCATCCAAAGCTTCCAAGGCTTCTTTTTCGCCTAAGGTAGGAATGGTACCCAATAATGTAGATTTATAAGTCTCTGTTGAAGAGATGGTGGAATAGACTTCTGAACTTTCTCCAGACCATGATTTTAATTCGCCGTCTACTAAATAACTGTTTTGATGGATTAGTGATTTGATTTGAAACTGTTCTGGGATATTATTCATAATTTGTTTTATACTAAAAATTGAAATAAATCTGGTTTATCGTTAAGGTAGTCGCCGTAGAAATTTCGAAGTTTCATTTTGGTAATCAGGGGCTGTAAATCATCGGCTGATTTGAGCTCCAATCCTACTACGGCAGCACCGTTGTCACGATTTGTTTTTTTGGTGTATTCAAAGTAAGTGATATCGTCCGTTGGACCTAAAATATCGACCACAAACTCACGTAAGGCACCTGCACGTTGGGGAAACTTGATGATAAAATAATGTTTGAGATTGGCATATAAAAGCGCCCGTTCTTTTATTTCGGCGGTTCTTGTGATGTCATTATTACTTCCACTGACAATGCAGACGACGTTTTTCCCCTTGATTTCCTCGGCATATTGCTCTAAAGCGGCAATACTTAAAGCGCCGGCAGGTTCCACGATGACGGCGTCCTTGTTGTACAAGTCGAGCATTATTTCGCACACTTTACCTTCATCCACAGTAATCATGGCATCTAAATTTTTCAGGCAGATGGCAAAATTTAAGTCGCCAACGCGTTTTACCGAAGCCCCGTCGACAAAATTTTCGATTTTTTTTAACTTGGTATTGCGTTTATTCTGAATTGAAGTAGACATAGATGGAGCTCCCTTAGGTTCCACACCTATAATTTTTGTGTTGGGGGATAGTTCCTTAAACACAGAAGATAATCCGGCCGACAATCCCCCACCACCAACTGGAACAAATACATAATGGATAGGATGTTGGGCTTGGTCAATTATTTCGAGAGCCATGGTGGCTTGACCTTCAATTACTTTTTCATCATTAAAGGGATGGATAAAAGTTTTGTTTAAGCGTTCGCATTCCTCCATTGCAGCAGCGTTGGCATCGTCAAATGTGTCACCAACCAAAACCACCTCGGTATATTCCTCACCAAACATATTGACTTGCTCAATTTTTTGTTTGGGCGTGGGTGCAGGCATAAAAATAGTGCCTTTTATTTTTAATAATTTACAAGATAAAGCCACACCTTGGGCATGGTTTCCTGCACTGGCGCACACAATTCCATTTTCAATTTGCGTGGGACTCAAGGATGCCATTTTATTGTAAGCACCTCTGATTTTGTAAGAGCGCACCTGCTGCAAATCCTCACGTTTAAATAGGATATTGGATTTGAATTCTTTTGAATACCGATGGCTCGCCATAAGCGGTGTTACCTCAGCAACATCTTGTAGTTTTCTGGCGGCTTCTTCAACAGCGGCCATACTTGGATAATATGTTTTGGTTTCAACCTTCATCACAGTTTTTTATAGGCAGGAGTTTCCTCCTGCCTTTTATATTAAATGCATCCATAAGATGCATAACTTAATTTTAAGCTAACACTGAATCTTCAACTTCAGCATCTGTTTTTATGACTTTCATGGCAGTCATCGCAGCTCTCAATCGTTTCCCAACGGTTTCAATAGGGTGATTTCTGATGGCATCATTGACCGCAATCAATTCTTGATTGTCAACCGCATTTGAGGTTGAAAACGACGTTCCGATAGTTTTTGGATCGACATTCTTCATGAAATCAACCAATAGAGGTTTGGCGGCATGGTCAAATAAATAACAACCGTATTCTGCTGTATCGGAAATAACACGGTTCATCTCGAACAATTTCTTTCTGGCGATGGTATTGGCAATCAATGGCAATTCGTGCAATGATTCGTAATATGCTGAATCTTCGATAATACCAGCACTCACCATAGTATCAAAAGCTAATTCTACTCCTGATTTAACGAAAGCCACCATGAGCACGCCGTGATCAAAATAGGTTTGTTCGGAAATATGGTCTGCGGTCAATTCTGTTTTTTCAAAAGCAGTTTCGCCAGTTGCGGCACGCCATTTTAAAAGATTGACATCATCATTGGCCCAATCTTCCATCATGGTTTGTGAGAAATGTCCAGAAATAATATCGTCCATATGCTTTTCAAACAATGGTTTTAAAATGGTCTTTAATTCCTCAGCCATTTTAAAGGCTTTGATTTTTGCTGGATTTGACAGACGGTCCATCATATTGGTAATCCCACCATGTTTCAAAGCTTCGGTAATGGTCTCCCAACCTAACTGAATCAATTTTGCAGCATAATTTGGATTGACGCCTTCTTCTACCATTTTATCGAACGCAAGGATTGAGCCTGTTTGAAGCACACCACAAAGAATGGTCTGTTCTCCCATTAAATCACTTTTCACCTCGGCAATAAATGATGATTCCAGGACGCCCGCTCTATCGCCTCCAGTTGCAACGGCATAGGCTTTAGCCTGTTCCAAACCTTTTTGCTCTGGATCATTTTCTGGATGCACGGCTATCAACGTTGGCACCCCAAAGCCACGCTTATATTCTTCACGAACCTCTGTCCCAGGACATTTTGGTGCAACCATAATGACCGTAAGATCTTCACGAATTTTTGTGCCTTCTTCTACGATATTAAAGCCGTGGGAATAGCTTAAGGTTGCGCCTTTCTTCATCAATGGCATCACGGTTTTTACAACATCAGTATGTTGTTTGTCTGGTGTTAGGTTCAGCACCAAATCCGCGGTTGGGATCAATTCCTCATAAGTACCCGCGGTAAATCCGTTGGACGTTGCGTTTTTATAAGAAGCACGTTTCTCTTTAATGGCAGCGTCGCGCAAAGCATAAGAAATGTTCAGACCGGAATCGCGCATGTTCAAACCTTGATTTAAACCTTGGGCACCACAGCCTACAATAACTATTTTCTTTCCTTTGAGTGCATTGACGCCATCTTCAAATTCTGAAGCCTCCATAAATCGGCATTTTCCTAATTGCTCCAATTGTAATCTTAATGGTAGTGTGTTGAAATAATTTGACATTTTAGTTTGATTTTTAATGTTGAAATGCTTCGAGCATTTTTGATATTTTCATTTCGTCCTTGGTCACTGCAATTCGTCCTGAACGGGTAAACTGCATGATGCCAAAAACACTTAACTCACGATGTAATAATTCTAATTCTTCTTTACGCCCAGACTTCTCAATGACGAAAAACTCTCTGTTCACCGTCACAATTCGGGCATTGCTTTCTTTGATGATATTTTGAATTTGACGTTCATCAAAAAGTAAATGCGATTTGATTTTAAACAAACAAGATTCTTGGTAAATGGTCTCCTCCTCTGTATGGTAATACGCTTTTATGACCTCGATTTGTTTCTCGATTTGACCGATGATTTTTTTCATTCGTTCTTCAGAAAGCTGTAAGACGATGGTCCATTTGGATACGTTTTCAATCTCAGAAGTTGAAATATTAATGCTGTCCAGATTGAGATGGCGTCTTTGAAAGATTGCTGAGATCCGATTTAATAAACCGACGTTATTTTCGGTATAAATGGATACGGTATATAATTTTTTTTGTTCACTCATTATTATTGGATATTAGAGGATTGAGCATAGAAAATAGACTTGATGGTGCATTCTTTTTTCATGTCATTAGTCTGTATTCTTGTTTTCTTTTCTCTGTTAAAATATGTTTCAAATTCCGTGCTTCAAGCTTCCACCTTACTCCAATCGTACATCGGATACACTGGCACCACTTGGAATCATAGGGAATACATTATCTTCTTTTTCAACCGCTACCTCTAAAAAGTAGGGACCTTCAGAAGCCATCATTTCGGCAACAGCTTTTTTCAAATCGGTTCTTTTGGTCACTTTTTGGGCATCAATATAATAGCCTTTTGCAATGGCAATAAAATCGGGATTGATCATTTCGGTTGACGCATAGCGTTTGTCAAAAAACAATTGCTGCCACTGGCGTACCATCCCCAAAAATTCGTTGTTGAGGACAACAATCTTTACGGGTACTTTTTGTTGAAAAATAGTGCCCAATTCCTGAATGTTCATTTGGAAACCTCCATCACCAATAATAGCGACAACATCACGCTCTGGAGCGGACATTTTTGCGCCAATGGCCGCAGGAAGTGCAAAGCCCATGGTTCCCAATCCACCAGAAGTGATATTACTTTTGGTAGTAGTAAATTCAGCATATCGGCAGGCAATCATTTGATGTTGACCAACGTCAGTTACAATGGCAGCATTCCCTTTGGTTTGAATGTTGATTTCCTTAATGACTTCGCCCATGGTCAAACCTTCTTTTGTAGGATACAGATCATCTTTGATGACTTTTTTGTATTCTATATCATACAAGTCCTTAAATTGTTGTCGCCATTCAGGATGGGAATTTGATTTTAGTAATGGCAATAGTTTTGAGAGACTGTCTTTGGCATCTCCCAAAACAGCGACGTCCGTTTTTACATTTTTATCAACTTCGGCAGGATCAATTTCAAAGTGAATAATTTTAGCCTGTTTCGCATAGGTCTCCAATTTTCCCGTAACGCGGTCATCAAAACGCATGCCTATGGCAATTAAAACGTCGCATTCATTGGTAAGTATATTGGGCGCATAATTTCCATGCATTCCAACCATTCCTACATTTAACGGATGCGCTGTGGGAACAGCCGAAGCACCGAGAATAGTCCACGCCGATGGGATTCCTGCTTTTTCGATAACAGAAATCAGTTCTTTTTCGGCTCCACTTAAAATAACACCTTGCCCCCAAATAATTAAGGGCTTTTTAGCTGAATTTATTAAAAGGGCAGCAGCTTTTACATCGTCAATATCAGTTTTTGGAACGGGATTGTAGCTTCTGACGCCTTTGCATTTCTCATAGGAAAAATCGAATTCCTCAAACTGGGCGTCTTTCGTAATATCAATCAGCACTGGTCCTGGACGTCCACTTCTAGCAATATAAAATGCCTTTGCAATGACTTCAGGAATTTGCGAGGCTTTTGTGATTTGATGATTCCATTTGGTAACAGGAGTGGAGATACCAATGATGTCCGTTTCCTGAAACGCATCGCTGCCCAATAAATTTGAGGCTACCTGACCTGTAATGCAAACCAATGGTGTGGAATCTATTTGTGCATCAGCTATTCCAGTGATGAGGTTTGTAGCGCCTGGTCCGGATGTCGCTATGGCAACACCGACTTTTCCTGAAATACGTGCATAACCTTGTGCGGCATGTGTGGCACCTTGTTCATGACGTGCTAAGACGTGATGGATTTGATCCCTAAACTTATAAAGTTCATCATAAACCGGCATGATAGCGCCACCTGGGTAACCGTAAAGTAGGTCAACACCTTCAGCGATCAGACATCTGATGATGGCTTCGCTTCCTGAGATACGCAGTGTGGTAGCACTGGATTTTTCTTCCTTATTTAATGTTTGTGTGTCTTTCATATTGAAAATGTTATTAATTCCTTTTAATCCCGATAGTTATCGGGAGGAATCTCAAATAGTCTTTAAAATTCGTCAGTTACACATCCTTTGGATGCTGACGATACTGTTTTTGCATATTTATATAGCACGCCTCGTTTAAATTTTAATGGTGGTGCAATCCATTTGGCTCTTCTTTCGGCTAATTCTTCATCTGAAATTTCGATGTTAATGGTATTGTTGACCGCATCTATTGAGATGATATCTCCATTTTTAACAAGGGCGATATTGCCACCTTCTTGTGCTTCTGGAGATACGTGACCCACCACAAAACCATGCGATCCGCCAGAAAAACGGCCATCGGTGATGAGTGCCACATCTTTTCCTAAACCGGCACCCATAATGGAAGAGGTAGGTTTTAACATTTCTGGCATTCCAGGAGCGCCTTTAGGACCTTCATAGCGGATGATGACCACATCGCCTTTTTTAACTTTTCCTGTTTTTATGCCTTCGTTTACGGCAATTTCACTATCAAATACATTGGCTGTTCCTTTAAAGGATAAACCTTCTTTTCCTGTGATTTTTGCAACCGCTCCTTCAGTGGCCAAGTTCCCAAAAAGGATTCGGATGTGCCCTGTTTCTTTTATAGGATTTTCAAGTGGACTGATGATGGTTTGGCCTTCAACTAAATTTGAAACGTCTTTTAAGTTTTCAGCCAAAGTATTCCCAGTTACGGTTAAACAATCGCCATGAAGCATGCCTTTGTCCAATAGGTATTTCATCACGCCTGGAATACCACCAACGTTGTGTAAATCTTCCATCGAAAATTCGCCACTTGGTTTAAGATTGGCCAATAAAGGGGTGCTATCACTTATGTTCCTGAAATCTTCTAAAGTGAATTCTACCTGAGCTGCTTTCGCAATCGCTAAAAAGTGAAGTACCGCGTTGGTCGATCCGCCAAGAACCGTTACCAATCTGAAGGCATTTTCAATGGATTTTCTGGTAACGATATCAGATGGTTTAATGTCTCTTTCTAACAATAAACGCAAAGCTTCACCAGCTTTTACCGCTTCTTTTTCTTTTAAATTATCTGAACTAAGCGCAGGATTTGAAGAGTTAAAAGGGAGTGACATTCCTAAAGCTTCAATGGCCGATGCCATTGTATTTGCTGTGTACATGCCACCACAAGCACCAGCGCCCGGACAGGCTTTATGCACTACGGCTTGAAATTCTTCTTCATCAATTGTACCAGCAACTTTTTGTCCATAGGCTTCAAATGCCGAAATGATGTCCAGTTTTTTACCGTTATGGCATCCTGACGCAATAGTTCCGCCATAGACCAATACCGAAGGTCGGTTTAAACGCAGCATTGCCATCAAGGCACCTGGCATATTTTTATCACAACCTACAACAGTAAGCAAACCATCATATGCCATAGCTTCGACAACAGTTTCCATAGAGTCTGCAATGATATCTCTTGAAGGCAATGAAAAACGCATGCCCGGAGTTCCGTTTGAAATGCCATCGCTCACACCAATCGTGTTAAAAATTAACCCGACCAATCCGGCGTTTTCAGTTCCCTTTTTAGCATGGACCGCTAAATCATTCAAATGCATATTACAAGGATTGCCTTCATAACCTGTACTTGCAATGCCTATAAAAGGTTTTTTTAAATCCTCATCGGTCAAACCAATAGCATGCAACATAGCTTGTGCTGCCGGTAGTGTGGGATCTTGAGTAACGGTTTTACTAAATTTATTTAATTCACTCATAGTACTTTTGATAATTTATTTTTACGTTGTCCTAAAACTTCTTTTTGGTACAACTTCATTAATTTATAACCTAAAGATTCACTCCATTTTAGCGGGAATTCATAATCGTCCAATGATTTGAGACCAACCACTTCGGCTGCCGTTCCTGTGAAAAATGCGCTGTCTGCTTGTTTAAGTTCCTCTAATTTGAAATGTTTTTCTTCAACTGGAATGCCTTCTTCTTGGCAAATTTCCAATATGGTAGAACGCGTAATTCCGGCCATGATGCTGCCTTTTTTAGGCGTGAACAATTGGCCATCTTTCTCCATAAAAATGTTTGCACCCGAACATTCGGCAACATTACCATACATATCGAGTAATAAAGCTTCATCATAACCTGCGTCTTTAGCTTCATTGGTGGATAAGATGGAATTGATATAATGCCCGGTAACTTTAGCCTCTACAAAACAGGATTTTGGATTGGGGCGTTCAAACGATGAGGTTTTTACGCGTAATAAGTTATCGCCCATTAATTTTGGCCAAGCCCAACACTGAATGGTCAAGATCGATTCCTTTGAAGTGTATAATCCCATGGAGTCGCCCGTCGTAATTAAAGGACGGATATAAGCGTCTTCCAATTGGTTTCTTCTTAAAAGATCGTAGGTAATTGCTACAAGCTCTTCAACGGTATAATTAAAAGGAATGCCCATAACTTTTGCGCCATATTTAAGACGTTCATAATGTGCTTCGGCTTTAAAGATCTTGGTGCCTTCTGTGGTTTTATAAGTTCTGATGCCTTCAAATACGCCGTTGCCATAGTGTAAGGTTTGGCTGTATAAACTGCTAGTAGCGGCTTTAGGTTTTAAAAATTCACCATTGTGGTAAATAACCGTTTGGTTGTTGGAATACGCGTTCATAATCTTTTAAAGTTTTAAAATTACAATATAGGTTTGTATCAATGTTTTGAGTTTGGCATTTAAGACTAAAGTCAGTGTTTGAATTTGATATTTATAGCCATGACAATCAGACGCTTAGGTTGTTTTATTTATGATGTTCAAAATGAGAAACTTTTAAATAAAAAAAGCCTGAATCTTAATTGATACAGGCTTTTTATGGGAATAGCATACTGTATCAACTAACTGGAGTTAATAATAATCACGCTAATAATGATAATATTTTGATTCATACGTAAAAAAAAAGCCTTCCAAATTAGAGGAAGGCTTTAGTTATATATTTAAACTTAGTGTACCATTCCTCACCGTTGTGAAATAATCACAGCGCTAATAATAGAAATAATATTTAAGTTTTGTTTTTTCATTTGTTCGTCAAAAGTCAAAAAAGAATTTTATATAACCTAATTAAAATCATGTAAATTTTTAAAATTTCTCAGATTCTCGGTAAATCGTTATCGTCTTTTAACGGTAAATTAGAAGCACCCATCAAGTATTTATCCACATGGTGAGCGGCTTGACGGCCTTCTGAAATGGCCCAAACTATCAAGGATTGTCCGCGGCGCATATCACCTGCGCTAAAAATTCCCGGAACATTGGTGGCATAATCCTTTGCTGAGGCCTTAATGTTAGTTCTAAAGTCCATTTCCAATCCAAACTGGTCCGCCAATGTTTTTTCTGATCCAGTAAATCCTAAAGCCAATAATACCATATCACAGTTCCAAGTTTTCTCAGAATTTGGAAGTTCTTTTAATTCAGGACGTTGACCTTCTTTAAAAATCCATTCAACTTCAGCCGTTTTTAGGCCGATGAGGTTGCCGTTTTTATCGCCTAAGAATTCTTTGGTAGAAATGCTGAAAAACCGTTCTACACCTTCTTGATGTGAGCTTGTTGTTTTTAACTTCATCGGCCAATAAGGCCAGGGTTGGTGCGCAGGTCTGCCCACGGAAGGCTTGCTTAAAATTTCAAAATTAGTCACACTCTTTGCTCCATGACGATTACTAGTGCCAATACAATCGGACCCTGTATCTCCGCCACCAATTACAATGACGTTCTTATCTTTTGCTGATAATACCGATTTAAAATCGATTAATCCATCCACATATTGATTGTTCAATTTCAAGAAATCCATGGCTTGATGAACACCTTTCAGGTGATTGCCTTTGATGGGAATTCCTCTGCGCTCGGTTGCACCACCGCACAATACAACGGCATCAAAATCGGCTTTAATGGTTTCTATACTGATGTTTTTGCCTACATGGGCATTGGTGGTAAACGTGATGCCTTCTTCTTCAAGAATGGCGATCCGTCTATCAATGATATGTTTTTCAAGTTTAAAATCCGGGATGCCATAACGCAATAGGCCGCCTACTTTGGCGTCACGTTCAAAAACCGTTACCAAATGGCCTGCTCTGTTCAATTGCTGTGCAGCGGCCAAGCCTGCAGGGCCAGATCCAATGATCGCGACTTTTTTATCGGTTCTTGTCTTTGGCGGATGTGCTGTAATCCACCTCTCTTCGAATGCTTTTTCAACAATATTTTTTTCGATATTTTCAATAGAAACAGGGTCTTCATTAATTCCCAAGACACAGGCTTCCTCACAAGGTGCAGGACATAATCTGCCTGTAAACTCGGGGAAATTGTTGGTGGAGTGTAAGATTTGTGCAGCCTCTTTCCAACGGCCTTTATAGACTTTATCATTGAAATCGGGAATCAAATTTCCTAAGGGACATCCACTATGGCAAAAAGGAATGCCACAGTCCATACAGCGTGCACCTTGATCTTTTAACTTTTTCTCTTCCAGTGGAATTGTGAATTCCTTGTAATTTTCCAATCGTTTTTCAACCGCTATATAAGGCTCATCTACTCTTTCGTATTCTAAAAATCCTGTTATCTTTCCCATAGTTATTTTCCGTAAAAACGGAAATCTTTTTCAATTAAACACTTACTTTATTTTCTTCGGCCATTCGGATCAAGGCTTGCTTATATTCTTCCGGTAACACTTTTATGAATTTAGGCAGTTCTTTCTGCCAGTTTTCTAAAAGGCGTTGTGCCAGAGGACTCAATGTGGCGTTGTAATGATTTTCGACCAGGTTTTTTAATTCTGTGATGTCCTCTATCGATGCTACAGGTTCCAAATTCAAACCTTCTTTATTGCATTTTTTATCGAATGTGCCATTAGAATCATAAACATAAGCAATGCCGCCGCTCATTCCCGCACCAAAATTACGTCCTACCTCGCCCAAGATAACTGCGCGTCCTCCGGTCATGTACTCGCAGCCATGGTCGCCAATACCTTCAACTACAGCGTGTGCACCCGAATTGCGGACACAAAAGCGTTCGCCTGCTTTTCCATTGATATAGACCTCGCCACTGGTGGCACCGTAGAGAGCAACGTTTCCGATGATGATATTGTCTTCAGGAATAATGGTGGATTCTTCAGGAACCTTGACGCTTATTTTGGCACCCGAAAGTCCTTTGCCCAAGTAATCATTAGTGTTTCCATTAACCACAAGCGTTAACCCTTTGGTGGCAAAAGCGCCAAAACTCTGCCCTGCAGATCCTGTAAAGTTTATTTTTAAGGTGTTTTCCGGGAGGCCTTGCGCGCCGTAAATTTTGGAAATTTCGTTGCTCAATATGGCTCCAAAGGCACGATCCCGATTATTGATTTTTGAATCAATGACTGTCTTTTCCTTTCGGAACAAAGCAGGATGCGCTTGACTTATGATCTTGAAATCCAAGGCTTTTTCGAGTTGGTGGTCCTGCTTTTCACTATTGAATAGTTTGGTACCTTCCGGGACTAACACTTGATGTAAAATTGGCGACAAATCCAAGCCCAAAGATTTATAATGATTGATGGTTTTGTTTCGGTCCAGCTTTTGAACCTGACCTACCATCTCATTAATGGTTCTGAAACCGAGATCTGCCATGATTTCGCGTAATTCTTGAGCTACGAAATACATAAAGTTAACCACATGTTCGGGTTTGCCTTGGAATTTTTTTCGAAGCTCTGGGTTTTGGGTGGCAATACCTACGGGACAAGTGTTCAAGTGGCAGGCCCGCATCATCACACATCCTGAAGCAACTAATGGTGCCGTAGCAAAACCAAATTCTTCAGCGCCTAAAAGACAAGCGATGGCGACGTCACGTCCCGTTTTCATTTGCCCGTCGCATTCTAAAACTACACGATTTCTCAAATTGTTCATGACTAAGGTTTGTTGGGCTTCGGCAAGACCTAATTCCCAAGGTAACCCGGCATGTTTTAATGAGGTCAAAGGCGAAGCACCTGTTCCGCCATCATGGCCGGAAATTAAAATTACATCGCCTTTGGCTTTGGCAACCCCGGCAGCCACGGTGCCTATGCCCACTTCAGAAACCAATTTAACGTTGATTCTCGCTTCGCGATTGGCCGACTTTAAATCATAAATCAATTGTGACAAATCTTCAATAGAATAGATGTCATGATGTGGTGGCGGAGAAATGAGTCCGACATATGGCGTAGAATTTCTGGTTTTTGCAATATCAGGATTTACTTTCGGACCTGGTAATTGACCCCCTTCCCCAGGTTTTGCACCTTGAGCCATTTTAATCTGAATTTCTGCTGCGTTGGTCAGATAGTTCGAGGTCACTCCAAAACGTCCAGACGCCACTTGCTTGATGGCGGAGTTTTTCCAATCGCCATTTGCATCTTTATAAAAACGTTCTTCATCTTCACCACCTTCGCCAGAATTACTTTTTCCACCAATTCTGTTCATTGCAATGGCTAAATTCTCGTGGGCTTCCTTGCTGATGGATCCGTATGACATCGCGCCCGTTTTAAAACGTTTGACGATTTCCGTCCAGGGTTCCACTTCTGATAAAGGAATGGGATCATAATTTTTGAACTCAAACAAGCCACGAATGGTCATCAATTGTTTGGTCTGTTCATTGATTAAATCTGAATATTCCTTAAAGGTTTCCGGTTTATTGTTTCTTACAGATTCTTGAAGCTTTGCAACGGTCAGTGGATTAAAGGCATGCTTTTCGGCATTGCGTCGCCATTTATAAATCCCTCCAAATTCCAATCCGAGGTCGCCATCAATAGTTTTTTTGTGATAGGCTTGATGGTGACGTTTGTAAATTTCTTTTTCAATCTCTCTTAGGCCGATGCCTTGAATACGGGTTACGGTATGTGGAAAATAGTTATTGACTACTGTTGTATTGAGTCCCACACATTCAAAAAGTTGAGATCCGCGATAGGAATTTAATGTGGAAATCCCAATTTTGTTCATCACTTTAAGAATGCCCATGCCAATAGCCTTGTTGTAATTCTTAATGGCCGTCATATAATCCATGCCTTCAATATTCTGTTTGTCAACCTGATCTCGAACAATTTCGTTAACGATATAAGGATTAATGGCACTTGCACCATAGCCAAATAACAATGCAAAATGATGGACTTCACGCGGTTCGGCTGATTCTATAATGATGCTGACCTTGGCACGTTTTCCTATTTTGTACAATTCATGATTAACATAGGAACAGGCCATTAACGCAGGAATTGGCGCCATTTTTTTGTTGACGCCTCGATCAGATAGAATAATAATATTGCCTCCTTCATCAATCGCTTTTGATGCTTTTTTAACGAGATTGACTAAAGCGCGCTCTAACTCATTCAAGCCTTTCTCCACTTCGTATAAAATGGGAATTGTTGTGACTACAAAATCTGGATTTTGGGTGTAGTTCTTTATTTTGTCGAGATCGTGCTTGGAAATCACCGGATTCTGGATTTTCAGCTTTCGGCATTGATCTTCATTAATTTTGAAAATATTGGTATCCTTTCCCAAGGTCAAACTGATATCTGTGATCAGTTGTTCACGAATGCCATCCAACGGTGGATTGGTGACTTGGGCAAATAATTGTTTGAAGTAATTGTAAAGGAGCTGTGGTTTATCAGAAAGAATGGCGATGGGGGCGTCATTCCCCATTGAGCCTATGGGTTCCTTACCCAGTCGTGCCATCGGTTTGATGATGACACTTATATCTTCTTCGGTATAGCCAAAAACTATCTGACGTTTCAATAAAGGTTCTTCTTCATGTTGAATAGGACCTTCTCGCGCAGGGATATCGGCCAAATGCACTAAATTTTTCTGTAGCCATTCTTTATAAGGATGTTTAGAAACAACAGCCTCCTTGACTTCTTCATCTTTTATGATGCGACCTTGGTTCATATCGACCAAAAACATTTTTCCAGGCTCCAGTCGGCCATGATGTTCCACATTTTTTGGATCGATTTCAATAACGCCAGTTTCAGAAGACATAACTACAAAACCGTCTTTGGTGACGGTATAACGCGATGGACGCAATCCGTTTCTGTCCAAAACGGCACCTATATAGTTGCCATCTGTAAATGGAATGGAAGCGGGACCGTCCCAAGGTTCCATGATGCAGGAATTATATTCGTAAAAAGCCCGTTTTGCTTCAGACATCTCAGGGTTTTTTTCCCAAGCTTCGGGTACCAGCATCATCATCACTTCGGGTAGGGACCGGCCAGTCATCAACAACAATTCCACCATCATATCCATTTGTGCAGAATCTGATTTTCCTGGGAGAATAATTGGGAAAATGCTTTTGATTTCGTCACCAAACCAATCGCTTTCCATCAACTCCTGACGGGATAACGTTCGGGATGCATTACCTCTCAAAGTATTGATCTCACCATTATGACACATATATCTGAACGGTTGGGCCAAATCCCATGTAGGGAAGGTGTTCGTTGAAAAACGTTGGTGTACCAATGCCAAACGGGTCACTAATGATGGATCTTGCAAATCCTTATAGTAGAGTTTGATGTCTTCAGGTACCAAAAGTCCCTTAAAAATGATGATTTTAGTTGAGAGACTTGGAAGGTAAAAGCGTGCGCTTTCAGAAAGTTTGGACGCATTGATATGATGTTCTGCCTGTTTTCTTGCGGTGAACAGTTTTAGATTGAAGCTAAAATCGTCCTGATTTTCTTCGGACTTTCCAATAAAAATCTGTTTTACAAATGGCTCGGTCAAGGTGGCAACTGTTCCCAATACTGCAGAGTCAACGGGCACATCTCGCCATCCTAAAATAGGTAAGCCTTGTGCTTTTATATACTGCTCTAATTTATCAATACAATAGTTGCGCTGGTTTTCCTTTTTTGGAAGAAAGACATTGCTCACCGCATAGTCTCCAAATTTTGGTAATTGGAAATCGCACTTATTCACGAAAAATTCATGAGGGATATCAATTAAAATTCCGGCACCATCTCCAGTTTTACCATCAGAACTTACGGCACCACGATGTTCCAATTTTTCCAATATTTCAAGCGCTTTATGAATGATGTCATTGGACGTATTTCCCTTGAGACTACATATAAATCCGGCGCCACAATTATCATGCTCAAATTCTGGTAAATAAAGTCCTTGTTGCTTTAACATAAAATAAAAAATTTAGTGGTTTTTATACCTTTATTGGTTTCTAAGTTATGTGGAAAATCCGGAAATTTAAAATTGCAGATTCACTTTTTCGAGATTGATAATGAGAGGTCTTATAATTATCAGATTGGCATTTTGAAAACTTCATATTAAGAAATTATCAATAAATTAAATTCATTAAAATTTCAATTATGTTAAATTTTATTCACTAAAACACAGTTTTATGTGAGCTTTTTGTTTAAATAAGAAGGTTTTTAGATGATTCCTTTTTCTGATGATTTTTCGGAACCTACTTTTTGACTTTAGATAATGATTTAATGGAATGCTGAGAAAACTGATTGAGTGGATTTCCACTGATTTTTTTTGACTCAAAACTCATGCATTTGTGTTTCATTTTAAAACGTCATGTTCAACAAAAGTTTTGGTGTGTTTTTTAGATCTGCATGCCTGTTTATTGAGACCCATTTGATGAAGAAATTGTAGAGAAATTAGACTAAAAAGCCCTCAACGTTTCAAAGGTTAAGGGCTTTAATTTATAGAATAAAAACTGTTTCTTAAGCCGAATTTCTACTCGCATTAATATTTCCGAATAAAGAACGCATGACGATCTTTTCGTAAACTTTTATTTGTGCTTCGTCCCGTGGTGATTCTTTTTCCAGCTCCTGAATTTTCTTTAGAGCGTACTGTTGAATGGTTAGAAGTGGCAATACGATAGATTCCCGTATTCTAATTGAGGCTTTTCCTGAAGGTTCTTCCTGCATCAATTCAGTATAACCTGTTAATTTTAGAATCAATCGTTTTGTGGTCAAATATTCATCGTAAATAATATTCCAGAATTCGCCGTATTCAGGATCGTCAGACATGTATTTAGTCAAATCAAAGAAAGATTTTGAGAGTGACATCATACTATTTTCTATCAAGGTCTTGAAGAAACTAGAGGTTTTGAAGAGGTGCTGTACTTTTTCAAATTCGTTATTGTCTTCATAGTGTTTTAATGCAGTACCAACGCCAAAGAATCCTGGTACGTTTTGCTTGAGTTGGCTCCAAGATCCTACAAACGGGATGGCTCTTAAATCCTCAAAAACGAGTCCCTCTGATTTGCCGCGTTTGGTTGGCCTGCTTCCAATATTGGTTTTGGAATAATATTTTAAGGTACTCATATTCTCTAAGTAAGAAATGAACTTAGGATGCGCTTTAAAATTGGCGTAAGCCTTATAACTCAAGGTTGCCAAATTGCCCATGACCTCTCTGTTTTCTGGTACCATACGTAAGTCCGTATCACTTAGTCGGTTGTGGATACCTGAACTGATCAACTGCTCCAAGTTGTATTGAGAAGAATCTAAAGTGCCAAAGTTAGAACTAATGGTCTGCCCTTGTATGGTCAGTTGGACTTCTTTGTCTTCAATAGTTGGCCCTAAAGACGCATAAAAATTATGTGTTTTTCCGCCACCACGAGCAGGTGGTCCACCACGGCCATCGAAAAAAATTACGGTTACATCATACTTGCGTGAAATTTCGGTAAGACGTTCTTTGGCTTTATAAATGGCCCAGTTTGCCATTAAGTAACCGCCGTCCTTAGTGCCATCACTAAACCCGAGCATAATGGTTTGTTTGTTTTTTCTCGATTTTAAATGTGCACTGTAGGCAGGATTGGTATACAGTTCTTCCATGACCAAATGCGCGTTTTCCAAGTCGGTAATGGTTTCAAAAAGAGGACCGATATCCACGGACATGTCCTCTTGGAATGCAACGAGTTTTAACATCGCAAACAATTGCATGACATGTAGCGTGCTTTGGTTATTGCTGATGATATACCTATTGCAAGCTTGTTCGCCATTAGTTTCTTGAATGGTTTTAATCGCTTCAATGATTTGTAAAGTTTTGAGCGTTTCAGGATCTTTAACTAATGAGAAGTCAATTTTTCCTTCAACATGAGATAATACTTCAACTTGTTCTGTAGGAGAAAGATCGAAATAATTTTTTGGAAAAATAGCGTTACCACTATCTAATAATGTTTGCACTAAATCGGTAAATACTTTATCGTGCGCACGACTGTCCTGTCGGATATCCAAAGTCGAAAAATGGAATCCGAAGAGATGGATTTTATTCAAGAGGCTGTTGATTTCAGAAATATATAAAGACTGATGTTTATTGATGATAATGTCTTTTACTGAAATCAATTCTGCTTTTAAATCCTCTAAGGTCAATTCAGAAGGATTGCCTATCATAAGTTCATAGAGCTCTTTTTCAAGGAACGACATACTATCTTCAATACCCCTAAAAGTGAGTTTTCTTTTTAGACGTCTAACATCACGATAATAATTCTTAATGATGGTTTCTTTTAGACGTGCTGCAACTTTGAGTGTAATTTCAGGCGTTACAAAAGGGTTTCCATCGCGATCGCCACCAGGCCAAAATCCGATATTGATAATGTTGTTGTCAATTTGTTTGCCGTCAAAAATGTTCTGTTGGATATAATCAAAAATGTCTCCAAAGGATTTATAAAAAACGTTTTCTAAATACCAGATTAAGCTGACTGCTTCATCGTAAGGCGTTGGTTTTTCATGTTTAAAGAAGGGGGTTTTTCCTAATTGAGCGAGTAAATCGTTGATGCGAAGTAAATCGTTTTCCTTGATGGCTTCCGTCAAATCGGTAATAATCCCCAAGACAGATCCTGGGTAAAATTGTGTAGGATGTGCGGTTAGGACGATTCGAACCTTAAACTCTTCCAAATATTTTTTGAGGAGTTCCAATTTATTTTCTGCAGAGACGCTTTCTTTCAAACTTCTTAAAGTTCCTATCCCATCCATATTATTGACTATGGGGAATGCGGCATCTTCTATGGCATCAAACAACACCACTTGTCGTTCAATGTATTGAATAAAACGAAACAGTAAATTAATTTGACTTTCAGGACTACGTCGGGCTTGATATTTTTTAAAAAATGAATTGACGATAGTGGTAGGGTCTTCGCCAGCACTAAAGCCTTTCTGACATGTTTCATGAAACAATGGCAATAAGACACCGGTTTTTGTGACGGCATCAAAAGGCAAGGTCATGAAAATACCATTATAGATCTGATACTTTGATAAAACACTCTGATTAAATCGTGTTAATTTTGGCTGTTTTGACATTCTTAAAAATTTAATTGAACCTCTAAAATTACTAAAGCAAAGTGGAACACTGTGCCTTATTTGAAATTTTTACCGAATAACGAAATTTAGACGGTCTACTTTTAGGATATCGCAAAATAAAGGAACTTAAGTGTTGAAATTATAGGCCATTGAGCATAGTAGACAAGAGAAGCGTACCAACAACTAACAGGATTATGGACAACAATCCTCCTATAATTAGGAAATGCCTGAATTTATAGGCGCCAGTTCCGTAAATTAAGGTGTTGGTCTGATAGCCCATTGGTGTGAAAAAACTGAAATTGGCGGCAAACATGACCGCAAGGATAAACGGTTTTGCAGGTAAATTTAATCCAGCAGCAAGTGTAATGGCTATGGGCGTTATGATGACCGCAGTGGCATTGTTGGATATAAAACCACTTATGATCATGGTAATGGCAAAGAGAACGCCTAAAATAATAATGTTGTTCTGTCCAGTGAGGAAATTTAATAGCATCTCAGAGATCCAAATGTCCGTTTTGGAATTGTTCATGGCAATTCCCAAAGGGATCATGCCAGCCAATAAAAAAATGATTTGCCAGTTCACTTTTTTGTAAATTTTTGATAGGCTGATACAATTTGTTATAAGTAGTAATCCAACCCCACATAATGTACTTGATAAGATGGTCAACACACCACTTGCCGCCAACCCAACCACCATAACTAGAGCTACTAAACTTATGGTCCTTTTGTAAGGATTGATTTTATAATCTTCCTCATGATGCATTAGCACAATGGTATTGTTTATGGAATAGAGATGTTCAATGTCTTCTTTTTTTGCTTTTAGAAGCAATTTGTCTCCTGCTTGTAAATTGGTGTTTTTAATGATTTTAGGCAGATTCAGGCGCATCCCTTTTTGAAATTGTCTCCTGTTCTGAATTCCCAATGGCCTTGCAATATTAAAGAGCAAGTTTTTAATTTCAGAAAAGGATTTGTCAATAAACTCCGATCCTGGAAGAATCAATAATTCCACATAGCTATAGGCGCTTTTTTTAGTGTCACTTTCATTATCGGGATCAATATCCTCAAGAAAAGACAATTCATTCTCAGCGGTAAGTCTAAAATCTTCTTTAGAAATGGATGCATAGGCCTTGACATCACTTAACACGACTAATTTGTCATTAGGCCTTAGGGTGGTGTTAGGGCCTGGATTGTCGTTGACAATGTCATTGCGAATCAGTCTTAATACACGGATATCTGGATTTTTATAAAATTTAGCATCCGAAATTGGGGTACCGATTAACTTTGATTCTGGTTTTACGGTCAAGGAGAATAAGAAGGTGTTGTCAACCGAAGTATCAGTAAGATCGTTCTTGTTGGTTTTTGGTAGCCATCGGCTTGCGAAGGTCATAAACACAATACCAACCACCAATAAAATGACGCCATAGAGGGTAAATTCAAAGAACGAAAATTGTTCTGCGCCTAATTTTTGGGCAACCGAATTCACCAAGAGATTTGTGGAAGTTCCCATCAAAGTACAGCTGCCGCCTAAAATCCCTGCAAAGGAAATGGGCATCAATAATTTTGGGGCAGAGAAATTATACTTCTCTGAAAGTTGGGCAATAATTTTTATAAAAATAACCACCACTGCAGTAGTACTAATAAATGATGAAATGGATGCCGATATCAACATAAAAACGGGAACCATCAAAACCATGGGTAAAATTTTCAATTTCTTGATGGATTGGGTCAAAAGATCAATCACGCCATTGTCTTCGAGACCAATGGCCAAAATCATGAGCATGAGGATGGTAATGGTGGCCGAACTTGAAAAACCACTAATGGCCTCCTCTGGAGAGGTCAAGCCAGATAAAACGAGTGCTACGATGATCAAGAATGCAATCTTATCTATCGGCAAAGCTTCTGTTGCAAAGAGTAGGATAGTTACTCCAAGAATGATGAATACAAGGATGATTTCAAAACTCATAGCAACATATATTTCAACAAATTAATTAAAAACCAAAACCTAAGCCTACCTGTATGATGGCATCTTCATCTGATACAAAATAACCTGCATTCACTGAAAACGCATTTAAACTGCCTATCCAAAATCCGCCACCAAAGGAATTGTGCCATGTGTTTGACGCATCATCTGACAACCACACACGACCATAATCAAATCCACCAAACACGCCAATGGTTATTGGGGTAACTGCAGTGACGTAACGTTTTAAGCGCCATTTAAGATCTGTACTCTGATAAAAGGATGTTTTACCTGCAAATCTATTATTTCTATATCCTCTTAAACCAGTGTCACCTCCTATAGACTGAGCATGATAGAATAAATAATCATCTCCAAAATTGGTTCTAATCTCGGCTTTTGAGCCCAAAACCAAATCTCCGGAATGAATTAATTTCTTGTCAAAGCCTAATTTGAAGGCAGCATATCCGAATTGGTTATTATCCAATTTTAAGTTTTTCTTGTACCCAAGCACTGCTTTAAAATAAAGCCCACGGGTAGGAAAATCCATGGCATCAACGTTTTCATACAATATGTCTGCCTCCGCGCCCACATAATTTTGAGTTTCGAAAACGTCTTCTCCAAAATTATTGGAATTAAAGTATCGATCTGAATCTTCCTCCACACTATAGTTTTCAAAAAGAGCGTGAAAATGGATGCTTCGATAAGCAATTCCACTTCTTAACTTAATTTGTTTGATTCGTGCTCTGTTAAAATCTTTGCCTACAGCATCTTCGTCGTATTTAGTATCATTGCCATAACCAAAAAAGTTACTGGCAAATTGAGAGCTGGCATAATAACCAATAGCTTCAAAATTCCAATTTGGGATGATATTGGCAAAAATGCCTGCATATTCAACTTCTACAGCACCAAAATTGAAAAAATAATTGGCTGAAAGCGTGTGCTTGTATCTAAAATCCTCACCATTAAAACCATGGTTGGTATAAGTATCTTTCGCTCCGAAAAATACGCCTTCGTCTGTTTTAAATCCTAAATTAGGAAAAAAGACATTACTATTCTCTTTAAATTCACGATAAATGAAGGTGTTGGTTTCATAAAGAGGTGTAAAATGTTTTGCCGGTGTTTTATCTGTAAACTCGGCCTCTTCATGTTTCCAATCGTACACTTTCAATTTTTTACGATTGTTGATCTCAAACACGTCATCGCCATGACCACCGACTAATCGTAACATAATTTCACGATCGCCGTCTCCAGAAACTTCAAATATGTCGTCATCATTTAAACCGTAAATCCAGAGTTCTTTTGTGGCTTCTCTATCAAACGTACGTTCAAAGAATATAGGGTTTGGAGCATCGGTCTTTAGTCGTTTCAAAACGACTTTGGTTTTGCCTTGTGGTAATCGGGTAATTTCTATTTTATCATCTTTGTTGGTGCCATGGATCACTACAATTTGCTGCATTCTGTCGCCATAGCGTTTGGCAATGGCATCAAGGTTTTTCAATCGGCCTTTGAGTTTGTTTTTGATGTCTTCAGATGCTTCATCTTGGACTTCAGTAGGCAACCGTTGGAAAGCTTGGTCAATCACCTCGTCAGTCATGCCCGATTGGATTATTTTGGCTTCTTCCACCCAAACCGATGCATCGTGCTTGTTCAAAAATGCAACGTCCAAATTGTTACCCTCACCGTTAAACCATTTCACATTTTTTATATCCGTATCATAAGATTGCCAAAACCTGACATCAGGCATTAGCATTTTAATAATTGGAATGGCCACGCCATCAAATTTGGAAAAGGCCGCATCTCTGTCTCTTGGAATTGGAATAAATCGTATATCGTCATCGCTGATTTCATATTCTATCCATCGCCATTGATCTTCATGACGATCCCAATCGCCAATGAGCATATCAAATAATCGCGCGCGAATGTAGGCGCGCTGATCAATGGTATATTTTTCATCTTCATTCAATTTTTCAAGAACATCTGTGGTGCTTTCAAAATTGACAGCTTCTCCCTTTTCTTTCGGATTTGCTCGGTTGTAACCCTCAAAGTCTTTTTGCTTGTCCATTGGGCGTTCTTCAATAAAATACAACTGGTCGCCATAGTCATCTCCCAACATTTTAAAACCAGGTTGCTTTGGCAAATAGTACAATTGGGTGTTGGCATGGTTGATACCTGCTGACTTTGCCAACGGATCAATGACCAATTGCATATAAGGATGAGTAGTGCTGAAAAAGTCATAAATCATTGTTTCGACAAAAGTGCCTTCAAAATCTTCTTCCACATAGGCAATTCCGGGAACTTTAAAACGCAAGAACTTAAGCGCATCTTTCTGTAGGCCTCTCATGGCATATTCTCTGCCTACTTCATCTTCAAGTCGTGCCGAAAAGGATTGATGTCCACCGCCTTGCTTGGTGATTTTCATTCCAGAGTATAAAGTGTCCAATATTCCAATATCTGCAGTAACGGGTTTCCCAAAATAACTGCGATAGCGTTCTCCCCATATAAATTTATAAAATCCTGACTTATCGAGCTTATCTTTATCGGTCGTAATAGCCAGTGTTTTTGTAGGCTCAGAAAATGTTGGAATTGGATATTCTTCTTCAATTTCAGGGAATTTGTCGTTTAGCTCAAAGGAGAACGTATCTTCCTCAGTAACAAACTTAACGTCTGAAGTGCCATCTTCATAGAAATTGATAATAGCAAATCCTTTTTCGCCATAGGTAAATTTGCCGTCAAAATCCAACGAACCCCCAATATTGGCAATGGTGCCTTTAGACATTCTGGTTCCTGTGCGACTGCCCAGAGATCCACTTATAATTTGGCGAATATTCTCACTGGCAAGGTATTGTAGGCTTTCTTCATGTCCTGATACAATAGTCACACGCTCATTGTCCTGCACCAAGGAACTGATGACGGTACGCAAGTAATTATAACGATGTGATTTGAGTCTTTGTCTTGAAAAACCTCCTAAATCAATAACTTCATGGACAATATTCCCTACAATTGGCAATGGCGTTATGCTCTCTAAAAACGTAGCATTTCCTGCATACTTTCCATTGCTAAAAATGGGATGATGCATCACAATCAATAGATTCTTACCTCTTGAATCTTTTATATATCCTTCAAATTCTTCATTGAATCTGCGCTTGGTATTAATATCGGTACATTTTAAATTCATGCCTTCAACGTGATCCCAATTGATGGAGAACCAGTTGGAATCTACGTAAAGAATATCGAGTGTCTCATTGACTTCAACATATTCTAAAGGACACACATTTGTTGGCTGTACTTCAAAGTTTTTGATGTTATTGTCTTTTAGGTAGTCCTCCACCCATTCGATCTCTGAGGTATTTTTACTGCTCCATTCGTGATGTCCAGGAATAAAAACGGTCTTGCCTTTAAAGTCTTTGGCGATTTCGATTTGGGCATTTATATACGACTTCCTTGTGCTTTTGTCAGCCTTTTTTGGAAGGTTGTCGCCAGTGTAAAGCAAGGTGCTTTCGTTGCTGGCTTTGTCTAAATATGACTTAAGAAGTTTTTGTAATTCAAGATTGGAGTTTGGTTCTGCAGTTCCTAAACCACCAGCAACGAAAAATGTATGAATCGGTTTTTTTGTGGAACTGTTATCCTTTGCTGGAATTTTAGATTGTGGATTATAACTGGCACAAGCTGCAAGTGTAAGAACTGACAAAAGCATCAAAATCTTGTTGGTTGGGAGCTTCAAAATATTTGTTATCATATCATTACTGTCCCATTAAAACTTAAAATTGTTCTTTGAAATATTTGAAATTTAGTTGGTTATAGAGGTTTGTCAGCCGAACGGACTTGAAAACATAGCTTTGTTGCCAGATGAATCTGCCAACCTAT
>NZ_BJKB01000003.1 GCF_010725055.1 Gelidibacter japonicus | reverse complement strand
AGAATCCATGCGTAAAAAACTAAAAAATAATCACTAAATTTAACCACAGATGAATCGATTTTGAGCACTTACTTTGCTATGCTCACTTTCATCCGCTGCGAGTGGCTCACTTTATCCGTCCTATCCAACTTTTAGCATAATCCGTATAAAAAGTATGTTTATTTAAAAGTAAATCCCTATTGGAAACATTCCATTCTACATCGGTAAACTCCTGATTGTTAATTAATTTCCATTCGGCTCGCAATAACTCAGAAATACCCATATAGTTTGGGTGCGCAAAGTGAGACGTATCTGCATCTTTTATAATTTCTTCTGATAAATCTTTTGGGATATAATTTGGGCAGGTAGCCTGTATCAGTCGTTCAACTTCTTTAATTAAAAGCTCTTCTTGCTGTTCTGCTTCTAAAAATTGACGTGCAATTCTACAACTTTCACTCTCATCAACACTGGAATCACCTACATAACCCGTATCATGAAACCAAGCAGCAATAAGAAGTGCCTTTTTATTTTCTTCAGATAAGGAAATGTTATCTATTAACTCTTGTGTAGCCCTAACTACTCTAAAAGTATGATGGTAATTGTGATAAATAAATTTGTGAGAAAGTTTATCTTTGAATAAGTGGAAAACAAACTTTTCTGATTTTGATACTATGTCCATTCATTTTAATTTTTTAACTGCTACTAAGCTATGATTTTTTTTACTCTAAACAACATAAAACGCTACACTCAACTTATAAAGTGTTTGTTTTTTGTATTTTGTTTGCAATCGTGCTCTACATACAAAGCGCAATTTGGAAAAGACATCACAAATTCTATAGTTGATATTCCGTCTGATAAAGAACTTTCACATCAGTTTTTTTTAATTGGAGATGCCGGAAATGCAGACCAACAAGAAGCAAAAGAAGTCTTATCAATGTTTAAAAATAAACTACAAAAGGCTAATAAAGAATCGACACTTTTATTTTTAGGAGATAATATTTATCCTATTGGGATGCCCACAGACAAAACTTCTGAAGAAAGAATACTAGCAGAATTAAAATTGACCACCCAACTAGAACTGTCTAAAGACTTTAAAGGTAAAACTGTTTTTATACCCGGAAACCACGACTGGTATTATGGCATAAAAGGGCTACAAGAACAAGAAAAATTTGTCACTAAATACCTTAAAGACAAAAAAGGGTTTTTACCAAGAAACAGTTGCCCCATAGAACGTTTAAAAATAAATGAAGATGTTGTGCTAATAGTGGTAGACAGCCAGTGGGTTCTAGAAGATTGGAACAAACAACCCACCATCAATGATGACTGCGATATTAAAACCCGTGAGGGTTTTTATGATGAACTAAAAAGTCAACTAAATAAAAACCAAAACAAGACCATTATTTTGGCACTGCACCACCCCTTGCTCACAAACGGGACACACGGAGGTCAATTTTCTATAGAAAAACAACTTTTTCCTTTTGAAAATAAAATACCTCTTCCGGGAATCGCCGGTTTGATTAATTTTTTAAGAAAAACTACCGGAGCAAGCCCGCAAGATATCCAAAACAAGCAGTACAGAAGCTTAGCTAACAGGATAAAAACAATGATTTACAATCGTAAAAATGTAATTGTAGTTTCCGGTCATGACCACAATTTACAATATATAGACCATGATAATGTGAAACAAATAATAAGTGGGTCTGCTTCCAAAAAAGAAGCTGCAAGAGCTATTTATCCCAACGATTTTTCTTATGGAAACCACGGATATGCTATACTTAATATCTATCAAGACCAAAGTGCTATTGTCCATTTTTACTCCGTCGAAAACAATGAAGAAAAACTGGTTTTTGCCCAAGAAATACTTCCGGCAACTTCCGATAAAGATTACAGTTATTTAGCCACAGCATTTCCGACAACTACAGACGCGTCCATTTATACTGAAGAAATGACTGAAAAAAGCGGGTTTTATCGATTTCTTCTGGGTAATCACTACCGGACTTATTATAGTAAAAAAATAAACGTACCTACTCTACAAATAGATACTCTTTATGGAGGGTTAACCCCTCTTAGAGCAGGTGGTGGTAATCAATCAAATTCTTTACGGTTGGTAGATAAAGATGGTAAAGAATATGTTATGCGTGGTTTGAAAAAAAGTGCCACACGCTTTGTTCAAAATTTGGCTTATCAAGAAAAGTATATGGTCGATAAGTTTGAAGAAACAGGAGCAGAAAGCTTTTTATTAGATTTTTATACTACAACACATCCATATTTTCCATTTATTATTAGTGGTCTGGCAAAGCCCATAGATATTTATCACACCAATCCCGAGCTCTATTATGTTCCCAAGCAGAAAGCCTTGGGAAAATTTAATGATATCTATGGTGATGAGCTGTACATGATAGAAGAACGCCCGATGTCTGAACAAAGCAATATCGAAAATTTTGGTGAAGCCGATGACATTATCAGTACTAGTGATGTGTTACTCAATTTAAGAAAAAATGAAAAATCTAAAATCGATGAAAATGCCTACATAAGAGCGCGACTGTTTGATATGCTTTTAGGCGATTGGGACAGACACTCAGACCAATGGCGATGGTCTGAATTTCAAGACGGCAAAAACAACCTTTACCGCCCAATTCCAAGAGACAGAGACCAAGTTTTCCCAAAGTATGATGGCCTACTTATTTCATTAATTATGCGCATTCCTGCATTGCGGCATATGCAACATTTTGATGAAGATATTCGAAATTTAAAATGGTTTAATATGGAACCCTACCCAATGGACTTAGCCTTTGTAACACAAACAGATGAAAAAACTTGGATTGATCAAGCAAAGTATATTCAAGAAAACTTGAGCGATGAAGACATAGATAATGCTTTTGCCCAATTGCCCAAAGACCTACAAGATGAGACGGTAGAAAAAGTAAAAACACTTTTAAAACACCGAAAACAACACTTAGAAACTTGGGCAAAAGAATATTATGCAGTTCTAAACAAGACAGTCATAATTGTAGGTACCGATAAAAAAGAACGTTTCATAATAAATCGTCTGCCAGATGGAAATACAGAAGTAAAAATGTTCCGAATAAAAAGGGAAACGGAAGAATTAATCCTCCACAAAACATACTCCAATGATACCACAAAAGAAATCTGGATATATGGGCTAGACGACAATGATATTTTTGAAGTACAAGGAGTAAGTTCTAAAAAAATGATTAAAATCCGTTTGATTGGGGGACAAAATAACGATACCTATCAAATAGAAAATGGTAAAAGAATAATAATCTATGACTTTAAAACTAAGAAAAATACACTTCAAGTGGATGGAAAAACGACTGTGAAGCTTACAGATAACTACAACACAAATGTTTATGATTATAAAAGACCCAAATATAATGCGCTATCTACCTTACCAAATATTGGATACAATCCGGATGACGGCATAAAACTGGGGATTCTTTCAAGCTATGCCGTCAATCATTTTAACAGAGACCCTTTTTCTCAAAAGCATAACTTATCAGTATTGTTTTACACAGCAACCAAAGGATTAGGTGTAAGTTATCAAGGTGTTTTTGTAAATACAATTGGTAAGTGGGACTTGGGAATTGAGGCCCTTTATACCTCCCCCAGTTATAGTATCAATTATTTTGGAAATGGCAACGAGACAGAAAATAATGATAGTGATCTTGGAATGGATTACAATCGTGTTAAAATACAGAGCATTCGCTTTGCTCCAAGTATTTTTAAAGAAGGGAAAAGCGGTAGCAAAACAGAACTTCAAATTGGTGTGGAAAACATAAAAATTGAAAACACCCCAGGCAGATTTGTTCATGAATTTGAAGAATTACATACTGAAGTTTTTAAAAACAACCCTTTTGCAGAAACTGCAATTAAATATTCATACATAAATTATGACCATCCAGCGTTGCCAAGTTTGGGTTTCACTTTTGAATCGCAAGCCATGTGGAAAGTAAACCTTAAAGATACTAAGCGGAATTTCAGTTACCTAGAAACAGCTCTCGGCTTTACACATAAAATCTCTAAAAATGAAATGTTAACTTTTTCTACTCTCTTTAGAGGAAAAGCACTATTAAATGATGAATATGAGTTTTATCAAGGAGCCTTTTTAGGAGGAGATACAGATCTTAGGGGCTATAGAAATCAACGTTTTCTAGGAAAATATTCTTATTCGCAAACTACAGACATCAGGTTAACGTTGGCTTCGGTAAACAAAACATTTATCCCTCTAAAGGTAGGTGTTTTTGGAGGGTATGATTATGGTAGGGTTTGGGAAAAAAATGACAACTCAAACCAATGGCATCAATCTTACGGAGGTGGATTGTGGCTTACCGGAGCGGAACTATTAACAGCACGTGTAAGCTATTTTAACTCTATAGAAGGAGGTAGAATTGGTTTTGGTGTTGGATTTGGGTTTTAAACTTACTGTATGATAAAATATTTTTTAATTAGTATTTGTACTATATTATACACTACCGGTTTTATATATGCTCAACAGGACAGTCTCTCTACTTCTGTAGATAGCACAAAAAGTTCTACTATATGGAAAAATCTAAAATACGACGCTTCTAATGTAGTCGGAGGGTTTTTACATACTTTTTCGCAACCCACTCGCTGGCAAAAAGATGATTATTATAAACTAGCAGGCACTATCGCAGGGGTCTCTTTGCTTTACCTTGTAGATGAAGAGGCTGATGATTTTTTTCAAGGTCACAAAGAAGATATTCCGATAGTAGTTAGAGATTTTGGCTGGTATTTTGGTAGTCCTCAAAACAACTATGGTATTACGGGAGGAGTTTATCTATTTGGTTTGTTTACCAACAATGAAAAAATGAGACAAGCCGGTGTCTTGATGATTACTTCAGCTAGTGCAGCAGGGTTGATTCAGCAAACCACAAAAACGTTAATAGGCAGAGCAAGACCAAATGCTGGCTTAGGTAAAAGTTATTTCAAACCCTTTGGTGGTGAAGCCGCATACAGATCCTTTCCATCAGGTCATACAGTTCTTTCTGTAACAACCATGTATGCTTTATCTAAACAGTTTTCCAACCCTTGGATAAAAACAGGATTTTATATTGTAGGAATAATTTCTCCGGTTTCTAGACTTTGGGACGGTGCTCACTGGCTCACAGATGTAGCGTTAAGTACCGTTTTAAGTATCGCTATTGTTGAGGGTATAGATAGTTATTTAAAACAGCAGAATAAATACAGCTACGATAAAGAATTTAGTCAGGTTTATGAAAATCAAAAAGATAAAATAAACTGGAGTTTAAAAATAGGCGCTTATCGATTAGGATTAGTTGGGAGTTTTTAAAATAAAAAGCATCTAATCATTCAATACACACACACATGTTCTATTCTGTTATTTAGAAGAAAGCAAGGTTATAAATTATTAGGACATTTTGCGTTGGTATAGTCGACTGGCTAAAGCCCATTGGAAGCGTGGAGAAACGCTTGTTCCTATTTTAGGTCAAACTTATAATAGTCATCAGGAAGAGACTTTTCTTTAAAATGTATTTTTTCATCAAAATATAATTGATCGAAAATTGCTTGTTCGTGAGGAGAAAATCTAAGTAATGAATCTTTCTTCTTAGAATACTGGGTAAATTTAGTTGGATTTTGAATATATACTGCACAAATATCCAACTCATCTATTGCATATAAATGACCGTGCATTTCTCGTCTTAATTTTAAGAAATCTAAAAATTTTCCTGTAGGATTATTAGTAGTATGCTTGAGTGTCAGTAAAAAAGTTTCAAGGTCATCTATATAAACCGACCAAGGGTAATCAATGTCTTTACTTTTGTCCAACATTAAACTTAAATCAGTTTGTAAAGAGCCGAATCGTTCTAGTGTAACAACTACTGAATAAATGCTGTGAATCTTGTTTGGATTAACCGTATACAAAACTTTTCCTTTCTCATTTTTTACATCAAAAGGTTCTGTATCAAAAAAATAATCTTCTACTCTTTTACATTGATCAAATCCATACTGAATAGCATCTTTGAAATCATCCTTCAATCGTATGATAGCTTTTTGAATATTCCTAAATGGTTCTCGTAATTTTGAAGCTTTAGTTTCTACAATTATTGCGTTCCCTTTATAAAGGATTAGTAAATCTTGCTCAAAATTATCTTTAACGAAATAATTCTCGTAAAAGAAAGTACTATTGGATGGGAATAATGATTTAAATATCTCTGTAACTCTCCATTCTAAGCTTTTTTCTCTATGCTTTCTCAGCTTGTCATTAATACGTTTATCCTTACTTAAATGTTCATACATTTTTTTATAGATAGCAATAGGAATCTGTTTTTGGTACAAATTCAAATAACTACCCTCTGACAACTTCAAAATGGGAGCTAAATCAAACGGGCTTTCTGTTGCATAATACCTTATTTCAGGGTTGGGTGTTGGCTCGCAAGTAAATAACTCTAGAAATTTGTCAACTTTGTCTTTTGATAATCTATGATATAAATCCTCTGCTGTAAACATTAAGTACGCATACGTTTTGGATTGAAAAGATAAAAAAGCATCTTGAATTTTTGGAGGAAGCAAATCAAACGATTCAGAAAAGTTCATTTTATAGCTAAAAATCCTTTGATTAAATTCAATAAATTCTTTAGTAAACGAAAACCTCATTACATATTTGAATCTGATTAAAGATATTAGTTCAATTTCTTTATAAATCTCTATCAGAAAGTTAATATCGAAGCCAAAATCTTGGATTATTTCATCTTCAAATGGCGTAAAAACAGTCCTAATCTTCTCTAAATCTTGTTCCACATAACTTAGAATGCCATTATCAAAATGGTTTCTAAAAGCCATTTCGTGAATAACAGATTCCTTTGTATAATTTTTAAACTCCTTTACTTTATAATAATCCTTTATTTCATTAACCTTATCTGCAAGTATTCCTAATTTATCAGTAGGATGTTCAAATTTTGTAGTTCCTCTAATTTCTGAAAAAACATTTAGAGCAATAAGATAAAGGAAATCTTTAAGTTTGGATTTGAACTTGTTTAAATCAAAATCATTAGGTCTTCTTTTTATAAAATAAGCAAAAAAACCTGTAAAACTTTCAGTATCATATTTAGATACCAAAGCTTGTAATTCATCAATTTTTTTTTCTATTTCCATTTACTCTTTTGTTTCTCTTTTCAAACTTAAAGTTATACCAACTTTACTTATACCCTTCACATACATATAATAAACTTAAACATAACAAGCCACTCCACACACATTGCCCTACTCTCCTACCGTCGCACCGGGCAAAGAGTGTTCCATTCCGTTTTTAAAGGACGTTTTGGAAAGAAAACTTTTCGGGGAGATTTTGGAGAACTTTCGCTTTTTTTTCCAAAGCAAAGTTACATAACGCAAGTACATTATAGAGCATTTATAACATTTTACTCAATAGCGTCTTTTCGGCGCTATATCACATAATATCATGGAGTTAACAACATGAGTGTTTCATATCGTCAATAATTATAAACAACCATCTCATAATACCAAAAACCGGATTAGATGAGTTAGTAAATAAATTACAATGAACATTCCTAAACTATTAATCATCAAAATCAGTCATACCATTATATGGTTATTCTTTAATGTGGTTATATTCTACATATTGTATGCTGCAATTTTCAATAAGATTGATATTTGGGTATGGATTGGTATTGGGTTGGTTTTCTTGGAAGGCCTTGTACTATTGGCATTCAAAATGTTTTGTCCTTTGACCGTTATGGCCCGGAAATATTCCGATTCTACAAAAGATAATTTTGATATTTTTTTACCAAATTGGCTCGCAAAACATAATAAATTAATTTATACGAGCATTTTTGCTGTTGCTATACTGATTTTGGCCTATCGAATACTACAAGCATAATAAAAACCACTGGTGGGAAAATCTCACGCCGTAGCATCCAATCCCACCGTCTTTAAAAATGTATTCGAAAACAGTACTTGCATTTCTGTGGATAACAGTTTCTGCCGTTGCGCGATCCATGTGGCTTTTTTGCCAGGATACATGTGATCGACCAATCCCGGAAACTCCCAATCGGCACTTTTCCCCCAATGCATCGTAAATGGGATATTATTTGCTTTTAAGACTTGTATCATTCTTCTGGAATACTCTTCTAAACTCATAATACTTGCTGTTTTTTTCCAAAGCACCCCGTCAATCTCCAACATACAGGTAATCGGGAATCTGGTAAAGCCAAGTGTCGCCTTGGTCTGTTTTACAAATCGCATGGCAAAGATGCCCGGAATTGGCCCTTCATCGCGGGTCAATTTCCCTAAAAGCTGCATTGCTTTTTCTGAATCTTTATGGTGAATTCCAAAGGAACAGGCAAACGCTGAACCTTGATAAGGTGCATCCCAAAAGATTTCTTTCAGCATACCCGTCGTTTCCTCATTGACCGTTGGCAGAATAGTGTCCTTCAGACGTTTCACCAACCACGGAATGCTTTTGGGCAAATTCTCGGCAAGTTTCACAAAGAGATGGATTAAATCGCGAAACAGCGATTCCTTGATCACCGGGAAAGGATCTGGATAGGGTTCTCTGTAGGGTTTCTTGTACATGATTTCCACCACACAGTCAGGTTCATCACTGTATTGATTGATAAATACTTTATAATGATAAGGCCGATTGCCCTTTCCCTGTGCATCCGTTTCGCCTGGGATCGTAAAACTGGAGTTTTTAAAATCCATCGTATTGGCAAGTTCGAAAGCGACACTCTTGCTGATTTTTTTTACATAACGCTTGATGAGATACACTGGCTCCGCCTCTACCACGATCCCGTGGATGAATCCAAAGCTCCCCAACCCCACCAAAGCGGCGTAAAACAAGTCGTCATCCCTGATTACCCGTGAGTTTAAGGTCTGAATAAACGCATCACTTAAGGCGGGTTTGGATTTCGGTTCGAGATAGACAATGTCATTGGGATTGGGACCTATGATCAAATTAAGCCCTACCACATAACTCCTTAATGGTGTTGCCACATTCAAATAAAAACAGATTTGTAGGATCGTAGGTGTTTTCTGGATGGCAATCAGCGGCACGGATGGGCATTGAAAGATTCATAAAGCCATTATAATGCATGCGGTCCTTATGGCTGGCAATATTATTCATGGACCAGGCCGAGCCATAGGCACGGAACCCCTCGCCTGCTTGCTGACTGTCCCTGATGAGCTTCTGGATTTCTAAGGCGACATCATTATAACGGTCCAATTTTTTCGGCATTACACGTTCACCTTCCAATTTCGTTTGGTACAATAACTTTAAAGGAAAAGGGCCGTTGTTATGTAAGGTGTCCCACTCTGTTAACAGTTTAGATTTTGTATTTGCCATGATCCTCTAGTTTAGGGTTTTTCACAGACATATTTGATTTTCACTCTACGCTTTCTACCAAAAGTGATGGCATTAAGTAAAAGTCCTCCAAATGTATTGCGATACTCTATGATGTTTATTTTACCTGATTCACAGACTTCCCTTTCCTTAATGAGGTAAGTAAAGTCCTTGGATGTCAGCTTTATGCCAATCGTAGTGTCCAATTCTACAACCGCCATTCCACGATAATAGTCGTCTCTGTCTGAAAATGGATCGGGTTGTGGTGTGCCATTGACATTCCGTAATCTAACGGAATAACAGGAAGTTAGAAAGCAAATACTCAGGAGCAAAAGGCAATATGTGATAGGTTTCATAGTGCATGTATTAAAATTTATTTCCACCAGTGGGTTTTAATAACCCGAGGTTCTCGATTTTCAGAATTATAGACCGTGCGAGGGTCTTAATTCGAGTGGGGAAAAATGCAATCAATCTATTTCAAAAATGTGGTCAACAAAAGGCATCATGCCTTGGGTACAAAGCTGTACTATTACAGACTCTTAAGGGGAGTTCTTATTACCTCAATGCAGGTAACTGATTCTTAAAGATAAATAAAAATAATTAAATAGGGCTCATAAACCGCTCACTATGTTCGTTTAAACCTTCTTGGAGAATGCTTAACTTTTCATCCAAGAGTCCTTTACTACATTAGAGAGTTGATGAATACCAGAGGTACCCCCAGACAGGATGGCTGCCGTAAAAATAATATCATAATAGGATAAAATCTTATGGTTTAATAACATGTTTGAGTCATTAGGCATGATTATAAAATCAGTAAGTGTGGTTATTCCTGTGATGGCCAAAATGAGACCGAAGCCAAATGCAATCATCCTTACGCGCTTTGACCGTCCAGAATCAATCCTCTCAATTTCATTTGCCACAACCTCTTTGGATGTGATTTATGAAGATAAATTAGAATTCAATGTATTAAGATCATACAATGGACGGGGTTCTTTATCAAAATTAAGCTTTGCGTCAAATAGCTGCTTATTTACCACTTCTTGTTTTTCCTTAATATGAGCCAATTTTATTACCGCTGCTTTTCGTTGTTCTACCGATGAAGGTTCTTGTGGAAAAAAAAGTGCAATAAACTGGTCAAGTAAAGCGCCAACAATGAGGAGTTTGGCAAATAATCCGCCTAATATATCCAATGGCTTATCAGTCCATTCTAAATCTGGCATCACACCCTTATAGCCTAAAATGAACACTAAAGTAGTTGCCAAAAAAATTAGAAACAACCACCAATACTCTTTGAAAACTTTCATAATATGTGATTTTAGCTGGTCTATTCAAGGTCTAATAGGAAATTGGGCATAAATTTATGCCAAACTAACAATCGGTTAAACACAAAGATGTTATTCTACGTTTCGAAAAGGGGGAGAATTAATCACTGATTACTAAGTGATTATGTAAATATATAAAAAAATACTGTATGAATCACTCTGCAGATTACTCACTATTTAAATTTCTATCCGAACAATGACGGGAACTTTAAAACTTCGGGCATTCATGAATAATAATCAAGAAAAAGAAGATTATCTTTTTAAAGTAAAATGACCGGTCTTAACAAATCCATCCTCAAACACAACCTTAAACCAATAATCATCTGATGGTAAATTTTTACCTCTATAAGTGCCATCCCACCCAGCTTTTCCTGAAGTTCTTATCTGCTTTAAAAGTTTACCATACCGATCATAGATATAAAGATCATAAACTCTAGTGGTGCTTCCCTTTAATGTCCAAACATCATGGAAACCATCATTGTTGGGCGTGAAGAATTTCGGGAAATCCAAAATGGCTACAGATTCTTCTAAAATTCCGCAACCATTAACTTCTCGAACATATATGGTGTAATCCCCACCACTTAAATGATCAAAAATAGGGCTGTTTTGGTATTGTAAACCGTCCAATGAATATTGATAGTCTGCGTTAGAATTCACAATAACTTCCAGCGAATTATTCCCGCTAAATTCTGTAATCTTAATGTCATAATTACTTATGGGAGTGAAATTAATGACATCAACCACAACTTCTGATAATACCACGCCACAACCATTAGCCACAGCGTAAGTGTACACGCCTCCAGTATCTATTTCAGGATTAAAAACTCCTGTTCCACTTGATAATGAAGGACTCCACATGCCACCTGTATCGGGTGTTCCAGACAAAATAGCGAATAAATCTACGGAATTACTATTCCTACAAATCTCTAAACTCCCATCTTCTCCCGCATTGGGTAGTGTATCAACCATAACATTAACTTCAGCTGTAGATGTACCACAAACGCCATTGGTGACCGTGTAGACGTAAACTCCCGAAGCATCCACTGAAGAATTAAATATACCTGTACCACTTGAAAGCGTTGGCGACCAAATGCCTCCTATGTCAGGGGAACCACCTAAACTATCAAACAAATTCACAGAACTGCTATCCCTACAAAGGTCAAGTCGTCCATTTTGTCCAGCACTTGGCAGCGTATTTATGGTCACTGAAACTTCAGAAGTGACCGATCCACAAACTCCGCCCGACAAAGTATAAGAGTAAATCCCTGCCGTGTCCTTCGATGGATCAAATACACCTGTTCCACTTGCTAATTGGGGTGTCCAAATGCCTCCAGGATCTGGAGTGCCCATCAGACTATCAAACAAGTCCACAGAGTTGTCAGCGAAACAAATATCCAGACTACCGTTTTCTCCAGCATTTGGAAATACATCAACTGCAATAGTTATTTTTGAGGTAGCTGTACCACATGAATTGGCAACTGTATAAGTATAAGTACCTGCAGCGTCAAAAGCGGGATTGAATAGTCCATTCCCGTCCGTCAAATTTGGTGTCCAGACGCCACCTTTATCTGGTGTGCCCAATAAACTCTCAAACAAATCAACCGAAGTCATGTTCGAACAAACAGTTAAATTTTCGTCTCCTCCTGCATTTGGCACATTATCAATTGTAACCGTAACCTCCGAAGATTCTGAAGTACCAATCCCTGTGGCGATGGTGTATGTATAAACGCCAGCGTGGTCTACTAATGGATTGAAGAGTCCATTACCGCTCGATAAAACGGGTGTCCATACGCCTCCTAAATCTGGCGCTCCAGTTAAACTATCGAATAAATCAACAGGACTACTAGTCATACAAATGGCTAAACGTCCGTCTCCTCCGGCTGGAGAACACTCTGCCCTGACCTCTTGTTCACTACTACATCCTGAAGGGTTATGAGCGATATAGATAGCACCAGATACCGTGCCGTTGGACAGTAAATTGCAAATTGCAGTACAGTCTGACAAAGAATCATTTCCCCATATTGAAACACCATTGCCGCCACCAATGATACCCACGGTAAATAGATTCTCTAAACCTTTTAAATCTTCGATAGATGCATTGTACGCAATGTTAATTGTTGAAGTTTCAGCCAAGCTCTTGAACCCGATTAGGCTCTTTAATTCAGGATTATTTGCGATAATAAATTGGCCATTTATTTTATTGAGATTTGTAAAACCTGTTATTTTGACAAGCTCAGAATTTCGGTTAATATTTAGATACCAACCAAGCGATTGAACAGTATTAAATCCGTTAATGTCAACCAATGCCGAGTCATTAATACTTAAAGCCCCATCGATGGTCGTCAGGTTGTTAAATAATGGGATTTCAACCAATAATGAATTTGTCATGAAAGTTAGTGATCGTACTTTTTCAAGATTGGTAAATCCCTTCACACGAAGTAAACTTCTATTATCCGTAACCTCCATCTCTAATCCTATTTCAGTCAACGAGTTGAACCCATTTATTTCAATAAGAGTATGATTATCCACAATACTGAGAGTTCCTTTAATAGATGAAGCTTTATAGCCGGTGCCAATTTTTGTTAGTGCATTAAACCCATTTAATCTTTGCAATTTATCAGCACTTCTTATCAGAAACCTACCACCCACAGTTATCAGGTTATCAAAGGCAGCTATCATTTCGAGAAAATGATTCTCAGATATTTGAAAATTACCTCCAATTATTTCTAAACTATTAAATCCTGTAATGGTTTTTAAACTCGTATAATTTCGTGTAATTAAAAAATTACCGTTAACAGTATGTAATTTATTGATGCCTTCAATAGTCTCCAAAACATCATTATGGTCAATTTCAAAATCACCACCAACAAATTCTAAATTGCTGAAATTTGCAATACTCATCATTTTGGAATCAATAATTAAAGAACCTTCTATTCGCTTTATTGCTGTGATTCCAGAGATATCAATTGCTGTATCTCCTCTAATAGATAATGTTCCATTAATTACTTCACAAGTTCCAAAATTCGATATATAATCATTAACATCATTTTGATTATTCAAATGAACATCTCCAACCGGACATTGGGCATATAAAAAACAAGGTATTAAATAGAAAAAAAACCGAATAACTATTTTTGGCATACTAATGATTTGGGAAAGTAAATATATCAATAATTATAAGAATAATTAACGAACTTTCATACGCTTCCTTTTTAGGTTATTGAATTATAGGTTTGTCAAAATTTATATTTTATAACCAACATACGACAGGGTTTATCCATGTAAAACATTAATATTGCCATAAATAAATACACAATCAAAAATATTTGAAAAATGATCATTCCCAAATTACATTATATCTCTCAAGGCAACACTCCAAAAGAACATTTGGAAAACATCCAAAAAGCCTGTTCTTCTGGTGCAGAATTGGTACAATTGCGATTAAAGAATATTTCAGAAAAGAAACATTTGAAATGGGCTCAGGAGGCTCGGGAAATTACCTCGCATTTCCAGACCCGATTGATCATCAACGACGACCACAAAATAGCCAAAACCGTGAAAGCCGATGGGGTGCATTTAGGAAGTACCGACGTCTGCCCTACCGTTGCCAGAACGCATTTGTACACTTGGCAAATGATTGGCGGCTCGGCACATAACTTGCAGGATTGTGAAAATTTAATCAGTAAGGACGTTGATTATATCAGTTTGGGACCCTTCCGATTTACAAACACCAAAGCGAACATTCCCACAATTTTGGGTCTTAACGGCTATACGGCCATTATGGACGTCTTAAAAACCGAAACCCCAGTGCTTGCGGTTGGTGGCATCACTACAGCAGATGTTAAGGACTTATTGGCAACGGGTATTTCTGGTCTTGCGGTATCTGAAGCGATCACGCGCTATTTTAATAATATCAAACTGTTTCATGAACTGCTGAATGCGTCTTCCACGGCGGAGAAACGGCATACGTTTGAATAGGAAATAGTATTAAGTACTGAGTATTAAGTATTAAGAGTGCTCTGTTTGTGGGACCGTCTTTATTAGTGGTTTGTCGATGGCTTTTTTTTGATCTAATCGAATATATCACTCCCTTTGCGACGCCTCAATCATCTGTTCCAAAATTTGGGCAGCGTGCGATAAGTCGGTGAGTTTTGCCAACTGCGATTGCACCGATTGGCTGCGCCGATAAATCTTCCGTTGGAGGTCGGGGTCTTTGAGTGCATATTCAATGCGGTTCAATTCGTCCATGCGCATTTCCAAAGCAATGATGTTGAACATTTTCTTGTGTTGTTCAAAACTGAGATTGGGATGTTGCCCATTGATCTCTAAAATCCGGGAGTAGTATTCTGTAAAGTTCATGAAACAAAACTACTCATATATGTAGCAAGTCCTTGCTTAAGATTGTAGCAATTGAAATGTTTTAGGAAGCACAGATTGACTTTCAGTGAGAATTAAATTAACGGAGTTCCCATTTCACCATACTTTGCATTAGCTCTTGGGACGATCTAAGGACAAGTATTTAGAATGAATATGAATGGGTAAATCTGAAAATATCATTCCTGATCCTTATCTTTCCTCTGCTTCTTTCTATACGTAAAATAAAAAATAATCAAAAGAATTGGCGCAACAATATAGACAATGACCTCAAATGGGCTGGAGAAATCGATGGGACTGGTGTCACCAGGATTTGGAGTGCTTGATGGTATTTGGATCAGTAATGAATAGAGTATGTTTAGCATTTGTTTATAATAATTGATTAACTACTAATTTACGAAATTAATAGCGAAGCGCCTTCAATTATAGAGTCTAAAAACTGAATTCTGTTTAAGGCAAGTCTTTCAATCGGTGGCCTATTAGAATGTCATTTGATATCGCTCCAATGGGGCTTGTTTGTTTGTTTGTTTGTTTGTTTGTGCGACCTATTGTTAAACACATCATCGGGATTATTTTCAGTTCCAGAGGAGCTTCATCTCTGTGGAAAATAAAGTGAAGACATGATATAGAGTTCCACCGGCACCACATCCAACCAACAAAATAGAAAACAATCATTTTAAGCATAGCATTCCATTCCCATCAATCATAGCTTCATAAAGTCTGTTCATTTTCCAGTAAGGATAGGCGGTTAAACTTCTCTCCGTAACACCTCTAAAGGCGAACTTTTTAGTACCGTACGGATATTGCTCAACCCAATCGCTAAAACTAAAAGTGTTATCCCCGGAAGGAATACCACAAAAGGAATCAGCGATGGCGCAAAAGGTTCTTTAAACACAAAGAAAGCCAAGCACAGACTGCTCACCAAGGCCAAGAGGATCCCCACCAGACTTCCCAACAATCCTAAAAATACATATTCAAAAGCTGAGATTTGTAAGATTTGTGAGTTTTTGGCACCGAGGGTACGAAGCAGTACGCTTTCCTTGATCCGCTGATATTTACTGGTCCTTACGGAGCCAATCAAGACAATGATGCCGGTAAGGATGCTGAAAAACGCCATAAAGTTGATGACCCAAGAAACTTTGTCCAAGATGTCTTCCACCAGCGTGAATACTTGTCGCAAATCGATGATGGACAGGTTGGGGAACTTAGACACCAAGTCGCGCTGTAATGCGGCGGAACTCGACTCATCCTTCACGGTGGTGGTCAATACGTTGAACTGTGGCGCATCTTCGAGCACGCCTACCGGAAAGACGATGGTAAAGTTAAGCTGCATTTGTGCCCAATCTACTTTTCTGATACTGCCCACGGTGGTTTCCATGAGCACGCCCTGTACGTTAAATACAATCGTATCCCCCACGGTGACCTTCGCATCTTCCGAGAGGTTATCCGAAATAGAGATGACCACCGGTTCGCCCGGTTGCAATCGGGGTATCCATGTGCCTTCCAGCAATTCTTCAGAAGCGGTCAGCGTATCCCGATAAGTGGTCCTAAATTCGTGGTTCAAGATCCATGACCGGGTGTGGTTGGTGGTGTCCTGACGGATGTCATTCACCAATCGGCCCTTGATGCTGTGCATTCGCATGGTTACCATCGGAATGTTATTGACCACGGGCAAGTCTTTAGTGATAATGCTTTGTGCTACGGCATCACGCTGCTCACTTTGCACATCGAGGATGATGATATTGGCGTTTTCCGAGGTCTGCCCTACTTCTGTTTTCGACAGTAAAATGTCTTTGGTAAAATAGAGTGTGCTGATCAAAAAGGTCCCCAAGCCAATGGCCACCACCAAGACAACGGTTTGGTTGTTTGGTCGGAACAGGTTGAGCAAGCTTTGGCGTGCCGTAAATCCCCAACGCTTTGGGAAGAATCGTTTGATGGTTTTGATGAAAAGTGCCGCAATTCCCGCCAAAATAGCAAGGGTAATGAGCGTTGCGCCCACAAACGCCAAGGCATAGAGCCAATTTTGGATGAGCCAGAGGGAGAATAAAAACAGAAACACCATAATGGCCGTAAATACGATAATCCGTACTTTTAGAGGCTCCTGAACGGCTTCTTCGTCTACGCGCAACACTTCCAATGGCAATACGTACCAGGTGCGCAACAGTGGCAAGAGCGCAAATAAGACCGACATGAACAGGCCTAAAAACACCCCAATAAAGATGGGTTGTGCCGAAATGCTTATATCTAACGCAAAGGGTAAAAAGTCTTTTAAAAGGTACGGAAATAGGCCTTGTAGCCCGACGCCAATCACTGATCCGATAAGGCCGCCAACAATCCCGATGCCTGCAATTTGAATAAGGAAGATCAAAAAGCTTTGGAGTCTTGATGCACCCATACATTTAAGGACCGCAATGGCTCTGAGTTTTTCTTTGATATAGATATGCACGGAACTCGCAATCCCGATACAGCCCAACAATAAGGCGATAAACGCCGCCAAGTTCAAGAACTTCCCCACATTGTCATACCGTCTGCCCAAGCGTTTGGTGCTGCTAATATGGGTGCTTAAGTCGGCGTTCTCCTGTTCGAGCTTTGGTTCTAATTGGTCTTTGAGTTGTACTAAATCTAAAGTATCTGAAGTTTTGTAGAAATACTGGTATTCTTTCCTACTTCCGAACTGCAACAGTTGGGTCGCTTCAACAAACCGGTACGGAATGATGACCGGTGGGGCTACGGAAGAGGAAATCGCCGAGCTTCCTGGAATTGATTTTAAGGCCCCTGCGATAGGCAATGTGAGTTCGCCCACTTTGATGGAATCACCGGGTTTGACGTCAAATTGAAGCATCAGAGTGGCATCAACCAAAACTCCGCCTGACTCTTGATAAGTATCTGCAACTGAGGTAGGTTGTGTTTCTATTTTGCCGTAGAAAGGAAATCCGCCTTCCATGCCACGGACCTGCACCAACTTGGTGCCGCCATTCTTGGGAAAGGCAATCATGGATACAAACTTGACTTCTGAAGCATTTGGTTTTAATGAATCGATAATCTCCTGGGCACGTGCTGTTGGTTCCTGTCTGGAGTCGATAATAAAATCGGCTCCCATTAAGACTTTGGATTGGCTCTGGATATTGTCCTTCAGATTCGTGCTGAACAATTGAATGGACACCACGGCTGCAATCCCCAGGATAATAGATGCCATAAATAGGAACAAGCGCACTTTGCTGGCTTTGGCATCACGCCAGGCCATTTTAAAAAGCCAAGAGGTTTGTAGGTTGGTTTTTAATGGAGAGTCGTTCACAGTACGGGAGTCAATTGGTTGGTTACTATTTTTCCGCCTTTAAGACGTAAGATTTGTTGGGTGCGGTTGGCCAATTCCAGATCGTGGGTAATGATGACCAAGGTAGTGCCATTTTCCTTATTGAGATCGAACAAGAGCTGGATCACTTTTTCACCGGTGTCATCATCTAAATTTCCCGTAGGTTCATCGGCAAATAAGATGGATGGCGCATTTGCGAAAGCACGCGCCAAGGCCACCCGTTGCTGCTCCCCACCAGAAAGCTGTGAGGGATAATGGTGCACCCGATCGCCCAGGCCTACTTTTTCCAACAACACCTTGCTCTTTTTGACTGCGTCTTTATTGCCTTGCAATTCTAAGGGCACGCTCACATTTTCGAGGGCCGTAAGTGTTGGCAATAATTGAAAATTCTGAAAAATAAAACCGACTTCCTTGTTGCGCAATTGCGCACGTTGGTCTTCATTCAGGTCATTTAAATCCTGTCCACAGAGTTCCACTCGCCCTGCATTGGGCTGATCCAAGCCCGCGCACAGACCGAGTAAGGTGGTCTTTCCACTTCCGGAAGGACCAACAATAGAAAAGGTTTGACCTTGCTCCACCTCAAAAAAGATGTCGTGCAAGACCGTTAATTGTTTGTTACCACTGGTATATGTCTTTTCCAACCCGGTAATCTTTAATATCTTTGGCATATACATTTTAATTTAAATAGCGACTTATGTCCAAGGCTCAAAATAAACAAATGCATTCGATTCTACCAACCGCAATCGCCCACAAACTCATAAAGTTTTGTTATTTTATTCTGCCACTCCTGCTATTCTCCTGTGGCGATGGTAAAACGGAAAAAACAACGGACACCCAAAGCACTTCCGAACAAACCGAAGACCTTGTGACCAACGAAAATAAAAGTAAAACCATTCTCTGTTTTGGCGATAGCATCACCGCGGGCTACGGATTGGACGACAGCAATGACGCTTACCCGGCGCTTTTGCAACAAAAGATTGATTCCTTGGGCCTGAATTATACGGTGATCAATTCGGGCGTCAGTGGCGAAACCACGGCAGGCGGTAGAAGCCGAATTGATTGGGTGATTAAGCAAAAGGTGGACCTGTTTCTTTTGGAGCTCGGCGCAAATGACGGATTGCGTGGGGTGGCCTTAACAGAAACACGCGCCAATTTGCAAGCCATCATTGATGTCGTAAAAGAAAAAAGTCCACAAACGACCATCATTCTTGCGGGCATGGAGTTGCCGCCAAACATGGGTCAGGATTACACCACGGAGTTCCGTCAACTTTTCGCCGACTTGGCAGAAAAGAATGACTTGGAGTTTATTCCATTTATTTTGAAGGATGTTGGAGGGATTGCTTCCCTGAATCAAAGCGACGGCATCCACCCCAATGTGGAAGGTCATAAGATATTGGCGAATACGGTTTGGGAAACATTAGAGCCATTGGTAACCAATTAGTTTTACGGACTTTATATGTGTTGATTTGAATTTTTGATTCAGTATATGGATATGAACCGTTGTTAGCGTAAGACATCAACTTTTGGACAATGAGCTATGCCCATTTTCCTTATATTTAAATGCTTCGTGATGACAATTAAACCTTTTTATCCCTTCCAATATCAATTCCAAGTACAAGTTTTATAATTGCAACTACAACCAACAAAACCAAAGCGTAGTTCCATACCTGCGTTAGATCGTAAATGACCCCTACAATAAAAGGTCCTGTGGCTGCAATAAAATAACCAATGGATTGAACAATTCCTGAGAGTTCGGCGGCGGTTTCTGCGTCCTTGGACCGAAGAACGATCAGCAATAAGGCCAGACCAAATGTGCCGCCAAGTACCATTCCAATAAGGCCAACCCATAGTTCAACCATGCCAATTCCGGGGATCATTAATCCAATCAAAGCAATAACTTCAACAATAATTAAAGAAACAATGACCAGGCGTTGGTCTTTTCTTGACCCCGCCCAAATAGGGATCACAATGGCGCCAATAATTCCGGTGGCCTGCGATAGGGAAAGCATCCACCCGGCGTACGAATCATCATATCCTCGATCGAGAAGTATGGCGGGTAACCATGCTAAAATCACATAGAACGCCAAGGATTGGAGGCCCATATAAAATGCCATTTTCCAAACCAACAATGAGCCGCTCAGTTTCTTCATGGCTTCTTTAAACCCTCTACTTGGCGGGGTGCGATTGATGCGTTTGATGTTGGGAATCCAAATGATCAATGCCAATACTGCCAATACGGCCCAAACGGCCAGCGAGCCCCGCCAACCCAAATTGAGCTCATCGGCCAATGGAACACTTAATCCTGCGGCAAAGGCAGCGCCAAGTGACATGATTCCGGAATATAAACTGGTCACAAATCCGGCTTTGTGTGGGAAGTTTCTTTTGATCAATGCGGGAATCAATACATTTCCGAAAGCAATCGCTATTCCCAATAAAATCGTTCCCAGATACAGTTCAAAGATACCTCCTACAGAACGGATGCCAATACCCGCAGTCAGTAGGATCAAGGCTCCTAAAATCGTATTGCCAATTCCAAAACGCTTGGTGAACAAGGGTGTCATTGTTGAAACGACACCAAATGCGATTAAAGGTAAGGTAGTCAGTAGGCCCAATAAAGTGTCCGAAAGTCCGACATCCTCACGAATCATATCGATTAATGGGCCGATACTTGAAAGCGCGGGTCTTAAATTTATAGATACGAATAATATACCCACGAGCAAGAGCGTCCGTGATGTCTTATTTAATCCGTTTTTATCTCGTGTTTCCATAAATATTCAAACTGCACGACTTCAAATCGCCTATATAGTGATTTGTTCGATGGCTTTGACTACCAATACCACTCTTTAATGTCACATCAAATAATCTGAAAGGATAAATCCTAACAAAAAGACAGCAAAATTAGGCTTTTGTTTTTAGAAGTGGTGATGGTTTTGATGGTTTATTATGGTTTTGAACCTGATGTGGAGAAATTTGTCACTACTACTTCAAGGGGACCACCAACTGAGCGCATTTCATATTTTTGGAGATGTTTATGTTTGCTGAAGCATCTTGATTCTTTAGTGGTTCACAATGACTTTTATGGAAAGCAAAGTTATGTCGCACAAAAATAATAGATGAGCTTCACATCTTGAGCATCATAATTTCAATATTTAGATATCTTAATAGTGAATGGACAATTATAATTCAAACAATGTGTGTTCCTCATTCAGCTACAATCAAGTCTTTGTTCTTTATTCTTTATTCTTTGTTCTCTGTGAAACACCAATGATTCTAAATCGTATTTTACTTATCTTGTGCAATAATTCAGCAGATTGACACTATAATATGGATATCACCGACTTTCTAAGCACGATAGTTCCTTTTACCGATGACGAGTTAAATGATATCGTCTCACATTTTAAGAAAGAGACGGTATTAAAAAATCAAACCCTTGTCAGACAAGGTGAGATTTGCAAAACACTTTATTTTATAGAAAAAGGGATGGGTCGTAGTTATTATCTTAACGAAAACGGAAAAGAAATCACCCAGTGGTTTTTTGGAGTTGGGAAATTCATGTCCAGCGTGGACAGTTTTTTTCAGCAAACTCCAAGTTTATATTATTTAGAAGTATTGGAAGATGCCACCCTCTACTGCATCTCCAAGGAAGACCTTGACCAGTTGTTTGCCAAATATCACAAAATGGAAACGATGGGCCGACTGGTTACCACAGAAATGCTCACGAAGATGGTCAACAAGCTCAACGCCATCCAATTTCAGACCGCCAGAGAACGCTACGACTATATGTTGGCGGAATTTCCAGATATTGCCTATCAAGTGCCTTTAGGGCATATCGCTTCTTATTTGGGAATGACCCAAGAAACATTGAGCAGGATTAGGAAAGGGTGAAATATTTTTATTAATTTCCCGCAGACCCGCCTGCCAGACGGGCAGGTTTCACAGATTTTCGCAAAACGCTACTTCACTCAAACACTAACACTCTCTTTGTGCAACTTCGTGTCTCCTTTGTGTATTTTGTGGAATAACTTTTTATTTTTCGTAAATCCCGCCTCCGGAAAAGCTTCGAAAGGGCAGGCATAAATCGTCAATCGTAAATCAACAATCCTCAAATCTTTGCGGAACTTTGTACCTCCTTTGTGAAACCTGCGTAACAGCTTTTAATTTTCCGCAGACCCGCCGGACGGTTCTATATCGAAATATTGGCACCTCTTTGCAAAATTCTGTGTAACAACTAATCCCTAATCTACTAATCCCTAATCTACTAATCCCTAATCCCTCTCTACCTCACTATTTGACCTATGTCAAAGGAATTCCTTTATATTTTCCTCAACTTTGTACTATATTTATAAAAACCATCAACAATGAACCTAAACAAATTCGTCTTAAAGATGTTTCTGACGGTCCTATCATTTGCCCTGCCGTCGGTTATGACCGCACAGCAACTGGATCCGGTGCTGCAGGACTTAATCCATAAAGGATTGAATAAGAACCATCAAATACAATCCAATCGTATTGATGCCGAACAAGCGCAAGTAGATCAACAGCTGGCAAAATCCGTATTCTTACCAAAAATCACTTTTAATGGGAGCTTTGTTCGATTGGACGATGACATTACTTTTGATGACAACACTCAAAACCTATTGATCGCCACCCAAAAATTGGTTATCAAAGATGCTGTTGGATTGCCGTTCAATTCGACTTTTCCCGATAATATTCCATTGGAGGAGGTTCCAAACCTTCAAAATAAGAATATCTTAAAATCGTCCGTCGATTTGGATTGGGTGTTGTTTAGCGGGTTTGAGGCCAGTAATGCCCTTAAGGCGAGCAGACATAAGGAAACCTCATTGAATTATTTAGGATTGGCAGAAAGAGATAAAGTTGCTTTACAAATCATTGAAGCTTATGACAAACTGGCCCTTGTAAAAGCCTCTAAAAAGGTGTTGATCACCTCAGAGAAATATCTCAACGAGCAGATCTTTTATGTCAAAAAGGCCATTGAGAATGGTTTGACCACGCCGCTCAGTCGAAAAAAATTAGAGCTTGCCCAACAGCAATTGGCCGCCAAACAATTGGAATTCGATCACAATAACATTATGCTTATTGAATTGCTCCATCAACTCACGGGAGAACCTAAAGCCAACTTGAGACTTTTGGAACCAGAATTACAGGCCTTTGCTAATGCTGATGCCACCACAACAGAAAAACGGAACGAGGTGAAAGCGTTGGAGGAAGCTGAAAAAGCGACGCTTTACCAAGCAAAAATGGCGAAAAGTAATTTTATTCCGAAAGTGGCGGTAAAAGGACATTATGAATTTATTGAGGATGACTTATCCTTATTGGATCCGAAATGGTTTATTGGGGCCGGCATTAAATGGAATATCTTCGATGGGAACCAATCCCGATTGAAAAGTAAAAAAGCAAGTTTAGAAAGTGAACGCTACAGAGACCAAATTGAAGATGTTGAAGAAATGATTGCATTGAGCATCACCAAAGCAGAACTGAAGTATCAGTCCGCATTGCAAAACACGAAAATTGTTGAAAAGGAGATTGAATTGGCCAACGACACGTATGAAATGGTCGATAAGCAATACCGAAACAACTTAGCATCCATCAACGATGTGCTCGACGCCTTAAACGACGTTGAAAAAGCCAATTTCAAATTGCAGGAATCTTATTTTAACGAACGACGTGCCGTTGCGGAAATGCTTCATGCCAAAGGCGTACTCACTTACTAATCCAAAAAATATCAGACCATGAAAACATATACACATATACTTATTAGCTTCTTTGCACTTGTTACATTAAACGCTTGTAAAAACGACCAAATTACGCCCAACCGAGGGAAAGTGAAATTTGAAACCATCTCAGTTAGCAGTAAAATAGCCGGTCGGATTGACAAAATATATGTTAATGAAGGACAGCAGGTCAAAAAGGGCGATACCCTTGCCTTGGTGAACATTCCTGAAGTGAGTGCCAAACTGATGCAGGCTGAAGGCGCCATCACCGCTGCCCAAGGCCAATTGAATTTAGCTTATAACGGTGCGACTACTGAGCAACTCAATCAGATTGAGGGACAGTTAAATTCCGGAAAAGCCCAAATGGAGTTTGCCCAGGAATCGTATAACCGATTAAAAAACATGTACCAAGATTCATTAGTGAGCCAACAGCAATTTGATGAAGTCAAGATGAAACTCCAAATGGCCAAAGCGCAAGTAGATGCTTTAGAAGCCAAGCGTGATGAGATAAGAAAAGGGGCGCGCTCTGAACAGATAGAACAGGCGCGTGGTCAATTGGACAGAGCTTTGGGGGCCAAGGAAGAAGTTTTATCAGCTTCTGACGAACAATATGTCATTGCCCCTGCCGACATGTCAATTGAGACTATTAGTTTGGAGGAAGGCGAATTGCTAACGCCGGGGTATTCCCTGTTAAACGGCTATAAAACAGACGGTATGTATTTCCGATTCACCATTCCTGAATCGCGGATTTATGATTATAAAGTAGGAAAGGAACTGATCTTGGTCAATCCTTATACCAAGGATGAAACACACGCTAAAATCGTCGCCATCAAACAGCTGGCGCAATATGCGGATATAACAAGTACATCGCCTTTATATAAGCTATCCGAATCTATTTATGAACTGAAAGTGGTACCGACTTCAGACACGGGCGATCAACAATTTTATGTCAACGCCACCATTCTTATAAAACAATAACCAATGAAGACTTTTAAGAACTTACTTAAAGTAGAATTTAAGCGCATCTTTTCAAATGGTGTCCTGATGGCCATCTTTTTTGGTGCGCCTATAGGCTACGGTATTCTGTTTGGTTATGTCTACCAACAGGCTAAGGTGGTCGATTTACCGATAGTCATCGTTGATCAAGATCAAAGTCCTACTACAGACATGATTATTGATGCTTTTGTGGATAACGAGGGCCTATTGGTCAAGGATGTGCGCTTAACGCCAGGCAATATTATGGACGAAATGCCCATTGAGCAATACGCAGCAGTGATTACGCTTCCTGTCGGATTTGAAAAGGATATCCTGCAAAAACGACATCCAGAAATTCGTGTGGATCTCAATATGGCCAATATCCTCAACGCCAACACCGCCAGTAATAATATCAATATGGTGTTGATGACCTTAAATGCAGGTATGGAAATTGAAGGGCTCAAAAAACAGGGCATGCATCCTGATCAAGCCAAAGCTTCTTATGAGACTTTTAAGATCAACTTCAACAAACTTTATAATTCGGCCGGCAACTACGTCAACTTTATGTTGCCGGGCATCTTGGCGGCCATCATGCAGCAAATTATCTTTTTGGCCATGGCTTTAGCTTTTTCGAGGGATTTTGAAGATGGCTATTTTGCCAGTCTTGTAGCAAAGAAGAAATCGGCTTTATATTTAATTTTATTGAAAGCAACGCCATTCTTGATCATGTTGCCATTCATTTGGTTTGTTGTTGCCATGTACTTTCCGTATTTCAAGATTACGGCAGATATTTTCAATTTCCCAATGCTGGTATTGACTTTACTGCTGACTTTAGCATCGATGATGATCGGGATGTTATTTTCCGTTGCCATTCCAAACCAATTAAAAGCCACCGAACTACTGATGGTCATCTCCACTCCTGCTTTTATATTGAGCGGATTTACTTGGCCCACAGAAGCCATTCCTGGTTGGATTACGGGTGTGGCGCAATTCATTCCAGTGACCCAGTTTTTGAGTGGCTTTAGAAGAATTGCTTTTTATGGCGGTGATTTGGCATCCATTGCAGCAGAGATCAGGATCTTGTCGCTCATTACGGTTGTTGCCTTTGTAGCGATGGTGTTATTGCTACAATTTAAAGTGAATAAAACGGCTAAGAAGCAAAGTTTGGTTGTGGAGGGATAGGTGTAATAAGCATGCATTGGTTGGTGGATATAATAATGCATTTTGCAGATTTGAAACGACCTCGCCTGCCTGCCGGACAGGCAGGCCTTCTGCTTCTCTCCGGAAGCAGAGGCTAGCGCGAGCGTCCCGCTCGTGCGCCTTCATAAGAATAAACCGAACAGAATTATCAGTAATTGTACTATCTTTATTTTTTACCATAATCTCATGAGTAGAAAATATAAATTCCACAATCCTTCGGCGGCATATTTTGTTTCCTTTGCGTAGTTAATTGGGTCGATGTATTTACCCGTGAAGCATATTTCAAGGTCATTACGGATAGCTTAGACTTTTGCCGAAATAATAAAGGAATGGCCCTATTTGCTTATTGTATTATGCCAAATCATATTCATCTTTTGTTTCGGGATGACAACGAAAATCCTTCGGGATTGATAAGGGATTTCAAAGGTTTCACTTCCAAAAAGATGATTGTTAGCATTTTGGAACATCCCCAAGAGAGCAGGCGCGAATGGATGCTATGGATATTTAAAAGAGCAGGAGAAAAGAACAGTAATAAAAAAGAATATCAGTTTTGGCAACAGAATAAACAGCCTATAGAGTTATGGAGCACTCATGTAATAAAGGAAAAATTTGATTATATCCATAACAATCCTGTAATAGCAGGATTAGTTATCGAACCATGGGAATGGAAACACAGGAGCGCCCGTAATTATGCCGAACTCGACGCAGTCATCCCGATTGATAATATTGGATTTCTTGGATGATTTTTTTACGTATTTTAGATTTGATATAATTGTTATGAGAATGCCGGGACACGGGCGGGACGCCTGCGCCAGCAGATGAATCTGAATTCCGAAAAGTCATTCATCACAAAAACAAAACAGCTCTGACGTGTCCAGCCCATGCTAATCTGGCAAATATTAAATTTACCCATCTCAAATTGAGCATTCCATCTAATTCTTTACTAAATTCCCATCCTTTAAATCTCGAAACTCACTGATATCTTCAAAAATGAATAAATATTCCCTAATTATACTATTCTTAGTTCTCACGTTAATTAGTTCATGCGCTCAAAAGCAGGAAAAAACAATAGCTATCGGTGTGATGCTCACACTTCCTGAGGATATGTATCAGCAATCCATTCAACTAAATCGAGCGATATTGGAAAAGCACCCTGACAATATCTCTTTGGACGACCATCATATTCCACACATCACTTTATTGCAGTGTTATGTTAAAGAAAGTGATTTGTCCAAAATTGAGCAAGCGTTAAACGGACTTTATAAAACCATAGAAAATGATAGTCTTTGGGCAGATGAGCTACAATATTCTAAAGATAAGACCGAGAGTTTTGCGTCCATTGGCATTAAAAGAAGTCTGCCACTAATGGCACTTCACGAACAAACCATCACGCTTTTAGAACCATATATGATTCCTGACGGCTCTCAAGAATCTTATGTGCAGAATACTGATGGCACCCCCATAGATGATTTTACTCTGGCCTATGTACCCAAATTTGTGAGTGCCCATAGTTATGAGCATTATAATCCACATATCAGCTTGGGCGTGGCTAAGACTACTTTATTGGATAGTTTGGCACAGAATCAATTCCAGTCTAAAAAGTTTCAGGCCACAGCGATTGGGGTGTATCAATTGGGTGCTTTCGGAACGGCTCAAAAACGCATTTGGGAATCGGAGTAGGTATTTCATATTCAAAGGCATAAGTATAACTGGATTTACTGATAAATAATGATTTGATGTGCGGGGAACGAGCGGGACACTCACCTCATATGAGGTGGGGCAGAAAAGAGCCTTTGCGCGGTTGAATAATGCTTTTATCACCTTCCGAACCACCTCGACATCTGCTTCTTTCCGGAAGCAGATGCCACTCCTCCTTAAAAAGAAGGAGAATTTAGTTCAGTTCGTAATTATTAAACCTCCAAATTATCAGAGAATTCCTGCCCTTGAATATTGTGCTTGTTAAAATCTCCATTCGTGAAATGAATAGGTATCATCTAGGTAACAAATGAATTCGTGATAATCCGTGAAATTCGTGTCTCAAAACTTTAGGTTTACCTCTCATAAACTCTTATTTTTGCACACTTAATTATCAAGAATCTCAAATAAGAGGTAGCAACCTGCAATAACGAGCAAGGTGCTAAAGCGATAAGCCAAATACTTTGGAAAAAACGTTATCCCTTCCTAAATATTTGCTGTCACTTTCTTATTCCGATTCTGCAACAACAGAAGTATGACCACTAGTAAACCAAGCTTTAAAGCTTTACTGCCGTTTTTCGTATTTATCTTTACCTTTTTGGGGGTGGGGATTGTTCAAGAGGATTTCTATGCACTCCCCGCCCCCATTGCCGTAATAGCAGGAATTATTGTGGCGTTTTTTCTGTTTAAACATCCCATAAACACTAAGATTAAAACATTGTTGGAAGGCTGTGGCGATCCAAAAATCCTCACCATGTGTTTGATCTATTTACTCGCTGGTGCTTTTGCCGCCGTCACCAAGGCCACCGGAAGTGTCGATACCATTGTGCATTTGGGAATGGACCTTATCAATAACCAATACATTTATGTTGGTGTCTTTGTGATTGCCGCATTTCTATCGGTATCAACCGGGACTTCTGTTGGATCCATTGTTGCTTTGGCGCCTATTGTGGTTGGATTTGCAGATACTGGCAGTTTCTCTCTGGCCATTCTCTGTGGCGCCTTATTGAGTGGTGCCATGTTTGGAGATAACCTTTCCATTATTTCAGATACGACAATTGCGGCCACCCAATCTTTGGGCGTTAAAATGAGCGACAAGTTTAAAGCGAACATCAAAATAGCCATCCCTGCAGCGCTTGTGACCAGTGCCATTCTTATTTTTGAAGGCTTGCGTTTAGACGCCCATGTCGAAGAAACGGTTGATTATAGCTATTCTGTATTAAAAATAGCACCCTATCTTATTGTTATTGTATTGTCTGTTATCGGTCTTGATGTTTTTGTCACCTTGGTGCTGGGCATCATCACAGCAGGGATTTTGGGCTTGTTTTATGCCGATTTCTCACTCATCGAGTTCACACAACTCATCTACGTAGGTTTTACGGACATGACCGAGATATTTCTGCTTTCTTTATTGACAGGAGGTTTGGCGGCGTTGGTGGCTTTCAATGGTGGGATAGACTATATTTTGATCAAGATAAAAGCCTTGATAAGAAATAAGAAAACTGCCCAATTTGGGATTGGTGCCTTGGTATCAAGCATCAATGTTGCCATTGCCAATAATACCGTGGCCATCATTATATCAGGGTCTATTGCCAAAAATATCAACGACCAATACGACTTGGACAATAAACAAACAGCCTCAGTATTGGATATTTTCGCCTGTATCACACAGGGATTATTACCCTACGGAGCTCAAGTCTTAATGATTTTAAGTTTTGCGCAGGGCCAAATCTCCTATTTTGAATTGGTTGCCAATTCTTGGTATCTGGGCTTGCTTTTAGTGTCCACTACCTTGTTTATTGGACTCAAATGGGAATTTAAAAACTAAGGGTAGTCTTATTGGAATTGTAATTTGCTAATGAGGTGTAATTTTTGAGCACCAAGTACAGGCCTTTACTACAGACTTTAAGTCTGTTCCATCTGTCTTGTGGTAGTCATGTTCGTGAACTGGAGAATATCTGATTTGTCACGTTTAAAGGTGAAAAATGCATTCATGATCTTGATTGCTATCGGGAGGTGTCTAAAACTTTTACGCTTAAGTATTTGATTAATCCAACACAACTACTTCAGTTTCTAAAATCCATTTCCCATCTACTTCAGCGCTTCGCGTGACAGTGATCTTATTGCGTCCTGATTTTTTGAAAACGTCAATCAGTTTGAGGTTTTTATGGACGGTGGTGTTGATTACAATAGGTTCGGTGAGCAATTTACCATTGGTGGCATCAAAAACATAGAGGGTTTTGGATGTGGGTTTTATATCCCAAAAACCAATCTCGTCTGCGCCGTCACTATTCAAGTCTTTAAGATTTTCTAACTGCGATTGGTAGGCACCTTCAATCACAATGTCCTCTAAATCTGTACTGCTAAAGACAATTATACTATGGCATCCGCCTGTACATTCTACTATCCCATTTACAGAGGAGCTTATCTCCGGAGAAATCACCGTCGCAAAGTCTGAGAGCCCATCACCATCAAAATCGCCAAACAGCTGTCTCGTATTAGCGAGGATGCGAATATTTTCGCGAGCCTTCGGGAAAATGGGTGCATCAAGATCCTTGATATTTTCCGCAACGCCTTCTCGCAGAATCCTATACACCCCGTTTTTCATGGTCACTGTAAGATACGATTCGTAATCTGCCTCTATACCGTCATAAGTGACATGTTTGATGAAGGTCACTAAATATTTTCCCGCCTCTTTCGTAATGACAAGTTCGTCGTTTAGGATACTCTGTGTATAGTCTGGAAATTGTTCAAACAGCAATTTTTTGTCTTGCTGCACTTGCACTCTGGTTCGCTGTTTTCCGTAGTAGTTGACCATGTCCATATAATCGCGGGACAGGTAGGCCGACTTAAGTTGAGTATGGGACTCGTTCCATTGTTCTACAAATCTACGCACCGCCTTTTCATCTGTAGAATTGACCTCTTTGCAACCAAATAGTAAGACGACAAGCAGACAGGACATAAAATATTTCATAAATCTAATGGGGTTTTTATCTTAATTAGGAAGGCTAAAGATACATGATTTTTTATTGACTTTTAGCGCTATTTACCAATGGAATACTGAAAATTTCATGTCCGATATTTTACCAAAGTTTTCGTTGATTTCGAAATGAATGTGATGATTGGATGACCTAACCCATGAGACGCCCTTAGCCAGAGTTATACGCCGTCATTTAATAGGCAAAGCATTCAATTGATTAGTCCAGAGGCATATCCTTAAGATTGTACCGTAAGTCTGTTATTTTCAATGTTAACCAAGTCCATTTTCCATTTTCTAACTCCCAACTTGCCTCACACTCAACAGGTATTTTTATTCCATTCTGTTCTTCCGTTTTTGTGGCAATGACAGACCATTCTACAGGTTTGATTGCATTTGCATCTTTGTAACGCATGGCCACAAATTTTTTAAAATTCCCATCGCTATCAAAATGAAAATCGCCAGAACCTCTTGTTCCTTTATATTCCATTGTTGCTCTGGCAGAAAAATCGTCGATTGGCTCCCATGTTATATATTGACTCAAAGCTGCTGACGGAAACCAAACGATTTCTGCCATATACCGTTGTAAAGTGGCTTGGTTGACCTTTTGGTCGTTTTTGGCCTTGGCGACCGGAATAAGTGAAAGTAATTTTATGATCATTTCACCTTTTCCATCTTCAAACCTATCTCGACCTGCGACATTCAGTGCTGGACTTATTTCCATTTGAACACTCCAATTAAATGCTGGGGGTTCAATTGTGAAATACTGCTCCGCCCTGCCACTGTACCAATCCGATTGCTCAGGTTTCATTTTTAATTTTAGTTCTTGCGCCAAATACACGTTGGATATCGTCTGTTTACCGAGAATCCCACTATTGGCCAGCCATTTTTGAATAATTATTGGCAAACCTATCAATACTTCTTCATCAATTATTTTTGGGGGTTGGCGATTCAAATTTTCAAATAGCGTTTTTCTTTCTGAGTTGATGGTGTTCCTAAAGTTGAATCTCGAATATCCAATAATTATCGCTACTGAAATAATCACGTTGGCCAGGGTGCCAAATTTCGCATCAGACCAAAAAATAATAATCAATATTTGTGAAATGATCAGTGCTAAAAAACCACTTAGCCACCAATACTCATTACGAATCAGGATTAAAATGCTAGTACTGACAAAGAGTAGAGAAGTCAATAACCAAATTACACCGTACATTTTTGAAATTGGTTGTGAAATGGGACTAATTTCAGATAGACCAAATGCTTTGAAAAATCCTAATAAATGGATTAATCCGTGAATTCCAATCCCTATAATTAAAGCTATTCGCATTGTTCTTTGCTTGTGGTAATTAAATATTTATTGGCATTTGATCCGCTCTAAATTTGACGATACCATCCACCTGTGTTAGGTATCATGTGCAAACACTAAAGAATCGCACTACTTGATATAGACACCAAAGCTACACCGTTTTTAATCGTTCAAAATCTCCTTCAAAATTTCATTAAATCGTTTCGCATTTTCCATAGTCAGCAAATGGGCTACATTGTCCACTTCTATTTTCTTTGAGTTTTCTATTCTACTATGATATTCTTCAGCGATTAGCAAGATATCCTCCGCATCGTGCTTTCCGACAATAATATAAGTTGGCACTTTAATATGCTCCAATCTTGTTCGTGCGACTATAGTATCCAAATCTGACCAATCCTCTTGCCAATGTCTGCTCATATTTCGGACTATCATATCCAAACTTTCTGAATAAAAATCCTTATCTAACTCTCCTTCTGTTCGTCTTGGACCAATGACCCAATTCTGATGAAATAATTTGGCAGCTTTTAAAGTGTCCGAATTAGAGATGGCATTTTGTCTTAATTTGTAGTTTTTCGAGGCATAACAACGTATTCATCCATTTCCAAATTCATATCCGGACGCATATCAAATGTTTTGATCCATTCCGATGTTACAATGTCACCAATTTCCGATAAATTCATTTTGCCGTTCCTGATGTCACCAAAATAATGTTCGCGATTTTTGGTACAGATGGTTATAAAATACAATCCACTGTTACCATAATCCCACGATTGTAAACGGGCAGACGGTATCCGATATTTGTTATTGAATTTATCCTCCATGTTATTTTCTTATTATCGATTGGATTTTTTAAGCAGATAAAAGTTTTCGTTTAGAATCTCTTCTTTGTTGAGTTGAATGACGTTCCCATATTTTGCTGACAAGCTAAAATAGTCTTGGTGGTCAATCAGTTGATAAGTTGGCTGAGATCGGTAATAGTCATCTGCAATGGTTTGATAATCGCTTTCTTTTGTTTTAGAAACGATTTGATTCAGAAAGGTCATCAGTTTTCGAAATGCCAAGCTTTCTTTGAGGGTATCCTGGAAAGAAACACTTCCTATAAAATCACCCGGCTTTTGAATCATATTAAAAAAGTCGAACAACATATCGGTTTCTTTTCTGTCCAAAAAAAATAGGACCCCTTCAATGAGGATAAAGCACGGTTTGTTGTTTTTAATTGAGAATATTTTAGTCAGCAAATCTTGTTTGTAATCCTCACTGAAATCGACGGCAATAAAGTGAATGTTCCGTTTGGGGAGTGTATTTGATTTTTGCCAGTTCATTAGTTTCGATTTTTTATAATCGATAATTTCCGGTTTGTCAATTTCTATGTGTATCAATCGTTCATCCAATAGAAACGGATACATACTGAAACCACATCCAAAGTTGATCAGGACTTCGACGTCGTTATCATCAACCAGTGTTTTAATTGTATCGAGAAAATATCTATTTCTTAAACAATGGGTATTGGTCTCTTCCGAAGACACCAGGTCGAGATATTTTTTGATCCATATGTCCGATTTAGTGTTGCGCCATAGTTTGGCAAAATAATCTTGGCTCAGATCCTCATTTAAAGAACGAAGCGTTGAAGTCAAAAACGCTGTCTCATGTATTTCTATGTTTTTTTCTTTTTCCATTCTGATTCAACACAACGAGTTATAGCTAAGATAGCAAATATCAAAAGAGAGTTTCAAAATAACATTGCTCCTCTCAAAAGATGGCTTTGTGCATCTCATTAACGAATAAGAAAATTATGGACAATTGCCCCCTCTCCTGCTTTTTAAACTTGATGTCCAAAACACTGGTGTTGCCATTGTAGCGATGGTTGTTAATGCAATTTAAAATGAATGGGATAGTTCATGAAGGCACCATCAGAACGCGCGCAACAGCGAGTATTCTACTTGTCAGTCCGTTCTTTGGTTTTTTTAGATTCTGAAAATCTTTATCAGTGTGTTTTTCTAATCAGAAAATCCACAAAAGTCTCTCCACTTGGGTCGTGGTAATACCCATAAGATACGGTATTGGGAATACCAATACGATCGCCCCATTCTTTTAGTGTCCGCGCGTGAAAAGAATGATGGTTCAGGATATTGGGCCGTGTTGGCTCCACTACTGGTGTCTGTGGATTTGAAACCCAAAATTCGGGATCGTCTGCACTCATCATGGCCAACATATCAACTTTTTGTCTATATAAGAGTATATGCTCTGAATAAAATTCGTTTGATGAGTCCATACCATAGAATGAATTAAATCTTGGAATCATATCGGGGTCCTCTTGAAAATAGTCGTCCCAAGTAAAATTGTATTCGACAAAAATATCGGTTTCGTATCGTTCCAAATCATAAGACGCCTGGGTAGCTTTAACAGCAATCCCCTTTACTCGCGTAGATTCTCGCCATACAGCATCGGGATTTGTTGGGTCCGCCATATCATCTGAAAACGCCAACCACTCCGATATGCCGCCTCCGGCAGAACTACCACAAAGCACTATATTGTTTTTATCAATGTTCAGCACATTACTAATGGACCGAATATACTGTAAACAACGTTTGCCGTCGTTTAAAGGTTTTAAAACGCCGTCTTCGTCCCCTTCAAATGCCAAAAGACGGTAATTGATAGATACGAATGCTATGTTATTAGTCAATAAGGTTCTGATTTCGCTAGGAAAATCCCAACTTCCACTCCACATTAGGGAATAAGGGTTTTCTTTTTCTCCACCTAAAAATCCACCGCCGTGTATGTACAACACTAATGGTGTTGGCTCGGTAGATTTGGGCATAAAGATGTCAAAAGTGTTTTCTTGATATGGGCCATAGGAAATGTCTTTTGAGAATTTCGCATCGATTCCATTCAACGCAATAGGCGATGGACTAAATTCCAAGATGGGGTTTTCAACTTCCGTGCCGTTGATATCGTCTTTTTTATTGCAGGATTGTAAAAACAATAGAGTCATAAAAATTAATATTATTTTATTTTTCATTTGTTTCCGTTTATTGATTTAGACCATTTAATCGATAAATAGTTTAAATATTGTGGTAAGTTATTGACTTCCTTATTAAACCTGCCTTTCATGTTGTCTTATCCACCTTCGTTTCCCTGATTGCCAATAACTTAACAATACCTGCCAAATTGGACCAATAGCCAAATCTAAGACACGCAAACAAGCTCCTTTAGTGTTTTTATTTAGGTAGCTCAGATTCAAATTGAGCATCACTAAGGGGATACATTTCAAATTATGAACGTATAAAACAGCATAGACCCAATATAGAGATGGCATTGCCGTTGTGGTAAGGATGATTGCTGAAATTTAAAGTGAATAGAAGGTTTAATGACGGCATGACCCTCCTGCTCGCGATAGCAGGATTCCTTTAGATTTGAATCCATACGGTTTTACTGGTTTTTTTTCAGCACAGTACTTTGCTGGCATGTCGTTGCTTTTACACGGTATTGAAATGACTTTATTTTACTTATATTCTTGAAACCCGTAGGTTTTTATAGCATCTAAATCATTTTTATTCACTTTTAAGATTATCCGCTTACCGGTTAAACAACCACATCCAAAACAGGCTTCTGGTGTTCCTTTGTCATCAATTTTTAAATTGGAGATTGCAATATTTTCTGATGCGAAGTAGGTACTTATTTTGTCAGCTAACTCTCTGTTGTCATCGATAGACTCCCATGGATCACTACAGTACGTTTGATGGTATAGGACTAAAACAGCATCTGTTGCATCATCATCTGTTGAGCATCCTAAAGCGGTTAATCCAATTAGTAGAATGAATAAGTATTTTTTCATGATGACGTATTATTTATAATTTCGAGATGTATTCATCACCAAGATAGCAAATTTCGAAACATGTGGGTATAAAATAGCATTACTCCTCCACAAAGATGACTTTGAGGCTGAGGGTGTTTACTTCAATTGAAAAGGAATTGGATGGTTTATGAAGGCACCAGCGGGATGCTCGCGCCAGCGAGTGCAACTTTAGGTAGTTAACTATATCAATCCAAATTTCCAACCTCCAATCTACCACCTTTCCCTAACCTTTCCTATAAGTAGAACTACGTATATTTAAAACTATTCTATGGTTTATATTGGCCGATAGTATTTGTGAGCACGAGCGGGAGCCCGGGCCAGCGGGTGTTATTATTTTTTCCATTCTAACTTTTCTTCAATACTTATCAATTTAAACACTTGAAAAGCAAATTCCGAGAATCTTTTAATAAGTTTCTCAAATTTTTTATAATCTAATTCGATTAATAATTGATCTTCAGAAATTTTTTTAGAATTGAACAGATAATTGAAAATATCAAAATGGTGGTCCGATTTATTAATCCGAGTTAATTCAATTGCTGATTCATTATGAGTTATTGCGTGTCTTACTTCTGATAAGATTGTCCATAATTCTTTTAATTTTATATCAAGATTATTACTTGCAGTAAATTTTCTAAAAGTTTTTCCGCCTACTTTTTTTAATATCTTGAATAATTGGTTACCACCAGGCATATTTTTTCTTGATATAACTGAATTTTGATTTTTGGGAAGTAAAGAAATTACATATTTCTTGATTTCATTATCTCGTTCGAGTTTATCAAAAAGACAATCTTTTAAAAATCTTTCAAATGATTCAAAAGATTGAGAATAAAGAAGACATAATTGACTTGAGGATATATTTTCAATTTCCTTTTTGTAATTGTCTTTCGTCGTTTCGCTATAAATCCCAGTATGAAAATTTAATTCCCAACCATTATCAGTTGGACCAGTCCAGTCGCTGATAACGAGAGCAGAAGCAAAATAAATGTTAGCTATATCTGTATTGTATAGGGAAATTTCCTTTTGTAATATTTTATTTATTCGTCCACTTATATGTCGATAATAAAGTAGCTTTTCAAAAAGTTGGTCGAGATATTTTTTATATGGATTTGTCATTCTTTAGATTACACACAACTTAAATTTACAATCACTATTCATGATCATATTTGTCCTAAGCGAGTTAAGAAGCAACGTCAGTTATTTAGCTTTTATTGCTCCAAATTTTCAAATTCCAATCTCCACCTTTCCCTAAGCTTTTCTATAAGTAGAACTATGTATTTTTAAAACCATCCTATGGGTGATAATGGCCTATAGTATTTGTGAGCACGAGCCGGACGCTCGCGCCAGCGGTGGTTGTTTTTATCTGTTCGTTAAGACACATTCTTTACACATGTTATAGATTAGTCTTTACACTAAATTAATTTCTAACCTTACTGATTTTTCTTTAGTTCTTAATTCATTTTCATTAAAGTATCCCAAAAATATATTTCTATAAAATATCCTCCATATTCCATTTTTCATTTCCAAGTAGGCGAGAACAAACCATTGCTTATACACACTATTGTACGCTGTAATTTTATTCAGGTTCAAACAGTAAATATCCGAATTCTTTTCTCATATCAATTTCATCATTAATCTGGGTAGAAACAATGGATGTTTTAAATTTATATTTACTGATATATTTTTTATCATTTAAATCAAAGTACTCAATTTTCAACTTAATAACAGGAAAGTTTTCAAATTCAGAATCATAACTATTATTAATATTAACAGTATTAGTTAGCTTATTCTTAAAAATGAAGTATAAAAAGTGTATAATAGTAATATCCTTAGGAATTGAGTGATAATGAGTATGCTCTTTTATATTAATAGGTGTAATATAATCTGTAGTTTGTATTATTTCTTTTTCATTTTTAAGAGTTATTTGAAATTTTTCATTGTTCTTTTTATGAATAAAATAATAATTTAGAGGCTTATATTGATTAAGATGAAATTCCTGACTTAATTCTTTTTCTAATAATTTTAAAGCCGTCTGCATATCAAAATTCCAAGTTACTTTTATATTTTTAGCAATACCAAATCCTAAATTCTCAATTTTATATAAAGAACTTACTTCATATTCTTTTTTTATTGAAGTATTGTCTTTGTATTCATTGAAGTTTTCTGTTTTAAATAATTGTAGTTCCTCTGGTTCTAAGCATAAAGGACTTTTATTTATATAAACTAAAAATGATTTTAATAATATTTCTGGTTTATAGGTAGATAATCTCTGTTTTTTTACTTCAACTAATGTGTAAATTGCAATTATTGAAGAGATAAATGTACCAATACTAGCAAAAAGACCTATGATTTCTTTATTCTCTGTGATAAAATTGCACATTTAATTTGTTTATAATACGTTCATGTTGTTATTGCGTACAACTTACATTTAAAAGCACTAAGCCTGATTATATCTGCTTTCAGCGTGCCAATAGGACTAACTTTAGTTATTTAACCTTATCGATCCAAATTTTCAACCTCCAATCTACCACCTTTCTCTAAACATTCCTATAAGTAGAACTACGTATTTTTAAAACTATTCTATGGTTTATAGTGCCCGATAGTATTTGTGAGCACGAGCGGGACGCTTGCGTCAGTTGCGCCTACAATCTTACCTCATTTTTATTCCAAAAAGTTAAACAAAGCATACGCAATATTATTCACCGCATCGGTCATAATTTGAAAATCCAGTGTTTCAATGGTATCTGTAGCTTTGTGATAATTCGGATTTCCATGGCCTCCGGTTCCAATAATCATTACCGCAGGAATATCAAATTGCCAATAATTGCGATGATCTGAAGGTCCATTATTTGGGTAGTTTTCGGCAAGAGAGATCCAGCGAGAGTCCATGCTGCCATTCGCTTTCAGCAGCTGGGAGATTTTCCTATTAAAGGAATCATAGCTTTTAATTCCGGAAACTATCAATTGGTTTTTATAAATAGAGTCATCATAAGACTCCTTATCTTCACGATAGTAGCCTATCATTTCAAGGGCAATCATCCCTATATAATTCTTGTTGGTATTGGCAAGCGAATTGGCGTGAATATAGCTTCCCATTTTTTTTGTTTTAAAAAACGGAGGCTCCTCTAAACAATAAAACACAAAATCAATTCCGTAGGCTAACTCCAAGCCGCTTTCAGTCAGTATTCGTACGATTTCCAACAAGCCGGCTACACTACTGGCATTGTCGTCTGCTCCAGCTATTTCCTTATAAACGTCATAATGAGCGCCTATGATAAAGCGTTTTGTTTTTTGGGGTTGATAAGAAGTTATAATGTTTGTGTATTCATTCCCTTTAGCTTCCCATTGTTGTCTCTTAGTAGGTAAACCAATGTCCTTAATTTCCGCCTCAATATAAGCTGCCGTTTTTTGAAGACTTTCTATATTTTTATAGTTCCGATAAGGGTATATGGAGGTCAAGAAAGCAACGTGTTTATATAAGTTTTCTGTATTGGCTTTCATTTTCTATTTCCGTTAAACTACTATTCTATAAGCTTATGCTGAACCGCATCTTTTTAGTACTTGCTGCTCATCGATGGTTGTCTTGATTTCTTCCGGTCTCATGTTTTAATTATATTTTTGACCAGTATTTATCTTTTTTGAATTCTGCACTTCGGCTGTTTTTGTAATGGCTGCCACTCCAGCTTAAAAAGAAGGATAATATAGCTCAAAAATTAATTTACTGAAAATTATCCACCCGTTTTTAATCGCTTTCCTAAAAGGTAGGACGGCGTTTGTTGATTAAGACTTTTTTTAATTTAAACCACCTCGCCTGCCCGACGTGTCTGACGGGCCTTCTTAAAAAGGAGGAGAATTTAGTTCAGTCCTTAAATTCAAAATCATCATTCAAATCAAAAGTGCTTATCACAAGTTACGGTAAGGAAGGTTTGTAAATTAAAAGTTGTTACTGACTAAGGTTTCTTAACTAAGATTCCTTCCATTTTTTTTAAGGGAAGGTGGATTTAAGCTCAGAAAAGAGCTTAAAGACGGAAGGGTTGTTAAATATAAACTTATTACTGCCGTGAGCGTCCCTTCTCGTGCCAACTTTTACCTTCAGAACCTGTCAAGTAAAACCAGTGGTTTATCTGTTGTTACGAAAAACTCTTATCCAGGTTTAGCTTTAACATCACCAACGACAATTAAAACAGTTTATTTATCAACTGTCGAACCACCTCGCCTTCTGCTTCTCTGCGGAAGCAGAAGCCACTCCTCCTTAAAAAGGAGGAGAATTTAGTTAAGTCCTTAAATTCAAAATCATCATCCAAATCAAGAGTGCTAACCACAAGTTACGGTAAGGAAAGTTTGTTAATAGAAAACCTCCCAGTCCCGATAGAGTTATCGGATAAATCCTGAGAGGTTATTAATCAATAAAAATTAAACTTAAAAATTAAAGTGGCATATCCACCCGCCACTTCAAGGGCTTTTTAAAGAGTTTCGAGGTCTGTTAATCAATCCGTGAAAATCCTATTGCGCACTCCATCCCCCATCCAAGGCAAACGAGGTCCCTGTAATGGTGGTCGAGCTGTCCTTCGCCAATAAAACCGCCATATCCGCAATGGCCTCCACCGGAACAAACTCTTTAACCGCCTGCTTGACCAGCATCACCTTTTCTACCACTTCTTCTTCGGTCATCTTGTGTGCCTTGGCTTGGTCCTTGATCTGACCTTCCACCAAAGGGGTTTTGACATAGCCGGGGCAAATGGCGTTGCAGGTAATATTGAACGGCGCGCCTTCCAAAGCCAAGACCTTGGTCATCCCAATCACCCCATGCTTTGCGGTCACATACGCCGATTTGAATTCGGAGGCCCTCAGGCCATGCACGGAAGAGATGTTGATGATCCGTCCAAACTTTTGTTGCTTCATCTGTTTCCACACTGCTTTGGAGGCGTAGAACACTGCATTCATATTGATGGCGATGATGTTCTCGTACTTTTCATTAGGAAAATCATCAATGGGCGATACAAACTGAATGCCCGCATTGTTGACCAAGACGTGCAAGGCGCCAAAAGTGGCGATGGTTTCTGCGATCAGGTCTTCCACGGCATCGGACTTTAGCAAATTGGCCTTGGAAAACGCCACTTTCACCTTGTGTTTCGCACCTATCTCCTTTGCAATGGCATCGCCATTGGATTCCAGGCCATGAAACATAATGTCATAACCTTCCTTGGCAAATCGGGTGGCAATGGCCAGACCAATGCCGCTGGTGCTTCCTGTAATCAGTACGGTTTTATTCATGGTCCAAGAATTTTTTAAGTTCACGATTAAAAGCCTCTGGTTGGTCGATAACCACGCCATGCCTCGAGTTTTTTATGATGGACAGGCTTGCATTTTGCATGCGCGATACATAAGCTTGCTTAAAGGTTACCGGGGTATAATCCATATCCGAGCCTACGACGAGGGTTCGGGTGGAAATGGCTTCCAATTGATCGCCCAATCCCCAATCCATCAAGGTCACAAAGGATTTGTAATAGGCATTATAGTCGTTGCTTTTACAGCGTTTCTCAAAGGCTTCACGCAAGGCCACTTGATGTGGTTCGGGAAACATATTGAATGAGATCTCCTTCGCCAATTGCTCCAGGCCTTTGGTTTCCAGAAACTCCGTTCTGCTTCTTAAAAGCTCTTCGCCAATGGCGCCCATATCATTAAAATCGGGGCCGCTGTTGACAATCACCAAGTTCTCAACATATTCCGGATGGCTGGCCGCCATTTGAAAGGCCACTGCCCCACCCATTGAAAATCCTACAAAGGTTGCTTTTTTAATTTTTAATTGATCTAAGAAGGCTTTGACATCTTCAGTCATCAACCCAACGCCATAAGCGTCCTTAGGCTTGGAAGAATCGCCGTGACCTCTTAAGTCCAACGTAATCACGCGGTATGTTTTAGAAAAGAAAGGGACTTGTGCGTCCCAATCTTTTTTTGTTGATCCCAAACCATGAAGCAATAGCAGTACCTTTCCGGTGCCGTGGTCTTCATAATCAAGTTCAATATCATTAGCATGTATTTTTGACATGGTATAGAAACTTAATTGGTTTGAACTCTTTATTTTTTAAAGAAATTGATGTTGTATTTTAATTCAAAAGAAATCAAGGTGCTGATTGCTGGTGACGCTACAAACTCTCTGATTTCAGCATTAAATAAGTTGGTAATGTTCACGCCTAAAGACAGATCATCCGTAATATTGTAACCCGCATTGGCATCTACCGTGAAACCGCCCAATTGGCCGTAGTTCCAAGTTCTTCCAACTCTAGCATTTTCAACAATTTCATTCACACCATCACCATCCATATCTTGGGTTTTTGCAGCGACATTGATTCCGGAGAAGAAATCATATTTTTCTACAAAGCGACCGTAGATTGCACCATAGAATTTCCCTTTGTTGTAGTGAAGTCCCAAGCTGAATTTATGGTTTGGCGTATTGATAGGCAATTCACTTTCTAAAACAACACCGTCTAAATTCCCGTCATTGGCAGGGTCATCCAGATCAAGCGTACGACCAAAGTAGGAGTAGTTGAATACACCTCTAAAGCTATCGTTGAAATAATAGTTGAATCCAACATCAAATCCGTAGGTATCCACATGGCCAAAGTTCAAGTAAGTCAAGATAACGGCACCGTTAGAACCTGGAACCACTTCTCCTATTGGTTTGTCTCCAACGTGGGTAACCGGACTGCTTGCGGCAACGTTGACCAATGGACTGATAAAGTTGTCAGATACGTTGTAATAGGCGTTGGTATCGATAAACAATTTGTCGGACAGTCTTCCTTTGTAGCCAATCTCGTAAGAGTTGATGGTTTCGACGTCCAACTTAGGGATCTTGGTACCGTCTTGCAGTGTAAATCCTTCGCCATTACCCAATACCAATCCGCCAAATAAATTTCCTTTAAGATTCAAAATAGATGGCACGGCCATTCCTTTTCCATAAGTAATTCTGAAGGTACCGTTATTCACTTTTTTGGTGATCGCTGCTTTTGGGATAAAGTTGGAACCATATAAATCGTGGTTATCCAAACGTGCTCCAAACAAGAAGCCCCAGCCAGAATCCTCTAGCTTATATTCCAATTGTGTATAGACACCAGTTTGTGCCAAATCGATGCCGCCTTCATCCAAAAGATACGTGCCATGCGAGTCGGCCATGTCTTTTTGGTATTGTGCGCCTGCAGTTAAGTAGAATTCATCCCAATTGTTGTTGTACTGGGCCTCTGCGTTAAATCGTTTTGAATCGTCTACAAATAACGCCCCACGTTGAAGCGGAATGCCGTTTCCTTGACCCTCGCCCAATTGAAACCATTGTTCTCTATAGGAACGCTCACGGGCTTCTTCTTCAGAAAACCCATTGTTTATGAACGACACGTAGTTTTGAGTACGTTGGTTCATAGCGTAGGTGTCGTCTGTTTTACTCCAAGTGTAATACGTATTGGCGAAAAAGTTTTTAGAAACAAACTTTAATTGTGCTTCTGTAATTCTCCAGTCTTTTATCTGGTTACGCCCAGCACTTGTGACGCCAATATTACTGCTGTTACTGTGTCCGTAATAACCCGTAAGTTCTGAGCCTGCAGTTGGTTTATAGTTTAACGTAGCTCCGTATTTTTGAGAGGTGAAATCACGATCTAGATCGAGTTCCTTATAGCCTTTTGTTCCAACATAAACACTGTCTGTATAATTAAACTCAGTTCCTTGAGCTCTTTCAAAGTGGACCTTATAGGCAAACTTGTCATCAATAATCTGTGCATGCCGCACTCTTCCGGTAAATACATTTTGGTTTCCCGCACCTATTGCGAAGGTGGTTCCTTCAGAAGTTCTTGGGTTTTTTGTGATCGTGCTCACCAATCCATTATGGGCATTCGGACCATATAGGGTTCCGTTAGGCCCCAACAGAATTTCAACACGCTCAATATCATCTTTTGAAATAGTTACAAAAGAGCCCATTGGCAATCCTGTGGCGATCAAGGTCGACAAACGATCATCAGTAACTTGGAGGTTCTTAGAGTTGAATGAGGAGTTAAATCCTCTGATATTGATACCAGTGCCTAAAACACCAGCTCTTACAAAGTCCACTCCTTTTTGTCTTGCTGCCAACTCTCCTATGTTAAAGCTTGGGAACTCACCAATTTCCCTCGCAGAAATAACGTTTACGGTCGCTGGAACATCGGTAATCTTTTGTGGTTTTTTGCTTGCTGTCAGGATGACTTCGTCCAAAACCGTATCTGAACCTTGCAAAGAAGTGCTCAAATCTGTTGTTTGTCCTGAAGCGACAATAACATTCTTTGTCACAGTTTCGTAACCAATATAGGATATGGTGACGTCGTATGTACCAATTGTGACATTTTCAATGGTATATCTCCCATCAAAATCGGTCATGGCACCTTTGTTCAAAATTTTTATCGATACTGTGGCTCCAGCTAAAGGGACGCCATTCGCATCTGTAATTAATCCGCTAATGGCTCCTGTTTCTTGGGCGTTGACCACAAAAGAACCAATTAAGGTTAGTAATAGGAATAGTTTTTTCATAATGTGAGAATATGGATTGAGTTTATTTATAGAGCAATCTATCAGGAATAATGAAAGCAATACCATGAAAAACAAAAGCTTTCAAGTGTGACTATCTGACTATAACATGTCTCAACCAATAACTATGATGTTGATAAAGAGCGTTTAATGGTCAAATTTTAGATGTGTGACTTCAATTTCAAAAATGCATCAGGTAAATTGGTAGAAAGCTTATCGATGACCTTAACCATCAACTGCTTTTGATTGGTCGTTGGCTGAATATCCAGGAGCGGGGCCTTGATTTCCTCCAATAATCGCGTCGAATTGATTTGGCCTTCCATATATCGGGACAATGAAATACTCCAGGAAATATTGGGCACGTAATTGTTTTGTTTCTGACGTTCTTTCTCCTTTTCTATCAGATCAAATTTGGTGGCGAGCTTCAAGACTTCCTCATAGTTTTCCTGTGTGATCAAGGTGCTGATATAGGAGGTGAAGAAATGGTGCCAACGGTGCTTTAGGACTTCATTTTTGTGTTTTCTTAAAAAGGTTTTGGCAGTGGCCTCCGCGAGACTGTTTTTATGAAGTTCAGACAAGACCCGGATTTGATAGGAACAATAGCCAATCTTTTGGTGGTAATTATGGGTTTCCTTATACAGATCCTTATGCGTTTCCATTAAGGCATAGGCCTTTTCCGGTTTATTGTTCCGCAATAAAATGGCCACCAAATTGTTCAAATACATCAAGGTGTCGTTATTGTTTTGTCGGATGGAGAGGTAGCCATAAAACTCCGCTTCCTTAAACTCATCCTGCTTGGAATGCAATAGCACCCTGCTGGCGTAATAATTGGATAAAAGACGTCTGGAGTACATTTGGCCCTCACTGAAATACACGTCAATTTGGTCGAAAATCATTTTTAACTTATCATTTTCATTGTAGTTGGTGTACATAAAAGCCAACAACACAAAGGCTTGATATCTGTTTTTACCACTGATGGAATCGTCCTTAAAAATCTTGAGGAGCCATTTTTCCAGATGCTTGGTCTCTTTATTGTTGAGCGTGTACTGGTCCGTGATCTCAGTAGTGGCATTATAGAGTTTTTCTTTGGTAACCTGCGCCTTTATATAGGGAGCTTTAAAGGTTTTAATAAAATCAGAGACAATTTGATGATCCTTATAGCGCATTCTGACCAAGAGATAGGATTTGTATTCTTTGGCCAAATCATAGAGGTTCTGAAATGAAAAATCAATGGTTTTATAGGAAGCAATATAGTTGAGAAATTCCTTTTCCTCGTCAGACGCTATGGAATCGGTTAGGATTTTTTGGTTGATGGACATGATCCAGCCAATGGTGGCATCCACATCAATGCTCAATAATTTCTTTTCAATCCAATCTTTGATATAGGAGTACTTCCGCTTGTCAATGGACGTATCAAAATCCTTGCGTTTATTTTGGGACAGGGCATTACTGATGACCAACTTAATGATTTGAAGCTTTTCTTCTTCTACAAATTGATATTGGGTTTCAAGATACTTGGCCTCATTCGGGAGAATGGTTTTACTAAACTCTGTGAACTTTTTAAGCTTTGTTTTCATGGACTCAAATTTAGTGGGGACATCATCTGAAGGGAATTGAATAGGGATTTCCGATTTAATGAATTATGGACACGTGGCAATAGATGATTTCCTAACACCGCCAACTGTAAGAATATATTGATCCTTAAAATGCAATCATAGTGTTAAAAGGTTTACTTCTCTTTTGCAAATTCATGGATAAGTGTATTCACTTCCTTTGGTTTTTCAAACTGTACAAAATGTCCGGCATCGGGGATGAATTCCAAGGCGGCCTGTTTGATGTTCTCCAAAGCAATCTTTCCAACCGCTTCCGTGGTCAAGGTCGGATTGAAGTACCGATTTGGAATCAGCATGTCCTTATCGCCAAAAATAATCAAGGTTGGCTGTGGGATCGTCTTTAAATCCTCATAAACAGGGTCATCTAACATCCCGGCAATACTTTTTACTATTGCGTTGCAGTGTAGCCCGAAATCTGATGCCTCCTTAATGTTTTTTCTGTCCGAAATCATTTTGGAAACCTCTTCTGGCTGCACATAAAAATTAAGCGCATAATTGTTCTCAATTTGAGCATCGGTAGTATTTTGGACTGAGGCTGGTGTCAAAAAGCTTTTCATCATGGCCGCATTGGCTTCGGAAAATTGCTCCAAGCCAGCAGGTGCAACTAAAATCAATTTGTCAACAATTTCCGGATGTGCAGTGGCAAATTTGACACTGGCCTGCCCACCCATGGAATGTCCTACGAGAATAACATGGTCCAATTCCAATTTCTCAACAAATTGATAGAGGATCTCTGCAAAATACGATGGTGTATAAGCAGCATCAGGAATGGACGATTTTCCGTAGCCCGGCAAATCCAAGGCAATGCAGGTGTAATTGTTTTTCAGAACATCAATGTTTTTGGACCAAGCGTCCGCATTACTGCTCAATCCATGAACAAAAAGCAAGGTTTTATCGGCATATCCCTCTTTGATATAGCTTATGTCCAAGCCATCCAAAATGGTCGAGTAGGTTGTAAATTCATAGTCTGAAAGTAGCTCTTTCATAGGTTTTTGAGTGGTTTGTGAAAAAACAGACGCATTGATTAAGGTGGCAATTAATACGAAGCTAAAATGTTTCATGGTTCAGAATTGATGGTGTTAAAATAAGTGTAAAGCTGTTTTCTACATACTTTCCCTAAGCTTGTGGTTGGAATGTCGTCTAAAATAAAGATGTACTTAGGATGTTTAAAAGCCACAAGGTTTGCTTTTAAAAACTCGCGGATCTGTATTACAGAAAGCTCCTTATTGGACGTTGTTACAAAGGCTATGCCGCATTGTCCCCATTTGTCGTCTTTGACACTGAGCACGACCGCTTTGGTGATATCCTCAAAATCTTCCAGTTGCGCTTCGACTTCCTGAGGGTAAATGTTTTCACCACCGGAGATGTACATGTCGTTTTTACGCCCTTTCATATACAGAAAGCCTTCATCATCGGCATAGGCGAAATCTCCTGTAAACAGCCAGCCTTTCTTGATTTTATTATTGGTCTTCACAGAGTTGTTCCAATAGCCGGGCGTGACAATATCGCCTTTGATGCACAACTCCCCGACCTCATTCGGTTTGACCTTATTACCTTTCTTATCGACAATCTTGATGTCCAGATAAAAATTGGGCTTCCCAATGGAATTTGGTTTCAACTGCGCCATTTTATGATGCAATGAGGTGATGCTTGGTCCAGCTTCTGTGGAACCATATCCAGGCCTGATAAAGATGTTCTTTTCTTTCTTCCAAAAGGTTACCAGTTCTGATGGTACTTTTTCACCCCCAGAAATGATATAACGCAATCTTTTGAGGTTGACCTTTTTGAAAATTGGGGTCTGCTGCATCATCAACAGCATGGTGGGCAATGCCATAAATAAGGTGGTTTTGTTGAGTTCCAATAAGCACAAGGTCTTTTCTGCATCAAATTTCTCCAACATCCCAATATGCGCACCTTTGTGCAAAAGCGGCGTTACAAAAATATTCCAACCCGAAGTATGGTAAGGTGGCAAGATATTGATGGTGGAATCTCGAAATGTGATCCCGAGTTGCATGGAGGTGTTCAAACTGTTCCAAAACAGCATTTTGTTGGTGTAAATGACCCCTTTTGGAGCTCCCGTAGTTCCGGAAGTATAAAAGATAAACAGCGGATTGTCCGCCTTGATTTGGAAGGTTTTTTCCGAGATGGTTTCAGAAAATTGATAATAGTGTCTAAGAGCATCAAAAGAGATGGTTCTCAAGTCTTGAAGCGAGAGCTGCGCCACTTTATCCTGATGGTTGGCATTGTAAATTAGTAAACTTGGCGTGCAATCTAAAACGAGTTTGCTGATTTCTTTTAAAGACAAGCGATAGTTTAATGGTACCAAGATGATGCCCATCCGTTGACAGGCCACAAAAAGAGCAATATACTCCAAACTGTGTTCGGCCAAAACTGCAATTCTGTCGCCCTCTTCCAACTGGAGGTCGACAAACTTATCAGTGAGGCGATTGGCATAGGTATGCAGATCACTGTACGTATAACTCTTATTGGTGTCATACGAAGTAATTGCAATCTTATCTGGCGTATAATCCGCCCATTTAGCTGTCCAATCTAATGTGTCCACGTTGTTTCTTTTCGTCTAATTTATAAAATATATACCCTACAATGAGTGAGGTCACAATGCCGATAGCCGCAGAAACCCCTGGATTGTTTACGGGCTCTTGCATATAAGGTGTAATCCGTCCGTAATATATACCAAAATGCACAACGATGGCCGTGATGCTGGCAATAAATACAGAGCGTGTGGACACATTTTTTAAAAATGTTCCAAAAAGCACCGGTACAAAGGCGGCGGCAAAATAGCCGTAAACGCCGTTTTGGGCAAAGATGGCCACACTGATGTCTGGGTTTTGAATTTGGTTCCAACTCAATAAAAAACTGACAATGGCCAGTCCGATGATGACTACTTTGTTGATGGATATTGTTTTTGCGGTGTACTTATCTTTGAACAAAGGATTGATGATGTCTGAAGTAACCGTAATGGATAAAGATTGTATTAAGCTCTCCAAAGTGGATAACCCTGCGGATATAAGCCCAACTACAATCACCAGACCTACGCCTACCGAGAATTTGGTCACCACATAGGTTGGAATAATTTCATCCATTTTTAAAGCAGTTCCATTTACCATAAAATCTGGAAAACTGATACGGGCATACAAGCCCACGATGACTACTAAAAAGAAAATGATCATAAACGCAATCCCGCTGAACAAATACGTATTGACCTTGCTTGAATCTTTTAACAATAAAGATTTAGTGATGATGTGCGGTTGACATACAATGGCAACACCTATTACGATTTGGGTGACAATGATCTCAAAATAATCACGAAACAGAAAACTCGAAGGATTGGTTGGTTTAACTAAGTTAGGGTCAATAGCCTTTAATTTATCGAAAAAACCACCAATCCCATCGGTGAAATATTCGGCACCAGAGCCAATCAAGATCAGGGCTACAATGCACATGATAATGGCCTGAATGGTATTGGTATAGACCATGGAATTGGCACCACCAAACATCATATAGCCAAATACAAACGCAGTTATGCCCATCAACACATAAAACGGATCGGCATTAAGCGATTTGGAGATGACCTGCGTGAGTCCGACATTGATCAAGACAATAAAAGTCATCAATAATAGGGCGACAAAAGCAAAGAAAATAGCGTAGTTTTTACTTTCATAGCGTTTTCCTATCCATTGGGCCATGGTGGTGGCCTTGACTGCTTTTCCTTGTCGGGCAAAGCCTTTCGTAAACACGATCAACGAAATAAATGCGGCCAAGGGCAATACCAAGGCAAAGGATATAATTCCTGAAATGCCATAGAGTGCGATAAAGCCCGGATTTATAATGAATGTGGCGGCGCTGGTCATGGAGGCCGCTAAGGACAAGCCGACTACCCACGATGGAAAGCCAATATTTCCAACCGCATAATCTTGGATGTTCTTGTTTTTACGTGCCCCTCTGACTACAAAAAACAAGATGACGGCAGCGTAAACGGCCAACAAAATCCACATATAGGTCACTAAAGTATCTGATGCAATCATTGATTTGAGATGTTTGAAAACAAATAACAAACTTTATGTTATTATACTGCTGTTATTTCGCAATACTTTAGGGTGTGACTTTGTATAAATTAACCAAGATTATTCGCCAAAGTCAAACATAGATTAAAAACACGGAACTATGACTATGCTATTACATATTTATAGTCTTGTCCTTGCAATTTTGTTTGAGTTACTATTTAAATGCCGACCGATTTAAAAGAAATAAGTGACAATCCGTGATCTTGATAGCTATGGGTAAGTGTCTTAAAAAAAAATAGAAGCAAAAGCCGTTAGTCTAACTTTCTCCCGAAATCAAACCTTCTCCAATAGTACATTACAACCTATTTCTACACCTCTACTCCATAACTCCCAAAGCTCTGTTAAAAAAGAATGAACATTCACTTTTATTTGTATCTTTGTACTCAAATCAAAATATGATGGCCAAACTTCAAAAAAGTATAGACAAGCGCAATGCACTGATCAACGCGACCATCGCGTTGGTCAACAATGCAGGGTTCCATGCCACCCCTATGAGTAAGATTGCAAAATTGGCCAATGTTTCTCCAGCGACCATTTATCTGTATTTTGAAAATAAGCAGGATTTGGTCAACAAAACCTATATCGACGTCAAAGCACAATATACAGCCTATGCCTTTAAAGGTTATGAGGAAAGCATGTCCGTTGAAGAAGGTTTTGAACATATCTGGAAACGCATCGCCGATTTCAAACTCAACGCATCTGAAAGCGCCATGTTCTTGTCACAATGCGACAATACGCCCATTATAGATGAGCCCAGCTTGCAGGAAGGCATTAAGCACTTACAACCCCTACTCGACCTCTGGAAACGCGGAAAGGATGAAGGCATCATCAAACCGATATCCGATTACCTGTTATATGCATATGCGATCAATCCGCTGTCGTTTTTGATGATGGCACAGAAACGCGGGTCGTTTAAATTGGATGAAAAACAGATAGAGGAAGCTTATGAAGCGGCTTGGAGTAGTATTAAGAAATAGTATTAAGTACTAAGTATTAAGACCGCTTCTCTTTTAGAATCAGGAATTAAGAGTCAAAAGTCAAGAATAAAGATGAAAGAATAAAGAAGAAAGACTATAGACGGCTTGGGTGTTAGTAAAGTAGAATTGAGAACCAAGAATCAGGATTCAAGACAGATTGAATTTTAAGTCAAGATTGTAAAATATAAATTTCAATTTTCTGTTTCACAAATAATTAACTATCGTTAATTAAAGCGGTAATTACAATAACAATAAATAATAATAAATACAAAATATACAAAAATGATACAGACCATTTTATTAAAAAACAGACCAAAAGGAAGTCCTACGCTTTCAGATTTTGAATTTGTAAAAGAAGACACCAAACTAACGCCAAAAGAAGGCGAAATACTTTTAGACACCGTTTACGTTTCTGTCGATCCATATTTAAGAGGTCGTATGAGCGATGCCAAATCGTACGCGGCTCCTTTTGAGCTCAACAAACCTATATATTCTGGCGTGGTAGCTAAAGTGACCGTTTCCAAAAACGACAACTTTAAAGAAGGGGAATTCGTTATGGGCATGTTGGATTGGAAGACCCAGCAAGTATCCTCAGGAAAAGACCTCATGAAAGTAGATGGTGAGAAAGCACCTTTAAGTGCCTATCTAGGTATTTTGGGCATGACGGGGCTGACGGCCTATTTAGGGCTCACCCAGATTGGGAAGCCTAAGGCAGGCGAAACACTTATCGTTTCAGGAGCTGCCGGCGCGGTTGGATCTGTAGTTGGGCAAATCGCTAAAAATCTAGGCCTTACCGTTATTGGCATTGCGGGTACCGATGAAAAAGTAGATCTGTTAAAAAGCAAATTTGGCTTTGACGCTGCGATCAATTATAACACCAGTAAGGATATGAGCGCAGACATTGCCAAAGCAGCACCAAACGGTATCGATATTTATTTTGATAATGTGGGCGGTCCGATCTCGGATGCGGTATTATTTAATATCAATCAATTTGGGCGCATTGTCAATTGTGGCGCCATCTCAGTTTATAACAATACAGAACTTCCGAAAAGCATCAGTGTACAGCCCTTTCTAGTTAAAAACAGTGCATTAATGCAAGGCTTTATTGTTTCGAATTATGAAGAAAAATTTCCAGAAGCCATGCAGCAGTTGGCAGAATGGTTGGCAGCAGGAAAACTCACCTACACCGAAACTGTGGTAGAAGGTTTTGAAAACATCCCAAAAGCTTTTATGGATCTATTTGAAGGCAAAAATACTGGGAAAATGGTCGTTAAAATATAAATCAGCAACTAAAACAGACACATGAACAACTTTGAATTTAAAAACCCAACCAAAATTATCTTTGGCAAGGGCAGTATTGAGAAATTATCAAATGAAATTCCTAAAGGCGCTAAAGTCCTCATGCTTTATGGCGGTGGGAGTATTAAGAAAAACGGGATTTATGATCAAGTAAAAACCGCTTTGGCCAATATAGATGTCGTCGAATTTGGCGGCATCCCTGCCAATCCGGAATACGCTGTCTTAATGGAGGCCTTAAAAGTGATCAAAGACCAAAACATTACCTATCTACTCGCTGTTGGCGGAGGTTCAGTGATTGATGGCACCAAGTTTCTATCGGCTGCCGCACTTTTTGAAGGTGATAATCCTTGGGATATTTTAGCCAAGAACATTAAAACTGAAAAAGGCATGCCTTTTGGCACGGTATTGACCCTGCCTGCCACTGGTTCCGAAATGAATTCTGGAGCAGTGATTACCAGAAAAGAAACCAAACAAAAAGTAACTATGGGGGGCCAAGGGCTGTTCCCAGTGTTTTCCATCTTGGATCCTTTAGTGGTTGCCTCCCTTCCAGAACGCCAAATAGCCAATGGTTTAACCGATGCTTTTATGCACGTTTTGGAGCAATATATGACCTATCCAACCGGAGCTATCTTACAAGACCGTTTTGCTGAAAGTATTTTGCAAACGCTGTTGGAAGTCGCCCCAAGGGTTATGAAAGATCCAACAGATTATAAGGCAGCTTCCAATTTTATGTGGAGTTGTACTTGGGCCTTAAACGGACTCCTCCATAAAGGGGTGCCAGCCGATTGGGCATCTCATAGTATGGGTCACGAATTGACCGCTCTTTTTGGAATTGATCATGCACGAACCTTGGCCATCATAGCCCCAAATCATTACAAATTTAATTTTGAAGCGAAGAAAGATAAACTCGCACAGTATGCCGAACGTATTTGGAATATCACAGAAGGCAGCACCGATGACAAAGCACACGCTGCAATTGAAAAAACAGTAGGCTTTTTCCATGAATTGGGTATTGATACCAAGTTATCGGATTACACAAAAGATTATGATGGCATCGCTGAAATCATCTCACAACGTTTTACGGATCGTGGTTGGTTAGGCATGGGCGAGCATAAATCCTTAACGCCGGATATGGTTGAGGAAATTGTAAAAATGGCGTATTGATTATAAAATGAAACCATTAAAAGCAATTGCATTTATGCTCATTATGATGATGGCATCAAGTTGCAAAGATGCGAAACATCAAAATGCTTCTGAAACCGTTTCAGAAGAAAAAACAAATATTAAAAAGGATAAAGAAATGAAGATATTATTTGTATTGACATCTCACGATCAATTAGGAGATACAGGAAAAAAAACAGGATTTTGGGTGGAAGAATTCGCAAGCCCTTATTACGCATTATTGGACAAAGGCGCACAGATAACCATTGCCACCCCAAAAGGTGGTGCTGCACCCATAGATCCCAGCAGTGACACACCAGATGCTGCTACCGATGCGACCAAGCGATTTGATCATGATGCAGAAGCCAAGACGAAAATTGCCAACACCAAGGTTTTATCTGATATGAATCCCGACGATTTTGACGCTGTATTTTATCCTGGCGGACACGGGCCATTGTGGGATTTAGCAAACGATAGTGTTTCTATTGCTTTGATCGAAAAGTTCAACAGTCAAGACAAACCGATTGCTTTTGTATGTCACGCTCCTGCTGCATTAAAAGATGTTAAGGATGCTCAAGGAAATCCATTGGTAAAAGGCAAGAACGTCACAGGATTTACAAACACTGAAGAAGCTGCTGTACAATTGACAGACGTCGTTCCTTTTTTAGTGGAAGACATGTTGAAAAAGAACGGGGCTGTGTATTCTAAAAAAGACGATTGGGCACCATATGTCCTTCAAGACGGGAATTTAATTACAGGTCAAAATCCCGCATCTTCTGAGTTGGTTGCTGAGAAATTGTTGGAGAGTTTGAAATAATAGAAATTATATAGTAATAAGAAAAGGTTGTCTCATAAGGACAGCCTTTTTTATTTGATACCCTTTGCAATTATTGATGGTTAAACGTCTTAACTTAGTTGTTTAAATCTCCAATCGTCTCATTCAGAGCTGATTCAATCTCTTGTCTGAGGAGTAAGAAAGTCTATGTATGGGAATTATTTCGAATTATTTGGTGATATTCCGTTTAGTAAACGGCATTATCCTTAAAATAAATGCCAAACCAATAGCGCATACGACGCCTGAAACCGTTCCGATGATTTGTTTTCACTGATAATATAAGTTGCTATTCCAATACTAAAAATGCCAGTGCCGATGATTTGATTTCTGTTCATAAGTTTGATACTGCTTTATTATTAATCGGATGTCGTTACTTCTCTTTTGCTATTTATCATAATACCATAAAAAGTGTTTATATGATATCGCCTCCTGAGTAGAACTGATCGATACAATATTTAATTTATGTGAGTTTTGATTCACGTAATCCAAAAGATTTTGTTTTTTATTGAATTCCGCAACTTTTAATTCATTTTTCATTTCTATAATATATATAGTTTTTACATTATTTTTTATAGTATAGTTTGATGTCATATTAACTATCCCTGTATAACTCAAACCTCTTATCATCAAGCAAGCTTTACTCACTTTCACTGGTATTCATATCCCGCAACATATTAAAAGCAAAATACACAATCATCAGCACTGCAATCCCAATGCAGCTCCACATAAACCAAGGTTGTTGCCAAAAAGACTTGGTCTTTTCAACGGCCTTTTCTGGTTGTCCATAAACAACTGCGCCAATTTCGGCAATGGGCAATGCCGTTTATGTGGTGTTGGTGACCTCAATAATATCGTAATCAGGGAACTCCAATTGGTCGTCGCCCGCGGTGACTTTGTAACTATCATTGGCTTTTAGGGAGGCAACCAAATACACAGGTTCTTGCAAAAACTGGAGTTTGCTGATTTCCAATTTAGGATTGTCCTTATTGTCAATTTCCAAATACAGATCTTGTTCCCTACTTGTCGGAATATTAAAAATCAGGTCTTTATCAGATCGGATGGAAAATGCCGCTAAATGCTGTCGGTAGGATTCCATACTGGGCTTTACCTCCCGCTCTTTTAGGGTGTATAAGAGCGCATTTCTGCTGTAAAGATCGGGGGTTGTGATGGTCATCCGAAGTTGATCGATCACTTCCGGTCGGTCAAAACGAATATGGACCTGGGTCTTCTTATCCATTTCTAAATATTCGATGCTCTTCACTGGAATTTCTTCCAGCGTTACGGGTACAAGATTGATCGTTTCGGTGTTTGCCATACCAATACCCAAAAGGTTGATGGGCAACGAATGGCGATCGTCAAAAACAAGTTTCAGGTATGGATAGTCGATCACTGGAAAATAGATTTCCTTATACACACTCGTTTCCGTTGGATGATTCAATTGGGTCAGTTGTCCGTTGTTGACCAAACCAAACCATTCTTTTTGATCGTTGCTACCTTCTAAGCTATAATTTTTGCTGCCTTGATAGTTGGCAATTAAAAGTACTGCTTTTTCAATGGTCTCATAAGGGTTCTTAAAGATATAGGTGGCGTTGGAATCGGCGATTCTCGTATTGGAAACCATCTGGAATTCCGTAAAATCAGAAACTTTGGTCAGTTTATAGTCGGAAGCAGGTTGCACAAAATACGGTACTTGGTTGCCCTTGGCGTCCCAAACTCTTAAGTCGCGCAAGTCTTGCGTGGCATACGAACGTACATCATGTGGAATGCGAATGCGGTACAAACCATCTTCTTTTACAGGATCTATGCTACCACTCACTTGGGTTGTTTGTGCAAAGGCCGTGCTTCCTAAAAGCAATATGAAAAGCTTAATCGATTTTATCATTATCTGGGGTTTTATTTTCGTCAACGACCAAAAACTTAAGTTTCTGATATACAAATGAAATAATTAAAATGAGTACGCCCAATAGGATAAAGGCTATGATTTTTCCAGTCTCGGACACGTTGCTGATATCGTAAACAAACAATTTAACAATTGTGATCCCCAATAAGGTGAGCGCAATAATTCGTAGATGCTTGATCTGTTTTTTAATTCCTATGATTAAAAATATAAAGGCCATAACTCCCCATAAGACAGGGAATCCTGTTTTGATTATTTTGTATTTGGCAGCCGAAATCATCTCAATTTTAGCACCGTAATCAAACTGCGTGTGATCTATTGAAACATCCATAAAATGAAGTCCCTGTATCACCACTTCTGTGCTTGCCGTGACTACAATTACAAAAATCGCTGCCCATAAAGTCCATGTTCTATTAAATACCGAAAACCCTATCTCATCTTTATTGTTCTTGAGGAGCAAATACCATAAATACGCGATTAGGATCAGGGACAACAAGTGCAGATAATAGACCAAATAAGATGAGCTACTATATCTGATATTATCTTGAATTTCTAAAAAAGGAATTCTCATGAATAGGAATGCAAACAGGACGATGTTCACAATCACCAAGATATTGACCAACTTTTTACTGCCTGCACTTTTGGTTCTCTCTAATATAAAACAGAATATCGCGACAAACAGTAGATGATAGAGCAGAATGATGGCCATGAAGTCATTGGTATCAAAGTGTACGTAGGCTTGGTGTCCGACTTCAAAGACACCCACAAAATAGCCAGTTATGATGGCAAGAATCCCAGTAAGTTTTCTATAAACCTGAGGTTTAAAAGTCAAACCGAATTTGGATAGTTTCTCGGTTTCGTGACGCAATAAATAACCAACGCTCACAAATGACGCCACCACTAACAAACCAGCAATAAAAATAGGATTTAACACAATGGAGAGATTGTCAACCGCATCCACATAGCCAAACCAATCCATTAGCAAGCTCCCGAGCATTAAAAATTGCACGACAACGGCCGCAAAACGGTAACTTTTAATCTGTGATTTCTGCGACAGCCATAACAATAACACTGCTTCTGCAGCCCAGAACATCGTAATATTGTTTCCTGAAAACTGTACAGGAATTGCCAAGGTGATAAAGGTCAAGGTCAATCCAATCAAGAGGTAAATAGCTGTTTTGTCCAAGCCAAACTTCTTATACAACAGCAAGGCATAACCCAAATTCAGTACGGCTAAGAGTGCTGTAAACAGACCCTTAAATTCAGGTTTAAACTCGGACAGCACTAAGATGCCAATCCCATAAAAAACAAAATTATTGAGCGTGAGCATAGCCAATTGGATCTTGGTAAAGCTGCCCTTGTTACGCAAATTGTTTATGACAGTAGTCACAATGAAAATGAGGTAAAAAACAAATGCGAAAATCAAAGCGCCAAGATAAGGAGGCTCAGGGACGTTCATTTCATTCACCACCCAACTTCCAAATAGTAACATGGTGAATACAAACGCAAGCACTTGCACCACATGCCATCTTTTAAAATAAGCCAGGGCCAAGATACCAATGTCTAAAATGGCGATATAGGTAAACAATACCATATAGTTTCCGCTACCCGTGCTGATCATAAATGGAACCAAAAAGCCACCAATTAAAGATAGGATGGCGAGTTCCATACGATTATACGACAAGGAAATCAAACAACTGAACGCTGTGATGAGGACCATAATTGCAAAAGCCACCTGTTGTCCAAATAATTGGTATTCATGAAACGCAATGGCGATGGTGAAATAGAAAATAGCGATAGCTCCGGCCACCAGAACAGAACTGAACGGGGCATATTTCTGTCGGAGTCTGTGGGCGATAAATAGCACCATACTTCCCGCTAAAATTCCAATCCCTACGCGGGCTGGTTCATTGATCCAGTCCTTATCGATAGCATATTTTACAAAATAGCTGATCCCCAAAACCAAGATAAGAATCCCGATCTTATTGATCAGGTTTTCTCCGATAAATTTCTCAAGATCGGGGTTCCTTTCTTTGAAGCGTGCCCAAATGCCAGGTCTTGGGGGTACGACTTCTTTGTTTTCTTCTACGAGCGGTGCAGATGTATATGCAGATTGCGCCGATTCGGGAACCTCGATAGTTGCAGCTGCTTCCCCTTCTTCAACCACCAATGGGATTGTTGGCCTTTGTACAGGAATGGGCTCTTCAACAGAAACTTTTGGCTCCTGAACAATTTCTGGTTCAACATCAGCATCCTGTGTTTCAACAGGTTTTGTCCCGTCTTTATAATGTGACAAGAGGGTGTTTAGCTTGTCGTTCAGGATATGTAGTTTATTATTTAAATTGAGACTTTCCTTACGATACTTCGAATTCTGGATAATCAATAAAATAATAATGACAATTAAGAGGACATAATCCATAGGTTAGTTTTGGTTAGCAACTTAGGCATAGTTAGGAGCAATTTAGCTTTTATTTTGAAAGTAGGCCTCAAACTTAAACTGGAAATATCAAAAATGAGATAATATCTGTTAGAATCAGTGCTGCCAACATTCTGTTTTTCACGCAAAGACGCAAATAATGAAATCACAAAAAATAAAAGGACCCAGTCCGCCGACATTCAGGGAAACACCAATTAGGTTGTTTGCATTATCAATAAGTTTTGTGGTAAAAAAATCAGTGGTTATCTATTGAAATCAGCGACACCCGCCTTAGCGGACGGGCAGGTCAGTGTTCCATATTCCTCCGTGCATCACAATGTAATAGGTATCTCTGCGTAATAGATTTGATTTTAAAACAAAAGAGCAATATCTTTGCAGCTTGAATTATTAGGGCTACAACATTTGCAACAAATAAAAGCTTACTTAGATCAAATAGCTACCATTTCTCAATCGGATTGGGATTTTTTCACTTCAAAATTACAGCGTCGGGTCATTCCTAAAAAGTCGGTTTTCCTTAAACTGAACGAGATTGAAAATCACATTTCATTTATTGAGTCTGGTGTGGTCCGCTTATATATTCCCAAGGAAAACTCAGAAAAGGAAATCACTTTTGGGTTCAGTTTTAAAGACCAATTTATTAGTGCCTACGATTCGTTTTTAACCCGACAGCCTTCAGCGTATGAATTGGAGGCCCTAACCGAAACCACCCTGTTAAGCATTACGTACAACGATTTGCAGGACGTTTACAAAACGACAGAAATAGGCAACCTCATTGGAAGATTGGCTGCCGAACGTCTGTTTTTGATCAAGTCCAAACGCGAGCAGCACTTATTGAATCTGACCGCCGAGGAACGTTATTTAAAGCTCTTTAAAGAACGCCCTGAACTCATAAGAATCATCCCACTTAAGTATATCAGCTCTTATATTGGAGTAACTGCACAGGCTTTGAGCAGAATTAGAAGACGATTGTAAAGGCATTACTTGATCTAGGTTCATTGTTTGACAGCCCATATACAAGTATCTTTGTAAAAAAAACTATGATTATTGTCCTTTTTGTTATTGCGCTCTGGTACGGAGGCCTATTCTTTCAATCTTTCTTTTTACATCGTTACGCGGCACATCAGGTGTTTACCATGTCTAAAACCGTGGAGCGGATTACTTTTATACTCACTTGGATTTTCCAAGGTTCGAGTTATTTAAGTGCTTATGGCTATGGGGTGATGCACCGCATGCACCATGCTTATACGGATACTGAACAAGATCCACATTCACCATCATATGATGACAATATGTTTGCAATGATGTGGAAAACAAAAAACATCTATCAGGATATCAACAAACAACGTATTGAGGTCGATCAGCGATTTACCAAAAATGTGCCTCAGTGGGAAGCCTTTGATAGATTTGCAAGCTCCCGCGTTTCACGAATCTTATGGATGGCGCTTTATGTCTTGTTCTTTATTTACTTTGTAACCGCATGGTGGCAATGGTTATTATTACCGATCACTTTTATGATGGCACCTATCCACGGCGTTATTATTAACTGGTTTGGCCATATTTATGGCTATGTCAATTACCAAATGAAAAATACGAGCAAAAACCTCTTTCGTTTTGATTTTTTGATGATGGGTGAAGGCTATCACAATAACCATCACAAATTTGCGAGTCGCGCCAATTTTGGTGTGAAATGGTATGAAGTGGATATGACTTATCAGATTATACGCGTTTTGAATGCTTTGGGGGTGATTCAGTTGAAAGTGGTTCCGGTTAAGAAATAAGAAGGATTGTGTTTTTAATTTTTTAGACACATTCCGATGGCCCTATCGGGATCACGGATTTTCACCTATAGTTGCGTTATTATTACCGATTCATTTCTCCATTTGAATAGACTAGAAAACCGTAAAATTTGTGAAGCAGTAAATATCTCTCGCGAGTATGTAATTAAACGCCAAATCCATTGGTGTAACTAGTGCAATCGGTGTCTAAAAATCAATAAGTTTTGAGCTAAATCCAAGTCTAAAGCACCCTAATCCGTACTTTCTTCTTCTTTAAACGTGTGTTGTCCAAGATTTTGACAATGCGCTTGGCTTCCTTAATCGGAACGGCAACAAAAGCACAATCTTGTTTGAGTTCAATAGTGCCCAATTGCTCTTGGGTGAGACCGCCTTGTTTCATAAAAAGACCGACAATATCGCCTTTGGAAATCTTGTCCTTACGTCCGCCCGAAATAAATAAGGTTTCCCATAAGGGAGCTGCTTTTGGAGCTTTGGTAGATGTTTTGTAAGGTTTCGATTCCTTGATGAATTCAGGCAACTGTTCGTCGCTGCCTTTTAGTACGTAAGCTGTGCCTTTAGCGTTGACACGAGCGGTTCTTCCGTTTCTATGGATAAACTCTTCCTGATGTTTCGGCAACTCGTAATGGATGATGAAGCCGAGTTCGGGAATATCGATGCCTCTCGACGCCAAATCGGTTGCCAAGAGAATTTGACTCGTACCATTTCTAAAGGTAATGAGAGAACGTTCACGGTCTTGTTGTTCCATCCCTCCTGAAAAGGTGGAGTGACTGATGTTGTTGCGTTTTAAAAAGTGACTGACTTGATCAATACTCTCTCTAAAATTACAGAATATAATACCTTGATGGTTACCAATATGATGCAATAATTCCAATAAGGAAGGCAATTTGTTAGGTTTTTGGGAAACCACCGTTTTGATGACCAAAGTCGATTTTCTCTTTTCGGTGAGGTAGTCTATCGTGGTCGGTTTATCCAAGCGGACAAAGCCTGGAATCTTCTCAAGTTTTGTCGCTGAAGTCAGTATTCGTTTGTTGATGCTGGGCAATTGCCCTATGATTCGTTTCATTTCGTCTTCAAAACCGTCTTCCAACGATTTGTCAAACTCGTCCAAAATAAGTGTTTTGATACTTGCTTTTGAAAAACGATTGGCATCAAAATGATCAAGAATACGACCTGGTGTTCCTATCAAAATCGCTGGGGTATGCTTGATCTCAATTTTGTCCTTTGACAATGGTCGTCCACCATACACCGCATTCACCTTAAATCCTGAGCCCATATCTCGTGCCACTTGTTCAATTTGAATGGCCAATTCACGGGACGGCACGATGATGAGCGCCTGTACATCGGGATTGGTGGGATCTAAGATCTCCAATAGCGGTAATAAAAAAGCCAAGGTCTTACCTGTTCCAGTTGGGGATAGTAAAATTGTATTTGTGGTTTCTCCAATCACTGCAATGGCTTCCTTTTGCATGCGATGCAAGTTTTGAATATTTAACTTTTCTAAAATATCCTGTTGGTCTTTGATGCGTTTTGCCATGCTCATTGGTTCTTTTTACGTTTTTTGGAAGCTTCCTGTTTTGGGGTTTCCATACGGGTTTGTGCCAAGTAGTTGGCGAGTATTTTATCGACTAGTTCATCTTTTGTCAAGTGATGAAAGATGGTCTTTATCTTGGCTTTAAAATCTTCCGAAACCTCCCGATTGGTTTTGGTCTTAAATATTTTTCTGGCCCAAAGGAGGGCGTTATTTTCTTCAATGCTCTGGGCATCTACCTTTTTAAATTCGTTAAAAACAATACCCAGTTCATTTTCAAAATCGGCAATATCTTCAACTTCTTCTTGCTGTAAAATGGTCAAAGATAAGCCCTTCGCTCCTGCCCTTGCGGTACGCCCGCTTCTGTGTACGTAGGCTTCGTAGGTGTCCGGCAAGTGGTAATTGACCACATAGGAGATCTCTTTGACGTCAATGCCCCGGGCGGCCAAATCGGTAGCCACTAAAATATCAATATAGCCTTCCCGGAACTGCTCCATAATCCGGTCGCGAATGCCTTGGGTCAAACTGCCATGAAGTGCGCCAGACGAGAATTTATTAATGGCCAGGTTTTTGGCCAACTTGTTGACCGCAGCCTTGGTTTTGCAAAATATAATGCCGCGCTCACCTTCCTTGGAACTTAGAAAATGAAGCAACACCTCCAATTTCTCAATAGGTTCTACAACCATATATTGGTGATCAATGCCTTGGTGCCCTGTGCTAGCCATATCCGTTTCAATATGCAACACATGCTTGGACATGTAATTTTGAACCAATTGTTTGATGGCTCCAGGCATGGTGGCCGTAAACAACAATGTGCGTCTCGATTTTGGAATGGCTTTGATAATGACATCCACTTCATCTTTTAGGGCGCTGACCATTTCATCGGCTTCGTCCAAAACTAAATACTGGATGCTTTTAATATCAATGGCGTCACGAGTCATTAAATCGACCAAGCGTCCTGGCGTAGCCACCACAATGTGTGTTGGCGATTTCAAGCGTTCTATTTGAGGTTTTATGGGGATGCCGCCACATACAGAGGCGATGGAAACGTCGGGGCTATCTGTAGCAAAAGCGACTAAATTATTATATATCTGTTGTCCTAATTCTCTCGTAGGTGCTAAAATTAGCATCTGGATATTAGCATTTGAAACATCAACTAATTGTAGCAAGGGTACACCAAAAGCCGCCGTTTTTCCGGTTCCGGTCTTAGCCATCACCACCACATCTTCTTTTTGATTGAGTATGACAGGAATGGTCTTGACTTGGATATCCGTAGGAACGGACATCTTTAAATTGGTTAAACTTTTTTGGAGGTACTCATTGATTCCTAATTCTGAAAACTGTGGCGACATAGACTATGTTTTGTGCAAAGATAACCACAGTTAGGCAGGGAATAACACCATTTGATTGATTTATGCGCAATGGAAAGTTAGGAAGATAAGAAAATCGGACTCTAAAAATTACAGGTTATCCAGATTGAGAGCCATGGAAGACGTCCAATTCATGAAAATGCAAGCCATCATTCCAACCATATCCGTTCAATTTCCAAAGCGAAATCCTCATCTTTTTTATTGCCGATTAGAAATCTCACTTCTTCCATCTGTTTTCCGCTATAATTTGGAATCCCAAGTTTATTGCCTCTAAAACTTGCGTAAAAGTCGGCAAATGGAAGCGTTATAGTTTCAAAATCGCCCGAAGTTTTGAACTCACTAACATAGGAATACTCTTTTGTTTGGTCTGATTTGATCCGAAATTGATAGATTTTACCATCGCCTTTGACTCTTATTTTTACAGCATCGAAATGTGATACATCTCCTTTAGAAACAGCATATTTGACGGAAGAAAAACCGCCGTTATTCTCGGTGGTGACAAAACCTGAAAAAAGTCCATTTCCCGCTTCATTCACTTTTATCATCCCTTTGGAAAGTCCGCCCATCACCCCATCATTGATCACCAGCCAATTAGCAGTGTTTTGTTGTGTTTGAAAATCGAAAATTAAAGAGTGGTTTGCCATAGTCATTGTCAATAAAATTATACCGCAGCTTCAGCATTCAACTCGTCCATAATTTCCGCAAACAATTCATAAGATCGGATCCGATGGTTGATATCATAAATATTGGTCACTGCAATCAGTTCGTCGGCTTTGGTTTTCTCTAAAAAATCCTTTACTTGGGCTTTTACGGTGGCTTTGCTCCCAACAAAGGAATACTTCAACATTTGATGCACCTGAGGATGTTGCATGATTTCCCTAAACTCTTGGGTCATGGCCGTTGGTGGTTGCATATACTCCCGTTTTCCGGTAAAAATACCCAGAAACATTCGGATCAATGAGGTCGAATAACTTTCGGCTTCCTCATCGGTATCAGCGATGATAATATTAACACCTGCCATGACATAGGATGCTTTTAAACTGTCTGAAGGCTGAAATTTTTCTCGGTAAATCGCTATAGCCGCTTCCAAATGAATGGTGGCAAAGTGGCTGGCAAAGGCATACGGCAGACCTTTACTTGCCGCTAAATGGGCACTATCGGTACTGGATCCTAAAATATAAATGGGAACCTCTACCCCTTCAGCGACGGTGGCTCTAATTTTAGAGCGCGCATTGTCTACAGAAAAATACTGTTGGATATCCTCAATATCCTTAGGAAATGAATGTGTGGCTTGCATAAAATCGGAGCGAATGGCGAGAGCTGTTTCCCTATCCGTTCCTGGGGCTCTTCCCAAGCCTAAATCGATACGGTTGGGATACAATGAACCTAAGGTACCAAATTGTTCGGCAACAATCAATGGCGAATGGTTAGGCAACATAATTCCGCCAGAACCTACACGAATGGTTTGGGTACCTTCGGCAACATAGCCAATAAGCACCGTGGTCGCACTACTGCCAATATTGACGGCATTATGATGTTCTGCCAACCAAAAACGTGTATAGCCAAATTTTTCGGCCTTTTGAGCCAATTTAAGTGAGTTGTTAAAGGTCTGCTTGAGACTATGGCCTTCAGAAACTAAGGCGAGTTCTAAAATGGAATATGCAGTATGTTGAGATTTCATAGGTTGTAAAGTCATAATATTGTAAGAATAGAACCTCAAAAGAGGTCAAAAGACGAAATTACAGCATTAATTTCAGTTGTGCTGTTAGGACAATGTTAATCCTTGGTTGGTCGTTTTGAGTGGATTGTTGTCCATTCCGGTTTTAAAACAGACTCTTTCTTCATTCAACACCATAACTGACTGGTTAATAAGCAACCATTCAGATTATCAATCCTGAGGTTAAAGGTTCTAATGATGACTGATTCCTTTATTCAAAAACTTAATGTAGATTAGCGCATTACAGGAAAATATTGAGAATAGGTTTGTTATGTGGCTACCATAAACTTCAAAAGCATGCCACCAAATTCAAAACAACAGTTCAATATTAAAATAACTAATAACAATAATTAATAACCAATAATAAATAATAACCCTTATGAGTAAAACAACTTTAAAAGTCAATAACAACGGTTCATTAAGAATAGAAGGCGATTTTCAAATTGTCGATAAGGATGGAAATGCCTATGACCTTGGTGGCCGTGATGTCATCTCACTTTGTAGATGCGGATTAAGCGCAAACAAACCGTTTTGCGATGGGTCACACCGAAACCATTTTGAACATGATGCCGTGGCGTTCGCTTTACCTCCAAAACCAGGATCGTAGATAGATTTTTATAAAACCAATCCAGCTTAAGTCACAACCAAGAACCTCGGGCATGCCTTCTAAGAACACATAGGAAAATGTCTTTTTGATGGAGGCAAGCCTCAGGCTATTAAAACCCTCTATTGGGCATAAAATTAGACCTTAAATCTCTTGGACTTTCACCTTTAAGATGTTTGAACGTCCGATTAAAGTGACTTAAGCTTTCAAATCCACTTTGAAGCAACTGGGATGATGGGCGTTTTCTATTGGTTAGGAGCTATTATACTTATTGCTATTCTTGCAGCATTCAGATACCTATTTTACACCCTTGCATTTAGACCATGACACTTAAGTGCCGGTAATGAACCAGTATTTCCACCTTTTGGTCATGTCCTTTTAAAACAATGAACTTTCACTCTTTTTATCTAAAAATTATTGGTTCTGTAAGGCCTTTACATCCTCATTGGCCAAGACGAGTTCATTGATCAGCGTGGTCAATTGCACCCCTGCCGCAGTAAGCGCAGTGGTATTGGCTTCTATTTGCTGATTAATTTCAGTCAGCTGTGCCTCTTTTTCAGCGTCAGTGCGGCCAAGTTTGAAACTTTGTATTTCCGCAAGCTGCGCATTTAGGCTTTGCTTCTGCTTTTTCAAGTTGTCCAATTTGACACGCTGGTTCCGGATGCTACTTTCAATAGTACATACTTTATGGACAATCATCAAACTGTCCAATTGTTTTTTATAGTCAATTTGAGCTACTGAGGTTATTGAAAAGAACAATAAGATCAATACAATAAATGCTTTCATTTTAGAGGTTGTTTAACATCTTGCAAAATTATACAATTTCCATTTCCTAAAAAGTGATTAGCAATGTATTTTCAATGTGTTGCTTAAAGTATCTAGTCAAATCTTTAGCAAGAATTAAAAACCCCATGTATTTCTGATAATAATCATGTTTTTTGATACCTTTATGATATATTTTTACCAAAAACCAAAACGTATTAAACATGTATCAACCTTTACTTTTAGATGCCAACTGGAATAATGGCGTCTTTATGATTGCCATTTTCGCTATAGTTTGTGTTGTATTAGTAGGCATTCTCATCAACTTTATTATGAGTGGCAAGAAAAAAGAAGATTCAGAAACTCCTGAATAGGCTCATTTTCATCTTTAATTAAAAACTAACTCATGGCGGCATCTATGTATTTCCATTTTAAAATGGAGTGATAAAGGTGCCGCTAAATGCTTGTTTTATAAATTCTTAAACCAGACTTCGGAGTTTTAAAGATGCGGTCTTATTCTGAACAGGGTTTAAATGATATAAAAAAAGGACTGAAATCGAATTCCAATCCTTTTTGCTACCAATCAATTTTTACTATAAAAAATTAATCTTCCATATCACTCAGTATTTCTCCTGAAGCATCCAACACAAGTTTTCTCTCTTTAGTCCAGCCCTTTTCTATTTCCACTTTGTAGGTTTTTTTACCTCCTTCTTCAAGGACTTCTACAGAGTCAATTTTATAATCGGCATATTTGGTTTTAACTGCAGAAGCAACCGTTGAAGGCAATTCACTTTCTGAAATTTCTATCTTTGATTTGATGACATTTCCTTGTGCATCGTACCAAATGTCATGATCCATCCTATTGATCTCGAATTCGACCTTATAGACATCGCCTTTCTTTTCCCATTCCACATCTTTGACATTAGTAAACGATTTAGTGAAAGTACTCTGTAAATTTGCTGGTACTTCATTCGTTCTTAAATCCTGTGCACTTACTGCTGCTGTTGCAAACAACAATAGTGCGGCTATTCTTAATTTTTTCATTTTCTATTGTTTTTATTGTTTTAATTTGGAACAAAGGAAGTTCACAAAACTGTAATGAATTGGGAATTTCGGATGTTTATTCGTTAAGTTTTTCCCAAAACTAAAGCTCATAAAAACCCATAACAGAGTTCTTTTTCTTTATTTTAGAGGGATTCCTAAATGATTTTAGATTTCAGTATTACAATTGCTTAAAATTCATAAAATGAAATTGTTGATTATAGAAGATGAACCTGAGATGTTGGAGAATATGTCGCAAACCCTGGAACGCGAGCATTATATTGTAGAAACAGCTTCTGATTACAAAACGGCATTGCAAAAAATTGCCGTCTATGATTACGACTGTATTTTATTGGACATCACACTTCCTGATGGCAATGGGCTTGAACTATTAAAAGCATTGAAATTGAGTGGAAAGGACGACGGTGTGATTATCGTGTCGGCCAAGGATTCATTGGATGACCGATTGGAAGGCCTCAATTTGGGAGCTGATGATTATTTGCCAAAACCATTTCATATGGCCGAATTACATGCGCGTGTCAAGGCCGTTTTACGACGACGGCATTTTGAAGGGAATCAATACATCCACATCGGCAATGTGTCCGTCCAACCTGAAAACAGACGAGTGACTGTTGATAACCATGAAATTGTCCTCAACCGAAAGGAATACGATATCTTGATGTATCTCATCACAAATAAAACCAGATTGGTTACCAAGTCAGCCTTGGCAGAGCACGTTTGGGGTGATCATATTGACCAATCTGATAGTTTTGACTTTATTTATTCGCAAATCAAGAACCTGCGCAAAAAACTTGAACATGCCACCATCAATATTGAGGCGGTTTATGGTGTAGGCTATAAACTTGAAACCGACTGATGAAACTACTCAACCATACTTCAAAATATCTTGCCATTCTACTGGTACCCCTCATAAGCATTTGGGCATTTATTTTCTACTATGCCATGCTCGATGAGATTTATGACAGCTTGGACGATGGCCTTGAAAACCAAAAAATATTGCTATTGGAGCGATTGCCTACGAATCCTGAAATACTCGAACATAATGATCTCGATCTTTGGAGTCATGCCATAACACCCATTTCCAAAAAACAATACGAGCAATTTGAAGATCGTAATTCAGATACTTTAATGTACATGCTCAATGAACGTGATTTTGAACCGGTTCGGGTCTACGAAACCACGTTGGCCTATAATGACAACTATTACAAGGTAAAATTTATCACCTCAATGGTTGAAGAGGACGATCTGATCCAGGATTTGGTAGTGTATTTGATTGTACTTTACGCCTCACTTATGATTGCCATTGTCATTCTGAATAATTTGATGCTGAAAAAAATCTGGAAACCCTTTCATAGCCTGATGAGGCAATTGCCTGATTTCAGAATAGAAAAAAACCATCATATCAAGACGATCGATACAAATATTGAAGAGTTCAAACTCCTCAACACTTCAATAACAACACTTATTGACCAAAGCCGAGCTCGATATCTGGAACAGCAGCATTTTATTGAAAACGCATCGCACGAGTTACAAACGCCTTTGGCCATAATCATCAATAAGTTGGAATTGTTTCTTGAGAATACCAAGCTACCCGCGGACGATATTAAAACGATGGCTTCTGTGCTGGACAATCTTGGCCGATTGACGCGACTGAACAAATCCTTACTTTTATTATCAAAAATTGAAAACAGGCAATTTGTCGATGAGGAAACGATTGATTTCAATAGTCTGACTGCCAATATTATTGGGGATTTTGAAGATCTGGCATCGCATAAACATATCGTATTGCATTTAGAAGAACATTCAAATTTAAATTTTCAAATGAATAAGGATCTTGCTGTCGTCCTAATGACCAATCTAGTTAAAAATGCCATCATCCACGGACAACGAAATAATACCGTTACCATAAAGATTCATGAAAAATCAATTTCAATAAGTAATTTTGGAGTTGCTGAAGCCCTAAATGCTAACCTTATATTTTCAAGATTTAAAAAAATAAGTAATGATAAAAAATCTACGGGACTTGGCTTGGCCATCGCAAAAGCCATTTCAGAGAAGTATGGAATTGGATTAGAGTATCGTTACTCTGAAGAACACATTTTTAAGCTCACTTTTTTCTAAATAGTCGTTAAAATTGTATTAAATAAAAGTTAGCACGCTCCCATTCCCAAAAGTTTTCAGAATTAAACTAGACCTTTGAATCATAAAATAATATTATGAAAAAATCCAGTTTATTTATAGGTCTATTTACTACAGTTTTAATTGGGATCGCCGTTATCGGATTTTCAAAACTTAGTCAAACCAATGCGGAAATCACTGAGGTCATGGAGAGTTATACCATTTCTGAAACCTGGGAACTGCCCACAGAATTGAATGAGATAAGCGGTATGGTTTGGATTGACGACCATACTTTGGCCTGCGTTCAAGATGAAAATGGCGTTATTTATTTATATGATCTTGATATGAATTCCATCACTGAAGAGATCCCTTTTGCTGGAAATGGCGATTATGAAGCCATTGCGCTCCACAATACCGATTTATTTGTGATGCAAAGTGATGGATTGTTATATGAAATAAAAGATTGGAGAAACACCAATAAAACCATCAGCTCTCATCAAACTGGTTTCAAATCTTCCAACAATATGGAATCTTTAACCTATTCAAAGAAAGATCAATCGTTATTGACCGCTCCAAAAGACAAAGATGCCCACGATGAATTTAAAGGTATTTATAAGATTTCAATGGCTACGAAAAGGGCTGATATAAATTCGCCAGCTTATAGGATAGAAATGAATGCAGAGGCCTTAAAAGAGTACAGAGGCAAGAAGTTGCATAAGACGTTCAATCCTTCAGAAATTGCCGTGCATCCAAAGACCAACGACATTTATGTTCTGGAAGGTAAAAACCCCAAATTACTGATCTTAGATAAAAATGGTGGATTGAAAAACGTATATAAACTGGATGAAATCAATTTCCCGCAGCCAGAAGGAATGACCTTTAGTGCCGATGGCGATCTCTATATTTCCAATGAGGCCGTCGGTGGTGCAGCAACTATCCATTTAGTGGACTTTAATATTCGATAATAGTGGATTCACATTTAGAAAAATGGTAATCTCTGCACTCTATTAATGCCTTACTCGACCATTTTCAATGGTTGAATTTCAGGTTTCAATTTTTTGTAGAGTCGGTATTGATACAAGGTTAAAATATCGTTCATAGCCAAGGATTCATTGGCTTGCATCTCAATTAAGGCATTTAGTTCTTCCCTTCCTTCATTGTTTTTTTTGATTTCGTCGGCCAAGACTAAATAATGGGCAATCTTATTTTTAAATAAGGGAATCTGAATTCCATTTAACCCCAAATGTTTATTGTATTCAGCTGTTATTTTATCTGCTCGTAATTTTACATTTATATCCGTAACACTCGCTTGGGGAAACTGTGCAAATAGTGAACTGGAATACAAAATAAAAAAGAAGGCCATAAGAGTTTTCATAATACTGTTTTCCCATAATTTAAGATTTTATGAATATATAGTCAAGACTTTTATGAAATTTTAACGGTCTGGCTAAGCATTGATCCAAGTGAGTTTTAATATAACCATACCCCATTCTGGGAGAGATTAACAGAGTATTAATATTATCACAAATGGGTATTAAAATTATCACAATAAACAACAAAATCACAAGATTGGTTTTGATATTTCTTATCTTTAATACAAATCAAATAATATGAAAAAACAACAAGGAAAAGGTCTTTTGGCCTTATTGGGAATTGGAGCAGGTGTATATGCCTGGTGGAAGTATAAAAATTTATCCCCAGAGAAAAAGGAAGAATTACACAACAAGGTCAACGAAGTTGGCCAAAAGGTAAAAGAGACTTATAATGATGTGGAATCAACTGTCAAAAATAAGTTTGACGAACTCAAAACTGGTGCCAAAAAAGAAGTTGCCGACATTCAAAATGAAGTCAACGAAATGAAAAATTAAATTATTTTAAACAAAAAATGATTAAAAAAATCCCACAAATTGTGGGATTTTTTTATTGGTCATTTATAGTAATTACACTTTAGTTTTTTGCGTATTCAATTCGTTGATCGTCTAATACAATATCTTTTATAGCCACCGCAATTGTTTCTTCCTTTTCTAATTTCAGAATGTTATCCAGGCCGTTTTTAGCAATTTTTTTACGGCATGATTTCGTTAAAAGAGGATCATTGTCAAATATCAAATCAAATCCGTTGATATCTACTCTGTTTGGTTCTTTGATGACCAAATGGATCTTTTTAAAGTCATTGCTTCGTCTTTCCTTGCCAGGAACAAAGGTGTAAAAAGTGTATTGTCCATCAGCATCGGTTTTTACCCAACCTCTGTGATATACATAGCGCTTATCATGTTGTTTTTTCAATTTATAGGTACCATATTCATCAGCTTGATTGATATAAAGAATAACATCCTTGGCAGGAGTAATTCCATCACTCAAAAAAACTGTTCCCGTAATCTTTAAAGGATTGGATTTGGATGCAAAGTCGGGAATGGAATCAGTATTTGTCAATTCATTTTCTTGATAGTCATAAATAGCATGGCGTGTCTTGTAATTGTCAGGAAGATCTTCAAAAGAATCCTGAGCATTAATAGAACAAAAGCTGCTTAAAAAAAATGAAATTGATAGGAGGCAAACTAATTTTCTCATGGAACGAACAATTATTAATTCCTTCAAAATTAAACGATTGCTTCCCTGTAGGATAATAAAATATGTGAACGCTCAATAAAAACGATAAAAGGCAAGTTGCTTATATGAACGTCAAATTTAGCCGATAAAAAACGTGTCAATTCAGGAAAACCTCAAAGTATCCAAGTCCACATTACCACCAGAAAGGATGATCCCTACCCTTTTATCCCTGAAATAAGTCTTATTTTTTAACACTGCGGCAAATGCGACGGCACTTGAAGGCTCAACCACAATCTTTAAACGTTCCCAAAGTAGTCTCATGGCTTTTACAATTTCCTCTTCTTCAACCCGAATGATCTGATCCACATGTTGCCTTAGGATTGGAAAGTTGACATCGCCTAGATGTGTGCGCAATCCGTCGGCAATAGAACTTGTTGTAGTATTGGTTTCAATCTGGCCTGATTGCAAAGATCTGTAGGCATCGTCCACAACCATTGGTTCTCCTCCGATGACTAGGCAATTTGATCCAAAAAAATGAGCAGCTAAAGCTGTGCCGGCAATCAATCCGCCACCTCCAATAGGACTTATGATACAATTCAAATCAGGATGCACCTCAAGAAGTTCCATGGCAGCTGTGGCATTTCCTAATATCACGTTCAAATCATTGGAAGGATGAATAAAAGTTGCACCTTTTTCAGCAACAATTTGTGCTGCTGCTTCTTCTCTTGCCTGGATGTTTGGTTCACAGTCGGTTATTATACCGCCATAGCCCAGAACAGCGTCTCTTTTGACTTTTGGTGCATTATTGGGCATGACAATAAAGGCCTTGACTCCCAAGTTTGTGGCGGCGAGAGATAGTGCCTGGGCAAAATTCCCAGAAGAATGGGTCACCACCCCTCGCTCTTTCTGCGCCTCTGAAAGCTGCATGATAGCATTGGTGGCACCTCGCATTTTAAAGGCGCCCATTTTCTGAAAGTTTTCACATTTGAAAAACAATTTTGCACCGGCAATTTCATCTAATAATTGTGATGTCAGAATTGGCGTATTATGGACAAATGCCGAAATACGACGCTTTGTTTCTAAAAGAGCTTGTTCATTCATTTCAAAATAAAACCTAAAGATATTTAAAATCTATTTACGAAACCTTGCGAAAATGACCAGTTTTTTTTTGGTATTGATAAAATATACACCCGTCAATAAAACAATTGCTGCCACTATGGATTGGGTGGTAATAACTTCATTCAAAAAGTACCAGCCCAACAATAAGGCTATAATTGGATTGACATAGGTTGACGTCGCTACTTTATCTGGTGAGACTTTTTTTAGAAGAAAATTAAAAGAGGTGAATGCTACAATACTTCCGAATACAATCAGTAATATCATTGACCACTGTACATCTTCACTCCACGCATTGGGTAAACTCCAGGTTTCCCCAAAGATTAAACTTCCAATCACCAGCATAAATCCTCCGGCTACCATTTGGTAACCAGTATTTACAAAATAATTCTTGGGCAAATCAGCGTTTCCAACAAATAAGCTGCCAGATGCCCAACTTACCATACAAAAGAAAATCATGATCATTCCAGTAATAGAACCTTCTTTACTGACCACTTCATTTTGACTGACCAATAAATAAATACCGATAATGCCTAAAATCACGCCCATAACTGACATTGTCATAATTTTTTTGCCTTGAAAAATGCGCATCAATATTAGAACTACTAAGGGCTGTGCCGATATTTCCAAGGCAGCAAATCCGCTATCGACATATTTCAAGGCCCAAACTACTACTCCGTTACCGAGGGTTAGAAACAGAAATCCGGCAATAAACACATTAACCAACTGCTTTTTAGTGATTGCCAAAGACTTCCCCATTAATTTTGCGATGATAAATATGAGCAGACCCGCGGTCATAAATCGTATAGATGCCAACATGAAAGGAGGCAATTCAGTTACTGCAATTTTATTCAGTAAATAGGTTGAGCCCCAAATCACATAAATAGAGAAAAAAGCAAGTATGATTAAGAGTGTGTTTTTTGAACTGCTCATTGGTTATTTAGCGTTGGACTTTTATTGAAAAGGATTTGCAAAAATAAGAAAAGAGGCGCTCAAACACCTCTTTTTAACCTGTTATTTCTTTTTTTATTTTAGCTATTATAGATGCCAAATCTGTCGTAAAATGGTAGTCAATTTGAGTTTGAAATACAGGTTTAACGTTCTTTAATACAACGAATTACCTGTTCAACAGGATATTATGTTCCTCGCAAACATCCAACATTTACGGTATCTCATTGGTCCCATCATTTGGAGTCCAAGCTCACGATATAAGAATTACTTCTCAAATATTGTAGTTAAAATAATATCGGCATTCAATAATTTGGAAACCGGACAGTTTTCTTTTGCTTTATTGGCAATTTCCTTGAATTTTCCTTCGTCCATTCCAGGAACCTTTCCCTTGAGTTCCAATTCAATCTTCGGGATGCTACCATCCTCGAAAAAAACTCTGGCGTTTGTATCCAAACGTTCTGCAGTAAAACCTTCCTCTACCAAAAAGAAGCTCAACTGCATCGTAAAACAACCTGCATGGGCTGCTCCAATCAGTTCTTCTGGATTGGTTCCGACCGCATCTTCAAATCGTGTCTTAAATGCATATGGCGATTCTTTTAAAACACCACTTTCTGTAGTCAAATGTCCTTTTCCGTCTTTCCCACCACCTTCCCAATGGGCTTTTGCTGTTCTGTTAAATTTCATAATTTTAGTTTTTATGGTTGTCTCTTTTAAATATTAAACTTAATCCTTCTTAAATTACAATGTTCATGTACTTTAATAATAGACTTTAAAATAATAGATTCTAAGATCCTGATTATATCGCCAATCATGAATTAATAGAGTCAACTACAAGAAGCAAGAAGAGTGACTGCTAACGATGATCTTGGCGACAAATTCTAGTTCTTTGTCTAATTCCAAAATTACATCCATACAAAGGCAATCCTTGCTCCTACCCAATTTAATATGAACCCATCTGATTAAAATACCCATCTTTTGCCTGCCCGTTCGTATTTGGATCAATATTAATAGTGAATCCGTTAAAAGCGAGCCATTTTTAACTGTATCTTGAAACTTCCAGTTGACATAAAAAAATACTTAAATGATGGAAAAAAATAAAAATAATATAAAGAATAGCTCAAACGTCTCAGATCAGGAGAAGGATTTGTTTGGAGAAAGACCTAAAAACTTGAGGACTGATGGTGGAGATGATATACAGCTAGACAAAAATCATCGATCTCATCCAGTGGATTTTGAAGGAAAAGATTTGGATATTCCCGGCCGCAGCTTACCCGAAGACCGATCAAAAAAAGAACTAAAAGATGAAGAAAATCAACTTTACAGTCAAGGTGGACCTGATAATGATAAGTTGGAGGAGAATGGAAATGATCAGTAATAATATATAAAAGACATCATTTATTCATAAGTCAATTCATAGACCAACCCATTTTGTATGCAAGACAATACGATAACCATTTCAGACGCGTTCCTCAATTTTTACAATAATCTGATCAATCAATTACCTGGCATCGGTATTGGAATTTTAATTGTCGCGTTAGGCTTTTTAATAGCCAAATGGATTGGACAGTTTGCAAGAAAACGCATTGATGCACGAACCCATGATCCGCTGATGAGTAAATTCTTGGGGCAGGCCATTCGATATATTCTGGTCATCTTTGTAATCATGATTGCCTTAAGAGCAGCCGGTATGGGAGGCGTTGCAACGGCAATTTTGACAGCAGCGGGTGCAAGTGCCATCGTTTTTGGATTTGCGTTTAAAGATATTGGTGAAAATTTCATTGCAGGCATAATTTTGGCCTTCAATAGACCTTTCGATGTTAACGACACCGTTGAGATTGGCCAAGATTTTGGCAAGGTTAAAAACTTGGAGTTTAGATATACCAAGCTAAAAACCTTTGATGGAAAGGACGTTTATATACCAAATAGCGATGTTTTGAGAAAACCCGTAACCAATTATACCGAAGATGGGTTCTTTAGATGGGATTTTATCATTGGTGTTGCCTACGAAGACGACATACAAGGTGCGAAGAAAACCATACTCGACACCTTACGAAAAGAGCCCAAAGTAATTGAAGACGAAGAGCATGAGAATTTTGTAATAGAGGACCAATTGGCTACGAGCACCGTGAACTTAAAGGTTTTCTTTTGGGTAGATACCACAGACTTCAGACGAATGGCCTTGATCACAAAAGGAAATGTCATAAGAAACGTAAAAGAAGCCTTAATAAAAGACGGTTACTACTTACCGGCAGATATTCAGGAAATCAAATTGTATGGTGGAGAAAAGGGCTTTCCGATACGAATGGAAAAAGAAGAGCCTTCTGACAATAATAAAAATAAAAATCAAAGTTCTTGAACATGAAAGCAATCACTGATTTTTTTGATGCTTTATGGTCTTATCGCCATAAGGTCCATGTGGAAGCTATGTTTTTTTCTGATAAAAACCATATTCAATTTTATGGGGGAAATTACATAACTCCCATCTAATGTGGCCATAAAAGCCTTTTATCGTTAAATTAATTCAAAATGTTCGAGTGGCCAACATCTATAAGCCGTGTATACTCGTACATATACTAAACCATTAAATTAATATTATGAAAAAAATTTCAATTGCATTAATCCTTGCCATTATGATTACGTCTTGTGTTTCTAAAAAGAAATACGTCGCTTTGGAAGTCGAAAACGGACAAATTAAGAGCGAACTCAATAAAACTCGAGTAGAAAAAGAGGATCTTGAAAACAAATTCGCAGCCATTCAAGCCAGAGTTGACAACTACAATAAAAAAATCAACTCTCTTACAGAACAGAATGATGCGATGCTTGTAAATGTTGACAATGTTGCAGTAATTTCTAATGATACAAAAAAGGCAATGCGTAAAACATTGCAAAATGTCGATGCTTCCAAACTTGCAGAGGCCAAGACTTTAAAAGATTCTATGAATTTGGCATTGTCCTATAACTTAAATAAGTCAATGGACAGTAGCAATCTTGATGAGGAAGAAGATATTTCCATTGATATTAATGAAACAGTCGTCATGATTTCAATTTCAGATAAAATGTTGTTCAACACTGCGAGCTACAGAGTGAGCAACAAGGCGAATGATATTTTACAAAAATTAGCCAATGTCATCAATTCTGAGCCAAGTGTAGAAGTCATGGTTGAAGGTCATACAGATTCCAGAAGTATCAGAACAAGTAAAATTGCCGATAACTGGGATTTAAGTGTTTTACGTGCCACTTCAGTAGTTAGAAAGTTAGTTGATGATTATGGTGTTGCTCCAGAGAAATTGATCGCTTCAGGAAGAAGTTACTTCAAACCTCTTGCGGAAAATGACACTAATGAAAATAGAGCTAAAAACAGAAGAACACGTATTGTAATCCTACCAAACTTAGATAAATTCTTTGCATTAATGGGCTCGAATGAATAACATTTCAAGTTTATTAATTAATCCGAAAAAAGACTGTTAGAAATAATAGTCTTTTTTTATTTCGAATTGATTTTGAAACAAAAAAACAACTAATTTCGTATTCTCAAATTCATCAAAAGAACATCTTGAAAAAGCAGAACAGCTTACCAAAAAACTTCTTATTTATTTCCCGGTGGGGAGAGATATTAGATATTGCCTACGCTACCCAAAATGAAGGCAACAGTGTCAAATTGTACATTGAGGACAAACCTTCCCGTGAGATTGGTACGGGGTTTGTCAAAAAAACCAAGGATTGGAGAAAGCATATTGAATGGGCGGATATTCTCATCTTTGATTATACCGGCTTTGGAAAGGAATGCGCTGAACTAAGAGCTTCCGGCAAGATCGTTTTTGGTGGAAGCGAATATACAGACCTTCTCGAATTAGATCGAAATTTTGGACAGAAAGAACTGCAAAAGCACAAAATAAAAACCTTGCCTTTTGAAGAATTTCTCAGCTTTCAGGATGCCATTGCTTATGTCGAAAAATACCCTGATGCCTATGTCGTTAAACCTTCAGGTGAAACACAAGAGTTAAAACAATTATTGTTTGTTGGCAGTGATGATGAGGGGTTGGATGTGATACGGGTATTAAAGGCCTACGATAAATCTTGGGGAGATGATTTTGGGAATTTTCAACTTCAGAAAAAAGTAAAAGGCGTCGAGATTTCCGTCTCTGCCTATTTCAACGGAAAGGAATTTCTAAGACCGATCAACATCACCTTTGAACACAAAAAACTGTTTCCAAAAGAATTGGGAGTGTCCACAGGAGAAATGGGTTCAAGCATGTTCTGGGCCAACCAGTCCCCTATTTTTGATGCTACTTTGAAGAAATTTGAACCCTCATTGGCAAAACAGAAATTTGTTGGACATATTGATATCAACTGCATTGTTAACGGCAATGGGATTTATCCCTTGGAATTCACCTCCCGCTTTGGCTATCCGCAAATTTTCATCCAACGTGCAGGGATCACTGAACCAATCGGAGAAATGCTATTTAAAGTGGCCTCAGGGCAGAATTTTAAAATAGCTACTAAAAAAGGGTTTCAGGTTGGGGCTTTTATCGTGGTACCGCCTTTTCCCTATGATGATAAAAAAACCTTCGAACTGTTTTCCAAAGATGCGGTTGTGGTCTTTAGAAAAGACATGAAAGAAGGGATTCATCCCATGCACCTCAAAAAGGTTAATGACGAATGGCTGATTACAGGGAATACAGGAATCGCACTCCTGGTAACCGGAACTGGAATAACGATGCGCGACGCTCAAAAAATGATGAACAACAGAATTCATTCCGTGATTGTCAACAATGGATACTACAGGACTGATATTGGCGACAGATGGCTTGAAGACTCAGACAGGTTATGGTCTTGGGGATTATTATAACTACTGATGGAATCTTTTAAGTTTAGAGAACTAAAAAACGACCCGCAGCAATTCTTTCAGATTCTTCCGCAGGAATGGCAAGATGAGATTGTGCCATTTTGGGACACTTATAAAACCCAAGCTAAAATTTATATTATTGAAGATAATACCAGCATTGTTGGCGGAGGTATTGTTTTTTATAAATCGCCACCTAATTTTGAATATTTCGAAACCGATGCCAAAGTCTGGTTTAATAAAGGTTATCTATATCTCGGTTTTATCTGGATTTCCGAATCACATCGAAATAAAAGCTTAGGCAGCTTCTGGTTAGACCAATTAAAATCTAAACATCCAAAGCAACACTACTTCTTGCTTACGGAAGAAGAACATTTACATCATTTTTATTTAAAAAACGGCTTTGAGTGCAGCCAATGTCTCCAAAATAACGACCATTTGGAGTGGCTCTATCACACCTAAAGTGGGTTTGATTGAACTTCCAAAGTCTCCAATCCGTCCGGACTTAAAAAAACATGTTCAAAAAGTAGCTAAAACAGGATATCATGGGTATTTTTGCATAAAATTTATGAATCCATGTTTACACTCATTAAAAGCTTTAAAATTGTTGCCATTTTAGAAGGCATCTCCTACTTGGTTTTGTTTGCCAACATGTTACTCGTCAAACCATTCCATTCTGAAATCTATCAAACCTTGCTCTATCCTATTGGAATGACCCACGGCTTGTTATTTATAGCCTATGTGCTTTTGGCCCTATTGGTTGGATCCAAATTAAAATGGTCCTTTAAGACCTTGGGCATTGTTTTGTTAGCATCATTACTTCCTTTTGCAACCTTTTATATTGAGAAGAGATATTTAAAAACTGCAGTATGATGTTTTTATTCAACCGCTATTTTTACGATTATTTTTGTGAATTCGGTTTTACCGATGATTGGGCAAAGTTCTTCAACATGCTCACATTGTTGGCCATTCTATGTATCATAATTTATGTTTCGGATGTTTTGGCAAGAATTGTTTTGGTAAAAAGCTTTACCAAATTGGCTTCCCGTTCAAAAACCGAGTTCGACGATTTACTGGTAAGCCATAAAGCACCCCGAAATATTGCACATTTAGTACCGCTGTTTTTTACTATCAAGTTGTTTCCCTTGGTCTTTTCTGATTACCCTAAAATTGAAGCATTCCTGGTGCTACTGCTTAAGCTTTATGGAATTTTATTGACCATTTGGATTTTAAGAAGTGTATTGCGCACCTTGGAATCTTATTTTAAAACATTGCCACGCCTACGGGATAAGCCTATTGATAGTTATATTCAGGTGGTGATGCTTTTTGTATGGATTATTGGTGTGGCTTCAAGTCTTGCGGTTCTGATCGATTTATCATTTCTGAAATTCTTTACAACCATCGGTGCGGCATCGGCGGTTCTTTTATTAATTTTCAAGGACACTATCTTAGGGTTTGTAGCCAGTATTCAAGTAGCTATAAATGATAGTTTACGAATTGGCGATTGGATCACTATGGATAAATATGGTGCTGATGGAGATGTAATAGAGATCAATCTTTCCACAGTACAGGTACAAAATTTTGATAAGACCATAACCAATATTCCAACCTATGCGATTATTTCTGAGTCGTTTAAAAATTGGCGAGGCATGCAATCGTCAGGTGGTCGTCGTATTAAAAGGTCCATATTGATTAGGAGCAGAAGTATACACTTCCTGACCGATGACGAAATTGAGAATTTAAAAAAGATACAACTCATTACACCATATCTCGAAACGAAACAGAAAGAACTAAAAGCCTATAATGAGAAATATAAGATCGATAAAACAACATTGATCAACGGACGGAACCTAACCAACTTGGGCGTTTTTAGAAAGTATGCACAAACTTATATAGAGAATCATTCTGGCATCAATAAGGACATGATCATAATGGTAAGACAATTGGAGCCGACCTCACAAGGAATTCCTTTGGAGATTTATGCCTTTAGCAGTGATAAACGTTGGGTCAACTATGAGTATATTATGTCTGATATTTTTGACCATATCCTTTCTGCCATTAATTATTTCGACCTGGAGTTGTTTGAACTGACCCCTACAATTGTTGAACCTTCAAAGAATTGAACACATAAAAAAAACAGCCTTATCTTTTAAAATAAGGCTGTTATAATAATCGGTAAATAGCACGTTCTAATTGCCTGCTTTTTCCATGGCTTCTTTTTTCATTTGCTCATTGGCAATTATCGCCAATTCTACACGTCTATTTTTAGCCCGACCTTCTGCCGTTGAATTGTCATACTTAGGCTGATTTGGACCATACCAATTAGTTGTAAATCGACCAGATGAAATGCCCTGACCCGATAAAAACGAGGTGACGGATTGAGCACGTTGTTTTGAGAGGGTCATATTGAAAGCATCCGGTCCTGTACTATCCGTATGGCCCTCTACCAAAATATTGGTGTCTGGATATTCCTTAAAGATACCTGCCAACTTTCTCAAGGTCGCCGCAGATGCACTGTTAATTGCATATTTGTTCGTATCAAAATAAACGCCGCTGCTTTCATCAAAAACAACATTTATCCCTTCCCCGACACGCTCTACTTGAGCTCCTGGAATTTCTTCTTCAATTCGTTCCGCTTGACGGTCCATTCGGTCACCAATATAATTACCTGCTACACCACCTACGACAGCACCTATGATAGCACCTAAGGCCGAATTGTTTTTGCTGCCAACGTTATTTCCTATAACGCCACCTATTACAGCACCACTACCGGCACCTATGACGGTTCCTTTTTGTTTATTGCTTGCGTTTCGTGTTGCATCACAACTGACTAACGTTGTGATCATAAATAATAATGCAATTGTTTTTATTATATTTTTCATAATTTAATTTTTATAAAGTTGTTCTTGTAAAGTTTAAGTTGATATGAAAGGGTTTTCCTTCAAACTGAATGGTTTGTGTAATTTGCATGGAATTATCGTCCAAATATTTCATTTTCATTCTATATCCAGTTTTATCTTGAAGATCTTTTTTCTTTTCATCCGTAAATTTTAATGTGAATTCAAAGTTTCCAGTATCCTTACCTATTTCATTGGCTGCCCATCTAAAGTATCTGATTCCTGTGGAGCAATCGGCATTTATAATGTTATAAGTCCCAGTACTGTTATTGGATCTAAAGAACCACTGGCTATTTTTAAAACAAGAGGTTGTGGTGTCATCAAACAAGGTGGTATTGAACACGCCTGGTGTATCATAAGTAACCGAGTTGAGTACCCAATTTCCGTCAATTGTCTTTCTTGCGGATTTTTCAACTTTTGACAGTGAACAAGACACAAGGAGCATGGCCATAAACAGTGTAATTCCTATTTTTTTCATCGTGATATATGTTATATTGGTTTCTAATAAAGATACGATTAATACTACATAAAGGTTGTTAACGACTTCCCATTATTTGTTAATTAGATACAAAATTAAATTTCTAAACCAACCGATCATTAACAAACTCAAGCTTATTTTTACCATGGGATTTTGGCTTTCCATTTTCATCCAAGTTGATCATAACAATATTATCAACGGTGAGAATGGTCGTTCTCGTCATCATGTTTCGCGCTTCACATTTTAGCGTCAACGATGAATTTCCAAGTTTAATAATTTGCATCCCTATCTCAATAATATCGCCTTGTTTGGCCGAGCTCATAAAGTTAATCTCAGAAATAAATTTTGTAACCACTTTGGTGTTATCCAATTGAATGGCCGTATATAAGGCAGCCTCTTCGTCAATCCATGCCAAAAGGAGACCTCCGAATAGCGTACCGTTTGGATTCAAGTCCTGGGGATTTACCCATTTGCGTGTTTGAAATTTCATGATTATATTTTTGATTTAAACCAATTTTGAATAACTCATAGTCTATATATTACTGACTTTTTTAACCTTCCCCATCTGTACTTTTTAATCTCATACTAGCCCATGGTCTCGAGCCTTAAAAAATCAATACGTTATAGATGAACACGATCTCATTTATACACTCCGGAATTGAGTTCATGTATAGTCAAAGATACTCCAATCCTATCCAAAATCATTCGTAAAAAAACACAAAACCACCAAAACATCCATTTAGCAAGCCACATTTGTTAATAACGCAGTTAACAACATCTGCCAGCTTCGTTTATTATGCAAATCATTATGCATAAGTTTAAGGAAACTTAAAGTCATGACAAATAGAACCGACGATTTAATCCAGATGAGGCCCACTATTCCCACTGCCTTAATTTATGATTCCATGAGCAGTGAAGAGCGATTTCAGAACGCTACTTTGAGACCTTTGCTCATGTTGCAAAACGAGCTTTTGATAGAAGTTTTTAAAAATTATATAGCGAAGCACAAGAATGTATATTATGAACTATCTTTGCAGAAACAATTAGACTATATTGAAAACGCCATCCACAAGGATATGAAATTCAGAAATTCAATTAAAGGAATGATCATTGGTCAGTTTACAGTTGAAGAATATGCCATTTATATCCAAAACTCATCAGCATTGAACAAACGTATGATGAGTCTTGTAAAAGAGCGTTTTATTAGTCATATCCAACTATTTGAGCCTCAAATGGCGAAAGTTATATGAAAATAAAAAGTGATGTTTTGCAAGCTTGTTTTGATTATGCCAACAAGCGTATTGCCAATTACAAGAATGAAATTGAAACCATCAAGGACGCCATTGATAACAATGATAAAAGCGGAGAAGAGGACGATTCTGGAAACGGCAAGCTTTTTAATGATCTCGAGAAAAACTCTCAATATCTCACGGATGCCCAAAAAATGCTGGAAAGCTTAAAGTCCATCAGCCCGAAAACGGTTTCTGATAAAGTAATGTTGGGCAGTTTGGTCAAAACAACCTCCAACAACTTTTTCATCTCCATAAGTGCCGGGAAAATTGAAACAGAGACTATGACTGTCTTTGCCATCTCCTTAGGGTCACCTATTGGCATGCTTCTAAAAAACAAAGCTAAAGGAGATCATGTAGAATTCAATGGAAACACATTTACCATAACAGAGGTTATATAAGCGGTTCGCCATTAAGATTGGTGGTCAATACGCTGCTCATATAATCAAGATAAGGTCTGACAACCTTAAACGAATTGTTGACGTCTTCAATAAAACTCGAAGAGACTACTTGTTCATCTGTATAGTTTTTCGTGAAAAGAAACTGCTTTTTCCGAATTAGATCAATGGCCTTGTGTTCTATATCGAAACCTCTAGGTGCCGTTTTTAGCTCTTCACCGACAAAACCACCCCAGGTTTCCTTGAATTTCTTGTCATTGATAATGGCTCTAATATCGTCATCGTCTATTTCAAATTCCTTTCTGATCCGCATTAAATCTTCTTTGGAAGGGTCCCAAAAGCCAACGGCAATAAACGATTTATTATCAGGTTGGATATGGACGTAATAACTCCCTCTCAATGCAGGTTTCCTTCTATAAAAAGAGCCACTAAAATGGGTTTTGTACGGGGCCTTGTTTTTTGAAAATCGAACATCTCTATAAATACGAAAGTTTTTGAGCCTATCAAGGTCATCATGTGTTTTTAAAACTTCAAACAAAGTGTTGAAGTTGCGTTTAGCATCAGCCTCAAGTTTTTTGAACTCTTTTTTATGCTCATTGAACCAATCTCTATCGTTATTTTCTTTTAAAAGTTTGAGAAACTCCAATAAATCGTTGGAGAATGCAGTAGATGCAGCCATTTTCTGTGTTCGTTTTAATTTTTTAATATTAGGGAAAAAACCAGGACCAATCCAAATTCGACATCACTTCAAAAACTGGGTTTTACGACCCATTTTCTAAAGTGTTTTTCTCCAAGTCCAATGTATTTCCAAACTGCAAGGTCCTGATTGGAAATGGGATGTTGATCCCTTCCTTGTCAAAGGCCTTTTTAATGGCGATAATCGCTTTATTAGTAGCATTAAGTGTATGAACTCTTTTTGTGCCTTTAATCCAGAAACGACATCTAAAATTAATGGAGCTGTCTCCAAACTCCGTATAAAAAAACTCTACAGGTTTGCTCTCATCAATTTTTTCAAATGTTTTTTCCAAAGTATCCTTGGTCAACTTTTCAACGAATTCCAAATCCGACTCATACCCCACTCCACAAGACAGATCCACTCGAATATAGGGAGTCAGCGAATAGTTCTTCATGGGATTCTCCAAAATGATCTTATTGGGAATCATAACCAAATTATTATCTGATTCCTTTAAGGTCAAGTTTTTCAGATTGATATCTATAATTTCGCCAGTAAAGCCATTGGTTTCGATCCAATTGCCTATTTGAATTTTTTCCCTAAATGAAATGACGATACCGGAAATGATATTTGACAAAGTGCCCTGCAAAGCCAAACCTATGACCAAACCAAGAACTCCAGCACCAGTAATCAATGAAGTGATCGTTTGTGAAAGATTCAAAATCCCCAAAGCTAAAAATAAGCCCACCATAACAATTACAACCGTGGTCAATCTTGCTATAATAGTACTGACAGACTTTTGCTTGACGCGATTACCTATAAGTTTTAGGGTAAGTTTGCTGATATAATTAGCTAAAAAATAAGCAATCAATAACACCAAAAATGCCAAGATCAAATTTGGAAGGTTCTCAATTATGGAGTTCATCCAATTCAATAATTTTTTTATGAGGAGGTCAAATGATTTGTTTAATTCGTCTTTCATATAGTTATAGTGGTTTATAATTTGTCATTCGATATGGATTAAAGCCATTTCTTTTTTCTAAAATAAGCAATCATGAGAAAAAAGATAAGAATCATGACCCCAATAAGAATGTGATAGCTGTATTTGTAATGCAGTTCGGGCATGTTATCAAAATTCATCCCATAAATTCCTGCAATAAAAGTCAAAGGAATAAATATGGTCGCCATTATGGTCAAAACTTTCATGACTTCATTCATTTTATTACTGATGATGGTCATATACATGTCCAATAAACTCCAGATCATCTCCCTATAGACTTCAATACTTTCGTTGACCTGCACAATATGATCGTATAAATCTCTTAGATAGTTATGTGTTTTTTCTTCAATTAAAGAGCTCTCAAGTTTATCAAGAAGGTTGATGACCTCTCGCAACGGAAGAACGGACCTTCTAATTTTTAAGATTTCCCGTTTTAATCCTTGGATGGTGTTAGCTGTTTGGTTATTATCAGAATCCGACTCAAAAACGCGGTCTTCAATATCTTCAATTTTATCACCAAATGCCTCTATGACCGTCAAATAATGATCTACTACAGCATCGATAATGGCATACATCAAATAATCAGAGCCCAGACTGCGGACACGGCCTTTTCCTGAAGAGATCCGTTCTCTCAAGTCGTCAAAAACATCGCCATCAGCCTCTTGAAAGGTCAATACATAATCTTCTCCTATCACCATGCTGACCTGTTCATAAACGAGCTCATTCTCTTCCTTAATATAGAGCATCTTTAAAATCACGAACAAATAGTTATCAAATTCATCCAGTTTTGGTCTGTGTGTCGTATTTACAATATCTTCCAAAGTTAAGGGGTGCAGACCGTAATGAAGTCCCAGTTTTTCGATTTCAGTGGTATTGTTCAACCCATTGACATTGATCCAAGTGACTTGGTTTGTACCTTTAAAATGAAAAGCATCTTCTACATTTTGGGTTTCAATTTTTTGATAATCCTCCTTGCTATAATTAATAATATCAATATCGGTTACAGTAGATTGCTTTTTACCCCTATAATAAACCGTACCAGGAGAACGATTGACTGTTTTATAGGATTTTCTTTTCTTTTTGGATTTCATTATGGATTTTATGTGATCAACAATTCCTTAAAAGTAAAAAACTTTTTTGTATAGTACGGCTCAATTAGTGGATATAAAATTACTATCAAATTGATGGGACAAATGAGGTAAAAGTATCCTATTTTTGAAAAGTTCAATTTAGGGTTTGCTTTTTGGCATTATTTTGTTTAATATGCGAGCTATATCCTTTAAATATTTTAAATAAATGGGAAGACCACCTACAAGACCGATCAAATTCAGAGACGGTTTCTATATAGAGATAAGAAATAAAGGTAAAACAACTGGGATTAAGATCCATAGAGACACCAAAGAACATATGCTTCGTACTATCAAAGAGTATGAACAAACAAAAGAAGTGTACATCTTAGGAGAATCAAAGAATGGCAAATGGGTCAATAAAACTCCCGTACTTCATGTGGTGGAAGAAGACTAAATCTTTCTACCAAAGTATCAATACTCTACTGTTTATCAATAAATAATTCATAAATTGTTGTGTTTTTAATATCAAAAACCAGCAATTTATGAATTTTACTTCTACAAAAAAGGCGCCCGTCTATTTTTGGATTGTGGGCATCATTGCCTTGTTCTGGAACGCTTTTGGCGTGTATAATTATCTTATGCAGGCATTTATGACCACCGAACAATCCACTCAACTTTCAAAAGCAGAGCACAATTTATACGACGATCTTCCTATGTGGTATATTTCCGTGTTTGCCATTGCCGTATTTGCAGGATTGTTGGCAGCAATTTCATGGCTTCTCCGCAAAAAATGGGCGTATTCGCTATTTATCATTTCTTTTCTTGCCGTTGGCATCCAACAATTTTATGTGTTGACTGAGATCAATCCAAGAGACATATTTTTACCCCTAATTAGTATAGTCCTCGCTCTCTTTCTCGTTTGGTTTTCCAAACGTGCTATTGCCAGGGAATGGTTAAAATAGAGTGGTAATCAACATTGTGTCCTAGTGACTTTGAACCATTATTTATGTTCTATTTTTAATCGTAAAACACACATTATCAATATGTGAGGTTTGTTTATATGAATATATACTTTAGTGTCAGTCTTCAAAATCCACAGTGTTTAGAATCAATCCGGAGGCTGGCGCAATATATTCCATAACTTCGGTATTTCCTGGCAATAGGCTTTTGGCAATATCATCTAACGTAAAGTCATATTTCCCCAGTTTTACGAGGGCACCCATCATGCCTCTAATTTGATTGTAACCAAAACCTTCAGCCTTTACTTTGAAAAGAAAGGATTCCTTGGGAAAAAAATTGGCGTCAAACATATCGTTTTCAATTAAATCACATGATAAAACAGTTCTGGTATACAAGCCTTTTTCAGAAACCCTTGAACAGAATGCTTTGAAATTATGTGTCCCTTCATAGAGCTTGGCACCCTTTTTCATGAGTTCAATATCCAAAACATCTCTAAAAGTAGTCATTATAGGAGCGCAAAATGGATGTGATTTCTGTCCGTGCGCAAACAGATAAATATATTCTTTAAGCTTTGCGCTTTTGATCACATTAAAATTTCTATCAACTTCTCTCATCGATAAAGCCCTGACATCTTGTGGCAAATAATAATTGAATTGATCAAGAAATGCATCTAAGTCTGAAATTGGTTCTTCCGTAAACAACTCAAATGCCGTTTCATTGGCCGAGACCATAGCATCTGTTCTGCCCATGGCTAGACTTTTAAATTTCTTTTGTCCCTTGAACACATAATTCACGGTTTTATCAATCACGAGATGCACCGTTTTCAGATTGGGCTGTTTTTGCCAACCGTGATAACGAAAGCCCAAATATTGAATGGTTATTAGATAAAAATAGTTTTGATCCATGTCTCAAAGTTATTGACAAATAGCTCAATTTAAGAATTAGTTGGAAAAAGGTCTTTTTTTAGGATATGAGCCTTCAAATCACGATTAATATTCATGAAGAAATAGGATTTTATTGAACATTGAGCGTTATTTTTTCTCCCTATTCTTGAGTACCGTTTCAACATCCTCTAATTTAAAACCTTTGGCCTGGAGCAGCATCAAATAATGAAATAATAAATCTGCGCTCTCGTTTAAAAACAAGTCATCGTTATCATCTTTCGCCTCAATGACCACCTCCACCGCCTCCTCGCCTACCTTTTGAGCCAGTTTGTTGATGCCTTTTGCGAAAAGTGAGGCTACATAGGAATCCTCAGGTTTGGAGTTGTTACGACGCTCCAGGATTGTCTGCTCCAATTTGGAAATATATCCAAAATTGGACGAATTTTCCTCATCCCAACAGGTATCCGATCCTTTATGGCATGTTGGACCGACTGGGTGTGCCTGAATCAATAGCGTGTCATTATCGCAATCTACTTTAATACTTACCGATTTCAGGAAATTGCCACTTTCTTCACCCTTGGTCCATAAGCGTTGTTTGCTTCTGCTGTAAAAGGTTACTTTTTTGGTTTCTTGGGTTTTCTTGAAGGCTTCTTCATTCATATAGCCTAACATCAGGACGTTTTTAGTCATGGCATCTTGGATGATGGCGGGAATTAAATCTTCTGAATTGAATTTTAAGTTCATTGTTGTATTGTTTTTGCCACAATTATAAGTTTTGAGTGGATTCCGTTAAAAAACACATGGACACAGCTTTCTGTCGAAAGGACGATTGGTGGTCAATTTTTAAATTCGTACTTCTATATTATTTTCTTTTAAGGCATTTTTCAAATCCTTGATTTCAATTTCACCAAAATGGAATACACTGGCGGCAAGCGCGGCATCTGATTTCCCAATTTGAAAGGTATCCACAAAATGCTGAATGGTTCCAGCACCGCCAGAGGCAATAATTGGAATATTCAATGTGGTTGATAATTTTGACAAAGCCCCATTGGCAAAACCATCCTTGGTACCATCATGATCCATAGAGGTGAACAAAATCTCACCAGCACCACGATTTTCAACTTCTTTTGCCCATTCAAAAAGGTCCAACTTGGTAGGGATACTTCCTCCTGCCAGATGCACTTTCCATTGACCGTCAATTTGCTTGGCGTCTATGGCAACGACCACACACTGGCTTCCAAATTTATCGGAGAGTTCATTGATAAGTTCTGGACGTTTTATGGCAGATGAATTGATGGAAACTTTATCAGCGCCCGATTTTAAAAGCAAATCGACGTCTTCAATAGAGGAAATACCCCCACCTACAGTAAAGGGGATGTTGACTTGTTCGGCGACCTTCAAAACCATTTCCAAAGTGGTTTTCCGTCCTTCCAAAGTTGCGGAAATATCGAGAAATACCAGTTCGTCCGCGCCCTTTTCAGCGTATTGCTTTGCCAACACAACGGGATCTCCTGCATCAATGAGGTTGACAAAATTAACACCTTTAACGGTACGGCCATTTTTAATGTCCAAACATGGAATTATTCGTTTTGCAAGCATAATATTTTTTGAGTAAGTCGAGGTTTCACTAATAAAATTGTTCCAACTCTTGTAAACTGATTCTGTTCTCATAAATGGCCTTTCCAATAATGACGCCTTCACATCCTAAATCTCTTAACTTTGAAAGCTCATCAATATGTGAAATTCCACCCGAAGCAATCAGTTTTATGGATTGATCTGAACTATTGTTTGAACACTCTTCAATAATTTCTCTATACAAATCAAAAGATGGTCCTTCTAGCATGCCATCCTTGGAAATATCTGTACAAATGACATATTGCACTTTTTGTCTCTGGTAATTTTTTATAAAAGGAATGACTTCCAAACTGCTTTGCTCCTGCCAGCCACTTATGGCAATCTTACGATTGTTGCAATCGGCTCCCAGAATAATTTTGGTTGAGCCATACTTTTCCAACCAGGACTCAAAAGTTTTGTGATCGTTGACGGCAATACTTCCACCAGTAATTTGTTTCGCACCAGAATTAAAGGCAATATGCAGATCCTTATCCGATTTGAGTCCACCACCAAAATCAATCTTCAAATTTGTTTTTGAAGCAATCTGTTCCAATACCTTATAATTAACGATTTGCTTGGCTTTGGCTCCGTCCAAATCGACTAAATGCAAATATTCAATCCCTGAAGCTTCAAATTGCTTGGCAACTTCCAACGGATTTTCATTATATATTTTTTTAGTGTTATAATCACCTTTTGTCAGTCGGACACATTTGCCGTCTATTATATCTATTGCTGGAATAATCCTCATCTTGATTTACGATTTATGATTTACGATTTACAATTTCAGAAATTGAGAAAATTACTCAACACCGTCTCACCTTCCCAACTGCTTTTTTCAGGATGAAATTGAACGCCGTAAAAATTGTCTTTTTTTAATGCAGAACTATAAGTTACGCCATAATTTGTTTGAGCTATGGTATCTTCACACAATTCTGCATAATAACTGTGCACAAGATACATATAGGCATCGTTTTTTAGGCCGGTAAATAAATTTGTTTTCAAATTTGAAATGGTATTCCATCCCATTTGAGGAACTTTTACTGCATCGGAAAACCGTTTCACATCTACATCAAAAACACCTAAGCCATTGGTTGTACCTTCCTCTGTGGTATGACACAATAACTGCATTCCTAAACAAATGCCCAATAACGGCTGTTTGAGTGTTGGAATTAACACATCCAATCCCGACTCTTGAAGTATTTTCATAGCATTACTTGCATGCCCAACGCCAGGGAATATGACCTTATCAGCGGCTTTTATAAGTTCTGCGCTATTGGTCAAAATAGGATCAAACCCCAAACGATTGCATGCAAACTGAACACTTTTGGTGTTGCCGGCTCCATAGTCTATTATTACAATATTCATTCTAAGTGATTTATGAATTCAAACAGCAAATTCCAAAATGTCAAAAATGGAATTTGGAATTTGAAATTTCTACAATACTCCTTTCGTTGATGGCAAAATCATTTTTTCCAGATCCCGTTTGATGGCCATTTTTATAGATTTGGCAAAAGCTTTGAAAATAGCCTCAATTTTATGGTGTTCATTGTCGCCTTCTGCTTTGATATTCAAATTGCATCTGGCACCATCTGTGAACGATTTAAAAAAGTGAAAGAACATTTCCGTTGGCATTTTTCCGATCATCTCTCGCTTAAATTCTGCATCCCATACCAACCAATTCCGCCCTCCAAAATCGATGGCGACCTGTGCCAAACAATCGTCCATTGGCAAGCAAAATCCGTAGCGCTCAACTCCCAATTTATTGCCCAAAGCTTTGGCAAACACTTCGCCTAAAGCAATTCCTGTGTCTTCAATAGTGTGGTGTTCGTCCACCTCCAAATCACCAATGACTTTGATATCCAAATCCAATTGTCCATGACGGGCTATTTGATCCAACATGTGATCAAAGAAGGCAATTCCTGTATCAATATTGCTTATGCCGGTACCATCGAGGTTTAAGTTGATGGCAATTTTAGTTTCATTGGTGTTTCGTTCCAAAGTCGCGGTTCGATCTTCTGTTTTTAAGAACCTATAAACTTCCTCCCAATCTTTGGTCTCCAAAGCAATATAATCTTTAAGTACTTCCTGTTCTGCATCAATGAAGTCAGTGGCGGGGTTATTTATAAAAATGGCCTTTGAACCTAAATTTTTGGCCAGTTCAACATCTGTCAAACGGTCCCCAATGACGAACGATTTTTCCAAATCGTAGGCATCAGAGAAATATTGCGTCAACATTCCTGTTCTTGGTTTACGCGTATCTGCATTATCTTCCTCAAAAGTCCGATCGATGAACTGTTCCTTAAATTCAATGCCCTCCGATTTAAATGTTTCTAACATAAAATTATGAACCGGCCAAAACGTATCTTCTGGAAAAGAATCTGTTCCCAGTCCGTCTTGGTTGGTCACCATTACGATTTCATAGTCCAATTCTTTTGCAATTTTGCCGAGATATTGAAACACTTTAGGATAAAACAAAAGTTTTTCGAAACTGTCTATTTGATAATCTTTTGGTTCAATAATGATGGTGCCGTCACGATCAATAAATAATACTTTTTTCATTAAATTCAATCTTTATAAATTTTTCAATTTTTCAATAAGTTTTTTATTTTCCTCCTCTGTCCCAACCGTAAGTCGCAAACAATTTTCGCATAATGGCTGTGTTGTTCTATTGCGAATGACAATGCCATTTTCAATTAATTGTTGGTAGCGTTTGTTGGCATCATCCACTCTGACCATCACAAAGTTTGCTTCAGATGGATATACTTTCTCTATAAAATCGACCTCTTTCAATGCTTTAACTAAAACATCTCTTTGCTCTATAAGACAGGCTATTTGTGATTTTATTAATGTCATTTCACTAAGTCCTTCCATGGCCTTGGCTTGGGTAAGTTCATTAATATTGTAAGGGGGTTTTATTTTGTTTAATGTCGCTATGATTTCTTCGGATGCGAAACACATTCCCAAACGAATCCCTGCCATTCCAAATGCTTTGGATAAGGTTTGGGTCACCACAAGATTAGGGAATTCCTTCAATCTCGAAAGCCAGCTTTCTCCTTTTGAAAAATCAATATAAGCTTCATCCATAACCACAATGCCCTTGAAGTTTTTCAATAAGAACTCTACCGACGACGTTTCAAAGCTATTCCCTGATGGATTGTTGGGCGAACATAAGAATAGAATTTTGCTGTTCGCGTTCGCTTCTGATAAAATAGCATCTATTTTTGGCTGGAATGTTTCCTCAGAGAGATTGATTTTAATCGTTTCAACCGCATTGACATTGGCTAACACCTCATACATGCCATAGGTTGGTGGAAGAATAAGGATATTGTCTTTATTAGGCTCACAGAACATTCTAATGAGCAAGTCCAACACTTCATCACTGCCATTCCCCAAGAGAATGCTTTCAGTTGGCACTTTTTTTATATGGGAAATCAAAGCTTTAAGTTTGCCCTGCTGCGGGTCAGGATAACGATTGACCCCATTGGCATAAGGGTTTTCATTTGCATCAAGAAAAGTTAAATTGTCGGTATTGCCCTTAAACTCATCACGTGCTGAAGAGTAAGGCTTCAAAGCCTTTATGGAGGGCCTTATAAGATTTTGAATTGTCATGACTTGATATCTTTTAATCGGATGGATACTGCGTTCTTATGGGCCTGCAAACCTTCGGCTGCGGCCATCAGTTCAATGGTTTCCCCAATATTTAATAAACCTTGTTTTGTGATTTTCTGGAAAGTTATACTTTTTAGAAAGCTATCCAAATTCACTCCCGAATAGGCCTTGCTAAATCCGTTGGTGGGCAATGTGTGATTGGTGCCAGAAGCATAATCTCCCGCGCTTTCGGGCGTATAATCGCCGATGAATACTGATCCCGCATTGGTAATTCCCTGGACAAAAAATGATTCATTTTTAGCGCATACAATAAAGTGTTCCGGGCCGTATGAATTTATAAAGTCGAGCGCCGCTTGATCATCTGCAATAAAAATCAATTTCGAATTTTCAATGGCTTTTTCAGCGATGGTTTTTCTTGGCAAAACTGCAATTTGTTCTACAATTTCAGCCTTCACTTTTGCAATAAATGAATCTGAGTTGGATACCAACACGACTTGGCTATCAGTACCATGCTCGGCTTGACTCAAAAGATCGGAGGCGACATAAGCAGCATTTGCACTGTCATCGGCATAAACCAGCAGTTCGCTCGGACCAGCTGGCATATCAATGGCCACACCGTATTTGGTTGCCAATTGCTTAGCCACGGTGACAAATTGATTTCCTGGTCCGAAAATTTTATAAACTTGCGAAATAGTTTCCGTACCGAAGGTCATGGCTGCGATAGCCTGAATGCCACCAACCTTATAAATTTTGGTCACACCGCATAATTGTGCTGCATATAAAATTTCATTGGCAATCACACCTTGTCTGTTTGGTGGCGTGCAGAGAATCATCTCTTTACATCCTGCTATTTGTGCTGGAGCAGCAAGCATCAGCACCGTCGAGAATAAAGGCGCTGTTCCACCAGGAATATACAGTCCTATTTTTTCAATAGGTCGTTTTTCTTGCCAACATTGGACCCCTGGCATGGTCTGAACTTCAATCTTATCAATTTCTTGAGCCTTATGAAATGTTTCAATGTTCTGTTTTGCGTTTTTAATGGCCTCTTTTAATTCCTTAGGAACCTGCTGGGAGGCAGCACTTATTTCAGCTTCTGAAACTTCTGACACCTCGGCATCTATGCCATCAAAGAGTGCCGTATATTTTTGAATGGCCAAATTGCCGTTTCTTTTGACATCTTTAAAGATCTGGACCACGGTGGCCTCAATGCTGTCAACAGATTGGGTTGGCCTTTTAACGAGTTCTGACCAAGATGCTCTATTCGGATTTTTTATGATTTGCATTTTTTTAATATTAGATATTTTGTGCTTTGTTCGAAAATGACCTAACTAAATCACCATGTTTTCAATCGGACAGACTAAAATTCCTTCGGCGCCGTTGGCCTTCAGTTCGTCAATGACTTCCCAAAAATCATTTTTATTGATTACGGAATGTATGGAGCTCCAGCCCTCTTGTGCCAATGGCAAAACGGTGGGACTTCGCATTCCGGGAAGAACCCGGATGATTTTTTCAAGTTTGTCATTCGGTGCATTTAAAAGCACATATTTAGACTGTCGGCCTTTTAGAACGGATTTAATCCGAAATTGCAAACGTTTTAAAACGTCCTCATTTTCAGACGAAATCATTGGAGAGGCCACCAATACCGCTTCAGATTTTAACAACACTTCAACTTCCTTCAGGTTGTTTTTAAATAAGGTGCTCCCGCTTGAAACGATGTCTACAATGGCATCTGCAAGTCCTATATTGGGTGCGATTTCCACGGAACCATTGATGATGTGCAGTTGCGCATTAATATTGTTTATCTTCAGAAATTTTTGGACGGTGTTGGGATAAGAGGTGGCAATGCGCTTCCCATCCAGATCATTGATTCCTTTATATTTAAAGGATTTTGGTACGGCAATAGACACCTTGCAGGTTGAAAATCCCAGTTTTTCAATGACAGGGATGTCGGTACCCTTTTCAATCAAAATGTTTTCTCCTATGATGGCCGCATCCACAACACCATCTCGAAGATACTGAGGAATATCCCCATTACGGAGATAAAACACTTCTAAAGGGAAATTTTTGGCAGAGGCTTTGAGTTGATCTTTACCGTTGTCTATTGAAATCCCTACATCGTTAAGGATTTTCATGGAATCGTCATGTAAACGACCCGCTTTTTGAACTGCTATTCTTAATTTACTCATCTTAGTCCCCACGAAAGTGGGTATCTTTTTAATTAAACTTAACTAATGTTTGAGCAAATCTTTTGGGAGATAGATTCCTAAATTGGAAGGAATAAAAAAACCGCTTGATTCACTCAAACGGTTTTAAATATGTTGATTTTATTCAATACATCTTCAGTTCGCTTGAGTGCAAATATGATGATGGTGATGATGTGATTGAATAAAATTCATGTTCTTTGTTGTATTCTACAAATATTTGAAATTATAACTTACCATCCTAATATTTCGTAAAAAAATATTGATAAAATTTTCAACAGGTATAAATTATTACTGGTTTCCTAAAATAATAGGCAATCCAGAATCTCCCGATCCAATGACAATAACCTTACTGTTACTGGATTCAGAAAGTTTAACCGTAGCTTCAATACCTTTATCCTGAAGAATTTTATCTGTCAAGGAGGCACTCAAGATTCGGTTGGCATCTGCTTTACCTTGGGCTTCAATAATAACCTTTTCGGCTTCTTTGGAGGCGGTTACCAATCTAAACTCATACTCCAAGGATTCTTGTTCCTGTCTCAATTTTCGCTCTATCGCATCTTTAATAGTTGCCGGTAAAGTGACATCACGAACCAAAACCTCATTCAACTGAATGTATTGATCTTTCACAAACTTCTGGGTCTCTTCAAAAATCTCCTGCTGGATAGCATCGCGTTTACTAGAGTATAATTGCTCTGGAGTATACCGACCTACAACACTTCTGGCAGCGGAACGAATGGCTGGGAGCAAGATACGTTCTTTGTACTGCTCACCTTTTTCTTGGTGCAATTTGCCAAGATTCTCGTAAGCTGGTTGGAACCATACTGAAGCTTCTAATTTAATGTCCAATCCATTTGACGATAATACACTCATTTTATCTAAAATTTCTTGCTGTCTCACTTCATAGATAAATACCCTGTTCCAAGGTGCTATCAAGTGAAAGCCTTCACCGAGTGCTGGTTCATCCGTAACCACACCTCCTCCAAAGGTTTTATATAGAACGCCTGCTTGTCCGGACTCAACTGTCACTGCTGATTTGGCGAGTATAATAATTAAAACAATTGCTGCAATAATTGCAGGTATTGCAACTTTAGGTAATCTTTCCATAAATAATAATTAGTTTTTGTTAAATTAATCCGTTGTACTTTCTAATAAACCACTCAGCGCTAAGGCTTAACGCGATGAAGGCCAGTAGAAATTTCCAATCGATCAAAGGTACAACTTTTTTAGTGCTTTTTTGGATGGTTGGAAACCTTTCATCCTTTATTAACTGATCAACAAGAGCATCAGTGTCGTTAATAAAATAGGATGTGCCTTGGCTTAGTGTAGCCAAATTTTGAAGTTTCAATACATTAGCGTTCAAAAATTGCTGTTCCACACTATAATCCAAAATCTTAAATTCGCCAGATTGAGATATATTTTCTTCCTGTGCTTTTACGGTAAACACATAATCGCCAGCCTCCAATCCGCTTAAATCCACTTGATAATTCGATTGTTTCAGAATGAACGGCAGCTTTTGGGACTGTTCGCTTTCCTTGTTTTTTACTGTAATCTCAAGACTTGCAGTCTTGTCAAACTCATAAGTCCTGTTGAAGAATTGCGCCGTCAGGAGGACATTGTCATTGCCGTTGTAAAACGATTCATAAGAAACATTTAATCTGGAACGCTTTTGATTGGAATCGAGATATTGAATGATCTTTCCAATAAAATTATCAAAATCATGAAATGATTTTTTATCCAAATAACTTTGCGCCCTCCAGCGCCAAATGCCTTCCCCATTCAATACCACTGCTCTTTTCTGATTCACTTCATAAGACCATAACAGCGGCTCGTTCAATTGAATACCATTGACTGTTTTATATAATATAATCTCGATCGGCAATGAGAAAGTTGCGGTACCAAACTCCGTTTGCAAGGGTGGGAAATCTGAAAAATTTAGATCGTCCACAATAAACACATTGAAATTGGAATTGAGCGAAGGCTGAAAATCCTCATACTGATTGGTCACTGTTTGCTGCATAAAAGACTGTAGCCTATTGAACTCCAGCCAATTGGTCTTGGGGCCAAGAATGGTGAATGTGTTGATGTTTAAAGTCTGAATTTCATCATATACCAACTTAAAGTTTTGGTTTGGTTGATATAGTATAACCTGTTGAAAATCATCTTTTTGATTTAAAAATTCTGTAGGTTTTAAAATGGAGGCCTGTCGTTGTTCATTACTTTCAATTGATTTTTTCAAGGCTCCCAAATCAGGATGTATAATATCGGAGACTATCGCAACATGGGTTTTTCTATCAATAACTTCTACAGCAAAATTTTTAATATTATTAACTGTATTTTTTTCATTTGCAAGAGGTTTTAACTCCGCTTTGTAACTGTGGACTCCTGGTCTATTGGCTGGCAAACTTAGATTGACAAGTCTGCTGGACTGTTCTTTATTAAATGTCAAATTTTCAGAGAAAACAACGGTATTACCAGTGCTTATGGTCAATTGGGTACTTACTTCCTCTACGCCATTATAAACTGCAATAATTTCAATGGGAAATTTATTTTTTAAATAGGCATATTTATTAACATTGAGCTGCTCTATCTTCAAATCAGTATAACGGGTGGTGTCTCCTAAGATGATTGGAAAGACAGCCTGCTTATAGTTTTGAGCGGCAAATTCATAATCATTGCCATAGGTCTGATTGCCATCAGTAATCAAAATTAATGGTGCAATCGAGTTCCCATACACCTGATAAAAGCGTTCAAAAACCACTGTAGGATTAGTTTGCTTTTCGTCAAAACTTAAGGCTTCTAAGTTATTGACATCTTTTCCGAAGCTGAAAAGCTTTAGGTCAAACCGTTCGTTCAATCCTTCATCCTTCTGTAAAAGTTCTACTAAATCTCTGGTCTTTTGATCCTGATCCAGATATTTCACCGATTCTGTATTATCGACTGCTATCAATAAATTTGGCTTTTCATTAAAGAAGGTGATTTTATTGAATTTAGGATTGATCACTAATAGAAACACTGAAAACAGCGATACGAATCTTAAAAACGTCAATAACACATAGGTTTTTGAACGTTTCCTATGCTTGTATATATACTGAAAAAGCGCTAATGAAAGCGCTATTATTCCAGCTAATATGATGTATAGAATAGTTTCTGTATTCATTTAGTGATTAAGATTCTTTATTATCACGTCCAGATAATCATCGGGATCAGTCATGTATATCAAGAAGACTTTCAATTGATTTTCGGAAACTGCCAACTGAAGACTCCTTATTAAGTCAACATCCCACCATCCACATGAATTGTCTGCCCCGTAATATAATTACTTAAGTCGCTTGCTAAAAACACACAAGCATTAGCGATGTCTTCCGGTGTTCCTCCACGTTTTAACGGAATGGCATCTCTCCACGCTTTCACTGTATTTTCATCTAATTTGGCAGTCATTTCGGTTTCTATAAATCCAGGTGCAATGACGTTGCTTCTAATGTTACGAGATCCCAACTCCAAAGCTACCGATTTTGAAAATCCAATAATCCCAGCTTTAGAAGCCGCATAATTGGTCTGACCCGCATTTCCTTTAACGCCAACAACAGAACTCATATTAATGATAGAGCCTTTGCGCTGCTTCAACATGGTGCGCTGAACCGCCTTCGTCATATTGAAAACAGATTTAAGATTAACTTCAATGACTTTATCAAAATCCTCCTCAGTCATACGCATCAAGAGATTATCTTTGGTAATACCGGCATTATTGACTAAAACATCAATAGTTCCAAATTCAGCTAAGACATCGTCCACTAATTTTTGGGATTCATTAAAATCGGCCGCATTACTTTGGTAGCCTTTGGCTTTAATTCCCAAGGTGTTCAACTCGTCTTCTAAAACCTTTGCTGATTCAGCAGAGGAACTATATGTAAATGCAACATTTGCGCCATGTGCGGCAAAAGCTTGAGCGATTCCCTTACCGATACCTCTGCTCGCTCCTGTAATGATAGCTGTTTTTCCTTCCAATAACTTCATAAGTATAAATTTTTAGTAGTGAGCGCCATGCTTTTTGAGCTTTGGCATTCAACTGTGGTTGATGATTCTCTTTCCAAATATAAGGATAAGATGCTATTTCAAATTAAAAAACCCCACAAAGTTGCGAGGTTTTTAAAATGTTTTATTTGATAATTACGCCATCACTTCGGCTACTTTTTTACCAATTTCAGCAGGAGAATCCACGACGTGAATCCCACATGCTCTCATAATTTTCTTTTTTGCCTGAGCAGTATCATCGCTTCCTCCAACTATGGCTCCAGCGTGGCCCATGGTACGTCCTGCAGGCGCAGTTTCTCCAGCAATAAAACCAATAATAGGTTTTTTACTACCGCTTTCTTTATACCAATATGCCGCATCGGCTTCCAATTGTCCCCCAATCTCACCGATCATCACCACACATTCTGTTTCTGGATCATTGATCAACAATTCTACGGCTTCCTTGGTAGTGGTTCCAATAATTGGATCCCCACCAATTCCAATAGCTGTTGTTACTCCAAGACCTTGTTTTACAACTTGGTCAGCAGCCTCATAAGTTAATGTTCCTGATTTGGACACAATACCTACTTTCCCTTTTTTGAAGACAAAACCTGGCATAATTCCAACCTTAGCTTCTCCTGGGGTAATAACACCTGGACAGTTCGGTCCGATTAAACGACAGTCTTTAGATTTAATATAGTTGGATGCCTTTATCATATCCGACACCGGAATTCCTTCAGTGATGCATATAATGACCTTGATTCCAGCATCAGCAGCTTCCATAATGGCGTCTGCAGCAAAGGCCGGTGGCACAAAAATAATAGACGTATCCGCTTTAGCTTCCTTAACTGCGTCTTCAACAGTATTAAAAACAGGTCGGTCCAAATGGACTTGCCCACCTTTACCCGGTGTGACACCACCAACAACGTTAGTTCCGTATTCTATCATTTGTTCGGCATGAAAACTACCTTCACTGCCTGTAAAACCCTGAACTATTATCTTTGAATCTTTATTTACTAAAACGCTCATTTATATTATTTTTTAAATTTTTAAGACTTCGCAAAAGTAATTCTTTTAACAGCATTTATGAAGTCTTTGTTAAACTTTTATTTCCGAGAATGATTTATAACTTTCTAAATTGTCATCAGCCACTTGGCTTATTTCATGACCCCTGTACATTTTACCATCTTTTACTTCCCAAATACTTATGAAATTGGCCAAAGGCATCTCATTATCAGGATCTTCAATAGTACTGACGAACATGGTAAATCTGATGGTAACAAAATTTTCATCTTGTAGTAAATGACTTATTTTAGGTCTTAATGAATGATAAGCCACTTTTATATTGCTGTAGAAACGAACTAATCCTTCGTAGTCAAAAGCTGTGTATCCAGTACTGCTATTCCAGTGCAACAGACTGTCTTTATGAATATAGGTAGGAACCACAGAGCTATCATTAGCCAAATCTGATTCATAAAAACCCTTAACAATTTCTTTTGGAGACATTATTTCTTTTTTATCTGTTCAATGACTTCGGGTATTCTTTTTATATAGGCCTTGTCCTTTAACTCTGCCTTTGCTTCTTGTGCTGGTGTACCCCAATAGGTTTTACCACCTTCCAGTGATTTACTGATCCCTGCTTGGGCATGGATGATGGCTTTACTGCCAATCGTAATGGCGCTGGTACTACCTACTTGTCCCCAAATGGTGACTTCATCCTCAATAATGACACAGCCGGCTATTCCGACTTGAGAAGCAATCAAACATTTTTTTCCAATAACGGTGTCGTGACCAATTTGGATTTGGTTATCCAATTTTGAACCTTCACCAATTATGGTATCACCGGTAACGCCCCGATCAATGGTACAAAGGGCGCCAATATGGACATTGTCTTTAACCACCACTCGTCCACCCGAAATCAATTGATCAAATCCTTCTGGACGTTTTTTGTAATAGAAGGCACTTGCCCCTAATACCGTACCCGCATGAATGGTGACATTATTGCCAATGATGGTATCATCATAAATAATAACATTGGGATGGATTAGGCAATCATCGCCAACAACCACGTTGTGACCAATAAAACAATTGGGTTGGATAATGGTGTTGTTTCCAATTTTCGCGGAATCCGAAATGCTTTGATTTGCACTTCTGAATGGCTTAAAATGTTGGGTCAATTTATTGAAATCCCTAAAAGGATCATCACTTATAAGCAGCGCCTTCCCCTCAGGACACTCAACTTCCTTATTGATCAAAACAATTGTTGCAGCAGAATTTAACGCTTTGTCATAATATTTTGGATGGTCCACAAATACAATGTCGCCTGGTTCTACAACATGAATTTCATTCATTCCCAATACAGGAAAATCATCGGCCCCTATATAAGAGGTGCTGATGATTTCTGCTATTTGTTTTAAAGTGTGTGGTTTGGGAAACTTCATTTACCGCTATTTTATTAATGTTTATGTGGCAGACCGACTGCCAGCTGTAGACCGTAAACTGAAAACTACTCTTTAATACGCTCTTTATAAGTTCCTTTTTCAGTTTCAATTCTGATTTTATCACCTTCGTTTATGAACAAAGGCACATTCACTTCCGCTCCCGTCTCAACGGTTGCTGGTTTTGTAGCGTTTGTGGCCGTATTTCCTTTCACCCCAGGTTCAGTAGCGGTAACTTCCAGAACTACGTTCGCTGGCATTTCTACTGACAGCGGCATATTATCTTCCGTATTGATCAAGATGGTTACAATTTCTCCTTCTTTCATCAAATCAGGACGATCCAAAGCCGCTTCCAATAATCGGATTTGTGAAAAATCTTCTTGATTCATGAAATGGTAAAATTCACCATCATGGTATAAAAATTGAAATTTGTGTGTTTCTACACGGACATCATCAATTTTATGTCCAGCAGAAAATGTATTCTCCAAGACTTTTCCGCTGGTTACACTTTTCATTTTTGTTCTTACAAATGCTGGGCCTTTTCCAGGTTTAACGTGTAAAAATTCGACAATTTTATAAATATCATTATTGTACCGGATGCATAATCCATTTCTTATATCTGCTGTTGTTGCCATAATATGTCCCACAAAAGTAAGTGGGTGATTTTAATAATTAATAACTAGTTCGATTTAAAATAACCTTTCATGATGCCTCTATGTGAATTCTTGATGAATTGTAAGATTTCATCTCGCTCTGGAGTGGCTTCCATTTCGGCTTCAATAATTTCTGAAGCTTGGGTGTTGTTATAGTTCTTCTGATAAAGAATGCGGTAAATGTTTTGTATTTCTCTAATTTTATCTGAAGAAAACCCTCTTCGTCTTAATCCAACCGAATTGATTCCGACGTAAGACAAAGGTTCTCTTGCCGCTTTTACAAATGGTGGTACATCTTTACGGACCAAAGATCCACCAGTCACAAAGGCGTGATTTCCTATGGAACAGAATTGATGTACAGCGGTCATTCCAGCCAATACCACATAATCACCTACCGTAATATGTCCCGCAAGCGTACTGTTATTTGAAAAGATACAATTATTACCAATAATGCAATCGTGGGCAATATGACAATAGGCCATGATTAAACAGTTATCCCCAACGACAGTTTTCATCCTGTCTGAAGTCCCCCGATTGATCGTAACACATTCTCTAATAGTAACATTGTTACCGATTTCAGTGATGGTGTCCTCATCCTTAAATTTTAAATCTTGTGGAACAGCGGAAATCACGGCTCCAGGAAAGATATTACAGTTTTTTCCGATGCGAGCCCCTTCCATAATGGTTACGTTACTTCCAATCCAGGTACCTTCACCAATGATCACATTGTTGTGAATGGTGGTAAATGGATCAATCACAACATTCTTTGCTATTTTGGCTCCAGGATGTACGTATGCTAATGGTTGGTTCATTTCCTTGATTTTATTTGTTTTATGTTCTTTTAATTGACAGATCAATTATTTAGATTTTAATCGATAACTTTAATGTTATTCTTTTTTATTTAATTTTTGAAATTTGCGCCATCAACTCTGCTTCTGCACAAAGTTTTCCATTGGCATAAGCGTAGCCTTGCATGTGGCAGATTCCTCTTCTAATAGGAGTAATCAAATCGCATTTAAAAATTAGAGTATCTCCTGGAACCACTTTCTGTTTGAATTTCACCTTATCAATCTTCATGAAGAACGTCAAGTAATTTTCTGGATCAGGAACGGTACTTAACACAAGAATACCTCCTGTTTGGGCCATGGCTTCTACTATCAAAACACCTGGCATAACTGGAGCTCCAGGAAAATGACCTGCAAAGAATGGCTCGTTCATGGTCACGTTTTTGACGCCTATAACACCGGTATCCGTGAGCTCAAAAATTTTATCGATCAATAGGAACGGTTGTCGATGTGGCAACATATCCATAATCTGATTGATATCCATTAATGGCTCCTGATTCAAGTCGACGACAGGAACATTGCTTCTTCTTTCATTCCTGATCATATTAAACATTTTTCGCGCAAACTGAGTGTTTATAAAATGTCCAGGTTTATTCGCAATGACTTTTCCTCTTAAAGGGATTCCTATAAGCGCCAAATCTCCTATCACATCCAATAATTTATGACGTGCAGCCTCATTGGGATGGTGCAAGGTTAAATTGTCAAGAATGCCATTTGGTTTTACGGCAATGGCGTCTTTTTTGAAGGCAACTCTCAACTTTTCCATGGTTTCTGGCGATAATTCCTTATCTACATAAACAATAGCGTTATTTAAGTCGCCTCCCTTGATAAGTCCATGTTCCAATAGCATTTCAATTTCATGTAAGAAACTGAAGGTTCTCGAATTTGAAATATCCTCTTTAAAATCGTGAATGGTATTTAAGGTCGCGTTTTGTGTTCCTAAAATTTTGGTGCCAAAATCGACCATAGTGGTTACCTGATATTCATTGGCAGGCATAATAATGATTTCACTTCCAGATTCTTGATCTATATAAGAGACCACTTCAGTGACCACATATTCTTCTCTGAACTCCTCTTGTTCCTCAATACCTGCTTCCTCAAGTGCCTTCACAAAGAATTTGGACGAACCATCCATGATTGGAGGTTCTGAAGCATTTATTTCAATCAAGATATTGTCAATATCCATTCCTACAAGAGCCGCCAAAACATGCTCTGAAGTCTGGATAACAACTCCATTTTTCTCTAATCGAGTGCCACGTTGTGTGTTGGTAACAAAACTTGCGAGTGCTTCAATGACCGGGGTGCCTTCAAGGTCCATCCGCTTAAACGAATATCCGGAATTTACTGGTGCAGGTGAAAATGTCAGTGTTACATCGTTACCTGTATGCAATCCAACACCTTGTAAAGAAACCTTCTTTTGGATTGTTTTCTGTTTGATGTCTGTCTTAACTATTCCCATTTACTTTTTTATCAATTTTATCAATTTTGTTAATTTCTTTCATGATTTTAGGTAAGTTTTTAAAATACACGTAAGATTTATTGTAATCTGCATAAGCAAATGCGGGTGAGCCCTGGAGCACCTCATCGTCTTTTATATTCCTCCCAATACCTGATTGTGCCTGTATTTTCACATTATTGCCTATAATAATATGACCTACAATCCCAACTTGACCTCCAATAATACAGTTTTCACCTATTTTAGTCGATCCTGCAATTCCTGTTTGGGCAGCAATAACGGTATTTTTTCCTATTTCAACATTATGTGCCACTTGGATTTGATTGTCCAGCTTAACCCCTTTTCTAATTATGGTTGATCCCAAGGTAGCTCTATCAATAGTAGTCGCAGCCCCAATATCTACAAAGTCTTCAAGGATTACATTACCGGTTTGTGGCACTTTTGCATATTCTCCTTTTTCATTTGCGGAAAAACCAAAACCATCAGCACCAATGATGGCCCCTGAATTTATAACACAATTTTTTCCGATTACACATTCAGAATACACTTTGGCTCCAGCAAACAATACCGTATTGTCATCTATTTTTACATTATCTCCAATATAACAATTAGGAAATATCTTGACATTGTTTCCTATGGTGACATTTTCACCTATATATGTAAAGGCTCCAATATATACATCCTCACCATGTTTTGTGGTTTTGGAGATATGCGAAGGCTGTTCAATTCCAAACTTATTGAGCTTTACCTGATTGTAATATTCCAACAGTCTTGAAAATGATTTGTAAGCATCATCAACTTTTATGAGTGTTGTAGTAATTGCATGCTCTGCTTCAAAAGTCTTGTTGACAATGGTTATTGATGCTTTTGTAGAATAGATATGCGACTTGTACTTAGGATTGGCCAAAAACGTCAATGAGCCTTCAGTACCTTCTTCGATCTTTGAAAGTTTCGAGACTTTAACATCCGGATTCCCGATGATATCGCCTTCTAAAATCTCCGCTATTTGTAGTGCTGTAAATTTCATCAACCGCAAAAATAGAAAAAATGTATCATATATTGTTATTTACTGTAAAGTTACTTCGATAAGCTCAGTATAACATGTTTGCTATTGAGCTGTTCATCTCTGCATTCATGGCGTTTTTCATTCTTTGTAACCATCTTGCCCCAACCCTATACCTAATGCCTTACGAGTTCCACAGCACAAAAAATTATAATTAGTGAAATGGAGGCTAATAATTTATGACTTTTTCAACCTATAAAATCGAATGTCAAATAATGAATGTTGAATATCGAGTGTTTAAAGTAAAAAGAACAAATGAATGTATATTTAAAAAAACCTAATAACTCCGAATCATTTCCCGCAGATTTTTACAGATTCAAAAATCAATATTCTTTAAGCGTTAATCAAACTTTATCATCTCTCATGCCGCTTGAATGTTTCTAAATGGAGTTGACCATTATAGTTCATTATTCGTTATTCAAAAATCAACAATCTTCAATCTTTAACAATTAAACATTCATAGTCGTCTTTCCCTACCGTCTTGCCTCTACAAAAAAATCCTTACTCCTAACCCGCCCGTAGCTAAAAGGCACGTTCGGGCGAGTCCCCAATGCCTATTTCTTCGGATAACAGATATAATATTTTGTGACGGGTTTTGAGAGTGCTTTTAAATTCAATTGGTCGGAAGCTTTGACGATATCTTGTATTTTTCCCGATTTGTGCAAAATATTTATAGTTTGTGTTTTCAGTTGATAGGCTTGATTGGAGATCTCTCCTGTGAACACAAAATAATCAGCTTCCTTTTCACTTATATTATAACGCTTCATCAGATTCTCTTTGTGCTCTTTCACATCGGCTAACTTAGGTTTCTTATTCTTCATCTTCACTTTGAGCAAATCTCTATTGATGATCATGTCACACAGATTCCTTAAAACGAAGTCATCATGAAATTGCCATTCTTTCATACCCGAAACAATGTCATAATCATCCAGCTGAGCAAAAACAGCCAATGTATCTGTTGTGAAATTTGAATTGTTGATCTCATTATGTAAAAAATAGGACAATGCCCTACTCGCTTTTAAATCCATGCCACTTACAGTAAGTTCCTTGGCACGTTTTAAAACACGCATCAACAGTTGTTCCGCCACCACACTTGTTTTATGCAAATAAACTTGCCAATACATCAATCTTCTGGCGACAAGAAATTTTTCAACACTATAAATGCCCTTTTCTTCCACTACCAATTCATCATTTTCAACATTGAGCATGGTAATCAACCGTTCGGCATTGATATTTCCTTCCGCCACACCGGTGTAAAAACTGTCACGTTTCAAATAATCGGCCCTATCCATATCCAGCTGGCTCGAAATGAGCTGGCACATAAAATTTCGATGGTATTCTCCTTTAAACATTTGAATGGCGAGCGTTAAACTTCCGTTAAATTCTACATTCAAACGCTCCATAAACAGAAGCGAAATGGCTTCATGAGATATTCCCGTTACAATACTATGCTCCATAGCGTGACTAAACGGGCCATGGCCAATATCATGTAATAGAATCGCAATCAGCAAACCGTTTTCTTCCTCTTCAGAAATGTCAACCCCCTTAAAACGAAGTACATTCACAGCTTTTTGCATTAAATGCATACACCCCATGGCATGATGGAATCTTGTATGGTGTGCTCCCGGATACACCAAATAAGACATGCCCATTTGAGAAATCCGCCGCAGCCTTTGAAAATATTTGTGGGCAATTAAATCAAAGATTAACGAATTCGGTATGGTAATAAAACCGTAAATTGGGTCGTTAAATATTTTGAGTTTGTTTACTTTATCCAAACTTATGTTTTTAAACATTAAATTATAAACAAATATACATGAACCATATAAATATTCTTTGGGTTGACGACGAAATTGATTTACTAAAACCCCATATCCTGTTTTTAGAAAAAAAGAACTATAATGTTACTACCTGCAAAAGTGGCACAGAAGCTTTAGAAAATTTAGATGACACCAATTTTGACATTGTTTTTTTAGATGAAAATATGCCTGGATTAACGGGTTTGGAAACGCTGAATGAGATTAAGGAGCGCCGTGCCAATCTTCCTGTGGTCATGATTACCAAAAGCGAAGAGGAATATATTATGGAAGAAGCCATAGGCAATAAAATTGCAGATTATCTTATAAAGCCTGTTAACCCCAATCAAATTCTGTTGAGCCTAAAAAAGAATTTAGATCACTCCAGATTAATTTCAGAAAAAACAACCTCCAATTACCAGCAGGAGTTTCGGAAAATTGCCATGGACATGGCTATGGTCAACAGCTATGAGGAATGGTCAGAATTGTATCAGAAATTAATTTACTGGGAACTTCAGCTTGAAGATATAGAAGATGTTGGTATGACTCAAATCCTTGAGTCCCAAAAGACTGAAGCCAATGCTCAATTTGGGAAATTTATTGAAAAAAACTACACAGATTGGTTTGAAAAGAATGCCGATGCACCGGTCATGTCCCACACGTTGTTCAAAAACAAAATAGTACCTGAACTTAGCGACAAACAGCCTACCCTATTAATCGTCATTGACAATTTAAGATACGATCAATGGAAAGCTTTTGAGCCTATTGTGAACAATTATTACAAAAAAGCCTCAGAAAGCTCTTTTTACAGCATTCTCCCAACGGCCACACAATATGCCCGTAATGCCATCTTTTCTGGACTGATGCCAAGTGACATGGAAAAACGGCATCCCGAATATTGGAGGAACGATGTAGATGACGGTGGTAAGAATCTATACGAAGCCGAATTTCTGGAAGCTCAATTAAAACGATTGGGACTTCAAAACCTAAAAACTGAATATCATAAAATAACCAATCTCCAATCAGGTAAAAAGTTAGTTGAAAACTTCAAAACATTAAAAAACAACGATTTATCTGTTATTGTCTATAATTTTGTGGATATGCTCTCCCACTCTAAAACAGAAATGGAAGTCGTCAAGGAATTGGCTTCAAATGACAAAGCCTATCGGTCTCTGACCTTAAGTTGGTTTAAAAACTCACCCTTGCTTGAAATGATACAAAAGGCGCAGCAAATGGGCTTTAAATTGATTTTGACAACAGATCATGGCACCATAAACGTTAACAACCCTTCAAAGGTTATTGGAGATAGAGATACAAGTTTGAATTTACGTTATAAAACTGGGCGAAGTTTAACGTATGAAGCTAAAGATGTTTTTGTTGTGAAGGATCCGAAAAGCATCCATCTCCCCTCCATAACGATGAGCAGTTCTTTCATTTTCGCTAAAGGCGATCTGTTTTTGGCCTATCCAAACAATTACAATCACTATGTAAGTTACTTCAGAAACACCTATCAACATGGAGGCGTTTCATTGGAAGAAATGATCATTCCTTTTGTGGTTCTCAATCCAAAATAAATCTATGTAATGCCAAAAAACCCGATGAAATACATTTTTTATTAGTATTTCTCATTTTTTATGTTTAATATTGCTACCTAATCAATTTCATAAGCGCAAATCATGATATTCAAATATCCTATTGAAGATATTGAATCCGTTGCGAGTGCCATATTAAAACAGGTGACATCCAAAACGCTTTTATTTTATGGCGATATGGGCGTAGGAAAAACAACCTTAATTAAGGCACTTTCAAAACAATTGGGAAGCACGTCGAATGTCAGTAGTCCAACATTTTCAATTGTAAACGAGTATGAAATTGAGGACGGGCTCATTTATCATTTTGATTTGTACAGAATAAAAGACGAGGAAGAAGCCCTGAACTTTGGTATAGAAGATTATTTATTTAATGACCAGTGGATTTTTATTGAGTGGCCAGATAAATTAGTGAGTTTTCTTCCTGAAAAGTTCAATAAAATTGAAATTAAATTGAATTTAGATGGCTCAAGGATTCTTAAATTGAGCAGCAATACTAACTTAACCCAAAAAAAAGTGAAAAAGCAGAAAAAAGATTGAAAACTTTTGGCAACCACACCCCGCGTCAATTTTGAAAAGTACGGTAAAACCGTAACGTTCAAGCGGCTTAAGCAATTGATTTTAACATTTGATTAACACGAATTATACGGTGTTGATGTTACATTTGAATTAATTAATTAATTAAATCCCTTGAATTATGAAAACAAAAAAGTACATGATTGCCTTGGCAATTTTCGGTGGTGCGTTGTTCACTGCACAAGCAACAAATTTTATTGATTTAGATGGACAAACAACAACACAAATTGAAAGAGCTTCAATCAAAATTCCAGCTGGAGGATAAAAACAGTATAAAAAAGAGATTTTTTTTAGGGAGTATCATTGCAACTTTAATTGCAGGATCTCCCTTTTTATTTTATCTATATAATTACGTTCCTCCCACAACAGATTGGGAAACCTTCCTATTTACATACCACAGTGGTTATTATGAAAATGCGCAAACCGCCATGTGGATGCTCACTGGTAAATTAATCACGCTCTTATTTCTTGTTATTTGGTTTTTCACATGTCGCCATTGGTGGTACCACGCTTTATTGGTACCAATAATAATGTACATTTATCAAGTGGTAATAGCTATTTATCAAGACACTAAATTAGACGAATTTGACTTAGTATATCTATTGCCAATTATGGCTTTAATAATCCCTTCAATTTATTTAATTAGAGCCAAGGTTTTTAATAAGATCAATGATGCAGATAAGACCATGCAGGAGCTTGAAGATGAATTTAAAATTAGACCTAAAGGTTTCATGAATAGATTAAAAGAATACTTTTAGAGAATCCGCATTAAAATTACACCTACAATCACCGGACTTTACAAACAGGGATACAAATTTTCAATTATACTTTTTCATTTCTCAAACACCGCCATTGTTATTTTCTTTAAAATTTTCGAGCAAAACAACCTATTATTGCCTAGAACACATTCATAAGAATTTTCTGAACTTTCAATTCTATCAATTAGTTGATTATGTGATAAAGGATTAAATCCAAATACATCATTTGTGCACCACAAAAGTTCATTATTATAGCCATTAAAGACTGCCCATTTATTCTCCCATAATGTCATTGTATATTTCTGTTTTCTGCTATCATCCCACATTTAACACAAGTGGTTTACAACATTGAGGTAAAGCTTATAATTGTGTCTTTTGACTTTGATAATCCGTTAATTAGTGTTGATTTCTGATACTCAAATTTAATAACCCCTGTTGTATAAGGTACATCTTTCACATCATCATTTGTACAAGCGACTAATGAAACGATTGCTATTAGAAAACTAATAAAAAAGTAATTTTTCTTCATGATAATTCAATTTGATATATATCAAAAATTCTGTACAATGTTGGAGTCGGCAATTAGTGCCAAAATATATATTGATCCATATCAAACATATCGTTTATAATGAGAGCATCCAATTAAAATTGATCTACATTTTAGTTCTTATTCTTTTCATGGGAGTTCATCTTCTTTTTCAAAAACTCACGAATTGGCATAATTTAATACGTGCTGAATAAAAGTAAAATATCTTTAAAGAACTATTTCAGTCCTGAAAAGATAAATTGTATTTCAGATGAAGGTTTAAGGAAGGATGGATTAAAAAGAAGGTGACAAGTTTCGTGATGTTGTGGACCTCATATTGTTAATTTCGAGGGTGTTGTAATCTTATTTAATTCTGTTCTATTTTGTGATTTTTCAACAAGCAACATATTGACCCAATAGAATCAAGGTTTCACTGTAACAATCTTATAAATTATGGGCTATTTTGGCACCACTCATTTGAAGAAAAAAAAACGGGATCCCCTATCACATTAGTAAGGTTTTCTACTAATAATTTTCACTTAAGTTTGAAATCTCAAAATTTCTGACTTAACCTTGATTTTTCAGAAGCGGATTAACTTCGTTGATCCTGAGTCTGGATCGTTGCTCAGTAAAAGCCTAAAATTACCAAGAACGGTATTCATGGTTTTACCCTTTGTTTGTTTGCCTATGCTCTATTCCGTTAGCAACGCCACAAATGAAAAAAGCCTAACAAATATTTGGTTTGTTAGGCTTTTACTGGTCGGAGTGGTCACGCTTTAAGGCGTGACGACCTCCATTATGTCGGGGTGGCAGGATTCGAACCTGCGACCTCCGCGTCCCAAACGCGGCGCGATAACCGGGCTACGCTACACCCCGAATTGGTTATCTTCAATATATCTTTTGGCTCCTCGCTTTTTAATCTTCTTCTCTAAAATTAATGCCTCTGATCTGTTTTTACATGTTGGGTAAAAACCAAATTCCATGGCGTTCCTGTTTTAGTCGATGCTACTAAGCCCTTGTTGTGTCGTATCAATCTACTTTCGATATTATCTGTTTGACCAACATAATATCTTGAACGTTTTTGGCTATACAATATGTAAACCGTATAATCCATAATTTACTGTTTGGGTGGTCACGCCTCAAGCGTGACAACCTTCACGCCATTGGCGTGACGCGATAACCTGGGTAGACCTGTCACGCCTTAGCGTGATACACCCCGAATTGGTTATCTAAATATTGCGGAGAGACAGGGACTCGAACCCTGGCGACAGTTTCCCGTCGACAGATTAGCAATCTGCTCCATTACCACTCTGGCACCTCTCCTATTTGTTAAAGAACATCTCCTAAATGCGGATGCAAATGTAGCCCTTCATTCCAAAGAAAGCAACTATTTTAAAGACTTTTTATTATGATTTTTTTATTCTGGATATTCTATCCTGAGATGGAAGATGTTAGCTAATTTATTTTTTAATATTTTCTTAATGGATTCAATCTCTTTGAAGGTAATATTGGCATTTAAAAACTGCCCGTCCTCCATTTGCTTATTGATAATATTTTCCACAAAGTGATTGATTTTAGTGGATGATGGGTCTTTTAAACTTTTAGAAGCCGCTTCTACACTATCACACATCATTAAAATTGCAGTTTCCTTGCTGAAGGGTTTTGGGCCTGGATATCTAAAATCGGCAATATCTGCATCAATATCCAGTTCCTTTTCCTTCATATAAAAATAATATACCACACTAGTACCATGATGTGTCCTAATAAAATCAATAACCCGATCAGGTAAATTATTCTTTTTGGCTATTTCAATGCCATCTAAAACGTGTGCAAAAATGATATTTGAACTTTCCTGTGGAGATAATTCGTCATGTGGATTGAGACCAGTGGATTGGTTTTCGGTAAAATACGTCGGGTTTTTCATTTTCCCGATATCGTGATAAAGCGCACCTACCCTAACCAACATGGCATTTGCACCAATTTCATTGGCAGAGGCTTCAGCTAAATTGGCCACATTTAAGCTATGATGAAAAGTTCCGGGTGCCTTATTTGACAATTCTTTCAAAAGCTTGGTATTGGTATCTGAAAGCTCCAATAGCGAGACATCCGACACTAATCCAAACAGCTTTTCATAAATGTAAATTAGGGGCTGCACAAATAAGGTTGCCAATCCGCATAAAATGAACATTCCGAAAGCTTCAAAATTCAGGGTCGCAATACTTCCTTCATGAATAACGAAAAAAGCAAAATAGGTAATGATATAAATAAGCGTGATCTGGCCTACCGAAATAAATAAATTTGCACGTTTGTACAATTCAGAAACCGTCAGGATGGTCACAATACCAGCCGTGATCTGTAAAAACATATATTCGTAGCTATTTGGTACTATAAAACCCAGTAGAAGCACAGTCAGGACATGTGCAAACAATCCTAACCTTGCATCAAAAAAGGCTTTTAAGACCAGCGGAAGTACACATAGCGGTACCACATAAACGTATTTGGAATTGTAATTGACAATCAATGTTGTCAACAATACCATTAAGAGAATATTAAAAAATATAAAAGTCACCTTGGTATTGTCCAAAAACACTTCAATCCTATATTTTCGTAAAAACAAAAGCAGCATCAATAAGGTCAACGCCACAAGGATTGAATAGGAAATTACGACCCAAGTATAATTTGAGGAACTCCAGACCTGAGATTCGTATTCAGATTCCAAAGATTTTAAAATGTCATATTTATGACCTTCAACGAGCTCCCCCTTCGAGATTATCAGGGTTTCTCTTTCAATATTCCCACGTGTTGAAGATATTTTATCCAATTCTTCATTAAGTGCATTTTGTGTAATGGATTTATTGATTTTGAGATTGGGTTCAATCAAATCAAAAAACATAGAGACGAAAACAGCCGTAAATTTTGAATCCCCGCGGTCTTCCAATTGCTTTTCCAATAATCGCCTAAAAGCATCTATTTTAGATAGTTCAGAATAGGTTGTAGAAGCTATTTGATTCTGACCATCCAACAAAATAACGTTCTTATCATTTGGATAGTTATATTCCTCTTCGAGTACACCATTTTTATAGATCTCGTTCAACACTCCTTTGCCTATCCTGTAAAGCTCGGTCTTTTTTCTGCCCAATGAGTCATGAAAGGTGGCGTTGAACTTCTTGTTGTAATCTTCAAAAACAAAATCCTTAATTTCGTCTATAACATCAAAATATACCGCGCTTTCCTTAATAATGGCCGATTTTTCCTTTTGTAGTTCTTCTGCCGATTTTTGAATGGCAAAATCAAATGGCGCATAGAGGTTTTCCGACTGCCACGGCTTATTTTTATCAAAATTATATTTGAATTTGCCACTTTTGGGAAAGAGATAAACAATTAAAAAAGTAGTCCCAATAAAAAGGAGGATTTTGTAAATAAGTGAATGATTCTTATACCACTTGTTTATAATGTTTTTCATCAAAGTCGCATCAATTGTCTTTCAAAAGTAATAAAATATAAAAGGATTTGAAGGTTTAACGTCAGGTTTCATTCCAAAATCAAATTAAAAATGTTTAATTTTGCATCATTCAAATCAAAACCCATTAAAAATGAGTAAAGAAGTCGTCATTGTATCTGCAGCCAGAACGCCAATAGGTAGTTTTTTAGGTGCCTTATCTACAGTTCCGGCGCCAAGATTAGGTGCCATAGCTATAAAAGGTGCCTTGGATAAAATCAACTTAAACCCTGATTTGGTTCAGGAAGTGATCATGGGCAATGTAGTACAGGCAGGTACAGGACAGGCACCTGCACGTCAGGCGGCTATTTATGCTGGACTACCAGACACTGTACCATGTACTACGGTCAATAAAGTTTGCGCCTCTGGAATGAAAGCAGTGATGCAAGCAGCCCAAGCCATTGCGTTAGGTGATGCAGATATCATTGTTGCCGGTGGAATGGAAAACATGAGCTTGATTCCTCATTATTTACACGCTAGAACAGGTACAAAATTTGGACCAGCTACCTTAATTGACGGCATGCAAAAAGACGGTTTGGTAGATGCCTATGATGAAAATGCCATGGGCGTTTGTGCTGATGAATGTGCCATTGAATATAAGTTCAGTAGAGAAGATCAAGATGCGTTTGCAATTCAGTCTTATAAGCGATCGGCGGCAGCATGGGATGCCGGTAAATTTGATAATGAAGTGGTACCTGTAGAAGTCCCTCAACGTCGCGGAGACGCCATTGTAGTTTCCAGAGATGAGGAATACACAAACGTAAAGATGGATAAAATTCCATCATTAAGACCTGCTTTTACAAAAGATGGTACGGTTACCGCCGCGAATGCTTCCACTATTAATGATGGCGCTGGTGCGGTTGTTTTAATGAGTAGAGATAAAGCCGATGAACTTGGACTAAAGCCTTTGGCTACCATAAAAAGTTATGCTGATGCGGCACAAGAACCTAAGTGGTTTACTACCGCTCCCGCCAAGGCATTGCCAAAAGCACTTGATAAAGCAGGGATTTCAATAGATGATGTCGATTATTTTGAATTCAATGAGGCCTTTTCGATAGTTGGTTTGGCCAATATGAAAATTTTAGGCCTGAATGATAGCAATGTCAACGTGAATGGAGGCGCAGTATCCTTAGGACATCCGTTAGGTTGCTCAGGGGTCAGGATCATCATTACACTGTTGAACGTATTAGAGCAAAACAATGCTAAAATTGGTGCAGCAGCCATTTGCAACGGTGGCGGAGGTGCCTCGGCAATGGTTATTGAACGCTCCTAACAAACATTGTATTGTAGATTCTATTCTTAGTATTTATTGATGGAATTATTTTCAAATACAACATTTTTTCATTTCATATTCTTAGGCAATCATGGCCTAACAATCAATCAAAATAGTCAATAGACCATTTCACCTCTATGACCTACGGAATTGCCAATTTAAGCATCGTACCTTTAAGAATAGAACCGTCAGATACTACCGAACTTGTGTCCCAAGTATTATATGGTGAAATCTTCAAGGTGACTGAACGTCGAAAAAAATGGAGTAAAGTCCGTTTGACCTATGATCAATTTGAAGGATGGATTGACAACAACCAGTATCGTGAACTATCCGAATCTGAATATAGTTTCTTGGCAGAATGCCCTCAGAAGCTTTCTGGCGATTTAATAGAGTTCGTTCAAGACAGTAACCATCAATTACTCACAATTCCATTAGGATCTTCATTGACCGCTTTGAATATCCTCAAACATGCCTTTGACGGAAATTGTATTAAAGGCATTCATCCAAAATCAAAATTAATAGAGACTGCTTTCTTATATCGCAACTCGCCTTATTTATATGGAGGAAAAACACCTTTTGGTATTGATGCTCCAGGCCTGACACAAATGGTCTATAAACTCAACGGTTATAACTTATACCGTGGCGTAGAGCAACAAGCAAAACAAGGTGAAGCCTTAAGTTTTATAGAGGAAAGCGAAGCAGGAGACTTGGCCTTTTTTGACAATAACGAAGGTCAAATTGTGCATGTTGGCATCATAATGCCTGATAACTACATCATTCATGCCCATGGGAAAGTACGGGTTGATAGATTGGACCATTCAGGAATTTACAATACGGACGTGAAAATGCATACCCACAAACTCCGGGTCATTAAAAAAATTATATAATAAAAAAATGCTACCTCAAGGAGATAGCATCTTTATAATGTTCAACAGTCAATTTTAATTTTGACCACTTTCTATAGCTTCAACTTTAGCTTTCATTTCTTTCTGCTTAGCGGTATCACCCAAGGCACTAAAAATATTCAGCAAGGTTTTTGCGGTTTGCAAATCTGTAGGTCTTAGCTTAAGCGTGGTTTCCAAATAAGGAATGGCCTCTCTATAAAGTTGGGATCTTTCCTCTTTCAGTTCATCATACTTTTTGTTATCGGCAGCAGAACTTCCGAGTGCATTCATTTTTTCAATAATGGCTTGTTCTTGACTCAAGATCAATACAGCCATGTTGTTATGAACGTCTGTATAATCTGGCTTAATTTTTAAAGCTTTCTCGTAATATCCTTTTGCGGCATCAGTTTCTCCAGCTTCTGCAGCAACAATTCCCAAGTTGAATAACAATTCCGGATTATTTGGATCTTTTACCAACGCTTCCTGAATAAGTCTCTTGAACTCATCTCTATTGCCCATTTTCAATTGCATATTGGCTTCAGAAATAATTAAACTAGCATCGTCTGGATTTGCCACTCTAGCATCTTTCATAGCTTCGAGAGCTTTTTCATTATTACCTTGGTTCATATAAATCAAGGCAACATTTCTAACTATTTCTCCCTGCTTTGATTCTGATTTCTTAATCGTTGGTTTAATATGGGTACCAGCCTTTACAGAAATATCCATCATTGCCTTTGAAGGAAACGCTTCCTCTTCATTTGTCTCTTTATTGACAGCAAGATACTCAGTTTCAACACCTACATAACCCAAGTTTTTAAGCTCTTCGTAATGCTTTAATGCTGTGTCATAATCTTCACCGTTTACAGCTGTAGCTGCTGCATAATAAAGGAACAAGGTATCCGATTTTGACATTTTGTAGGCCTTTTCAAATCCAGCAGAAGACGCTGCATAATTCTTTTTCTCTAAGGCGGCGTTTGCTTTGGTCAAAAAGGTATTGAGCATGCCTTGCTTAATTTCATCAACATTTTTGGAATATTTTCCGTTTTTACCTTCCACTTTTTCTACCATGTTCAGACTTTCAATGGCAATGTCCATATCTGCATCTGTTCCTGTACCATTGGCGTAAAATGCCTGGCCTTTTACAAAGTAGAATTGGGCTTTCAATTTATCGTCTGCGCTTCCAATTAAGGATTCTGCAGTGTTAATAGCAGATTTAGCCTCTGCAAAATTATTCTTCTTTATAGCCTTTTCAGCATCTCTTATTTCGCTTTTTTGTGCGAACGAAAAAGTACCTACTAAAAGTGCCAAAGCGATTATTATTTGTTTTTTCATTTTTAGTTGTTTTAAATTTAAGTGTTAATTATTGTTTTCGTCGTCTAAATTATCAAGAGTTGTGCCATTATCTTCCTCGGACTGGTTTTCAACGGCCTCATCTGATCCGTCTTCTAAGAGTAAATCTTCTTCCTCCTTCATCACTTTAGCGACAGCTGCAATAGAATCACTTCCTTTCAAATTTATCAATTTGACACCTTGGGTAGCCCTTCCCATAACACGTAAATCGTTAACCGCCATACGAATGGCAATTCCAGATTTGTTAATAATCATTAAATCGTCTTCATCGCTCACCGACTTTATGGCAACCAAATCGCCAGTCTTTTCAGTAATAGAAATGGTTTTAACACCTTTTCCTCCCCTGTTGGTAATTCTATATACGGCTTCTCCATCCTCCGGATCATCAATATATGTACGTTTACCATAGCCGTTTTCAGAAACCACTAAAACAGATTCTTCCATTGGATTTTCAATGGTGACCATACCAATGACTTCATCATTGGCATGTGCCAGAGTAATTCCGCGCACTCCCGAGGCATTTCTACCCATCGGACGCGTTTTAGCTTCTTCAAAACGAATGGCCTTACCAGATTTAAGGGCCAACATGATCTGACTATTACCTGTGGTTAATTTTGCTTCCAATAGCATATCATCCTCCTTAATGGTAATGGCATTGATACCATTGGTCCTTGGACGGGAATATTGCTCTAAAGAGGTTTTTTTAACCTGGCCCATCTTGGTTGCCATAATAACATAATGGCTGTTAATATAGTCTTCATCTTTAAGGTCTTGAGTACAAATAAAAGCTCTCACCTTATCATCCTGCTCAATATTGATGAGATTTTGGATGGCTCTACCCTTAGATGTTTTGCTGCCTTCGGGTATTTCATAAACTCGCATCCAGAAACATTTTCCCTTTTGAGTGAAGAATAACATGTATTGATGATTGGTACCCACAAATAAATGCTCTAAGAAATCTTCATTACGCGTTGTGGATGCCTTTTGGCCCACTCCTCCTCTATGTTGGGTTTTGTACTCTGTCAACGATGTCCGTTTGATATAGCCTGCATGAGAAATGGTAATGACCACTTGCTCATCAGGAATCATATCTTCAATGCTCAAATCGCCACCGGCATATTCAATAACAGAGCGACGCTCATCACCATACTTTTCTTTAACTACAATCAATTCGTCCTTGATGATCTGCATACGACGTTCTTTCTTGTCAAGAATATCCTTCAAATCCTCAATGGTTTTCATCAACTCTTCATATTCCGAACGTAATTTATCCTGCTCAAGACCGGTTAATTGACGCAAACGCATCTCAACAATGGCTTTCGCTTGAATTTCTGAAAGCTGAAAACGTTCAATCAATTTCTCGCGTGCTTCGTCAGCATTGGATGATGCACGGATTAATGCAATAACTTCATCAATATTATCTGAAGCAATGATTAAACCTTCTAATATATGGGCCCGTTCTTCTGCCTTACGAAGTTCATAAGTGGTTCTTCTTACAACTACATCGTGTCTATGCTCAACAAAATGATGGATCATATCCTTCAAGTTCAACAATTGAGGTCGACCATTAACGAGTGCAATATTGTTTACACTAAACGACGATTGCAGCGCAGTGTACTTATATAAGGTGTTTAAAACTATATTTGGAATAGCATCACGTTTTAAAACATAAACGATACGCATTCCATTTCGGTCAGATTCATCGCGAATCATTGAAATACCGTCAATTTTCTTTTCATTGACCAGATCAGCCGTTTTCTTGATCATGTCCGCTTTATTGACTAAGTAAGGTATTTCAGTTACGACAATCGATTCTCTGCCCTGGACCTCTTCAATAGTAGCTTTAGCTCTTATCACAATCCGTCCACGACCTGTTTTAAACGCTTCAATAACGCCATCATAACCATAAATTGTTCCTCCAGTAGGAAAGTCCGGTGCTTTGATATGTGTAATCAACTCATCGATATCAATATCATGGTTATCAATATAGGCAACAATACCATCAACCACCTCACTAATATTATGAGGCGGCATATTTGTTGCCATACCTACCGCAATACCAGAAGCACCATTGACTAAAAGTCCTGGGATTCGGGTTGGCAACACGGTTGGTTCTTGTAAGGTATCGTCAAAATTCAGTTTGTGATCTACGGTTTCCTTCTCAATATCTGCCAACATGTCTTCAGATATTTTACGCATCCTAGCTTCTGTATAACGCATTGCTGCTGGACTGTCGCCATCAACGGAACCAAAATTCCCTTGACCATCCACCAACATATAACGCAAACTCCATTCTTGGGCCATACGCACCATAGTGTCATAAACCGATGTATCTCCGTGTGGGTGGTACTTTCCCAAAACTTCCCCAACAATTCTAGCCGATTTCTTATGAGCGGTATTGGATCTAATACCAAGCTCATGCATGCCAAAAAGCACTCGTCGGTGTACGGGCTTAAGACCATCTCTAACATCTGGCAACGCACGTGACACAATGACCGACATTGAATAATCAATGTAAGCCGATTTCATTTCATCTTCAATGTTGATAGGGATCAATTTTTCTCCTTCTGTCATATATAAGTTAATTAGATTTTTTGTAGATTTTCAAATCGTGCTAAGATAACCATTTTACGAGTTTTAACGCCACTTTATTGAGGTTTTTTGGTATATTTTATTAACAATAAATAAGGGATTCCATTTGATAAGTATCTCGTTAAATGTTTTGAAATTGTGAAGTTTTTTTCGTCACTTAGCACATACGAAAACATTTAAGGTATAGTTTTTGCCGTATTCAAGTTGTTTTCATTATTTTTATGCAGAAAGGATTTTACTATGGATGATAATTTTTCCCCAAGAGTCAAAGATGTTATAGCCTATAGCAAGGAAGAAGCTTTAAGGTTAGGACATGATTTTATTGGGACAGAACATTTAATGCTGGGGTTGCTGAGAGACGGCAATGGCAAGGCTATTGATATTTTAAGCGCACTGGAAATCGACTTAAACCATTTACGACGTAAAGTAGAAATTTTAAGCCCGGCCAACCCAAGCAGTGCAACAATGTCAAATGAAAAGAAGAATTTGCATTTGACAAGACAAGCGGAGCGTGCGCTCAAAACAACGTTTTTAGAAGCAAAGTTGTTTCAAAGCACCTCAATTAATACGGCACATTTATTATTGTGCATCTTAAGAAATGAAAATGATCCTACGACAAAGCTATTGAATAAGCTCAAAGTGGATTATGATAACGTTAAAGAACAATTCAAATCTATGATAACTAACAATGATGACTACACAGAAGCTCCAAAGGCGGAGTCATTTTCTGATGATGACATAAATGAAGGGGATGAGGCAAAGCACAACCCTTTCAGTCAATCGGCTGCAAAAGGCGCCAAAAAATCGAAAACACCTGTTTTAGATAATTTTGGTCGTGATTTAACGGTTTTGGCTGAAGAAGGCAAGCTCGATCCTGTTGTTGGAAGAGAAAAGGAAATAGAACGTGTCTCCCAAATTTTGAGCAGACGTAAAAAGAACAATCCACTGCTGATTGGTGAACCTGGGGTTGGCAAATCGGCCATTGCAGAAGGTTTGGCGCTGCGGATCATCAAGCGGAAAGTGTCCAGAATACTTTTCAATAAACGCGTGGTCACCTTAGACTTGGCGAGCTTGGTTGCTGGGACCAAATACCGGGGCCAGTTTGAAGAGCGAATGAAAGCCGTTATGAACGAATTGGAAAAGAATGATGATATTATTCTTTTTATTGATGAAATCCATACGATTGTTGGCGCAGGAGGCGCCACGGGTAGTTTGGATGCATCCAATATGTTTAAGCCAGCTTTGGCAAGAGGTGAAATTCAATGTATTGGCGCGACCACTTTGGACGAATACAGACAGTATATTGAAAAAGACGGCGCCTTGGAACGACGCTTCCAAAAAGTAATCGTCGAACCGACAACCGTCGAGGAAACGATTCAGATTTTGGAAAACATCAAAGACAAATATGAAGAACATCACAATGTGCAATATACACAAGAGGCTATTGAAGCTTGTGTAAGTTTGACCAATAGATATATGACCGAGCGTTTCTTGCCAGATAAAGCTATTGATGCAATGGATGAAGCGGGCTCAAGAGTCCATATCACCAACATCAACGTTCCGAAGCAAGTCTTAGAACTTGAAAAACAATTGGAAGCGGTTAAAGAAACCAAAAACACGGTAGTCAAAAAGCAAAAATATGAGGAGGCCGCTAAATTGCGGGATGATGAAAAGCGATTGGAAAAAGAATTGGCTATAGCTCAAGAAAAATGGGAAGAAGAAACCAAACTTCATAAAGAAATCGTAACGGAGGATAATGTTGCCGATGTGGTTTCAATGATGACCGGTATTCCAGTAAACAGAATTGCTCAGACCGAAAGCAACAAACTTGCCAAACTACCAGAACTTATCAAAGGAAAGGTAATTGGTCAAGACGAAGCCGTTGCAAAAGTGGTGAAGGCCATTCAGCGGAATCGTGCTGGCCTCAAGGATCCTAATAAGCCTATTGGGTCATTTATATTTTTGGGTCAAACAGGCGTCGGTAAAACGCAGTTAGCCAAAGTGTTGGCCAAAGAGCTTTTTGACAGTGAAGATGCCCTCGTAAGAATTGATATGAGTGAGTATATGGAAAAATTCGCTATTTCAAGACTTGTTGGTGCACCTCCTGGATATGTAGGGTACGAAGAAGGCGGACAACTCACTGAGAAAATCAGACGTAAGCCTTATGCCGTAGTTTTATTGGACGAAATTGAAAAGGCACATCCTGATGTGTTCAATATGTTACTACAGGTTTTGGATGATGGTTATCTAACCGATAGTCTCGGACGAAAAATTGATTTTAGAAATACGATCATTATTATGACCTCCAATATTGGAGCACGTAAACTGAAGGATTTTGGACAAGGTGTTGGTTTTGGTACAGCAGCTAAAGCTGCGCAGGCAAGTGATAATACAAGAAGTGTTATTGAAAACGCCCTCAAAAAAGCATTCGCACCAGAATTTTTGAACCGTATTGACGATGTCATGGTATTCAATACTCTAGAAAAGGAACATATCAACAAAATTATTGATATTGAACTTGAGAAATTGATTCTCCGAATTAAGGATTTAGGTTATGAACTCATACTTACTCCTAAAGCTAAAGATTATATTGCCGTGAAAGGATTTGACCAACAATATGGCGCGCGGCCTTTAAAACGTGCGATTCAAAAATATGTGGAAGATACATTGGCAGAGGAAATAATCTCTTCTAAAATTCACGAAGGGGATACCATTACTATGGATTTAGACAGTAAATCAAATGAATTGGTTATAAAAATTGAGAAACCTGAAACACAGACTGAATCCTAACTAGTTCATATTAAAAAAATTAAGCATCCTATAATTTAACGGATGCTTTTTTGATTTGATCTATAGATTAATTAAATTTAGAAATGACAGATTTGCTAAAATTCGATTTTTGTGAGATGCACATTTATGATGATTACGTCATTGTTATCATTGACGAAGGAATTATTGTATCGCCAAAGCATAATATCGAACTTAATAATGTAGTGGATACGTATTTTAGAAACAAAAAATTTGTTTATATATCACATCGAAAAAACTCCTATACAGTTGATCCTACAACATATATAGAAACTTCAAAAATTAAAAATCTTGTAGCATTTGCTATAGTTTCCAAAGATTTCAAGGCAAGGTCTAACGCCGAAGTTGAAAAGTTGTTTCTCAACAAACCATTGGAAATTTTCGATGATATTCAAAAGGCTGTCTCGTGGAAGGACTCGGTTTTAAACAAAGAAACCACCTAGTTCATTTTGATCACTCAAAAAGCAATTCATTATCTATACTGAAATCACTAACAAACTGTATTGATTTTTTTATAAGATCATGAAAAACCTCATCCTGAATTACAAATTTGATCTCGTTGCTATAACTCTTCAAAAAAGACTCAATAAAGGGAGAGGATGATTTTGGTTTTCTAAATTCGATGGCTTGAGCTGCATTCAATAATTCAATGGCCAAAATACGCTCAACATTATAAATTAAGGTATGGGCTTGGGTTGCTGAATTTGCCCCCATACTCACATGATCTTCCTGACCATTGGAAGAAACTATAGAGTCTATACTCGCTGGTGTGGCCAATTGTTTATTTGCGCTTACTATACTTGCAGCCGTATATTGCGGAATCATAAATCCGGAATTAAGTCCGGGGTTATCCACCAAAAATGTTGGAAGACCTCTTTGTCCGGAAATCAACTGGTATATACGTCGCTCAGATATATTACCCAACTCAGCCATCGCAATCTTTAAATAGTCCAAGGCCAATGCTAACGGCTGCCCATGAAAGTTGCCTCCAGATATAATTTCATTTTCTTCAATAAATATATTTGGATTGTCGGTAACAGAATTGATTTCTGTTTTTATGGTTTTATGTACAAATTCCAAGGTGTCTTTGGTCGCGCCATGTACCTGTGGGATACATCTAAATGAATAAGGATCCTGTACATGTTGCTTTTGTTGCGCAATTAGTTCACTATGTTCCAAAAACTCTCTGATGCGTCGGGCTGTTTTTAATTGGCCGTTATGCGGTCTTACCAAATGTACCAATTCATTGAACGGTTCAATTCTACCATCGAATGCATCTAAAGAAATACTGCCAATAAGATCCGCCAAATAGGACAGTTTATAAGATTTCAACAATAAGTGCACGCCATAGGCACTCATAAATTGAGTCCCGTTTAAGAGAGCCAATCCTTCCTTAGACAATAGCCTAATTGGTTTCCAATTGAAATCGTCCATGACCTCTTGGGCAGGCTTTATCTGGCCATTGTGAAAGACTTCCCCTTTCCCTATTAATGGCAATGCTAAATGCGCCAATGGCGCCAAATCTCCAGATGCCCCTAGCGAGCCTAAAGTATAAATGACAGGTAGAACATCGTGATTATAAAAATCGACCAAACGCAAAACCGTATCCAACTGAATCCCACTATGGCCGTAGCTCAACGACTGAATTTTTAGCAAGAGCATCAATTTAACTATAGAATTTGGAACTTGATCGCCGATACCGCAGGCATGCGACATGACTAAATTCTCTTGAAGTTGAGTTAGTCTATCCTTAGATATTTTCACATTGTACAACGAACCAAATCCAGTATTGATGCCATAAATAGGCTCATCTTGCTCAAGCATCCTATCATCCAAATAGGTTCTGCAATTATTAATTTTGGCTATAACTTCTTCCGAAAGTTCTAATTTTTTATTAAAAAATAGAATATCGCTAATAGTTGTTAGTTCTAAGGTTTTTGAGGATATGGAATGTGTCAATTTCATTAATTGGGTTTCTGTGTTCAAAAATCAACATAACCTTTACATTTTGCAAGAAATGTTAATAATTAATAAAAATTCATACAATGTGTCCACAAACTATTACTTTTGAAAAATTGTAAAAACTAAAATATAAAAATGAAGAAATTACTGATTTTCTTATGTGTATTAACTATTGTGTCATGTAAGGAAGAACCTAAAGATTATGTTACTTTTTCTGGAAAGATTTCCAATAAAGCTAGCGATTCCATTTTATTGAGAAGCCGAATGATCACCAAAACCATTTTAGTGGATCAGGATGGTACATTTTCTGACACACTCAAAATTGGTCAACCTGAAGTATTTGGTTTTTTCAACGGCAATATTGCTGCGCCAATCTTTTTGAAAAATGGATTCGATATAGAAATGACTGCAGATATTGATAATTTAGAAGAGACCGTAAAGTTTTCCGGACCTGGATCTGAACATAATAATTATTTGACAGAACAGATGACTTTGGAGAAAAAATTATTGGATCAGGATAAGCTGAGCAGTTTGAGTTCTGAAGGCCTACGAAATGAAATTGAGAGCATTAGAAAAGAATTGACTGCGTTTTATAACCATGACAAAAGCATTGACAGTACACTAACCAGCATGGCTAAAGCAAATTTAGACCCTATGCTGAATATGTACCAGAATTTCTTTGCCGAATCTATTGCCATAAGAGAACAGTTTCCGGCCGGCTCTCCTTCCCCTACTTTTGAAAACTATGAAAATTTTAAAGGAGGAACGACATCTTTGTCAGATCTAAAAGGGAAATATGTTTATATTGATGTTTGGGCCACATGGTGTGGACCTTGTATTGCAGAAATACCTTCATTAAAAGAATTGGACGCCAAATATGCCGATAAAAACATTCAGTTTGTGAGCATTTCAATTGATGACGCCATGAGAAGTGGCGGCGGCGACTTAGAAGCAGCTAAAACAAAATGGAAAACGATGGTTGAAGAAGAGAATTTAATTGGAATTCAGTTGTTCTCTGACAAAAACTGGCAATCGGATTTTGTAAAAGACTATAAAATCAACGGCATTCCACGTTTTATCCTAATTGATCCAAATGGTAATGTTGTAGATGCCAACGCACCAAGACCATCAAGCAAAAGACTTATAGAATTATTTGATAGTTTAGATATCTAAACTTATAAAAACCTGTTATTTGAACCGCACCTTTATAATCCTATTAATGTGCGGTTTTTTTATTTACAAATTGTCATCTTTATTTTCGGATTCGGACTGCACAGGTGGTTTCGCAAACAAATCGAGATAGGCCTGCCCTAAATAATCGATAATATGGCTTGCTGTCAAACTCTGATAACTATAGTCATTTACAGCAATGTCTGCAGACTTTCCATGTAAATAGACTCCGAACAAACTAGCGGTTAAAGGCTCATATCCTTGACCAATAAGCCCAGTTATTATACCGGTCAATACATCTCCGGTCCCTCCAGTTGCTAAACCTGGATTGCCCGTTGAATTGATATAAAGTTTATCTTGAAATACCGTGATGGTATGGGCGCCTTTGATTACGAGAATACATTTGTATTTCTTTGAAAAAGCTTTTGCCTTTTTCAACTTATCAAAATCATCCTTCCATTTGCCTAAGAGACGCTCCAGTTCTTTTGGATGCGGAGTGAATACAGTTTGAGGCTTTATTAGTCCTAAATCTCCTTCATGTTTGGATAGTAGATTAATTCCGTCAGCATCTATGATCAAAGGAAGGTTGTTGGTTTTCAGGAACATCTGAAACGCGGCATGCGTTTTTTCATTCGTCCCCATTCCCATGCCAATACCAATGGCTGTTGGCTCAATATCATATTTGATTGCTGTAAGAATGTCATCGTCAATATCGGTGATGACCATAGCTTCCGGAAGAGCTGTTTGCATAGGCATATAACCACATTTAGGAACATAAACGGTGACCAATCCTGCACCCGATGCCAACATTCCCCTACCGGAAAGGAGCATTGCCCCAATTTTGCCATAACTGCCACCAATGAGCAAACCGTGGCCGTAAGTGCCTTTATGCGAAAATTTTTCTCTTGGCTTATAGATAGGCAACATTTCATTTTTCCCAATCAATTCAACTTCGGTTTCGGTCTGTTGCAGAAATTCAAGGTCAATTCCTATATCAAGCACTTCCCATTGACGGGTATATTTTGAAGTATCGGGAAGAAAGAACACCAATTTAGGCGATTGAAAACTCAAGGTGTAATCAGCCCAAACGACTCCATTTTCATCTTTCGGTACTTTATCTGCATATAGTCCCGATGGCAGATCAATTGCTAAGGTAAAAGCTTTTGATTCTTTAAAATGCTGAAACAAGCTTTTAACCCAATCGTTTGGAGGCCTATTTAAGCCTATTCCAAAGACAGCATCTACAATGATATCATCGGAGCCAATTGGCGGAAAATCGGCCTTACAATTGAGCATTATTGGCCATTTCTTAGTGGTTTGTTTGATACGATCGTAATTTATCAGAAAATCCTGAGTACGCTTATCACTACAATTTACTACATAAGTATGCACGTTATAGCCATAGTTGACCAATTGCCTTGCCAGTACCAATCCGTCACCACCATTATTACCAATCCCACAAAATACGTGAATGGGTACTTGGGCACCTTGCATTCGTTGATGAATCCAGTTGAAGATTTGCGTGCCCGCACGTTCCATTAATTCGGTAGAACTTATATTTTGCTTTTTGGCTGTTAGCAAATCGCCTTCATAGATTTGTTCTTTTGAGAATATCTTCATTTTAATCGTATTTTTTTATGATATTTCTAATAATTGGTTTTTTAGTCCTAAAAGTGTGCTGGAAATTTTTTTATAACAGTAAAAATAATACTTTTGAAAAGTATAGAACAAGATATGCATACTTTACAATACATAAAAAATGTTTTCCTGACCTTTATCTCTTCAGAAGGCAACATTACTTTTAACATTATTACCCTTTGGGGTTAATTGTTATATTTTATCTCGTCCTATATTTTCCTGTTTTACTATATTTTTACATTTATTACTTCTAATCCATCATATCACCAACTATGAACGTATTAAAATTTGGAGGAACATCAGTCGGTTCCGCAGAAAACATCAAAAAAGTCATTGCTATTCTCGATAATTACTCACAAAAGGAATCCGTTATTTGCGTGGTCTCTGCTGTAGGTGGCATCACCGACAAATTATTGAGGGCAGGCGAATTTGCTCAACAGAAAAACGAAAGCTATCTATCTGAATTTAAATCCATTAAAGATACTCATCTCAATCTCTTATCGGAGTTAATCCCCAATCAAACTGAGGCTGTAAAAGAGTATGTTGAAAGCAAATTAACAAGTTTAAAAAGTTTGCTGGACGGCATATATCTTATCAATGAACTGTCTCCAAAAACCTCAGATAAACTGGTGACTTTTGGAGAGCTTCTCTCCTCATACATTGTTGCAGAAGCCATGAAAAGTCAAGGTTTAAATGCTGTTAGGAAAAACAGCCAGGATCTTATTGTGACCAATTCGAAATTCACGAAAGCAGAAGTTAACTACGGTATAACCAACATGAATATTCGCGAATATTTCAAGAATGCCAATCAAAAAATCACCATTCTTCCTGGGTTCATTTCAAAATCCAATACAGGAGAAATCACTACTTTAGGTCGTGGTGGATCTGACTTTACCGCGGCTATTATTGCAGCAGCTTTAAAAGTCAATCGTTTAGAGATCTGGACCGATGTAAACGGGATGTACACGGCAAATCCAAAGCTTGTAAAGCAGGCCTACCCGATCGAAAGGCTATCTTATCAAGAGGCTATGGAACTCTCACATTTTGGAGCAAAAGTACTTTATCCACCATCTCTGCAGCCCGTTCTTGTATTAGATATCCCTATTCACATTAAAAACACAACCCAACCAGATGCTCATGGAACCATTATTACCAGTGACAAAAGCAATGGTTTCTCAAAGGCCGCAAAAGGCATCAGCAATATCAGTAATATCGCTTTACTGACCTTACAGGGAAATGGGATGATAGGAATCCCTGGATTTTCTAAGCGACTTTTTGAAACCTTGGCTCAGGAAAAAATAAACGTCATTTTTATTACACAAGCTTCTTCTGAGCACTCCATTTGTTTTGGAATTGATGAAAGTGATGCATCCCTTGCGGCTGAAAGCATCAACCAAGCTTTTGAAAATGAAATTTCCCTACTGAAAATTGATCCTATAATTGTGGAAAAAGAATTGTCGATCGTTGCGTTGGTTGGAGATAACATGAAAAATCACCAAGGTATAAGCGGCAGGATGTTCAGTGCCTTGGGAAAAAACAATATTAATATAAGAGCCATTGCTCAAGGGGCATCTGAAAAGAACATTTCCGCAGTCATTGCTGAAAAAGATGTGAAAAAAGCGTTAAACACCCTTCACGAACGCTTTTTTGAAGACCAGACCAAGCAGTTAAATGTATTTATCACGGGAGTTGGAAATGTAGGTGAACGTCTTGTAGAACAAATTCATCAACAAAAAAAATATGTAAAGGAACACTTAAAAATCAATATGAGAGTTATTGGTCTGTCCAATTCCAGAACGATGATTTTCGATGAATCCGGACTTTCCCTCAAATCTTGGAAAGAACAATTGGTATCTGGTGAAAAGGCAACATTGGAAGGATTTTTGGAACGTGTAAAAAGTTTAAACTTACGCAATAGTATATTTGTAGATGTAACGGCCAACGAGGATGTTTCCAAGATATATGCCGATTACCTCAGAGAGAGTATTGCCGTAGTCGCCTGTAACAAAATTGCATGTTCAAGTAGCTTCGAAAACTACAGCAATCTCAAAAAATTATCTGTAAAATACAATGCACCGTTCTTATTTGAAACCAATGTTGGCGCAGGTCTTCCAATTATCGATACCTTGAATCATCTCATTGCCTCAGGCGATAAAATCACCTCTATTCAAGCGGTACTGTCTGGAAGTTTAAACTTTGTGTTCAATAATTTTGATGATACCACAAACTTTCACGATGTCGTGAAACAAGCTCAAAAAGAAGGTTATACCGAACCTGATCCACGTATCGATTTGAGCGGTGTGGACGTTGCCCGTAAAATCTTGATTTTAGCACGTGAAAGCGGTACAAAAATGAATTTGGAAGATATTGAAAATGATTCGTTTTTGACTGAAAGCAACTTAAAAAGTGATTCTGTTGACGATTTTTATCAGACCTTAATTGCAGATGAAGCCCACTTCCAAAAGTTGTATGCCTCTGCCAAAAAGAACGATTGTCAATTGAAATATGTGGCAGAATTTGATGGCCAAAACGCTAAAGTTGGTCTCAAGGAAATTCCTAAGGATCATCCATTTTATAACTTAAAAGGAAAAGATAATATCGTCATGTTTTTCACACAACGTTATCCGGAGCAGCCGTTAATTATTAAAGGCGCCGGTGCTGGTGCTGATGTGACCGCATCGGGATTGTTTGCGGATATCATTAGAATTGGGAATTAGGATATAAATATTAAGTACATAGAATTAAGTATTAAGAGTTCCGGCAACCGCAAATACTTCAATTAACGAAATGAAAAATAATTGTAATCCCGATAGCTATCGGAGCGTGGCAAAATATAAAAACTTGTGAATAAGAACGAAATCAAAATATTCTCACCGGCAACGGTGGCCAATGTGTCCTGTGGATATGACGTCCTCGGATTTTGTTTGGATACGATCGGTGATGAGATGGTCATCCGTAAGACAGTAAGAAAGGGAATTTACATCACCAAAATTGAAGGATATGATTTACCTCTTGACGCCACAAAAAACGTCGCAGGTGTTTCGGCATTGGCGATGATTGCCGACGCAAAGCCCGACTTCGGATTTGAAATTGAAATCTATAAAAACATTAAGCCAGGTAGCGGTATTGGGAGCAGTAGCGCCAGTGCTTCAGGTAGTGTTTTTGCCATCAATGAACTTTTAGGTAAACCATATACTAAGACACAAGTGACGGATTTTGCCATGAAAGGTGAATCCTTGGCAAGTGGTAGCGAACATGCTGATAATTTAGCACCTGGAATTTTTGGTGGATTTACTTTAGTTAAAAGTATATCGCCTTTGGAGATTTTACAGTTACCAACTCCTAAGGATGTTTATGCCACCATTATCCATCCGCAAATAGAAATCAAAACCTCCGATGCCAGAGCTATTTTACCCAAGACCTTTCCTTTAAAGGATGCCATTACCCAATGGGCAAATCTTGGTAGTTTTGTTCATGCATTACATACCAGTGATTATGAGTTGTTAAAAAGAAGTTTACAAGATGTTATTGTTGAACCTCATAGAAGTCAATTGATTCCGCATTTTTCAGAGGTCAAGTTGGCAGCATTGCAGCATGGTGCTTTGGGAGCAAGTATTTCTGGAGCGGGCCCTGCGATATTTGCGCTTTCAAAAGGGATTGAGAATGCAAAGAATGTGGAAAAAGCAATGCGGGAAGTGTATTCTAAAACGGCGATTGATTTTGAAACTTATGTTTCGAAGATTAATATAGAAGGCATTAGAGAAATAGAATGAGACGGATGACGGATGATAAGGTTAATTAAGAAAGATCAATGTATTTATGAATAAATTTAAATTAGAAAAGCTACTGATATGGCAAAAAACAATGGATTTTGGTTAATAAATTGATGATTTGGCAGAAGCTTTTCCCGATAAAGAGAAAGATGATCTTTCCTTCCAAATAAGAAGAGCAGCTGATTCTATAGCATTAAATATATCGGAAGGTTCCATCGGACAAAGAGATCCTGAACAAAAGAAATTTATAGGTTACGCCATACGCTCATTAGCCTAAGTTGTGACTTGTTTTTATAAAGCAAAAAGAAGAAACTATTTAGATATCACTCAGTTCGAAATTTTATATGAAAACTCATTTGAATGAATATGATGATCGCATTTAGAAATAAAATTAATTAGAAAAAATGACTTATTGACGCTGACTACGGTCACCTGTCATCCGTCTCCCGCCAATTATTATGAATTATTACAGTCTAAACAAAGAAGCCCCAAACACCTCCTTCAAAGAAGCAGTGATCAAAGGTATTGCGCCAGATAAGGGACTTTATTTTCCTGAAAGCATAACACCCCTGCCCGCTTCATTTTTTGAAAACATTGATAATTTGTCTTATGAAGCTATTGCTTTTGAAGCCATAAAACAATTTGTCAGTCCGGATATTCCTGAGGATGTTTTAAAAACAATCATTGCAGAAACTCTATCCTTCGATTTTCCTGTTGTGAACATTAACGACAAAGTTTCTGCTTTAGAGCTCTTTCATGGTCCGACCATGGCGTTCAAAGATGTTGGGGCTCGATTCATGGCGCGCTGCTTAGGATATTTTAATCAAAATAACACCGAAGAAGTCACCGTTTTAGTTGCGACATCTGGAGATACCGGTGGCGCTGTTGCCAATGGATTTTTAGGTGTGAAAGGCGTTAAAGTGGTCATTTTGTATCCAAGTGGAAAAGTAAGTGATATTCAAGAAAAGCAATTGACAACGCTTAAACAAAACATCACGGCTTTAGAAGTAGATGGTGTTTTTGATGATTGTCAGGCCATGGTAAAGCGTGCCTTTTTAGATGAGGAATTGACGAGCAAAATGCAGTTGACTTCAGCAAACTCAATTAATGTTGCACGTTGGTTGCCACAGATGTTTTACTTCTTTTTTGCTTATAAACAACTTCACAAAACCCATAAAAACATTGTGTTTTCAGTGCCAAGCGGCAATTTTGGAAATATTTGTGCGGGCATGATGGCACAACAATTGGGCTTGCCAATCCATCATTTTGTCGCAGCAAACAATGAAAACAATGTGGTGACGGAATATCTCTCCACTAAATTGTATGAACCAAAACCTTCCGTCCAGACCATTAGCAATGCTATGGATGTGGGCAATCCGAGTAATTTTATCAGAATACAGGAGATTTACAAGAACAATTTCGAGACTTTAAAATCCAATTTATCGTCTTATAGTTTTTCAGATGACGAAACCCGAGTTGCTTTAAAGGAACTCTACAATGAATTCAAATATATTGCCGATCCACATGGCGCCGTCGGTTATTTAGGGTGCAAATCGTATTTGAAAAATAACGACAATGCGCATTGTGTGTTTCTAGAAACGGCACACCCTACTAAATTTTTAAATGTTGTGGAAGAAATCATTCCTGAACAAATTGAATTGCCATCGCAGATTGAAGCGGTGATGGACCAAGAAAAAACCGCCATACCAATTGCGCACTATGACGAATTGAAAGCTGTTTTATTGAACACTTTATCCTGAAAAAAGAGGCCAAGCGCCTCTTTTTTTATTGCTGTCCCCCGAAATTTTACAATTTTCAAAGAATCTCCTACTTTAAGCCATCAAATCGAATGTTTCTTAGAATCTTCTGATATCATCAAAAAACCCAGCCAATCATCTGCATTTCACGCCTTTAAATCGACAAAAATACTTTTCAAACTAAAATCATCCAAAAAATCGTCTTGAATCTTGAATCCTGCAGCGAATCGGTCCTGATTCATTTCATAATCATTTTAAATTTATTTTATGAGTTCTATTTATCAGAAAATTCTTCCAAAGCCTTCCCGATAAGAGTATCCCCATCCAATATTTCAAAGGACACTTTATTTGAAGTATCTTCATGGAGGACACGCACCAAAGTTTGAGCCACATCTGCCCTACTGATTTCACCAGATTGAGATAGCTTTTCGCTTAGCTGAATATGGTCAGTGGCCTGTTTATTATTCAAGGTTCCCGGTCTTACAATGGCATAATTTAAACCGCTGCTTTTCAAATGTTCATCGGCATTATGTTTTGCTCTCAAATAATCTTGTAATTGATCAGCTTTCTCGGGAGCATCTGCCCCCATAGAACTTAACATAACGAATTTCTTGATATTTGAGTTTTTTGCAGTGTCAATCAATCGTTTTGCACCTTCCTGATCTACCCCAATCACATTTTTACCACCTGAACCGGCAGCAAATATGACTTTATCTATATTTTTAAAAGCGTGGGAAACATCCTGCTCTAAATCGCCCAACACCGTCGAAATGCCCTTACTTTCAAACTGGTCAATCTGCTCTTTTTTCCTAACCATAGCTACTGGTTTAAAATATTGCGTTTCTGATAAAAGTTTTACAATCTGTTTTCCTGTGGTGCCGTTAGCACCTGCTACTAATACGTTTTCCATACCTATAATGTAACAGAAATTGAAGCCCAGACAATTTTTATATCACATTTAACTTAAGTTTACCAAGTCAAGCAAACATTTTATACAACTTGAAAAACCTAAGTTAAGATCGTGTTCTAAATGATTTCGAAAAATGTTCCAAAGTACGCTATTAACAAATTTTTAATCGGAAGGATTCATTTTTAAAACAGATAATTTTCGATACTTTTGTGACGCAATTATGAAGGAGATATTCTTGAAAATCCTATGACTTTTCTGAAATACCATCGCTTATATCGTTTACGGATTAGACTAAAGAACATGTTTTATATGCACTTTGAATATTGGTTTTCATGATTGACATCGTTTAGATTTTAACAAAAGAATTTTAAATAAGAATTACGCTGTCGCGGAAATAAAAAACAAAACATGAAAAATACAGCATTAACAGCAACTCACGAGGCTCTAGGAGCAAAATTGGTACCCTACGCAGGATTTAATATGCCTGTTCAATATGAAGGTGTCAGCGTAGAACATGAAACTGTCAGAAATGGCGTTGGCGTATTTGATGTTTCGCATATGGGTGAATTTTTAATTGAAGGTCCGAATGCTTTGGAGTTGATCCAAAAAATTTGCAGTAACGATGCTTCAAAATTGACTGTTGGGAAAGCACAGTACAGTTATTTACCAAATGAAGATGGTGGTATCGTAGATGACTTAATCATTTACAAAATGAAGGAAGACTCCTATTTATTAGTGGTCAACGCCAGCAATATTGAGAAAGACTGGAACTGGATCAATGCTAAAAATGATGTTGGGGCAACAGTAAGAGATCTTTCACCAGAGTATTCTTTGTTGGCCATCCAAGGTCCTAAGGCAGTTGAAGCCATGCAAAGTTTAACAAGTCATAATCTTTCAGACATTAAATTCTACAATTTTGTAGTGGGTGATTTTGCAGGGATTGAAAATGTAATCATTTCTGCAACGGGTTATACCGGAAGTGGCGGGTTTGAAATTTACTGTAAAAACTCGGAAGTGAAACAAATTTGGGATAAGGTCTTTGAAACTGGCGCAGCCTACGGCATCAAACCTATCGGATTGGCTGCTCGCGACACTTTGCGTTTAGAAATGGGCTATTGTCTTTACGGAAATGATATTGATGAAACCACCTCACCAATTGAAGCGGGATTGGGTTGGGTAACCAAGTTTACCAAGGATTTCACCAATAGTGAAGCCCTTAAATTGGAAAGGGAAAACGGACCTAAAAACAAATTGGTAGGCTTTGAACTGGACGAAAAAGGCATTCCTCGCCAAGGTTACGATATCGTGGATAATGATGGTAAAGTTATTGGAAAGGTGACTTCAGGAACCATGTCTCCATCGCTTCACAAAGGGATTGGGTTAGGCTATGTACCGGCAGAACTATCTGAAGTGGGAAGCAAAATTAATATTCAAATTAGAAAAAATGCTGTCCCGGCGACCATTGTAAAAACGCCTTTTTATAAAATTAGTTCATGATCGACTACCAGAATGTCATTGATACCATACATCATAATTTAAAGGATGCAGTCAACAGAGGCTTAGTGGCCGATTATATCCCAGAATTAGCAGATATTAATGTACGGAATTTTGGAATTCATTTAAGACTTTTAAACGGCCAAACTTTTGCAACTGGCGATTGGAACAAAAAATTTTCTATTCAGAGTATTTCAAAAGTATTGACACTTGCCATGGCACTGCCAATGTATCCTGAAAATTTGTGGCAACGGGTAGATGTAGAGCCCTCAGGCAATCCTTTTAACCATTTGTCTCTTTTAGAATTGGAGAATGGCATTCCGAGAAACCCTCTGATAAATGCTGGAGCAATTGTTATTGCTGATGTTTTAATTAGTCTTCTTGAAAACCCGAAAGAGGATTTCTTAAATTATGTCCGTGAGGTTGTTGATGACCATACTATTGAATTTAATCAGAAGGTTGCAGAATCTGAACGTTTGACCGGTTATAACAATTATGCCGCCGCCAATTTATTAAAAGCCTATGGGAATTTAGAAAATGATGTGGATGTGGTGTTGGATTTCTATTTTCATCAATGTGCCATTGAAATGACCTGTGAGCAATTGTCCAAGGCATTTATTATGTTTGCTAACCACGGTGCATGTTGTTTAAAGACTAATCAGCTTTCGGCAAGCCAAGCCAAACGGATCAATGCAATTATGCTGACCTGTGGATTTTACGACGAGGCTGGCGAGTTTGCATTTGAAGTTGGCTTACCGGGAAAAAGCGGTGTAGGTGGTGGCATTGTAGCCCTTTTACCTAATCATTTCACAATCTCAGTATGGTCGCCTGGATTAAACATGAAAGGGAATTCATTGCTGGGAATGCAAGCTTTGGAACAATTTACGAGCATGACCAAATTATCGATTTTTTAGAATAGTTCGCTACTACATATGATGACACCAGACAACAAACATCGCATTCTTATCCTTGGAGCCAGTGGTTTTATAGGGAATGCCCTGTATAAGGAGCTGGGTCCATATTTTAAGACTTTTGGAACCTATCACATTTCAAATAAAACCTACGAAAACAATCAACATTTTTTTCAATATCGTGTGGAGGAAGACGATGTTTTCGAAATTCTACAAGCAGTCAAGCCCTCTGTGATCATTTCTTGTTTGCGTGGCGATTTTCATGCACAGGTAATCGCGCATCAACATATGGCTGAATATGTAGCATCTCATGATTGCAAAATCATCTTCTTCTCTTCGGCCAATGTATTTGATGCTTATAGCAAATATCCAAGCTATGAGGAGGACAAAACTTTAAGTGATAGTATTTACGGGCATTTCAAGATTAAAATTGAAAATATGCTCCTGCGCTTACCCGTGAAGAAAGTGGTGATCATCAGACTTCCAATGGTTTTTGGCAACCAGTCTCCCCGCCTTAAGGAAATCAAGCAACACATTGCAGAAAAAACGCCCATTGAAGTCTTTCCTAATCTGATTATGAATGTGACTACAGATTTTAAGATGACCCAACAAATCCATTATATCATCAATCGCGATAAACATGGTATATTTCATTTAGGAAGTACAGATTTGGTACATCACGATGATTTCATTAAGGAAATGGTTGCCTTGATCACATCAGAAAATGTACGTTTCAAACAGGTTTACACTACCAATGAAGACCGTTATTTGGCAGTAATGCCCAAAAGGAACAAGCTTCCTAAACATCTTCATATTAACAGTACAGAACTTCTCGAAGAATTGGATAATTACATGAATTATAACTCTTAGTCCTATTAATTGTCAATTATAATTTATAATTTTAAGAAACTTAAAAAACCTGATTATGTCTCCATTATCTGATGATATCATTGAAAAAAAATTATTGCACTTTCCTGATTGGGAATATTATGACAATGCGCTTCATGCCGAGTTTGAATTTGACAATTTTAAGGATTGTTTCAGTGCCATGAGCAGAATTGCCTTTGAGTGTGAAGCGCAAAATCATCATCCCGATTGGAAGAATGTGTACAATATTTTGACCATTTCATTATCTACGCATAGCGCCAAAGGGGTTACTGAAAAAGATTTCAAATTGGCCGAAGCCATTGAGGCTATAGTGGAAGTTCAGGAATAGCAAGAAATTACTTTTTAGATTATGTTGAAAAAGCTGATTTTTGTTGCTTTTGGTTTCATCGTTTCTTTGCCCTATGCGCAAAATGACCCTGTTTTTTGTGAGCAAATCAATGCCTTGAACCAACGCATTCAACAGTTTCATTTCCGACCAAAACCACTTGACGATAGTCTTTCCAAAGCCGTATTCGATTTGTTTTTAGAGCGTCTGGATGAAAACAAACGGTTTTTTCAACAGTCTGATCTATTGCTATTTCAATCTGACGAATTTCAACTTGATGATGCCATTGTATCGGGAGACTGCAGTTTTATAGTGAAATATAGCACCATACTTAAACAGCGAATTGAAGCATCCAAAACCTATGTTGCCTCCTTAGAGAATGAAACTTTTGACTATTCAGGAAAGGATACGCTTTATTTTAAAGCTGAGGCTAACTCTAAATATTTTAAGGACGATCAAATATTCAAAAAATATTGGAACAAACGGATCCGTTATTTCATTCTTGATCACTTGGTGGAACAGGACACTGCAATTTCATATTTAGAGGAAAACTTTAAAATCTTAGAAGCAGAGGCTAAACCAAAAGTAATTCAAAATCAAATATGTCTTTTGGATGAACTTCTCCATAAAAACGGAGACATGGACAGCTTTGTAAAAGAATCCTTTTTGAACGCTTTCGCCAATTACCAAGATCCGAATACATTTTTTTATAATGATTCTGATAAATCGCAATTTGAAAGCTCTGTATCCAACCACCAATTGACCTTTGGTATTGATACCGCTAAAAATAAGAACGGAGATATTATCATTGCCTACATTGCTCCCGGTAGCGCCGCCTTTTTAAACGGAAATTTTGAAGAGAATGATGTCATCAAATCCCTCACCTCTCCTACACAGACCTTAGAAACCTTTTGTGTGTCAAATGAAGATATTTCGGCATTTACTTCCAATGAAAAAAATAAAACGATCATCTTTAAAATCAAAAAACAAAATGGTTCCATCCAAGAAATTCCACTCACAAAAACTGAGCTAAAAATAGAGCAAAATTCAAGCACTGCATTCATCATAAAACATAAAAAATCTTATTTTGCATATTTAAATATTCCTAGTTTTTACACCGATTTTGACTCTCCACTTGGCAACGGATTAGCGCATGACGTAGCGAACCAACTACAAATAATTAACAAGGAAAATGTTAAAGGTCTGATTATAGATTTAAGATTCAATGGAGGAGGATCATTGAAAGAGGCCGCTGAGCTTTCTGGATTATTTATAAACAAAGGGCCACTGGCAATTCTGAAATATGGAAATGGGGACACTTTTACTATAACTGACGACTTTAAAGGTACACTTTTCAATAAACCAGTAATTATTCTAATAGACAATTTCAGCGCCTCAGCTTCTGAGTTTTTTGCGGCGGCAATGCAGGATTATAACCGCGCCATTATTGTTGGATCACCAAGCCATGGCAAGGCTTCAGCACAAGTGATTTTACCTTTAAGTGATACTGGGGATTTAGGTTTTTGCAAACTAACCATTGAAAAGTTCTATCGGATAACGGGAAAAAGCCATCAATCGGTTGGCATTGTTCCTGACATTGTTTTACCCTCGCTCTATGATGGTATCAAAACCAATGAGGCCCATAGCCCATTCGCTCTTTCCAATGATGCGATCACTCCAGCATTTAAGCATACATCATATAAAAAACTGCCCTTGGCTGAAATTCAACTTCAGAGTAACATCCGCGTTGAAAACAATGAAAGCTTTGAGGCCATTAAAAATTTAAGTTCCACGATGTTAAGTACATATATAGACAGAGATGTAAGCTATGCCTTAACGCTAAACAATGTTTATGACGATGTGCATTCATATAATAACGTATGGAATAAACTATATGAGGTGCTTGACAGTGCAACCAATCAAATCAAGGTCAAAAACACATCAGACACAAAAAACAAATTAAACGTAGATAATATTGAGCTGAATGGAAGTCTGATTGATGATATATCAACAGATATATACATTCACGAAGCACTATTAATCCTATCCGATATAAGAAAAATTAAACGTCGTTGAGACAAGATGAATTTTTGAAAGAACACTTACACATGGATACAATGATTTTTTTAAATTTGCTCCTAATTCGGAAAAGTGTATATTCAATGATGGATGGCAGGCGGCAAAAGTACTGAAAACTGCCTACTGATGACTTAGGATTGCCAATATAAAAATTTAAACTTTTAAACTTAGAACTTAACATGGGAAGAGCTTTTGAATTTCGTAAAGCACGCAAAATGAAACGCTGGTCAGCAATGAGTAAAGCCTTTACACGTATCGGTAAAGACATTGTAATGGCAGTTAAAGACGGTGGCCCTGATCCTGATACCAATGCACGTTTAAGAGCAGTAATACAAAATGCGAAGGCAGTCAACATGCCTAAAGACAATGTGGAGAGAGCCATTAAAAGAGCATCTGATAAAAGTTTAGGGGATTTTAAAGAGGTACTTTTCGAAGGTTACGCGCCACATGGAATTGCCATTTTGGTGGAAACTGCAACGGATAATAATACCAGAACAGTTGCTAATGTTCGGAGTTACTTTAATAAATGCGATGGGAGTTTGAGTACTTCAGGTTCTGTAGTTTTTATGTTTGACCATACTTGTAATTTTAGGATTCCTGCCGAGGGATTAGATCCTGAGGAATTGGAATTGGAATTCATCGATTTTGGTGCAGAAGAAGTTTTCTTGGACGACGATGGAATTTTAATCTACGCGCCATTTGAAAGTTTTGGAGCTATTCAATCTGAATTGGAAAATAGAAATATTGAAATTCTCTCCTCGGGCTTTGAACGCATTCCGCAAATCACCAAAAAACTTACAGCTGAAGAAGCTGAAGATGTCGAGAAACTTTTAGAAAAATTAGAGGAAGATGATGACGTACAGAATGTCTATCATACTATGGAGGAGTAATCACACTACACCGAGGTTTTCAGACATTTATAGACTAAAATGGGTAAACATTGTAGGCAAGGAATTAATTTATTCAATGCATAAGTCGAGGTCAAGAGCTGCGGCTAAAAGAACCTTACCACTTATTCCAAAAGTAATAGCAATTATCAAAAATATAGGGGAATGGATCCTTTTTCTGTCTTTCCTACTCTTTATGGAAAGGACAAACAAAACCTTGAAGTTGTGGAACATACACCATTGATATAGCAAGTCAAAAAAGGCCATATTCTTGACCGCCATGGCCTATAATCTAAAAAAAACTGAAGATTACGCAAAAACTGACAAATGGTGGTGCAAAAGTACTTGTCCTGTAATTCAATGGAATTAAGTCACTCCAAAACTAAATTAACGGTTTTTTAAGCGCTCCAAAATTTAGCTAAACAGCCTACCTAAAAAATGAAAAAGCCCAAAAAAGGGCTTAAATAAGTTCGTTTTTTATGCATTTATGGGGTTCTGCAACAGTTAAAGGTGTTATCTCTCGTTTTTTCAGCACTAATGTCATTATCTAATTATTCGCATTTAATGTCAGATTTATAATCAGTATGCATGACAAGCATATTTTTGCCTTGTTGACAAAAAAAAAGAAAACTGAACTTCCCTGTTTAGTGTTGAACGTATGCCAAAACTATAATTAATAAAATAACTGCTATAATATATTTCTTCTGTGGTAGGTCTGTCCAATTCGCTCCTAACAATAAGGTCAACTCCCGTGCGAGTTTAAGTAAATTATAGATCTTCTTTAGGATCTATGTTTATTGGTTTTTGCGATTGTCATTTCGTAAATAATACTAATTGTCGGATCGCTGATTGATGCTAATTTTAGAGGTGTTTTTTTACTTCAGTACTTCTTCATCAACATGTTTTTTGTGAGATTCTAAAAAAAATAACCGATATTTAATAAATTTCAACCCCACGATTAAATACGAATTTATGGAAGGTTTTGACATTTTAAACTTATTCATTGTACTGCTCGCAGCTTGGGGAGCTGGTGCGTTAATTAATCGTATTGGATATCCTGCAATTTTAGGAGAGCTATTGGTGGGTGTCATAATCGGCCCTTCACTACTTGGTCTTGTAGATTCCTCAAGCACATTAGTTATTATCTCCGAAGCTGGTGTTATTCTGCTTATGGCTTATATAGGCATGGAAATAAATTTTAAGGATTTAGGCAAAGCTTCTTGGGCAGGACTTCTTGCTGCCACTGGAGGATTTGTGGTTCCTTTTGGATTGGGCTATTATGTGGTAATAGTAACTGGTGGCACGAGTATGGCTGGGTTATTTGTAGGTATTGCTGTTGGTGTAACCTCTTTAGCAACCAAAAGCAGGATTCTTGTTGACCTAGGATTATTAGACACACGTATTGCCTATGTTTTGATGGCAGGGGCTCTAATTTCCGACACCTTGGCTTTGATCATTTTTGCTGGATTATCTAGTTTTATTGATGTTGGAGCTGTAAATATGACTGAAATTCTATTTATTGCTGGTAAAATCATCCTGTTTTTTGCCTTTGCTACGGCCTTCGGACTATACATACTTCCCAAAATTGGAAAATGGATGGCAAGTAGACATATAGAAAACCGAACTACCTATTTTACAATACTAATTCTTATTGTTTTTGGCCTTTCGGAGTTAGCAGAAATTGTTGGCCTACATGGTATTTTAGGTGCATTTGTTGCTGGTGTATTTATAAAGGACGGCGTTTTTCATGAAAAAATAACTAAAGACATTATACACGTTTTTCATGATGTGTCTATAGGTTTTATGGCTCCAATATTTTTCGTGACCGCTGGTTTCCATGTTACTTTAGATGTTTTTAAAACAGATTTACAGCTGTTATTATTAATTGTTGGTGTCGCCTTTGCCGGAAAAATACTAGGTACGGTTTTATTTTATTTACCGAGTGGCCATGGTTGGAGAGAAGGATTAGCTGTAGGAACAGGAATGAATGGACGCGGAGCTGTAGAAATTGTTATTGCAGGTATTGGTTTACAAAAAGGCATTATTTCCCAAGAAATTTTTTCCATTCTTGTCTTTATGGCCATTTTGACCACACTATCTGTTCCGGTTCTATTAACTTGGACAACAAATTGGTTAAAAAAGCGCGGCGAATTGGTGAAGCAATTCTCCAGACAAGGATATGTAATATTGGGAGCGAATCCACTAGCTTTATTATTAGGTAAACATTTAGCAGTAGCAAACAAAGTGATTTTTATAGATGCCAACAAAGGTATTTGTGAAAACGCTAGAAGCCAAGGATTTGATTGTGTTCATGGTAATATTCTAGAGGAATCTACACTGAACGAAGCTGCTGTTAAAGATTTTAGAACGTTTATTGCATTAACAGTAAACAATGAAATAAACCTATTGGCATCCCAATTTGTCCATGATATCTTATTTATACCTGAAAAGTTTATTGTCATTTCACCTATTAAGGGAGAAGGTGGCAGCATAAACCTTTTGAGCTCGGTATCTGCCTCCACTTTATTTTCTAGTAAAGTGGATATACAGCCATGGATTCAAAAAATACAAGACTCTAACTATAGAGAAGTTGAGATTACAATTACTGAAAAAACAGATACTCGCGATTGGGTTAAATCTCAAGTCTCTGAAAGCAAGACGTTATTACCATTGGTTATTGTAGACAGTTCAGGTACAAAACGTCCATTTAGGTATAATGACTCCATTGGTGTGGGTGAAAAAGTCATCTGTATTCAATAATCTTTCATTATAAATAAGAGAAAACTACTGTACTAACTTAGCCTGCACTATGTGTTAAATAAAACATCCCACTTTTGTACCATAAGTTAGTTAAACGAAATTTGTAGGCTTCCCCTCAAATAGGACAGTTATCAATTCGACTTTACTAATTTTAAATTCAATCGAACCAATAACGAACTAATCGAGTTTTATTTTTTCATTAACTACTGTAAAATAAGAGAAAAACCATAATTATATGATGTACAGAACGTCTACCATACTATGGAGGAAACCTCTGAAGAATGGTCTAAAACTTTCTTTCTAATTAATGAACTACCTCGATCCAAGGGTACGAAGTATCAAATTAAAAATGCTTGTTTAACTTTGACGCAGAGCATCGGAAACAACTATCACTTTTCAATATATTGCTTGCCAATTTTTAAAAATATAGTTTCATTATTTTAAAAACAAAAAGCCAACAATTTTTTGTTGGCCCTCCGCTTTCTCATAACAATGATTTTCCAATCAAAAGAAAGTTAACACGTATTCCAATTAAAGATTAATAGCTTTTACTTCATTGATCTATACGTAAATTTCATAAAGACGGTTTTATATTGAAAAATATAAAAAGCTACCTTTTAAAAAAGATAGCTTTTGGGACGCAAACCAACTAATGTTTCTTTTTAGGGACAAAAAACTTGTTTACTGTATGTTTCATTAGTTATATGCACTAGCCAATAATCAAACTGCATGCCAAAAATCAGTATTTTGACGCATTGACTTACAAATGAAATGGGTTTTACGAATACGATGCGACTTTCCCTTTAACACCTTCAAAAAAACTGCGTATATAGTTGAAATCAGCTTCAATATCGTCAGTAGGGTAAAAAGGTTCTGAAATCTTGTTCTGTTTATGTTCAAAATCGAAGGTGAACATAATAATGGGCACATTGGCTTTTTTTGCAATATAATAGAATCCGGTTTTCCACTGCTCAACTTTCTTTCTCGTACCTTCTGGTGACAACGCCAACCTAAATTCTTCCCTGCCTTTAAACAAATTGGCAATGGCCTCTACTTTGTTTTGTCCTGGACGTCTATCCAATGGCGCACCACCAATAGCCTTAAAATAATGCTTAAAGGGCCATCTGAAAAGTTCTTTCTTTGCCACGAAATTTGATTTTATACCAATCACCTGCCGCATTAAAAGTGCAATGTAAAAATCGTGCCAACTCGTATGTGGTGCCGCAATGATAACTGCCCTTTTTACGGTGTCTTTTGACATAGTGACATTACCTTTCAAACTCCACCCTAAAACCCTATAATAAATAAATTTTGATAACCACCTCATACTACATCTTTTGGTATAAGGCTTTCAATTTTTCTCTTGTAATGGTTTTCTTCCAATTTTTACCGATAGCATTTTCCCAAAGTGGCTCCAATCCTAAAGCAACATCAATCATGATGTCGAACTCATGATCGTCGAGTTGTGAACAGATCCCCTGTGGAATCTCAATATGATGGATTTTCTTCATCTTTTTATATACAGCCACACCTTCGGGGTAAAACTCTTCTAAATGATCAAAAACAATACAATTCCCTATTCCATGCTTGGTTCCCAAAAGGTATCCAAGTCCGTAACTCATGGCATGTGCTACGCCAACTTGTGAGTAGGCAATGCTCATTCCTCCATGCCATGAAGCCATCATCAATTTATCTTGTAAATCCTCCTCTGATCCGCTGCCGTCTAGAAAGATTTCCGTGCATAAATCATACGCCTTTTCACCATAGCTCTGACTAAATGCATTTAAATATGTGCCATTCAACGATTCAACACAATGGATAAAACAATCCATTCCCGTATAGAACCATTGGTCTTTGGGCACACCTTTAGTCAATTCTGGGTCTAAAATCACTTGGTCAAATGGAGTGTAATCAGAATTGATTCCTAATTTTTTATCTGGACCTGTTAGCACTGTTGTTCTTGAAACCTCTGCCCCTGTCCCTGATATGGTGGGCACTCCAACATGGTAAATGGCAGGTGTTTTCACTAAATCCCACCCTTGGTAATCTTTAGATTCACCAGGATTTGTGAGCATAATTGCCACCGCCTTTGCAAGATCCAATATGGTTCCACCTCCAATGCCAATAATACCGGAAGGTCTATCTTTATGGGTTAAAATAATTTGTTCAACCAATTCGTCCACCTGTGAAGTTTTCGGTTCTTCATCAGCAGAAATAAAAATCAATTCATCAGCATAAGCCAAAGAAATCCGCGAAGTTAACCACGCATTTCCCTTAAAAACGTCATCTACCAAATAAATAAAAGGTGCCTTGACATTTAATCTTTTTGGCGCCAAAATATCACCTATTTGATTAAAACTGCCACGTCCAAAAACAACCCTGGACACCATTGGATAATTTTTATATGTCATTTTTTATGGTCTTAAATTCAGTTTTTCGTGTTTTGTCCAATATTGGAAGTACATCTAATAAACTGGAAATGGTTTCATATTTTTTATGGTCCTGTCTGCTGGCACTAACTTGTTCGTGTATCCACGTGGTATGAAATGGAATGTGGATAGCGCGTGCTTTTATGTTAATCAGAGGTAAAACATCTGATTTTAGAGAATTTCCTATCATTAAAAACTCAGATGGCTTTACATCCAAATGGTTCAATAATTTGGAATAATTCGCTTCTTGTTTGTCACTGACCACTTCAATATGATGGAAGTAATGCATGAGTCCAGACTTTTCCAATTTTCTTTCTTGATCCAATAGGTCACCTTTGGTGACTACTATCAATCGGTATTTTAAAGATAATGTTTGCAAGACTTCTTCTACGCCTTCCAAAAGATTAACAGGCTTGTTGAGCATGTCTTTGCCTATATTAAGAATAGAATCAATGGTTTTAATGTCCACGGAGTTGTTGGATAGCTCCATGGCTATTTCAACCATGGACAAAATAAATCCTTTGATTCCATAACCATACAACGGCAAGTTTTCAATTTGTCGTTTAAAAAGCTCCTGATCAATTTTGTTTGCTGTTTCATATGGCGCCATCAATTTTGCAAATGCAAGTTCAGCATCCCTGAAATAAGTTTCATTGACCCAAAGCGTATCATCGGCATCAAAGCCAATCACTTTTATGTTCGTATAATCTATTTCCATAAACGTTTTGCGCGTTCCAAATCTTCCGGTGTATCAATTTCTACCCCTTCAACGTGGGTTTCAACCATTTTAATACGTTTACCATATTCCAAGTAGCGGATACATTCTATTTTTTCAGTGGCTTCAATGAACTGCATTGGTAAGTTATAAAAGTCAAGAAGAGCTTGCTTTCTAAATGCATAAATCCCTTTATGCTTAAAATAGCGCGCACCTGCTTCTTTATCTCTAGGATAAGGAATTGGACTTCGTGAAAAATAGAGTGCAAAATTATTTTGGTCAACAATAACCTTTACCGTATTTGGATTGCTGATTTCTTCCCAATCATGAATTTCGACCATTAAAGATGCCAAATCTATTTCTTTCTGATGGTCATCCTTAAAAGCATTTAGAACCTTCTCAAGGCTTTCCCGTTCAGTAAAGGGCTCATCGCCTTGCACATTGACTACGATATCCACATCCAAATCTTCAACCGCCTCTGCAATGCGATCGCTACCCGATTGATGTTCTTTTTTACTCATAATGGCTTTGCCTCCATTGTTAACAATTTCATCATAAATGATTTTGCTATCGGTGACTACATAAACTTCGTCAAATAAATTGGTGGCAACGGTCGCTTCGTAAGTTCTTAGAATAACCGTTTTTCCCGCTAAGTCCTTCATCAATTTAGCTGGAAAACGTGTGGCACTATAACGTGCTGGAATCATTGAAATTATCTTCATAGCTGATCAAGAGTTTCCGGTCAAAAATAACCCTTTTTAAAGTATTTTATGGGCTGGACTGTTTAAACTTTTTATAAAGTTTGAAAATGACAATTAAAATTAAAACAACCAGGACAAATGCAAATATTGGTAGAAATATAGAAAAGATGGAAATAATTAAGGAGGCTCCCGTTTCTACGGTTGAGATCAATGGATTCCCAAATCCTGCGGTGGAGACCGTTGAAGTTGCCCGCGATGCAGTTGCGGTACTTTTTATGGCAGCGGCTGTTCCCCCTCCGGCAATAATAGCCAAAGCCCAAGAAATCACGGGATTTAAATCGGCCACTGTTGATACCATAACGGCGGTACCGGCAATGGTGGCCAATGGAATAGCTATAGTATCGAGCAAATTGTCAACGAATGGAATATAATAAGCCAAAATCTCTATTAATGTGGCAACGCCAAAAGTAATAACTGCCGTTAAACTTCCAATCCAAAGCCATGATGCATTAAGTTCCCAAACCTCAAAATAAGAGGCTAAACTGAGAACGAATAAGGGTAAAAAAACTCTAAATCCAACAGATGCAGCCAACCCAATGCCGAGACAAATACTAATGATGGTTTCTGTCATAATCGTTAAACCCAAAGGATTTTTATTAAATTAATAGTTATAAATTATCGATTCGGAATGAAGTTTATCTTTTATACCGTAAAGTAGTGAGTTTAATGGCTCATAAGCTCCACCTGAAATTTACTCCTCTAAGGTATTTAAATTCACTTTAAGACACAAAAAACTCTTCAGGAAACCCAATCAAGTATAATTTCTCTTTTGCTCTGGTAATAGCGGTGTAGAGCCACCTTAGGTAATCTTTATCAATGCCGTTTGGCAAATAGGGTTGTTCCACAAAAACCGTATGCCATTGGCCTCCCTGCGATTTATGACAGGTAATGGCATAAGAAAACTTGACCTGCAAAGCATTGAAATGCTTGTTATTCTTAATTTTTAAAAATTTTTTATAATTGGAAGCTTCATCTTCATAATCCTTTTGGACCTCTTGATACAATCTATTTGATTCTTCGTACGGCAATGATGGTGATTCGGATTCGATAGTATCCAAAAGAAGAACCGTTTCAAAAGGTGCCATTTTTGGATAATCCACCATTTGTACTTTTACTTCAGCAAACCTAAATCCATATAAATTTTGCAAACTGTAGATTTCTAGAACTTGGATAATATCCCCATTGGCAATAAATCCGGCTTCGGAAGTGGGCTTGACCCAAAAATAATTATTCTTTACCACCATTAAAAAGTCGCCGACTGTGAGTTCATTTTCATTGTTTAAAATGCGCTCCCTGATTTGTTTATTATACAAATTCGCACGTTTATTACTTCTTACAATAATGGTGGTCTCTTCATGGCCTTGATCTGAATAGCCATCATTTATGGCGTCCATAATCTCATAGCCATCAATTAATCTCACAATATCTGAATAGCCTTTTAAGTCAAATTTGAAGGATTCATAAAACTCGCCTTCCAATACTTCGCGCAGATTGGTGGCATTCATCAAGATTCCAGAATCCTGCTCTTGTCTTACAACTTCGTCCAATTCCATAGAAATGACATTTTTATTGTAATTGAGATTGAGCTGAACACTGTCCAACGCGGGACTTAAATCAGATTTCACCGGTGGCAGTTGTGCTTTGTCTCCAATGAGCAATAATTTGCAGTTATGGCCAGAATACACGTATTGCATTAAATCATCCAAAAGCGATCCGTTTTCAAATAATTTGGAATCGGAAGGCACATCAGGAATCATGGAGGCTTCATCAACTATGAATACTGTGTTGCGATGTTTATTGGGCTGCATTACAAATTTGACACCACCACCTTTATCTTTCTTTGGAAAATAAATTTTTTTATGAATGGTAAATGCTTCCTTGCCAGAATAATTAGAAATAACCTTGGCTGCTCTTCCTGTTGGTGCCATCAAAACCGCACTTTTTTTAATATGCCATAAATTGGAAACCAAGGTGCCAATTATGCTTGTTTTTCCAGTACCGGCAAATCCTTTTAAAAGATACAATTGATCAGTATTGGTATCCAAAACAAATTTTGACAGCTGATCAAGGACGATATTTTGTTTTAATGTAGGTTCAAAAGGAAATTTTTGCTTTAAATGTTTATAAAATTCGGAGGCGTTCATATAAAGAAGAGTCATTTTCTAAAAACGGAAAGGTAAGGTTTATAAAGAATTGTTGTAACTTTATGACTTACTTTTTGACAAGTTGAAATAATTTATTTTAAATACATTCTTTTATTACATCATTTTTATTACGTTTGGTTTTCGTGAATAAAAAAAAATTGTAGATTTGCGTTAGACCAATTATAAAAAATAAACTCACAAACTATGCTGACAGTAATTCTTGCCATTGTAATTGTTATCCTTCTCACGATTGGAATCGTTTGGGTGATAGACAAATTTGTACCTAAAAACTTCAAGCCAATTTTACACATTCTACTTTGGGCAATTATTGCTTTTCTTGGCTACCAGACGTTTATGTCAGTATATGGAGAGATTAAATTCAATCAACTTAAAGTTAAGCGCTATCATCTTGCCATTGAAAAGCTAAAAGACATTAGAGATGCGGAATTAGCGTACAAACAAGTTAACGGGAAATTTACGGATAACTTTGACGCTTTAGTCAGTTTTATAGATACCGCCAAATTTACAATTACCCAACGTAGAGATTCAACCATTATAGATGAGGAAATGACGAAACGTTTTGGAGGAGTTACCATGACAAAAGATATTGTCATAATTGATACCTTAGGATATGTCCCTGTAAAAGACTCTTTGTTTGGTGCAGACACAAGATATAAGACCATGATGAATGTTCCGGTAGGAAAACCTGGTGCCAAATTTGAATTGAAGGCTGGATTATTGGATAACATTCCTGTATTTGAAGCGAGTGTGGACAAAGCCATCCTTCTTGATGGTGAAGACAAGAATCTCATCGCAAAGGAAAAGCAAGTGGTTTCTGTTGATGGTGTCAATGGTCCTCGACTTACAGTAGGATCCATGGATGAAGTAAAAACTATTGGTAACTGGCCTAAAAACTATTCAACCGAACAATAAATTGGAATTAAATAACCTTAAAAAACTGTCCATTCAAATTAGTTTGAGTGGACTTTCTTTTTGTATCCTTAATAGCTCTGATTCTGAGATTGAATTTTTAAAGCGTGTTGACTTTAAAAGTAAATTGACGCCAGGAGCTGTCTTGGAAGAGCTGCAGGGCATCCTTTCAAAGGAGCCTCTACTCTCTCAGACTTTCGATAGCGTTTTGGTGCTTTTTCAAAACGAACTTTCCAATTTCGTCCCAGAAGAGTTTTTCGAAGAACAGAATGCGGCAGATTATCTCAAGTTCAGTTCCAAAATCATCAAAACCGATTTTATTTCACACGATAAAATAGAGGCCAGCAATTGTATTAATGTCTTCGTTCCATATATCAATATCAACAATTATTTGTTTGAGGTTTATGGCGAGTTTGAATACAAACATGCTTCCACTATTTTTTTGGAACAAATATTAAAGAAAGAAGAAAATTCAAACGATGATAAAGTTTATATCAACGTAGAACCTTTCCAATTTGAAATGGCAGTGGTAAAAAAAGGACAGTTTCAGTTATACAACAGCTTTGAATATGTCACTAAAGAAGATTTTATCTATTATGTCCTCTTCGCCTTTGAACAATTAAAATTAGACACTGAAACCGTTATGGTTAAATTATCCGGTCAAATTGTCGAAGATGATGAACTCTATCAAATGCTCTACACTTACATAAGATTTGTAACATTTGATGAGCCTTCAAAGAATTACAATTATACTAAAGCTGATGGGGTTAATCCACAGCATCAGCATACACTTATTTTAAACAGTTTCAACTAATGAGGATTATCTCAGGTCAATTTAAAGGAAGACGTATCACGCCGCCAAAAAAGCTACCAGTACGTCCTACCACCGATATGGCAAAGGAAGCCATTTTCAATATCCTGAACAACAACTATTATTTTGATGAGATTTCAGTATTGGACTTATTTGCAGGCACAGGAAGCATCAGTTATGAATTTGCCTCCAGAGGAACGGAAGATATTACCAGTGTAGATGAAGATTTTGGGTGCATCAAGTTCATCAATAAAACTGCCGAAGAGTTTGAAATGCCCATCAAAACAGTAAGGAGTGATGTTTTCAAATTTTTGGAAACCACAAAAATAAAATCGGATGTCATTTTCGTTGATCCACCATATGCCTTTAGTTTGGAGGAGTTTTCTAAAATTCCTGAATTGGTATTTCAAAATGACCTTCTTGAAGATGAAGGTGTTTTAGTTGTAGAGCATGCCAAACAGATGGAACTCTCCCATCTGCCTTATTTTAGTTACTCCAAAAATTATGGGAGTAGTATCTTCAGTTTCTTTGAAAAAGCCGAAGAGATCTTCTAAAATTCAAAATTTCGCAGACCTGACCACCAACAGCAGAGAAAATTCTGTTTTGATAAAAGAGCTATTTTATGGCGTTTCATATCCGTGAAAGTTAGTAAGTCAATGTGAAAAACCTGATCCACTCCTTTTTTGAGTTTTGTCTGTCTGTTGCCAGACTGTAATTTCACTAAATAAACAAAGCTCTTTGAATTAACAAAGAGCCTGTTTAAGTAAGCAAATCTATAAGCCGAATTCTGTCCAATTTCATTTTGGAAACTGAATTCCAAATAGAAAAGTGGCCTTATCATTTATCTGAATGCACTGTTGCCAATGCACTTTAGCTGTCTACCCTCCAACAATCGAGCGTGCCGCCCTCTCCCAATCCCTACCGGGACGGAACGTTGGTTTACATGACATTGCACCACATAGAGTTTACCTGATTTCACTACAGCTTGACCTGTACATTCTTTCTGTTGCACTTTTCCTGATCTCACGACCGATGGCCATTAACCATTATGTTGCACTACGGTGTTCGGACTTTCCTCCTCCCAATTTCTAAGGAAGCGATAAGGCGATCTACTTAAGTACAAAGTTAATATAAAAATTTAAGTCGATAAGATTATACGACTAAAAGTTTTAAGTACCTAATATTGTAGGCACTTAGAGCGCCTAATCTTTAGTAAATATTCAAATTCCATCATTGTTGTCAAGTTTAATTGCTTAAGGCACTTTGAACTCTCAGCTTTAAACCTTTTTGTTAATAACTAATGCTAAAATCACAGGATGTAGTTCCTTTATTAGAACCGAATTTTTAACTTTGTTACTTCATGTTTTGCCATATGAAACGCATAACTGAATTCTTAATACACAATGGAACATTTCGTAGTATCGGCACGCAAGTACAGACCACAGACCTTTAAGGATGTTGTGGGCCAGCAGGCTATTACCAATACTTTGATGAATGCCATTGAGCATCATCATTTAGCACAAGCCCTTTTGTTTACTGGTCCGCGCGGGGTCGGTAAAACGACCTGTGCCCGTATCTTGGCTAAAATGATCAATAGTGATGGCACAGAGAAAGAAGATGAAGATTTTGCCTTCAACATTTTTGAACTGGATGCTGCTTCCAACAACTCGGTTGACGATATCAGAAACTTGACGGATCAAGTCAGAATTCCGCCACAAGTTGGAAAATATAAAGTTTATATCATTGATGAGGTGCACATGCTCTCCCAAGCGGCGTTTAACGCGTTTTTAAAAACCTTGGAAGAGCCACCAAAACACTGTATTTTCATTTTGGCTACTACCGAAAAGCATAAAATAATTCCGACGATTTTATCGCGTTGTCAAATCTTCGATTTCAAAAGAATAACTGTTAAGGATGCTAAGGAGTATTTAAAATACATTGCCAAAGAACAGGGCATAGATGCTGAAGATGACGCTCTACACATCATTGCCCAAAAGGCAGATGGTGCCATGCGCGATGCACTTTCCATTTTTGATAGGGTAGTTAGCTTTTCTGGTAAAAACTTAACCCGACACGCGGTAACAGAGAACTTGAACGTCCTTGATTACGAGACTTACTTTACAAGTACTGACTTGATTTTAGAAAATAAAATTCCAGAATTGCTTATTCAATTTAATGACACTTTATCAAAGGGTTTTGATGGCCATCATTATATTGCTGGCTTGGCGTCCCATTTTAGAGACCTAATGGTGTGTAAAAACGAGCAAACAGTTGAACTTCTTGAAGTTGGAGAGGACACCAAAGTGAAATATATGGAGCAGTGCAGAAAAGCATCCTATGAGTTTCTGATGAAAGGCATTGAACTTGCCAATGACTGCGATCTTAAGTTTAAAAGCAGCAAAAATCAGCGTTTACTCGTTGAACTCACTTTAATGCAGCTTGCCTCTATCACTTTTGATGGAGAAAAAAAAAATAGCAGTCACTACATAGTTCCAGCTTCTTATTTTAAAGCAAAGGGCATTACGCCTATTGCGGTAACGCTTCCCAAAAATGAGGCTTCAGTCGTCCATAAAGTTGCTGATCCCATAGAAAATAAAACGGAACCTTCTGCCGGGGTAAAACCTAATGTATTTGCTCAACAAACAGTTCCTAAGATCGACCTGAAACCCGATCCGAAACGCACTTCCGGTCTGTCCTTAAAAAGTATTCGGGCTAAGAAGGAACATCTCATTAAACAGATGGAAGTTGTTGTTGATCCGAACGATTTACCCAAAGAAGATTTTACTCCGGAAGCCTTCCATAAAGCTTGGAAGGACTACATTAAATCCTTGGATCAGAAAGGAGAAAAAATCATGGTGTCTATACTGGAAATGGGAAAACCAAAATTGCATGGCACTAAAATTCACGTAGAATTTCCAAACGAATCTCTTAAGATAGAGTTGGAACGCGCGCAATTTCCATTGATGGAGTATCTCAGAAAAACAGTTAGGAATTTTGATCTAACTTTACATGTCGATGTCAATGAAGAAGTCGCAAAAAAATACGCCTTTACGCCATTGGAGAAATATGAGAAGTTAAAGGAAAAGAATCCAAATATTGAGCTTTTGAAAAAAACCTTTGGATTGGATCTGTGACTTTAAATTTGGACTGCACAACAACTTGCGAATCGCGGTTTATTGTACTCAAAGCCTGCAGTGTTTCTAAAAACTTTGTAGGTTTTTAATTATTACGACAATGAGAAACCTATTTATATTAACTTCTGTTATTTCAATTGTCTTTATGGCTTGTGATGGAAGACAAACCAAAAAAGAAGCTTTAGAACGTGCTATTTTCGAATTTAATTTAAGAAATTCGGATTCGGAAATGTTTAATTATCACCCTGAAGCTTATGTTGAGATAGTGACGGATACTATTATTTCAAACAGGACCAACGTTCATATCAAAAATTATTCATTATTGGATGAACAAATATTCGTTTCAAGTACCACAAAAGCAAATTATAAAGAAACTACCTATCAACGCGTTTTTGAATCGGAGGTCATTGTTTCTACAGCATCGAAAGATGTTTTCAGAACCCATATTTCTGCAAAAAAATTTAAATTACTTGATGCCGATCCATTCTGGATTAACGTTACGTTACAACACGTCTGGGTTAATCAGGATCTGTTAACAGATGATGACATCATTCTGGATATGTCCTTTATAAACCCTAAAAACAATGCCTATAGATTATACCGAATGTCCATTGATCCTTATGGTCAGGAATCGGTTAATTTAATTGAAGAACGCGGTTAAATAAATCGCATTTGTAAATTATTAATCATACATATATGAAAGCGTTTAAACTTTTAAAATATAGATTATGCTCGGATTAAAATTACCTACAGACCCACGTTGGGTCAATATTGTTGAAAAAAACATAGAAGACATATTAACTGACCATGCTTACTGCGAACAAAAGGCCACAAGTACGGCTATTTCCTTGATAGTTAGTTTCCCGGAATATACAGAATTGGTACAAGAAATGGTCGCTTTGGTCAAAGAAGAAATCAGCCATTTTAAATTGGTACACGATAGAATACTCGAAAACGGATGGACTTTGGGTAGAGATCGGAAGGATGACTATGTTGTTCAATTGCTGAAATTTTTTCCAAAAGGTGGCAGTAGGACCACGCAACTGGTCCATAGACTACTTTATGCTGCGTTAATTGAAGCAAGAAGCTGCGAGCGTTTCAGACTGCTTTCAGAAGAATTACAGGATAAGGAATTGGCCGAGTTCTACAGAAAATTGATGGTCAGTGAGGCCAATCATTATACTATGTTCTTAGGCTTTGCCAGAAAGTACGGCAACAGACAGGAAGTGGACAAAAAATGGAATGATCTTTTGGAATATGAAGCGGAAATTATGAAAAACCTGGGTAAAAGTGAGACGATACACGGATAGGCGCCTCGAAGATAGAATTTAACACGTTCTGAATTGTAATTGTTCACATATCCTTTTAAAAAAATTAAGCTCCAAAATTATGGAGCTTAATTTTTTTTAACTTTTTGAAGACATTAAAGTCTGTAAGTGAATCCAAATTGCATCACACCCTGTGTGGCTTTAAGATTTAATTCGTCATCAAATACGTTGGAAACCCCGTAGATATAACGGAAATCGATGCCGAATTCATCAGTAATCATATATTCCGCCAATCCCACTCCCGAGAATACAAGGTTCTTAAATCCGTCCTGATGCTTATGGATTTTCAATCCAACTTGTGGTCCAACACCAAGCTTAAATCCACCAAAAACATTGTAGTTCAATATCACCGGAAGGTTGAGATAATCCGTCTTAAAGTCTTGTAAATTAGCACCTTCAGGCGAGTACTGCAACTCGGTCATAACAGCGAGAGTTTCAGTCAATCCAAAATCTACAAAGGCTCCAAATACAAATCCGTTTCTATGTGGGTTGGAACGAATCCCATCAACATCGTAATCCATATTGGAGATATTGGTGGCAAAATGCACTCCGTAATTGATATCTTGAGAAAAGGAGAAGGCTGAAATACCTACAATAAGCAAAAGAGTAAATAATTTTTTCATAATTCATGATTTGAGGCAGTGAATATATATTGAAAATTATTATTCTAATGAAATATTAGATATGTAACAGTAAAAAGAAGATAAACGGCTAACTTATACCAAGTTTACAGACGATACGGTTCCAAAGTAGACGCTTTTGATGATCCCATCAGATAAACCAATTTTGGGAACGTAGATGTACTTGGCATTGCTCCATTTCATAGCAGAAAGGTAAATCCTGGTAGCGGGAATGATAACGTCTGCTCTATCTTGGTTCAGATCCAACTCTGTAATTCGCTCTTCATAACTATAGGTTTGGAGCATATTGTAGTAAGAGGTCAAATAGAAATAGGTCAATGGCTTCCCGGCTGCCCGACCTGAGATCTTGAATATTTTATTAATATTTCCACCCGAACCCAAGAGATCAATTTTCTCATAATCCTTAGTGTTTTGTTTGATCCAAGCCTCCAATTCCAACCAGACTTCCTTTTGCACAATGTCATTTAACAGCCTAACCGTACCAATTTTAAACGATTTTGAAGCGGCTGTTTTCCCCTGATGGATCACAGAAAATTCAGTACTTCCACCGCCAACATCCACATATAGATAGGTTTTGGACGGATCTATATAACTGTTCAAATCTGTAGCAGCAATAATGGCTGCTTCTTCTTCGCCGTCAATTACATCAATCTTTATTTTGGCTTGTTTTCTAATAAGTTTTACAATGTCATTTCCGTTTTCAGCTTCGCGCATTGCAGAAGTGGCACAAGCTTTATAGGCAATAACCTTGTGTGAGGCCATGAGTAGCTTAAATGCATTCATGGTGTCTACCAAGCGCAATTCGTTTTCTTTGGAAATTCTATGATTTAAAAAGACATCTGCTCCCAAACGTATAGGTACACGCACCAATGCGCTTTTTCGGAAGAGAGTTGGTTTTCCTTTTTGTTCAATTATATTTGAAATAAGCAAACGTACCGCATTGGAACCAATGTCAATAGCAGCATATTTTTTAATGGTCAACATAGTTTAATTTTGTAGTTTATTGACATAATAATTATAGATCTCAAATTGTGACCTTACTTTTGGCAAATTATTATGTCGGTATTTATTTTCATGCGTGCCACATAATAATCGTGCTTTTACATTGTCATTCCAAGCAATATCAAAAACGTCTAAAAGTTCATTTTTAATATCCTGGTCATAGATAGGGCAAGTGACTTCTACCCTATTTTCAATGTTTCTTGACATCCAATCGGCCGAAGAAATATAGATTTTTGGATCATTATTGTTACAAAACACCAATAACCTGGTATGTTCCAAAAACTTATCAATGATACTGATGACCTCAATATTTTCACTCATGCCTTTAATACCAGGCACCAAGCAGCAAATACCCCTTACAATCATTTGAATTTTAACACCTGCCCTACTGGCTTCATAGAGTTTATCTACCATCATATAACTTGACAGACTATTGAGCTTTAGCTTGATAAATGCCGGTTTTCCATTTTTGACATTTTCAATTTCAGAATCAATTAGTTTGAATAATTTTGATTTAGTATAATGTGGCGAAACAATAATATGCTTATATCTAAAAATTCGATAGTTGGTTTCAAAAAAGTCGAATACTTTGACCACGTCTTTCAAAATTCTTTGGTCTGATGTAAATAAGGTATAGTCTGTATACAGTGTGGCCGTAGATTCATTAAAGTTACCTGTGCTCAAAAACCCGTAGCGCTTGATCTTATTGTTTTCCTCACGTTCAATGACGCACATTTTGCTATGCACTTTGAGTCCTTTGACCCCAAAAAGAAGATTGATACCATCGGTTTGCATCTGTTCGGCATAATCAATATTGGCTTGTTCATCGAAACGAGCTTGCAACTCGATGGCTACTGTTACTTTTTTACCGTTTTTAGCAGCATTGATCAACGAGCTGGCCACATGTGAAATTTGTGCCAATCGATAAATGGTAATCTTTATGTTTTTCACCTTAGGATCCAAAGCCGCTTCCCTTAAAAATTTGACTATATAGGAAAAGGTCTGATAAGGTGTATGTAACAAATAATCCTTTTTAGCGATATTATTAAAAATACTAGTCTCTAAACTTAACCCTTTAATCGGTAATGGTTCTATTTTTTCGTACAACAAATCGGTTCTTCCCAAACTTGGAAAGTCCATATAGTCACGTCGGTTGTGGTAGCGTCCACCAGGAATGACACTATCTTTAGCATCTATACCCATCATACTCATGAGCAACTGCAAGGTTTCATCATCAATCGTTTTATCATAGACAAACCTGACAGGTTCTCCAATTTGTCGATGTTTGACACTGTCCGATATTTTCTCAATAAAGCTCTTGCTCAGATCACTTTCAAAATCCAATTCACCATCTCGTGTGATTTTGATCATGTGGGCGGAAACGGATTCATATTTAAAAATATTAAATATATCATTCAGGCAATACCGCAACAAATCGTCCATCAAAATAATATAATTATCGGGGCCTTGCTTAGGCAACACCACAAAACGATCCAATGTCTTAGGAATCTCAATAAGGGCAAATTGTTTTTTTTGGTCACTAAAAACCATTTTCACGGCAAGATAAGCGGCACTATCCTTTAAGGTTGGAAGTTTGACCAATTCGCTCAAAATTATGATGACCAATGCGGGACTTACATGCTGAATAAAATAATTCTTTATAAATCGGTGCTGCGATTCATCAATTTGCGTTTCGTTGACAATATGGATGTTTTCATCCTCTAAGCGCTTGTGAATGGTTGCTAAAATTTCGAGACTATCACTTTGCTGTTTGATGACGATTTGGGTGATAATTTCCAATAATTCGCCAGCTGAAATCCCTCCCAATTCACTTTTCCCTGTCTTTCCCGCTTCATCAATACGTTTCACAGTGGCATATCTCACCTTGAAAAACTCGTCTAAATTGTTTGAAAATATACCCAAGAAGCGAAGGCGTTCAATAAGTGGAACACTTTCATCCTCAGCTTCCTGTAAAACGCGCTCGTTAAATTGTAACCAGCTTATCTCTCTATTGATGTATGTATTGGAATTTATATCTTTAACCATTAAGTGAGGAGTGAATTTAATCTTCAACAAATATATTCTATTTATAACTCAAAATAAAGTCGCCGCCCAAGATATAACAATTAGTTATTGTCGATATGAGATGCCCATGGAATTAATAAATACATGTCCTCATAATTATCACTAAGCTGTTTATTTAAAATCCTTTGGTCTTAGGAACAGTTTGGTTTCACCTTGACTCACGTGTTGCCATTGGTCCACTTCAAATTCAATCATGACCAAGCCTGAGGTAGGCAGATTGTCAATATCAGCATCCCCAAAACTATTGGCCAAGGATGTAAAAGCGTGATTATGGCCAAACAACATCACAGTTTCCAAATTATCGTCCAATGACTTTATAAAGCGCCTCACCTGGTTGCCTCCAAAATCATACAATTGTTTGTCAATGGTCAACAATTCAGGATCAAGCCCAAGATTGTCCATAAAAATCTGACAGGTGGTCAGCGCTCTGTTTGCAGGACTAGAGTAAATGGCGTCAAAAATAACACTATAGGTCCCAAAGGATTTGGAAACCAAGTTCGCATCAGTAAAACCTCGCTTACTCAATGGACGCTTTAAATCGCTGACATCGTGGTCCCAAGAGGACTTAGCATGCCTTGTTAGTACAATTGTCTTCATATTTTATTCGATTAAATACATGTTTTACGGATAATGTGTTGCCCCTGTCCGTCTTATCGATTATTTCATCCCTTCACCATTTATTTTTGTTTTAACAAATTGTTATATGTTGCTTTGTTCAAACAAATTGATGTAAATGACCCCAAATCAAAGACATATTAATGAATCCATTCCCGCATTGTATCGCAATGCCCCTTCCCTCAAAATATTTAAGCAGTTTCAATTTCAGGCATATTCTTTCTTGATAAGGGTAGCTTAAAATAAAAACATATTGCTTATAAACATATTGCTCGGTAAATTTTTGAAAAAAAATTGCCGAAGCCATAAAAAACAATTAGATCAAATTAAACCATTTAGGACTATGAACTCCAAATTTAACACAAAGTTTTTAAGTATGATAATACTTATTGGACTTTTCTCCAGCACTTCTTTCTCTCAAGAAAATGTAATCCTTAAATTATCAGATCGTGAACAGACCCTTGCGCATGGCTCAACGGTTAGTCAAAGAAGTACTACGTTTACTTCAGAAATTCCCTACGATTTGTTGTATGATTTAAAATCTACCGTTTATATTAAAAATAACGGCATTTTAAATATTGAAGGTGTTGGCGCACCAGTAGTATTAAAGTTTCTGGATACCGAATCCTTTAATTTCGTTTCTACAAGAAATTCGCTATACAACAAAATAGAACTCATCACCATAAACTTGAATTCCGAAAATGACTTGAGAAATCCTTTCGATGTGGATGCCATTAGAGGTTTTAGCCATCTAAAATACATCTATTTGAAATGCGAATTTCCTATTTCCGAAAATCAGATTAGGTCATTCCTACAGAATGCAGATCCTGAGATCACTTTCTTTTATAGTTCTTATAAACGTTCATAATACCTACTGACTTCCTTAAAAGTTATCACTATGAAAAAATTATACTCCGCAAAAATCAATTACTCTAAGTCAATACTACAGATCGTATTGATTATAGTTTTGGCACTGTCTCCCACAATCGTCTCTTTTGGTCAGGTTAGGGTCGACTTTACACCTAGGTCTTCAGTATTTACTCCCAACAAGACCGTCTATAATGTTAAGGGTGATTTTACAATGTTGGGAAATACCAATTTGACATTGGTAAACTATACCGATAATGGCAACAATAGTTCCGCCATGACCTATGTGGATATAGACAATGATCCCAACACCTTCAATTCCTCAGCGGCCACTTTAACCTTTTCGGATGAGTTTGGCGCAAACCCAGAATGTTCCAATGTTGTATATGCTGGACTGTATTGGACAGGAAGATCCAGAGCTGAGAATTCGTTTACAATTACTAAGGATGTTGCTACTGGCAATACCATTACGCAACAAGTCACTAACAATGAGACCATATATGATGGCGATGCCATTCCCAACACAAATTATACCCTAACAAGGAGCGTGTCTGGTTCATTGACCACTTTTACATTTACCTCTTCAGGTAGTGGTGATACTGTTGAATTCTTTTACAATACCGGATTTAGTTCCGCAAGCAGATATTTAAGAGTATCAGTAAACGGCGGTCCTCAAACAAATGTCGCAACGAGCAGCCTGAATAATTCAAATGCTTATTTGGACGTTCCATATACGGTGTTTTCAAGTCCGGATTACACTCTAACCGTCAATCGTTTACGTTTGTCCAATTCCGCTAGAGCTTATGTGGAAGTAACTTATAACCAAACTATTCCTGAGATCATCCAACTCACTAAAACCTTGGATAAAAGAAAGGTGTCTATTAAAGGGCCCAATGCATCTACTTACACCCAATTAACTGCAAATGCCAACGATATTTACTACCCTTCAGGGACCGATGGCGACATGTTTTCAGCTTATGTGGATGTGACTGATTATGTTAGAAACAACGGAAATGCTGGTCTCTATCATGTTGCTGACATTGCCCTTGTTGAAGGAGATGGAGGTTCAACAGGCTATTATGGTGGTTGGGGAATGGTTGTGGTTTACGAAAACTCACAAATGAAATGGAAAGACATTACCGTATTTGATGGTCATGCCTATGTTGCAGGGAACACTACGGTTAGCCACACCTTAGATGTAGCAGGATTTAACTCTGCACAAAATGGACCGGTCAATTTAAAACTTGGAGTTATGGCGGGTGAAGGAGACCGAAATATTTCTGGTGATTACTTCAAAATGCGAAAACATAGTGATAACACATTCGAATCTTTAAATCACAGCGGAAATAGTACTACCAACTTCTTTAATTCCTCAATTCTAACTGATGGTGCAAGATTCCCTGACTTACTAAACAATACGGGATTGGATATCAGTATATTTGATCTTGATAACAGCAATAATAGCCTTATAGGCAACAATCAGACCTCTACACGATTTGAATATGGTTCTACTCAGGATACTTATATTATTTTCAATATTACTTTTGCAGTAGATGCCTATATTCCAGAATCTGAAGGGTTATTATCCTTACAAAGTATTGCAGGAAACCCGGCAAATGCACCTTATATTGCTTTCCCAGGTGACCAATTGGAGTATGGTTTGGAAATTAGAAACAAAGGAACAGAGCCTATCAAGGACGCAAAGCTGGTAATTCCAATTCCATTTACTTCGGAGTTTGTTCCTGGCAGCATCAACTTCAACGAATATGACAATTTGTTTAACGCCACTGCTCCTTATTTCGATCCAAATGAAGGTGCAACCGGCGCAATTGTCTGGGATATTTCCTATTTACCGTTAGACACCGACCTAACCAAGTTGCTCGCAGATATACGCTTTAGATTAAAAACTACAGAAGACTGCTCAATCTTAGTCAACAATAACTGTGCGCCTAAAATTGTCATTGTAGGAGGCTATATCGCTGGTACTGGGGTCACCTCCAACGTTCAGTATTCGTTACCTTTAATTCAGGGATATCAAGAGAATGGCATCTGTGAAGGAGAACCAAACACAGATCCGATTGAAGTTGATATCGATTCGGAACAATATATTATCGATAACTGTACAGGAGTCTCTGTTGAAAGAGAATTTCTATACTGTAATTTTGATAGTAGTGGAATTCCTGTATCAGAAATTCAAGCACAGTTTCCTCAAGGATCATTATTTTATGATTCTTATCCTGTAACCGACAACTCAATTCAATATAATGTATCAAATCCTTTTCCTGCAACTATAGGTAAAACTACTTATTACGCAGTGCCACCTGGAAGCTCGGCATGTAGCTATATTTTTACGATTGAAGTTACAGAAATAACATCATCGCCATCGGTTTCCAATGTGGACTATTGTTTAAATGAAACAGCTGATCCTTTAACGGCTCAAGTTTCAAATCCGGATTATTCATTATTCTATTATGCCGACAATAATCCAAACACTGTTGGACAAACATCATTGATTCCAGATACAAGTATTGCTGGCGTATTTACTTATTATGTAGCTGAAGGTCCTGCAGCCAATTGTGTCAATGCTACAAGAACACCAATAACTGTGACGGTTTATGAAGGTTTAACAATTACCTTAGAAGAGCAAATTAACAACTCTTGTGCTAACAGCAATAACGGTAGCATTGATATCAGTGTTAGCGGCGGCTCTGGCAATTATACTTTTGATTGGGACCACAACGGATTGCAAGATCCTGATTCTGATACCGAAGATTTAACAAACTTGCCTGATGGCACCTATACTGTTGTTGTATCAGATACTGATACCAACTGTACTGCCACCGCTTCTTTTGTAATTATCACCGAAAACACTGGTTCTGTCGAAATTACTGCACCTACTGCTCTTACTGTAAGTGGATGTACAACTGATGACATTACTAATGGCAATTTGACTTCATTAGTTTATAGCGAAACTTTAGTAACCATAAGTACTGCTGAATTTTTGGCTGAAGGTGGATCGTTTAACGGTGATAACATTGCCAATGTGACCTATATTGATAGTTCTACTGGAGAATGTCCAATAGTTGTAACGAGAACTTTTTCCGTTACCGACGCTTGTGCCCAAACGGCTTCCAGTACCCAAATCATTACAATTGAAAATGATGTGGCACCAATACTTGTGGCACCACAAGATGAAACCATAGAATGTGGAGATTCAACTGATCCATCAGTTACCGGAACTGCAACTGTTTCAGCTGCCTGTGGAGCTGTTGAGATCACCTATGAGGATGCGATCACTCCTGGTACATGTGAAGGTGAATATTCCATTACTAGAACTTGGATAGCAACTGATACCTGTGGAAATATTTCTACAGTTGCTCAAACTATCAACGTTCAAGATACGACTGCACCGGTCATCGCTGCATTGCCTGCCGATTCAACTATTGACTGCTCGGTAACACCTGAGTTCGCTCAAGCCACTGCAACGGATGCCTGTAGTTCTGATGTCACACTTACATTTGAAGACGTGACTACTCCTGGTGCTTGTGAAGATGAATATTCCATTACCAGAACCTGGACGGCAACGGATGCCTGTGGAAATGCTTCTACGGCATCACAAACGATCAATGTTCAAGATACAACTGCACCGGTCATCGCTGCATTGCCTGCCGATTCGACTATTGACTGTTCGGTAACGCCTGAGTTCGCTCAAGCGACTGCAACAGATGCCTGTGGTTCTGATGTCACACTTACTTTTGAAGACGTGACTACTCCTGGTGCTTGTGAAGGTGAATATTCGATTACCAGAACCTGGACGGCAACGGATGCCTGTGGAAATGCTTCTACGGCATCACAAACGATCAATGTTCAAGATACAACTGCACCGGTCATCGCTGCATTGCCTGCCGATTCAACTATTGACTGCTCGGTAACGCCTGAGTTCGCTCAAGCCACTGCAACAGATGCCTGTAGTTCTGATGTCACACTTACTTTTGAAGACGTGACTTCTCCTGGTGCTTGTGATAGTGAATATTCGATTACCAGAACTTGGACAGCAACGGATGCCTGTGGAAATGCTTCTACGGCATCACAAACGATCAATGTTCAAGATACGACTGCACCGGTCATCGCTGCATTGCCTGCCGATTCGACTATTGACTGTTCGGTAACGCCTGAGTTCGCTCAAGCGACTGCAACAGATGCCTGTGGTTCTGATGTCACACTTACTTTTGAAGACGTGACTACTCCTGGTGCTTGTGAAGGTGAATATTCCATTACCAGAACTTGGACAGCAACGGATGCCTGTGGAAATGCTTCTACGGCATCACAAACGATCAATGTTCAAGATACAACTGCACCGGTCATCGCTGCATTGCCTGCCGATTCGACTATTGACTGTTCGGTAACGCCTGAGTTCGCTCAAGCGACTGCAACAGATGCCTGTGGTTCTGATGTCACACTTACTTTTGAAGACGTGACTACTCCTGGTGCTTGTGAAGGTGAATATTCGATTACCAGAACTTGGAAGGCAACGGATGCCTGTGGAAATGCTTCTACGGCATCACAAACGATCAATGTTCAAGATACGACTGCACCGGTCATCGCTGCATTGCCTGCCGATTCGACTATTGACTGTTCGGTAACGCCTGAGTTCGCTCAAGCCACTGCAACGGATGGCTGCGGCTCTGAAGTGACACTTACTTTTGAAGACGTGACTACTCCTGGTGCTTGTGAAGGTGAGTATTCGATTACCAGAACTTGGACGGCAACGGATGCCTGTGGAAATGCTTCTACCGCATCACAAACTATAAATATGGTTGATAATGTGGCTCCTGTTCTCTCTGTTCCGGCAGATGCAACGGTTGAATGTTCTGAATCTACTGAACCTTCAGCTACTGGAATGGCAACTGCGACAGATTCATGTGGAGAGGTCACTATAACTCATGTTGATACAGCCGAAGAGGGTTGTGGCAATACACAAACTATTACAAGAACTTGGACGGCTACTGACGAATGTGGCAATACAACTTCAAATACACAAATAATTACCGTAGTTGATACAACACCTCCAGTTCTTACAGTACCAGCCGACGTTACTTTAGAATGTACTGGTCTTTCAAGAATGTACGGTGAGGCTACTGCAACTGATGCATGTGGAAACGTAATCATTACTTTTGAAGATAGCGCCGTAGAAGGATGTGGAGTCACTCAAGTGATTTCAAGAACTTGGACAGCTACTGATGAGTGTGGTAATTCTGTTTCTGAAATCCAAACGATTTCTATTGTTGATACTACTGCTCCAACTATTACAATTCCAGCAGACATAACAGTCGAATGTTCTGAATCTAAAGATCCTTTGGCTACTGGAAGTGCAACAGGCGAAGACATGTGTGGTTCAGTACAAGTTACATTTGACGATGTGGTCACTGATGGAGATTGCGAAGGTGAGTATTCCATTAATAGAACGTGGACAGTAACTGACGAATGTGGAAATACAACCACAGGCACACAAATGATTTCAGTAGTAGACACTACGTCTCCAATTATTGACAATCCTGCATCTGACATTGTGGTTGATTGCGATGATAGCGGAAGCAACAGTGCATTGGAAGCTTGGTTAAATTCAAATGGTGGTGCTACGGCATCGGATGCCTGTTCAACAACTTTAACTTGGACAAATAACTATAACGGTGCAACCTCAGATTGCTCCTCACCTATTGAAGTGATTTTTACGGTGTCTGATGGCTGTGGCAATTCTACATCCACGTCTGCAACCTATGCGATACAAGATGTCATTGCACCAGAGATAACAACACCAGCTGCTGATCTAACGGTAGAATGTGATGGACTAGGTAATATGACCGACTTACAAACCTGGCTGGAAGGAAATGCTGGTGCAACTGCATTTGATAAGTGCTCAGCAGTAACCTGGTCGAATGATTTTGATGGACTTTCTGACGAATGTGGCGCTACAGGTTCAGCAACGGTAACATTTACCGCTACTGACGGTTGCGGAAACTCATCGAGCACAACGGCAAAGTTCACCATTGTTGATACCACTGCTCCGGTTATTGACCCTTTACCAGCCGTAACTACAATTGATTGTTCAGTCGCTGTTGAATTTACACAAGCTACTGCCACAGATCTTTGTAGTGGTGACGACATGACTTTCACTTTTGAAGATGTGACAACTCCTGGTACTTGTGAAGGTGAATATTCAATTACTAGAACTTGGACCGTTAAGGATGCTTGTGGAAATGCTTCAACGGCATCACAAACAATCAATGTTCAAGATATAACTGCTCCTGTTATTGCAGAATTACCTGCTGAGACTACAATTGATTGTTCTGTAACACCTGAGTTTACTCAAGCTGTTGCAACAGACGCATGTGGCTCGGAAGTGACCTTGACTTTTGAAGATGTGAAGACTCCTGGTGACTGTGAAGGTGATTACTCCATTACTCGAACTTGGACCGCAACGGATGCTTGTGGCAATGCTTCAACTGCAACACAAACGATCAACGTTAAGGATGTAACTGCACCAGTTATTGCAAACCTTCCTGCCGACTCGACTGTTGACTGTACGGTTACACCTGAGTTTGCCCAAGCTACCGCAACGGATGCTTGTAGTTCTGACGTAGTATTGACTTTTGAAGATGTGACGACTCCTGGCGATTGTGAAGGTGATTATTCCATTACTCGAACTTGGACGGCAACAGATGCGTGTGGCAATGCTTCAACGGCATCACAAACGATCCACGTTAGGGATATGACTGCACCAAACTTAGTAACAGAATATCAATCTGAGATCTCTATAACTTGTGACAATATTCCTTCAGTACCAGAATTGGTTTTTGAAGATGCCTGTTCTGATGACATTCAGGTTGAGTTTAATGAAACGTCAACGGCTACTGAAGGTAGTTTGCAATATGTTATAACAAGAACTTGGACAGTTTCAGACATTTGCCACAATGAAGCAGTATACACCCAAACCATTAATGTTGACAACACAGTTGACATCATAGTGGCCACGGGTACTGAACTATGTAATGGCGATGATTTGAATTTTGATCTTTTCAGCTTGTTGAGTGGATCTTATGATACCAATGGTACTTGGAGTGTGGTTGCCGGGACCGCAAGCGTAAACGGTAGTATTTTCAATCCGTATGGATTAGAACTGGGAACCTATACGTTTATGTACTCGGTGGCTGATGAATACTGCCCTACTGAAACTCTTGTAAATATTACATTGAATGATGATTGTGTAGTATTGCCATGTGGCGCGGAAGATGTCGTAATTTCAAAAGCTGTAACAACCTATGCTGATGGCAAGAATGATTTCTTTACGATCACGGGGGTTGAAGACTGTGGATTTACAATAGAGCTTCAAATATTCAACCGTTGGGGTGCTATGATCTATGAGTCCAATAATTACCAAAATGATTGGAATGGCTCATCATCCAAGGCTTCTATCGGAAGTTCAAACTATGTGCCAACCGGAACATATTATTATGTCGTTAATCTAAAAAATAGTGGATTAAAACCTTTCGCAGGCCCGATCTACGTTGCAACCAAATAAATGTTAACCTATGAAATTTGTAAAGCTTAATATTATCGTTTTAGTACTGTTCACAAGCTGGATGGGAGTTGCACAACAACTCCCACAGTTTACACAGTATATGTACAATACCATTTCCATCAACCCTGCATATGCGGGCAGTAGAGAAACATTAAGTATGGTGGGATTGCACAGAAGCCAATGGGTGGGACTCGAAGGAGCGCCAACTACCCAAACACTCTCCATTCATACACCACTCCGAAATGAAAAGATCGGATTGGGAATGTCCTTTATAAATGATGAATTGGGTTACCAAAACTTCCAATACCTCTATGCCGATTTTTCATATACTATTCAAACAGGCCAAAACACAAAATTGGCATTTGGATTGAAGGCTGGCTTTACTGGATTTAGTTTAGACCCAGATTTTAGGGCAGCCGAATTTGACGACCCAGTAATCTATGGTTACGAAAATCGATGGAAACCCAATATCGGTGCCGGAGCTTATTGGCACTCCGAAAGATGGTATTTAGGGCTTTCAGCGCCAAGATTATTGAATACGGACTATAATGGAGAACAAGCCTATGAAGCTTTAGAACGTCTTAGTTACTATTTTACGGGAGGTTACGTGTTTGATCTGGGGGCCACAACAAAATTTAAACCTGCATTTTTGGTAAAAGCAACAAATGGTGCGCCTTTATCAATGGATTTAACCGCTAATTTTCTATTCAACGACGTGTTTTGGATCGGTGGATCATATAGAATAAATGAAAACACATCCGCATTAGGCGGGATAGCCGATTTCCAGGTATCAAAACAACTGCGTATTGGTTATGCCTATGAATATCCATTTTCTGATCTGAGACCCTATACAAGCGGTACCCATGAAATTTTGCTGATGTTTGAAATATTTAAAAGTAAACGTATTAAATCGCCTCGATACTTCTAAAACCTATGACTATGAAAACAAAATTATTTATATTCTTTTTCGCGCTTAGCAGCACGCTTATGGTTGCTCAAAGAAAATTGGCAGATAAGTTTTTTGAAAACTTTGCCTACATAAAAGCAACTGAACTTTATGAAGAAGCGGTAAAAAAAGGTGATAGCAGTGAACATGTATTAACCCGCTTGGGCGATTGTTATTACAACAACTCCAAATCAAAAGAAGCAGCACTATGGTACGGAAAGGCGGTGAACAAATATGATAAGGTCAATCCTGAATACATTTTCAAATACATTCAAAGTTTAAGAAGTATTAAAGATTATCAAGAAGCGGACAAGTGGTTGGTGAAATTTAAAAATATCCAAGGCAATGATAGCCGTGTTAAAGACTTTGACGCCAACAACCTCGATCTCTATGAGGATTTAGCATCTACTGAAGATATTATTGTTAAAATCCAAAACCTTCCCTTTAATACAGAGTTCTCTGATTTTGGTGCCTATATATCAGACGGTATATTATATTTCGCATCTGCTCGAGATACTGATGTAAAGAAAAGATATGGCTGGAATGCTGAGCCGTTCCTAGACATCTATTATGTGAGCGTAACTGATCATGACGGTAAAAAAGAATATTCAGGAGCTGATTTCATTAATTCAACAAAAATAAATACCCCATACCACGAAGCGTCTGTCGCTATTACCAATGATGGACAAACCATGTATTTTACAAGAGACAATGTCAACCGAAGAAACAAATTGGGATATGATCGTAAAGGAACTTCACATTTAAAATTATATAAAGCGACTTTGAGTAATGGCGTATGGAACAATATAGTGGAACTGCCATTTAACGACGATTATTTTTCTAATGGTCACCCGGCATTAAGTCCTGATAATACAAAACTATATTTTGTTTCAGATCGTGAAGGTGGTTTTGGACAAACAGATATATATGTCGTTGATATTTTAGGAGATGGAAAATATGGCGAACCAAAGAATTTAGGTCCAAAAGTGAATACCGAAGGAAGGGAAATGTTCCCTTTTGTTTCCAAAGATAATACACTGTACTTTTCATCTGATGGATATTTAAATCTAGGCTTGTTGGATATCTATAAATCGGATATTTTAAAAAAGGAAAATGCTGAACCAGAAAATCTTGGTGCACCTTATAATAGTAGTTATGACGATTTCGCATTCTTTATGAATGATGACAATAAAACAGGCTACTTCTCATCTAACCGTCCTGGAGGAAAAGGAAGTGATGATATTTACGGATTTAATGCTGAATCTTGTAAACAGACCATTGAAGGTATTGCCAGAAATATCAAGACCAATGAAGTCCTTGCAAATGTTGAAGTGAAATTGATCAACAAAAACGGTAAAATCATTGCAACAGTCATGACTTCTGACAGTGGTGCATTTACTTTAGATGCAGATTGCGATAAGTACTACACTGTTCTGGGAAGTAAGAAGGACTTTAAAGATGACCGAAAAGAAATTGTTACAGATGTCGAAGATGGTAAAATTAATAATGCCGATCTTTATCTAACACCGTTAATTGATGCCGATCAAATTGTTATCAATCCTATTTTCTTCGATTTTGATAAATGGAATATCAGAACAGACGCAGAATATGAGTTGGAACATATTGTTGATGTCATGAGAGAACATCCAAACATGGTCATTAAAATTGAATCGCATACGGACAGTAGAGGAAGCGACAAATACAATATGAAATTATCTGATCGACGTGCTAAGTCAACCCGAGATTATATTTTATCCCGTGGAATTGCACCAGAGCGCATTGAGAGCGCCATTGGATATGGTGAAACCCAATTGCTCAACAGATGTTCTAATGGCGTTAAATGTTCGGCAGAAGAGCACCAGCTAAACAGAAGATCATACTTCTATATTTTGAAAGATTAACTTCTTCCAAATTTCAATAAAAGAGCAGACCATGAGTCTGCTCTTTTATTTTATGAAAAACTCAAATCTCAACACATAGGCACATGGCCACCGTGAATTTAAGATTGGACATTTCTAAAACTTGGTAGCCAAACCAGCTCCTTTTCCTTAGTACGACAAATGGAATATAAAAATCGCAAGCTTGGCGAAAGGAAACAAAAAAACCACTCAAATAGCGAGTGGTCTTCTTCAAAATAACTAACAATCTTAAAAATTCAATTATAGATTAACGTTTAATAAATATATTTGTAAAGTACCATTTACCCTCTGAATTCTTTTCTGCAGAAATATCAAAATCTGTGAAATCTCCTTCTATATTTGCCTTATGAGACGGACTATTTAACCATGCGTTTACAACTGACTCGGCCGAGCTATAAGCGTAAGCCACATTTTCGGTAACTTTTGTCGCCGAGGCGTGTTGAACCAAACTGGATTTACGTTGGAAAAAATTGTCGTGGTTGACTTGATTTACCGATACCATATAATCAGTATGTGTAAAGGCAACCGACTTAATAATGCTCAAGTTGTTTAAAGGAGCTAAATTTAATCCCGTTCTGTGATTATTGATTAATTCCAGGATCTCCAATTCAATTACTTTAGCTGTTGGAGCATTCTTCAAAATAGAATTATCAATGCTGTTTTCTTGCAAATCTTCTGATGAACAAGAAAAAGTGAATATGGCCAATAAAGCCAGCATCGGCAGGTAGGTGGTAAGTTTCATAAGTAGGTTAAATATGATTTGGTTCAGCTAAATTAGAAGACTAATCTGAACTAACTGTTAAAGAAATGTTAAAATCGACAAAAAGCACGTAGTTAATCGGTTTTATATGTAAATCATCGATGAAGTGCACGTTGATATTACAAATATCCGTTTTACGTCGATGAAAACCGACGTTTAGTCGATCGAAAATTGGGCCTAAAATTTAAGTCCAAGGTTAGGGCCCATTGAAAAGATAGAACAAACTTTCGAGCCAAAAGAACTGCTTACTTTTTTACTATTTAGATATACATAATGTCATAAAACACCAGGTAATGTATACATAATGAAGTATAATGATGAGTTAAAAACGGAAAGTTTAAGGTCATCAGGTTGATGTCCATTTCGTATTTCAAGGTCGTTAATTTATTGGTAATATGAAGATCTCAATCATGGTGAAAGACGTTCCATGACCCAGTCAAAATCTGTATTTAAGGTAAATCTAATTCTATCGTGCAATCTATTTGGTCGGCCTTGCCAAAACTCAATAGAGATAGGTTTTACTATAAATCCTCCCCAATGTGCAGGTCTGGGAATCTCTTTGCCTTCATATTTTAACTCAAGTTCATGTAATTCTTCTTCAAGTACCTCTCTACTCTTTACTACCTCACTTTGATGGGATACGAGAGCTCCCAACTGGCTTCCACGGGGTCTCGATTCAAAATAGCCATCACTCATATTCGCGGATACCTTTTCTGCAGTTCCTTTGATGATCACTTGTCGCTCCGCCTTTGGCCAAAAAAATGACAAACAAACCTTTGGGTTGGCAATTATGGCTTTAGATTTTTCACTCTTGTAATTGGTGTAAAAAATAAATCCTTCATGGGTATATTTCTTAAGGAGCACTACCCTACTTTTTGGAAATCCGTCTAATCCAATCGTAGAAATTGTCATGGCATTGGTCTCTCCTTCATCAAAATTTGAGTCGACTTCATAGAACCACTTTTGGAACACTTCCATAGGATTTTCACTGATGTTAGTTTCTAGCAGCGCTTGTTTTTCATATGATTTTCTATAATTCCCTAAGTCTGTATCCATTATAAATCTATAAAAAGTTAAAAAACTGCATTTATTTTTTTGCTCATAAAATTCTTATAAATTTAAACATTATTTCACTGAAATGCGATTTGAAGAAAGTAAATATTTCGACCTAGTACCACATTCAAAAATAGAATTTTCGTTTGGAAAGTTTTATTTATGCAAAAATTTTGTCATCTCTGAATTACACGAAGGTGTTCACTTTGACTGGGATAAAATCCTGGAAGTTATTGGGGCGCTTTTGGATTATTATGGAGACGGATTAGAAATTGCATATATCTCCAATAGGGTCGAATCCTATTCGATTGAGCCACAACTGTGGCATAGATTTCATAAAGAATTCGGATTTATTGTCGCAGTTGCTACAGTAGCTTACAATGACTTTGGATATATCAATGCCTCTATCGAAAAGCAGTTTGCTAAAATCAGCCTTAAACGATGTGACAATTTAAGTGAAGCGCTGAGCTGGATCAAACATCTTAATGAGTTTAGCCAAAATTAAACCGTTTGCCATCTTTAGCTAACTTCACCGGTCTGAAAATGGTCTGGGCTTCCAACTTAAATTCATTTAAGTCATCATAGCGGGTTGAATAATGCCCCAAAATTAAGGTTTTGGCGTTCGCTTTCTTGGCAATTTGAGCCGCTTGTTTGGCGGTGGAATGTTTGGTGATGGCAGCCAAGTGACCATGTTTTTCCAAGAAAGTCGATTCGTGATATAAAACATCAACATCCTTGATTATTGGCACGATATCTTCGTTATAGGCTGTATCACTGCAAAACGCATAGCTTTTTGGAGGAGTTGGTGGCAGAGTGACTTTTTTATGATCGATGAGCACACCATCATTATTGATAACATCATGGCCTTGTTTCAACTTATTATAATAGGCCATATCAATATTGGCTTCAACAACCGAAGGTAAATGTAAATGACGCTCTCCTTCTTTTTCCTTAAACAAAAATCCGTTGGTATAAATACGATGGTCTAAGGGAATGGTTCTCACCTCTACTTTATTGTCTTCATAAATAAGCTCTGATTTATCGGAGGTCAATTCATGGAAGAAAAGAGGATAATTGGTCCACGAATCGGCCAGTTTCATTTGCAAAGTGATCACTTCCTTCAAACCTTTGGGGCAATAGATGTGCAGTTCAGTTTCTCGGGTCAATAATCGGAATGTAGAAATCAATCCAACCAATCCAAAAAAATGATCGCCGTGTAAATGAGAAATGAAAATATGCTTGATCCGGGCGAACTTGATTTTATTCCGACGTAGTTCTACCTGGGTACCTTCACCACAATCAATTAAAAAAAGATGGTTGTTAATCTCTAAAACCTGGGCAGTCGGATTGGTGTCTCTACGAGGGGTTGCGCTGAAGCAACCAAGAATGGTTAGTTTCATTACCTATCTATTGGTGTGGATATTTTGTGGAAGGGATTGGTATAGTCTGAATGATGGAATTATAACGATACCCAAACTTATAAATTTATTCGTCAATCAGTCTCGACTTTGATACTTATAAACCCGAGAATTCTATCAAAATCCTAAATCGCGTTCTATTTCCTCCATTTCAATCACGTCATACGCCTCCTTAAGGGTGGGCACAACGACGATCTCATCCGGCATTTCATCTAAATTGGCCTGATCTGTTACAATAACGAAGGAATGTTTGGCACGACGATGTCTGTTGGAGACCTCCAAAAATTCCACAATGTCCTGTAAACTAATTGGATTTAAAACCGATAAATTAATAATGACATTGTCATTCTTAAACTTTGGATAGGTCGCCTCAAGTTTTTTTACCAATTCCACGATCGTACTTTTTTCTTGAGTTATAAGAGTAATATTATTTTCTTTATCAAAAATCATATGAGTCGATTTAATGTTTAATTTTTGAAGCTAATAAATAAATGACAGCCATCCTAATGGCCACGCCATTTTGAACCTGATCCAAAATAATGGCCTGTTTGGAATCTGCCACATCACTTGTAATTTCCACCCCACGATTAATAGGACCTGGATGCATGATGGTGATGTCTTTATCAAGTGAATTGAGTAAGGCTCTATTTACCCCATATTGTTGTGTATATTCTCTTGTGGATGGAAAATAAGTCATATCCATACGCTCATTCTGCACACGAAGCATATTGGCAACATCACACCATTGGAGCGCTTTTTTCAAATTGGTTTCCACTTTTACACCGAGTTTATCGATGTATTTTGGCAATAAGGTTTTTGGTCCGCAAACCATCACATTCGCTCCTTGCAATTGGAGGGCGAAAATATTGGAAAGAGCAACTCGGCTATGCAAAATATCTCCAACGATGACCACGTTCTTTCCTTTTACCTCACCTAATCGCTCCCTTATTGAAAAACTGTCCAACAAAGCTTGTGTAGGATGCTCATGCGCGCCATCTCCTGCGTTAATGATACTTGCCTTAACATGCTGCGACAAAAACACACTGGCTCCGGGATTTGGATGTCGCATGACCACCATGTCCACTTTCATTGACAGAATATTGTTAACGGTGTCAACTAAAGTTTCTCCTTTTTTTACAGAAGATTGTGATGCTGAAAAGTTAATGACATCTGCAGATAGACGTTTCTCTGCCAATTCAAAAGAGAGTTTGGTACGGGTTGAATTCTCAAAAAATAAGTTGGCAATAGTAATATCCCTAAGCGAAGGCACTTTCTTGATGGGCCTGTTGATAACCTCCTTAAAGTGATCAGCCGTTTCAAAAATAAGTTGAATATCTCGTGGATTCAGTCCCTTAATTCCCAATAAGTGATTGACACTTAGTTCGCTCATTGTCGGTATTATTTATTGTTTATTCTTATTATTTATTTGCATTAAACGCTCTTAAAAAGGTTCAAAGTCCGAGGTTTTAACTTCATTTTCAATTTCCCGCCTTTGCAAATGCTACCCGTCTTCACCTTGCTATTAATGGACAGGCATTTTCAATTTATTTTATTCAACTTGGCTTAAATTAAACTCAAGTTCGCTATAAGTACCATCTTCTTTATTGAAGCGCAGGTAAACCATCGCATGATTCAAAAAATCAAATTGCTGCAACATGGGCTGCATCAACTTAAATAATTCTTCGGCATTTCTGCCATAGGCGAAAAGTCGCCCGTCTGTGTCATCCATATTCACTTCATGGCCATCATATCGACCTATTTCTTCTGGAATATTGTCAAACATCATGGCATCTACACGATGAATTTCATCCAAGCCATCAAAAGCACCAAAAGAAACGATGACTTCATCCCCATTCTCTGAGATCTTTTTATCGAGCAGAAATAATTCTTCACTATTCATTTTTAACTATTAACAAGATATATGGCATCTTCTCCCCCTTGTTCTACCCAATTGACTTTTACTTTTTCTTTATTGATGGCATCAACCTGTCTTCCCCTATAGTCTGGTTGTATAGGTAAATGACGACTAAATCGTCGGTCAATTAACGTAAGCAACTCAATTTCATTGGGTCTGCCAAAAGATTGGATGGCGGTTAAAGCCGCACGAATACTTCTTCCTGTATAAAGTACGTCGTCGATAAAGACAATGTTTTTATCTTCTACGAGAAAATTAATCTCTGTAGTGTTCGCCTCAAGCGGCTTTTCACTACGACGGAAATCATCTCTAAAGAAAGTGATGTCCAAAAGGCCTAATTTTATGTGTTTTATATGGTAATCGCTTTTTAAAATTTGAGCTAATCTATTGGCCAAGAATTTGCCTCTCGGTTGGATCCCTATAAGGACTGTATTGGAAAAGTCGTCGTGTTTTTCAATGAGTTGACAAGCCAATCGATGAAGAATGATGTTGATTTCTTTGGCATTAAGTAACAATTTTTGACTCATAGTGATCCCAACGTATTTGGTTTACAAATTTAGGATAAAAATCCTTGTGTGCAATGGTTTTATGAACCTAAGACTTAATGTGAGAATCGATCAAACAAAAAAAGCCCTCAACACAAGTTGAAGGCTTTGATTTACAAATGTTTTGAAAGATTATTTCTTCCCGTCCATTTTATCTTTAAGAGCTTGTAAAGCATCATTGGCATCACCAAGTGTTGGTTTTGCTTCTGCTGCAGTAGCTTCTGCTTTTGCAACAGCTGCTTTTACGTTAGCAATTTCTTCTTCTTTAAAGATAGCAGTATGAGATGCAACTACACGTTTGAACTCTTTATTGAACTCAATAATTTTGAATTCGGCAGTGTCGCCTTTTTTCAATTTCTTACCATCTTCCATCTCTAAATGACGTGAAGGTACGAACGCAACGATATCTTCGTTAAATTCAACGGTAGCACCCTTATCAACCATTTCTGAGATTTCTGCTTTATGCACAGTACCTAATGCGAATTCAGTTTCGTATTTGTCCCAAGGATTGTCAGTAGTTTGTTTGTGACCTAAACTTAATTTACGTCCTTCAACATCCAATTCCAATACGACAACATCTAAATTGTCTCCAACATTACAGAACTCACTTGGATGTTTGATTTTCTTAGTCCAAGATAGATCAGAGATGTAAATCAATCCGTCAATACCTTCTTCCAATTCTACAAACACACCAAAGTTGGTGAAGTTACGTACAATACCTGTGTGCTTAGAGCCTACTGGGTATTTTGAAGTAATATCAGTCCATGGGTCTGGAGTCAATTGTTTGATACCTAATGACATTTTACGGTCTTCTCTATCAAGAGTTAAGATAACCGCTTCAATTTCATCACCTACTTTCACGAAATCCTGAGCAGAACGCAAATGGGTTGACCAAGACATTTCACTTACGTGAACCAAGCCTTCCACACCTTCTTCTACTTCAATAAATGCACCGTAATCAGCAATTACAACTACTTTTCCTTTCACTTTGTCGCCCACTTTAATCGTGTCGCCCAAAGCTTCCCAAGGATGTTTGCTCAATTGTTTTAAACCTAATTGGATTCTTGATTTATCTTCATCAAAATCAAGGATAACAACATTAAGTTTTTGATCCAGTTCCACAATTTCATTTGGATGGTTGATACGTGACCAAGATAGGTCAGTAATGTGAACCAAACCATCTACACCACCAAGATCGATAAAGACACCATAAGAAGTAATATTTTTAACAACACCTTCCAATACTTGTCCTTTTTCTAACTGGCTAATGATTTCTTTTTTCTGCTCTTCAATATCCGCTTCAATAAGCGCTTTATGAGAAACAACAATGTTTTTGAATTCGTGGTTGATTTTCACAACTTTAAACTCCATTGTTTTATTAACATATTGATCGTAATCTCTAATAGGTTTTACATCAATTTGAGAACCTGGCAAGAACGCTTCAATACCAAATACGTCAACGATCATACCACCTTTAGTACGACATTTCACAAAACCGTTTACGATTTCGCCAGTGTCATGTGCATTGTTGACACGATCCCAAGCCTTAATTACTCTAGCCTTACGGTGAGATAATACCAACTGTCCGTTGGCATCTTCACGAACATCAATTAATACTTCTACTTTATCACCAACTTTTAAATTTGGGTTGTAACGGAACTCATTAAGAGAAATTACACCTTCAGATTTTGCGTTGATATCAATAATAGCATCACGATCAGTAATATGGATCACTTCACCTTCAACCACTTCATCATCAAGGGTATCCACGAAATTTTCTGATACTAATTTTTCGAATTCCTCAAGTTTTTTATCATCTACTTGCTCAATACCTTCTTCGTAATTGTGCCAATTGAATTCTTTTAAAAACTTTTCAGGATTTGCTTGCGCTTCTGATACGTTTGAAGCCTTTGTTTCAGTAGCTTGAGTCTCTACTGCTGTTTCTGTTGCTTCGGTAGTTTCTACCTCTGCCGGATTTGTTTCTTTTTCAGACATTTGCTGAATACTAAATTTGTATTCTGAGTGTTCCTGGAAGTTTTATGCGATCAACACACAGAAGTGTTATTTGCTTTTTTGTTTTATTCCTCTTATCTTCCAACAAGTATCGCTAAAAGGAGTGCAAAAATACAATATAATTCTCTCATTTACAAATTATTTAATGATCATAAAAAGAATGGTTAATTCATTTGTATGATTTGGACAAACATTGATTTCGATAGCGCTATTATTTTGAGGAAAAATCGATATATTTACGTTTACACAAAATTAAAATTTAAAAAATAACTATCATGGTAAAATCTAAGTATCAAAGTGTTTTGGATCTAGGAAAGGAACTAAACATAGAAAATGGCGATGTTTCAGAAGAAAATGGCGTATTAAAAATTAAAGGGACAGCCAAAAATCAGTATGAAAAAAATCTTCTCTGGGATAAAATAAAAGCTATTGGTGGTGAAAACCCTACTGATATCAAAGCAGACATAAAAGTGGCAGACACTTCTGTTTTTGCTAGACATACTGTGAAATCAGGTGAAACTCTCGGTAAGATAGCGAAACAATATTATGGTGACCCTTCCAAATACCAAAAGATCTTCGCTGCAAATTCTGATATTTTAAAGAATCCAGATTTAATCCATCCAAATCAGGAACTTATCATTCCAAATTTGTAAATCTTTAGTATACTTAAAATCATTAAAAAACGATCTTTTTAGGTCGTTTTTTTTATAGGTTGGAGTTTTCTGTGAATGGATGGCTCACCCACCTGAACGGCCGGGCAGGCAACACTGATTTTTTTTAGGACTCCAATATACATAGATCAGATAGTGTCACCTGAATTTCCTTGACCTCCCTGCGCCTCTGCGAGAGCAATTGAAATTTAGAGCTTGAAAATTGAGCATAAAATTCAAAACTTGGAACTTGGAACTTGGAATTTGTTCCATCCTATTTCTTTTCAATCACCTCGCGCGCGAATGCGTATAATTTTTCAAATTGTGCCTCCAGGGACAGACTGGAATTATCTATTTCAATAGCATCTTTCGCCTTTTTTAAAGGCGAATCTTCTCTAGTGGAATCAATCAAATCCCGCGATTCCACATTCTTTAATACCTCTTCATAACTGACATTTTCGTTGCGTTCAAGAAGTTCCTTGAAGCGTCTTTTGGCTCTTGTTTCTGCAGAAGCGGTCATAAAAAATTTTAATTCGGCTTCAGGAAAAACAACGGTTCCAATATCACGACCATCCATTACCACGCCTTTCTCTTTGCCCATTTGCTGCTGTTGAAAAACCAACATTCTGCGAACTTCTGAAATTTCAGCCACTTGACTCACCCATTGTGAGACCTCTAAAGTCCGGATGTCATGTTCAACATTTACACCATTCAAATACATTTCAGCAAAACCAATGGCATTGTTGTATTTAAAGTTAATTTTTAAACGGTCCAAATCAGCAATCAATTTCTCAACATCAAAATGATCATTGGATATAATGCCATTCTGCATAGCATAAAGCGTGACCGCTCTGTACATAGCACCAGAATCTACATAAACATAACCTAAAGCTTTAGCCAGTTGTTTGGCAACTGTACTTTTTCCAGTAGATGAAAATCCGTCAATGGCAATTGTAATTTTCTTCATAATTATTTTCCGTGTTCACGGAACTCATTTTTGTTTATCTTAAATCTATTTGTAATCCGAAAAAACTGGTGTTTGAGGCGCCTGCATACCGTGCATGGGCATAACTAAAACGCATTTTATTCATTTTAATGCCTATTCCAAAGGAAAGTCCCGAAAAGTTCCGTTGATCAACAATACGCAATTCTTCAGCACGCCTAAAATTATAACCGAATCGGATATTGAAGCCTCCCTCGGGAAAAAGTTCTGCACCAATAATGGTGTGGCGCATCACTTCGTTCAACAACCCAACTTTCTCTTGAGTTTGATTGCCATCCAAATCGGTGGTTGCCCGAGCGGGATTGGAAACTCCGATAGGCCATTGCTGTAAGTTTTCAAAAGTGAGATGCCATCTTATTGGTACGTGTTGTAGCGTCTGAGACAGTCCTAAATTGACTTCCAAAGGTAGTTTCTCGTGGAGATCGGCATAGGTTGTAAACTGCGTTCCAAAATTTCTTACGGTTAAAGCTGCATGAAAATCGAGGTCTTCATTTATATAAATGACTCCAACATCAACAGCACCTCCAATAGAGTTGTATTGCTCTAGTTGTGATGTTATCAGTTTTCCGTTGGCACCAACATAAAAATCAGAAAAGGGAATTCTGAGCGCATAACCAAAGGATAATGCCGCTTCGCTTCCTGTAAAGGTTCCTGTAGAAACCCCGTTTTGATCATAGCCATCAAACTTACCATAGTTGATATAGGTCATACCAACATGAAATGTTTGTACATGTCTGTCCCAAGTATAGGCATATGCTCCCGTACCGTAACTGATCCCTCCCAAATAACTGGAATAATTTAATGCCAACTGGTTGTCCATGTCAACATTTATAGTCGCCGGATTGTACAATCCGCTTGTTACGTCATAATCAATATTTGTAATGACTTTTCCGCCTAATGCTGCTTGACGCGGAGAAGAAACCAAATTCAAGAATTGGTAAGTAGATTCACCACCAAGTTGTGCGAAAACTGAGATGTTCGAAACAATAAAGAATAAAACAGTAATCCTCTTGATCATAGAACGACAAAAGTAGTATTTCTTACTTAAAACGCTGATATGTTTGATTTATTTTTGAATCAAAAAAACGGCAACTATTTGTTGCCGTTCCAATTACAATACTTTTGCGTTCTTGACTTTCTCGTCAGTGAGTGCTACTTTTAAAACATCCCGCATATCGGTTACATAATGGAAGGTAAGCCCTTTCAGATACTCCGGTTTTATTTCTTCAATATCACGCCTGTTCTCTTCACATAGCAAAATTTCTTTTATGCGCGCACGTTTGGCCGCTAGAATTTTCTCTTTAATTCCTCCAACAGGCAATACTTTACCTCTCAATGTAATTTCTCCTGTCATGGCAAGACTGTTCTTGACTTTTCTTTGGGTAAACAGTGACACTAACGACGTCAACATTGCCACACCGGCACTCGGTCCATCTTTTGGGGTCGCCCCTTCTGGCACGTGGATGTGAACATTATATTTTTCGAAAACTTCTGGGTCAAGATCAAATTCATCGGCATTGGACTTTATGAATTCCATGGCAATGGTGGCAGACTCTTTCATGACCGTTCCTAAATTACCTGTAATGGTCAACGTACCTTTACCTTTGGATAAAATAGATTCGATAAATAATATATCACCCCCAACTCTTGTCCATGCCAAACCGGTCACTACGCCAGCAACATTATTGCTTTCATATTTATCGCGCTGCATCCTCGGAGGCCCCAAAACTTCCAAAACATCTTCGTTGGTGACCTTTATATTGTATGGTTCTTCCATAGCAATGTTTTTAGCTGCAAAACGAACCATTTTCGCCAATTGCTTTTCAAGTCCTCTTACCCCCGATTCTCGGGTATAACCTTCAACGATTTTCTCCAACTGTGGTTTAGCAATTTTCAGATCCTCTTCGGTTAATCCATGTTCCTTAATTTGTTTTGGCAATAAATGACGTTTGGCAATTTCCACCTTTTCTTCGATGGTATATCCTGTAACATCAATGATTTCCATACGATCCAACAATGCTGGCTGAATCGTACTCAAACTATTGGCTGTTGCAATAAACATGACTTTAGAAAGGTCAAAGCCCATCTCTAAAAAGTTATCATGGAAGTCGCTATTTTGCTCAGGATCCAAAACTTCCAACATAGCCGATGAAGGATCTCCTTGGTTACTATTGGAAAGTTTGTCTATTTCATCCAATACAAATACCGGATTGGAGGTCCCCGCCTTTTTCAAGCTTTGAAGGATTCGTCCTGGCATGGCCCCAATATACGTTTTTCTATGTCCACGAATTTCTGCTTCATCACGCAATCCGCCCAAAGACATGCGCACATATTCTCGGCCTAAAGCTTCTGCCACCGATTTCCCTAATGAGGTTTTCCCTACTCCAGGAGGTCCATATAAACAAAGGATAGGCGATTTCATATCGTCCCGCAATTTCAATACTGCCAAATATTCGATAATTCTTCTTTTGACATCATCCATGCCATAATGGTCGCGATCCAAAATACGCTTTGCACGTTTTAGATCAAACTTATCCTTGCTGAATTCATTCCAAGGCAAGTCCAAAAACAATTCCAAATAATTTCTTTGAATGGAATACTCTGCAACCTGTGGGTTCATGCGCTGCAGTTTCATCAATTCCTTCTGAAAATGAGTATCTACTTTCTCACTCCATTTTTTGGATTTTGCCTGCACCTTCATTTCGTCAATCTCTTCATCATACGATACGCCACCAAGCTCTTCTTGGATGGTTTTCATCTGTTGATGCAAGAAATATTCACGCTGTTGTTGGTTCATATCACTCTGAACCTTAGATTGAATGACATTTTTAAGTTCCAGCTTCTGGAACTCAACATTCATAAATTTTAAGGTGGCCAATGCACGCTCCTTTAAATCGTTGATTTCCAACAAATCCTGTTTTTCCTCAACAGAAAGATTCATATTGGAAGACACAAAGTTCACCAAAAAGGAGCTGCTTTCAATGTTTTTGATGGCAAAACTGGCCTCTGATGGAATGTTCGGGCTTTCCTTTATAATTTCAAGAGCCAAATCTTTGATAGATTCTATAATGGCAGAGAATTCCTCATTGTCTTCCGCTGGCTTCGCCTCAGCTACATCCTTAACAGTCGCGGTAATATAAGGATCTTCTGTAATTACCTGATCTACCTCAAATCGTTTTTTGCCCTGAATAATGATAGTGGTATTTCCATCAGGCATTTTAAGGACACGGAGTATGCGGGCTACGGTACCAGTTTTATAAATATCCTTACCTTCAGGATCTTCAATACTTCCATCCTTTTGGGAAACCACACCAATGACTTTACTTCCTTTGTTGGAATCATTGATCAATCTTATGGATTTATCCCTTCCCGCGGTAATTGGAATGACCACACCTGGAAATAACACAGTATTCCGCAATGGTAAAATAGGTAGTGTGGCGGGTAGTTTTTCGTTATTAATTAGTTCTTCGTCTTCTGGTGTCATCAACGGAATCAACTCCGAATTTTCATCAAATTCTTGAAATGACAAACTGTCAAGACTTAAAAATTTAGATTCTTTCATATTATGTTTAAGGTCATTATGTCATAAAAATGACATATTTATATTTTTACAACTAGTCAAAACTTTAATTCAATCATTGATAGCCAACAGTTTAACAAGTGCAGCATCAACATTGAACTCATATGAATTCAATAGTTATGCCATAGTCGGTTTGCAAAGTGTTGATTCTTTTAAGCTTCCGTCCTATTTATTCAATTGATGCGGATTCTTTTTTTTAAATAGGCATTATATTAAGTTCCAATTGATGATCCAATAGTGATAAACCATTTTAATGTTTCCACACTTTGTTGATCTCTTTTCAAAAAAGTTTTCATAAAACTGTAACAAAGTTTAAGTAACTTCATCATTAATACAAGCAATTGTTTTTTTTTGACACGAACCGATCAGCATATTGAAGTTTTGCTTGAGCAATGTAAATCTGGTAACCAACGCGCTCAAATGGAGGTATACAGGAGATATTACAAAGCCATGTACAATACTAGCTTTAGAATTGTAAAAGACAGTTTTAAGGCTGAGGACATTATGCAGGAATCTTTTTTGACGGCCTTTACCAAGCTTGACACTCTTAAAGACGCTTCAATGTTTGGCTCTTGGTTGAAGAGAATTGTCATCAATAACAGTATTTATGACTACCACAAAAACAAAAAAAACTACGATGTTCCCTTAGAAGAGGTCTTATATAAGGTTGAAGATGATCAAGGTGTTACCGAAGATCATGAGTGGACTCATGTCAAGGCTGCCCAAATAATGCAATGCATGAAAAGCCTAAAGGAAAATTACCAACTAATCTTAACCTTGTTTTTAATTGAAGGTTATGATTATGATGAAATAGGAGAGATTATGAATATCAGTTATGCCAATTGTAGAACGATGATCTCTCGGGCCAAAGACAGTCTGAAACAAAAATTAAAACCTGTGGCCGGATTTTAAAAATTTAATTATGGAAACGGATAAAATAGAAGAACTTTTCAAGAATCTAAAAGACGAATTCGATGTGGAATTACCAACTACGGGCCATCAACAACGTTTTTTAGACAAGCTAAACTTAAAAGACAGCTCTAAAGTTGATAAAGCTCCCAAAAGAAAGTCATACAAAACATTTCTTTCGATTGCTGCATCCATACTCATTTGCTTTGGACTGTTTGTTTTTTTTCAAAATAAAATGGAAGTTAATGATTTGGCAAGTGTGTCTCCTGAACTTTCACAAACACAGGATTTTTTTACAACGGCAATCAATTCTGAATTGAAAAAAATAAATGCGCAACGAAGCCCAGAAAATGAGGTGCTTATTTCAGATGCATTAAAGCAATTGGAATTATTAGAAAAAAATTATGAACGATTAAAAGTTGACTTAAAGGAAAGCGGTCAAGATAAACGCGTCATTTATGCCATGATCAGTAATTTCCAAAGCCGAATCGACATTTTGGAAAATGTTTTAGCATCTATTGAAAAACTTAAGGAATTCGAACACTCAGAACAAAATCCTATGATACTTTAAATTAATACTTATGAAAACCAAACTATATATACTCGTTATTTTTTTACTTCTTTCCCATTTGAATTTTGCGGAAAATGAGTGGGGTGGTAAGCACACCAAAGAGAAAACCATTAAAAAAGAATTTACTGTCAACCATGATGCCCTATTAAAAATTAGCAACAGCTATGGTAATATCAATATTAGTACTTATGTCGGGAACAAAGTCAGGATTGAAGTAAACATTAAAACCAATGGCAATAATCTGGAAAAGGTCCAAGAGAAATTAGATAATATTACAGTCGATTTTCAGGCCTCCTCGACTATGGTGTCTGCAAAAACCATATTTGACAAAAATAAATCTGGAAGTTGGTGGAACTGGGGAAGAAATAGCCAAGTCAATATGGAAATCAATTATTTGGTAAAACTACCAATAAGCAACAGTGTGGATTTGAGCAATGATTACGGAAGCATCATTATGGATCGATTGGATGGTCATGCAAAAATAGCCTGTGATTACGGAAAAATAACCACCAAAGAGCTGATGGCCGACAATAATTTGATTTCGTTTGACTACACCAATAATAGTTATTTCGAATATATTAAAAGTGGGAAGATCAATGCAGATTACAGCAGTTTTACCGTAGCAAAAACCAAAAATCTTGACATTACTGCGGATTATACAAAATCTATCGTCGAAATTGCTGAAAATGTCAATTACACGTGCGATTATGGATCAGTAACAGTTGAAAAGGCCAATAATGTAAAAGGCAATGGGGATTACCTCACTGCACGTTTTGGTGAAATTTATAAAAACATTCAAATCGTTGCCGACTACGGATCCATAAAAATTGACAAAATGACTTCAAATGCTGGCAACGTTTCCATAGATTCAGATTATACTGGTGTAACCATTGGGTATGATTCTGGATATCAATTTAAGTTTGATATTAAATTGGAATACGCATCGCTTAGAGGCAGTGAGGACTTCCAATTCATAAAAAAGAAAGTGGAATCTACAGACAAATATTATCAGGGATATCATGGAGATGTCAATGCCAGTAACCTCATAAAAATTACGTCTGATTATGGAAGTGTAACATTTAAAAGAAATTAACTAACAAGATTTCCTATCAAATGTATTCAAAATTACCAATGGCAACTTATACCAACAAAATGATGAAAAAAACTATCGCATTACTCGCATTATTATTCATTGTCAGCACCATTCACGCCCAAAGGAGAATTAAAGGAAATGGCAATGTTACGACGATTATCCGAACAACCGCTGACTATGACGCTGTTAAGTTTGCCGGATCTTTTGATTATGTTTTGGTTTCGGGAACAGAGGGCAAAATCAAAATTGAAGGAGAAGAAAATTTGTTGCAATATATTATTACCGAAGTAAAAAATGGAGCCTTGAGTATCAGAACTGAAAATAAAATCAATTTACAAACCTCAAGGAACAAAACAATCAAGATAACAGTTCCATTTGAGGATATTAATACTGTATCACTGACGGGTTCAGGCGAAGTTTGGAATGAAAACACCATTTCAACAACTCATTTCAATGCCTCAATAACAGGTTCTGGAGACGTAACATTAGTTGTAAAAGCTACATCGATAGATGCCAGTGTTACAGGGTCTGGCGATTTGACTTTGAAAGGGCAGACCAACAGTTTAAAAACGGGTGTTACCGGTTCTGGAGATTACAAAGGATTTGATCTTCTTGCTAACGATGTGGAGGTTTCAGTAAATGGTTCTGGAGCTGCCAAGGTGGTGTGCAATGGGCATTTGAAAGCACGTGTATCAGGTTCTGGTGACATAAAATACTCTGGAAATCCAAAAACTGAAGATTCAAACGTTGCAGGTTCAGGGAGTATCAGAAAGCAATAAAGATCGGGGTTTTATTTTATAGCGAATCTTCTTGTGATTATACTCTTAAGGGATAACCACATTAGGCTTTTCTTGGAACTCTAAAAAGCAACACAATTCCAAACAAGAAAAAGACAAACAGAAACAAAATGGCATTGCGCATACTTCCAGTTATTTGGTCAATGGTAGCAAAAATGACCATTCCGATAACAATTCCTATTTTTTCTGCCACGTCATAAAAACTAAAATACGAAGTGGTATCCTTAGTTTCCGGTAAAAACTTGGAATAGGTGGAACGCGCCAAAGACTGAACCCCACCCATCACAAACCCGACAAAGCCAGCGGCAATATAAAAATCCATTGGCGTTACCATGAAATAGGCGTAAAAGCACAAACTCATCCAAATAAAATTTACGGCTATCAAGGTGTTGATGTTTCCATACCTAGCCGAAGCCCGAGATGTTAAAACTGCTCCGAGAACTGCCACCAATTGAATAATTAAAATGCTAAAAATTAAACCCATGGTTTTTCCGTCACTATCTTCCCAAGCTATTTCTTCTTCACCAAAGTAAACTGCCACCAACATAATGGTCTGCACCGCCATGCTAAAAACAAAAAAGGCTCCGAGATAACGCTTCAATCTCAGATTATTGGTCAATGCTTTCCAAACGGATCTCAACTCTTTAAATCCATTAAAAACGATTGATTTGGTAACCTTATGTCCATTTGAAACGCCCTTTGGCAAGACATAAAAGGTGTATTGGCTAAAGAGAATCCACCATAGGCCAACGGTAATGAAAGCCACTCTCATGGCCTCAACTGATGCAGCATTTCTGGCCGCTTCAGAAGCCAATTCAATCTCTATATCCGTTCCTGTGGCCAAAATATCTGGATCGATGGCTATATTAAAACCAAAAGATTCCGGGTACATCACCATGACTAGGTTGATGATCAACAAAAGCACACTTCCAATATATCCCAATGAAAATCCTTTGGCACTGATTCTGTCCTGTTGTTCAGGAAAAGCAATATCAGGAAGGTACGAATTATAGAATACCAGGCTCCCCCAATAGCCTATCAAACCCATAAAGTAAAACAACAAACTAAGATGGATACGTTCTAAGCTAAACCAATACAAACCAATACATCCCAAACCACCTATATAACAGAAAAACTTCATAAAACTCTTCTTGTTGCCTACGTAGTCTGCAATTCCCGATAAAATAGGTGAAATAACGGCAACGACCAAAAACGTAAATGCGGTAACAAATGTGATAAGGGCCGTACTTTTAAATTCAAAACCAAAGGCATTCACCTTTTTGATTTCAGAAACAAACAGTGCGGAATAGAATATGGGGAAAATTGAGGATGCGATGGTCAGTGTATATACTGAATTTGCCCAATCATAAAAGGCCCATGCATTCAGTAATTTCTTACTTCCTTTTTGATGTTGCTTCATTGTCGTTAATTGATTATTATTTATTGTTAATGTTTATTATCGATCGCCTTGGAAGATTCAATAATACATGCAACATAAGTTGAAAGCAAAAAAAGCTGTTCACTCCACTATCGGACATGAACAGCTTTTAAAATTGATATTTATTATGGAGCAAGGATGGATTAACTTTTAAAAGAAGTGACTCCAAATTTTCTGGCTTCAGCTCTCGCTTTATCAGCATGAGCTTCAATATTTTTGATTCGGGTTTCATTGGCAGGGTGTGTGCTCAAAAACTCTGGTGGAGCACCTCCTCCACTTTGAGCACTCATGCGTCTCCACAAGTTAGCGGCCTCCATTGGCTCATAGCCTGCAATGGCCATTAAATAAAGACCTATTTCATCGGCCTGGGATTCATGGCTTCTACTGAATGGAAGCATCACTCCTACTTGAGATCCAACACCATACGCTTGGTTAAAAAGATTCAAGGTTTCTGGATCGCTAATAACAACATTCCCGGCCACTGCGCCCAATTGTTGCAACATTCCGGCACTCATACGCTGCTGGCCATGATTGGCCAATGCGTGTGCCACCTCATGCCCCATGATTGCCGCTAGTCCCGCCTCATCTTGTGCGATTGGTAAAATACCTGAATACACAACAATTTTACCTCCTGGCATACACCACGCGTTAACCGTTTTATCGTCAACTAAATTATATTCCCATTGGTAATCTTTTAAATACCCTTGATACCCATTGGCATCTAACCAGCGCTCAGCGGCGACGGCAATTTTTTGACCGATACGTTTCACCATATCAGCTTCTTTCGTATTTCTAATCACCTTGTTCTCCGTCAAAAACTCATCATACTGGGCAAATGCAGTAGGGAAAAGTTGTGAGTTCGGCACAAGAGCCAAAGTCTTATTTCCTGTAAAGGGATTTGTTGCACAGGATAAGAAAAGTGCCAATACACCCATCGTTACTATTGAATTTTTATATTTCATCTGTAATTATGTTAAGTTTAATAGAACATAAAATTACAAAAACCATTCCCTTATTGATTAACTCAAATAGAAATAGTTTTTGCTGTTGTAAATTTATTAAAATTTTAGTTCCCAAAAATATGCAATTCAGAGAAACCTTTGTCAATAATCATTGAATTGTTGCCATTTATTTTAAGTTCATTTAACGATATTTCTACATTATCAATCTGCACTTTTGTTATGGTAAATGGAAGTCCATGAAGCTCAATTTTAAATTTTTGGTATCCAGCATCAAACTTTCCTTCTTTGTGTTGTTGGATAATGAGCTCATCCGATTTTCCAGTCAATTTAAACGTTCTTAGGCTATAACGCCCTTTTTTATAGTCATAACCATCATGTGCATCATCAAAAAGGGTCGAAGATTCCTTTCCGTTTTTAAAATAAACATCAAGTGTGACTTCATCAATATTTACCTCTCCAACATATTGTTGTACAGGATATTTCGGAATAATGGCTCCTGCTTTGACAAAAACTGGGATCGATTCTATTTCGGCATCCACCCACATTTCCTTTCCACCCGAAACAATTTGATCCGTCCAAAAGTTAAACCACTCCCCACGTGGAATGAACATACGTCTGCCACGGGCATTTGGTTCCAAGATTGGGCATACCAATATCTGTTCTCCAAAAATAAATTCATCAGATCGATAATGGGTATGTACATCCTCTTGATCAAATAACACTAAGGATTTCAGCATTGGAATTCCTTCTTCCACATATTTCCAAAATGTGGTATATAAATAAGGCAATAGTTGGTAACGCAACTCAATCCATTTACGGACAATATCGGTAACGTCTTCATCAAATGCCCAAGGTTCTTGATTTCCGTGGTCTCCTGAAGAATGCACCCTGAAAAACGGATGGAAAATTCCAAGTTGGATCCATCTGGTGAATAATTCGCCACTTGGCTGTTCTGCAAATCCTCCAATATCACTCCCAGCAAAAGAGAATCCCGACATGGCCATTCGTTGCGCCTGAACATTGGCAATCCATAAATGTTCCCAAGTAGCCACATTATCTCCCGTCCAAGTAGAACAATAGCGTTGTGTACCTGAGTAGGCTGCCCTTGTAATTACAAATGGTCGTTTTGGATAGGCAAATTTCTTTACTCCTTGGTAAGTTGCTCTGGCCATCTGCATGCCATAAACATTATGTGCTTTCCTGTGGCTACAACGGTTTCCGTCATATTCGTGCCTTACATCATCTGGAAAGGTTTTGTTGGGTACCTCCATCACTGCAGGCTCATTCATATCGTTCCAAACCCCTCTTACGCCAATGTTTTCAACCAAATCCCTGAATAAATCAGACCACCATTCACGCACCTTCCGGTGGGTAAAATCTGGGAAATAACATTCTCCTGGCCATACCTTCCCTTTCATATACGGACCATCTGCACGTTTACAGAAGTAATCATTCTCCAAAGCTTCCTTAAAAACAAAATAGTCCTTATCTACTTTAATGCCCGGGTCAATGATGACTACTGTTTTAAACCCGTCATCCGCTAATTCCTTGACCATGCGTTTTGGGTCTGGGAAATGATTCTTATCCCAAGTGAAGCACCTAAAACCGTCCATATAATCGATGTCCAAATAAATGGCATCACATGGAATCTTCAACTCCCTAAACTTGGATGTGACTTCCTTTACGGTAGATTCAGGATAATAGCTCCATTTGCATTGGTGGAAACCTAATGCCCATAATGGTGGCAATTGGTGAGGTTTTCCTGTTAGATCTGTATAATTGGCTACCACATCCTCCATTTGAGGCCCATAGATAAAATAATAGTTCATTTCACCTCCTTGAGCCCAAAAGCTCGTCACATTTCGTCTTTCCTGCGAAAAATCAAAATACGATCTAAAGCTATTGTCAAAGAAAATACCGTAAGCTTTTTTATCCTTCAATCCGGTGTAAAATGGAATAGCTTTATAAATAGGGTCCGTATCTTTACCGAAAGCGTAACTATCCGTCACCCAGTTTTCAAAGCGTTTGCCCTTCAAATTGAGTTCAACAGGTTTGTCACCCAATCCAAAATAGCTCTCGCCATCATGTGATACCTTGCTCATCTTTACAATATTGCCGCCATATTCATAGCTTTCCTCCCAATGGAAGCCCAATTCGTCTTCATTGATCAGTCTATGGTCTTTGGCATCAAATATCAAAACCTGTAAATTGTCTTTCTTAATATGACAAATAAGTTTTGAAGTGGTGATCTTATAGGATTCTGCCTCTTCTTCAATCTCTAAAAGATTGTAGCCCTTGCTGGCATATTTTGTAATGGCATAAGAAAAGTCCTTTTCGAAGGTTCCCGTGGTAGTATATCTAAAACGAAGGACACTATCTCTTACAATGGTCATTTCAAGAACGACATCATTATCAGTGGAAAAATAAAGCGTGTCCACGTCCTTTCTATAAGCGACTATTTTTGATGGGAATAAATTTCCCTTTTGTTCTAATTCAGTATTTATAATCATAATTCGGTAATAATTTTCATAAAAAAACACATAAGTTTTCAAATATAAAATTTAAGTTGATAGTACTTATTAACTATAACGTTTGAGTATTGATTAATCGATGAAATTGGACTGACAATTATCCTTTTTGGTCAGTTTTCTTAGGAATTGACTTGGATTTGGGGGATTTAGAAGTGGTTTGGGTCAAAATTTTCTTTGTTTTTTTTGTTGGTTTTTTGGAAGTTTTGGCTTCGGGTTTCTTTTCCGACAATCTGGTCTTCACTTTACTGATATCGGTCTCCTTATTTTCAATTTTCACATTTGATCCTTCCGATTTAGGTTTTGTTTTCGAGGTTTTCACGGCCGATTTTTTAACTGGTTTTGCTTTACTCTTTACCGCCGATTTATCCGAGATCTTTTTGGAGGACTTGCTAGGTTTGATATATTTAAAAGCAACCATGCCCAAAGGTGGAATGATGATTTCTGCAGAATGGTCGCGATTGTGCAATTCGGATTTCTTGGTTGTAATGACCTTGTTCTTAAAATCACCAGTACCATTGTATACTTTGTCGTCACTGTTAAAAATCTCCTGAAGTTTGCCCTTTTTTGGAACTCCAATGCCATACTTAACCATTGGTGTTGGGGTCATATTGCAGGCTACTAATACATCATTATTTGGATCTTCACCTTTTCGTATATAGACCAAAACAGAGTTCTTATGATCGTCATAAGCAATCCATTCAAAACCCTCTCCGGAAAATTGTTGTTCATACATGGCGGGTTCAGATTGATATAAAACGTTTAAATCTGTAATCAGATTCTGCACCCCTTGATGAAATTTAGATTCCATCAGATGCCAATCCAAGCTCCCTCTAAAATTCCATTCGTTGATCTGTCCAAACTCACAACCCATAAAAAGCAACTTGCCTCCCGGATGTGTGAACATATAACTGTACAACAATCTTAAATTGGCAAAACGCTGCCATTCATCTCCGGGCATCCGTCCTAAGATAGAACGCTTTCCATACACCACTTCGTCATGGCTTAGCGGCAACAGAAAATTTTCGGAAAACGCATAGGTCATTGAAAAAGTCAAATCATTTTGATGGTATTGGCGGTAAATTGGTGGTTTGCCAAAATATTCGAGGGTATCATGCATCCAACCCATCATCCATTTCATTCCAAAACCAAGTCCGCCAGAAAATGTTGGTCGCGACACCATCGGGAAAGCCGTGGATTCTTCGGCAATATTCTGAACGTCAGGATAATTGGAATACACAGCTTCATTCATTTCTTTAATAAATGCAACTGCCTCTAAATTTTCTCTTCCACCATACATGTTTGGCTCCCATTCACCGTCATTTCTAGAATAATCCAAATATAACATCGAGGCTACCGCATCTACCCGTAAACCATCGGCATGAAATTGGTCCAGCCAAAAAAGGGCATTACTGATCAAAAACGACTTCACTTCATTTCGTCCATAATTAAATATCAAACTTTTCCAATCGTGATGATAGCCTTTGCGTCTATCTGGATGTTCATACAGACAAGAACCATCAAAATATCCCAGTCCGTGAGCGTCCTCAGGAAAATGCGATGGCACCCAATCCAAAAGAACACCAATATCATTCTTATGAAGCGTATCGACCAGAAACTTAAATTCCTCAGGATAACCAAATCGCGATGTTGGTGCAAAGTAGCCAGTAATCTGATAGCCCCAACTTGGATCATACGGAAATTCCATAATGGGCATAAGCTCCACATGGGTGAATTTCATTTTTTTAACATATGCAACAAGTTCATCAGCCAATTCAACGTAAGACATAAATCGATCTTCGGTTTCATGGCGTTTCCAAGAACTTAAATGTACTTCATAAACAGAGAACGGAGCATTTAAGGCATTGTTCTTTTTACGCTTGGACATCCAATCGTCGTCTTTCCACTTATAATCGTCTTCCCATATAACGGAGGCCGTTTGTGGCGGATGTTCAGCACGACGGGCATAAGGGTCTGCCTTTTCTGTTTTTATATTGTTATGATGGCTGGTGATTTTATATTTGTAGATATCACCCTTTCCAACTTTAGGAATAAACCCTTCCCATACCCCACTTTTATCCCATCTGACATTGAGTACATGGACATTCTCATTCCAATTATTGAAATCGCCAACTACAGAAACTTTTTTAGCACTCGGCGCCCACACTGCAAAATAGGTACCTTTTATACCATCAACTTCCATGATGTGCGACCCAAATTTTTCATAAAGCCTGAAATGCTTTCCAGCCAAAAATAGATTAATATCAAAATCGGTAAAACGACTATAAGGCGTTACTTTTGCCATATTAAAGGGTTCAAAGGGTTAGAAAGTGTTAAGATAGTTAAAAATAAAATCCTAAAGTACTAAAATTACGTAGACAAAGTAACATGAAATACTTTTTTAAAATCCTTATGATTATCTTATACCTTTATTGAGAAAGGAAACAAGATAGATTTCGACTTAATTTTAAATCCACAAAGATACCGTTATGAAAACACTACCATTGATACTTTTGTTAAGCTTCGTTTTTAGTTGCAACAGTTCTGCTCAAAAGAAAGACAGTGATACTCGGGAAACCAAAGAATTTAAAGTTTCCAAAACAGATGCCGAATGGAAGGCTCTATTAACAGCTGAACAATACCATGTACTCCGACAAGCTGGTACCGAACGAGCTTTCTCCAGTCCGTTGAATGATTATCACGGAGCTGGAACTTATGTTTGTGCGGCGTGCAAAACACCTTTATATAAAAGTGAACACAAATTTGATTCAGGGACCGGTTGGCCAAGTTTTGACAGGGTTATCGAAGGCAATGTCGCCTTTTCTACAGATAGAAAATTAGGCTATCTGCGCAATGAAGAACATTGTGCTACCTGTGGCGGACACTTAGGTCATGTTTTTGATGATGGTCCAAAAAAAACTACAGGGAAGCGTCATTGTATCAATGGTGCAGCATTGGAATTTGTTCCAGCCAATAAGTAAATTATCAATGTATTAAATCCCAAATTCCAACTAATTAATCATCAATTGTCACCCACTTGGCATTTGGAATTTGGAGCTTAGAATTTGGAGTTTAGTTCATATAATTTGATTGTAGTTCTTTAACTTTATCTCATGGAAAACACGCGATTATCCGGAATTTTAAAGCAGTTCAATTATTACAAAGAAGTTGGAGATAAAACAATGGCGCAACTCTCATTTGAGGACATCAATTATCAACCCAATGCTGATTCCAACAGTATTTCCATTATGGTGAAGCATATGGTTGGGAATATGTTGAGCCGTTGGACCAATTTTCTAACTGAAGATGGTGAAAAAGAGTGGCGCCAGCGTGATCAAGAATTTGAAGCATCCTATACTTCTTTGGATGAGCTCTTGATAGACTGGGAAAAAGGCTGGACCTGTTTGTTTGAGGCCATTTCTCCATTAAAGGAAAGTGATCTTAACAAGATAATATATATTAGAAACGAAGGACACACGGTAGCTGAGGCTATCTTCAGACAACTGGGTCATTACTCGTATCATATTGGACAAATGGTTTATATAGGTAAACTTCGAAAAGGCGAAAAATGGACCTCCTTGTCTATTCCCAGGGGAAGTTCAAAGGCTTACAATAGTGATAAATTCAAAAAAAGCAAAGGCAAGCGACATTTTACCGATGATTTATAATCAAAACGCGGTCAAAAGTTACCAAAACCACATACATTCGCCCCGCTAGGTTGTTTTAGTACTTAAAACACAAGTCAGTTTTACAATTTCCGATTCCAAAACCATCCAAACTGCCTACAGAATTAGCAACACGCTCCATTTACAAACAATTCTTGATAACTATTACCATATTTGGATTTGGTAATTTGCAATTTGAAATATACTTTTTGTAACTTCGTAGCTTCTAATCACGATTAAAAAATTCACATGAGTAAATACGATATCATTGTTCTTGGAAGTGGTCCTGGTGGCTACGTAACTGCTATTAGAGCATCACAATTAGGTTTCAAAACTGCTATTATTGAAAAAGAAAGTCTTGGTGGTGTTTGTTTGAATTGGGGTTGTATCCCAACAAAAGCCTTATTAAAATCGGCAGAAGTGTTTGAATATCTTAAGCATGCTGAAAATTATGGCCTTTCTGTCAAGGAAGCTGACAAAGACTTTTCTGCGGTTGTAAAGCGCAGTCGGGACGTGGCTGGAGGAATGAGCAAAGGTGTTCAGTTTTTATTGAGAAAAAATAAAATTGATGTTATTGAAGGTTTTGGAAAGCTTAAACCTGGAAAGAAAGTTGATGTTGATGGAAAGGAATACAGTGCCGATCATATCATCATTGCTACAGGAGCACGATCTAGAGAATTGCCAAGTTTAAAACAAGATGGCAAAAAAGTGATCGGTTACAGAGAAGCCATGGTGCTAAAGGAGCAGCCTAAAAAGATGATTGTGGTAGGTTCTGGCGCCATTGGCGTGGAGTTTGCCTATTTCTACAATTCTATGGGCACCGATGTGACCATTGTCGAGTTTTTACCAAATGTTGTTCCTGTCGAAGACGAAGAGGTTTCAAAACAATTGGAAAAATCATTCAAGAAAAGTGGTATTAAAATCATGACGTCTTCTGAAGTCACTAAGGTAGATACTTCTGGCAAAGGAGTTGTAGCCACTGTAAAGACCGCAAAAGGCGAAGAAACACTTGAAGCAGATATTCTTCTTTCTGCGGTTGGAATCAAATCGAACATTGAAAACATTGGTTTGGAAGATGTTGGTATTGCCGTGGGCAGAGATAAAATTTTGGTCAACAATTACTACCAAACCAACATTCCGGGCTATTATGCCATTGGTGACGTTGTTGAGGGACAGGCTTTGGCTCACGTTGCTTCCGCAGAAGGCATCTTATGTGTAGAAAAAATTGCAGGTCAGAATGTGGAGCCATTAGATTATGGCAACATCCCTGGGTGTACTTATGCCACTCCTGAAATTGCGAGTGTCGGGATGACTGAAAAACAGGCTAAAGAAAAAGGCTACGATATTAAAGTTGGTAAATTCCCATTCACTGCTTCTGGAAAAGCAAGCGCTTCTGGAGCTACAGAAGGTTTTGTAAAGGTGATCTTTGATGCCAAATATGGTGAATGGCTCGGCTGCCATATGATTGGTGCCGGTGTGACGGATATGATAGCAGAAGCCGTTTTAGGGCGCAAATTAGAGACAACTGCGCATGAGGTTCTAAAAACAGTGCATCCGCATCCAACCATGAGTGAAGCGGTCATGGAAGCTGTAGCTGCGGCTTATGGTGAAGTGATTCACTTATAAGTTGGAAGCACTAAGCTTGAAGAATGAAGTGCAAATCAGAATAAACATTAAAAAAACGATTCCATCGCAAGGAATCGTTTTTTTTGTGTCAATATTAAAAATATGAAGAGAAATTTACTTGTTATCATAGTGATGATGTCTGCATTGAATATGATGTCTCAAGAGAAAAAAGCAGTCATCAAAACAGATTTAGGATTTCTCTCTGATTATAATTTTTATCAACTCAGTTATGAGTTCAATATAGAAGATAAAAGATCATTTGAGGTTGGCGTTGGCTTCGGATCAGAATCGGGCATTAATGTCTATGGTCTTTCAATACAAGGACGCTATTATATTTCTGATTTGGCTCCAAAAGGCTTTCATGTCGGACCAAGGATTTTGGCCATCTATGCAGAATCCAATAGCAGCAATAGATTAGGAGTAAAAGATAATACGTTCGGTTTTGAGATTGATGCCCTCATTGGACATCAGTTTTTAGCTTGGGATGTATTGACAATTGATCCATACGCTGGACCTGGCTTGGCGCTTGTGGAGAATGAAACTGAATTTGGATTTGTATTCGGTATTACTGTCGGATTCGCTTTTTAGATCACCCATCAGAGTTTTAGTCCCATTCCAAAAAAGAGTCCATTTGGGGCTAGTTCATCAATGCCCAACGCATATTTTATATGTACGTCCAAAGATTTAGTAATCGTATAACTTGAACTGAGATCTACACCTATCTTCACTTTATTCGTGAAAAAATCGAAGAAGTAATTAAAACTCGGTCCTGCCATTAAGTGCAAGTTATGAGCCACTTCATACTTTGCGTAGAGAGGAACATTCATAAAGTTGAAATCGCCCACTGAAATATAAAGTGCATCAAGTTGGATCGCCAAAAATCCATCAATTGGAGTTTCTACAAAAACACCAGCATAGAAGCCGGTTTCTGATGTTTGATAAGACCCCAAATTTTGTTGATCTACATTGAAAAAAGTGATGTTCAATCCACCTTTAATACCAAAACTTGCCATTGAATCCTGAGCCTGTATGACAAAAGGACTGCTGCCTATAAAAAACAACATCAAAAAATATTTGAACATGCTATTTCTCATTTATAAAACTTTGGATGGCCAACTCATAGCTCTGCAGTCCAAATCCAACAATTACACCTTTTGCATTTGGTGCAATGTAGGATTGGTGCCTAAAATCTTCGCGGGCAAACGTGTTTGAAATATGGACTTCAACAACCGGCGTAGTGATCGCTCTTACGGCATCTCCAATGCCAACGGAAGTATGCGTATAGGCTGCTGCATTCAAGATGATTCCATCATAGCTAAAACCCACCTCCTGTAATTTTGAAATCAGTTCACCCTCGATATTTGATTGGAAATGGTCGATTTCAATCTTGGGGTATTTGGATTTTATTGCATCCAAAAACTCTACTAAAGAGAGACTCCCGTATACATCAGGTTCTCTGGTGCCCAATAAGTTCAGATTTGGGCCATTGATGATGATCAGTTTTTTCATAGGATAAAAGTATTAAAAATAGAGCATAAAGAAAGACTTAAACAAAATGAAAGTTTTAGGCACAAAAAAAGGAGCCTTTGGCTCCCTTTTTTCAATATTAAAATTAATTCTTATAAATGAATTGCAAACCCTATCAAAGCTTGGAAAGCATCATCATAAGTATCATTTGTTGAAATATTATAGCGAACTTTAGGTTCGATACTTACTTTAGGTGAAATAAACCAAGCGTAACCACCTTCAACACCAACATAAGAAGGATCTTTAATGTTCCCTTCAGAATAACTTACACCTGTAAAATCTACACCAACTGGAAATTTATCAGCAATATAGTATTTTGCACCAATTTTATATGCAAATGAAGTTAAATCGCCGCTACCATAATCTTGATATCCAAATCCAGCTTTAAGCGCTAGGTTATCCATAACAAAGTAACCTCCTTCAGCACCAACTGACCATTGGGTCTCCCCATCAGAAGAGGCTAAAGAGAAAGCCGTACTTCCTGTCGCATACGACCCCGTATTGATTTCGATTAACCATTTTCCTTTTTGAATAGGTCCATGATCATGCTCATCTTGCGCATTAACATTTGATAATCCAAAAACTGCAAACGCAGCCATTAACATAAGTTTTTTCATTTCTTTAAATTTTAAGTTTTTAATAAATTTGAGACTGCAATGATAAGCCGATTTTTCAGATGAAAAAAATTAAAATCGGTGTATTTACTGATGTTTTCAGCAAACTTTTTCGTATAAAAAAAACCGAAGCATTTGCTTCGGTTTCTATGTTGTTGATAGTGTTTGGATTGCTCTTAAAATGAGAATCCAATCCCAAATTGCCAAACAGCGTTTTTAACATCTCTATCTGAGATAAATGGCGCATCATCCTTAATCATACTCGTCAAACCAAGATTATATCTCGCAGAAAGCGACACTCCATTGTCAAATTTGTAACCAGCTCCTAAAGCCAAATTAGTATCAAAGTTTTTCACAACGGAATCATCAGGATCAAACTCGATTTCTCCTCCGGTAGAACCCGATTCATAGTCAACTTCCTCTTTAGCCTTAAAACCAAACTGCGGTCCTGCCTCTGCATATAAGCCTTTGACTATATAAACTTTAGCCATTAAAGGGACTTGGATATAGTCCAATTTATAGTCTGCTTGATCGCTAATTGAAAAGCCTTGACTTGAATACAATACTTCCGGTTGGAACGAAAAACGTTCACTTAACGGAATTTCCGTAAATAATCCTAAATGAAAACTTGTTCTTGAATCGAGATCACCAACATCATCTCCGGTAATCGTGGCTAGGTTAACCCCTCCCTTTACACCAAACTGAATAGTAGTGTCATCTGATTGCGCATAAATGGATGTGGCGCTAAAAAGGCCTATCATTGTTACTAAAAATAAATTTTTCATGTCTTTTGTTTTTAAATTGAATTACAAATATAAGTAGGCATCCACTTACATTATTAAAGATTAACAGGGTTTAACGGGAATCGAAAGTTTTTAACTTTTCTTTATATTTCTGACTTTAGAGCACAAAAAAACCGAAGACTGAGCTCCGGTTTTTTCTAATTATCATCTATGATGTTGATTTTTAAAACATAAATCCAACTGAAACTTGGAAGACATTATTCTTTAAGTCAGCCTCGCCAGAATCTGCAATATTGCTGAATCCTAAATTGTAGCGTGCCCCGAAATTCAATCCAGAGTCCATTTGATAACCTAAGCCAAGGACACCACTAAAATCGGTTCCTTTAAGTTCGTCCTTAATATCCATGGTCTCTTCACCACCTTTGGCTTTGGCAGATAATAGGAAACCAACTTGTGGGCCTGCATGAATACTTAAACCGTCAGCTATCATAAATTTAGTCAAAACCGGCAAATTAAGGTAATCAACTTGTACTTTACCTGTAACACCTTCAAAAGTTTGCTCTACACCCTGAGCTGAATACAAGAGTTCTGGTTGAACAGAAAAGAGTTCGGAAATTCCAAAATTGGCTACACCTCCAACGTGAAAAGCTGTCCTTCCATCAAGATTATCGGCATCATCTCCACTGAAATTGGCAAAGTTAACCCCGCTTTAACACCAAAAGTTACCTCTTATGCATTAGCATTAAACAATCCAAAAACTGCAAAAGCAGCCATTACCATTAGGTTTTTCATTTTTTAAAATTTTAAGTTTAAAGATAAACGTACAAACTAAGGACTTTTATCGGATAAAAAAACAATTCTTGAGTTGTTAACAATGATATCAACAGAACAAACTCAAAACACTTATTATCATCTACTTATGATGTAAGTTATTAACAACTCTTCAAAAACAGCTACTAAACACCCATGTAATTTGTGGATAACTAGGTTTTCATTTAGAACATATACCCTATTGAAAGTTCTAATACAACATTTTCAACATCTACGTCAAGGTTGCTATTAGAAATATTTGATAATCCAGAAGTATAGCGTACAGCAAAATTTAAACCGCCATTCAACATTTTTCTTAATCCTAAAACTGCATTGAAATCGGTTTTCTTGACAAAGTCTTTAATATCTTCATTCTCTAATTTTGAAGATGTCAAAAAATCCAATCTGCGATCCCTCAAGGCTTAATCCGTCAATTATCATAATTTTGGCGAGTATAGGGACATAAATATATTCCATCTGAAATCTCCCAAATCAGAACCCGCACCCCGAACAGAGCAAATCACTTCTGGTTAAATTGAAAATTTTTCTGTAATTCCAATATTGACCACATTTCCGACATGATAAGAGGTCATCCCCATTGCTTCAGCCGAATCATCATCCGTAAAAGTTGCGAGGTTAAGACTGCCTTTTAGACTGAAATAGAGGTCTTAAGCATTGCTCAGGTTGAATCCAAAAACTGCCAACGTAGCTATAAATATTATTTTTTTCATAAGTTATCTATTTTTAAATTTATAATATTTCAATCTATATAATTTTCAATAAATGTCTATTTCTATCGGCGAACTTAGGAGCTCATTAGTATTTTTGTTAAACTGATCCCTCCTTTTAGAAATCTTAAAGAAACCTCATGAGGCAAGTCTTTTTAAAATCTTAGATTTCACTACCTTGTTTTATGCAGTTTTTACTTCTAAAATAGTATCATTGTATTGGGAATCTTGGAAACCCGATGTCCTATACCATATTTTGTTAAAAAAGTTCTATTGATGAAGTGGCATGACGCTTTAGATGATTACCAACACTATTTGAAGATTGAACGTGGTTTGTCGCAAAACTCCATTGCCAATTATGCTTATGATATTAAGAAACTGATTAGTTTTTTAGAAAATCACCATATGGCCATCTCCCCAATTGCCATTGACCATAATGCTATACAGCAGTTTATATATGAGACCTCTAAAAATGTCAACGCCAGGTCTCAGGCGCGGATTATTTCTGGATTGCGAAGTTTCTTCGGTTACCTGGTATTTGAGGATTATCGGGAAATCAACCCCTTGGATCATATTGAATCGCCCAAAATTGGTCGCAAATTGCCTGATACCCTCAGCTTGGACGATATCAACAATCTCATTGGCGCTGTTGACCTTACGAGAGAATATAATGGCATCAGGATTGGTGAGCGCGATAGAACCATTTTGGAAACCCTATACAGTTGTGGTTTGCGCGTCAGTGAATTGACTCATCTTAAAATCTCAGATCTTTTCTTTGATGAAGGATTCATAAAAGTAACGGGTAAGGGCGATAAACAACGCTTTGTTCCAATTGGCAATTCTACACAAAAGTATATTACGATTTACAAGGACGAAGTACGATCCAAAATAAAAGTCCAAAAGGAGTTTAACGACACACTCTTTTTAAATCACAAAGGCAAACAGTTATCAAGAGCGATGATTTTTACGATTATCAAAAGGCTGGCCGAAAAAATAAAACTTAATAAAACGATTTCCCCTCATACTTTTAGACACTCATTTGCAACTCATCTATTGGAAAACGGAGCTGATCTAAGAGCCATTCAACTTATGCTTGGCCATGAAAGTATTATTACCACAGAAATCTATATGCATGTTGACAGAACTCATTTAAAGGAGGTGCTCAACAAATTCCATCCAAGGCGCTAACACAATTCATATGTTATTTGCCAACCCCTATCTGAAAATTCTTGTGCTCAATTCTTGTCTAAACTGCACATTATTCAATCAATATTGTTTGAAACAAACCGTTGGATCCTTAAAAAATCATCTACTCGTAGGACTTATATGGTCAAGCCTGCTAAAAATATTTTAATAACTGTAAAAAATTTCATAACTTTAGTTATAGTTCCCTGACAAAAGTCTTTAATAGCATTTTAAAGGTCAGCCAAACTTCCCCACAAAGTTGGTTAACAACCTTAAGTAGTTTTAAAACTAAATCTATAGATATGACTTCACTTAGATCGGGATTACCAAAACTCAACTTAAATTCAACCTTTGTGGATGATCTCAAATGGCAATTAGCTCTCGAGTATTCCGGTATAGGCATGTGGGAATTTGATGCAGCTTTAAATCGTGTTTACTTTTCAGAAGGCTCAAAGAAAATACTTGGTGTTTCAGATCCGTTTTTTGGAAATGATGTCAACGCATGGAATAATAGAGTCCACCCCGAAGATAAAGAGAAATACTTTCAAGATTTTCAAGATCATTTAAAGGGTCTGAAGCCTATGTATGAAAATGAACACCGCGTGCTGTGTGATGACGGTTCATATAAGTGGATACGCGATCGAGGAAGGATTGTAGAATGGGATGAAGACAATGCCCCCAAAAGAATCATTGGAACGCACATCGATATCACTACACAAAAACAACAGGAGCAATCTGTCAATGACGCTCTGATTATTGCAACCGAGCACAACAATAAGCTTAAGAATTTTGCCTACATAGTGACGCACAACCTCAAACAGCACACAGCTAATTTTGAAAGCCTAATGGACTTTTATTATGAATCCGATGATCCGAACGAAAAGGAAGAAATTATGGGGCACTTAAAAACGCTTTCTCAATGTTTAACAAAGACCATCGCCAATCTAAATGAGGTTGTACACGTACAGAACAGTAAATCCAAAGAGGTTAAAAAAATATTTATTGCCAAGGAAATCAACCATATTCTCGATCTTCTTCATTATGTGATTTCAGAAAACAATGCAACGATACACAACAATATCAGCAAAAAGTTATTCCTGTATTATAACAACTCTTATTTTGAAAGCATCATTCAAAACCTATTGTCCAATGCGATTAAATATAAACACCCAGATAGAGATCCTGTGATTTCAATTGATTGTGCTTACGACAAACAGGAATTCAAACTTATTATATCAGATAATGGGATGGGAATTGATTTGGAGAAATATGGCGATGATATTTTTGGATTGTACAAAACTTTCCATCATAATAATGATTCAGAAGGCATAGGTCTTTATCTAATAAAGAATCAAATTGAAAGTTTTGGAGGTCGTATTACAGTAGATAGTAAAGTAGGTGTAGGCACTTCTTTTACAATTTACGCCAAAAACAAAAGAGTCTGACATGCCGCCAGACTCTTTCAATTTATTTTAATATACTTTATTTTGCAATATTGATTGCTCTTGTTTCGCGTATTACAGTTACTTTAACCTGTCCTGGATATGTCATATCCGTTTGAATTTTCTGAGAAATCTCAAAAGACAGATTAGCTGCCTGCTCATCAGAAACACGATCACTTTCAACCATCACTCTTAATTCACGTCCTGCTTGGATAGCATATGCCTTATTTACACCATTAAACCCAAAGGCCACATCTTCCAGATCTTTCAATCGTTGGATATAAGAATCCAAAACCTGACGTCTTGCGCCTGGTCTTGCTCCAGAGATGGCATCACACACTTGGATGATTGGCGCGAGTAAGGTGGTCATCTCGATTTCATCGTGATGCGCTCCAATAGCATTGCATACTTCTGGTTTTTCACCATATTTCTCCGCCCATTGCATTCCTAGGATGGCGTGAGGCGTTTCCATGTCGACTTCAGAATCAGGAACTTTTCCAATATCATGAAGCAGTCCAGCACGTTTTGCTATTTTCGGATTTAATCCTAGTTCTGCAGCCATCACGCCACAAAGTTTTGCTACCTCACGTGAATGCTGTAATAAGTTCTGACCGTATGAGGAACGGTATTTCATTCGTCCCACCAGTTTGATCAATTCTGGATGTAATCCATGAATTCCCAAATCGATAACCGTGCGTTTTCCAACCTCGATAATCTCCTGTTCTATCTGCTTTTGTGTTTTCTGGACTACCTCTTCAATTTTAGCCGGATGGATTCTTCCATCGGTCACCAATTTATGAAGTGACAAGCGCGCTACTTCACGTCTTACAGAATCAAAACAGGATAAAATGATAGCTTCTGGCGTGTCGTCCACAATAATTTCAACACCAGTTGCGGCTTCGATAGCTCGAATATTTCGCCCTTCACGACCAATGATACGGCCTTTAACATCATCAGATTCAATGTTAAATACCGAAACACAATTGTCAATGGCTTCTTCCGTGCCAATACGCTGTATGGTGTTAATAATAATTTTCTTAGCTTCTTGTTGTGCCGTTAGTTTAGCTTCTTCAACGGTTTCTTGAATATAAGCCATAGCATCAGACTTGGCTTCTTGTCTAAGGGATTCTATAAGTTGAGATTTAGCCTCCTCAGCTGATAAGGCTGAGATTACCTCAAGTTGTCTGATCTGGCTCTTATGTGCCTTATCGACTTCTTCCTTCCTTTTCTCTAAAAATTCCAGTCGGAAATCATAATCCTTGATCTTCTCCTCAATTTCTTGCGATAGCCTTTTGTTTTTAGCAAGTTCATTGGACACTTGAGATTCTTTGTCACGCGTCCTTTTTTCGGCTTCTGCCAGTTTTTTATCACGGGCAAGAATAATTTTTTCGTGCTCTGATTTTAATTCAATGAATTTTTCCTTTGCCTGAAGAAGCTTGTCCTTTTTAATAGCCTCTCCTTCGGCATTGGCTTGTCTTATTATTGAGTTTGATTCTTCCTTTGCATTTTTGATTATTTTTGAAGCATTGTTCTTTTCAAGTGCCTTTGCTATAATATATCCCAGCAATATGCCCAATGCTGAGCAACTAACAATTATTAAAATTGTATCCGTTTCCATGTTTAGTTTAGTTTAAAAAAATTTGAAATAATTCAAATATCCCGCGATAAGACGGAATCAGTTCGACCAAACACCCATCAAAAATGAGGTATCGTTTAGCCAAAAAAAAAAGCCTACATCAGTTTCGAATTTTGTATAAACCCCTTAAAAACAAGTTTAGGGCTAACAAGCTGATCAAAAATCTGCTCAAAGGCAGCTCGATTTTACAACTTAAACTCACCCTTTTTAAAGAATTAACGTTGAGTTTATCAAAAAAAATAACTAATGTAGGCAGTAACCTATTTATTTAAAAGAACGTTAAGAGCTTAAATGTGAATGAAGAAGATCGTCTAAAGCGGTTAATCTATTTGTGACTTCTTCACTGACATGGTCTTTATCTATCATTTTTTGTTCCACCTGGGAAGCAAACTGTAAAGCACACATGGCTAAAACATCTTGCTTGTCCCTTACGGAATAATTTTGCTCAAATTGACTGATCATAGATTCAATTTTCTTAGCAGCTTTTCGCAATCCTTCTTCCTGTTCAGGTGCAATTGTTAAGGGATATACCCTGTTAGCTATGGAAAGCTTAATTTTTAGCTGTTCTGACATTGAATACTACACTTACATTATTGAGATAATTGTGCTATACAATGATCTATATCTTTTATTAATGTATTTATCTTGAGCTTTGTCTCTCGTTTATTTTCATCACTGCCCAACATTGAATTTGCAATTTTGAGGGCCTCATATTTTTCAACCCAAGAACTCAATTCTTCTTGCTGCTGAATAATTTTCTGTTGGTAACTGGCCAATTCTTCAGAAAGTTTCTCATTGGTTTGCTTTAAAACCTCTTGTTTATGTAAAACTTTGCTGATTTTATTCTCTAAAGAATCAACAATATCTTCAACTTTACTCATTTACAAATTTCAATACTGATGAAACAAAGTTAACATACATAAACAAAAATCACAATTGTTTTATCATAAATTTTGAAAAAATAAGTCATTCGTGAGATAAAACGCCCTAAGCACTTCAAATCCACGTCAATCGTATTGCTAAAATGACAAAAACAAGTTGATCTGTATTCACTTGCTCATCAAACAAAACAACTTTCAGAACTTCTTACTTTAAGTCATCATAACTTTAGGCGCTTTAAGTACTTTTTAATATTTTTAGCCTTTCAAATAATGCTATGAAATTTCTTTATGTTTCCCTCTTTCTATCGACGTTTGCTTTCTCCCAAGTGGAATATCCGACTGATTATTTTAGAAGTCCATTGGATATCCCAATAATTCCTTCGGGTACTTTTGCGGAGTTGCGTACCAATCATTTTCATGCTGGACTCGATATTAAAACCCAACAAAGGGAAGGTCTTAATATTTATACCATTGCCGAAGGCTATGTGAGTCGCATCAAAGTATCGCATTATGGCTATGGAAAAGTCATCTATATCACCCATCCTAATGGTTATACCAGTGTATATGGCCATTTGTCAAGTTATGCGCCCACCATCGAGGCTTATGTTAAAGCTAAGCAATACCAACAAGAATCCTACGAGGTTGAAATGTTTCCTGCCGTTGATGAGTTGAAAGTCAATGCCGACGAGATAATTGCCTACTCTGGAAATACGGGGAGCTCTGGCGGGCCACATTTGCATTTTGAAATCCGCGACCAACAAGAGCGAACCATTAATCCATTACTTTTTGGTTTGGATGTCCAAGATAGGAAACCTCCATTCGTTTCTGGCATTTACGCTTACACCAAAGACGAAAACTCATTTGTAAATGGCAAAAACGGGCGAGTCGAACTTCGTCTTATCCGAAACAAAAACAAAGATTACAATGTAGAAAGTATCGATGCTTACGGCACCATAGGATTTGGCGTTATTAGCTACGACCAACAGGATTTAGCGGTCAATCAAAATGGCATCAATGGGTTGCAGACTTTTTTTAATGGTCATAAAAAGTTTGAAATGGATTTTAACCGATTTTCATTCAGTGAAACACGACATATCAACAGGTTCCTTGATTATGAACTCTATAAAACAAGACGAAGTAGAATCCAAAAACTGTTTGTAGAAAAAGGAAATGTTCTTAGCCTCTATAAAGATCTTGACAATGATGGCTATGTTAAAGTGGCAGACAGCACGGCTTCAGTGTATAAAATTAGAATTACGGATTTCCACGGCAACGAAACATGGGTAACAGTACCTATTAATGGGAAAAAAATGTCAAAACCACCTTTGTCTGTAGATAATACCAACAAGACTTATATTTTTGCAGAGCAACCTACCAATCTAAACGAAAAAAATGTCAACGTTTTTATTCCTGCAAACAGCTTTTATGAAGATGCTTTTATAGATTTTAAGGTAAGTAATGACACTGTTTATCTGCATAAGGATATTATCCCGCTTCAAAAGAATGTGACCATACAATATGATGTCAGTAATTATAAAGATTCAGATATAGACAAGCTCTATATAGCAGAACTTATTGGAAACAAACAATACCCGAGTTACCTCAACACAAAACGACTTGAGAACAAGATATTGACAGCATCGTCAAATGCTTTAGGAACCTACGCCTTGGTAATGGATACCCAAGGCCCAAAAATTTCTGCTCTTAATTTTCAGGATAAAAAATGGTTGAGCAATTACCGCTATCTTAAATTTAAAATCACAGATGATCTTTCGGGAATCAGTAATTACAGGGCCACCATTAACGGCAAATGGGTTTTAATGGAGTATGAATATAAAACCAATACCTTGACCTTCGATTTTAATGACAATGTGGTTAACGATACTAAAAACGAATTGAAACTTGTTGTCACGGATAATGTTGGAAATAGTTCTACATTTGAAGCCACCTTTTTTAGAAAATAAAACACCAACCATTTGAAACCATATTTTCACCTTGTACGCCTCATTCTATTGATATTACCTTTTCTAGGATGGGCACAAACCGCGACTATTAAAGGAATTATTTTGGATGATGCCAATATCCCCATACCCAACGTCAGTATTAAAGCTGATGAAACAGGTACGACAACCAATGATAATGGTTTTTACGAGTTGAAAATTTCAATTCACAAGGATATTTCTGTCGAATTCACCCATATTGCCTACAAACGCATTGTTGCGGTATTCAATCTTAAAAATGGGCAGACCGTAGAATTTAATCCTGTGATGAATTTAAACGTCGAACAAATTGCAACGGTAGTCATTCATGGCAACCAGCGCCAATCTGTAGAAGGTGTGACTACAATCCCTCCTGCCTTGATCCGTACCATTAAAGGTGCACAACCAGGGGTGGAAAATATTTTAAAAACCTTGCCTGGGGTCAATATCTCCAACGAATTAAGCACACAATATTCAGTTCGAGGGGGCAATTTTGATGAAAACCTCGTTTATGTCAATGAAATTGAAGTCTACAGACCCTTTTTAGTGAGATCCGGACAGCAAGAGGGCCTGAGTTTTGTCAACACGGATTTAGTTCAAAACGTCGATTTTTCAGCTGGCGGTTTTCAGGCCAAGTATGGCGATAAACTGTCATCCGTTTTGGACATCACCTACAGAAATCCTATAAAATTCGGCATCAATGCAGACATTTCCTTATTAGGCGGAAGTATTTCTGCAGAAGCGGTATCAAAAGACTCTAAATTATCAGGGATTATTGGCTTGCGCTATAGAGATAATAGTTTGGTGCTAAATTCCTTGGAAACCGAAGGTAATGTAATGCCCGTATTTGCTGATATACAAACATATTTGACCTATAAGTTTACGGATAAATTCCAGGTCGATTTTTTAGGAAATATATCAAGTAATAAATACAATTTTCAACCACAAAACCGGCAGACCAATTTTGGAACTTTAGCGGACCCGATGGCTTTATTGGTCTATTATGAAGGCCAGGAAAAAGATGCTTATAACACCTATTTTGGAGCTTTTAAGGCCAATTATTTTGCCAACGAAGATCTGACCCTAAAACTGATTGCTTCCACCTACCATACTACAGAAGAGGAGTATTTTGATATTTTGGCACAATACCGTTTGGGAGAAGTGAACAGTAATATTGGGGATGAAAATTTAGGTGAAGTCGAATTTAGTGAAGGCATCGGCTCCCAACTCACCCACGCCAGAAACGATTTGGATGCTCTCATTACGACCATAGAGCACAAAGGAGATTACCAAATGGACGATAATACATTTGAATGGTCTATAAAGTATACTCACGAAGATATCCGGGACCGTTTAGTGGAATGGGAAGTGATAGATTCTGCAGGTTTTTCCATCAATCCGCCAAAACAAGGTTTTTTTAATGACCAACCATATCAACCTTACCAAGGACCCTTAGTCGCTTTTCAAAATATTAGAGCTACCAATTATGTTCAAATTGACCGCTTTCAAGCTTATGCACAGTGGAGCAAGCGTTCAGAATTGGGCAATAATGAGGTGTTTTACAATTTTGGTGTGAGAGCGCATAATTGGACAGTAAACGGTGATGGCATTGAAAGTAAATCACAGACTGTCTTTAGCCCTCGCGCACAGTTTGCCATCAAACCTGATTGGAATAAAGACATGCTTTTCAGGCTTGCCGGCGGTGTGTATTACCAACCTCCTTTTTATAGAGAACTTAGAGATTCTTCAGGTACAGTAAGACCAGATGTGAAGGCCCAGAAATCGTTGCATCTTGTTTTGGGCAATGAATACAGCTTTAAAATGTGGGACCGACCTTTCAAGTTGGTTTCTGAAGCCTACTACAAGCATATGACAAATGTCAATCCGTACACTTTGGAAAATGTGAGAATTAGATATCGTGCCACCAATAACGCCAAAGCTTATGCCTACGGTGTGGATTTGAGGCTGAATGGTGAATTTGTTCCTGGCACCGAATCCTGGTTCAGTTTTGGCTATTTAAAAACCGAAGAGAACATTGAAAAGCAGGGCTATATTGCAAGACCCACCGATCAACGATTAAAATTTGGAGTGTTGTTTCAAGATTACGTCCCCAACATTCCTGAGTTAAAGGTGTACCTGAATTTGGTTTACAACACCGGCGTTCCAGGAGGCTCTCCAAGTTATGCCGATCCTTATGAGTACCAAAACCGATTGCGTGATTATAAGCGTGCTGATGTCGGCTTTTCTTATGTGATTGTGGACGGCAACAAAACCCATAATGCCAAGTGGAAAAACGCGTTTAAAGAGCTGACCATCGGTGTGGAGGTCTTTAATATGTTTGATGTCCAAAACTCAATTACCAATACTTGGGTAAGAGACGTGTATAGCAAACGCCAATATGCGATTCCAAATTATTTGAGTCCACGGGTGTTTAACGTGAGGGTTTCTATGAGGTTCTGAGATGTTTACAAGGAATTGACTTTTCTATCGAGGCAGGCTTCACAGGGTATTAAAATCTACTGATGGGAATAAAATCAGTGTCACCCGGCTGAACGAACTGCCAGGTCTACGTTCTATTTATCAATCAGTTTTTCGCAACCATCCCAAGACATTAGAATCCCCGATAGTCCATTTGTCATTTTTAAAACCTAGCTTAAATTCTTCCCTCGACTCTTTACCAACGTTCTGTTGCACCACTTCAATCGAATTTTTGTTCACTTTAGAAATGATGGCCACATGTCCGTACTGATTCAAGATAGTGCCGTCAAATACAATCAGGTCATTCACCTCGGGTTTCAATGTGCTGCCATTGGTAAATTGCACCAAATTTCTATCCTTATTCATTTGGTTATCCTTCAATGCGGGATTGAAAAAATCTTTCGCATGACCGTAGCTGTTGGGCATCTTATGATTTAAATGGTCGTAATAATAGCGTTTGACAAATTCTACACATTGCCATTTTAAACCCAGATTATAACCCTCTTTGGTTAAGTTTCGACCAGAAACATTGCCGATGTTTTTATTATAAAACACATAAACATCATTAAAAACATCCAACGTATCGCCGATTTTTTTTGCGCTATATTTTTTTGGCTTTGTTGATTCTTGATCTTGTGCCACTGGGAATTGCCCCATTGGATAGTCCTGTCCTTTTTTGCAGGACACCAAAAACAAAAGAATCAGAATATAATTGCTAATTTTCAACAAAGTCTTTTAAGGTATCAATAACATAGTCCACTTCTTCCTTCGTGTTAAAACATGAAAATGAAAATCTAACAGAAGGTTTTAAGAGGTTTTCAGCATTCAAAATTTCGGAAAGTACATGGGAGTTTTGATTGCTCCCACTCTGGCATGCAGATCCTTTAGAGCAGGCAATACCCTTTAAATCCAATTGAAAATGAAGCATCCCTCCTTTTTCAGGTGCAATTGGCAAACATACATTGATCAACGTGTAGGTACTCTCGTCCAGATTTTCGCAATTGCCATTAAATGCCATTTTTGCAGATAGGCTTTTCAATCGCTCAATGAAATATGTTTTTAATTCCAAAATCTGTGACCGCTCTTTTTCTAAATTGGCATAACTTAGTTTCAAAGCCTCTTCCATTCCAACAATATTATGAATGGATTCTGTACCAGCGCGATAACCACGCTCCTGCTCGCCTCCAAAAATTGATGCCTTGATGCCAGAACCTTTTCGGATAAAAGCAAAACCAATTCCTTTTGGCCCATGGAACTTATGGGCACTTGCCGCCAAAAAATCGATAGGAATAGCTTGTAGATCCAATTTATAATGGCCAATAGATTGCACGGTATCACTATGAAATAAAGTGTCATTCGCTTTACAAAGCTCTGCAACCTTTTTGAGATCTAGTTTATTGCCAATTTCATTGTTGACATGCATCAAGCTGACCAGTTTTTTATTTGGTGATTGCAGCAGGCGTTCAAGATCTGTTAAATCGATCATGCCATTGTCAAGTAAGTTAACGTAGGTAATGGCAATATCAAATTTCTTTTGAAGATGCTCTACTGTATGTAAGACGGCATGATGCTCCAATTTGCTGGTGATAATTTCGGTAACCCCCAAATCTCTAACAGCACTATACAAAACCAAATTATCGGCTTCCGTGCCTCCTGCAGTAAACACGATTTCTGAAGCATTGACATTGAAAAATGAAGCGATGGATTTTCTGGACCTTTCCAATAACGATTTCGCAGAACGTCCCATGCTATGCGTAGATGATGCGTTGCCATATTGTGAGCGCATAACTTCGACCATACGATCAATAACAGCATCACGGATGGGAGTAGTTGCCGCATTGTCAAAATAAACTTGTTTCATTATAAAATCCTTTCAAATCACAAAAATACTCCAAATAAAATTATTCTGAAGATGAGACGTTATAAATTCACAAATGCCGTATTTTTGTTGACAAATTGATTGAAATGCAGAAAATAATTTACTTCTTAAGTTTATGTTTGTTAGTCACTGCTTGTAACGATGGTGATATCATTGACGTGGAATTGGATTTTGACAAAACCTTATCAATATGCGAATTGAATCCGGGAAACTTCTTCTTATATGACACCAAAAAGGATCCTTCAGAGTCCTTGAGCTTAATATTTCCAAGAAACACGACTACGGAACTCATTTTCAATCCAACAGAAAATAACTACAAGGCCACTTTTGCTATCAATGGAACAAGTTCCAAGTTCAATTATAGAACCTATGACGGAAATCCTGAAGATCTACTTTGCAATTTATTACCTGATGCCGCGACCATTATCCTTAAAGATTATGCGGCGACTTCAGGCACGGTAACTACCATCACCACTTTTGTGGATGATGATGATGACGGCATCCCTGCACATATTGAAGATGCCAATTTAGATGGCGATAACAATCCTGCAACAAATCCAACCGATTCTGACGGCGATGGTATTCCTGATTATTTGGATCAAGATGATGATAATGACAATGTCTTGACTAAAAACGAAAAACATAATTACACCGAGGCCGACGGACTTTCAAAGGCACAAGACACAGACGGCGATGGTATCCCTGATTATTTAGACGATGATGATGACGGTGATGGTGTTTTAACGCGTTTAGAAGACGAAAACATGGATGGCAATCCGATGAATGACCGTGATGAAAGCTCTCCTACCCCAAGTGTTCCAAGATATCTTGACAAAGAAGCAAAGGATGTATTTAATTACCCACACTTTAATAAGAACGTGTATAAACGTACAATTACTGTTAAGTTTTATATCAGCAACGTGAATTTGGACGTCATCAGCCTAACCGAAATTGACTTTGGAACTTATACCTATAGCATTATGATAGAGAGTGAAATTGAATAGTATAATCTGAAATTTTCGATTACACCTATTTCGTAATTACACTCTCAATTAATAGTATTTAAGTTTAGGGTTTATGCATTCTGAAAAATATAGACTTCAGTAGCCCCTATTCCGTATTTCTTGAAATCGGCATCATAATGTTTGACGTTATCGTAGCGGGAAAAAAGCGTTTCCAATTCCATTTTTAACACGCCTTCCCCAACGCCATGAATAAATACAACCTTTTGAATGCGTTTGCCAATGGCAAATTCCAACTGTCTTTTGGCGGTATCCAATTGTAAGGTTAACATGTCATAATTGGATAGGTTTCGCTGGTTATCGGTTAAATTATGAATATGCAAATCGACTTCCATAGCCGGCTGATTCCGGTCTTTTGGTTTTACCCTAACAGATTTACGCTTGGTATGCTGTTCTTTTTCAGAAAGCACTTCACTAAAGGAATGCTCAGAAAAAACACGGGATTTCAAATTGTCCTTTTCGTTTAATTTGAGTAATTCATTCTCCTGGAAATCTAAAAAAAAGCCGTCATCGGTTTCAATAAAAACCGTGTTTCCCTCAATTTTCGAGATCTTTCCCGAAAAGGCTTCATCCAAGACTGCAACTTTATCTCCTACTTTTAAATTCATAGCTATTAGTCATTTTCAGAAGGTGTATCTTCATCATTTTTACTAGGTATATTTCTTGATATGCGGTATACCCCAATCATCAAAACAGCAATACCTCCAATAAGCACATATTGGTTTTGATCCATTCCGGCTTTGGCATAAACGGCAATAATTCCGCCAATAATTATCAATAAAAGATTTAATACTCTGGACATGCTCATAGGTTGCTCACTTTTATAGGGAACAACGAAATTAATCATTTAGAATCAAAATGATGTTGGATTTAGCAAATCTAAGCTAAAAAATAAACTATGAAAATTCCATTCTTTTTATACATTTGTCTATGGCTTTTCTTAACCTTATCAAACTTGAAGATTTCTTGTTGCCTTGTCTCAACAAACAACTCTTTGGTATAGAGTGTTTGGGTTGTGGCATTCAGCGCGCCACCGTTCTATTTTTTAAAGGGGATTTTTTAATGGCTTTTAAAATGTATCCCGCCATTTACACACTTCTTTTATTGACGGTTTTTCTTATATTTAACCTGTTTGTTAGATTCAAATATGACTATACCATTAAAATGGGTTTGATCTTTTTGAATGTAGGCATTGTAGTCATCAGTTATTTTATTAAAATCATCCACTAAAAACCAACCACATGGAAAAACAACAATTACCCAATGCAACGCTCATTTTAGTTTTCGGAATTTTATCTATAGTCACTTGCTGCTGTTATGGTATCATTGGTTTACCCCTTGGCATTATTGCTTTGGTGCTTGCCAACAAAGCAACTAAACTTTATACAGAAAGCCCGGAAAACTATACTGGATTTCAAAACGTGAAAACCGGAAAAATTCTTGCTATTATTGGTATCATATTAAATGGTATCTACTTAATTTATGCTATTTGGCTGTTCTCTACCGTTGGTATGGAAGGCATTCAAAGCATGCAGGAAGAGTTCATGAAAGGCCTTAATCAAGGGATGGCAGAATAATATCCCTTTCAATATACAAAAAGCGGCCTAATATTAATTTAGCCGCTTTTTTTTATTCAATGCTCAGCAACTTACATCGCTCGTGCGATCATTGCTAAAACAAAAATCAGGACATAGATACTGATAATAACGATTGTAAAGATTCCGATAAATTTATAATGCGATTTCAGGTTAGAAAAAGCAGCGGTCAATTCGTCATTATTATTGGAACTCAAAGCACTTTTCATTTTTCTTGAAAAATTAAAGAGATACAGTACCGGGAAAAAGTAAAACAATGCTATGACCACATAAATCATCCCAAAATAAGACATATCTACACCTAAGCCAGCATACGGGTTTCCGCCTGGCATGAGATTCAACGCTAAACTAAAAAACAGTCCACCAAGGATCATCAATCCAATACCTATAAACCCCAGAATTGAGAGAAAATACGTCCAAGTTGACGTTTCCTTTAAAAACCCTAAGATGGCGGGTGGAAGATTCAATTCAAAAGTTTCAAAAGCCGATTTTTCTTCCATTATTTCTTATTAGGTTCAAATTGTTTCAACGTTTTTATGATGATCCCAACGCATTCTAAAAGTTGCTGCTCGTTCATGACCAAAGGCGGCGCAAAACGAATGATGTTTCCATGGGTCGGTTTAGCCAAGAGCCCGTTATCTCGAAGCGCCAAACAGATGTTCCAAGCGGTATCACCATCTTCACTGTCATTAATCACCACAGCGTTGAGCAATCCTTTCCCTCTCACCAATTTGGCAATTGAGCTTTTTTGGATATAAGAATCCAATTCACTTCTAAAAATCCGTCCTAGTTTTTCAGCGTTTTCAGCCAAATTTTCTTCTTTAATGACCTCCAAGGCGGCTATAGCCACTGCAGCGGCCACTGGGTTTCCTCCAAATGTACTGCCATGGCTGCCAGGCTGGATAACTCCCATTATTGAATCAGAGGCCAACACGGCACTTACGGGGTAGGCACCACCGCTCAAAGCTTTTCCTAAAATCAGGATGTCTGGTTTTACATTTTCGTGATCTACCGCTAAAAGTTTTCCTGTTCTCCCGATTCCTGTCTGCACTTCGTCAGCCATAAACAGAACATTGTACTTTTCACACAATGCTTTCGCCTTTGCCAAATACCCTTCACTCGGAACATAAACACCAGCTTCACCCTGAATTGGCTCCACCAAAAATCCGGCAACATTTGGGTTGCTTTTTAGAGTACTTTCCAATTCCTGCAAATTATCATACTCAATTTTTATAAAGCCTTCCGTAAATGGACCGAAATTTTTGCGTGCAATGGGATCATTTGAGAATGAAATAATGGTCGTCGTTCTTCCGTGGAAGTTATTTCTACAAACAATAATCTCCACTTGTTGGTCGGCAATACCCTTTACTTCATAAGCCCATTTTCTACAAATCTTAAGCGCCGTCTCTACAGCTTCTGCACCGGTATTCATGGGCAACACTTTGTCATACCCGAAATATTTTGTTGCGTAAGCTTCAAACTTCCCCAAAACATCATTGTAGAAGGCGCGTGAGGTTAAGGTCAGGGTTCGTGCCTGATTTACCATGGCATCAACAATCTTCGGATGACAATGCCCCTGGTTGACGGCAGAATAAGCAGAGAGGAAATCATAATATTGTTTTCCCTCAACATCCCAAACATGCACCCCTTCTCCCCTACTCAATACTACTGGAAGTGGATGGTAATTATGTGCACCATACTTGTTTTCTAAATCTATCGCTTGTTGCGAAGTTAATTGATCTAATACAGCCATTTTATAAGAATTTACAGTTTCATGCCTTAAAAAGACACGGTTTGACATCATTTAGAGCGATGCAAACATTAATAATTAAATCTCGCTAATCGAGCAAAATAACCATTCCTACTGTACCTTTATTCTTTCGAAATCCCGATAGATATCGGGACGAAAAAGCAGCGTGGGAGAGAAATCATCCCTAAGGACTCGCAAATTAGCAAATATTTAAACCTCCTAAAAATTTTTCAACTGATTTCACAACGAAATTTACAAAATAATGGTCATACAACTGAGGGACTTCTGTATAACCAAAAATTGGTTATAAAATCGACAACTATAGTTTAGTTTCGACCGTGATAAGCAGTTAACGACTCTTCGATAAGTGGGGCTATTCCGATATGCAAAATGGGCTGATTTCACTTTCAGTAGTTGGATTTCCAACCCGAATAAAGCAAGGTCACCTTAATGGCTATCAGGACAACCATCAAAACTTAATGCACTTTGTTTTCAAATTTTTGGGTTCACTAATAAAATCGCGATACGTAATTCGTAAATCGCAATTGGTTTCACTATTTTTGCGACATGGGACGAAGAAATAGAAAACAAATCTTTGAGAATGTTGTGGTCGTTGATGCTGGAGCCAAAGGTAAATCAGTAGCCAAAGCTCCGGACGGTGCCGTTATTTTCATGCAAAACGTGGTACCGGGTGATATTGTGGACGTAGAAACCTTTAAAAAACGGAAATCGTTTTACGAAGGAAATGCTATCAAATTCCACGAGTACTCCAATAAGCGTACCGAACCTAAATGTCAACATTTTGGTGTTTGTGGTGGATGCAAGTGGCAAGATATGGGCTATGAACACCAATTATTTTATAAGCAAAAGGAAGTTGAAAACAACCTTAGACGAATCGGTCATTTGGAACTACCCCCTGTAACTCCAATTTTAGGATCTGCAAAGGACTATTTCTATAGAAATAAAATGGAGTTTTCTTTCAGCGACAGCCGCTGGTTAACTTTGGATGAAATTCGTTCCAATGAGGATGTTGGCGATAAAAATGCGCTTGGTTTTCATATTCCTGGAATGTGGGATAAAATTCTTGACATTGAAAAATGCTGGCTTCAGGCAGATCCTTCCAATGACATTAGAAATTCAGTCAAAGAATTTGCGATTAAAAACGGACTCGAATTTTTTAATACCCGTAATCAAACCGGTTTTTTGAGAACATTGATGATTCGCACCTCATCCACCGGGGATATTATGGTGCTTTTTCAATTCTTCAAAGAGGACAAAGAGAACCGCGAACTACTATTGAATTATATAGGTGATAAATTCCCGGAAATCACCTCTTTATTATACGTCATTAATGGTAAAGCGAACGATACCATATATGATCAGGAAGTGCTTTGTTTTAAAGGACAAGATCACATCTTTGAGGAAATGGAAGGTCTGAAATTTAAAATAAATGCCAAATCCTTTTATCAAACCAATTCAGACCAAGCCTATGAGCTGTATAAAATAACTCGCGACTTTGCCAATTTAAAAGGTGATGAACTCGTTTACGATTTATATACAGGAACTGGAACCATTGCTCAATTTGTAGCCAAAAACGCTAAAAAAGTAATTGGTGTTGAATCTGTTCCCGATGCCATAGCAGCCGCCAAGCAAAACGCACAATTAAATGGAATTGACAACGTTGAGTTTTATGTGGGCGATATGAAAAATGTGTTCAATAGTGATTTTATTAATGAGCATGGACAGCCAGATGTGATTATTACAGATCCACCACGTGACGGAATGCATAAAGATGTAGTGCAACAAATACTAAATGTCGCACCAGATAGAGTGGTATATGTAAGCTGCAACAGCGCAACCCAAGCTAGAGATTTAGAATTGATGGACACCATTTATAAAGTGACCAAAGTTCAGCCGGTGGATATGTTTCCACAAACACATCACGTCGAAAATGTTGTACTTTTGGAAAAAAGATAAGGCGCTTGATGATTGATGATTGTTGATTGATGATTGTTGATTTTCAATACGTCATTTAAGCAAGAAACAACTGAAACCTAAAACCTGAAACAAAATAAACTTGAAACTGATAAAAGCCCATCAATACATTAAAACTCTATGTTCTCTTCTCATAATCCTGAGCTTATGGAGTTGTGAGCGTGATGATATATGTGCCGCTACCACACCTACAACACCACATTTGATCATTCGTTTTTATAATATCAATGCAATCGAGGAAACAAAAACTGTTAGACGAATGGATGTTACTGCTGAAAACAATCCAAATTATATTGTCAATGATAAAACTATTGACTCCATTGTGCTGCCTCTAAGAGTGGATGCCTTGGACATAATGAACACCTCGCGGTTTGTGCTTACAAAAGATAGAGATTATGATTTGGATGACGACCCTAACACGGCTTCCAATGCTGATATTATTGAAGTGAATTACACGCCAGAACTTATATACGTTTCAAGGGCCTGCGGATACAAAAGCGTATTCAATAATCTTAGCGCCAATCGTGAAACCGACCCTAACAACTGGATCATAAATATTGAAGTTATTAAAGACACCATAAACAATGAAAATGCAGCGCATATCAACATTTATCATTAGTCTGATTGTCTTGATGGTGTTGCCACTAACATCATTGGCACAAGAAGTCCAAGAAAAAAATGTTAACGACACCATTGTGGTCAAACAGAAATACGGCCTGCGTCTCGGCGGCGACATTGGTAGATTGGCACGCTCCTTCATAGGTGATGACTATACTGGTTTTGAAATTTCCGGCGATTACCGACTGACCCAAAAATTATATTTAGCGGGAGAATTGGGAACTGAAGAGAATACTATAAGAAACGACTATTTGGATGTCACCTCAAAAGGCAGCTATTTTAAAGCTGGTATAGACTACAACCTTTATCGAAATTGGCTCGACATGGAAAACCTTATCTACACTGGAATGAGGGTTGGTGTCAGCACATTCAGCCAAAAGCTAAACCGCTATACCATATATACGACAGATCAATATTATGACACCCCTTTTACTTCCACTGATCCACAAGAATTTAAAGGATTATCTGCAATTTGGGCAGAATTGATCGTTGGCATCAAAGCCGAAGTTGTCACCAATTTGTTTGTTGGCATCAATGCACAGCTTAAAGGTTTGGTGACCGAAGATCAACCTACAAATTTTGAAAATTTATTTATTCCTGGATTTAATAGAACTTTTGATAGCGGCCGATTCGGTTTCGGATTTGGTTATAATGTATCCTATTTGATCCCTATCTATAAGAAAAATAAGAAAATTGCGGTAGAGGACTAATTCGACATAAATACTTTCTGCTTGCCATTCATTTTATAAAATAATTTATTAACTTTTGCATACTAATTCCAACGTATGCACAAAGATGAGATCGCCGATTTATTAGAACAAAAATATCATGCTCTGATCACTTGGTTGCAAGTTCAAGATAATGAAAAATGGACACAAGGGCCCGAAGGCAAATGGACTACAAGTCAGCAAGCCTTACATTTATTGCAAAGCATCAAGCCTTTAAATGACATCTTGAGCATGCCCAGGTTTTTTTTCAAATATGCCTTCGGAAAAAACACGCGCGATTTACATGATTATGATACGATTATTAAGGATTATCAAAAAATCCTTAAAGAAAGTAAAGACTATACATTTAAGTCTTCTAAAAACATGAAGGTTCCAAAATTGAAGGATAAAACCTATATTTTGAACCGTCTTCAGGTAGAAAGCAAGAAACTGCAATACAAGACCAGAAGAATATCTGATAAAAATTTAGACACATTGGTGTTGCCACATCCCTTAATGGGAAAAATGCCAATCAGGGAAATTCTAATGTGGACCGCATATCATGTGGAGCATCATACGAAGACACTTCAGAAATATTACTAATTTTCAGAATTCGGAATGCATTTCAAAGGAAGTTTAATCCATGTACTTCCCTTTTTTGCTGCCTTCGTAAATTTCATATTTCACTAATCTCGCTTCCAATTTCGCATTGACCAGATGAATTTTCCGGGAAGGTCTTAAGCCCACATGTTTCAATGCGTCAAGATTTGAGGTTATAAACCACGCATCAGTTCCCGGATAATTTTGTTTTAAGGTATCACCGATATTTTTATAAAACGATTCCATTTCTATATCCAGACGCTCACCATACGGCGGATTGAACACCATGTGCAACTTCTCGTCTCCTGCTTTCTGGGTCTTGAAGAAATCTTCATGCCTTACTTCAACAAAATCTTCCAGTTGTGCATTTTTGATGTTTTCTTTTGCTTTTTCTACCGCACTTGGCGACTTGTCATAACCAATAATCCGATGATGAAAATCTCTGGTTTTCTTCAAGAGTGATTCCTCTATTTTTTCAAACAAATCTACATCCCAATCCTGCCAACGCTCAAAGGCAAACTCCTTTCGCATTAGATTTGGGGGAATATTACAGGCAATCATTGCTGCCTCGGCCAAAATAGTTCCACTTCCGCACATGGGGTCCATAAAATTGGTTTGGCCATCCCAACCAGACAACATAACCAGCCCTGCGGCCAACACTTCATTGATAGGCGCAATATTCGTCGCAATTTTATAACCTCGTTTATGTAAAGAATCTCCTGATGAATCTAATGAAACATTACACATATTTCTATCAATATGCACGTTGATTTTTAAATCTGGAAATTTAAGGTCTACATTCGGGCGTTCACCCGAAGTATCTCTAAATTTGTCAACCACAGCATCTTTTGTTTTTTGTGCTATATAAAGAGAATGTGTAAACAGATGTGAATGCACAGTAGCATCAACTGCTAAGGTCCCTGTGGGTTTAAGATGCTGTTCCCAATTAATTTTATAGATCTGATCGTAGAGGTCCTTTTCATTGTTGACTCTGAAGCTATGAATGGGTTTTAATATTTTAATGGCCGTACGCAAACCCAAGTTGGCTTTATACATAAACCCTTTGTCGCCAACAAAGCTCACGTTTCTAACACCAGTTTTCACATCTTGGGCTCCCAACTGGGTCAACTCCTTTGCAAGTAAATCCTCAAAACCAAATAAGGTTTTGGCAACCATATTAAAATTATTATCCATTATTCTCCTGATATAGATTGCAAAAATAAAGTATTTTTGCAGTCAGACGAATTTATAATGACAAAAGACACAATGCAGTGGTATGCCTCATGGTTCAATACCCCTTATTATCATATTCTTTACGCCGATAGAGATCACGCAGAAGCTCATCAATTTATGGATAACCTCACCCAGTATTTGAATCTGCCGGAAGGTGGAAAAATACTCGATCTTGCATGTGGGAAAGGACGTCATTCCATATATCTCAACTCATTGGGATATGATGTTACTGGCGTTGACCTATCAGAAAACAGTATCGCGTATGCCAAGAAATACGAAAATGAAACACTTCACTTTGAGGTGCATGATATGTGCAAACCCTATAACGAGAAGTTTGATGCCGTATTTAATCTTTTTACCAGTTTTGGCTATTTTGATCGATCAGAAGACAACTTGAATACCTTAAAAGCCATTAAGGCAGATTTAAATGAATCGGGATTCGGAGTCATTGATTTTATGAATGCCGATTTTGTGATTGAAAATTTAGTGCCTGAAGATGTCAAGACGATTGGCGGTATTGATTTTTATCAGAAAAGATATGTTGAAGACAACCATATTATCAAAGATATCAGTTTCACTGATCAAGGAAAAACCTACAACTATCAAGAGCGCGTTAAAGCAAAGACATTATCCGATTTTGAGGAGCTTTTTGAACAAGCTGGTATTTATTTGTTAGATATTTTTGGCGATTACAAATTACGGAAATTTCATAAAAGCACTTCAGAACGATTAATCATGATCTTCAAATGAAGCAGTATTTTTTACCTTTCTTAGCAGTTATTATTGGTGTTTTATTGGTGCTGATATTCAAGCATAAAAAGTCCAATTACACTAAATTCCTATTATCATTCAGCGGCGCATTTTTATTGGCTTTGACGCTTTTTGATTTATTGCCTGAGGTATATGAGCATTTAGATGCCAAGCAAACTGGGTTGTTCATTATGCTGGGCATTCTTTTGCAAATTTTATTGGAGTTTTTCTCTAAAGGTGCAGAACATGGCCATGTTCATGTCCATAAACACGAAACAGGATTCCCATGGGTGTTGTTCATCAGTTTATGTATCCACAGTTTTCTGGAAGGTTTTCCAATCCATCAACATAATGATATGGTCTATGGTGTTCTCATCCATAAAATCCCTATTGCGGCGTTGATCACCACCTATCTGGTTGAGTCAAAGTTCACATTGAGACAAATTGTTGGGTTTCTCGTCATTTTTGCACTTATGACACCAACGGGGACCTTAGTATCGAATACCGTACCTTTTGTGGGAGATTATTTATTCTTCATCAATGCAATTGTAATTGGTATCTTTTTTCATATTTCAACAGTCATTTTGTTTGAAAGCAACGAAAACCACAGATTCAACCTTACAAAACTGATACTCATTGCATTGGGGATTTTGGTGGCGTATTTAATTTAAGGAAAAGACTGATGACTGATGACTGAAAAACATGTTTAGCAAAGAAGAATCAAGAAAATTAAGAGAAGAATTTTGGATCAGTTTCGGAAAATCATTCCCTCGAAAATGGATCCTTTATGACACCAGACTGAAAGGACTGTCTTTCAAATTCCATTTTGACACTAAATTGGCATTAGTTGCCCTAGACCTTGAAGATGATTTGGAAAACCGAATTAAATTTTGGGATAAATTACAATCCCTGAAGGTAATCTTGACCGACGATTATTTGCCTGATGCGATTTTTGAAGAAGAGTATTACCTAGAAAACGGCAAAGAAATCTCCAGAATCTACCTCAAATTGAATCAAAGAGTTTCCATTCACAATAAAAATTGCTGGAAAGAGGTTATGGAGTTTTTTATTGAAAAAATGACCCTGTTTGAAGCGTTTTTTGAAGATTATAAAGATTTTATAGATTCATAATCGGCAGTTATCAGTGGCTACAAAAGTATAATTTGAAGAATAAAATCTTTGAATTATTAAGGGTCCAACACGATTTGTGGTCTTAGCGGATTATTTAAAACAGAGCAAATTCTGACACCCAACAAAATGTCTCATCAAAATGCGACTAAATACAACTCACTGCATACTGCTTAATGAATACTGAACACCAAACTTGTCCAGTTCCCATTATTTCTCGATATTGTTAACCTCACCAAAAAATAAAAAAACACTATGATTATAGACGTCCATACCCATATCAATAATTACCATGAAGATCGCGTTGTTTCTTTAGAAGACTGTCTCAATAAGCTAACAGATACCATGGAAGAAAATAAGGTGGATTATTCATTGGTATTGTCGTCTTACAAAGTAAATGAACACAGACCAAGCACCAGAAAGGTAGTTGAGGCCATTAGCGACAGGAACAATCTTGGTGTTGTGGCGGGAGTGAGCTATTTAAATTACGATTATAGGGACTTACGTGAACTCAGCGAGTTTCTTGACGCTGGACTCATTAAAGGTCTGAAATTCTACCCAGGATATGAACCTTTTTACCCTAATGATATCAGATTTAAGGTCATGTACGATATGGCCATGGAGTTTGACGTCCCGGTGATGTTTCACTCTGGTGATACTTATGCGCCAAATGGAAAAATAAAATACTCCCACCCCATCCATATTGATGATTTAGCAGTTGATTATCCCGATTTAAAAATTGTGATATGCCATGTTGGAAGCCCATGGATTAAGGATTGCATGGAGATAGTCTACAAAAACAAGAATGTGCATGCCGATATATCCGGATTGACCTTAGGTGATTTTTCAGATAAATTTGAGCGCTATATGAAAAAGGAAATTGAAGAAATGATCATCTATGCCGGCGATCCGAAATATCTACTTTATGGTACCGATTGGCCCATTAGCAATATGAAATCCTATCTCCGATTTATGAACCAATTGGAATTGGATGAGGATAAGAAAGAGCTGATAATGTGGAAGAATGCTGCAGAATTGTTTAAGATTGATGTGAGCAAATTGGGTTGATATATTCGGAATAATGTGATAGCTTTAAATGAAATTATACCCCACAAAAAATGGCTGATAAATTTCAAAATAAATATCGCATTCCTTCTGCACGTTTGCAAACTTGGGATTATCGCTGGCAAGGGGCCTATTTCATAACCATCTGCACAAAAAATAGGGCGCATTATTTTGGAAGCGTCGTCAACAACAAAATGGAATTATCCAATGTTGGTGTACTTGCTGATGTATTTTGGCACGAAATAAAAAACCACTCCAAAAATATAACTTTGGGCGAATTTATTGTGATGCCCAATCATATTCATGGCATTTTGATAATTAATGTGGATCCTGATACCACTTCGAATTCTCGGGATTCAAATCAAATTCCTATTGAAATTGATGATGGGAATTTAACGGATGCTCCCAATCGCCTTGATGATGCAAATCGCCTTGATGTTGCAAATTCAATTCATGATCGCATCCCAGTACAGACAAGGCATGCCTTGTCGCTCCCCGATGCGAATGAATATCCCAATGCGCATGAAAATCCCCAAAAATCCATCGGCCAAACCCGATTTCGCAACCCTGGAAAAAACTCCATCTCCTCAATCATTGGGGGCTATAATTCTGCCGTGACGAAACATGCCAACCGCCTAAACCTGGATTTTGGATGGCAAACCCGATTCTATGATCACATTATCAGAAATGAAAAGGCATTCAATATCATTTCAAATTATATCAAAAACAATCCCAAAAAATGGGGAGAAGATAAATTTCGCTATTAAGGATACCATTTTAAAGGATATATAAGAAAATCATTAAATAATGACAGATAGCACCTCCAAGGACAAATAAATGCCAGATGACATGATTATACGGAATTTTATGAACGGCATAAAAAACAATCCCTAAAGTATAAAATGCGCCTCCCGCAATAAACAGAATTAAACCATTAAGTCCGATCGATTCTGAGAGATTGGAAAAATCGAAAATAATCAACCAACCCATTACCAAATACAATAGGGTTGAAAAAATCTCGAATTTTCCGGTGAAGAACAATTTCAGGATCATTCCAAATCCTGCTATTGCCCACACACTCCAAAACAACGGCCATCCCAAGCTATTGTTAAGCGCAATTAAAGTAACTGGCGTATAGGTTCCAGCAATTAAAAGATAAATACTGATGTGGTCAACAATCCTAAAATAATGCTTTCGTCGTTCACCTGAAACCGAATGGTAAATGGCAGATGCAGAAAACAAAACAATGATGGAAACACCATAAATGATTACGCTAATCAAGCTCCAATCTGTTTTGTGTTCCTTATAGCTAATTAATAAGATTAGCCCAGCAATTCCTAACAGCGCACCAAAGCCGTGGGTCCATGCATTAAGTTTTTCCTCAAAATCCGATTGTAAGCGCATTAATTTTTAATGGTTTTGCCGGCCCATTTATTGGTGAGCTCAAAATAATCGATAGGAAATGCTGATTTCTGACGGTCCAATTGTCCACTTTGAAAAGCACGCTCCAAAATGTCTTCTATCAAATAATCTTCACTCACATCCAAAGGGTTAAATTGTTCCTTCAGTGAAATATCAAACAATTTTGCGGTATTGTTAAACCAAAACGCACGCCAGCCACTCCTCAATTCCTGAATCAACTGAAACGTTGTTTTTCCTGTTTGACGATGAATCAGTTTGACGAGAATCTGACCTTCCTTTCTGGTCAGCTTTTTGAGTTCCTCCGAAAATTCATCTTCAATATATCTTTGGATAATTTTGGCATATCTACGTTTCTCACTTTTACGTTCCAGAGTTTCCAAACGCTTGTTAAGTTCTACCAAACGCTCAGCCGCTAGCTTTGCATAAGGATATACCTTAATGGTTCTTCGCTTCAAAATCAAATAGCGAATGCGATCATCCCTATTGTCAAATTTCAATTTACTTAATACCAAGACAGCATCCAAATCGATAGTTGATACAGGTATGGAATCACCATCAATAAAATAATATTCCACCACAGTAGAATCTTTCTCAACAGGATCAACTTGGGCAAATACCAACAGGGGTAAAAAAACAAAAATGTAGGTTATCAACTTCATTGGTGCAATAGCGCTAAAATCATCCCAAAATTAAGAATTTACATATCCATTAACCTTAAAATCTTATTAATATTATTAATTTTAGACAAAATATTTACCAATGGCAAAAAAGAGCATTTTAGACAAAAAATCATTAGAGTTTTTAGAGAATTATTTAAACAATGCATCACCTACTGGCTATGAATGGACAGGACAGAAATTATGGATGGACTACCTTAAGCCTTATGTTGATGAATTTATCACAGATACCTACGGAACCGCAGTAGGCGTCATCAATCCAAAAGCAAAATACAAGGTAGTTATTGAAGGACATGCCGATGAGATTTCATGGTACGTCAACTACATTACAGATAATGGCCTTATTTATGTGATCAGAAATGGTGGCAGTGACCATCAGATAGCCCCCAGTAAGATTGTAAATATCCACACAAAAAATGGCATCGTCAAAGGTGTATTTGGGTGGCCTGCAATTCACACTCGAGATAAATCAAAGGAAGAAGCACCAAAACCTGAAAATATTACTATAGATGTTGGAGCAAAAAACAAGGAAGAAGTTGAGAAAATGGGCGTTCATGTGGGATGTGTCATTACTTACCCTGACACCTTCCATATCTTGAACAATGATAAGTTTGTATGCCGAGCTCTCGACAACCGTATTGGAGGTTTTATGATTGCGCAGGTAGCGCGCCTATTGCATGAAAACAAAAAGAAATTGCCCTTTGGACTTTATATAACAAATTCCGTTCAGGAAGAAATCGGATTACGAGGTGCAGAGATGATTGCAGAACGCATCAAACCTGACGTTGCTATTGTCACTGACGTAACTCACGATACTACGACGCCAATGATCGACAAGAAAAAAGAGGGGCATTTAGAATTAGGTTTAGGACCCGTAGTGGCTTATGCTCCTGCCGTTCAACAAAAACTAAGAGATCTCATTACGGAAACTGCAGAGGCCAAAAAAATACCTTTCCAACGTTCCGCCTGCTCAAGAGCTACAGGGACAGATACGGACGCTTTTGCCTACAGTGGCATGGGTGTGGCAAGTGCCCTGATTTCACTTCCACTCCGATATATGCATACCACGGTAGAAATGGTTCATCGTGACGATGTGGAAAACGTGATCAAATTAATATACGAATCCCTATTGAACATTAAAGAAAATGACACTTTTAGTTATTTTGGAAAGTAATGGATATAACTGAACAAAAAAATCTGTTTGACCTACCTGAAAACATCTGCTATTTAAACACGGCGAGCTTATCGCCGTCGTTTAAAGCGGTGGAAAAAGCGGGAATTGATGCGGTAATGCAAAAAAGCAGACCTTATTTAATTCCATCCTCTGATTTTTTTGATCCCGTTATAGAGTTAAAGAAAAGGTTTGCCAAGCTTATTGAATTAGATGATTATGAGCGAATTGCAAGTACTCCTTCGGTTTCTTATGGAATTGCAACGGTTGCAAAAAACATTAAATTAAAACCTGGTGATACCGTGGTATTAATGCAAGAACAATTTCCCAGTAATTATTATTCTTGGAAGAAATTAACCGATAAATACAACGCTCAACTAAAAATTGTTGAAGCACCAAGGACCAAAACCGATCGTACCAAATTATGGAATGAGGCTATTTTAGAAGCTATTGATGATTCCACAGCGGTCGTTGCCATGGGACATATCCATTGGTCGAGTGGCGCTTTATTCGATTTAAAGACCATTAGGGCAAAAACGCGACAGCATGGTGCCTTGATGATTATAGATGGCAGTCAATCTGTTGGAGCATTGCCATTTTCGATTAAAGAATTGCAGCCAGATGCCTTGATCTGTGCGGGTTACAAATGGCTTTTTGGACCTTATGGCTGCGGATATGCCTATTACGGACCATATTTTGATCACGGAGAGCCGTTGGAAGAGAATTGGACCAATCGATTGGATAGTCATATTCTGCCCGATTTGACGCAATATCAGTCACAATACAAACCACTTGCCAACCGATATGTTATGGGAGAGAGCGGGAGCTTTATCCATGTAAAAATGCAGTTGGAAGCTTTGAAACAAGTTATTTCATGGACGCCTAAAGCTATTCAGGAGTATTGCAAGCAAATTTCGGCTAAGGCTGTTAGTGAACTGCGCGATTTGGGATGCGATATAGAAGCCGACGACTACAGAAGCCATCATCTTTTTGGACTTAAATTACCTGAAACAGTTAATATCAAAACCTTTAAAAAAGAACTAAAGAAAAACAATATATTTGTTTCTTTTAGAGGCACTTTCGTACGTTTATCTTGTCATTTTTTTAATACTGAAGCAGATTTTGATAAATTTGTAAGCTGTTTAAAATCAGTGATGGATTAAGATGACTACAGAAGAACATATTGATGTTTTAAATGCAGATGGGTCCCCTACCGGAAAAAGTCGCCCAAAATCAGAAATCCACATTAAAGGCCATTACCATAACACCGCCCATGTATGGTTTTATAATTCTAAAGCCGAAATATTATTGGCACAACGTGCGGCATCCAAAACTATTTGCCCCTTATTATGGGATGTATCGGTGGCTGGGCATGTAGATTCTGGTGAAACAATTACTCAAGCGGCTGTAAGGGAGATATGGGAAGAAATTGGAATTTGCATTCCTGAAGCTCATTTAGAAAAAATAGGGATCTATGAGTGTTTTCAAAGCTACCCAAATGGTATCAAGGACAATGAATTCCATCATACCTTTATAGCTAAGATTGATTATGCTTTAAATGATTTCAACTTGGATAAAAACGAAGTGGAGGAAGTGAAATTTGTATCTATTCCCGAATTTCGTAAGTTACTGAAAAATAGCGATGTTAATGGTCATTTTATATCCAGCAATACACCTTATTATCTTGAGGTTATTGCCGCTATCGAACATCGACTATATAAGAAAAAGATATGACCTTATTATTATTAGCCATTGCGCCTGTTCTCATCATCATCTTTTACATTTTCATAAAAGATAAATATGAAAAAGAGCCTAAAAGGCTTCTCTTTTACAATTTCCTTTTAGGCGCCATTGTCAGTATTATCATAACGACACTACTTTATATCATCATTGACATCCCACTTCCATTAAAAAATGATCATAGTGTCTATGAACAATTCATAAAAGCCTTCTTTGTTGTTGGTCTGTCAGAAGAATTTAGCAAATACATTATCATTCGGTATTACTCCCAACCCAATATGGAATTCAATGAACCTTTTGATGGTATCGTTTATGCCGTTATGGTTTCTATGGGTTTTGCAACCACTGAAAACATCATGTACGTCCTTCAGGGCGGAATGGAAGTTGCCATCATTAGAGCCTTTACAGCGGTTCCTGCCCATGCTACTTTCGCTATTCTTATGGGATATTTCATGGGCAAGGCAAAATTCTCAAACAATAGGATTGCTTTAAATCTTACCGGACTCTTTCTTGCTGTATTGTTTCATGGAGCTTATGATTTTTTCTTATTCATTGATTTTATTCCGGGTATTTGGATCGGTGCTTTTATCTCACTTTTTATTGGAATCGTCATAGCCCGTAAAGCAATCCGGAGACACCAATTCAATTCCCATTTCAATATTAACAAAGAACTGTGAAACAAGAGACTTTGAACACTGATTGCAGTTTATTTTGATTAATTTTAACAGAATGAAAAACACCATAGCTGAAAGAATAGCGGATTTTATTAAAAACTTCCCTCCTTTTGACCAATTCTCAAAAGAGGATTTATACTCCATTGCCAAGGAGATCACCATTACCTATCTCGAAAAGGACAAAAAAATTTATGCTGAAGATGAGGCCCTGCACGACAGGTTCTACATCATCCACAAAGGTGCCATTGCCCTCAAAAAAACGATTAATTCGAAACTGGAAACGATCGATTGGTTTGACGAAGGAGATATATTCGGATTAAGACCTCTTTTTGCCAAGGAGAACTATGCCACTGATGCAATCACTGAAGAAGAAAGTATCCTTTACGGCATTCCATTAGCTACGTTTAAACCATTGATCACCAAAAACAGGAATGTTGTGGACTTCCTCATAGAAAGTTTTGCCTCTAATACCGAAAATCCGTTTTCCAAAGAAATACACGGCTCTCTGTATGATGACCATATGGATGTTGTGGCAAACGACAAGGAACTTTTTGAGCTGCAGCCTGTGCGTTATGTGAAAAAAGTAATTACCGCCAAGGCGGAGACTAAAATTAAGCAGATTGGACAACTCATGAAGCAGCATCGGATTGGATCCATTGTGATAGAAAATGATAACATTCCAATTGGGATTGTAACGGATGAAGATTTACGGAACAAGGTCATCACTGGCGAACATACCATTGAGGATAGCGTAAGCCAAATCATGAGTTCACCTGTATTATGTTATCCGAAAGGAGTGTCTATAAGCCAAGCACAACTCACAATGATGAAACACCACGTCAGTCATTTATGCGTCACAGAAGATGGAACTCCCAATTCAAAAATCATAGGCATCATTTCGCAACAAGATATTACTGTAATGCGAGGCAGCAATCCGACAGTCTTGATGAAGGCCATCAAACGTTCCAAATCCACTAAAGAGCTAAAGCATATCCGTAAAAGAATCATGGTGCTTCTGGACGGTTTTATGGAACAGAACATTCCATTGACGCAAACCAGTAAAATCATTTTTGAACTGAACGATGCGACCATAAAACGTATCATTGAACGTTGCATTTTGAAAATGGAAAAGGAGCCCCCGACTAATTTTGCCTGGATGTCCATGGGCAGTCAAGGTCGAAAGGAGCAATTGTTGCATACTGACCAAGATAACGCCATCGTATTCGAAAATGTTAATGCCGAGGAACTCGAGAGCGTCAGGGATTATTTCCTATTGTTGGCAAAAAAAGTCAATAAAAGATTGAATATCATTGGTTTTGATTTTTGTCCAGCAGACATCATGGCGAAAAACCCAAAATGGTGCCTGAGTTTAGATGAATGGAAAAATCAGTTTAATCAATGGACTTCAAATACCGGGGCTGACGAAATACTACTGTCCTCCATTTTTTTCGATTTTGATATCACTTATGGCGATGCCAATCTGACAAACCAACTTTCAGATCATATATTCAAAATCACTAAAAACAACAGTTTGTTTTTATCAAAACTTGGTGCAAGTGCACTACGAAGCGCTTCTCCTCTTGGTTTTTTTAGACAGTTTTTGGTGGAACAGGATGGTAAGTACAAAGATTTTTTCGATATTAAAAAACGTGCCATTATGCCTATTGTAGATGCCGGACGACTTTTTGCTCTTTCCAATCAACTCAAAAACATCAATAATACGGCAGAAAGATTTGAGAAGATGGCCGAATTGTTCCCGGAGGACAGAGAATTCTATCTTTCCTGTTCCTACACCTCTAAAGCCCTGCTCAAATTCCGCACAAAACATGGTCTGCTCCATAATGATAGCGGTCGATTTATTGAATTGGCGGCATTGACCAAGGAAGAGAAAATGAAATTGAAACGCTGTTTTAAAACCATAGCAAGAGTTCAGGAATTGATCAAATTAAAGTACAATGTAAATAATTATATGTGATGCTTTGGAACTTCAAAAAGAAGATATATCCAGAATACTGGAAAACCTATCTCCATCACTTTGAAAAAAAGGATAGAAAGAATTTAGACACGTCTCGATTTGTAGCGCTGGACACTGAAACAACAGGATTTGATCACTATATAGACCGAATGCTGTCTATTGGTGCGGTATCTATTGTTAAAAATGAGATTGCAGTGGCAGATTCTTTAGAAATCTATTTAAAGCAGTCTCATTTCAATCCAGATACGGTCCATATCCATGGTATTCTTCAACACGGATCGAAAAAGAAGCTTTCAGAGGAAGATGCCATAAAGAAGTTTTTGAATTATATAGAAGACTCTGTATTAATTGCACACCATGCGGCTTTCGACATTAAAATGATCAATCAGTCCTTGAACCGCCTGGGTTTGCCAAATTTGAAAAACAAGGTGATCGATACCATGGACCTGTATGCAAGCACTAGGATCAAGTCCAATTTTATTGACAAAAACATTCATTATTCACTTGATGATATTGCGGAAGCTTATTCAATTAATTTGACGGACCGTCATACAGCGGCAGGCGATGCACTGATTGCAGCCATCATATTTCTCAAGACCACAAGTATCCTCAAAAAATCGAAATCCTTTAGGTTGGAGCATTTTTTTCTTAAGTCAAATAGATTTTAATATCCTTCATTAAATTTGTAACTTTTCATCCAATTATAACTTCCCCCCTATGGACATACATCATCAAGTGAAAGTGAACGGTGAGTTGGAATTAACAATTTCCAATGACGACATAAATTCTTTAGATATTATCAAAACATCCCATTCAAAATACCATATTCTTCGGAATGGAAAATCTTTCAGCGCTGAAATAACAGATCGAAATTTTGATAATAAAAAATATGAAGTAAAGGTCAATAATAATACGTATACCATTAACATTTTCAACGATTTAGATAAATTAATAAAAGACTTAGGCTTTGAGATTGGCAATGCCAAAAAAATCAATAAAATTACAGCACCAATGCCTGGCTTAATACTTGAAATTCATGTTGACAATGGTGCTCAAGTCAAAGAAAACGATCCGTTATTGATCCTTGAGGCCATGAAAATGGAAAATGTCATCAGTTCACCAAGAGAAGGAATAATCAAATCCATATCTGTAGCAAAAGGAGATGCTGTGGACAAAAATCAATTGTTGATTGAGTTTGAGTAATGGGTTATGACTTCAGAATTGCAGTTCAATAACATATTATAACACTTACAATGCCGTAGAGAACCGATAGAGATATATTTGTGAATTTGCGGTAAAAAAAAATAAATTTTCTGATGAAAAAAATACTAATTGCCAACCGAGGAGAAATTGCCATTCGCGTCATGAGAACCGCAAAAAAAATGGGTATTAAAACGGTTGCCATCTATTCAACTGCAGATAGAAAATCACCTCACGTACGATACGCTGATGAAGCAGTGCTCATTGGAGAAGGCCCTTCCAATCAATCCTATCTTTTAGGAGATAAAATCATACAAGTCGCCAAGAATTTAAATGTTGATGCCATTCATCCAGGCTATGGATTTTTAAGTGAAAACGCCGATTTTGCAGAAGCTTGTGAAGCAAATGATATCATTTTTATCGGGCCAAAATCGAAGGCCATAAAAATCATGGGCAGTAAGTTAGCAGCTAAAGAAGCGGTTAAACATTATGATATTCCAATGGTTCCGGGCATTGATGAAGCTATAACAGATGTAGAAAAGGCACATGCGATTGCCAAAGACATCGGATTTCCAATTTTAATCAAAGCTTCAGCTGGTGGAGGCGGTAAGGGAATGCGCGTTGTTGAAAAGGATTCCGAATTGGAATCGCAGATGAAACGTGCCATCAGCGAGGCCACTTCAGCATTTGGTGATGGCTCTGTATTTATTGAAAAGTATGTGAGCTCACCACGTCATATTGAAATTCAAATAATGGCTGACACCCATGGCAATATCATCCATCTATTTGAAAGGGAATGCAGTATTCAACGTCGCCATCAAAAAGTGGTTGAAGAGGCGCCATCATCTATTTTAACTCCTGAACTAAGAAAAAAAATGGGAGAAGCTGCCGTGAAAGTGGCGAAAGCATGTGATTATGTTAACGCCGGAACGGTAGAATTCCTTGTGGATGAACATCTGAATTTCTATTTTCTGGAGATGAACACACGTTTACAAGTTGAACACCCAGTAACGGAACTCATTACCAATACCGATTTGGTCGAACTGCAAATACGAATCGCCCGTGGCGAAGTTCTTCCCATAAAACAGGAAGATTTAAAAATAACGGGGCATGCTCTAGAATTGCGAGTCTATGCTGAAGACCCATTAAATGATTTCCTTCCAAGCGTTGGTCATCTGGAGGTGTACCAATTGCCAAATGGGAAAAATATTCGTGTGGATAATGGTTTTGAAGAAGACATGGATATACCGATCTATTACGACCCAATGCTTGCCAAATTGATTACTTACGGGGAAACAAGAGCAGAAGCCATTGAAGCAATGTTAGGTGCTATCAATGGCTATCATATTAAGGGTATTGAAAGCACACTTCCTTTCGGAACGTTTGTTTTTGAGCATGAAGCATTTCGATCGGGAAATTTTAATACACACTTTGTTAAAAAATACTTTTCTCCCGAAAAAATAAAGGAACAAAATAATGAGGAAGCCCATTTGGCAGCAATCACTGCGGTCAGACAGTATTTGGAGGATCAGAAGATTTTGAGAGTGCCGGAGGGAGAATGAAGTTGAAGCTGAAATTGAAATCGAAATTGAAATTGAAGTTGAAGTTGAATCTATATAGGTCGGGAGAAATTGAAGTTATTACACGGAGATGCACAAAGGAAGCACGAAGCTTCGCAAAGAAACTTTAAGTTGATTGATGATAAAGCATTGCGCTACCTGCGTCTCTGCGAGAAAAAATAAAATATGGAATCTAAAATAAAAGACCTTAACGACAAACTTGCCTTAGCCTATCTTGGTGGGGGACAAGACCGAATTGACAAACAGCACGAAAAAAAGAAACTTACCGCAAGGGAGCGGGTCCATTACTTGCTTGACGATGGTTCTTTTGAGGAAATCGGTGCTTTGGTAACCCATCGTACAAAAGATTTTGGCATGGAAAAACATCAGTTTTACGGAGATGGTGTTGTTACTGGCTATGGAACCGTTCACGGGAAACTTGTCTATGTTTTCGCACAGGATTTTACGGTTTTTGGTGGTTCGTTATCGGAAACACATGCGGAAAAAATATGCAAAGTAATGGATCTGGCAATGAAAGTTGGTGCACCTATTATTGGATTGAACGATTCAGGTGGCGCCAGAATTCAGGAAGGCGTTCGCAGTTTGGGTGGTTATGCAGATATTTTTTATCGCAATGTACAAGCTTCGGGAGTGATTCCGCAAATTTCAGCAATTATGGGGCCGTGTGCTGGCGGAGCTGTATACAGTCCAGCAATGACAGATTTTACAGTTATGGTCCAAGATACCAGCTATATGTTTGTGACCGGACCAAATGTTGTCAAAACAGTGACCAACGAAAATGTGACCTCAGAAGAACTGGGAGGGGCCAGTACGCATTCTACTAAATCTGGCGTTGCTCATATCACCGCAACCAACGACGTTGAATGTTTGGAAGACATTAAAAAACTCATCAGTTATTTACCTCAGAACAATACGGAAACTGTACCTCTATTGCCCTATAAACTGAAAGATGAGGTTAGAGATGTACTTTCCGATATTATTCCCGACAACGCCAATAAGCCTTATGACATGCACAGTGTGATCAATGGGATTATTGACACCGATTCTTTTTTTGAAATCCACAAGGATTATGCACAAAACATTATTGTTGGATTTGCCCGATTAGGCGGTAGAAGTATTGGTATCGTCGCCAATCAACCGATGTATTTGGCAGGTGTTCTCGATGTTGACAGTTCGAAGAAAGCAGCGCGATTTGTACGTTTTTGCGATTGTTTTAATATACCACTATTGGTCTTGGAAGATGTTCCCGGATTTTTGCCAGGAACTGATCAAGAATGGCAAGGGATCATTTTACATGGGGCAAAATTACTCTATGCATTTAGTGAAGCAACGGTACCACGAGTGACCGTAATTACACGAAAAGCTTATGGAGGAGCCTATGATGTTATGAATTCCAAACATATTGGTGCCGATATGAATTTTGCATGGCCAAGTGCAGAAATTGCGGTGATGGGAGCCAAAGGCGCGGCAGAAATCATTTTTAAAAAAGAAATCAACAAAGCCGAGGATAAAGATGCCAAATGGAAAGAAAAAGAAGCAGAATATGCAGCTCTCTTTGCCAACCCATATAGCGCCGCTGAACGTGGGTTTATTGATGAAGTCATTCTGCCTAAAGACACCCGGCGTAAATTGATTAAGGCTTTTGCCATGTTGAAAGATAAAAAAGTAGATGGTCCTCAAAGAAAACATGGCAATATCCCATTATGATGCTTTTGTTAATCGTAACAATTTCACCAAATAACTAAGAAATTTGGGTCTACACAATTCTATATATAATACAAAAACAAGCGTTACCAACTTAGTAGTTACGCTTGTTTTAGGTTATAAGCTTTTATTGTAATGAATTGGATTTTACTGAATCTTCAGTATTGAAATGTCTTTAGGTGGTAAGGCTTCTTTAAACCGTCTAAGGTTTTGAAATCAACTTCTTTCTACCATTAGATTTTTTGGTCGATTTCGACTTCGGTTTAGGCTGGTTGTTTTCCTTAATTCTGACGTAAATAAGTTTATAATGGCCTTTGGAATCCTCACGTCTCTCAATTTCAAAGTCTTTTATAGATTTAATTAAAGGAGTCAGTTTTTGATACCCATAATTCCGTGAGTCGAAATTGGGCTGCTTTTTTTGCAATAAACTACCTACATCTCCTAAAAATGCCCATCCGTCATCATCGGCAACATCATCAATTGTAGTTGCAATAAACTTGATATCTTTTTCGGTGATCTTATCAATATCGCTCGCTGTCGATTTGGATTTTTCACTGGAGGCACTCTCCTCCTGCTGTCCTTGATTTTTAAGAATTTCGATATAAATAAACTTATCGCAAGCCACAATAAATGGATTGGGCGTTTTCTTTTCACCAATGCCATAGACTTTCAATCCTGCTTCTCGCAATCGCGTCGCCAAACGTGTAAAATCACTATCGCTAGAGACCAAACAGAAACCATCTACCTTTCCTGAATAAAGAATATCCATGGCGTCAATGATCATGGCTGAATCTGTTGCATTTTTGCCAACTGTATAGCCATATTGTTGAATCGGAGTAATCGCGTTTTCCAACAACAGATTCTTCCATTTAGAAAGATGGGGTTTGGTCCAATCGCCATAAATTCGTTTTATCGTAGGGTTTCCATATTTAGCAATTTCTTCCATCATCTCCTTGACGTGGGCTGAAGGAATATTATCACCATCTATTAATACTGCAAGTTTTATATCCATTTACTGGGAATTATTTGATTTCTAAAAATTTTCAATCCTAAAGATAGTATTAAATCATACGAAACTTAAGGAAGCGTCACTTTTTTCGAAATTCTATAACAAAAAATAAAACCATAGTCAAAACAGACTATGGTTTCTGGTATACTCATAACAATCGTTCAGAGAAAATCTAAAGAAGCAATCTTTGATAGACCTTGTGTATAATCGTTCGGTATTGCGCAACGCATTCAACATATTTTTCAAATACATGGTCATGTTTTAACATATAGAATTGGTCGCACTCCAACTCATCACACTCCTTAACATTATTAAGTAAATTTCGGTAGGTATAAAGCTCGTTTAAAAAATGGATGTTTTCATTTACATCATCCAATAACTCCTCGCGTAACTCTTTATCTCCAAGCTTAGTGGAAATGATTTTGGCCAATTGATCAGCCTCACTGATCATGGCGTCAAGTTGCGATATCCAAGTTTCAAGCTCACGATGCATATGTCTTTTGACGATTTCGTCATCAGTCTCATAGCCGTGGTTAACAAAGGGTTTCATTAGGCGATATTTAATTTTGTTATATTATTCTGTTTCACATCCAAGATGGTAATGTCTTTATCACCACCCGGGAATGTCCAACTGATGACATCATTCTTTGCATAGCCCAATACAGCAGCACCCATCGGCAACAATAATGAAATCTTCTTTTGGGAATTATTGCTTTCGGCAGGTAAAACCACCTGGAACGTATAAGACCAGCCATCCTTAGTGGCAATGGTTATTTCTGAATTGATTCTTACGACATCATCCGGCATTTTATCGTCATCCAAAATTTCTGCGCTCTCCATTTCCTTCGCAAATTTCGTCAATGACACTTTTTGTGTCGAATCTTTATAGTCTTTAGTGAGATTTAACAAACGTTTAATCATCACATACTCCTTTTTTTCTAATATTAATTTACCGTATTTCATGTTTACTCAATTTTTTAATTTAATAATAGGAATTACCCTCTTGTAGGTACACCCTCTCACTGCGTTCTATATTTATTTCAGATTGAAATGCATAAAACCCGATGCAGCAATTCATTGCTGCATCTGGTTTTTCAACATGTCGTGTTTTTTGTACTTTTATTTAAAATCTTTTGCTACAGTCTGAGGCCAAATTCATGTGAGTTCCAAATTCCTGTAGGAAGTAGATAAATCATTACTTGCTTTCATCAATCTTTCGTGATAAACTCTATTGTGACCAATAGAAACATCATATTCACTACAGGACCAGATAAATCTTTTATTGCTCGTTAAACTGCAATATGCAAGATGCTCACACGTCGCACATAAACTATTTTCCAAATTGTTCATAATTTTATGCTTTAGACTCGTTTTACCTATTGCAATAGGTATGCCGACAAAGCACAACAGTATGACGACTATCTTAGATTCCTATATATCAAATAGTTAAGATGAATATATAACAAAACTCACAATTATCCTAATGAGTAAAAATCACCCACTGAGGAATTATTACCCAGCACACATCGGTGCTACTTAATTTTATCACGTAAGGTTTTACGATCAATTTGAAGAATCTCGGCGGCCTTGGATTTATTGTTCTTGGTAGCTTCCAGGACCTTAAGAATATGCAACCTCTCTACCTCTTTTAACGGCAGAAAGATATCCTGCTTTGGGAATTCAATTTGGTATTTTAAATTTTTAGGCAGATTGCCTATTTCAACTTGTTTGTCGCACATGATCACCGCACGTTGGATACTATTTTCCAGCTCCCTTATGTTCCCTGGCCAATCATATCGTTCAAGAGCCGCTAAAGCTTCGTCGGATATCTTGACAATGCGGTCCTTATACTCTACCCCGTACTTAAAAAGAAATTTATCGACCAGAAGTGGAATATCAGACTTACGATCTCTTAATGGCGGCACCTCAATTTGAACTACCGTGAGTCTATAATACAAATCTTCCCTAAAACGGCCATTCTTGATGAGTTCCCTTAAATCGACATTGGTAGCTGCAATGACCCTTACATCTATTTTTTCTGATTTTTGAGATCCAACCCTCATGATTTCCTTTTCTTGCAACACTCTGAGCAAACTCAATTGTGTTGCCATGGAGGCGTTTCCAATTTCATCCAAAAACAGCGTTCCTTTATTTGCAGCTTGAAAAAACCCACTTCGGTTATCATTGGCACCCGTAAAAGCCCCCTTTGTGTATCCAAACAACTCGGCTTCTAAAAGACTTTCCGGTATGGCACCACAATTGACGGCTACAAAAGGCGCAGCAGCAAACTTGCCCATATAATGAATAGCTCGAGCAACCAATTCTTTCCCGGTCCCACTTTCGCCCTTTATAAAAACAGTTGCCTTATTATCCTTTACTCTATCAATAACGTTCAACACATTTTGCATGCTCTCTGATTGGCCAATAATCTCCGAAAAAAAGGAGTTGCCCTGCGTGCTTCTTTTTATTTTTTGAGCTGGCTTTTGGCTTAGAGCCAATGACTTTTGAACTGCATTTTTAAGTTCATCTTTTGTGAAGGGCTTTATTAAATAGTCCATAACCCCAGATTTCATAGCCTTTAAGGCACCATCTACAGAAGGAAAACCGGTTACCGCCAATTTTGGAATGTCAGGAAAATGTTCGGAAACATATTTGACCAATTGTAGCCCGTCAACACCTGGCATTTGAAGATCAGTAATCAGCAAGTCAATGGATCGATCCTGTAAAATTGCGATAGCTTCCTTTACAGAAATGGCCTTATAGGTGTGATAGTTCAGAGATTGTAAAAGTCTTTGGATAAGTTCCAAAATCTGAACATCATCATCAACAATCAATATGTTTTCTTGCTCCAATGGCATCTGCTATAATTTTGGAAATGTTAGGGTAAAAATAGTTCCTTTTGGTCGATTAGCGGTATGTCTTATGGTTCCTTTATGACTTTTGATGATGCCATGAACCACACTCAAACCAAGACCTGAACCCTCGCCTACCGGTTTTGTTGTATAGAACGGATTAAATATATATTCCGAAATCTCTTTGGAGATCCCTTCCCCTTCATCTTTTATAGTTAGGACCACCTCTCTGTCCTCATCGTCGACCTCTATCGATATTTGGCCATTTTGTGGAGAGAAATAAATAGCATTGATCACCAAATTAAATACCACCTGTGTGAGTTGAATAGCATCTACCCTCAAATAAATCTCGGCATCACTAAAATTTAGATCATAGTGGATCTCTTTTTTTCCGAAGCTTGGCTTCAGTAAATTGATGGCATCAGTAATGATTGGATTGATATTGACGAGCTCCATTTGCTGAGGCATAACACAAGAAAAAAACATCAGTTTTTTAACCACTTCCCTCGAAAAAATCGCACTGTTCATGATCTTGTCCAAATCCTCCAAAGCCGCATCGTCATTGACAAAACGTTCTTTTAATAATTCTGAAAAACCCAGAATACTGGCTAAGGGAGTATTGAGTTCGTGAGCAATCCCCGCAGTAATCTCACCCAAGATTGAGAGTCTGTCTGCACGTTCCATTTGGCGCTTGGTCAGTTCCTCTTTATCGATAATTTGTTTGCGCTCTATTAAATTGCCAATTTCGATGGCCAAGGTACGTACCAGTTGTTTTTCTTCTTCCAAAAACACATTCTTATTGTATTTTGTTTTTGGATACCCAATTTTGATAGAGCCATAAGGCAAATTAAAAACTTTTATCGCAGTTAAAATAAACACATGCTCCGGTGATCGTTCGCCATCATGAACCAAGGTATCCCCAAGTTTCAGTTCAACAAAAGCTTCATTACTGTAAAGAATGGCTTCTCTAAGACTGGAAGTTATCGCCTTAAAAGTCGGGTCAAGATCGTAGAGGTTACAATTGGCTATATAGGAGCTTACATTATACAGACAGGTAAGCTCCTTAATACGTTCCCTTAATTTGTCCTCTGTTGAAACGGGAGCCATTGGTTTTATAGCTTGTTATCAATAATATCCTGTACTACTTCAGGATTCAACAATGTACTTGTATCACCTAAATTGGACATATCGTTTTCTGCAATTTTTCGAAGAATCCTTCTCATAATCTTTCCACTTCTTGTTTTTGGAAGTGCATCTGAGAATTGGATTTTATCGAGTTTGGCAATAGGACCAATTCGTTCGGATATCAACTGATTGATTTCTTTACGCAAATTCTCATGGATACGACTTTCACCTGTTTCCTTTAGGGTGACAAATCCGTAAAGCGCACTCCCCTTAATATCATGAGGGAAACCTACAATAGCACTTTCTGACACGGCCGGATGTTCATTGATGGCGTCTTCCAAAGGTCCGGTGCCAAGATTATGACCAGATACAATGACCACATCATCCACTCGGCCTGTAATTCTATAATAGCCTACTTCATCCCTTAAAGCACCATCACCCGTAAAATACATATTATCATAGGTGGAGAAATAAGTTTCCTTGTAGCGTTGATGATTGTTCCATATAGTACGTGCCATTCCTGGCCATGGAAATTTAATGCACAAACGGCCATTGACCTGATTTCCTTTTAATTCTTGGGTGTCATCCATAATTGCGGGTTGTATCCCTAAAAAAGGTAAGGTGGCATAGGTCGGTTTGGTTGGTGTCACATAAGGCAGCGGCGAAATCATAATGCCTCCGGTTTCTGTTTGCCACCAAGTATCTATAATAGGACTTTTGCCTTTGCCAATAATATCATTATACCAATGCCAAGCTTCTTCATTAATCGGTTCACCAACGGAGCCTAATACCTTTATAGAGGACAAATCAACATTTTCAGCGAAAGAAAGGTTTTGTTTTGCCAAAGCACGAATGGCCGTTGGTGCAGTATAAAATTGATTGACTTTATGTTTTTCAATTATTTTCCAAAATCTTCCAAAGTCCGGATAATGAGGCACCCCTTCAAACAAAACCGTTGTGGCTCCATTGGCCAATGGTCCATAGACAATATAGCTATGACCTGTGACCCAACCAATATCAGCGGTACACCAGAACACATCATTTTCTTTATACTGAAATGCATTTTTGAAAGTATAGGCCGTGTATACCATGTATCCCGCTACCGTATGCACCATTCCTTTTGGATTTCCGGTAGAGCCTGATGTGTATAAGATAAATAACGGATCTTCTGCATCCATGATTTCTGCATCACAAACTGCGGAAGCCTTATCAATCAAAGGCTGCAACCACACATCTCTACCCTCAACTATTGGTACATCGGCATTAGTGCGTTTTACCATTAATACCGTCTTCACATTATCACATTCCAAAAGGGCCTCATCGACAATACTTTTTAAATCAAGGCTTTTATTGCCTCGGAAGGAACCATCCGCCGCAATGACCATTTTACAATCACTATCAATGATACGTGTAGATAAGGCTTTAGATGAAAATCCTGCAAACACCACATTGTGTATGGCGCCAACCCGGGCGCATGCCAACAATGTTATGGCCAATTCCGGAATCATGGGTAAATAAACACAGATACGATCGCCTTTTTTTATGCCTTGGTCTTTAAGTACGTTTGCCATTTTACAAACGCGCTCATGAAGTTGTTTATAGGTAATATGCTGTGCTTCTTCATCAGGGTCATTCGGTTCAAAAATGATAGCTGTTTTGTCACCACGATTCAGTAAATGCCTGTCCAAGCAGTTTTCTGTAATGTTCAATTTAGCACCTTCAAACCATTTAATTTCTGGTTTGCGAAAATCCCAAGTGAGCACCTTGTCCCATTTTTTACGCCATAGAAAATGTTCTTCTGCTATTTCTTCCCAAAAATTTTCAGGCTCACGAACTGATTTTCTATAGACTTGGTAATATTCTTCAAGATTCTTAATACTGTAATGACTCATTGCTTTTATTGGTTTTGGTTTGTAATAGTATTTAGTCGTCAATTTTGCCTCAAAATCGTACAACCGTTGCTTCTTCTTTCAAAAATATAAATAAATTCTTTTAGAAACGACTTATTCAGTATTTCTATAGTATCATTTGCCATAAATATGCCAACTCTCTGAACAAAAGCAGGAGACAGCGTTATGGAAGGCGTCATTGTAGATGAACCTTATAACTTCATTCTTTGGGCGTATGCTTTAATTTCCTTTAATACTTTTGGTGCTAAAATAATAGTGGCGGTCATTGTTGGAATTGCCATTAAAGCAAAGGTGCCATCAATGAGATTGAGCATCATGCTTAAAGGTGTCACTGCACCAAGGATAATACTTGCGATATAGAAATAATTATAGTAATGTTTGTTGTGTGCCCCAAATAGAAAGGACATGCACTTTGATCCATAGTACGAGTACGTGAATAATGAAGAGATACTAAAAGTAGCAATGCAGACCAATAATAGATAATTTCCATACACAGGAATAGCGTCATTAAATGCGGCCGCTGTTAAGCTCACACCGTTGTCATCACTGGTTTCCCAAACACCCGTTACCAATATGGCAAGTGCTGTTAATGTGCAAACCACAAGTGTATCGATTGCAGGTCCTAGCATGGCCACCAATCCTTCCCGAACAGGTTCATTGGTTTTAGATGCGCCATGTGCCATTGGCGCTGTACCTATCCCCGCTTCATTTGAAAAAGCACCTCTCCTAACCCCCAACAATATCAACCCACCAACGACTCCACCTAAAAATGAATCTCCTTTAAAATTGCTGGCCGCAAAAGCATCTGTAAACATTAAGGCGAGATATTTGGGCACCTCTTCTATATAGACCCCAAGAATAATCAAAACCAGCACAAAATAAAGCAATACCATGGAGGGTACCAATTTCTCGGCCGTTTTACTAATCCGATCCAATCCTCCTAAAATTACGACTGCCGTAATTGCAACCAATATGAGGCCAATGATAAAATTTGAGGTATCAGTTTCAGCTATACCGTTTGGCTCCAATAAAATAAAATTTATGGCCTGCTTTAGCTGGTTGACATTAAAAACAGGCAGAGCACCTATAAGTCCACAAATACTAAAAAAAACAGCCAATGGTTTCCATGATTTTCCTAAACCTTCCATAATAAAATACATAGGTCCTCCTTGGACGTCACCATTACTATCCTTTCCTCTGAACATAATGGCCAATGTACATGTAAAGAACTTTGTGGACATCCCAATAATGGCACTGACCCACATCCAAAACATCGCTCCAGGTCCTCCAATGTGTATGGCTACGGCTACCCCAGCAATATTTCCCATACCGATGGTGGAGGCCAATGCTGTTGAAAGCGCTTGAAAATGTGTAATTTCTCCAATGGCATCCGGATCATCATATTTTCCTCTCAAAACATTTAAGGCGTGAAAAAAATAGCGAAAGGGTAAAAATTGCGAGCGTACCAAAAGGTATAAACCGCCGCCAATTAATATGATCAACAATGGCAAACCCCATGCGTAGTCAGCATAGGATTGAAGGATCGAATCTAAAGTTTTCATTTTTTGGTTTTGATTAGCGATTTTAAAGATATAGTTTTCGATTTAATAACTCCAAGATTGTCCCACAAAAAATCAGGAATCGCTAGAAAAGTTATTAATTTTGGATTTTAACATTATATTTACATTTACTAGCCTATAACTTGATTGAAAGCAAATCGACTTTACTTTATTGATGCTGTTCGGGCATTTGCCATTTTGATGATGCTGCAGGGGCATTTTGTGGATACGCTTTTAAATCCAATTTATAGAGATGATTCCTATACAGCCTACACTGTCTGGTCTTACTTTAGGGGAATTACCGCACCTGTCTTTTTTACTATTTCAGGACTTGTGTTTTTGTATTTATTATTGAAGGCACATGCCAAAGGCAGCGACAAACAGCGGTTAAGAAAAGGAGCCACACGCGCAGTGATGCTTATAGGAATTGGATATGCGCTACGAATTCCGTTTTTTTCTTGGTTGAAAGGAAGTTTTGATACCTATTTTTTGGTTATAGACGTCCTTCAGTGCATTGGCCTATCTCTTCTTTTGTTGATTGGCCTATATCTATTGTGCAGAAGAAACAGCTATATTTTATCGGTAGTCCTGCTAAGTGTTGGGTGTGTTATTTTTGTTACCGAACCTTTATATCGAAATTTAACTTTAGAACATGTCCCTTTGGTTTTTGCTAATTATTTGAGCAAATCCAATGGCTCGGTATTTACGATGTTACCGTGGTTTGGCTATGTGGCATTTGGCGGGTTTTTTGCTACTTTGTTTTTTAGAAATTCACAAAAAAAATACTTTAAACAGATTACCGTTACCGCATTTTTCGTATTGGGCGTTGTGCTGTTGCAATATTCTACACTGATATTGCAAAAGCTATTCGACATTACTAATATTGAATTGTTTGAGCGCTCGGCAAACTATAATTATCTTTTTTTACGCTTAGGAAATGTGCTGGTGTATTTTGGTTTTTTCTATCTGCTTGAACGATTTATGAAGCAATCCATTGTGACCCGCATCGGAGAAACTACCTTGAATATCTACATTGTACACTTTATTATTATCTACGGAAGTTTTACGGGAATTGGCTTAAAACATTTTTATTATAAATCCTTAGAACCTTGGGAAGCTGTATTTGGAGCTCTCCTTTTTATTGTTGTCGTATGCCTTATTGTGTTCCATATTGGAAAAACAAATGCGTTTATCTATAAACATCTGAGAAAATTACTGCATCTGATCAAACCACCTGAAGTGAGCGCCAAAAAATCTCATGACAAAGATTAATATCAATTGTGAATTTAAATGTCACATAAATACTCTTTATAATCCATATCAGCATTATTCCTTATGGCATTAAGCACGTCACTGATAAGTCTAATTGCTATAATTATATTCTTCCAAGAATCTCTCAACATTCGTTTTGATACGTTCTTGAATTCTTCTGACGTCGGCTTTAACAAATGGTTCTCCCATAATTTTCTCATAGAGTTCAATGTATCTATCAGAAACTGTTATTATATAATCATCACTCATTTCTGGTACAGACTGACCTTCCAATCCTTGAAATCCGTTAGAAATCAACCATTGTCTTACAAACTCTTTAGATAGTTGTTTTTGTGACTCGCCTTTATCCTGACGGTCTTGATAGCCATGGGCATAGAAATAACGCGACGAATCAGGGGTATGGATCTCATCAATCAATACTATTTTTCCGTCTTTAGTTTTACCAAATTCGTATTTGGTATCCACTAAAATCAAACCTCTGCTCGCTGCAATCTCCGAGCCTCTTTGAAAAAGCTTGCGAGTATAATCTTCTAAAATCACGTAATCAGCTTCACTCACGATGCCACGTTTCAATATATCTTCTCTTGAAATATCTTCATCATGATCGCCCATTTCAGCTTTGGTAGCGGGAGTAATAATAGGTTCAGGAAATTTATCATTTTCCTTCATGCCTTCAGGAAGTGGAACACCACATAACATCCGTTTGCCAGCTTTATATTCGCGTGCGGCATGACCAGACATATAGCTACGAATCACCATTTCTACTTTAAAAGGATCACATAAATAACCTACTGCCACATTAGGGTCTGGAGTTGCGATCAGCCAATTGGGTACCAAATCCTTGGTTTGTTCCATGAACTTTGTTGCAATTTGATTGAGAATCTGTCCTTTATAAGGAATGCCTTTTGGCATGACTACGTCAAAGGCACTCAAACGATCAGTTGCAATCATGACCAAAAGCTCATTGTTTATATTATAGACTTCCCTTACCTTACCTTTATAAAAACTTTTCTGGTTTGGAAATCTGAAATTAGTGGATATGATGGTATTCATGATTTTTAAGATTTTTAGCAATTTAGATGAATACAAAAGTAAGGCTATTGGCTGTTAGTTCACAAAAAAAAAGAGCAGTAAAAACTGCTCTCATTAAACTTTTATATTTTCCGATTAAAATCTCAAATTGTAAGTGGCCCCAATTCCGAGCACCTGAATATCAATGTCATTTTCAGCAAATGTGTTCTGATAGTAGGCATAAAAATTCCAATCTCTATTGTGATAACCTATTTGCGGGTTTACATAAAGTCCTCCTTCATTATTATCAACATTGGTCAAAAAGCCATAACCGAAGTCGGCTCCAATAAACAATCCTTTTGGTTTGAAATAATATCTCGCAAATGCGGCCGCAGGAATAATTCCGAAATCGTCAAAACCATCCTTTCCAAATAAATGACTGTAACCTGTGGTCAATCCGATACCAAAATTAGGAGTGACCAAATATTGGCCTTTTAAATCCAATCCGAGTGCAAAAGATGAAACATCATCAATATCACCCATTGGGACACCAGCGTTCAATCCGATTTTCAACCATGAATTCTTTGAGGTAACATTAACCTCGTGTTGTTGTGCAAATGTTGTTCCCACGATTAACATGGCGACCAATAAAATAACCTTTTTCATTTATATTTGTTTTTTGAATTAACTATATCCAACAGTCAAAAGGCATACCAATACAGACTATTTGATTGCTAATTTTTTAAAAAACATTCAAAGGGTTGATTATTAAATTATTGTTACAAATGAAAACATTACATAGTTGTCAGGTCACATGACACCTCCCTTATTATTCTCTTGGTTCAATTTCTTTATAAGCTTGAATGATTCTCTTGACAAGTTTATGTCTAATCACATCTTTTTCATCTAAAACCACAATACCTATACCTTCTACATTTCTCAAGATCAAAAGCGCTTCTTTGAGGCCGGAGGTGGTACGTCGAGGCAAATCAATTTGCCCAGGGTCACCTGTCAATAAAAACTTAGCATTTTTGCCCATTCGGGTCAGGAACATTTTCATTTGGTTATGTGTTGTATTCTGTCCTTCATCCAGGATTACAAACGCATTATCCAAGGTTCGGCCACGCATAAAGGCCAGCGGTGCAATCTGAATAGTTCCATTTTCAAGGAATTGTGCCAATTTTTCGGCCGGAATCATATCTCTTAAAGCATCATAGAGCGGTTGCATATAAGGATCTAATTTTTCTTTCAAATCGCCCGGTAGGAAACCTAGGTTTTCGCCCGCTTCAACTGCCGGGCGGGTTAAAATAATCCTTTTGACTTCTTTGTTCTTCAAGGCTCGAACCGCCATGGCAACACCGGTATAGGTTTTTCCTGTACCGGCGGGACCAATTGCAAAAACCATATCATTTTGGCGCATGCTTTCAACCAATTTCCGTTGGTTAACCGTTTGTGCTTTAATTATTTTCCCACCCACACCGTGCAGGATAGTTTCTCCGCTTTTTTCTGTTGTAGAATACTCTTCACTATTTAAGCTTGTCAACACGCGCTCTATAGCATTTTCATCTATCTTATTGTATTTTGCATAATGCGTTACAAGCATTGTCATTCGTTTGTCGAATTCTTCCAATACATCTTCATCGCCGTAGGCTTTTATTCTATTACCTCTTGCAACAATTTTCAATTTTGGAAAATACTTTTTAAGGAGTTCAATATTAACGTTATGTGCTCCAAAAAAATCTTTTGGGGCAATTTCTTCTAATTCGATTATAAGTTCATTCAAAAGCTACAGATTTAATATATTAATCTCTTAAGTTTTATTAGTTTTGCGTGAATATAAAAAGTCTCATAATTTTCACGCTACCATACAAATCTAACTGAAATATTTAATAATAAGTTTCAACAAAACATATATTATATGATATTTTTTAAACAGATCCAGTAAAATAGCAATATCTCATAAACCAATAAAAAAAAAGAACCTAGGAATATTCATGGCAATCATAACATTAACTACTGATTTTGGAGAAAAAGACCATTTTGTAGGTGCAATAAAAGGCGCTATTTATAGTGAACTTGACGACGTAAAAATTGTTGATATCTCTCATTCAGTTTCACCATTTAATGTTTTGGAAGCCGCATATATTCTTCAAAACGCATATAGTAGTTTTCCAAAAGGATCAATCCACCTTATTGGGATCGATTCTGAATTGAATCCAGAAAACAAACATATTGCCTTAAAGCTGGATGATCATTATTTTATTTGTGCGAACAATGGCATTATGAGCATGATTTGCAATGAAATTGCCCCTGATAAAATTGTGGAAATAAACATCCATGACAAGACGTCAACCAATTTTCCAGTTCTCGATGTCTTTGTCAAGGTGGCTTGCCATATTGCACGTGGAGGAACTTTAGGGGTTGTGGGCAAAGTGATTACTGATATAAAACCTATCAAAAATCTGAACCCATTTGTTAATGAGGATCAATCCCAGATTATTGGCAGCGTCATTTATATCGACAATTATGGCAACGTTGTTACCAATATACGACGCAAATTTTTCGAACAAGCTCAAAAGGGACGTTCTTTTGAAATCTCAGCGCGCAGCTATAAATTTAAGGAAATCTATAATAAATACAGTGATATTGTTAATTTCGAGACTCCGGAAGAGCAACGTCAGGATGAAGGACGCGGATTGGTGGTGTTCAATTCGTCCAATTATTTAGAAATTGCGATTTATAAAAGTGATCTGGCCACTGTGGGGAGTGCCTCAAGTTTAATGGGATTAAAGATGAGAGATACGGTGACTGTGAACTTTTTGAAGTAAAGGGAAGACGGGTGGCAGGTGGCAGAAGATGGGAAGTTCAGGAACACGGACGACCAATGGCTCAATATTGAATGTTAATTATTGAATATAATGCATATTGAATATTGAATATTGAACACTTAACCCTGAACCCTGAACACTGCCAGCCCGTCCGCCTGCCCGTCCTTAGCGTTAACGAAGGCGGGTAGCATTTGCGGAGGCGGGAATACTGAATAGTGAATATATGTTTGTAAGAATTGTAAAAATGAGTTTTGAACCTTCAAAAATTGAAGCGTTTCTTGCCTATTTTGAAACCAAAAAACATCTCATTAGAGGTTTTGATGGTTGTGAGTTTTTAGAGCTCTATAGAGATAAAGAAAACACCAATATATTTTTTACCTATAGCTATTGGCGAGCCGAATCAGATTTGGACAATTATAGAAATTCCGATCTTTTCAAAACAGTTTGGAACACTACCAAGCAGTTTTTTAATGATAGGCCAGAAGCTTGGAGTGTGGATAAGTTGATGTCACTTAAATAATTTTAGAATTAAAAAAATGTTTGCAATACTTAAAAAAGAAATCAATTCCTTCTTTGCCTCTCCAATAGGTTACTTGGTGATCGCATTGTTTTTAGTGCTTAATGGACTTTTTCTATGGTTGTTCAATGGTGATTTTAATATCCTGGAAAGTGGTTTTGCCGATTTAACTCCGTTTTTTCTATTGGCACCCTGGATACTTATTTTCTTAGTGCCAGCCGTAACGATGCGAAGTTTTTCTGATGAGAAAAAACAAGGAACCTTAGAGCTTTTGGTAACCAAACCAATTTCTCATCTAAAAATAGTATTGGGTAAATATTTTGGTGCCTTGATCTTGATTATTCTCGCTTTATTGCCAACACTGCTTTATATTTTAGCCCTCGACAATCTAAAGATGACCGTGGACATTCTTGATTATGGCAGCATTATCGGGTCCTATTTAGGACTCCTATTCTTAGTTGCAGCCTATACAGCCATCGGGCTTTTTGCTTCCACTATTTCTGACAATCAAATCGTCGCTTTTATTAGTGCCGTATTTTTATGTTTTTTCTTTTATTTCGGGTTTGAAGGCCTCTCGGGGTTAAGTACTTTATCACTCGAACAATTTGGTATGGAAGCCCACTACAATAGTATCAGTAGAGGCGTTTTAGACACTAGAGACTTAGTTTATTTTATTAGTATTTCGGTGTTTTTTATCGTTATGACACAATTCAACATTCAAAAAAAATAATATGATCATTACACCACTCTTTGTCCTTTTCTTAGTTATTGTATTTACATTGATACTTCTCTTCATGAATACGATAGATAAGCGCAAGTGGATCACCATTCCACTCAGCATTGTTATAACACCATTTGTGTATTTCTATGCATTTTATCCCTTGTTAAACATCTTCAGTAGTTATCACCACGAAAAGTATTTTGACACTAAGGTTTGGCTAAGCAATCCTGGATTTCGTTATGAAATGTTTGATAATGTATTGGAAACCGATACCCTAATGGGCAAATCCAAAGAAACCGTAACCGAACTTTTAGGCACCTATGAATGGTTGAGTTGGGATGACGCCAACAATGGACATGATGAAAACAAATGGAATTATGGTCTTGGTGTTCTACCTGGGGCCTTCAACAGTAAATCAGAAGCCGTTGAAATTGTATTTGAAAACAATAAAGTAAGTCAATTAAACCACTATCAACAAGCCATTAAATTTGATGCTAAAGAATAAATCGAACCTCATAAAAACAGTCCTTGTCCTTATTGTGCTGATCGTCTTAAATTGGATTGGCACTAAGGTCTATAAACGTTTTGATCTCACCCAAGATCAGCGTTACACGCTATCTAAATCGGCATTGGCAATTGTTAAAGATGTCAAGTCGCCGTTAATTGTTGATGTGTTTCTGGAAGGCGAATTTCCTTCGGAATTTAGACGTCTTAGAAATGAAACCGAACAGTTATTGGAGGAATTTTCTCTGAATAACCCTCATATTAAATTCAATTTCATCAATCCTTTGGAAGATGAAAAGTCACGCGATAACAATATTGAACAATTAATGCAACGCGGGCTCGAACCCTTGCAATTGAGCGTAAACATCAGTGGCAAAACCTCCCAAGAATTGATATTTCCCTGGGCATTGGCAAGTTACAATGACCAGACGGTCAAGATTCCACTTATAAAAAATAAAATTGGTGCGACGCAGCAAGAAGTCGTCACCATTTCCATTCAACATTTAGAATATGCGTTTGCAGAGGGATTTCAGAAATTAGTAACTCCAAAAAGTAAAAAAATTGCCATCTTAAAAGGAAATGGCCAATTGGAAGATAGATATTTGGCCGATTTTCTTCAAACGGAAAAAGAACATTATTTCATCGCCCCATTTACGTTAGATAGTGTAGCGACCAATGCTGAAGCTACCTTGAAAAAACTCAATGATTTTGATCTTATTATTTCGGCAAAACCAACTGAGGCCTTCACCGAAGAAGAAAAATTGGTTCTAGATCAATTTACGATGAATGGTGGAAACAGTCTATGGCTTACCGAAAGCATTTTGATGGATAAAGACAGCCTCTACAATGATGAGGGTCGCGGCATTGCTCTTATCAACGATCTTAACTTAAATGACTTTTTCTTCAAATACGGGGTGCGGATCAATCCCGTAATTGTCAATGACATGTACTCTGCTCCCATTACTATTGCTATGGGTGAAGGAAGCAATGCACAATTTCAACCTTTAAAATGGCCATATTCGCCCTTGGCGGCCGGGAATCCAGAACATCCGATTACGAGCAATCTGAACTTAGTGAAATTTGATTTTGCCAGCCAATTGGATACCTTAAAAAGTAGCACCACTAAAACCATATTACTTCAAAGTTCCAAACTCACCAAACTGGAAGGTGTTCCAAAAGAAATCACCTTACAGATTGTTACCCAGGATCCAGATCCTTCAACTTATACTAAGGGACCTCAAAATTTAGCTGTTTTATTGGAAGGTCAATTTACCTCGGTATACAAAGACCGGATCAAGCCTTTTAATAGCGCTTTAAACAAAGATTTAAGTCCAGACACCAAGATGATTATCATTGCCGATGGAGATGTCATTAAAAATGATGTCGTCAAAAACCAGCCTCAAGAACTGGGCTTTGACCGATGGACCGGACAGAGTTTTGGCAATAAGGAGTTTTTATTGAATGCTGTAAACTACCTATTAAGTGATGGCAACTTATTGAATGTGCGCACTAAGGATATTAATATTGCTTTTTTGGATGCCCAAAAAATAGAGGATAGGAAAACGCAATGGCAATTGATTTCTATTGGATTACCCTTGTTAATCTTGGCGCTATTTGGACTAGTATTCAATTATGTCAGACGTCGAAAATACGCATAAAATAACAAAGTAATTTATATGCGATTTTGAGGCTTTGAGTATCTGTAAAGAAATCATTAATTTCATAGCGACAATACACAAACTGTTAATAAAATTGTATAACTAAGACTCACGAGTATCAGTTTATTAAAATATCTTTGCTTTGTCTAATAATATAACATACAAAATAAACAAATACATGAAGTTTATCGTATCAAGTACCTATTTGCTCAAACAATTACAAGTGTTGGGTGGTGTCATAAATAGCTCAAACACCTTGCCTATCTTGGATAATTTCTTGTTTGAACTTAACGATTCCCAACTCACTGTTTCGGCAAGCGATCTAGAAACCACAATGTCATCTATTATTGACGTTGAAAGTACCAGTACGGGAAGTATTGCATTACCCGCTCGATTACTATTGGACACTCTTAAAACATTTCCAGAACAACCACTGACCTTTGTCGTTGAAGATAACCATACCGTTGAAATCAGTTCTAACCATGGTAAATATGCCTTGGCCTATGCGGATGGAAATGAATTTCCAAAGGCTGTAGCTTTAGAAAACCCAAGTACCACTACGGTGATGGGAGATATTTTGGCTACTGCTATTAGCAAAACTATATTTGCAGCAGGAAATGACGACTTGCGTCCCGTAATGAGCGGTGTGTTCTTTCAATTTTCAACCGAAGGACTGACATTTGTCGCCACTGACGCGCATAAATTGGTGAAATACACACGTGAAGATGTTACCGCAGATCAGGTGGCAGAATTTATAATGCCAAAAAAACCTTTAAATCTTTTGAAAGGAATTTTAGCGGGTAACGAAGATGCTGTAACTATTGAATATAACGAATCCAATGCCAAATTTACTTTTGAAAACTCAGTGTTGGTTTGTCGATTGATTGACGGGAAATATCCAAATTACGAAGCAGTAATTCCGAAGGAGAATCCTAATAAGCTGACTATTGATAGAATTCAGTTTTTGAATTCTGTTAGACGTGTCAGTATCTTCTCCAATAAAACGACACATCAAATACGATTGAAAATTGCTGGAGCAGAGTTGAACATTTCTGCAGAAGATATTGATTATAGCAATAAAGCAGAAGAGCGTTTGACTTGCGATTATCAAGGTGATGACATGCAGATCGGATTTAACTCACGTTTCTTGACAGAGATGTTGAATAATCTTGGAGCGACGGATGTACAGCTTGAGATGAGTTTACCAAATAGAGCAGGAATCCTAACCCCTATTGATGGACTTGATGATGGCGAATACGTTACCATGTTGGTGATGCCGGTAATGTTGAACAACTAACCAACCAATTCCTGCGAAGGCAGGAATCTCAGGTTTAACAGACCAATAGTCTTAATAAATTACAAAACGCCTACCGTAAACAAGTAGGCGTTTTATGTATATGAGATTGAACCAGCACTTTATAATTATTATAACTAAAAACGCCTACCGTAAGCAAGTAGGCGTTTTATGTATATGATATTAAACCAGCACATTATATTTATTAAAACTAAAAAATGCATATTCCAACTACTTGAAAAGGCATTTTTAACCTGAGATTCCCACCTGCGTGGGAATTTTAGGAAATAAAATTAAAAGATAGCGGGTATTTCGGCGTTTCTCCATTGCTGGCTTTGATAGCATTTACAACAGGGAATACTATAGCGATAATCCCTAAAGCAATAAATCCTAAAATCCCCAATCCAAACAATAAAATCAGGGGTACGCAAATAATGCAATAAACAATCAGGCTTAACTGAAAGTTGATGATGTTTTTGCCATGGGTATCCATCTGATATACCTTTTCCTTTTGGGTCACCCAAAGAATTAAAGGTAGGATCAAACTTCCAAAACCTGTTAATAAAGTAATCAACTGGCTTAGATGTGTAATGACGATCAATGTTCTGTCTTCTCTCATTTTGATGGTGTGTTTTAGATGTTAATAAATTGTGTTCATCTTAAAATCATCTTTACGAGGACCTAAAAGAAGTTCGGATTATGATGATTGTTTTGATGATTGATGTAACTATATGACGATCAATAATCAAAAATGTTACATCTTTTTAAAAATGATAATTTAACGAAATACCTCCATAATAATTTCGAGGATTTCCAGGATAGTAATAGCGTGGTTCGGAATTATCGAAACCGGTGGCATTGATAAGAATAGAAGATGCATATTTAGTATCGGCAAGATTATTGACTCCAAAAATGAGTTTAAAATTCAGATTTTTAAAGAGTTGACCAGAATAGTCGATTTTTAAGTTTATGAGATTGTAGGCGTCGCTATACAGACTATTGGCATCGTTCATTGGCATTTCTCCAACATAGAGATGATTGATATAGAAAGCCAAATTATAATAATTTAAAGTCATTCCTGATGCCAGCGATACATTCGGAACCCCTGTGAGGTCGTTGCCTGAATAATCAACATCCTCGCTTATAAACTCTTTAAATCTGTGCCAGTTAAAAGCAGCGTTGACGTATGGTAACACATTAATTGCATCTGTTAAATGAAATTTATAATCGGTTGATATTTCCAGTCCTTTGTGTAAGGTGCGTCCGGCATTTCTACCAATATATTGGTCATCTCCCACTCTCTGGGCAACCAATAAATCCTGAATGTCCATAATGTAATATGAGGCCATGATATGCCATCTCTTTTCAAAGAAATAAGCGTCACTCCCAATTTCATAATTAAAACCTTTTTCTGGACTAATCTCTGGATTAATGACACCATCAGGCGTCAAAGTCTCCTCTAAACTGGGATAATTGAATCCATAACCCACATTTGCATAGACTTGTTGATGTGGGGCGAAATAATAGGACAGGTTGACATTTGGCGCCACAATAGCATCAAAATTCCTTGAGGCACTCTTATCAGCTTCTTCAAGATTGAATTCGTCCTGAAAATCGTATTTTGTTTTGTTATAATTAACCCCAATCTGAAGCGCTACTTTTTCCAATACAGGAAGTGTGATACTTGAAAACACATTCAGTTGTGATCTGTTTTCGCGATTATCGCTTAATAACTCGCCTTCCAAGCTTCCGTTTCCATTGTTTGAAGCATAACGGTTTTCAATAGTTTTCCAATGGAATTCATCTTTGAAAACTTCAGTACCAAAGTTCCATACGGCCTTCCTACCTAAAAAGTCAAAATTGTTGGTAAAAACGCTCCGTAAACCAAATCCATTGGTAAATTCATCCAAGATGTTAAAAGGGCGGGGTTCATAATGATCGTTATAAGTATAAAATAAACTGGTGCTGTTTTCGAAATTTTCAGAAAACTTATAAGTTAAGTTTAGCCCAACCAAACTGTTCTTATCGGCTTCGTAACCTTTGGCTTGTCCCCAGGTAAATGCCGCTTTTGTTGGGTTTTCCAAATAATCCGTTTTTCCTATCGAGCTCGGAATCTGTGCCGTATAATTTGTATGATTAACCAATAACGAAATCTGGGCTTTGTCACTTAACTTATAACTTGAATTCAAGAAATATGAGTTTCTATTATACCGTCCATTCTCCCGATATCCATCCATTTCCAAATGGTCATAATTAAAATGGAGTGAAAGATTCTCATCAGAAAAACTTGACGACGTGCTGTTTTTAAACAAACCGAAAGACCCTACTGTAGTCCTATTATCGATTGAATAGCCTTTTGATTTAGGATATTTGGAATTTAGAAGTATCGTTCCGCCAAGATTGGTGCCGTACAAAGTGCTTTTAGGACCTTTAATAATTTCTATAGATTTCAAATCTTCCGGATCATAGGTATCCAATGCCGTTTCCCCCACACCATTGGTGATTGGAATCCCATTAAAATAGGCTTTAATTTTATTGGTCCCGTATAAGGTGCGTGATCCAACCCCGCGTATCGTAATCCGATTTGTGTTTATTGCAGCACTTTGGATATAAACACCCGAAATTTTATTTAGGCCATCTACAATTGCCACTGGACTTTGTTGATCGAGCGCTACACTTGTTACTGTTGACGATGGAATAATTAAGTTGCTTTTTATTTCTAATGGCGCATTGATCAGCACTTCACCAAGTTCTTCAATTTCAATCTTTGCTCTCAGATAAAATATTTGATCGGTTTCAGAAAACACGTGTTTTCCAATTTGATAATTGGGATGTTCCAATTTGATATTCAGTGGAAGCTCCAAGTCATTTGGAAGCACAAATTGGCCGTTGATATCCGTTTTGGAAACCACCCGATTTTGATTAACCACAGAGACATTGGGAACGGGAATTCCTTGTTCGGTTTTAACAAATCCCATTAGCTCCTGTGCTTGGAGCAGATTAAAAAAAACGATCATGATGGCCATAACCGTTTGTAAGAATAAAAATCTCATCTTCATTATTATTTATTAAACCTGACTTTTCAAAATGCTAGTGTCAGTAGCATTATTACCGAACCTATTTTCCTGAAGTCTGGCATTTAAGGCAATAGAAGATTCAAAAACATTTGAACCCTTGTCATCTGAAAAGGAGCCTTCCAAATAATTTTCAGGCTCGATTCGTTTTCAATTGTCAAATGTAACAAAGTATATTCATAAACTATCAGAAGTCGGCTATCCGGATCAACTTAGAGGTTTTATTCTTCCAGTCATACTAATGTATAAAACACCAAATATTAGTATGACCTGAAGAAACAGATCGTTATTTAGTGGTGCCTCTTAAAACCAATTTGGTCTTAATCGTTGTCGTCACGGGTTCTGATTTGGATTTTTGATTTAATCTATCGACCATAAGTTTTACGGCAGATTTGCCAATATCAAAGGTATGCTGTGAGATCGTGGATAATTTGGGCTCTGTAAACACCAATACATTGTCGTCAGAAAACCCAATAATCGATAATTTTTCAGGGATTTTATACCCTCTTTTTAGGGCTTTATGTAAGGCCACAACCCCCGAGGTATTATCGACGGATAAAATACCATCCACTTTTTTATTTGAGACAAACAAATGATCAACAACCTTTTCCAAATCATCAGCTTTGGTTACGGAAATGACAACAGGTTCCTCTTTATATGAAACATCTTCTTGCAAAGCCTTGAGATACCCATTGGTTCTAAGTTTTCCGACACTCAGTTTTTCAATATCGCTAATGAGTACAATATGCTTCCGTCCTTCATTTAACAAATGTTTGGTGGCCTCATAAGCTGCACCAAAATCGTCTATAATGACCTTATCGCACTCGAGATCGTCACATACCCTATCAAATAAAACCATGGGCATGCCTCGGTCTAAAACTCTTGAAATATGATCTGTTTCGTTTTGTTTCTGGGTTTCTTCGGCTATGGACATGATAAACCCATCAACACTTCCGTTTGATAGTAATTGCAAACTGTTTTCCTCTTTCGACAATAGTTCATTGGAAACGCAGGTGATGATATTATAACCTTGTTTTGATGCTTCCATCTCAATGGCATAAAGTGCTTTTGCAAAAAAATGATTGAGGACATCTGGAATTATCACGCCCAAAGTATTCGTTTTATTGCTTTTAAGGCTCAACGCCATTTTATTGGGTTGGTAATTGAGATGCTTCGCCAATTCTTTAACACGTTGAATCGTATCTTTACCGATTTCCGGGCTATTGTTCAAAGCTTTAGAAACTGTGGATACTGATACATTTAATTGTTCAGCTAATTGTTTGAGCGTTACCATGGATATTTAAAATTAAAAAAGAGTATACTTTATAAAAGTACACTCTTTATTTCTAATACAATATGGTTGCTCAACTTTTTAACAACTTTATGGAATTCATCTTGCTATATCCTTTCGCTAATTGAGAATACAGCTTGTTTGACGGTTGCCTCTTTAGTTTTTAAACACTTTTACATAATCAATACTAAATTCTTGGGGGAAAATGGAATCATCAACTTCCGGTCCTCCAAAATTTCCACCCACAGCAAGATTGAGCAATAGATAAAATGGTTTATCAAATGGCCAAGTGCTATCGTCTTTTACTTCTGGTGAAAATGTATAGACTAAAACACCATCAATATAAAACTTGATAAAGTCTTTTGTCCACTGACATTTGTAGACGTGAAATCCGTCTTCAATGGTTTCTATAGTCGTGACTTGTGTGTTTATTGACTGACCATGACTGTCTGGCGTGTGCAAGGTGGTGTGAATTTCGTGGGGATTCTTGCCAACATATTCCATAATATCAATTTCACCAGAACTAGGCCATCCTACTTCTGAAATATCGTTGCCCAACATCCAGATAGCAGGCCAAACACCTTTGCCTATTGGTAGTTTTGCCCGCACTTCAATCGTGCCGTATTGGAATTCTATAGTTTCCTTAGTGTTTATCTTACCAGAAGTATAAGTGGTGCCATCATACTTTGCGGTTAACACAAGGTTTCCATCTTTTACTTCGACATTTTCCTTGGCATAGATTTGTCGTTCATTATTTCCCCATCCACAAAGGTCAGGACAACCATCGCCAAGTTCATAATTCCAAATGGCCTCATTCAATTGGTTGCCATCAAAATGCTCCTCCAAGATAAGTTCTTGCGATTGCGCCGTATTGAATAAGGCGAACATAATGATGAAGATGGCGTTGATCAATTTCATTTTAATTCGAATTTCGAAGTTAACGTAGCATCAGAACTGCCTCCTACAAAAACACTGAAAGTTCCTGGTTCCACAATATATTTTCCGTTATTGTCATAGAATCCCAATTCTGCATGTGACAATGTAAATGTTATAATCTTGGATTCCTTCGGATTCAATTCCACCAATTCAAAACCTTTTAACTCCCGTACAGGTCGGGTGACACTGGCAAATTCATCTCTTAAATATAATTGGGCTACTTCCTTTCCTTTGACATCACCCGTATTGGTCAATTTGACAGAAACGGTCACCTTATCGTTTGAAACCACCTCAACTTTTAGATCACTATAACCAAACGATGTGTAGCTCAAACCATACCCAAATGGATATAAAGGTGCGTTACTCACATCCGTATAATGTGACCAGAAGACCTCTCCTTGACCCGGATCCAATGGTCTCCCTGTACTTTTATGATTGTAATAAATTGGGACCTGTCCAACGTTTTTTGGGAAGGTCATTGGCAATTTGCCACTCGGGTTATAATCGCCATAAAGCACTTGCGCAATGGCATGACCACTTTGAGTGCCCAAATGCCAACCTTCTACAATTGCTGGAATATGCTCATCAGCCCATTCAATAGTTAATGGCCTCCCGTTATTGAGCACCAAGACAATGTTCTTATTGGCTTTATAAACCGTTTCCAACAATTCTTGCTGAACACCAGTAAGACCTATTTCTGAGCGACTTCTACCCTCTCCAGAGTTTAGACCATGCTCACCCAATACCATCACCACTACATCAGCGTTTTCCGCAGCAGTTACAGCCGCAGAAAATCCGCTTTTGTCCGAAATGTTAAGCGTCAATTCTTTAGGGAAAAGTGTCTCTCCAGTAACAACATCGGCACCCTTTTCGTAAATTAACGTATTGCCTGTGTAGGCCTGCATGCCTTCCAATACCGATACCGCAGTTTCATCGTCGGCAGCAATTCGCCAACTGCCCAAGGGACTTGTTTTATCGTTGGCCAAAGCACCAATCAGAGCTATTTTCTGACCATTCTTTTTCAGTGGCAATATATTATTTTCATTCTTGAGCAAAACAATAGACTTTTTTGCCATATCCAATACAGCATCCTGAATTCTCTTGCTTCCGATCACTTTCTTTTCAACGGTTTCATTTAAATATTTGTACGGATCATCAAAAAGTCCGAGTTCATATTTTACTCTAAGAATTCGTTTTACCGCATCGTCAATCAAGCTTACATCAACACGACCTTCGTTAACAAGACTTGCCAATTCATTGACATAGGCGTAAGATTCCATATCCATGTCGGCTCCTGCATTTATAGCAAACTCAGCTGCTTGACGACGATTCTCAGCATATCGGTGTGCTATCATTTCATTAATGGAGCCCCAATCGGTGACCATAAAACCGTCAAAATCCCATTCATCTTTTAAAATATCACGTTGCAAAAACGTACTTCCTGTTGCAGGAATTCCATTAAGCTCATTAAAAGCATTCATAAACGTTCTCACTCCTGCTTCTTTTGCCGCCTTAAAAGGTGGCAAAAGTACATTATACAAGGTTGAAGTACCCACATCTACGGTGTTATAATCTTTACCGGCCTCAGCAAATCCGTAGCCCACAAAATGCTTTGCACAGGCAGCAATAGTATTTGCCAATGACAAATCATCCCCTTGAAAACCTTGTACTCGCGCTACGGCAATCAAAGAAGCCAAATAAGGATCTTCTCCCGCACCTTCCATGACTCGTCCCCATCTTGCATCACGGGAAATATCGACCATTGGTGCAAAGGTCCAATTAATACCAGAGGCAGCAGCTTCTTCGGCGGCTACTTGTGCGGATAGCTTTATCGCTTCCAAATCCCAACTTGCAGCTTCAGCAAGCGGAATGGGACTGATGGTTTTATACCCGTGGATGACGTCAAATCCGATAATCAACGGAATGCCCAAGCGCGTTTCTTCAACTGCAATTTTTTGGACTTCCCTCACTTCTTTGACACCTTTTACATTAAGCATTGAACCTACCAAGCCTTTTTTAAGATGCTCATACTTATGGGCCGCATCTCCTTCAGAAGGAACTGGGCCAGTCACATCCCAAAAGCCATTGTATTGGTTCATTTGGCCAATTTTTTCTTCTAGGGTCATTCGAGCCAATAGTGCATTTACCTTCAAATCGATGGAATCGACCTCCTTAGGATAAACCGTGTTTTGGTTGCTACTTTTAGCATTTGCTCCTCCACAAGAGACCAAGATACCTTGGAGGCCGCTTATAATCATTAAATAAAAAAACTTCTTCATTTATTGGTACACTTTTACATAATCAATTTCTAATGTCGATGCCGTAAAATTTGGATCGATTGCTCCTCCAAAATTACCGCCCATGGCAACATTCAGAATCAAAAAGAAATCTGCGTTGAAAGGTGTTGCGGCGCTGTTTGGAAACGTATGGTACACCTTATCATCAACTAAAAATTTGATAAATTCTGGTGTCCATTCTACACTGTAGTTATGGAATTCGGTTGAAGCCGTTGGAACATTAGTAGTTTTACCAACACCGTTACCACCGGAATTTCCGGTGTAATGTAAGGTAGAATGAATGGTGTTTTGATCGTTGCCAACATGTTCCATAATATCAATTTCACCACAGGCAGGCCATGTCAGCGTCGTGTAATTTTGTCCCAACATCCAAATGGCCGGCCAAGTACCTCCTCCTGAAGGAAGTTTTGCCCTGACTTCCACTCTACCATAAGTAAATGCAAATATGCCATCGGTTTTTATTCTTGACGACGTATAGCCTCCATTCTCAGCCTTGGCCGTAATCTTTAATATACCATCTTCAATCTTAACATTATCGGGACTATTGGTATAGGTTTGCGATTCGTTATTGCCCCAACCATTATCACCTCTCCCAAGATCATAAGTCCACTTCGTAGGATCTGGCGCTCCATCTACATCAAAAGTATCTTCCCAAATCAAATCGTTATATATTGTGCTGAACTCGTCGTCCTGTTTAGGTTCTTCAGATGTAATGATAAACCACCAATTAAAATTACCGTTTCCATCTACTGTGGTCAAAAGCAATTCATTAGGGACCGATCTATCAAAAATTCGATATTGATGGTTTCCACCAACATAATAACCAATAAAACCAAGCCCAGAAAGTGTAATGGTTTCTGCTCCACCTGGGGCACTAATTTGCCAATTTTCAGTATAATCGTTATATGGATAGTTGAATACATCATCACCTTCTACAGTGCCACCACCAGGACCACCCAACTCATCGACCAAATTTTTACGTCCAAATACAGTACCGCTTGTATCGGTGACAGGGTCATCGTTGGTGTTATTGGTAATGTGGGTAAAGGTGCCATCACTATTAAAAATATAGCGATCGTCATACATGCCAACGCCAGCTTTTTCTTCTGGACCAGCACCGTACCATTCGGATGGAATATTTCCACCCACAGGGCCAAGTCCGAAATGGCCCGCTTTTTCTGATTTGATGCGCCAAGTTTTACTGCCATCACCATATAAAAGTTCCAACAAATCCGCTGGAGGTGAATAATCAACGAATACCTCGACATCTATAGAAGTTGAACTGGAAATTCCACCAGTACCATAGGCAATAACCACCACTCGATAGTTGAATATTCCAGAATTTGGGCTCGTAAATGGAATGGATGCAAAACCAGATGGTGTCAGTTGCTGACTTTCTGGGGCGATAATTTTATAGGTTAGCGCATTATTTGCACTGGCCTTAAAGTTGACCACCCCACTTCCATCTCCATAGGGATGTTCAGCATCTGCTCCAACGATTTCGGCACTTACCTGCAAATTTGAGGGTGCTATGATATCACCCATGGAAGCATCGTCTTCTTGACACCCTACCATCATTATGGAGGCAAGGAGGAAAAAGACATGTAAATATTTTAGATTTTTCATACTACTATTTTTTTCTTCTAATTGTGAAAATAAAGATTATCTATATAAACGGTCGCTCCTGATGACTCAAAGAGCAATTGTGTAATTCCTGAAAGATCCGTTGTAAAATCTGACAAAGGTATGTCTACACTGACCCAACTTCCGTTGACCACCGTTGACACAAATTTTATATCTTCCTTTAGTGGATCGCCATCACCATAACCGCTTCCGGTATTCACCAATTTCAATCCCAATGAGGTCGCATCTGGAGTCCAATAGTCAAAATGGACATGGGTCATTGCAGATACATCTGTTGGATTGTCATAACTGGTAACGATACCTGTATAGTTTAACAATTCGTATTTCCAGGTATTGTTCCCATCAATAACCACTTCTGTCAATTGCGTTGTTTGTGACCAATTAGGGTTCAGTTCGCTGATGCCCACACTGGTATAAGCGTCACTGTAAATTGAAATCACATTGGCTGCAGCTAAGGTTGGGGTTGGCGCTGCCGCCTCAGGCTCTGATGAAGCTGAAGAATCTATATAGAAATAAAGATTATCTATATAAACAGTCGCTCCTGATGACTCAAAGAGCAATTGTGTAATTGCTGAGCGATCCGTTGTAAATTCTGATAAAGGCAGTGCTACACTGACCCAACTTCCAGTGACCACAGTTGGCACGTATTTTATATCTTCCTTTAATGGATCTCCATCACCATAACCGCTTCCGGTATTAACCAATTTCAATCCCAATGAGGTCGCATCTGGAGTCCAATAGTCAAAATGTACATGGGTCATTGCAGATACATCTGTTGGATTGTCATAACTGGTAACGATACCTGTGTAGTTTAACAATTCGTATTTCCAGGTATTGTTCCCATCAATAACCACTTCTGTCAATACCGTTGTTTGTGACCAATTTGGGTTCAGTTCACTAATGCCCACACTGGTATAAGCGTCACTGTAAACTGAAATCACATCGTCTGCCGGTAACGTAGGGGTGGGTGCCGCCGATTCAGGTTCTGATGGACCTGAAGGATCTTTATAAAAATAGAGGTTATCAATGAATATGGTTCCTCCAGCAGGAGTTCCATCAAATTTAATTTGGTGAATGTCATTCATGGAAAGACCTTGACTTGTAAATTCAGACAGTGGAATGTCGTAACTGTTCCACTGACCTGCGACAAGATCCATTTTAACCAATTTTTCGCCGGTAGCGACACTTATTGGGTAAATATCCAACGCCATATTTTCGTCAGCAGTCCAAACATCAATATGTAAGAATTCCATCTGAGAAGCATCTGCGGTAGCACCAAACTGAATCCCTTGATAATTTAAATTTCCGTATTGGATGATATGATCTCCATCGATATCAATTTGATTGTAAGTTGTTGATTGACCCCAATTAGGATAAAAATCTGTTCCCGCAATATTTTCATAGGCATCGCTGAATATGGAAATGACATCAGTTGCTGCTCTATTGGGCTGTGTTGGTGCGGCCTGTACAGGCTGCAAAATCTCGATGACCTCAAATTCTTCTGTATATGAAGTAGTTTCAATGGCCGCACTGAATGCTGTAATAGTTATAGTATAAATACCTGCCTCTTGATAGGTGTACGTAGTGGTGTCATTAATATTCGACATCACCGGGTCGCTGCCATCACCAAAATCGACACTATAACTCAATGCGAAATCTGCAGTAGCGGTAACATTGACTGTTTTGGAGATAGTCCCATCATTTTCAATGGTCACCATTAAATTTTGAGGGGCTTTAAAAGATACGTCTATCTGTTGGTTTACTGTAGTTGAAAGCCCATTAAGACCATTGGCGGTAATAGTTAAGGTGTAGGTGCCTTCTTCATATATGTGCTTCAAACTTCTACCCGATGGTATCACCCCAGACGGATCTGAACTATCTCCAAAATCCACATTAAAGGAGACTGCACCATCACCTATTGGGGTAATGGTAACCGCTCCAGTATTATCTTGACTTACAGTCACTGAGGCTGACACGTTTGATGGCGGAGCAATCTTGTCTACAAAATCTGTATTGACATCATCCTGTGAACAACCTAAAATGGTTAACACTATAAGACTTAAACTAAATATATATTTTACTGTTTTCATGTCGTTATTTTTTTAGTATCCGGCATTCTGAGTTAAACCAGAAATGTCTATTTCTCTTTGAGGAATTGGAAAAAGTCCTAAAGTTGCCGGATTATAACCTCTACTTCCTAAAACATCGGCAGCCTGTCCTGTTCTCACTAAATCGAAAAAACGATCGCCTTCCATACCTAACTCTAAGCGTCTTTCGTTCCAAATTGACTGAACTGTTGCAGTAACTCTGTGATTTTCATCACCAAAGGCTCTATCCCGTACTCTATCTAAATAGGTTTGTGCCAATGCTTGGTTTGGAGATGAGGCTCTTAAGTTTGCTTCTGCTGCCATTAACAACACTTCAGAATAGCGAATAGTACGTTGGTTGTTTTCATAGTTCAATTCCACCTGTCCGCTGGTTTGACCTTTTCTTGGCAAATACTTTTTATTGTACAAGCCGGTATTTTTATACGGTGCCACCTGATACGTAATATTTAAACTCGGATTGTTAGTGGCGTAAGCCTCAACATCAAAAGTAGTCGCATCTTTTCTTTGATCGCCATCTTCGTATGCTGCTGCCAAATCTTGAGTAGGTAGATTAGTACTCCAGCCAGAATTATAAGGCATTTCGGCTGTACCATTAAACCCTCTAACTCCACATTGCTGAACTGCATAGTTTCCTTGACCTCTTGTTTGACCGCCCCAATTATAATAAGGCTGTCCGTTAGAGTACTGAACTTCATAAACAGATTCTGGGCCGTTTTCTCCCGATAATAAAAAGATATCATCAAAATTAGGAACCAAACTAAACGGACCATCTACAACACTTTGAAGTACTGGAACTGCTTCGTCAAATTTCTCTTGATATAAATACACTTTGCCCAATAAAGCTTGGGCAGCATATTTTGTAATTCGCCCTTGCTGTGATTGTGAAGTTGGCAACACACTAATGGCGTGAATCAGATCCTTTTCCATTTGTGCATACACTTCAGCTTTTGGAGATCTTTGTAACGTACCAAAATCTGAAAGACCTAATTTATGGTCCGTAAACAACACGACATCTCCGAACATTTTAACCAAATTGAAATAATAAAAGGCTCTTAAAAAGTGAACTTCTCCATAAAGTGCTTCTTTACCTTCAAAGTTTACCGTGTTACCCAATAGATTAACATCTTTATAGGCTATCAAGTAGTTGGTCCTGTTCACTCCTTCGTACGCCGACAACCATAAATCCTGTAACGTGCTGTTATTGGTCAATATAGCGTAATCATCAATTTGTTGTAATGCTACAACGTCGGAAGCATTTTCACCACCTGCTACGGCATTATCCGAAGCAATATCTCCAAGAACGATCACCTGGTTTAACCATTGTGTTGGTGTATAACAACTTACTGCCATGGCCTGATAATCAGCTTCTGATTGCAAATAATCCCTCTCTGTGACCTGATATTCATCATGAGGATCAAAATCTACCACATCTGAACAACCCAAAAAGATCGAAAGTATGATGATTAATCCTATACTATTTTTTATACTTTTCATACTAATTTATTTTAGATGTTAAAATTTAAGGTCTAAACCAATTAAAAATGTTCTTGCTTGTGGATACGCTCCTCTATCGATACCTGTATCCAAAATACCTCCGGCAATTTCAGGATCATAACCTGTATATTTAGTAAGTGTCAATAGGTTTTTGGCTTGGGCATAGATCCGTACTTGACTAAATCCTGCATTTAAGCTTTCAGGAATGGTATAACCTAAAATCAAACTTTTAATTTTGATAAAACTTCCATCTTCCACATATCTATCGGAAGGCCTAATATTACTGTTCGTATCGGCAAAAGTATAGCGCGGGTTTTTGGCATCATTGGTAGTTCCTTCTCCGGTCCATCTATTTAAAATGCTCCTATCTTTGTTGGTAAACTGAGCGTTCCGTTCGTAGGCTCGGTAAATATCATTACCAACTGATGCGTAAGTAAACATGTTTAAATCGAAATTCTTATAGTCAAAACCTAGGTTCCAACCGATATTAAACTTAGGAAAAGGATCTCCAATCTTGGTTTTATCATCATCGTTAATAATACCATCATTGTTAATATCCACAAACCGAATATCTCCAGGCTGTGCTCCAGGCTGTGTGGCATGAGCATCAACTTCGGATTGGTTTTGAAATAAACCATTCGTTTTATATCCGTAAAAATAACCCGGTGTATAGCCTTTTTCGAAACGTGTGGCCAATTGGCTTTGACCATTAAAATAAGAACCTCCTGCTATAAACGCCGTACCGTCTTTGTTGGTTGCGGTCACTAAATTCTTTGAGGTTGTAAAGTTGAATGAGGTATTGAATTTTAACTCATTAACACTACTATTTCTATACCCTATAGTTGCATCTATACCTTTACTTTCCGTGCTTCCAATATTGGATTTTACAGGTTCTGAAGTACCCGCATACAGTGGTGGTGCTTCTGTAAATAGCAACCCGTCAACCGATTTATTAAAATAATCTACACTTAACGATAAATTGTTGAACAAAGTAGCATCAAATCCTATGTTGTATTGCGTTTGTTCTTCCCATCTTAGGAAGGGATTATTAAACGAATTCACAGTTGCACCAGATACAAACTCGGTTCCGAAGGTATATCCATTACTATTTGCTGTAGAATTATAACTCGGACCACCAATGGTAATACTAACATATTGTGGATCTACGTTTTCGTTTCCAACGGTACCATAACTTCCTCTTAATTTCAAGAAGTTGATGGCGTCATAATTGAAGAAATCCTCGTTGGTGATTACCCAGCCTAAAGATCCTGCGTAAAAGTTGGCAAATTTATTGTCTTTACCAAAAGCAATCGACCCATCGCGACGTGCAGAAAATGATGCTAGGTACTTATTTTCATAATCGTAATTTACCCTACTAAAGTAAGATAGGTTTCTTCGTTCCAAATACTGAAAACTATATCCTGTATACGCATTTGTATTTAATTTGGTGTTGACACCCGTAGCTGCGCTTATATCTGCCCAAGCCCAAGAATTATCCCTGACATCCTGTCTTGTAGTCCCCATTTCATTTCCTGTAGATTTACTGGTAGAAACCCCCAGAACAAGGTCAAAATTATGGTTGTCCTTTAAAGTAAACCCATAACTCGCAAATGTTTCGAATGTATAATTGAAATTCGAATTTTTTCTTTCAGTGACACTGTTGTGGAACGACGGAATTATGGTTGTTGTGCCATCGCCATTGTCAACCTCCTGTGTCTTAACAGTACCGTCTGGATTGTAATCACTGGATACGTTGTTCGGTCCATAATATGCTAATGGGGAAAAACTTTTACTCGCTTGGTCCCATTTGGTATAACCAAATCGAGAGGTTATTTTAAGCCTATCCAAAATGTCATATTGCAATTCAAGCTTACCATATAACTTATCTCCATTATTTTCGTTATAAGTGTCTTCTAATCTTTGAACCGGATTAAATATTTCAGACAACAACAAGTTACTATAACCATAAGATGCAAAATCATTAGGATCTGTATTATACGGAGAAACCGTAGGATCAAAGTTAATGGCGTTGCCAAGAATAGAGTTAAAGGAGTTCTCTGCAACAGATTGATTTTTAATGTTTGCGTAACTTGTATTGATAATAAATTTTAATTTAGAAGATAATTGAACATCAACGTTCGCCGTGAAATTCAATCTATTAAAATTGGATTTATCAATACCACCTACAATACCTCCTTGTCTTAAATACCCCGTAGACAAAAAATAACCTACCCGCTCTGAACCTCCTCGAGCAGAAAGCGTATAAGAGGATATTTGGGCATCTTTAAAGATTTCATCCTGCCAATCTGTACCCATTCCCAAAGTAGAAATATCAGGAAAAATTAAATTGCCTCCTGATACCACACTACCTTCATTAATGATGGTTGCATATTCTGAAGCATTTAAAAGCCCAACTTTTCTATCTACAGATTGAAAACCTGTATAGGCATTAAATGAAAATTCAGTTTTTTCATTGTTTCTACCGCCCTTAGTGGTCACAACAATGACCCCATTACCACCTTTAACACCATATATGGCTGTTGAAGCCGCATCCTTTAAGATGTTTATGGATTGGATATCCGCAGAATTTATTGAGTTTAAATCATATAAAGTCTGTGGTACGCCATCAATAATAACGACAGGGTCTGTACCTGTAAACGAAGGAATACCTCGCACCAATACCGTTGGTTTGCTTCCTGGAGACCCACCTTGAATAACCGCAACACCTGATGCAGTACCTTGAAGGGCCTCTTCCACCCTTAATGGTTTTAGGTTTTCAATGGTTTCTGACTTCACCGTTGAAATCGCACCAGAGACATCTGTAACTTTTTGCGTTCCATAGCCAATGACTACAATTTCATCAAGAGCTTCGGCGTCTTCCCGTAACATAACAGTTATAGGTTGATCATTCAAAACCATTACTTCTTGATTTTGATACCCTACATAAGAGAATACCAAAATTGAATTGATGCCAACAGCATCAATATTGAAATTACCATCAAAATCAGTAGAAGCACCTTTTGAGGTATTCTTAACAATGACGTTTACTCCAATAAGAGGTTGGCCGCTTTCTAAATCCTTTACAGTTCCTTTAACATTAACTGTTTGACTAAATGCTAAGGTTGTTGATAGGAGAATTAAAAATGAGAGAAATTTTGTTATCATAGTTTAAAACTTTATGGTATAAACTTAGACAATTCAATTATTAAAAAAATAAAAGTCACCACAACAATGAATATACATCGCATAAAATCAACATATTATTTATTATATATGCAAAAGAACCCCCACAGACCCGCTAATTTAACTGTTTTTAAAATTTGTTACGCAAACGTGATAGATTTAGCAAAAATCAGGTTGTGTTGTGGTAATGTATGGGTGATATTTTGAGATGTAGTAGGACTACAATTCCAGGATGTAATTTGTTAAGCTCGTTTCATGGGGTAAATCCATTTTTTTACGCAATCTATATCTTTTTACTTCTACACTTCTATGTGAAATATTCAATAAAGGGGCAATTTCTTTAGAAGTGAGATTTAGCCTGAGATAAGCACATAGTTTGAGGTCATCTGGAGTCAATTTGGGATGTTTGCTCTTTACCTTTTTAAAGAAATCCTTATCAGCATTGTTGAAGGCTTCTTGAAAGAACTTCCAATCGTCCGTAGTATTTATATTCTTATCAATAATCTTAATGACCGGTTTCACACTTTTCTGATGATCGGTGTTTTTTAGCTCATCCTTGATTTGATTTAAAAACTCATTCTTTTTTATTAAGCTCATGGTTGATATTGCCAATTCCCTGTTTTTGTTTTCTATATCCTGTTTGAGTTTTTCGTTTTTGAGCTGCATCAGTTGCTGTTCGGTCTCGAGTTCTTTTAATTCCAAGTCGCGTTTGTTCTTCAATACCAATTTTTCCTTTTGTTTTTTGTAATACCGTTTATACAAGTAATGGATCAATATACCCAGAGCAATTAAGATTAATAAATAAAGAACAACCATTAAATTGGAAAGGTACCATGGCTTGGCAATTTCAAATTGGTACACCGCCTCATTGTTGGATAAATTATTCCCCACCTTTGAGCGTACCTTAAAAGTATATGGACCATAGGGCAAATTTTTAAAAAGCACAGAAGGCTCTGTAGACCATGAACTCCATTCGTTATAGTAACCCATGAGTTTGTACTGATATTCTGTTTCCAAATATTTGTTGTACTGAGCAACACTATAGGTAAATTGAAGGTTGTTTTCATTATTCTCAAATTTGGCAGGTTTGGTAATGTCCGCTGAAAAAACCTCACCATTGATCGCATAATTAGAAATGGAATTAATGGCAATATCGTAGGCCTTAAGGTCTATTTTATTGATATCTATAATAATATAACCTGAAGAGGTACCAATGAGATAGTTGCCGTCTGTCAGAAAAGATATCGTTTCATACCCGGTCATTTCCTTTCTCAGGGATTTTGGCAGAGGAATTCTTGTTATAATGGGTTTATCACTAAATTTACCTGGAGACACATAGGAAATGTTCTTATTTGAAAAACTCCATAGTCTATCATGTTGAGGATCTGAAATCAATTTGCCAGAAGTGTATTCTCCCAATGGAAAAATATTAGTCAATAAACTATCTTTCTCAAACTGCATTTTCTGTTTGTCATATACGAATACTCCCTTTTCATAGCCATATAGAATTTTATCAAAATAGGTGACCAAACTTGAACCGAAGCCTTTTTCAACAGAAGCATCTTCCGAAACCGACTCTACTTTAGTCCAATCTTTATTGGTTGAAATTTCAAGAACCCCCTTGTATTCGTGGCTAACCAAGAATCTGAGAGAGTCAACAACCGCAAAATACTTGGACGACATATTGAAGCCTTCCAGTTTATTCTTATATGACCATTGTCCATTTTGCCGATGTAGAAAATGGAGCCCATTATAATTACCTTGAAGGACCAGATTTTCATTATTGAGAAATGGTTGCATATCCCAAGTACCTGGAATTGACGCTATCAATTGGGCCTCTCCACCCTTGATGATAAAAGTTCCTAAATTATGACCACAAAAGAGCGTATCCCCTATTTCTTTTAAACTCCATACCTGACCCTTGGTGCCTTCAATAAATTTAAAGTGATCATTTGAAGTCACCCCTTTATAAAATAGTCCTTGATTGGTGCCTAAATATAAGTTTCCGTTTAAAAGTATTGACGTATAAACGGTACCCAGATCGCCATTTTTATCGTTATAGATACTTAATGCCGATTTTAAATTGAGGCAATTGATTCCATTGTCCAGAGCCAACCACACATTATTATTGCTGTCTTCAAACAGACCCAATACTGTATTGTTTGAAAGACCGTCGGCCTGATCAATTGTATAATCGATAGTTCCGGATTGGTTCAAATAAACTATGCCGTTGGAAATGGTTCCCAATATAAAGTCGCCGTTTTTAAGTCTGATGCTGTTGTAAACACTGAGGCCATCGATTATTTTACTGGCGGGTATTTCCCAATCAAAGAGCTGCCCATCTTTCCATATATAAAATCCTTGTTCTTGGGTCTGAATCAAGAGATCGCCATTGTGATTAAACATATTGACGATGACATTCATTACAAAGATGTCATGATCAATCCAAAGAACTGATTGTCCACTTTCAATTTTATATATACCTTCTCCATAAACTTGATAATAAACAGTGTCATCCACTCTGAAAATTTTGGTAATGGTGCTCTGCGTGTTTATTATTTTAACACTGCGTTTTATTAAATCATATATATATATTCTATTTAAGGACTGGAAGAGAACATAGTGATCCATGGACAAAATGTTCCAAAACTGCTCGTCTTCGATAAGCGGAACGTCCAAATCATCAGAAATTGAGGTATAATCCAAGCTACCGAACTCGTTTCGTTTCCAATAGCCAAAATTCATATAAAATCCGGTATAAATCAGATTATCAATTGCCTTTACCGATCGCAAAACAGATTGGTTTGGTGTAGGATACAATTGCCAATTGGCTCCATTGTACTCAAGAAGCCCTTGATTATTGGCAACATATACATACTGTTCATCCGATTGTGATATGCTCCAATTTTGGTTTTCAGCAGCGTATTGTTGTGGCTGAAAAGTTGTGATTGGAGGCAATTCTTGTGCCATCAGTACGGTTGACAACAAGAGTTGTATATATAAAATGATGATTTTAATTTTCAAAATTGAAGCTTTCCTTTGTGTGACCTACAATATAAGTTGAAATTACAAATTCCAAACTATAAAGCAAAAGTTTTAAGGCCATACAATGGAGTGGCGGACGCTAATGTATTTACAAAATTTCCCTTTTACTCTATAAAAACAAGATCACTTCGCTCAGAAATCCCGTTTTCATTGAATGCTTCCACTTGCAAATAATACGATTGGTCCGTAGTCAATGCCCGCAATTCATAATCTGGATGATCATACATCATGGCACTAAGATTCAGTTTGTCTTTTTCAATGCCCCAATATATCACATATCCCGTGGCATCTTTGACCGCATCCCAAGATAGGTTGGCGTTGCGTCTATCTTTTTGTCTAGCCACTTTAAAATTGGAAGGTGTTTGAGGTTTGGCCTCCTTCCCTTTTCCGAAAATCCGCAACTCTGAAATGGCCAAATACTTGTTGGTACAGAATACGTGATTATAACGGATATAACGTGCTTCGACCGAATTTTTAAGTTCGATATAGGCATGTGGGATATCTCTTGTGTTTTTTGAATAGTCCACAACTACCTCCCAATTTTTTCCATCCAAAGATGATTCAATGACGAATTGCTGTTTGATATCGTCTGGTCGCCCAAAAATTACACTGTTAAAATCTTGGAAATTTATCTGAAGCGCGTTCACCTCCATCGGTTTTAATAAATCCATCTCAATATAAATGGAATCATTATTGCTCTCGGAAACCCAATAACTTCGGATTTCCTCATCGTTTATCCTATTGATATTGAAATCCTTGATCTGTTCCTGCATATAACCTCCTTCACTTTCGTCAACCACATTGATTTCCTTTTCTACCAATGGCGAATTGGTTTTTACAGGTTTTTTATAGGACAATAACATCCATCCCGTAAAACGTTCCTTATGGTTTTCCACCTTTGTATCTGGAAGATAGTGTGGGTAATCGCCATAAGCGGTATTGACATACATTTGGCCATTCTCTTCAAATCCTGCCGGGTACATTCCCAAACGTCTTTCAAATTTAAAATTCACGGAGATGGCCATGGTTGAATAATGCCAATAATTGCCATTGTTGTCTTTGACCGTGCTACCGTGACCCGAGCCTTTCAAAAAGCCACCCGGTTTATATGAAATAGGATTATAGGGCGCATATTCAAAAGGTCCAAGCGGATTCTTACTGGTATAGACACCATCGGCATAAACGTTCCATTGCGTTCCAGGTGCGCCGTATTCGAGATAATAGATGCCGTTATGTTTTACCATCCACGGTCCTTCAATAAAGGGTTTTAAATCAGATCTATGATCCTGTCCAAAACGCTCCCATCCGTGTTTCTCTGGGTTAAGATTGAACAGATCAACTTGTTCTCCCAACGGGATATAATAGTTTTCAGGATCTAACTCAATGCCGCGAATTGGCCATTTGTTGGAGGACTCCTCATAGAGGTAAACTTTCCCATCATCATCCACAAACAAATCTGGGTCCTGGGTACCGTGTGGCATATTGATGACTGCATAATTGGTTTTCCAATCGCCCAATTCTGGATTGTCAGTTTCAATAACCGCTCCTCTTCCCGATGGATCTCCCAAAACAATAATTTTACCATCCTTCACTGCTGCGGCTGGCGCATTGGAGCCGTTAAAATACCAACTTTGAGGCTTTATAAATGTCCAGTTGCTCATATCGTCAGACGCCCAATAGCCGTGCGATCGTGTGACGAACATATAAAAACGCCCTTTAAAGTTCACAACGGCCGGATCAGCTCCTGAACGATAGGAAACGTTATTCTTGGCGCGATAATGTGACATATAGGAATAATCAATATCTATGGGGTTACAATAGGTTGTAAAATTGTTTTTGGTGTTTTCAACGGAATTCCCGGTTTGGGTTTCCTCCAGAATCTTTTTATCATCTGTACTTTCCTTACAGGCAACAACTACGACTAGCGCCAAGCACATACTTAATGTTTTGAATGTATTCATGATATATAAATTTTAGTGTTTGTAAGCTTCCATGGGTTGTCCTCTCAAGCGCTCAAAGTTTTTATAACTGCGTTGAATGGATTCTGGACTCGCTTTTTCAAATTCTTTATCCGTTACTAAGTATTTCTCTTGCAAAGCTCCAAGTTTATTTCGCAATTCCCTTTCAATATCAGTATAAGAATCATCATCAATGAGGTTGTTTATTTCTTTAGGGTCTGTTTGCAGATCATAGAGTTCCCATTGATCTACATCATCATATACATGGATTAATTTATAGCGATTGGTACGCACTCCGTACATTTTTTTGACCATGTGGAAAGCCGGAAAATCGTAGTAATGATAGTATATGGCATCTCTAAAATCGGCATCATTGGCTTTTTTTGTCAATAATGGTTTCAATGATTTGCCTTGCATATCGGCTGGAATCTCTGCTTGGGCAAAATCTAAAAAGGTTTCGGCAAAATCGAGGTTTTGGGTCAATGCCGTAATTTTAGTGCCGGGCTTGATCACTGTGGGATATCTCATGACCATAGGCATCGCCAACGATTCTTCATACATAAACCGCTTATCAAACCAACCCTTTTCACCTAAATAAAAACCTTGATCGGTGGTGTAAATGATGATGGTATTTTCTTCCAAACCGTTGGTTTTTAAATAATCGAGAATTTTACCAACACCTTCATCAACCGACGCTATGGTGGCCAAATAATCCTGCAAATAACGTTGTGCTTTCCAGAGTGCCAATTCCTCTTCGTTATAATTGGCATCGTGCATAGCGTCATTTTTTGGTCCGTAGGCTTGGTCCCAAATGGCGCGTTGCTCTTTGGTCATCCTTTCAAAATCCGTTTTCCACGGATTGTGTGCCAATTCATTACTTCCTTTTGCAACGGTCATTTTTAAGTCGTGACCTTCATACATGTCTCTATAAATGGTTTGGTATTGTTCTTTTGAGGCGATAGAACCTTCATGGTCGGTAAAATATGTATCTGGCAATGGGAACTTGACATCATCATATTTGTTCAAATGTCTGAGTGCTGGCATCCAATTGCGATGGGGCGCTTTGTGCTGTACCATTAAGAGAAAGGGCTGTTTGCTGTCTTTTACCTTATCCAGATATCTTATGGCATCTTCAGTGATAATGTCTGTGGCATAGCCCTCAATCCTTGTGGTATCCACCTTTTGGGTGGTTTCATTTATGGCGATAAAATCCGGGTTGTAATAATTGCCTTGATCGGTTAAAATATTCCAATGGTCAAACCCTTGAGGATTCCCGTACAGATGCCATTTTCCGATGAGTGCAGTATTGTATCCCGCTTTTTGTAGCATCTTTGGAAAGGTGGGTTGGTCGCCATCAAACTTGTTGCCGTTCATTCTAAAACCGTTAATATGACTGTGTTTTCCGGTAAGAATTACGGCGCGGCTCGGCCCACAGATGGAATTCGTACAGAAATTATTCATAAAAATAGCACCTTCCTCTGCGATACGGTCAATATTGGGTGTAGGTGCCAATTTGCTAATGGGATGTCCATAAGCACTAATGGCTTGGGTAGCATGGTCATCAGCCATGATATAAATAATGTTCGGTCTTTGTTGTGGTTGCGTTTCGGCAGCAACTTCCGGTTTGGTCTTGCACGATTGAAAAATGACAAGGATCAATAAATAACATGCTAACTTTTTCATGTTTTCTTAATTATTCTAACAGTTTGTATGACTTCTCTTTTAAAGATGGTGTTGTTGAAAAATTCGAAGACCTCATCCAATTGGTCAAACGGGATATTTGACAATTCATGTTTGCCTCCAATCACTTTGTAGAAATAATAGGGCATTTCCAATTCCAACAATCTATCGACTATGGTTGACGAGCCATCCAGCATGATATAGCCTTTCTTTTCCGGTTTACAAAGATGATGCGGCGCACTTGCAAAAGGCACTAAATTATCCGCTGTCCCGTGAAAAAACACCGAAGGCAGCGCATTGTCTTTTGAAACATAATCCGCATTGACCATGGCTCCAGCTAAAGAAAAGACGCCAGCGAATTTGATTTTTTGATAATTTTTTAAATCGTCAATAAAATACTCCCGCATATAAACCGCGTTGAGCATGCCTTCTGCACCAGCACTACTTCCACCAGCGATAATTTTAGTGGTGTCAGCTCCAAGCAGAGCCCTATTCTCATAAATAAATTTTGCAGCGTCCAGAAAGTCGATTGCTGCATTTTTAAAGGTCAGCAGTTTATCGGCTTTTGGACAATCACATCCAAAGCCTGTCGGTTGGCCTTTTCTGGTCAATCGATAGGAGATGGAAATACCTAAATACCCTTTCTCTGCAGCCAATTCAGCCAATTTCACTTCACTTGGATAACTTCTACTACCGCCAACAAATCCGCCACCATGCATCCACAATAAGACTGGGACGGAATCATTTTTTTTCATTTTTTTTGGTGTATAGACATCCATTTTTAAGGTGTCCAATCCTTTTATGGCATAAGTATAGGTAGTGACATTTGATTGGGAAAATCCAAAATTGAAACTACATAGCAATAGGTAATAAATTATTTTCTTCATTCGTTAATCTTTCTTTTCAATCAAAACTCCACTAAGGACCGTCTTCCCTTCAATGGGTTTGAGGTTTATGCTTAAACCTTCGTTGTTTCTGATATTTACAATACTCGTGAGGGTTACACCATATTTATCTGGGAAAGTTTTCGCCATATTAAAACGGCTTTCAATCAAGTTGTCATTTATAAAAACATCAAAAACACGTTGTCTTTTTGAGTCTTCATTGGACAATGCTTTTTCGACGGTTAAATTAAAAATCATCTCAATGTTACTTTTTATTTGTGGTTCTACAAAAAACAAAGTGACCTGATATTGGCCATCCGGAACATCTACTTTGTAGCTTGTACAACCTTCAAGCATGGTTTGAAAAATCCCTTCTTTTTCTGTGTTTTTAATATTATTGGGAATGCCTTGATTTTTATCTTTGGTAATGTTATAGGGTGTTCCGTCAAAATGGCCGTAAAGATTTTCAGAATACGGCCTATCTGGAACGAAGGTGACATCATTCTCTTTATCGTAAAAACTGAAATGAGATCCAAGGTTGATTCCAAATCTTTTGAAATGCGCTGTTTTCAAATTATCTGTTTTGAATACTTGAACCGTTTTGGTCTCTTCTTGTGAATCTGAAATTACTTTCAATTCATTTTCACCATTTATAAATGGAATAGCCGCTGTAGCCAGTCCGTCAATAAAAGTAACAGCATCAATCAATTCGCCATTCAAAAAAACTTCCGCCTTCTTTTCATTTGAAAAAATCGATACGGTTCGCTGGTCTTCATCGATTAAACTCAAAGGGTGTTCTGGATTTAAAGCAATGTGTAGAAGAGGCTCTTTTGTATTCAGAACTGATTTGTACCAATAATAGACATCCTTTGGCTCCCGATTGTATTGCACCAATCCTTTTTGATTGACATGCGGGATGGTCTCTCCTCTAAACTCTGAACCGAAGTCGGCAAAATTCCAAGCGGTCATACCGACCACAAAATCGCGCGCCATGACTTGATCATAATAGCTTTTATGCAGGATCAATTGATATTCTTGGGTATAATCGTACTTTTTTGGGGTGGTACTCGAAATATTGACATCCGCCCCGGGACCATATTCTGATATCATGATGGAGCGGTTTGGAAAACGTTTGTGTTGGTCATCCAAAAATATGCCCAAATCAGGAATGGTGTCGTTATACCATCCAAAGTAGAGATTCCATCCAATCAGCATGGACAAATCGGCGATTTTAGTGTCGTTATAGACTTCATTGAAGTGCAGTGCCATCACTGTCAATCGGTTGGGCGCCATTTTCCTTGTGAAATCCTCCAACTGTTTTGCAAGTTCATAGCTATACACTTTAGCATCCTCTTTTTCTTGGTCAGTAGATGTTCTATCAAAAACCAAACGAAGAAAAATCTCGTTCATATACCCAAACATCACCACAGAAGGAAAATTATAATACTGTTTGAGATGTTCTTCCTGCATGGTCAGGCTGGTTTCAAAAAATTCAGGCGTGTTGGTCACTTTATTGACAACTGGGATTTCTGACCATACCAGAAGTCCAAGTTCATCGCATAACTTATAGAGTTCCTGAGCTTGTGGATAATGTGCAAAACGAATCACATTGGATCCCATATTTTTTATCAGATAAATGTCATTTTCCTGAAGCTGCATCGGTACGGCACTTCCATAGCCTTCGTAATCCTGATGTCTATTAACTCCAATTAGTTTGTAAGGTTCTCCGTTAAGGATCAAGCCTTTATTTGGATCGACACTGACCCAACGGAATGCAACATGCGATGATTTTTCTTCTAAAATAGTTCCATTCTTATCTTTTAACACAATTTGCAACTGATAGAGGTACGGATGTTCAGGCGACCATAAATTTGGATTACGGATTTCTGGAAAATGTATCTTCAGTTTTTCGGTGGTGTTGGCGTTGATTTTTATTTTTTTAGTTTCAGTACGGATGATTTTTCCATCGGCATCTGAAATACTTAATTCGAGTTGATTTGTAGCCGATTTCACATCAAAATTGTCCAAAAAAACCGTTACTTCTACACTGGCTTTTTCTTTGGAAACATTAGGGTAATCCACATAAAAGCCTTCAGATGCAAAATCATTTAAAGTGAGATGTTGCTTTGGTATTGCAATCCATTCCACATCTCTATAAATACCGCCATAAATTGTAAAGTCGATGTCCAAGGGTGGGATATTCGCATTATACGAATTGTCAACCTTTACTTCAATAAGATTATAATCCCCAAATTTCAAGAACTCTGTAATATTAAAATTAAAGGCTGTATAACCCCCTTTATGATTGCCGACAAAATGGCCATTCACATAGACATTGGCTTCTTGGTTGACGCCTTTAAAACGGAGATAATGTATTAATTCTTTTTTCTCGATAGGAACATATACTTGTTTTTGATAAAAACCCAAACCTCTTAAATACCCGGGGTCGTCGTCAAAAGCATCATTTTTATTCCATGTGTGCGGAATATTGATCGTTTGCCAATTGGTTTTTGTGGTATCCAAGGTGAATTGCCACCCGGAATTTATGATGGATTTTTGGGCGCTCAATTGATAAGAAAAAGCCACACAAAACAGGATCAGCAAATTTCTAATTTGATATGTTATATGTGGCTTCATATGATCATGTTTTAAATTAAGTTGTACTATTTCAAAATTAATTTCTTGCTCATTTTATGATCACCTGCGTTGATTTCCAAAATGTAAAGTCCCGCGGCAATTGTCTCGCCTTCCCCTGAAGTTCTATTCCAAGTATGGTTAAATATACCAGCTGAAACCTTATCATTAAAAATAGATGTGACCATTTTGCCTGCAGTATCATAAAGGGCAATGGAAACTTTTGCAGTGCTATTCATATTAAAGCGAACTAAAAATGATTCGGTTACTGGATTTGGAGAAACAGTGACATTGGCCTCCAATGAGAAATCAGGAGTTGAAAGCTCTGTAGTTTCCGTCATTTTGATAGCTCCAATATAACAAAAGCCGGAGCCGTTCGTGTTTTCAGGTCCCTTTTGAAGTGCTAATACAATATTTCCAGTCGCGTCAGGCTGGATATTGACGATAGTCGTCGTATTGGCGGTATTGTTTCCACCGTCCAAATAAGCAATTCCGGTATTGGCACCAGTTGCGGTATATTGAGCCTGACGATTATCAGTTACACCTACCCGCGAAGCAAATATTTCAAATTGATAATACATGGAAGTATTCAAACCCGAAAAGGTAAAAGCTCCTGTTTCGTTACTTCCATTCTGGACATAATAGGAGTCAATTGTTGCCGTAGCAGGAAAACCAATACTAGGATCGGGAGAGGTTGTTCCATTGTTGTTGGCCGAAACAAAGTCATCTGTTACTCCAAAAGAATAGGTTGAAGCCACACCTTGATCATTGATAAAGTTGCTGATGTCTGTAGTCATAGCACTTGCCAAATGATTATTCCAGTTACCCTCTGTCCGGTTAAGTTCCGAATTGTTGTGGTTCAAATCGAAAAGGAAAACCTGCTGCGATTGTACCGTCATTGTAAATGTAGCAATACATAATATTGCTAATGTTTGTGTAATTTTTTTCATTGTTTTTGTTTTTAGTTGATTAATATTCTTTTTGTAATAATTTTACTCGCACTATTAATTTTTAGGATATAAAATCCTGATTCAATCTGATCTCTCGAAAAAGACATGGTATTGTTTACAGGGGTCTGTGTTTTTCGGTAAATTTCTTTACCCAACATATCCATCAATGAGATTGTGACTTCTTGGGAAAGTGTCTGTGTGAACTTAATGGTAGCCGTTGTAGTCACTGGATTTGGAAACACTATGAAATCTGCCGTAACATGATCCTCCACACTTAACGCATCCGCCTTTGCCTTTACTGCCAGGTGTACGCCTTTGGCAATAACTCTATCAAATAAAATCTGATGTGCAGCGTCATTAAAATGGATACCATCCCCAGAATCATACTGTGGAAGGATGCCGTTATTATTGGCAATAGGAAACCCAGTCCAAAAATCGATGGCAAAATCACCAAACATCGTGTTGGTCTCGGTCACCATTTGGGTTTGAATATTCAGATTTGTTGTATTACTCCCAAAATTTCGAGGCTGTGGCGTGGTGACCCATAATGGCACTTCCTCACTCGTGGTCACGGCGCTGATGAGATTGTAGTTTGCCACTTGATCTGCAACAGGATACCCACTTGCAGCATCATTGGAAGGCATATTAATAATGACACCTCCTGGAACCAATTCAATAGCCTTTGTAATATTCCTTTGTGTATCAATTGTTCTACTTACTCCAGATGGAATTGGTGTGCCCGTTGGTAAAATATTGTAGGTAGCATAGCCACCCACAGCTAAATTGACAATATCATAACGCGTATCCATTTCAGTAAGATAGTTGCGGTATTTGGTGGCCCAGGCATTATTGCCGTCTGATGGCCCAACACCTGCTGCGGTTGAGGAACCGAGGATGACAATCCGATAAACCATGCCTTCATTGGGTATGGTTTCAAAGCTAGCATTACTTGTATCGGTCAAGCCTTCTCCTGAAATTCTAATTAGACAAGATGAGGAAATCGTGTTGGGAACCACCATGTCATAATACTGAGGTGACGCTGGAGCTGTGGCTATTGTAGACCAATTAGCGCCATTATCTGATGAAAATTCGATCAACATATCGGTCACCGCAATGCTTGACCATTTCACCCTAACGGTTTTACCTACTTCCCATAGATGACCGCCATTAGGATAGGTCAAGGTCAATGTGGGGTCTGGAGTGGTGTCTCCGATGGGCGAATCACTAATAATCAATTGAAGTGCACCCAAATAGAAAAATCCAAAAGAATTGTTGTTATTAGGTCCCGGTTTGGCTTCAAACGTGATTTCACCACCTGCTGTAGATTGAATATTTAAAATATCAGCAGTATTTGAGGTATTATTAGAGGCATTTAAACCTTCAGCAGCAGTTGTTGCACCAGTTACGGTATAAAGTGTTTCACGATTATCGCTCACTCCCGTTCTGGAACTGAACACTATAAATGAATAATACTTTGAAGGGTCCAAGCCAGTTAAGGTAAAACCCCCGGTAAGGGTGATGTTTCCGTTAAAACCTGCACTGGTCGCTCCAAAAAAATTATCCCTTGTAGCCGATGCCGGAAAAGGCAATGCGCTATTAGGTGACGTGGTTCCATTGGTATTGATGGCATCAAAAGAGTCAGTGAGTTCGAGAGTCACTCCTGTAGCGCTCCCATTGGAATCAATCAGGTTGACAATGACGCCCGTCTGGTTTTGCATGGTGGTGACTACGTTGTTCCAATTCCCAGGCGTGGTGGTGGATGAGTTTCCGAAATCTATAAATGCATATTGCTGTGCAAAGCTTATAGAGGTCATCAACATAAGTAATATGAGTAATTGTTTTTTCATAATGATCTGCTATTTAGTATTAAATTAAGGGTTATTCAAGGGTAAATAAATGTTTAAATTTAAAATCAGAACTTGGCGCAATGGCAATTTCAAATTCTCCTGCTTCAGCCACATATTCCATGTTATTATTGTAAAATTTCAAATCTTCAACCGATATATTAAACGTTACGATTTTACTTTCTCCCTTTTTAAGAAAGATCTTTTGGAAACCTTTGAGTTCCTTCACTGGCCTCGTAATGCTTCCTACCTTATCGTGTATATAAAGCTGGACAACTTCATGGCCGTCGTAATTCCCGGTATTGGTAATGCTTACCGTTGCTGTAAGTGTGTCATTAAATCCGATATGTGTTGACGACAGGGTAAGCTCAGAGTATTGAAATGTGGTATAGCTCAGTCCGTGTCCGAAAACGAATAATGGGGTGTTCGGCGAATCGATATAATTGGACTTATAATCTTGCTTCGGATTGGATTCCGGGATGGGACGCCCCGTGTTTTTCATATTGTAATAAATTGGAATCTGGCCAACATTACGTGGAAACGTCACCGTCAACTTCGCCGATGGATTATAAACCCCAAACAAGACGTCGGTAACCCCACTACCTCCCATGGTTCCGGGGTACCAAGCTTCCAAAATAGCATCCACTTGTCCTATTTCTTCGGAAAGATCCAAAGGTCTTCCATTCATTAAGAGCAAAACAATTTTTTTATTGGGAACTGCCTCCCGAATTTTCTTGATCAGTTTTGGTTGGATCCCAGGGATTCTAATGTCAGTTCGCGATGCTGCCTCGCCGCTCATATGGTAACTTTCGCCCATCACGAGAAGCACCACATCCGCTTTTTTGGCGACATCAATAGCTTCTTGAAAGCCACTTTCGTCATCCTTTTCCAATTCGCATCCCTTTGCATATAACATTTGACTGTCCTTTAAATACTCCTGAAGACCTTCATAAATACTCACCGACTTCCCTTTTCTATCTCCAGCACCACCCCAATTTCCGTTGATGTGATATTCATCCTTTGCCAAGGGACCGATCAAGGCAATGGTAGCCGACTTTTCCAGTGGTAATGCATTTCCATCGTTTTTTAACAATACCGAAGAAGCTGCCGCAGCATCACGGGCGGCTTTTAAAAATTGAGGTTTATAGATGGTTTCCTGTTGGCGTTTTTCGTCAGAATAACGATAAGGATCCTCAAACAATCCCAATTTGAATTTTGCCGATAAAATTTTCCGACAGGATTCGTTGACCAAGTCCTCACTAACCTCACCCTCTTCAATTAATTTCTTTAAATTCTTACGATACACATGTCCCATCATATCCATATCCACACCGGCAAGCATTGCCAAACGTGCAGCATCCAAGCTGTCTTTTGCGAAACCATGTGGAATTAGTTCATTAATGGCCGTATAATCGGATACGACAAAGCCTTTAAAATCCCATTCATTGCGAAGAATGTCGCGAAAAATAAATTTATTTCCGGTTGCAGGAATACCGTTCAACTCATTAAAAGCGGTCATAAAGGTTTCCACTCCAGCGTCGACCGCTGCTTTAAATGGCGGTAAATACACGTTGCGCAATTCATCTTCTCCCATACTGACCGTATGATAGTCACGACCGGCTTGTGCAGCGCCATAACCCACAAAATGCTTGGCACAGGCAAGAATGGTGTTGTTCTTTGACAAATCATCGCCCTGAAAACCTTTTACATAAGACTTTGCCAAGACATTCGTCAGATAAACGTCTTCTCCTGCACCCTCTGAAATCCTTCCCCAACGCGGATCTCTTGCAATGTCCAACATGGGAGCAAAAGTCCAGTGCAATCCTTCTGCCGAAGCTTCTTCAGCGGCGATGCGTGAGGTAAGTTCAACAAGCTCAGGATCCCAACTTCCTGACAATGCGAGATTGATTGGAAATATGGTCCGATGGCCATGAATCACATCATAACCAAACAACAGTGGAATCCCCAAACGGGTGTTTTCTACAGCAATTTTCTGCAGATCACGAGTGGCCTTAGCGGTATAAACATTCAGCATCGCCCCTACGCTACCTTCCCTGATGTATTTTTCATAATCCGTATTGACAAAGGGACCTGTTTTGGCCCAGCCCCCGCCGTACATTACAGTCTGACCTATTTTTTCTTCCAAAGTCATCAGATTCATCAACGAATCTATTTTGGCTTCATATTTGGAAGGCGCGTTTTGCGCACTCAAAGTCCATAGACATCCGAAAAAGATAAAACTTGCGATTAAAAAATGACGTGCTCTCATAGATTTTGTTTTATTCAGCCTTTATAATTTCAGTGCGTTCAGAAATCCCGTTATTGTTGAATGCCTCTATTTGAAAATAGTACGGATCCACGCGATCTGCTCCCGTAAAATAATAGTCATTCTTACCATATACCATGATGCTTCCGTAGAGTTTATCGGGTGATTTGCCCCAGTATATTACATACCCATCTGCCATCTGATTTTGTTGCCATTTGAACCAAATACTTCTGCGTTCGCCATATTTTTTAGGCGTGGCACGCAAAGCGACAAATCGTTCGACGGCTTTTGGCTTTTCTCCAGTTCCCTTTCCAAATACCCTGAATCCACTTAAGGCAAACTTCCCTGTGGGCATGTACCAGTTTTCGAGTTTTAAATAGCGTGCTTTCACAGGATTTGCCAATTCGATATAATCGTGAGGCACATCTGTTTTGTTTTTACTCTTATCTACAATCACCGTCCATTTTTTACCGTCATTGGAACCGTAGATTTTATACTGATGGAATTTACCCAAGGTCTTTCCTAAAAACTTGGCATCTTGATCGGCATAATTAATTTGAATGGCATTGACGGTGGACACTTCACCCAGGTCGGTTTGAAACCACTCGCCTTTATCTCCGGTTTTGGCACTCCAATAGGTTTTGATATCCTCATCCACCACGAAGTTGGGATGATAAGCTCCTAAGGTTGAAGAAGAAAGGACAGGTTTTTGATAGTTGAGCAACATCCAACCTGCAAACATATCTTTCGTGAAATCCCTATCCTGACCATATTCCGGCAAATACGTCGGATAATCGCCGTAGGCTGTGTTGCAATACATGACATCATCCTGATCAAAACCTGCAGGCCATATTCCCAAGCGTCGTTCAAAATTATTTTTTGTGGAAATCGCTATGGTCGATACATGCCAATAATTATCAAAATTATCATGGAAGGTGGCACCATGTCCAGCGCCACTGGCAAAACCGCCCGGCTTGTATGAAAATGGATTGTGTGCTTGGTATTCATAACCTTCCAACGGATTTTTACTCACATAAACCCCATCGGCATAGCCACTGAATTCCGTTCCCGGGGCACCATATTGCATGTAATATAAACCGTTGTGTTTGGTGACCCATGCGCCTTCCAAAAAGGGCTGCAAGAACACATTGTCATTATATTCTCCAAAACGTTCCCAGCCGTGGTCTTCCGGATTTAATTGTAAAATAGGTTTTACAAAGCCTTCAGACTGCATGGTTTTGGTGTTGATCTTGGTGCCCAAGAGCGGCCAAACATTGCTGGAACCCCAATAAAGATACAAATCATCAGTGTCTTCATCATAATGAAATGCTGGATCCCAAGCCCCTACTTTGAGAGTATCCACAGCAATTTCCCAATCGTCAATGGTGGGATTGGTGCTTTTCCAAATAGGGAAATCTGATTTCCAAGTGGAGCCATACACGTATAAGGTGTCTTTCATTGCCCATGCGGCCGGGGCATTTAAATCGTGTTTATAAGTATCGTCCACAAGAAACTTTCGTGGCACAAAGGTCCAATCGAGCATATTGTCACTGTACCAATAGCCTTCTTGATTGGTGGAAAACAGGAACAACTTTTCCTGAAAATTTACAATGACAGGATCTGCAGTAGCCCGGTGTTTCCCTTGCGATGCAAATCGGTCAAAAGGAGTATAACCATAATCAATATTGATGGGGTTACAATAGGTTTTTTGTTGTGAATGTGCATTAAAGACGATCAACATACCTATTGATGTTATGAGCCTCAACATATTATTTTTAACGAATTTCATCATCTCTTTATAATTGATTCAATTTTCACTGAGTCTTCACATCTTCAAAGCATGGTGCTTGAAGTTAGTTTATGGCCATAAAACTAATGGCCGTTCCACCACCCGCAGCCAAAGTCAATTTGAGTTTGGATTTATTGGTTACCGTTTCTGTTTTGATCGTATAACTTTTTGGGTTTTTCTCCCAGTGCGCATCCTTTCCGTCCTGATAAATAGTGGCTTTATAGGTCTGGTTTGGCGACAGGAAATCCAATGGAATTTCTGTTTTCCTCGGATATTCATCGGTTATCGCCCCCAAGAACCAGTTTTCGGAGTTTTTATCCTTTCTAACCACCGTGAGGTAATCACCCGGTTCAGCCTCGAGATATTTGGAGGTTTTCCAATCTAACGGCACATCTTTTATAAATTGGAAGGCATCCAAATGCTTTTCATAATTCTCCGGCAAATCGGCTGCCATTTGCAGTGGTGAATACAGCGTAACGTACAAGGCTAATTGTTTGGCCAAGGTGGTATGAACCTGTTCGGTTTTAGTGGGGTCGTAAGCACTCATTTTGATTTCAAAAATTCCCGGGGTATAATCCATAGGACCACCCAGCAATCTTGTAAAAGGCAAAACGGTTTCGTGGGAAGGTAGATTTCCATTGCTCCATGCATTGAACTCATTCCCACGTGCGGCTTCTGCGGCAATATAATTTGGATAGGTTCTGTGGTAGCCCGTTGGACGTGTGCTTTCGTGTGAATTGACCATCAACTGATTATCTGCCATACGTTCGGCCACAAAATTAAAGTGATTGACCATGGCTTGTCCGTCATGATATTCGCCCCGAGGGATTATTCGACCCACATAACCCGTTTTGACCGCCGGATAATCGTATTTTTTCATCAAATCCATAGCGCGGTCCAAATGCCGTTCATAATTGCCAACCGATCCCGACGTTTCATGGTGCATAATCATTTTTACACCTTTTGATTTGGCATATCTATGGACTTCCTCAATATCAAAATCGGGATACGGAGTCAGGAAATCGAAAACATCTTCTTTCCAATTTCCAAACCAATCTTCCCATCCTACGTTCCAACCTTCTACCAACACGCCATCAAAACCATGTTTTGCGGCAAAATCGATATAACGTTTGGTGTTTTCCGTTGTGGCACCATGTTTTCCGGAAGGCAACAGCTCCTTGGTTAAGGAATTCTGTGCGTTTTGACTGCCCGCATAATCCCAAGTAGCTATCCCCACATGCATTTCCCACCAAATACCTATGTATTTCATAGGCTTGATCCATGAGGTATCTTCAATTTTATTGGGTTCGTTCAAATTCAGAATCATTTTGGAACCCACAATATCCCGAGCATCATCACTGACCATAAAGGTGCGCCAAGGTGTTGTTGACGGCGTTCTAAGATAAGCCTTGTCCCCAATGGCATTAGGAACCAAATTGGAGGTCAACGTGTAATTTTCAGTATCGACATCCAAATGCATTACAGGGTAATTATTGACTGCTGCTTCAAAAATATTGAGGTATAAATTGTCGTCTGATTTCAGCATTAAAGGGGTCTGCACCCTATAATTGCTTTCCACACTTTGCAAGGCGATTCCGTTGTTTCGATCAATTTTAGAAATATCAATATCCGAAAATTTGGTTTCGTTATAATTGTATTCCTGACTATCATAATCCCCGGGAAGCCAAAACGTCTTGTGATTGCCCGTTAGATTAAATTCGGTAGTCTCGTCCGAAATAATAAAATAGTGGGCTTTATTTTCAAATGGAAACTCATATCTGAAAGCAACCCCTTCATCATACACCTTGAAAACAATGTCCATTTTCTGATCAGATTCCTTTTGTTCCAAATGCACGGTCATTTGGTTGTAATGGTTTCTTATCACTGCTTCCTCACCTAAAACTGGCGTCCAATTCTCGTCAAATGTGCTGGTTTCAACATCAAGGATCCTGAAGTTTTTGTTCAATGTATTTCCATCCTTCAACAGAACCCCCATTTTACTTGGTTTGAGGACTTCTTTCCCTTTATACATAATTTGATACGTTGGTTCCCCCTGGTCATCCAACGAGAAATCAACCACAATGTCCTTTGATGGGGACTGCAGTTGCTGTGCGTTGACGCAAGTAAACACGAAACAAAATAATATTACAAATAATTTATTCATAGCTAACATGATTAGACCTCACAGATTCATCCCGATAGCTCTCAGGATTGTGAGGTCTCTTTTTAACCTTAATTTTTCAACTCAAATCCAGTTTTCATAGTGGTGTCAGAATTGGTGCCCACAAAAACTTCAAACTGTCCGGGTTCCGCTACAAAATCCAAATTGGAATTGTAGAATTTTAAATCTTCAACAGTCAGGTTGAATCTTATTGTTTTAGTTTCGCCTTTTTTGATTTCCACTTTTTCGAAGCCTTTTAATTCCTTCACCGGACGCGTCACTGACCCCACCAAATCTCTGATGTAGAGCTGAACGACTTCCTTCCCATCATAATTCCCTGAATTCTTAACATCCACGGAAACATAAATAGTACCATTCATGTCGATTTGATTGGTGCTCAATTTTAAGTTCGAATAGTCAAAGGTGGTATAGCTCAATCCATATCCAAAAGGAAATAATGGCTCATTGCGGACATCCAGATAATTGGATCTGAATTTCTCAAAAACGCCTTCTTTATTGTTTAATGGACGTCCGGTGTTTTTATGGTTATAGTAAATAGGGATCTGTCCCACATTCCGTGGAAACGTCGCCGTTAATTTTCCTGAAGGATTCACATCGCCAAACAAGACATCAGAAATTGCCAAACCAGCTTCACTTCCAGGAAACCATACATTCAAAATGGCCGGAACGGTTTCCACCTCTTCTTCAATGGTCAAGGGACGACCGGTAAACATGACCAAAACGACAGGCTTTCCTGTTTTTAAAAGTGCTTGCAACAGATCCTTTTGAATTTGCGGAATGTCAAGATTGGTTCGGCTACTGCTTTCACCACTCATTTCAGCCGATTCGCCCAAAGCCGCAATAATCACATCCGATTTGGAGGCGATTTCCAAAGCTTCATCAAGCATTTGCTTGTCTGTACGTCCGTCACGAGGAATGTCCTTTCCAAACATGGTGACGCGTTTTTCGTACTCCAAATCCTCAGCAAGATTACTGCCTTTGGCGTATAAAATTTTAGCTTTATCACCGACCACGATTTTCAAGCCTTCCAACAACGGAATGGATTTTTCTTGTTTGGTGGCCACAGACCATGTGCCTGCCATATTCACCGCATTATTGGCTAAAGGTCCAACTAATGCAATAGTTCTTGATTTTTTTAAGGGTAAGGTTTGATTGTCGTTTTTCAACAATACCATCGATTCCGCCGATACTTTTCTGGCGAATGCACGGTGCTCATCAGTAAAGATTTCTGTTTTTGCTCGGTTGACATCGCAATATTTATAAGGATCATCAAAAAGGCCCAATTCATATTTAGCCGTAAGCATGCGTTTCACTGCTGTATCAATTGTTTCCATAGAAACTTTACCTTCCTTATACGATTTTTCCAAGGTCGTCAATAAGCCTTCACCAACCATGTCCATATCAATTCCAGCGTTAATTGCCATTGCGGAAACCGCCTGAAGATCCCCCATTCCGTGATCAACCATTTCATTGATGCCAGTATAATCGGTTACCACAAATCCGTCAAATCCCCAATCGGTGCGTAGTAAATCGGTCATCAACCATTTATTTCCTGTGGCAGGAATCCCATCAATTTCATTAAATGATGCCATCACTGAACCCACACCAGCATCAATCGCTGCTTTGTAAGGGGGTAAGAAATCGTTGTACATTTTGATCCGGCTCATATCGACGGTGTTATAATCGCGTCCAGCCTCTGAAGCACCATATAATGCGAAATGTTTCACACAGGCCATGATAGTCTTGTTGTCGGTCAAATCTGTACCTTGATACCCTTTAACCATGGCTATTGCGATTTGGCTGCCCAAGTAAACATCTTCTCCAGACCCCTCAGAAACGCGACCCCATCGCGCATCACGAGACAGATCAACCATAGGTGAAAAGGTCCAGTTGATGCCATCGGCACTGGCTTCAATAGCTGCAATACGCGCGGTCTTTTCGATCATGGGCATATCCCAAGAACTTGATAATCCCAAAGGAATTGGAAATGTCGTTTCGTAACCATGAATCACATCCATGCCAAATAATAACGGAATTTTCAATCTGCTTTTTTCCATGGCCACTTTTTGGACTTCTTTGATTTTTTGGACCGTTTTAATATTGAATAATCCGCCCACTTTACCTTCTTCAATTTTTTTTCCGATGTCGGAACTTGTGGCTTGACCCGTTGTGATATCTCCAGCAGAAGGCAAATTGAGCTGACCCAGTTTTTCTTCCAAAGTCATCAATTTCAGAATCGAATCTACTTTCTGTTCAATGGATTTTTGAGGTTTCACTTGGGTTTGTGCCTGATAGGTATTGCAGGAAAACAAGCCGATAAGCAGGATGCTAAAAAAAACGGAGTTAAAAGATTGTAATTTCATTATTTAGATTTAGAGTTAGAAAATAACCAAGGCATCAGTTCTGGTTCAGCAAATGCCGAATCCCAACTGTTGTGATTGTCTTTGGCAAAAAGCGAAAAATTAGGCTTCCCTCCATATTTTAAAATTCCGGAAACCATATCCACAGATTCCTGCGGTGAGACCACATCATCGTTGGCACCGTGAAAAATCCACATCGGGACGGTTTTGGCATAAGCTTTTGTAGCCTCAGGATTTCCTGCACCACAAATGGCGAAGGCCGCCGCAAAAACTTCAGGTTTTCTGTAAAGGATTTCGAAAGTCCCCATACCGCCCATCGAAAGTCCACCAACATAAACCTGGTCTTTTTTGACATAGGGCTTGGTCAGCATTTCGTCCAGTAATTGCATAACTAAGGTCATAGATTTGGTTGGAGCGCTATCCAATGGGAAACTTAACGAAAGGGGTTTTGTGTTTCGATCAATTGTAGCATTTGCCCAATAATCGTTTTGCGGACATTGTGGAAAGATGACGATTGCAGGAAAGGAATCCTTCATTTTATAAAACAATTCACTGCCATGAATTAATTGCCGTGAGTTGTCACTGCCTCTTTCGCCAGCACCATGAAGAAACAAAATAACCGGAAATTGATTGGGAGATTCAAAATTTTTAGGCATCAATATCCGATAGTTTAAGGTGTCATTTCCACAAACAAATTGTTCTTGGAGATAATGGTCTTGATGTTGCGCCGATATCTTTATAGTATTTAAAAGAAGTATCGCAACTATAAAAATTATATTTTTAAAGTTTAAGCTCATTTATTTAATCATTTAAGTTCTCCAAAAAGTTAAAAACTTTAGTTATTAATAGGTAAACCCAAGTTTATCAAGTCCGTTACGGACATCTTCATTCTGCATGAATAAGTTCCATAACAAACCCGTTCTGTGATTTTCAATCATAATGATCTGAGGGCCTTGATCAATAGCCAGATAAGCCTGAGCGACCCAAAAATTATATTCAGGGCTGAACGCATCGTAAAATCCGGCCTTTCCCAATAATTTATCTTTGTTCTGATAGAAATAATGCATGGCGCGTAAAGATTCCGTAGGTGTATAGGCGATAGAACTAATAGCTGCCGTAGGTGAAATAACACCTTTATCGTTTACTGGACTATGTGCCGAATAACCTAAGGATCCATCCGTATTTCGGGAATAGCTTGCTGATAACCCCCAGCAATCCATTCCGTAACCTTCAAAGTTCTGCGGATTTTGAACCGCATATTGATAATTGATTTTAGCGTGATTGGTCACAACATCTTTATAATTGGCATACTGGTCCACTAAATTCATCGGGTTCAAACCCAAAAATGAATAGTGGCTAAAAAACATTGGGCCTCCAAACTGAGGTGAACCGGCATGTTTTAAAATTAGTGGTAAACCATATTGCACATTTGAAGACTCAATAGTACCATTGCTTGCCCAACCTTGTGTATAAACATCAGGAGAAATGGAATAATCCGGTGATGCGGCGGCCATAACATAAGTTACCAGGCATTCATTATAACCTTGAATTTTCAGATCCATGGCAAAGGCATAATTGGGACTCCAATGCCAGTACAGTACGTTTTCATTTTTTGTGTACCAATCCCATTCAACCCCTTTCCATAGTGAATCTGCTTTATTGGCCAATTCCACCTCTGTTGGAGAGCCGTTTTTAAAATATTCTTTGATACAGATCAGTCCTTGAGCCACAAAGGATGTTTCAACCAAATCACCACCATTGTCCTGGTTGCTAAACGGGATGGTGCTTCCATTAGTACCATTGATCCAATGTGACCATGCTCCATGAAATCGGTCAGCATTTTCTAAAAATGTCAAAAGCGTTTGTAATCTTGTCACCGCTTCAGCTCTTGTTATATAGCCTCTTTCAATACCCACCAAAATAGCCATCAAGCCAAAACCAGTTCCTCCTGAAGTCACCACATGTTGATCTTGGGAAGGGTTACTTGGAATATAACGTTCTCTTGCTGCTTTAGAATTTGACTCTGCGTAATCCCAAAAGTATTTGAAAGTTTCGCGTTGCACCAAATCCATCATCTCCACATCGGTCAACGGATCGATAAGAACTGGTCCATCATCAACAGGATGTGGATTAAAGGGTTCTGAAGGTGAACTTTTAGAACAGGCAAAGGTTATAAATGCAATTAAAAGAAAGCCGTATATTTTTTTCATGAAATCTTAGTTTATTTTATTTTTAAAAGTGAATCCGAGTTTCTCAAGTCCATGTTGAACATCTTTATTTTGCATAAACAAGTCCCAAAGCATTCCTGATCGATAGTTTTCAATCATGATGGGAATAGGTCCCTGATCAATGGCCAGATAGCGCTTAACGTACCATTTCTTATCTAAACTAAACGCATCATAAGGTCCATATTTACCGATAAGAGAATCTTGTTTTTCATATAAATAATGAAGCATTTTCATGCTCTCTTCAGGAGTGTAAGGGATGGACGCTAAGGCTGCGGTAGGTGAAATAACACCTAAATCATCTCCCGGTCTATGAGCGTTATAACCATTAATGGAATAACTGGAAGTCATGCCCCATAAGCTATCTCCATAAAATTTAAAGTTCTTTGGGTTATCCACAGCATAAGCATGGTGAATCTTGGCATGGTTTTGAACCAATTGCCAATAATCGGCATATTGATCTTTCAACCCTTTCGGATTCAAACCCAAATAGGAATAATGCGCCCAAAATAAGGGACCAATATCAGCGTCATCGTTTTCATAATAATTTAACACCAATGGGATGCCATACAAAGAATCCTTAGATACGATGTTGCCATTCAAAGCCCAACCCTGATCATAAACTTCTTTAGAAATTGGATGCGTCGGTGAGGCTGCAGCAAGTACGTACATAATCAGACATTCATTATAGCCACCAATAGGGAAATCCATGTCCCAATGATAGTTGGGAGACCAGTGCCAATACAGGACGTTCTCGCCTTTGGTGTACCAATCCCACTCCACTTCTCTCCAAAGTTGGTCAATTTTATTGGCGAGTTGTTTTTCTTTGACATTACCGTCTTTAAAATACTCTCTAACGGTGAGCATGCCCTGAATCAATAAGGCAGTTTCCACCAAGTCGCCTCCATCATCCTTTTTGCTAAAAGGCAGTACTTTGCCAGTTTCGCCATTAAGCCAATGAGGCCAAGCGCCGTGGAAGCGATCGGCCTTTTCAAGAAAGTCCACCATTTTAATGAATCTATTTACAGCATCTTCTCTTGAAATATATCCCTTTTTAATCCCTACCAAAAGCGCCATAAATCCAAATCCAGAACCCCCTGTAGTTACCGTGTTTTTAGGACTGGTAGGATAAACGTCATCCATATGGAGACGTTCTCTTGCCAAGCCAGAGTTGGGTTCGGCTCCTTCCCAAAAGTAATTGAAGGTCTGTTTTTGAATGGTATCCAGCAGAGGATCATCAGCAAGTATAACCTCTGATTTACTTATAAGGGACCGATGATCTTGCTTTTTTACGGCAGTATTACAGCTAACAAAAAGGAGTACAAAAGGTATCCAGAACATCAATAGTTTGTTAGAGATTTTATTCATAAAATAGTCCATTGAACAATCTTTAATTTAAGTGCCAGGAGCACCAATTTTTAAGTTTTGCCTGCCTATCGGCAGACAGGGGTTTGGATCCCGCTAAAGAGCGGGATTAGTTCAACCATCAAAACTCAATGCGCTACGCTTCTGAGTTTTGGGTTTCACTAATAAATTTTAGCTGCACTCCGTCGCCAGAATGCAGCCAAAATCAAATTAGACTAACTCAATAAAAAAACACACCCGCCATTACGACGATTCATTTTTTCTTAGAACATTAGAGATTGGATTTCAGTCTGCGAAAGCGCTTTATCAAAAATTCTCAGTTCATCCATTATACTCAGGTCAGATTTGTGGTTCCATCCTGTAAATCGAGGTGCTCCTGACATCACAGAAAGCAAATCGCAACCGGTCCAGTCCACTCCTGTAAAGTCGCCCCGTTTGACCACCTCTCCATTAATATACACCACACATTCGGTTGAAGAAATAGTAAAGGCCAAATGAATCCATCCATTATTTGCAGTCGGATCTATGGTAGCAACGGCACCTCCATCAAACCAAGCATCTGCGGTGCCATTACCCACATTGAGTTTAAAAATCTGATTGGTAGGGCCACCCTCTCGGAAGAAACGGAATCCACTGGTTCTCTTATTTTGAACATTAGGGAAATTGGCGTTTTCTGTATCTGGAGGTCCTATGACCAAAATACCGGCACGATCTGGCGTTGCATTTATTTTATACCAAAATGCAGCACTGAATTGATTGTTCAATAATCCTGTTGTAGGAAATGTCAAATATGCATTCTCAGCACCTTTATAGGCGTTTGAACCAGCATATCCTTCACCTGCAAAACCTGGTGTTCCTACAATAGTGGCTTCAATATCGCGTACATTATCGGTATAACTGCCATTAAAATTTACATGCATTCGTTGACTTCCCTGGGCAATCATACTTGTGATTTCAGTCTGTGACAATGTCGTGTCAAATAATCTCAACTCATCCATCAAACTCGAATCCGACTTGTGATTCCAATAACTAAAGGTTGGACCACCTGCTCCAATGACCAGTTGGGAAGCACCTGTCCAATCTACTGCCGCACTTAAAGTCCCCGTATTGACTTCCATTCCATTAAGGTAAATTTTAGTTTCTGTCGGCGATATGGTAAACGCCACATGTACCCAACCTCCAGCGGCAACATCAATTTCGCCACCATCATTCCAGCTTTCTCCACTTCCGGTACCAACATTTAATTTGATCCGTTGTTTTTCGGCACCTCCTTCACGGAACAATCTAAGACCTTGGTTTCGATTATCTGCATTGGCACCTATGGTCAAAATACCCGAACGGTCTGGTGAAGGATTGACTTTATACCAGAATGCGCCACTAAAATTTTCACCTAAAGTCAGTTCGCTTGTCGGGAAGGTCAAATAATTATCTGTACCTGCTTTGTAGGAATTGGAACCGGCATAACTACTGCCTCCAAATCCAGGACTTCCAACTTCTCCGGCCGCGATAACGCTTACTAATTCAGTAAAGTCGCCATCAAACGGCATGTAAAATTGTTCTCCTGCGAACATTGGTGTGTAGGGAGGTGATTTTGTGAAATTCGACGATGCCGTAGTCACATTTCCGGCCAAATCGGTTGCCGTTACTGTCAATACATGATCGCCAGTTGTGATATTATCTTGCATGAACTCAAGGTTGGCAATTCTATAATCGATAAAACTGTCATATGATGCAATTTCAACACCATTCAACATGACAGTGATAGTTGCAATCTCAATATCATCTTCAACCCTAAATTGGACCATTGTGGAAGTTACCAGATCAGGAACCTGAATTTCAAGTCCGTCAGCAGGTCTCATTATGGTTACAATAGGTGCACCTGCATCCGGTCCTGGGTCTACCTGCGAAATTTTATCAATACCTTCGTAACACGATACCATCAACATTAAGGTGAATATTCCGAAAATTAGTCTGTTAATTTTTTTCATTTTTATATAATTTAAAAGTGAATTATTTTTATTGAACACCCAATGGCAGCAAGTCCACTTGCGCCTGAGGATAAGGAAGTAATGCCTTATCTTCGGTAAATGTTCTACCATCATAGCTCAATTCGGCATAATTTTTCAATCTGATCAAATCGAAATAGCGAATGCCCCACTCCATTGCCAACTCGGCAAATTTCTCATCCATTACATCTGCATGGGTCACGCCTGTTAAGTCTCCAAGGCCGGCTCTGTTTCTTACCAAATTAACCGCTTGGTCTGCCGTCATTCCGCTAGCATTGGCTCCTTTTGTCAAGGCTTCCGCATACATCAATAGAATTTCAGCATAGCGAATAACAATAAAGTTCTTACCTGAACCATAGCTGTTACGGCCATCGGTGAGCTGCTTGGATGGCAAATAGTGTTTTCCACTGGAAAATTTTGCCCTGTTAAAATCGTTGATAACATCACCATCAGGCGTAGTGTTTGAAATCCATGACGGTAAGGTAGCATAAGCAGGATCTGTTTTAATTTCTGCAATCCCTCTATCGGTAAACAACACGCTTGTTTGCAAACGTACCGTTTCATTTCTGTCCAACATAAACTTGATAAATTTGAAACTCGGCTCATAAAATCCCCATCCTGAGCTTGCTCCTGTCCTTGCCGGAGTCCAATTTTGAGGCCCAAATGGTGCGTAAAGATGGTTATTGACTGAACCTGTTGCCGAACCATAATCAGAATATTGAAACTCAAATAAATTTTCATTGCTCAACTCACCAGGCATTTTAAATAACTGATAGAAATCATTGAACAACATGAATTTATTAGAATTGATTATGGTACTTGTAGCATTCGCCACCTCTTGATAATTTTCGAGTTCCAAATTGGCTAAAGCTTTTACAGCCAGAGCCGTGTATTTGGTGACACCGCCAGGTACATCGGTACGTTGGTTTGGTCTCATATCAGGTAGGTACGGCAGGGCCTCATCCATCAGATCAGACACATACTTCATGACCTCTGCTTTTGTTGCAACACCGTTCGCCAAGTCATCAGTAACATCAGACTGGGTAATAATAAATACGCTGCCCCATACACGAGACATTTGAAGATGGGTCCATCCACTCAACACTTTAGTTTCTGCCATATATTGATCGGCTTTGGCATAGGCACTCTCTGGAGCAAAGTCCTTATAGGTTTGAATGGTTTCCCTGGCGTTGTTAATATCTAAGATATCACTGTACATATTGGTCCATAGCGAATTATACATCCAATACCCCTTATCATAATTGAACAAATCTGTTTCCGCAAAGGGTTGTTGATCTCCCAGACCTCCAGCGTTGACATCATCTCCTCTTACCCCTATCAACAGTGGGTCTTCCCAACCTCTTGAATATATTTGGGCATAGGCACCAATCAACGGCATAATCATATCACTGGTTTTGGTATAATCTAAATCGCCAGTTCCCAGCTGGCCATCTTGTTCTTTGAGTTTGTCTTCACAGGATGTAAAGCACAAACCTGCAACTAGCACATAGACTAGTGGGTTTAATAGTTGTTTGAAATTCTTCATATCGTGCATTTTTTTTTAGATTTTTATATTGATTCCCATCGTGTAAACTGCTGGGACAGGATAGGTCTGTCTATCAACACCATCTTGTACTTCTGGATCAAATCCATTATACTTAAAGAACGTAAACGGTCGTTCCGCAGTAAAGGTCAATCGCGTTTCAGGCATCCTTTTTCCTAATAAGGAACCAGGTTTTACCGTGTATGACAATTGAATATTTTGAATCCTGAAATAGGAACCATCTTCAATAAAATAAGTACTTAATTTTTGATTCCAGCTCTTTCTTAAACCTGCTGAGGATGGGTAGGAATTGGAAGTTCCTTCGCCATGCCAACGGTTGATCGCCAAATCAGCATCCATATTGGTATCACTTGTAAAAATGACTTCACCTCGTTTGCGGTTTAAGATTTTGTTTCCAGACTGTCCTGAAACATTTACAGAGAAATCAAAGTTTTTATAACTAATTCCAAGGTTACCTCCATACATAAAGTTTGGCAAATAGGAACCTAATATGACACGGTCATCAGCATCCAACACACCATCTCCATTGACATCACGGTATCTCAAATCGCCTGGCACCAAGTTGTTGGCCATAGCAATGGGATCATTTTGGATCTCGGCTGCATTTTGGTACACCCCAAGAACTTCATAGCCAAAAAACGCACGAATAGGGTCTCCAACTCGGGTGCGTTGACGGAACTCGGCAGAGCCGCCATCAATATATTCTTGATTTTCAGCGAGTGATATGACTTCATTTTTGAGTGTTGAAATATTGGCCCCAATATTAAATCTCCAATTATCATTAAGAGTTTGGTTATAATCCAAGCTCACCTCCAAGCCTTGGTTTCTAATTTCTCCTGCATTTTTTCTAACAATTTCATTTGATATCGGCTGGATTACTGGAATTACGGCATTGTCCGTTGTCCGTATAAAATAATCTGCTTCCAAGGTCAATCGGCTATTGAACATTCTGGCAGAAATACCAAAATCCTTTTCTTCGGTTACCTCCCATTCTAAATTGGAAAAGTTGCTGGTTGAGACGATACCACTCACAGGTTGATCGCCAATATCTGTTTGGACGATGCTTACCGTTCTAGTACCAGAACTTCTACCAAGACTTCCATTTCCTAGCTTACCATAACTGGCTCTCAATTTCAAAAAATTAATGACATTATTGTCTTTCAAGAAATTTTCCTCAGAAATAACCCATCCCAATCCGAATGCTGGAGTGTATAACCAATTATTTGCGGTAAACTTTGAATCGCCTTCCGCTCTAATGGTTGCGTTGATTAAGTAACGGTCCATAAAACTATATTCCGCTCTACCAAAATAAGACACACCATATACACGTCCGCCGTTATCTCTTACGTTGCCATTAAACGACTCAGGGTCGGCAAAATCCAAATACCAAGAGCTTTCAAAATCAATACCTGTGATATCTTCACCGGTAGCCGAAAGATTATGAACCGCTTCATCACGATAAGAGGTACCGCCCAATACCGTAATATTATGATCTCCAAAGACATCCTTATAAGTGATTACATTATCCCAAATTTGATTGGAGTAAGTGGCCTGCGCTTTTCTAATAGAAGAGGTTTCTCTTTGTGAATTTTGAGAAATGAAATATGGCATCCTAACATTGCGTTCCTCAATAGAAGAATAGTCATGATAATAAGATGTTTTAATCGACAATTTTTCAGGTACAATATAATATTCAGCATAAATATTGGTCAATAATTTTCTGATCTTCAACTGGTTTTCATTGAATCTCATTGTCGGGAACGGGTTTTGCGAACCTCTATAACCAATTTTTGTGGCATCAGAATATGCCACTGGTGTTGCTTCTGTATTTAAAGGATCGTAAACTGGAAGGGTTGGTACCGCAAAATAGGCCTGAAACCATGCGCCATTCTCGGCATTATATTTAGTGGCATTACTAAACACCATATTGGTTCCCATTTTAAATCGTTCAGATAATTTGATATCCACATTTGACCGGATGTTAAAACGCTCATACTCATTTTTCATATCCATAATACCATCTTGCGAAAAATAGTTGGCCCCCAATGAATAGGTCGCATTTTCACCGCCGCCATTCACACCAATACTGTGACTGGAAATGGTTGCCGGACGTAAAATCTCTTTGTACCAATCGGTATTGACATCTGGTAGGTTTGGATTGATCCTGCTTCTTCCATAGCGTTGAATGGCATTCTGGATATTTGCAATATCGGTTGAAGAGCCCGACTCATAAGCCATAGTGGCAAATTGCTCGGTGTTTGCCATTTTTACAACATTTTGGGCAAATTGATAGCCTGAATATCCGTTATACACAAATTCTGGTTTTTTCTCAAACTTGCCAGACTTCGTTTGTATAATAATGACTCCTCCCGCTGCTTTTTGTCCGAAAATTGCAGACGATGACGCATCTTTCAAAACAGAAACAGACTCGATATCACTGGTATTCAAGAAGTCAATATTGTCATAAAACATTCCATTGACCACATACAGCGGATTATTGCTTCCATCAAAAGTTCCAACCCCACGCAATCTTACTTTTGGAGAATCTCCTGGAGAGCCCACACCGACCACTTGAACCCCAGCTACCTTGCCCTGAAGCGATTGCATGACGTTGCTCGTAGGAGTTCTTTCAATATCTTCCGCCTGAACGGTTGTGATCGCTCCTGTTAAATCTGCCTTTCTCTGTGAACCATAACCTACAACTACAATTTCACCTAAAGCTTCAATGTCGGCTTCTAAGCTGATATTAAGTGTGGTCTGATTGGCAATGGTCACCGTAACCGTTTTAAAGCCCAATGATGAAAATTCTACAATTTCACCTCTATTGACTTTCAACGAGTAGTTCCCATCAAAGTCGGTACTTGTTCCTCTGGACGTCCCTTTAATCAAGACATTGACCCCTGGAACAGGAAAACCGTCTTCTGCACTCGTTACCGTTCCTGTGACAGTTAATTCCTGGGCCTGGGAAACGGAATAACTGAAAAGAAAAAATAAGAATAAAATTAGTCTTGCTTTCATATAAATAAATTTTATTGTGTTAGTTAATCGAAATATATAATGAATTTAAAGCGTTTCCATAAATTCATTTACACTTTAAGTACGTCAACGTTAAAAAAACCTTAAATTTCAATAATGACGTAGCCTTAAGTTACTAAAAAATGACCGAAAACGTTTGCGAAATCGGATTTTGACGTAGTAATGACGTATAAAAAATTGTGAAAAGGCTTGAATTGAAGTTGTATTATTTGAAATTAAGCAAGTAATCTGTTAAAGATTGATCGGAATCCAAACCTAATTTGCCTCTTAATCGATATCTTTGAGTCTCTACGCCTCTTAAGGAGATATTTAATAATGGCGCAATCTCTTTTGTGGATAAATTCATTTTGATGTAGGCGCAAATCCTTAAATCCTTTGCGGTCAATTTGGGATGTTTGCTCTTTAAGTCTTTAAAAAACTCTTCATGCACCTGATTGAAATTGTATTCAAAAACTTTCCATTCATCTTTATGGCTGATAGAGGAGTCTATTTTTTTGATGATATTCTTGTAGGAGAAATAGTTATCAAAAGAGTTCTTATGCAACAGAATTTCTCTTTTGAGCTCTAAAAGCGTTTCGTTTTTTTTCACCAAGGCCATCGCAGTATTGGCAAGTTGTTTACTCTTTAATTTAACTTCGTTTTGTAAGGACTCATTTTTAAGTTCAACGATACGTCTCTCATTTTCAATTGTTTTTTCTTTTAAAATGATTTTTTGTTCTGCTTCAAATTTGAGCTGCAACAATCGTTGTTCTTTTTTTATTTTTTTGCGATGGAGAATGTAGAACAAGATGAGTGTTGACACTAATAACGCTGCAAATAATAGATATCCTTGTGCTGACCTGTACCATGGTGGCAATACCTTAACCTTTAGACTGCGAGGCGTTGATGTGTTCCCTAATTGGTTGGCCGTTCTAAAAAGAAATTCATAATCGCCATAACTGATATTGGAAAACTCCAATTTATCATTTTCCATTTTATACCAATGCATGGTATCCTGAGAGGCTATGGCGTATTCAAAAAAATGATCTTTGGATTTTGGCGAAGTCAATGCCACCGTGAAAGCCTGAAACCTATTGGGAAGTTCGACGGTCTTAACCGTATCTATGGCTATAGGCTGTTTGTTGATGAGTATATTTTCAAAATTTGGTTGGTATAACTCAACTGAGTCTGGGCTTAGCGTATTGTCAAACAACATAAATCCATTATTCAAGCTCAAAGCGAATAGAGAATCTTTAAGTTTAGAAATGTTCTCATAACCTAATATAAGCCGTGTCTCAAAATACTTATTACTTAGTGATGATTTTACACCATTATCCGGAAAGGTTTTAAAGTTGATTTTATTTTTATTTTTAACGGCCAATGTCGCGATGTCATCTTCAGAAATGATATAGGAACTCTTCCCGAAATTCCGGTTCAATAAAGGATACGGAACAATGGAATCCAATAGCGGTTCATATTTTTGCCAACCTTCGTTGGTTTTGATGCAGATATCATTTTTTAACGCATTGACCCGCACGTTATAAGGTGACCATAAGCCTTTATCTTCATAATTGCGAAGCTCAACAATACTCTCATAGGCACTGTCAAACCTCACTTTATAAAGGCCTTTGTAGGCATGGGCCACCCATGCGGTGTATGCATCTTCAAACACTAGAAAACGAATGGGCATGGTTGTTTTTCCTAAATGTCTTACCGTCCATCCCGTAGGTTCCTTTTTGAACCTGACCAGTCCGGCGTAGGTACCCTGAATATAGGTGTTTGGTGTTCCCAATACTTTTTCTATTACCCAACCTCCGGTATGTGGAGAAATAAGTTGAAGCTGGTTCTCCTTTACAAGGTAAGTGCCATTATTATGTCCGCACAAAAGATCGCCTTCAATCTCATTCAAATCCCAAACCTGGCCCTGTGAGCCATCAATAAATTGTAGGGCGTTGTCTGCATCCAAATAATATAGTCCTGTATTGCTGCCTATATAAACGGTGTTGTTATATTTTATGACATCGTAAACCGCACCCAAATTTCCAGAAACATCATTATAAAACAAATATGGACTTCTTAAGTTAGCCGATGCCAAACCATTGTCAAGTCCTAACCATAGTTGGTCATCATCATCTACAAATTGAGACAGTACCGTATTATTGATAAGACCATTTTCCTTATGGATATGAAATAGGAGATTCCCATTGGGATCTGTAATATATACACCATTTTTAATGGTTCCAAAAATCATATTTCCGTTTTGCATCTCAGAAAACTCATTGAGTTGCTGTTCTTTTAAAATCGGGTTTATTTCAGATTTAAAAGGACTTAAGATACCGTTATTATATTTAAAGATGCCTCGTAATGAGGTAGCGATCAAAAGTTCATCGTTAGTTTTGGTAATCGTAATTATTTTGGCATCTATTAATTCCTTACGATCGATAAAAGAGATTAATTGGTCATTTTTTAATGTGAAGATACCGTTGGATAAGGTTGAAATATATAAGTCTCCATCTATAACAGAGCAAGAAAGAACAGTTGAAGGTGGTTCAATTTTTTTTATCTGGTCATTTTGGTAAATATATATATTTAAGAAGGATCTGAAGATGACGGCATCCCCCATACTGATGATCTGCCAAAATTCTTCATTCAAAATTCCTTCTGGCTTCAAGCTATCCGTCAAAGAGGTGTAATTTAGTTGGCCAAATTTATTGCGTTCCCAATACCCAAATTCCTCATACGAGCCAATATAAATTCTTTTACCTACCGCATGGACGGAGCGCAAAGTGGTCTTATTGGGAAGCATGCTCAATGTCCATTTTAACCCATCAAATTCCAATAAACCCTTGCTATTGGCAACATAAAGTCGACCATCTTCAGCTTTAGAAATACCCCAGTTCTGATTTCCGGCATTGTATTGCGAGAGATCATAATTTTGAAAATATGGCGCATACTGGGCCACTAGCCTATTTTGAAACAATAAGCAACAAAGAAGTGCCATGCACATCTGTAGGCGCAATAGTATTGGTCTGTTTGATTTCATCGCTATAAAAATATCAATTATAGTTTAAAGAAAACTAAATGTATTGAAATTGTATAAGGAGACCGTTGGTTTAATAAGAATTCCAATTAGAGAATACAACCATGCCGTAAGGATACATTCCTTCTATTTATATTCATTTAATGGCCAATGGATACTGCCCAAGTTCAAATTGAAGATGGTGACCAACATATTCATCAAATAAACAGACTGCTCTGATTATTAGAAGGTTATTTCAAATTAAATTCATAAAATAAATTTACAATGACCCAATATTCATTATATTTATATGGTTCATACAACAAAGTACCAATCCTCAGTTTTGAAGACCTTCCATCTTTTATCTGTTATTATTTTTTTGTGCAGTCACATCTTCGTCGTCGCTCAAGAGCACATTACCAGTGTTAGTGCTTTTGAAAAATATCAGCAACTGAGTGCGAACATGGCAAAGTCATTTCCCGAAGATGAGATGAAAACCTACCGACGTACTTCTTTTACCGAACAGCAATTGGAAGCTTACCTCTCGCAGCATTTGCAACGTATGGACCTGTTGCCCTTTATAAAAGGCAAACCTGCATTTGTTATTGATGCCTATTTACATTCTGGCAATTGGTTTCGTGACATTGGTTTAATAAAAGAATCCATTAATTCTTATAAAGATTTTTTCAGGTATTATGATGTCCATCAACATGAATTAAGTCAAAGACAAGTCAATGATTACGTGTCCATGGTAAGTTATGCCCATAGCAATTTGGCCGATAATTATGCGCAATTGAATTATATTGACAGTGCTGCGGCCCAACATGAAAAGAACATTCGTTTTAACGATACACTTTCTATTATTTCATATCCTTCTGCAGTAAACAATTATGGATTATTTTATTATTTGACTAAAAGAGATCTTGACTCCGCACTGCTTCATTTTAAAAGGGCATTTGCCATTACCCAAGAAGCATTTCCTCATCATTCACTCCTAGCCAGCATACGTGATAATATTGCAGATGTATATACGGAGCAAGGCAGACGTACTGAGGCTCAATCTTTGTATGCGATGAATTTCGAATTCTATAAAACAGGAATTATAGAAATAACGGGGTCGAGGGACCTTCCAAGGCTCATCAGCGCAGGGTGTCAATTAGTGCAGACCCATCTTGATTTGGGAAAATTAGAGACGGCACAACAGGTGTTCGCACAACTTGATTCCATAGTTATGGATACTAAGGATAATAAGGAACTGATGCCAGAGTCAAAACTGGAATACCTTTCGGTGAAAGAGAACCTATACAGAGCGCAAAACGATATTCCCAAAGCCTACTCTACTTTAAGGTATAAAGCGTTCTTTTCTGATAGTCTGTCAAAGGTTGCGAGACATCAGGATAGACAATGGCGTGAAGAACTCAATGCCATTACTGTAGATCGAGTAGCGCTCAAATCTGAACTTGACCGTTTGGAAAAAGAAAACAAAATTAAGAGTCAAAAGGCCACCTTGTGGATTATTTCGCTGATATCTCTATCATTTATCATACTCTTGTTACTCCTTTTATTAGGTCGTAGACAGCATCTGATAAATGTTAAAAACAAGAAATTATTGGCGGAACACCAACTGGAAAACACGAGATTAAAGGTGGATCAACTTAATTCAGAAATTCAATCAAAACAACGTGATCTATCGGATTTCGCCCTTAATTTATTGCAAAATCAACAATGGGCGGAAATGTTGGCAACCAAGATTAAGCAGTTGAAATCTGGAAATTCCAAAGACACAGCCATGATTTTAGAGCAATTGGAGCTCGATATACAAAACAAGATCCAATTTGACACTGATTCTCAAGTGTTTTATGAACGGTTAGATAAGCTTAATGATGCCTTTTATAAACATTTGATGGGTTTATTCCCGAATTTAAGTAAAAACGAAATCCGATTGTGTTCTCTTATCAGGTTAAAAATGGAAAGCCACAATATTGCCACCCTTCAAAATATTACACTTGCCTCCTTAAATACAAGCCGTTATAGAATGCGAAAAAAAATGAAATTAGCGGATGATGTCCATCTCGATGATTTTATTCAGCAGTTATAATAAAACCACCTCCCGCTACCGTAAATTCTTGAGTTGTCTATTAATTGTCTATGGCTTGTCCATCAGGTGTCTATTTAGAAATCAGCATTTTAACAAAAGCATAGCGTAAATTTATGGAAGATTTTAATAATGATTATTCCCTTATAAATACGATAGCAAAAACATCTTATTTTAATCATTTTAAATTTAACCCTCATGAAAACAATTCTCGCTACCATCCTATTTATAGGATATGCACAAGTAACGTATTCCCAAGTTGACATTGCCTACGCCGAAAACACCAACCTGACCAATAGAAAAGGTCTTGAAAGAAAATTCAATCTCCCATCATCCATTTCCTCGAATGAAGCACTGTTTTTAGCAGAAAAATCAATGCAGTTACAATTACAGGTTCTTAATTATGACATTAAGAGCTCAAAGGTTTATTCACCCGAGGCAAACACGACCTACACCGTGAATTTTACTGAAGGTATCAATCATATTGACGCTATTTATGCTAAAGATGGTAGTTTTATCCAATCAGAAGGCGTTTTTGAAAACGTTCCCATACCTTACCGTATCGGTTATGAATTGGCTAAGAAATATCCAGGGTGGGAGTTTCATAAATCATGGTGTTTCAGCTCTTTTAAGGCTGGCCAAACCTCTGAAATAATCTATAAGATCCAACTTAAGAAGGACAACAAAACAAAGGTTGTAAAAATTGATTTAAATTAAAAAGGTGTAAATATTTCCCCAGCAGTTAAAAACCTCAATAGTTTGCATCTATTGAGGTTTTTTTTGTTGGTTGGTATAAAGTTTTTTTAGAATCTATCTTAATATTTAATTTATTTCTTAGTGGATGGGACTCATCGTACATGGACAATTACTAATGCCCTGCAAGAAATCCAATCCGATGGTCACCATATGCGTCCCCGAGTTATAACCTGCCATTGCGTTGGTGGTGATCTGATAGGAATAGGCAAAATAAAACTTGTTCTTCATTAGTCCTACCATTGGTCCGATATTTAATGGCTTAAACAATTGATCATTGAGGAAGCGATAAGATACCCCCGCCCAATAATAATCGCCTGAATCATTTCTTCCGGTATATTTTCGGTATTTAAAGTTGACATCGGTACTGGAACGTTTGTCACTACTGAACATTTGGTAATATACAGAAGGTTCAAACTCCACACTTTTATCGTTCTTGCTCGGTATCACAATTCCTGTGTAAATTTGATAATTTAAGAGCAAACTTGGTTCAATACCTGTAAAATCGTCAATATCCTTTTTCAGGATATTATTGGCATTAAAACTGAAATAATAGCCTTTATTCCTGTATAGCACACCAGCGTCAAAATTGTTGTTGGTGGTTGCTCGGTCATCTGTGACATAAGGATCGATAACTGGCGTTTCATAATTGGGTTGGAAATTCTCAATATCAATTCTAAAACTATTGATGTTATAGGAAACCCCGAAAGACAGATATTGCTTTGAATAATAATCGATGATCAAATGGTGCGCAAAAGAAAACTTGGCACCTTTTTGTCTGGTGTTCCCGTTTTTGTCATTGTATAAGGACACCCCAACTCCTGAACGGTCAGAAATCCTGAAGTCTGCATATAATGATTGATTATCAGGCGCACCTTTAATACCCACCCACTGGGTCAAACCATTGGCCCTGATCCGGAAATTATCGCCAATACCCGCGTAGGTTGGAGAAATCACAAAATCATTATCGGCCAAATATTGGGTAAAAACAGGTAGATTCAACTCTTGGCCATAGCCATAAGTCATCACTAATAAGATCGTATATAATATAATTTTTTTCATCTGAATAGCTTTATTTTTAAACCTCATCTTCATTAGTTCTTATTACCTGTATAGTGTAAAGTGTCCTACAAAATCACGATCATCTTTTCCGTCATTCAATTTAACGAGGTACCAATAATCACCCGTAGGAAGTTCTCTCCCTCTATATTTTCCGTCCCAATACCCTCCTTGACGATAGGATCCTACTTCACGCCCGTAACGATCAAATATCTTGAACTCCAAATTTGGATAGTTGTTGGAACATCCTGGGGCCCAAGTGTCCAAATGATTATCGCCATTAGGGGTGAAATAGTTTGGAATACAGATATCTATATATTCAAAATACCTTGTGGCAGTTGCAACACAGCCACTGCTATCGGTAACAGTCACCGTATAGTTTCCAGATTCGCGTATGATAAAAGTGCTCGTAGCGCCCATATCCTCACCATTCAACGTGAACTGATATCCCTCTGTGCCACCCGAAGCTATGGCTACAATCTGATTCATATCACCATCATTCAATACCAGCGATAATGGTTCAATATGGCCAATGTCAAACAATGCGGTTCTTTGGATACAACCATTCGAATGTCTCACATCAATATAATGTCCTACTCCTGGAACGATATTGTTGAAGACGTTGCTTGATTGGTAAGCTCCTCCATTCAAGGAGAAATCCAAGTCAGACATATCCTGAATACTATCGTCAAAAGTTACGGTCACTCTATTGCCAGGCATATTGTTTTCGCATAGATACTCTATGACGGCAACGGGGTCAATTTTAACCGATTCAGGGAAGGTGATGTTCCATTCAGACTCACAACCCTCACTGTCACGTACAAAGACACTATGGTCTCCTCCTTTCAATCCGGTAAAATCAAACTGTGTTTGGGTGGCCGTCCCTGTGATATAAGGACCATCGTAATCATCCAAGCTTACACTGTAGGGTGCTGTTCCGCCTGTAACTGTAATGCTAAACATGCCATCAGTGTCACCCTCACAAATTTCAGGTATGATTGAAGACGGGATGATACTCACTATTACCGCATCGGGTTCAGTGATGGTCACATTGAGGTTCACATAACAGCCCAATTCATCTTGAACGATGATGTCATAAGTGCCAGGAGCCAAATTCTCAAATACATTTTTGTCGAAGAATTGATTCAATTGTGGAGAAATGGCATATTTTATTATTCCCGTGCCGCCTGTGGCAGTAATTTCAACGGAACCATTGTTGCCTCCAAAACAGCTCACGTTTGCAGTTATAGCAGTGGCGTCAAGTGCTGCCAATGGCTCATTGATTTCAATCATCCGTGAAGTGGTATCACAGTCGCCACTATCCACCTTAACATAATAAGTCCCTGCAACAAGCTCAGTAAAGACGCCTGGTGAATTTTGAACCGCAGAAGGAATTGGATTCCCCGAAGCATTTAATAAGGTGTATACGTAATTACCCAACCCACCTTGAGCAGTGGCCACAATAACTGCCGAATTGTCTCCGGTACAGTTAATAGTGGCATTGGTCAATGATAAATTCAAGATTAAATCCGGAATCGGATCAATCTTAATATCATTGGTTACTGTAGCGGTACATCCATTGGCATCTCTTACATAATATTTGTAAGTGCCGGCAGTCACTGAAATAGTTGTTGAGTTTGTGAAGGTTCCCAATATATTTGTAAAGGTGCTCGTATCACTATACGTATAGAGCCCAGTTCCTCCATTGGCACTCAAAGTTAGCGTAGCTTGTGTGGTACATGTTGGACTTGTAACAGCAACTAAGTTCGCTTCTACAGGAGTTGGTTGTGCAATCACGATGTCTCCTGAACTATAACTACAATTATAACCATCGGTAACGGTGAAATTGTAGGTTCCAGCACCCAATCCGCTAAAAACGGGAGAGGTTTGCGGGCCAGAAGAACTTGGTGTAGGCAACACCGTATTTAAAGTATACGTATAATTACTGCCTTGTCCACCTGTAACATTGGTGATGGTGATGCTCGCATTTTGATCACCAAAACATGGTAATAGTGTTGCACTTGCCGTAAAACTAGCAGCGATTGGCGTTGGGGCAACCAGCGTCACCGTTTCTGTCTCAACACATCCACCAGCATCTCTAACATTAATGATATAAACACCTGCTGATAAGCCGGTAAAAGTTCCGTTTGGAGAATAGGCCACTGTTGCCGCTCCGGTCAATTCATATTCGTAGCTTCCCCATCCACCACTCGCAAGAGCAGTTATGGTGCCTTGATCATCATCACAAGTGACATTGGAAGTTTCGGAAACTTGAAGTAATAAAGGTGTCGCAGGCGATGCAATGGTCACCACATTGGTAATGGTTGCACAGAAAGGAGAGTCTGTTTCTGTAACCACAATGGTATAATTCCCACCGGCTAATCCATTGATGATTTGTGGATTTGTAGCCGTATTTGCATTTGTTGGCGCAATAACTGAAGCACCTGCACTGTCTAAAACCTCATAGGTATAGTTCCCGGAATACCCCGACACATCAATCTCCAAAGCGCCGTTGGTATTTCCATAACAGGTGACCGCCGTTGTAGGTGTTGCCACAACATCAATGACATCAAATGGATCTACAGTAAATACAAGGGTTTCCATATAACATCCTGTAGTAACATCGGTCACTTGGAAGTAATAATCGCCAGGTAATGTGATATTAAAGGTATTTGAAGCCTGAGGTGTTCCATCCGGAAGCATTTGGTATAGGAAATTACCTGAACCTCCAGTAACGTCAATTCTCACCGAGCCTGTTTCATTACAATCAATAGCATCGACAATAGCGACAGACACAGCGGTTAATTCAGGCAAAGGATTGATTGTCACGGTATTTGTTGCTTCACATCCGTTGGCATCCTTTACAAAAACATTGATGGTTTGTACAATTCCCGTATCGATGATTTCGAAGGTATTTGTAGTAAAGTAATTAGTACCGTCAATACTATAAACATAATCGGTAGTGCCTCCAACCGCAGTAATGGTCAGTGTTGAAACACTTTTGGAATTGTCCAAGGCACAGGCAAAATCGGTAGCAACACCGGAAACCGTCAATTCAGTAGGTTCGGTAATCGTAACATCTACTGTTGACGAACACCCTCTTCCTGAAGTGACTTCAACCGTATATGTCCCTGCTGAAAGTCCTGTAAACACCTTTGAGTTTTGAGCTGGCACCGTAGATGGTCCTGCTATTATGGCATAAGTATATACTGGATTGTCATTGCTTGCTGGAAGGTTGACCGTAATGGTCCCGTCAGCTCCACCAAAGCAAGATACAGGGGTTGGATCTGCAGTAAATGCTACTGGGGTTGCGGCCTCTAAAGTTGCTGAAACATCAGTAGTACATAACGTATTGGTATCTGTTACCGTAATCGTATAAGTCCCAAAAGGCACTCCGGAGAATACGTTTCCGGTCAACACTATCGAGCCTGCATTCGGACTGATGGCATAGCTATAGCTACCAGATCCACCTATTGCAGTGACCGTAATCACACCATCATCATTTGCACAGGTTGGCTGTGCAGTGATGGCTGGAGTGATGCCGATAGGAGGCTCAATTGTAATCGTATCCAAGTTTCCACAACCATTGGCATCTCTAACCTCCACGGTATAAGTACCTGACGTTAAATTTGTAATGGTAAATGGTGCAGTTCTTGTTTGGAAGGCCCCGCCATTAATACTAAAACTATAAGGCGCAATTCCAGCCGTTGGTAAAGAAACCTCGATTTCAAAACTACCTTCTGCAGTAGTACATTGGTTGGTTAGATTGAGCGCTACAAGAGGTGCTGGATCTTGTGGTAAAACGACCACGGGGCTTGAGACAATACACCCATAAGCATCCATGACATGAACAAAATAGCTGCCAGCATCTCTGTTGAAGGTATTGGCTGAGGCCCAAGCTGGATCTGTCGCCAATGGCGCAGTAGCTGAGGTCGTCAATTGATAGGTATAAGGTGCAGTACCATCGCGACCAACAGCGCTGATCAATCCTGAATTGGCGTTACAATTTGCATTTTGGTCAACTGAAGTCGTCAAGCTTAATGGAATTGCAGATTCCGTGATATTAAAAGGCACGGTAACCACACTACATCCCGTATTTGGACCTGAAGTTTCTGAAATCAATACATAGTAATTTCCGAATGGTAACGGGCCTAAATTTGTGACACTTAAAGAACCATTAGCTGGCACACTTCCAGAACCATTAATTCCAGTTGAAGTAAGCGATAGGGAATCAAATATTTCATAATTGACGTTAGTTGCTACACCGTAAGGGCTATCTATAGTGAATGACACATTCCCATCTGCACTTCCAGTACACGTGATATTATTCACGGTATCTGGAGTTGCCGTTAGGTTAGAGTTCGTTGGAATAGGCTGTGAAGCTATTTCATAATGACTACACCCTGTGGACACATCATAAACAATAAAGGTATAAGTAACACCAGGAGTTAAATTGGTAAATGTTGTCGATTTAGACCCCATAGCATCTTCAGGGATCCATGATCCTCCCGGTGCAGTACCCGTCGCTGGATAGGTGCTAAAATAGAATGGTCCAGCACTGGCCAAAGCAGTTCCCACGCTCACAATTGCTTCTCCTCCATTAATACAATCTACCGATGGTTGAATGGTAATTTGCAAATCATCTGGTGGTGATGCAACCAGTACATCTTGTATTAGAATTGAACAACCGTTAGCGTCAATGACATTAATTTGATACAGACCAAAATCAACAACATCAAACGTATGGGAAGTTGAACCGTCAGTATTTAATTCAGACGCATTATAACCATTGGTTCCGGTCACAAAATAGTTGTAAGGCGGCGTACCACCTGTGACGCCGTCTATTATGACCGACCCTTTTGATATACCACCAACAGGATCACATGTTATAGGTTCGGCGTGATGATCTACCAAAATAGCATCTGGCTGTGCAATTACAACAGTCTCAGTAGCTGTACATGATTTGGCATCTGTAACAGTTACGGTATAGGCTCCAGCAGCCAATCCAGAGGTCTGGGCGCCATAGTTGGTACCAGTAGTATCATTATGGACATTGATCACAAAAGGAGGTGTTCCCACGGATGTATCTATTGTCACCGTAATTGAGCCGTTATCATCACCAAAACACAGGATATCCTGTGCCTGTACCACCGCACTAATCGCTGGTGGCGAAAGTGGATCGATTGTAGTAATGCCAGATTCTACTGTACATCCCTGGGCATCAGTCACTCTAAATTGGTAAGTTCCTGAATTGGCGGTGGTATATACAAATGGTGAACCTGTGGTCCCTAAAGTTGCAAAAGCTCCTCCATTAATAGACACTTCATGGGTAAACGGCGCATAACCTCCTGTGATGGTTCCGGTTATGACGGCATCAGGAGATGAAGTACAGTCTAAATCCTTTGTAAATACAGTGCTCAATGATAATTGAGGCTCTACAAGCTCTGCAGGCAAAGTCAAGTCGCAGCCATACGCATCTCTTACCACAATCACATAAGACCCTGGAACAAGATTCGTAAAACTATTGCTCTTTTGAAATGCACTTCCATTGATACTATATTCAAATGGAGCTTGACCTGCGGTTGTGGTCACTTCAATAGTGGCACCCGTGCCAGCAGCATAACAAAAGTCAGAGGCACTGCTTATGGTGGCTACAATTGCATCAGGTGTAGACAATACAAACGTATCGGTCACGGTACAGTCCTTAGAGTCAGTAACGCTAACCGTATAAGTTCCATCTTGAGTTAAATTGGAGAACGTATTATTTGCCTGAGCCGGTAAAACCGTGCCGTTAGGCAATGTTAAACTGTAGGTATTTCCGCCCCAACCACCAGATGCATTAATTCTGACGCTACCATCTTGTAAACAAGTGATTGGTTCGATTTCTGTGGTCATTGTCAATGCTGATGCTGAGCTATTAATCCTCACCGAAGCAGTAGCAGTACAATTAGTTGTAGTATCTGTCACCACAATAGCATAGGTTCCTGCAGCCAATCCTGTTAAAACAATTGGCGAAGTACCTGAAGTTGCAGCACCTCCATTGATTGTGTAAGTAAAATTCGTAGTTCCTGATACCGTAAATCGTGCTGAGCCATCATCGGCACCAAAACACGTCACATCACTTATAGGTTGTGCCACGACTTGGATTGCCGGTAATGGTGCAATTGTATAAGATTCACTATAGGTACAGTTATTGGCATCTCTTACCTGGAAGGTATAAGTGCCCGGTGCCAATCCCGCAAATGTTGGCGAACTTTGGTATGATGTTGCAGCAGTTGCTGGCGCGATAATTTGATACTCCAAAGCGCCAGTTCCTCCGGTTGTTCCAGTAATGCTAACATCGGAAGTGTTACTCGGACAGGTTAAAGACGTATTGTCAAAGGTTAAATTCGTTGGTGGATTTAACGCTTCAATAGTAATGCTATTGGTCGCAAAAGTACATTCCAATGCATCTTTAACGGTGATGGTATACGTACCAGCCGTTAAATTAGAAAACGTAGGTGATGCTTGGAAATTGACCCCATCAATACTGTATTGATGTGGTGCTACGCCTCCACTAACCCCAGAAACCGTAATGGTACCGTAGGTATCACAAGTAAATGGCGCCGCTAAAGTTGCAACACCTTCCATAGCCACGGTAGGATTTATGATCACTGTTTCCGGATCGGTCCAACAGGAAGCAGTTCCAATCATGTATTCAACCACCACCTCATAAGAGCCTGCTGTAAGTCCTGAAAACGCACTTGAATTCACAAAAGTTTCACCGCCATCAATACTATATTTTAAAGTCGTTCCGTGAGCATTGGTAACATTGATATTAATTGTTCCAGAATTAGGGTCAGCACACAAAATATCAGTTGATGCAACCGTAAATTCCGGTGCTGGTGTCTCTTCAATCTGAATGGTTGTTTCAGTGCTACAGTTGTTGGCATCAACCACCCTAATGGTATAGGTGCCAGGGGCCGTTACAATGATTTCTGATTCAGATTGGAATTCAGTAGAGCCATTTACAAAATAGTAATAAGGTGGAGTTCCTCCATTTGGATACACCGTGATAATACCTCCTCTCACTTCTGCTCCAATGTCACCATCACTATCGCCATCACCTTCCTTTCCATCATCTCCGTCGCCATCATCTGGATAATCGCAAGCCAATAAAGGTCTTGTTATGGCGGAGGTAGCGGTCAATAACTCTGGATTAACGATTTCAAAATCAACAGTTTCACTACAGCCATCTTCGGTTGAAATGGTTGCTGTATACGTTCCCGGATTTAAATTGTTAAAGGAATAATCGCTTTCCATAATAGGCCCCACCTCATTGATGAGAGTTGCTCCTTGTGAAAGAGAATAAAAATATTGAGCACGTGCATCATTAGCGGCCAACTTGACGCTCCCTTTATCATCATGACAGAGCGGCTGTGTAACAACGGCCGTTCCTGTAAAATTACGTTCTCTTATTTGGATGTCCGGTACTGAAAAAATACATGGACTTGAATCGAAACCAATTTGTCTAACATATACACTATAAACGCCCGGTGTAGCAACTGAAAACAAATTACTGGTTTGATAATTTGAACCGTCAATACTGTATTCGTAACCATTTGGCACGCCACCTACGACAATTTCGCCCGGTATGTCACATATAATATCTTTTGACGTTGCCGTTGGAATTAGAATGTTCGAGTACACATTAAAATAATATTGACTGAAACATCCTCCTTCATAATTTAAGGTGATCCGATATTGCCCGGCTAGATTAATATTATAATTAGGACCTATAGCCACCTGATTCCACGTACATGAACTATCCTCATTGGCACAGTCTTCTAATGGCACAGCGGAACAGCTGGTCTCATCCAACTTTTCCCATATAATTGACGATGTATCCGTAATATTGGTTTCAATGTTACGGATATCATTGGCGCCACATAAAAAGAAATTTGGCAATTGTTTACCATCGTTTGGACAAGTTACTACTTCATCAGCAAACGGAATCAGCGGATTGACGTCATTTTCACCATAGGTAACTACAACAAATCTTTGGTCAATGGACTGACAAGGCGCCGAAGCTGTATTATGAACATAATAAGTGCCTGTAGTTGTAACGGTTATCGATTGTGTGGTCCCGATTACCGGTGAACCCGTAGGGCTTGTTGACCATCTATAAGAGTCATATCCACTACCCGCTGTTAGCGTGACACTTGAACCACATAAAATGACTTCCTCTTCAAAATCACATGTAATATCTGCCAAAAAGTTAGTGGCTCCAGGCGTTAATAAACAACCTGTATTTGAGCTAAAACTTGGATCATCCGTAATGATGAAATTCGGATTGTCCGTACCATTATATGTCGAATATGCTTGATTGCTAATAATATTAGAACAGGCGTCATTAAGAAGACTACAGGTTTTTACTACGGTCACTTTAAACCGAATTTCTTGTACTGGATCATTTATTTCAACTACGGAATTGTCAACTGCAAATATGATTTCTCTCGTAGCAGGATTATAGCTTTGAACGCTGACCCCTGTAGGAAGCAAGCCCATATCTTCCGGATAGTTAAAAACAATGTTTTGCGGAAGAACATCCCTAATAATCAAATTGGTGGCATCATCATTCCCCACGTTCTGGAAACCAATGACATAATTCAATTCATCGCCCAGATTGACTAACTGACCTCCGATGTCATTACCTGCGGCGTCCTCAACAATTTTGGTAAGAACTATTTTGGGGGCAATGATCTCAATGGCAAAAGCACTGAAGTAGAAATAATAAATATCTACGTTGGTTCCTAACTTAATAGTAGCTGAAGTATCGCCATTTGCAATCACTTTATTATCAGCATTAGGAATACTGATAATCCCGGCATCAAAACCTAATGTATTGGAACTGGCGGGATTTCTATCCGTAAAAGGCATGGGTGAATTCGTAATGGGATCAATGATGGAGACCGAACTGTTAAAAAAGTTATTGGCTGGTCGTATGGTCGTTCCACCTGCGGTAGTGGCACTGATTCGTGTGCCATTAATCTCTAAATAGTCACCTGTCCATGATTTATCTCCTTCCAAAGCACTAAATGCATACTTTGCGCGCACAGGGCCTACTGGTATCGTTCGGAACCCAACGATATCAAAACTTTGCTCTCTGTCTGCAACGGGACCAGTATTATTGATTTTTGTAAACCCATCAAAAGAAGTGATGTATTTACTTGGCAACAATGGATCCTCATAAATGACAAAAAGAGACCATCCAGCAGACAAACCTTCTGTGTTGCGTCCGTCAGTCATCATGGCAGAAGTTGCCGAAGATATATTGGCAACCGTATAGGTCCCGTCTGCGTCGCTTAATCCTGATATAATGTCCGTTACATCTCTATAATACACATAGGCATTGGAATTTCTATTATTTGAAGAGTTTTGATAATAAATCTGCGTTCCAGTGAGGTCAATATAACTACCGCTTTCTGGGGTCCTAAATTTAATATCTGACATTGGGGTGTCTCCCTTCACAACGGCCGTCCAATATAAAGCAGCGTAAACCACTTGATAACAATTGGTTTCACTCGGCACATTCAAATCGGCACTGCTAGAGTTAAATGTACTGCTGTCACTATCAATGTCAACATATACCATTCTATCCCTATGAGTACTACTCTCATTATTTGTGCTTCCATTATAAGGATTTGTCCGGTGAACACTTAGATTATTATTCCCGATTAAAAGCATGTCGCCTTTAATCGCTTCATCATATCTTGGCACGAACGGAACATAATTCTGCGCAATGGATTCCAGACCCATAAACAGCAGCAGTGCAATTAAGGCAATTCTAGAAAAAGTAGGTTTTTTCATGATTTTGGTAGATTTATGTGTTTCGCTTTCTCCAAGGGGCATTGTCAAAAGCGAATGGGCGTTTAGTTATTTTAGTTTTCTATTTTAATAATTGACATTTTACCGTTATAAGGTTGGCTTCCTTTAGCTTTCATTGCTTCAGTAGCTGCTTCAATACTATCTAGTTTTTTATAGTAGATAAAATACCTACTTGTATTTACATCATAAAAGAAATCGATATCAGACCGTCCAGCAGATATAGCCTTGGCTAAAAACTCATCTCTTTTTGCTGCATCATTATGAACAGCGATTACAACATAATAGCCACTTTCAACATTCTTGACATTTTTAATAATTTGGATATTACTTCCTTGTTCTTCACCAAAATTAAAATCTTCCGCTTTTAAAGGAGTTGGGCTGAACGGCGTATTTTGCTTTATCCATTTTAGCGCTGCTCTATCTTGTTCATATCTATCTTCTTCATTGTTAAACGCAGCTCGTTTGATTCTTCGTTTTCTCTCAAACTCTGTAGCTTCATTGATTTCTTTTAAGTTTGTCATCAATTGTGTTCTAGTTTGGATTGCCTTAGCCTGTGCTGCTTTTAAGGTTTCGATGGTCTTTTTATAATACAAAATAACCTCGTCATTCTTGAGAGTCGGTATTTTTAAACGCTCTTCGTATAAACGCTCCAATTCTTTAATCCGTTCGTTATTGGTTTTTATGATATTATCCAAATCTACGTGAACGGCCTGAAGAGCATTGTTTTCTTCGGTGATACTCTTAAATGCCTTTGGAGCACTGTAAATACCTTGCTCACTCAAGTCGTTTTCCTCTTTCAAATCCTTCAAGTCCTGATCTTTACTAGCGACCATCTCATCAAATTTTGCCAACAGCTCATCTTGAGTGTTTTTTGAAGCATCAGTTAAATCAGCGAGCGATTTCATCGAAATACCAATAGCATCTTTTGGATCTATTATCGCTTCCTGAATGAGTTCTTTTTCAGACATGGCATCATTTTCTGCTTCAATCTTGGCTAATGCTTCAGCTTCTTGTTCAGCCTTTTTATCGGAAGCCAGCTTTGCAGCTTTTTCTGCTTCAATTTTTGCTTTTGCTTCCAATGCCAATTGGGCCTCAGCCTCTTGTTTGGCTTTGGCAGCAGCAGCCAATTGGGCCGCGGCTTCGGCATCAGCTTTAGCTTTGGTCTCTGCGGCCAACCTGGCTTCAGCATCAGCTTTTGCTTTGGCTTCTGCAGCTAATTTGGCTTCGGCTTCTGCTTTGGCTCTGTTTTGAGCGGCCAATCTTTCTTTCGCTTCCTGGTCTGCCTTGGCTTTTGCTTCTGCAGCCAATTTAGCCTGTGCTTCTAATCTGGCCTTTTCTTCAGCTTTTGATTTTTCCTGAGCTGCCAACGCCGCTTTTGCTTCTGCAGCACGTTTGGCAATAGCGTCACTTTCAGCCTTAGCTTTGTTTTGAGCTTCCAATTGCGCTTGAGCTTCAATGGCCTTCTTCGCCCGGATTTCGTTTGCCGCTATGTCCTCTGTTTCTGATTTCAGATTAGACTCTGTTTCAATTTTAGCCACTACAGCAAGCTCTTGCTCTGGTTTGGCTTTATTTTCGGAGGCGATTTTTGCTTCGGATTTACGTGTCTCCTCCGCTTTAGCCTCCGCCGCTAATTTAGCTCGCGTTTGAGCCTTTTCTTTGGCTCTTTCTTTTATTTCTTCCCTTCTGGCCGCCGATTCTGCCAATAATTGAGCCCTTGTTTCAGCATCCATTCTTGGCTTGCTTGATGCCAAGACACGTTTATTATCAGAATTGAAAAGTGCGGACATCTCATCTTCGGCACTGTAATCATAATACGAGTTATTGTTAAGCTTAAATGCCAAAGTAATTTCATGTGAAGGTCCGAAATGAGTCAGGTCGCCAACGGCCTTTTCAAAATTATATTCAATGGCAATTTGTTTTGTAATATTAAGTCCAATACCAGCAGATGCACCGTAGAGGGTGTTGTAACCTACCTGACCCCAAATTCCTTTGGGCACCGTTAACATGGCAATTCCTGAAATTGTGGTGTTGTCCGTTCCAAATTCAGACCTTAGCAATCCTGAGAATTTGGACTCATCAAAAAATCCTCCACTATAGATGTAACCTGTGTACATGATATGTGCTTGAAGGGTTTGGCGTGGATCGTCTTTAAGAAGTTCTGACGATTGTACATTATAAAGGACCAGATTGTTAATTGAAACACCAAAATCCATGAATTCGGTTCCATAATTAATGCCTGGATTCACAGTTAGCAAGAGATGTGACGGAACATTGTCCAAAGAAGGGTCCGAAAAATTTGTGACTACTTTACCTGTGTTCAGTCCGCTTTTATATACCCCTAAATTTAACCCGAAAGTTAAATTGCTATCGCGCTTCAATCTTGCGTTATATGCAAAGTTCAAGATGCCGCCAAAAGTTGTAAGTACACCATAATTTTGTTGAAACAGCCCCACTCCTGCACCAATATTCTCTGCAAAACGGCCAGAATAACCAGCCAAATAGGTTTGTGGTGCATCATCAAACTGAACCCATTCCCTCTTGTTATAAAGGCTGATGTATTTGTTCTGTTCCCTAACAAAGCTAAAAGTTGGGTTCATGGTAAAGCGATTGAACGTTAGCGAATTTCTCACAGGAATCGCAAGCGATACCACGCCATCTTCTTCTTGGGAATAGAACATCTGTACAGAAAAGAAACTACATAATACGGTCAATAGAACGGCCTTAATTTGGCTATATCCAACATCTATTTTAATGCACGCATGTTTAATGCACCCATGGAACATTCCCGAGAGACCTTGTCTTGTCCGATTGATATTTAGGAATGTCTTTTTCATACTATTTAACAACTGTAATGGAACCTTTTTTGGTTTTTTGATCTTGAGTGGTTATGATATAATAAAACACTTGGTTGATACTGTTTAAATTCAATGATGTTTCAGGCCAATTGTTCAAATACTCTTTAGTCTGCAACACTACTTTACCTTGATTTGTCATAATGATCACTTCCGTATTGGTACCACTCACATATTTTGTGGGAATGACCCAGGTGTCATTGATACCGTCTCCGTTGGGGCTGATCAGATTTGGAATATGTTCTACGTCCGGAAATGGATCCATGGCTTCACTAACTGAAAACTTAAATTCTTCAGAAACCTTACAACCTAAAGTCTGGGCAACAATGACCTTATAATCACCAAAAGAAGTGGCCTCATAAAAATTATCCTGAGCACCAGAAATAATCACATCATTGAGATACCATTCAAATTTCGGATTGTTCGCATTGGTGGATACCGTTGCCAATAAACTTTCACCTGATTCTATAATATTGACCTCATCCACATCTATTGTGCTTTCAAAACCTGTGCTTTCCAAATCTATTGATCCTGATGCCGTACAACTTCCCAAATCCACTTTTACCGAAAAAGTTCCAGATTCATTCGTTTGGTACATTTGATTGGTGGCCCCTGTTATTGGAGTTTCATCCTTAAACCATTGGTAACTAACGCCACCAAGTGTGCTCAGAGTGGTCATACCTTCGGCAGGACAAAATGGATTTCCCAGACTAGAAACTATGGCAGCATCAGCCTGACCTGAAGTGGCCTCGCTTATCTTTACACGGTTTGAAAAAGAACTCGAAGTACAAGTTCCATAATTTGTTTTTACAAAATAGGTGCCTGGTTGGTTTACCGATAGCGTGTTCCCATCACCCACATAAACTGAAGTTGTTGGACTTGTTTCCTTGTACCATTTATAAGTAAGTGACGGATAGTTTAGCGGTGAATCGTTAGACCCAGTTCCAGGATTATCAATGGACAACAAATAACTCCCACCGGTACAATAAGCGCCAGTAGAAACCATGTTGTTGATAGTAAATGGGCTGTCTTGAAGTTTATAATAGGCAGCAAAGGCTATAGAACTTGAGCTGCTAGCTACAGGCCCAGTACTTTTTATTCTAAGTCTGTACCCTTCACCAGCTGATGTTTCTGGTATCGCAAAGTTTAACGTAGCAGGAGAAGTGGTTACTGCTCCTGGCTCTGAAGTAAAGACCACTGTGGCATTTGAAAAATTCCCCGTGGCGTCAGACATTTCGACTATAAACCGATTGGTCGGACTGAGTTCTGATTCTGGAGAAAATACAAAAGTGACATTGTAGGTATTAAAAGAAGCGCTCGCACAAGCTCGGCTGTACCCTAAATTAGGAGTACCAATAACAATCTGGGCGTTTATTTGTCCCGATAACAGAAAGACAAAAATACCAAGTACAAAAAAACATCTTTTTAGAGTAGTAGTTTTACGCATTCAGGGTGTATTAGTAATTATCTATTTAACTTTTCTTAATCGCTCTTTGCAGAAAGAATGCCTACTAAAACTCAATACCACTATCTTATATCAGGAAAACTTGCCAGATATCTGACAAGTATTTAAGAAGGAAAGCGTGTAAAGATTTGGGGTCATCTATATCTACAATACTATCGGTTATTCTTCTCTTTCATTGGATGCAATGATCTTGTTAATGCGAAGTCTAAAGTCGGGACGTCTGGGGTTCTTAACATCAATAAAAGTCTCGGAGTCATTCCCCTTAGAATACACATTAAAAAAGATACTGTTACCATACCAATTTTCTAAATCGGCATTATTGGAGTCGTTTTCAGTAAAAATATTTCCATTGCAATTATTGAAATACATATCACTGAACTTTATACGTTCTAAATTCTTAGCGTTTATTTTTACCTTATCATCAATAATAACTGCTGGATTATAGCCGGAAATCACGCTTTTACGAAGGTCCAATGAAGCATCTTCAGAAATATACAAGGCCTCTTTAACCAAGCCTACCTTAATATCAGATTCCAAATTGTCGCTAACATTAATTAAGGTCATGTTTTCAGCATGTACGAAAGTGCCTTTCTTACTCAAATCTACTTCATCCTTCTTATCATAAGAAGCTATATACATAGAGCGTGATCCATCCGAGCCAGACACATAAGGAGATCTAATGGCCAAAGAATTGCTAATGTTACATTGAGTCCCAAAATTGAATTCATAGTCGTTGCTCCTGGTTCTAAAGGAGATCATTTTTTCTAAATTGACCTTACCACCTATAACGTTAAAGGAATTTCCATCAGAATAACTCACCATCACGTTCTCTATTACAGTCTTACTTCCAACTCCGGCCAAGGTAAGCGAGTTAAAATAACCGAACTCGCGAGTACGCCTTCCAGCAAACTCAATCCTTACATATTTAAAGACACCGGAATTGCTTTCGGTGTTTTCACCGCCGTAGCTGATATTATCAAAAGAAGTTGGGCGCAATCCATAATTGACCGAAGAGGCATTACCAAATTTATTGATTGGGGCATCTCCTAATATAAAAATACCACCCCAATCGCCTTCTTTCTTCACACTTCTGTTTGATGTAAAAATTATAGGATCAGTTTCCAATCCTTCAGCCATAATTTTTGATCCTTTAGAAATGATAAGTGCTCCATTTGTTTTGTAATCGCCAATGATTACTGTTCCTGGTTCAATGGTCAAAGTTGTACTATCCGTAACGAATACACTTCCCAATAAGAGGTAAGTATCTCTCTTGACAAGTTTGGTGTCTTGGCTTATATTTCCACTTAAAATTTGGGTTGGCTCACTATGGTCAACATGGTTAGGTCTAAACTCTGTCCAATTGTTTAGCCAGTTATTCTTACCAATAATTCCTTTTTCCTGCTGAGCAAAACTGCTGCTCGCAATCAAAAGGAATAGACATATGGTTTGAGTAATATTTTTCATGAGTAAGTGAATTAGTAGTAGATTTAGGATATATTAACTATTTGATTCAAACATATAAACAAATTCCATGAAATACAAATAAAGTCGATGAAATGCAATATTTAATTTTATGACATAGGGTATTTCTTACAAATTATAATTTTATAGAGAATAGGCCTACACGTTTTTTTTGTTTTTTATTTATTCAAAAAAGACTTTTTTATTTTTAAGCGGTCACCTTTTTACCATTTTTTATCCATAAAATACCCCATAATTAATCCATGGGTTTCAGGATAGTGGATTTTGGTAAAATAAATGTTTTTTAAAATCAGAAAATCAACCCAACTTAATATTTATTGAACTCACTATAAGTATGAAGCGATTTTAAGGTTTCTTCATAAAATAATATAGCAGCAATGAGGTTGGATTTATCAGAATATGGTAAAACCTTGTTTTGGAACGACATGGTACTGTCAAAATAAGTATTGACTGCCTTAATATTATCTTCTAAAGCTTTTCTGTTGTCTTTTGTGTCAGGAATCCCCAAAGAAGACATTGTAACACCAGGCTTGGTGGCGAAAGCTATATTAGGCAATATTTTGACTATTACTTCAATGCGTTCATTGTATAGGGTTAAAAGATCTCCTTTCGGCAATTGATCCAATTCGGAACGATCGTGATACTTTGCAATGGATACTTTTCCTGTGATAATGCTTTGAGGTTCTTTTTGCGCAAAACCAAAGGTTGTCAATAAAAATACCACACAGAGTAGAGTAAATTTAGTTTTCATAACTGAGATTTAAGGGTTCTAAAAGCAAATTTATGCAATTAAACGAAAAAAACAAGCGTTTGGTCGATTATTTTTTGTTTATTTAGATGTAAGAATGTAAAAGACTGAGATTTAGTTTATTCATCTAAAAAAGCTCATGCTTGCATTAAAGTCTTTCTCCTTGGAAATATAATCCGCAAGATCATTTTATCTATTATAAGTACCTACAATGGCTTTTAATTTAACAACACATTCAAACCTTAAGTTTATCCTATTTAAAATAAGGATGGTTTAATCTATTATTTGGCTTATTTTTGCCGGAATTTATGGATTCACTCACACAAATCATATTAGGTGCTGCCGTCGGCGAAGCTGTTTTAGGGAAAAAAGTGGGCAACAAAGCCATGTTATACGGTGCTATTGCCGGCACAATCCCCGACTTGGATATCTTCGCTTCCTATTTTACAGACACTGTATCGGCCTTAGCAATCCACAGAGGATTTTCACATTCTATAGTGTTTTCTGCAATGGCGGCTCCCATCCTCGCATGGGTGGTAACGCGCTATGAGGTCTATAAGGATTTTAAAGGATGGGCCTGGTTGTTTTTCTGGGCACTTTTCACCCATCCGTTACTGGATGCGTTTACAACTTGGGGCACCCAGCTGTTTTGGCCATTGGACATAAGAATTGCCTTTAAAAGTATTTTTGTCATAGATCCACTGTACACAGTGCCATTTTTGATTTTTTTAATTTTGGCGATGTTCCAAAAAAGAACCTCCACCAAACGCCGTAGGTATAACCATATTGGTTTAATTGTCAGTTCCTCCTATTTAGCATTGACATTAGTATTGAAATGGGTAGCCCATAATCAATTCGAATCGGCGTTAATTGATCAAAATATTGCCTACAAACAGATTGATACAAGGCCTTCTCCATTAAATACCATTCTTTGGAGCGCCAATATTGAAACTGAAGACGCGTATTTATTGGCCTATTATTCCTTTTTTGACACCCAGCCTATTACTTTTGAAACGTATAAAAAAGATCATGAACTCTTAGGAAATCTTGCAGACAACAAAAAGGTTCAACAAATGATTGGCATTTCAAAAGGTTGGTACACCATTTCTTATAAAGACAGTAAGCTGTTGTTCAACGATTTGAGGTTTGGTCTATTGAGCATGGAGAAAGGCGCCCAGAATTTTGTTTTTCAATATGAAATTGTTCGTGATGCCGACGGTCAGGTCCAATTTATTGAACAGGAAAAAACCAATCGGGACGGGAGGAAATTGATGAGCGATTTATGGGCTCGTATAAAAGGAAACTGAACCGTGTACATTCAACGATCGTACCCCTCTATAGATTTTAAATTCTTAACCAGCCTCCTATTAGGTAGGTCTAACCAAATAAACCAATACTATACGGACAATTTTTAGTAGCCCTACTTCGTCGTTAATTGGAATATGGGGAAGTTACCTTATTAGTGTTTTCGTTTTTCCTCCATTATTTTCTCTTTTCTGTTATCCCTTTCAGGGTTATAAGTTTTGTACATTCCACCCATTTGTGATAAATACTTTTCCGGATTGACAGTCCCCCGATGACACATCACACAATTGACCACATGCACCTGGTTTGGTTTAGGTTCTGGGAAGTACGGCTTAAAGTAATTGTCGTTTAGATCATCGGTCATTTTGATCATCCCACGTGCAATCTCCTTCTCCATTTTTTCGTCACTGGCAAAATCCAATTTTTTGGGATCCGCTTTACTGGGCACATGACAATGAGTGCACTTTACTCCAAGAGACATGGCATAGTTTTTCATAAGGTGGTCCAAACTGTCCTTCGAAATGTTTTGTGGAAGAACCTTTAGGTTTTCCCAAGGAGTTTGGGCGACGTAGCCTTCGTGAATACGAATATCGGTCTTAAAAGAAAAAAAGCTCAACGCCACGACCAAAACTCCAATGGAAGACAAAAAAAACAGAAATTTTCTATATTTATTCATAATGTACTTATTATAAGTTGAATATAAGATTTAAGATAAGAAAAAAACTCTTTAGATTAATTTTAAATTATCAAGAAATGCCTATTGGAAAAGGCTCTTTTACCATAAAAATTGCTTAGGCTCAACATCGTCATATTTCCAACATCTGATTCTTATAAAACTTATGTCTGTCTGAGTTTAGTGGTAAATTCCGTCAGGAACACATTATTTATAGCGTTCTTATAATAGAAAGGAAATATTAGTCCTATACCAATCATTTCTTTTTTAAATTACCTTATCTTTAGGCTGCCATAAGTCACGCTATATATAGAGGTAAAGCCTTTTATATATAGAGATAAAGCCTTAGTTTTGTACAAGACCTAAAATCATCATATCAATTTAGAAGGATAAACCAATACGCGCATGAGACATCATATTTTAATACCAACAGATTTTTCAGATAATGCATGGAGTGCAGCACAATATGCGATCAAATTATATGGCCATGAACCTTGCACCTTTTATTTTTCCTATGCTTGGACCTTTTTAAATTCAGGGGCGCGAACACATATTTCTCAAAGTTATATAGATCCATTGATAGATCAATCCAAAGAACAATTAGCTGATGTAAAGGAACGCGCTGTAAAGGAAAGTAAAAATCAAGACCATAAGTTTGAAACCATTTATACTGTCGGTTCCTTAGAAGATTGTATAGAAGTATCTATTAAGAAGCACAATATCGACCTCGTCGTGATGGGTACAAAAGGTGCTACAGGGGCCAAAAAGTATATTCTTGGGAGTAATACCGTATCTGTAATTAATAAAGTAAGGCTTTGCCCAATATTATTGGTTCCAAATAATTGTACGTATGTAAAACCAGATCAGATTGCCTTCCCTTCTGATTTTAGCAGGTTTTTTGGTGAAGATCTACTTCCAATAACACAGTTGGCCGATATGACCAAGGCGACCATCAACGTGCTTCATATCAAAGGAAAGGACGGGTTGACAGAAATACAAAACACCAATTTCGAGATGCTTAAAGCGCATCTAAAAGACTATCCGCACACTTTTAATTGGTTGCCAAGCCATAGAACAAAAGCAGATGTCATTGCTGATTTCATTAAGGAAAACAACGTTAAGATCCTTACCATGATCAACTATGAGCATAGTTTTATCGAAAACATTATCAAAGAACCCATTATAAAGAAATTAGGATTTAAATCTAAAATTCCTTTTCTGGTGATTCCACGTAAAGACTAAGATTTTTCATTTTTAATAGCTTAATCGTTCTTACCGTTCAGCTTATAAAAAATTAGTTATTAAAACCACATTAAATAATCATCTAATTATAGGTGGCTTTTTCATAGGTGTTCATACAAGAATCTCTATAGGTCATACTATTGTGACCCATTCTCTATCGATTTCACCATAATTCTACCGTTTAAAAATTAAATTATTGCGATCTATCGAATTAGATATTGAAATATTGAGTCGCCAGATTTTGGAAGACATCCCAAGCGCCTCTGGGATCATAAAATTTAAAGATGGTTTTTATGTAATAGGTGATGATTCTCCGTATTTATTTCACTTGGATAGGAATTTTGATCTGCTTTCAAAAACTCCGATTTTTTCTACCGAAAAGTTACAAGGGACTAGAATTCCAAAAATCAACAAACCCGATTTTGAAGCCATAGAGATGATCAGTGCTACCGAAATTCTTGTTTTTGGTTCTGGATCCAAATCGCCTGAACGAGATGCTTGTGTATGGATCGAAATTGGAAAAGAAACTACCTATCAGGAATATGACGTCTCTTTTTTTTATGACCATATAAGACAGATGGATATCATGCAGGGCTACGAACTCGATATTGAAGCTCTCGCCGTTGTTGGAGACTTGCTACATCTTTTTAACCGAGATCGAAATATTATCTTTAGCTTTTCACTTCAGGACTTTTTAGCTTATTGTAAAACAAAGGCGCCCTTCCCTATTCCTAAAGCCCATTTATTTTCATTACCTAAAATCAAGGGTTTACAAGCTGGGTTTTCTGGCGCAACTTCATTTCAAGACCAACCTTATCTCATTTTTACGGCTTCTGTTGAGGATTCACCTAACGCTTATGATGATGGCGATATTTTAGGCAGTTTTATAGGTGTCATAAAAATAAAAAACGGACAGCTTGACAATGACTATTTAATTCGGCAGATTCCCAATCCAGGAAGTCCCTTAAAAGTAGAATCTGTAATTATTGATAAAGTGATATCCGATGCTGAAACTGAGTTGGTCCTTGTTACAGACAATGATGGATCACCATCTGAAATATTAAGATTGCGAATGACTTTGTGCGAATGACTTGGTGAAAGCGTTGTTATTGCAATTGCCGAAGCTGATCACCATCACAAGAAATTATCGTTCACTACTTTTCGATACCAATTAACTAAATTAGCACTCTAAATCGCAATCATAAATAATAAATCATTAACACTCTGCGCCTCTTCTTGATTAACACTGTTAGATGACCTAAATCATGTTATCTTTTCTGATAAACTATTATGTTTACGCCATAAAAACAAAATGATTATAGTATGAGACATCATATTTTACTTCCCACAGATTTTTCCGAAAATGCTTGGAGCGCGGCACTCTATGCCATAAGGATGTACGCCAAAGTGCCATGTACATTTTATTTTTCGCATGCCTGGACCTTCGTCAATACTGGATCCAGAACGTATATTTCGCCTAGTTATATTGACACACTTCAAAACACCTCCAAAGAACAATTGGAAACTCTAAAACAGCGTGCTCAATTTGTAAGTCCGCATAGCGAGCATGAATTTAAAACCATTTTTAGTGAGGATTTCCTGTCTGAGTCCATCAAAACAGCAATTAAGGATCATGCTATAGACTTAGTGGTCATGGGTACCAAAGGGGCTACAGGGGCTAAGGAGTTTCTTCTTGGCAGCAATAGTGTGAACGTAATTAAAAAAGTTAAACTTTGCCCCATTTTATTAGTGCCACATAAATATGAATATGCCAAAACAGACCGCATCGCATTCGCTACTGATTTTAAACGACCTTATGGTGATGAAATTCTTCCTCTCATAAGTTTAGCGAAGTTGCAAAAGTCCAATCTCGAAATCTTACATATTAACGGTCCTGATGATCTGACTGAGAAGCAACAGGTCAATTTAAATACACTCACCCAACTTCTAAAAGATCAGCCTCATAATGTGCATTGGATTCCAGAAATAGGCACTAAAGAGGAGATTATTTCTGCTTTTATTGAAGAAAACAATATCAACCTCATTACCATGATAAACTACGAACATAGCTTCCTCGAATATGTACTCAATGAACCAATTATAAAAAAAATGGGATATCATTCGCTGATTCCTTTTATGGTGATTCCACATCAAAGCTAGCATTGGCCTATTGTCATTCGATAATTAAACATCAATTTCAGTTGCAGGCCAATTGAATATAATCCCAGTTGTTAGTTAGTCCAACTGGGATTTTTAATTCTTTAAATTCAAATTATTGGTCAAGGCATCAAATTCATAACCTCGTTCTTTTAAGAGAGTTATGAGACTGTCAAGTTTGTCATAAAACTTATCCGTACGATTAGGATGTGTACCTATATGGGAAAGCAGCAAAAATCCATTCAATCCTTCTGTTTCCTCCAAAGTAAGGATAGAGCTTACAATGTCTTCGGTAGTTCTATAGTTCTCCATCTCTGGAGTCGTATAATCTGCATGCGATATTGTGCCAGGACTATAGTTGATCATTGCAATACTCATTTGATCTGCCCATTGGGTGATGATGTTATCGTTCCATTCAAAAGGCGGCAAAAAGTAGGGTGCGTCTTCCTTTTGGACGCCAAACTTTTCCATTTCTGAATAATTTGCTTTTAAATCGCTTTTGAATTCATCCTGGGTAACCAAGCGCTTCTTTTCTTTTGTCCAATCGTTATAAAGCAAATGCTTATCGGAATGTGCACCAAGATAGTGACCCGATTTCTTTGCACTTTTGATAAATGTCGCAAAGTTTCCGTTCCTGTAGAAATCCCCAGTAAGGAAGAAAGAGGCTTTGATATCGTGTTTATCCAAAACTCTTAATATTTCTGCAGCACCATCGGCGTATTCATGACCTGAAAACAATAGACTGATTTTCTTTTCGGACCTGTTCCCCCTAACAATGGCACCACTCGAATCATAAGTGTGTCGTTTCTTTTTATTTCCATGCCTAAAGCTTTCACTTTCTAATGATGATAGGTAATAGACCAAAGAAGCCGTACCATCCATGGTTGGCTCGTTTGTAGAATAACTCCCCACATCATCTTGATATACCACCAAGTCTGATTGGAATTGGGCATATTCGTCTTCCTCGTGAAGTTCGACCCCTATTAAGCTGTTCGCGATTGAAGCGTAAACCGGTCCATCAATCAACCCACCATTGGTTTGGTATCCTTCCAGAAGATAAAGCGACGAATGAGGGTCTGTAGGCGTATCTCCATGGGCGGGAAGCCCCACAATCATGGAAGTTCCCCAAATATTACAGCCAAATAGCCAATCCCTTAGTGCTGCTTCCATTTCAAGATAGGTAGCATCTTCTGTCAGTTTATGATATAGTCTGCTTTGTGTAACCGCAGCAGTCACAAAATTATTAGAGCACCAAACAAAAGGAATTCCTATATAAAAAGGATTGTCTTTGCCACGTTCATGAAGCATCTGTAATCCCTTGCCATAATAGGACGTTACTTCTTTTCGTTTATTGGATTCGAGAGTTGAGGCCAATTCATGATGGCCTGAATTCAAGAAGGGATAATATTGGTAATGCAATATGGTATCCCTTCCAATCCAAGGCGTCACCTTTTCTTCAGAAGCATACTTCAGCGCACTTTTTTTATAGCTTTCATCACCGGTAAGTTTATAAAGACTACTCGCTGCCAATTCCATATCATCAATCCAATTGTCTTCTTCGTAAAAATAAGGAGAGCGTCCGGGTGCGGTCTGGCTTACGCCTGGATGTAATTTGCCATACTTATATGCCTCCTCCGCCCGTTTGGTCAGGTCGTCAGTATATTCAGGATAAAACTCCTTTAAAACCGTAGCACCAATGGCAAAAGCAGAAGCATATTTTCCTGCGGTAGAGGCCACTCCAGTTGATCTGTTCTTATATTTTAAAACGCCTTGTTTTTCTGCACTCGCCAAGTACACAGGTCGACCACGCCGATTAGGATCGTAGATAACCGAATCTTTATTTGGTAATCGGTAACCAGAATGATCACGGTCATCGGCAATTTGGTTATAAAACTCAGTAGATGACGGATTCATCTTTTTTAGCCAATCCATGCCAAATTTTGCTTCATCGATAATATCCGGAATCCCATTTGGCCCAGGTAGCCCATCAGCTCCATAGGCATCGTCAAAGGCTTCTGGGTTGTCGCGGTAGGCAAACAGTAATTGAAAAACAGCATTGGCTGAAGTGGCCGTGTACTGCAAATAATCGGAAGCGTCATGCCAGCCGCCGGTCACATCAATACGCTCTCCTTCCTTCCCAGGATTGTACAAAATATATCCATCATCCAAATGACAAGTCGCAGTTAGATACGGATTATATCCGCAACGTTGCTGACGCATATATTCCAATAGAAAATCGGCAGTATGGTCATAAACATCAGTATTTATTCTAAATACGGGCGATTTTATACCACCTGCCAGAAGATAGAATTTGCCTGGGATTTGAAATTCACTGAAATTTAATCGATACGACGATTTAAACGGGCCATAAGCTCCTTTTGAAACCGGTGTTCGCGATTTGAAAACCTCTTTGTCCGTAGTTGCATCATGAAGTGAAAAGGAATCAATCTGTGCGTGCTCAATGGCACCAAAGACGGCCACTTTTATGGAATTTGGCGTATATCCCAACTGATTGATCCGAATGACCGAACTCCCTTTATCCTTTGTGATAGGCGGACTGGCGACTGCTGAACACAAAATAAAACCAATACTAATAACAAATAACATCTTTTTCATTTTCCTACAAATAATTTTAAAAAATAGAAGCCTTGGCGATTAAAGGTATAGAATAATAAATCGTCTCGAAACGCCAATGCTTTCTATTGTTAATCAATAGCATTCCCTAAAAAGATTTCACTTTTTATTCGGTTAGTTATACATCAAATATTTTGCTCTAGTTTTAGCAAAGGACTCCAATCCTGATGCCCAGCTTTCTTTAATATCCTCAATAGACACTCCTTCTTCAATTTGTTTCTGTAGCATTTTCGTCCCTGCCAGTTTTGGAAAGAAATCATTAAAGAATGTTTTTTGATCTGGTGTAGAATTGTATGTCTCAACCAGCCAATCCAATTTGACTTCATTGAGCCGTTCAACATTTCTTAAATCTCTTCCATAACACTCTTCCCCTTGGTGTTTTGGCGTTTTTGCGCCAAAATTGGGTTCTGGCGTAAAGCTGAAATCGAATTTGTCTTTTGGTAAAAACGGGGCTCCAAAAACCTGAAACTGCATTTCCGTACCACGCCCACAGCTTAATGTGGTGCCTTCAAAAAAGCAAACACTCGGGTACAAATTGATGGATGTGGCATTGGGAAGGTTTGGTGAAGGCTTTATAGGCAGGTCGTATTCAGAATCATAAGTGTAATTCCTTAATGGTATTACTGTAAGTTCACACTGAATACCATTCTCTAGCCATTTTTCGCCATTGATCATCTTTCCGTATTCACCAATGGTCATCCCATATACAATAGGCACTGGGTGCATACCCACAAAACTTTTAACCTCGCTTTCCAGAATAGGTCCATCAATATAATGGCCATTCGGATTTGGACGATCTAAAATAATAACTGGAATATTGAGCTCTGCTGCAGTTTCCATCACATAATGAAGAGTGGAGATATAGGTGTAAAAACGAACGCCAACATCCTGAACATCAAACAGCATCACATCAATATCCTTTAAAAATTCCTTCGGCGGCTTTCTGTTTTTGCCATACAGGGAAAATATAGGTAAACCTGTTTTCTCATCAATACCGTCCTCTATATATTCGCCAGCATCTGCTGTGCCACGGAAGCCATGCTCAGGTGAATAGACTTTGGTCACCTTGATGCCCAATGCCAATAAGGAATCGACAAGATGGGTGTGGTTTTGTTCGCTTTCATCCTTAAAAATAACGCTGGTTTGATTCGCTACTACACCCACATTCTTACCCTCCAAAAGCTTAAGATAAACATCGGTCTGATTTGCACCTGTTACAATTGCCGATTTTTCAACCTCGGCAGCGACCATACTGTCGTCTTTAACTTGATTTTTTTTAGTCGTTTCATTACAAGCTAAAAGGCTAATAAAACATAAAAAAAGATATTTCATAATATTCGAGTTTTAATTTGTGATTAAAAGATAAAATGATATTGCAGTCTTATTTTTTAAAATTTACTATGTTTTACCAAGTGCTGCAAATGGCTCAGAATGAATTAATTGGATTTTAAGATTTTAAATGTGGCTTGGCCACCTTGTTCATCTTCAACTTCTAAAAAATACAAACCGTTTTCCAATGACGTCATGTTTATATTTTCAAAATGAGAGGTCACTTTTAAAACAGAAGCACCCATAACATTGAACAATTCCATTTTAGTGAATTTGACAGCGTTAGCATGTGTTATGTTTATATAACCTGATGTTGGATTGGGATGGATTTTAATCTGATTTAAAGTTGCATCACCAACAGAGGCCGTTGCACCAAACTTAGTATTGATCAATTCCCAAAGTTCTGGGCGACCACCGTCATAATTTAAGGCCCACATCCCTACGCCTCCAAGATTGTTGGCTATGGCCAAATCGAACTTTTTTGAGATGCTCAGTTCATTATCTATCCAAACTTGGTTCCAATTGGTCCCGTCGTTCCATCTGTACCATGGATATTCGAAATCTGAATTCCATATAAAACCACCGTGGCTATCTGCCTCGGTTACCGTATTTCTATAACGTGTGGATGACACATGCGATATGGTTGCCGATTCGGAGACGCTGGTCTCTGTTTTCCAATGTTGCCCGTAATAAGGAACGGCCATAATCAATTTTTCAGGATTGTTTGCAGTAGGTACGGCATAGGTTCCTGTTTCTATAGTGCGTTTAACAAATCGTTTCCATGAAGTGTGATGTATCAAAGGAGCAACTGGACCAGAATTCGCACTGTTTGCAGACGTATAATCATAAGCCATAATGACCACGTAATCCACACTATCCACCAAACCCTCTATATCCCATCCGCCCCAATTGACAGCCGGTCCATCAAAAGACACCTCTTTCCCTGGGAGTTCAACATGAATAAATGTGGTTAGGTCAGACAAAAATGCATTCAGTTCTGCACCCCGATGATTGGTGGCCATACCTTCAAAATCAATATTGACTCCATCCAAATTGTAGGTTTCAATTAAGCTTTTGACATTATTGAAAAATAGGGTTTTCTTGGTCGGATTGGTGATCAATTCCCAAACCACGGCATCTGCACCATCGGCGCCACCAAAATTAACTACAGTCATAATTACCTTTACTCCTTGTGCATGAGCGGCATTAATTTCAGCCGTCCATGGCCATCCCGCAGGTGTAGCAATAGAGGCATCCAATTGCACCAAAAAATCAAAACAGGCCAAATGAGTCAGCAAATCATAGCGAATATTGTTATGGGCCCCAGAGCTTTGCTCCCAGTAAGGCAAGAAACCAAATACCTTTTTATTCAATGCGGGCGCTCTTAAAGCATTTAAACCAATTATTTTTTCAGCTTTTTTACTGGCATCCCGTCGGGTAGCATCTGTCGTAACTTTACCAAACTCTTCTTTTTGCATTTGGTGTGGACCTTCCATAATAACCTCCTGAGAAAACATGGTTTGAATCGTCATACAGGTCAATAAAACGATGAGCTTGTTGTGTAGAATTCTTTTCATTTTTATCTGTTTTAGGTTGAATTATTAGCCATTTACTGTGCAATGTTAATCCCTAATCGTACAGGATATTCTTTTGAAATTGACGCAGGCAATGTACCATTCACCCCCGATTCTCCGAAAATAATTTCAGCAGTAGCTTTATTCGCTATTTCTGAATTTTCGTACGAAATGAGCACAGTTTCCACGGCTTCTAAATCTGTTTCTTTTAAACTGTACTGACTCGCAAAGACGGATAGGATGGTTTTATGTTTTTTTGAAATGTTTTCTATGGTTTTTTTGTCTTTCTTTGAAATGGCACTCGTGATCCTGCTGTTTTTTCGGTGGTAGCCTATGATAATTTTATCGTATTTACTCAGTTCCTCCGATAATTTTTTAGCAGATAGATTAGACATATCGGTAATGTCACCTTTTAACTTTAAAGACTCTAAGAATAGTTCTGCGGAGTCGTCACCCAACTTCAAAAACCCAATCTTTTCTGGAGTATTGTTTTTCATGGGCACTAATTGACCCTCATTTTTAACTAAGGTAATGGCGTTTTTAATGGCTTCATCGTACAACTGAGCGTTCACATCTTGATTTAAATCATTAATAAGACCCTCCGTTTCAATAGGTTCATAGCGATTTAGTCCTGCATCAAATTTAGCGGCAAGGATTTTCTTAACAGAATGTGCCAAACGAGCTTCAGAAATGTCATTTTGTTCATAAGCTGCCATGATTTTCAAGATGGCCTTTGGTGCGTCTTCCGTAAAGAGAAGCACATCGTTACCAGCTTTAAAGGCCGCCAGATCGATATCTCCGGGCTGCCCATAATCAGCCACACCTTTCATGTTTAAGGCATCCGTAAAAATAAGTCCCTCGTAGCCCAATTGTTCTTTAAGCAATTCCGTAACTATTTGGTAGGACAATGAAGAAGGCAATCCTTCTTGACTTTCTAAATTGGGGACGTTCAAATGGGCGACCATAACGCCTGCAACGCCTTTATTGAATAACTCTTTATATGGATAGAGTTCTATCGCGTCAATTCTTTCTTTTGAAAACGACACTGTTGGCAGGGTTTTATGCGAATCGGAAGCAGTATCCCCATGTCCAGGAAAATGCTTCGCACAGGCCAAAACTCCAACGCTTTGTAGTCCATCGGTAAATGCCCACGCTTTTTCTGTGACATTAACTTTATCTTCACCGAAGGAGCGCACACCAATGACAGGATTTTTTGAATTGGTATTGATATCAACCACGGGCGCAAAATTGATATGAATGCCCATTCGTTTGCAATCTTTTCCAATTTGTTCTCCGATCTTTTTAATGATTTTATGATCAGTTATCGCACCTAAGGTCATATTATAAGGATACCTTGACGTACTATCCAAGCGCATGTTTAGCCCCCATTCACCATCAATTCCAATAAATAAAGGAATTTTAGAAATCGATTGGTAGTGATTGGTCTGTGTTGCCTGTCGGATTGGTCCACCTTGAAAGAAGATAAGACCGCCTAAGTGATAGTCGTTGATCAGTTTTTGAATAGAATCGGTATGTGAATCATTTCTGTTGGAATACGCACTGACCATAAATAACTGTCCCACTTTTTCCTTTAAGGACATGTTGCTATAGATACTATCGACCCAATGTGCCTGCTCGTCAATTTCTATCAGACGTTTGCTGGGCACCTTTGCGCAGGACGCCATCATGAGAATCACAAGACTCAGTATCGGTAAAGTTTTTTTCATTTTTTATGAGAATTATAGCTATCAATCGCCTTTCTGACATTTTTATGCTCGGCCAACAATTTACCAGCCATGCCTTCATCCACTTGAAGTTCGTTCATGATCATTTGAACTGCTCTATTGACCAATTTCTTATTTGACAGCTGCATGTCTATCATTTTATTGCCTCGAACCCTACCCAATTTGATCATTACCGTAGTAGAAATCATATTTAAAGCTATTTTTTGAGCGGTTCCCGCTTTCATTCTGGTACTTCCGGTGACAAACTCTGGACCAACGACCAATTCGATAGGATGATCCACTTCCAAGGACAGAGGCGAATTTTTATTACAGGTAATACAGCCCGTAACAATGCCGTGTTGCTTAGCTTCCTTAATACCTCCAATCACATAGGGTGTGGTTCCAGAGGCTGCAATTCCTATCAGCACGTCGTTTTTTGTGATGGCATATTTATTTAAATCTTGCCAAGCCAATTCGGTATTGTCTTCCGCATTTTCGACCGCTTTTCTAAGTGCGCTATCCCCTCCTGCAATGATGCCAATGACCATATTATCAGGGACGCCGTAAGTTGGTGGACATTCAGAAGCATCCAACACTCCCAAACGACCACTGGTTCCTGCGCCTATATAAAATAAACGTCCACCATCTTTCATTTTAGAATATATGGCATCCACTAGTTTTTGAATTTGGGGAATGGCTTTTTCAATGGCTTGAGGAACCGTTTTGTCCTCTTTATTCATATTTGATAGCAGCTGGAGAGTGTCCATCTTTTCCAAATCATTATAATCCGACGCTTGTTCGGTGGTCAATTTAAGTTTCATAGGATTTAAGATTTAATTAGCTATTAGGTTAGGCTTTTGGTTTTATGGGGATTCTTTACCAGTAACAAGCATATTATAGTTAGCGAGGCATTGACGAAAATATTCATGAACCCAAAATCAAAGTTATACCATTCAATAAAAAAGTAGTTCAAAAAGTAAGTCACCAACGGCATAGCAATACAGATATAGGGCACAGCGCTATCATAAATTTTAACTTTGGTAAAAATGCCCAATAAATACAATCCTAGCAAAGGGCCATAAGTGTAACCTGCCACTTTAAAAATGGTTGAAATAACATCGCCTTTACTTTCTGAAAAAAGCATAATGATTAAAAAAATAAATGCTGAGAAGCCAAACAAAGTGCGATTTTTTAGCTGAAGTTTTTTCTTGGACGATTTCGTTTTGATATTCAAAAAATCATGCGTAAATGACGTTGTCAATGCAGTCAAAGCAGAGTCGGCGCTAGAAAAAGAAGCGGCCGTTATTCCCAGTATAAAACTAACCCCGGCAATAATGCCGAAATGGTTCAACGAAAGCATTGGGAATAAATTATCGGTATTGATTAAACTTCCGTTTTCCATTTCCAATTGGATCCCAAATTGCTCGGCATATAAATAGAGCATGACCCCCAAGCCCAAAAACAAAAACTGGGTGATGGCCAGAAAAATACTAAAAGTAAGGATGTTTTTCTGGGCTTCCTTTTTAGATTTACAGGTCAAGGTTTTTTGCATCATATTCTGATCAAGACCCACCATGGCCACGGCTATCAATACCCCTGAAATAAACTGTTTGTAGAAGTTGTTTCCCGAATGGAAATCCCAATCGAACACTTTAAAGTACTCGTGGTTGGTTACTGCAGCAACGGTGTCCATTACACTTAAGTCCAAAGAGGTTTTGACAATATAAATGGATACGATGACCGCCAGTAACAAGAAAAAGGTTTGCAAAGTGTCTGTCCAAACGATGGTTTTTATACCTGATTTGTTAGTGTACAACCAGATAAGTGCCAATATAAGGATGACCGTAACAAAAAATGGAATATTAAAGGCATCAAAAACAGCATATTGCAAAATCTTCGCGGCGAGCATCAACCGTAAAGCCGCTCCAAATGATTGCGAAATCAAGAAAAACATGGAGCCCGTCTTATAGGTCTTAACACCAAAGCGCGTTTCTAAATAGGTATATATGGATACCAATTTCAAATCGTAATAAATGGGAACCAAGACATAAGTTATAAAAACATAACCAACAACATTACCAAAAACAAACTGTAAATAATAAAAATAGCTATTGCCTACCATCCCAGGAATAGACACAAAAGTAACCCCAGACAAAACGGCACCAATCATCCCAAACGCTACGATCTGCCATGGCGATTTTCTATCGCCAGTATAATAGGATTCTTCACTGGTGTTCTTGGAAACGATGTGTGATATCAACATCAAAAGTCCAAAATATAAGGCTATTATTATTAGAATTATTGTTGCGCTCATTGGTGTATCCTGTTTTTATTTTAAATTGGTTTATTTGATTTTTAAATTTTCAGATCATAACTCCGTCGTTAAGTCCCTCCAAGTATAATGGTTAAAAATACTTCAATAGATCTTAATGTCTTCAAGCTGCAACTTATAATTTTTTAAATCTTCAAAATCATTCAATGCTTCCATAGAACCGTTTGTAGTGATCCAATGTCTTAATTTGTCTGTTCCGTTAATAATATCAATAGGTTCCTGCGTGTAATTATACTCGTAGGGTGGCTGAAGCCACTCAAAGTCATCTCCCAAATAATGATAGGTTTCCCTTATCAGAAATTGGCCAATACGCCAAGGTTTATATTTAGTCCGGTCTGTTATATGAAGTTGTAGTCCACCACACACCTGATCCATTTGCTTTTGAAATGTAGGAATGAAAGTTATAGGCCTCAGTATAAATCCCTCTAACTCTGATTGCTTTATTTTGGCTTCCAAATAACCTTTAAAAAATGAAAAAGGTTCAATTTTGGGATGACCCATAATTTCCAATGCTTGGGTGGTCCCTCTCCCTTCACTTAAATTAGTGCCTTCAAATAGAACGATGGCCGGAAACGTTAAGGAGCTTTCTGTTCGTCCCAAGTTAGGGGACGGTAAAAGCCAATGCAATCCGGTGTCATCAAAATACATATGACGATTCCAATGTTGCATTTTTATGACTTTCAAATTGGCTTTCTCCTTGGCCCAATAGGTTTGATGCATCAGCGCCACTTCACCAATGGTCATACCATGACGCACGGGAATTGGATGTCGGCCTATAAACGATTCAAATTGCAGATCTAATATATTTCCTTCCAGATCCACACCATTTAACGGATTTGGTCTATCCAAAACGATAATTTCAATCCCGCTATTGCTGCATTTTTCGAGAAGTAAAGTGAGTGTATAGATGTAGGTGTACATTCTACAGCCTATATCTTGTAGATCGACAAATAGGTGGTCAACACCTTCAAGCATCTCATCTGTTGGCACTCTAACTTCAGAATACAGTGAATATACGGGAATGTTAAAATAAGAGTGTGTATAATGATCTGTTTCAATCATATTATCCTGGGCATCTGTCGTAAATCCGTGTTGAGGACCAAATAATTTGATAAAGCGCGTACCAAAAATTGACTTCAACCTTACTGCAGCATGAACGAGACTGGAATCTACAGAGGCGTTGTGGGCCAATAAGGCGACATTCCCCCGAAATGTTTTTTGAAGGTGGCCATCCGCCACCAAAACATCAAGCCCTAGACTCACTTTTTTCAAAATATATGGATTATTCTTTAAACTGAGCATTATAAAAAAAGAGGTGAGAGCAATTAATGTCGTGAAATTTTAATTCCCTCACCTCAGTCATCAAACTAACTAAATTGATATTAATTTTTATCCCACCACATTCTTGTCAAAAGGCCATCGCCACCTTGTTGTTGAATTGCTTCCGCAAGCTTTTCTGGGTTATTCAACTTTTCAGAACCAGGATAAGGCAATCTTCTTGGAATTTGCCCATCTGTAAGTAAGGCTGCAACATTTGCAGGTACCAACTCAGGATAGCCTGATCTTTTCCAATTTGAAAATGTCTCTAGCCCGTTGCCAAAAGTGGCGACCCAATATTGCTCATTAATCATCTTCAATGCATCGGCCGGCACGAAAGGATTGGCTGCCAAATAATCATTGATCTGGCTTGTTGTAATCTCAACACCGTGCCCGTACAGAGAAAGGTATTGCATGGCCGCAGTGACCCCTGCGTTATAATGAGCCTCTACATTGCCACCGGCCAATCCCCAGCGTTCTGCCGCTTCTGCAAGCATAAATTCAACTTCAGCGTAGGTTTGGAAAAAGAGTGGCGCATCATAGATAATGATACCTGAGCCACCAAAAATGTTAATATTAGGTTTAGAATTTGCATTCCCACGAGTGGCGACATTAATGTCTTGACCCGATTGAAGCGCAAAGTCTGTATCGCCATCCACTGTGGAGAATAACACTGAAACCCGTGGATCATTCCGATCTTTCATATAATCCATAAGCGTCTTAGATATTTTAACTTGTGTAGCCGACCTTGAAGTAAAGCTTTTTGTAAGTGGGTTGACATTAGGACCACCATCATTGGCAGAGTTTTCGTATTGAGTAAAGGCAATATCATCATTACTTTCCATTACCCCGCCTGCAATCGCTTTGGTTGCCCAAGCCTTCGCTCCATCATTATCAACTTTCACCATTCTCATGGCCAAACGCAACATCAGTGAGTTGGCAAACTTTCTCCATTTATCCGTATCGCCGGCAAATAATAAATCGGCTGAGCCATAAGAGCTAACAGTGCCAGGACTTAATATTGCTGCAGAGCTCTCCAAGGTCTCCAACATATCTTTATAGATTTCGCTTTGTCTGTCGTATTTTGGAAACCGGATGCCTTCTATAAAGCCTTTTCCTGCTTCACTATAAGGAATATCTCCATAGGCATCTGTAAGCCTACTAAAGATAAGTACCCTTTGCACTTTGGCAATGGCCAAATCTACCGGTGCGGTAGGGCTCGTACTGTTAGCCAATTGCGTCTCTAGGTCCACAACGTTTTTTACAGTATTTGAGAACTGTTCTTCAAACAGCTGATGAGTATTACCTTCTTTGTATAGGAATGAAACATAAGAAGTGTTGTTAAGATGCTGGATATTCTGCATAAAATGGATCACGTTGTAAAATAAAGTTGCCACATAACTACTCCCACCCGTGTACAATTGAATGAATGTCAACTTTGTTGACGGATCTAGTTGTGTTGGTTTTGTGGGGTTGACATTGAGCTCCTCAAAACCTTCATCGCACGATCCAAACATGACGACTATTGCTAGTAAAATAAGTATTTTTTTCATTTTCAGTTTTTTTTAAAATTTAACATTTACAGAAAATCCATAGCTCCTGGTTGATGGAATACCGAATCTTTCAATACCCTGAGAATTCAAGTTGTTCAGTGCTGCCTCTGGGTCTACGTTATCAATATCTTTCGAAATGAAAAATAGGTTTCTGGCAATTAACGAAAGTCTTAAATCATTAATAAAAAGATCTTTCAAAACCTTTCTAGGAAGACTGTAAGAGAGGTTCAACTCTCTGAATTTGATAAAATCCGTACTATAAACAACCTCTTCAGAGATCCCTCTACTTTCTTCCAACATTACCCCATAATAGGTTCTTAAGTTTTCAGGGGCCACCGTCATGGTGAAGGGGTCGCCTGTTGCATTATCAATTCCTGAAACTACCAGTCCATTTTCACGGCCTTCCAATGTCTTTTTATGCAAGCCCCTTAACAACAGTTCTCTATTGGTACCAGAATGCACACTTCCGCCATATTTAGCATCGATCAAAAATCCTAAGGTCACATTTTTATATCTAAAAGAATTTGAGAATCCTAAGGTATACGGTGCTACCCCTTGTCCCAATATTTTGTTCTCTCCTTGAATAGGTTTTGGTATGCTACCCGTAATATCATACATGATGTTACCAGATTCGTCTCTTTTATAAGAAGAACCATAGATAACTCCGTAGTGCTCTCCCACTATATGTGAGATGATTGCGGTTCTGGAACGTGTTTGGCTACCATCAACGTTAATTGGGGTATCTTCTTCATCCGTACTGAGTATTTTACTATCGTTATACCCTAGATTGAAGGACGTATTCCATGAAAAATCATCCGTACGAATAGGTGAACCACCGATCAGCAACTCAATACCTTTGTTCTGTAGGGCACCAATGTTCAAGATTGATGATGTAAAACCAGAAGATTGAGAGGCTGCTGCCCTTACAATATCATTGGTAGTTTCATTTTGATAATAGGCCACATCCAAATTCAAACGGTTATTGAAAAACCTGCCTTCCAAACCAAACTCTGTTTCATCCTTTTGAAACGGCACTAAATTTGGATTGGGAATGGAATTCCCGTTCAGCTGACCAAAGGACTGCCCCTGGAATGATCCTGTAACGGCGTAATCCAGATTTAAGGCATAGGCATTTTGGGCACCACCAGCTACTTGCGCATAACTTCCTCTTAGCTTAAGATAATTAAATGCTGAAGGTAGATCAAAAGCCTCGCTAAGTAGCAAACTACCACTCAAAGACCAGTAGAAATCATTATTTGGAGTGTCTTTACCAGGATAAGAAAGTGTTGAGAACCAATCATTTCTACCCGTAAAAGTTAAATAAAAGAATTTATTGTAATCCACTTCAAAAGAACCATAAATAGAATTGGTCTTGGTTTTGAAATAATCATTCTTAGGCTCTGGCAAGGTAGTGTTATTGATATCCTCTAAACCAATCACAATAAATCCTCTTCCAAGGGCACTCAACTGTTCATAAGTAGAAGATCGTGTATTGGCACCAATGATGGAGTTTGTAGATATTCTATCCGTGATACTCTTCTCAATTCCCAACATGAAATCGGCATCAAATGAGGTATATGTCGCTTTTGACTGACTCATCTCACCACCTGGACGGTATGCTGTTCCGTAAGGTGTTACTGCTCTTCTGGCAAAATCATAGGTGTCTATACCTGCTCTACCCGTAGCATATAACCACTCGGTAATGTCATATCGCAAAACAGTGGATGCGGTTAGCCTATTCTTTTTATCGTCATTATTAAAATTATTGACCGCCCAATACGGATTGGAAATGAATTGGCTTGGCTGAAACAGAAGCTCTGTACCCTGCTCATTTGACCCTGGTTTTAAATCGTATATATCTAACGAACTAGGAAGCACATTAGCCACCGTGTTCGCATTTCCAGGTGTATCCCCTATGTTTATACGGTTATGTACTTTCTCAATAACATATTTCGCGTTAATGGTGGAAGTCAATTTAGGATTGATCTTGGCAGAAGCATTCAACGATAACGACTTTCTATTTAAAGTAGAATTTGGAAAAATATCGCTGTTATCCAAATTGGACATAGAAAAACGATAATTATAACCATCTCCACCTTTTGACAATGCCAAGGTATTGACGGCAGTTGTTCCAGTTTGATAAAACTTATCTAGATTATTACCCTTATAGGAATAGGGTCTTTTGACGCCGTCCCAATTATAAACCATTGAACCGTCCATCAAAGCACCCCACGATTGCAACGTACTGACAAAGGAGTCATCAATAGCATTTTCCATATTTGCAATTTCCACAGGATTATTATTGACATCAAATTCGTAACCAGGTTTCAATCCGTTATCACCCTGTCCATAAATGGTCTGAATGTCTTGAAGAGAGGTATTGACTCTGTCAAAAGTATACGAGCTAGAGTACTCAATTCCAAGATCCTGCTGGCCCTTACCGGATTTTGTGGTAATCATGATGACACCATTGGAAGCCAATGAACCATACAATGCCGCCGCAGAACTACCTTTTAACACCGAAATAGATTCAATATCATCTGGATTGATTGACGAAATATCATCTCCACCATCGCCAGTACCGTCATTGGTTGGTCCAACAACAGAGCTTTTGGTATTGTTAATCACAGGAATCCCATCCACCACATAAAGAGGCTGATTATTTCCTGTTAAGGAACTAGCCCCTCTAATCACGATTCTACTTGAACCTGCAGCTCCGGCACTAGTCGTAGATACGTTGACACCAGCAACCCGTCCTTGCAATGAATTAACCGCACTTGTTGTCTTTACTTGCGAAATCTCCTCACCATCAACTTGGGTCAAAGAATATCCCAGGGCTTTTGATTCACGTTTAATACCTAAAGCCGTTACAACCACTTCGTCTAAACTTGTAGCATCTTCTTCCATTCCAACATTTAGCTCTTGATTGTTGCTCTGGATACTAAACGAAACCGTCTTGTAACCAACAAAACTAAAAACGAGAGTTTTACCTTGTAGTGGATTGGCACTAGTAATGGTATATTTCCCATCAAAATCCGTGACACCGCCGTTTGAGGTGCCTTCAACAACCACATTCACACCTATTAACGGGATGCCGGTGGCCTTATCCGTGACTATACCTGATACTGATGCCGTTTGAGCAAACGAACTCTGCGCAACCAACAAAAATAACATGGCAATTAATTGATAACAATAATTTTTCATACAGTTAAGATTTAGTTAATTTTTAATAAAAATAGTAAAATAAATCAAAACACGCATGTTTTTCGCAAACTTATGCACGTTTAATGTTCTTATCACGAAAAACATCCCTTGAGATTTACATAAACTGCTCAAAAGACCAACCTTTAACGAAAATCTTTGTCCTATACAGCAAAACCCTGGGTTACCAAATTTATGGATTATGTTCTCTATCCATCAACAAAAAACCTGTCGGTTCACCGAAAAGCGGCGTCAAATCCTTATAACATAAATGGTTACCTGCAAAAACGACAACCTTAGCCCCTCCAGAATGGATCTAAAAAAAAAAAAAACATTGTCACGTAATACCAGAAAACCCAAAAACAAACAAAGGAAAAGATCTAAAATGGACAAACGTCCTGGATCACTAATGACACTCTTTATATCCAATGCCATTAAGTAAACTTGGCAAAAAAAAAGCGTTTCCACACCAGTTGAATAATACAGATCGGGGTTAGTCTCAAAAGACAGCTCAATTGGGAATAATACTCCCCGCATGCTAACCAACGCAATTAGTGAGGCCTTAAAATTGAATACGTTTTTGTTTTTTAATGTGATGGGCACTTCATCAAAAGAAAGAAAATCTTCAACCTTTTACAATCTATAGTCCTGAAAACCACAATCTTTCCAACCGTTTTCTGTTTGCCCCTCCAATGAATAACGGTCTGAAGCTGACTCCAACTTTCTAAGTCCCCTAAATATTATATAAATGACAACCAATACCATGACCAATAAAATGCGAAAACAAAATCGGTAGAAGAGTATCCGAGCAAAGCTGGGTTACATAAGTGTGCAATGACCGCACCCCAGCTTCCTGGCGTATTGTATATAGCCATAAGAATTAGCATCTCCGCAAGATGTGGGTTGAAATAATCGGTTAGAATTACCTATAATTCACTATTTTAGCGAAATTTTACAAATTACCACCTTGTAGTGTGTAATATTTTATTACATTGTGCGCTATTTGTTATTGAAACATGCATCATTTTGCATATATTTATATAATCTTCTGCACTTGGATTTAATTTAGTTAGAAAATATTAGTTTTCATGAAGAAAAAAGAGCGTCAGCAAAAAATAATTGATGAAGTCAGTATCAATAGAAGAGTGAGTTCTAGTTTTTTGTCGGAGAAACTTAAGGTATCTGAAGATACCATAAGAAGGGATATTAAGGAATTGGACGACCGGGGCCTTCTTACCAAAGTACATGGTGGTGCCATCTCTACCATTCAAAAGCTTTATCATTATAATGAAGACATTATTTATAATAGAGAAAATAAAGTGCGAATTGCCCTTAAAGCGATCAACTTAGTTGAGGATGGGATGGTAATCATAATGAGCGGAGGTACCACAAATTTAATGCTGGCCAAAATGCTGCCTAAATCCTTGAAAGCTACCATTTACACATATAGCTTGCCCATAGCCATGCAGTTAACGGAGCATCATTCAATTGAAACCATCTTTATAGGAGGCAAAATCCATAGAAGTTCCATGGTCACCACCGGAATTGATGTGATTCAATATTTATCAAGCCTAAGAGCCAATATCTGTTTTATTGGTGTGAGTGCCTTGAGTCTTGAACAGGGCGTCACTGATGAGGGCTACGAAGTTTCATTGGTTAAAAAAGCCATGATAAACGCCTCACAGCACACGGTCTTTTTGGCGACTTCAAATAAATTAAATTCAATACTCAATTACGATGTCTGTAGTATAAATGACATTGGCACTGTAGTCACCGATTATGATCCAAACGATCCTAAAATTAAAGACTATAAAAATGCCGGCATCAACCTAGTGTAGCTGTCGTTCAATATTGTTTAGGTGAAACCATAAAAGCGAGGATTTCCCTCGCTTTTATGGTTTATATATTTAATATGTTTTACTCTTCCACTGTTTTTAAATTGTCATCAGAGTTCCGATCAATCAGTTTGTTATAAGGATCAATTCCCGCTTTTAAGGGTTTTTTATCCGTAATGACAGTGAAGGTATTATCTCCAGGATCCAACCATTTCAATTCAAAATACAACGGGTCTTTAATGGTAACTCCATCGTCATTGATAATATCTTCGCCAAACAAACCAATATCAATTAAGTTTTTCTTGTCGTCTACCCTATCTTCCCTGCCTTTGTCGTCATAATAGATTTTTTTGGAATTCACCGTAAACGTCGTTTCCCATTTTCCATTGTCCAAAGCTTTGGTTTTGGCAGTCATCACTCTGTTTTCATATAATACGATCTCTTTAAAACCATCATCAACTTTATATTTCAATGAATCAGGGGTAACCGCATATAGTGCCTTGTACAAATCTTCAGAAGTTGGATAAAAGCCCTTCTTATTATATTTGAATTCTTCCAAAAAGCTCTTCAGCCCGCTATTGACCACGTCCTCCCCCATTACATCTTGTAGGTCATACATAATCATAGAGCCCTTTTCATACCAAATATAGCCGCCGGTTTCGACATTCATTAAGGTACGTTCTGGTTTAAAACTAAATTTTCTGCTCCCTAAGTAAGTGTCCAGTGAGTTTTTTAAAAACGACTTGATCCCATTTTCACCATATTCCTGTTTCATGGTCATTAATGATGCATATTCAGCCAAAGTCTCTGAAATGATATTGGCTCCAGAGGTTTTACTTGGCGTCACAATATGTCCCCACCATTGGTGAGCCACTTCGTGAGAGGTAATTCTAAAGGCATAATTGTAACTGTCTGCTTTTGAAAAATCAGCTGCAAATCCGAAATCTTCAGAATATGGGATAGTGGTTGCAAAAGATTGGGCAAATGTGGAATGTGCAGGGAATTCTATTATGCGAATGACCGAATACGGGTATTCCATGAAGTTTTTGGAATTATAGTCCAACGCAATTTTCACCCCTTTGATAAAATATTCCAGATTCTTTGTATGCTTTGGAGAATGATAAATTTCTATAGCGACTTTCTTTCCACTTGGTGCCGTCCAGTTATCCCTTTCGATATCATAGGCTGCGGAAACGAAATTGAAGAAATAATCCGTTTTTTCTTCCAGTTTATACTGAAAATAGCTTCTTCCATTCTCTTCCCATTGCTTGGTAAGTGTTCCGGGTGCTACGGCTGTTTGCCCTTTTGAAGTGCTCAATACAGCTTCGAAGTTCAGATAATCAGCATCTTCGTTAAACAAGTTTTTCTTTAAAGCTAGGCTATCCGTTCTCGGTGGGTATAAATAATCGAGCTTTTCCAAACCATATTTTTTACGAACGCCATTGTCGGATAAAGTCCGTTCGTAATGAAAGGAAGGAAAAATCGCGTCCCTAAAAAATGTACCATTGTCTAATATCGCAGTTTCAGAATCCATAGAGAATCCATGCGTGTTCACTTTTGTTTCAATGACCAAAGACGCAGTTTCCTTTGGTTGCAAGCTTGTTGGTAATTTGTAGATGAACATTCGATAGTCGTCATCCTCCAAAAATGGTTTTAATTCGGCACCGTTATAGACCACTTTAGTGATTTTTGTATCAGCTATTGGAAATTTGATTTCCATTAACAGTGTATCAATAGGGACTTCGTAATTATTAATGACCTTGAATTCACCTTTGGCCTCTACGCGCCTGTCTTCGGGAAAAATATCAATAAAAGCTTTAAGATCGGTTACCTGAATATGCGGCTGATCAATATATTTCCCATATTTCTTTTCAGCATCGGCATTAAGTTTTTGACTGTAATTGCCATCTTCCAATTGGTTCAATACTTTCAAGTTGTAGTAACTATAAGCACCCACTGAAACAAATGCCAGAATAAAGAACAGCATCAGTCCCAAAATTCTCCCGCTAAAACGCTGTTTAGCGATTTGCAAACGTTCCTTGGCCGAAGACAAGAAGCCACGGTTCCAAAAAACAATTCCAACAACTGCCAAAATACAAGTCAATAAGATCCAATAAAGGTTCAACCAGAATTTTCCATACAAATAGTGTCCAAAGCCATTTAAATCACTTATAAAACCACCGGGTGTACCGCCAAAAATGACCAATGGATTGGATGTTTTAAACGCCAATGCCAATAAGATAGGTAAACCGACATAAATAATTATGACGATAAAATGTCCCAAAAACTTATTATTCACCAACACGTGAATAAAAAATGCCAAAAGCACGGTCATTATATAAGAAGGGAAGACACTTGTGAAATTATAGGTCAGGTACATCCCCAATTCATAATGGAAGTAGCCATTAAAAGTTTGGTACAAAACGCCAACGACCACATTGAGCAAGGTCAACACCACTGCCACGCCAATAAGCGAAATAATCTTGGAAAGATATAAAGTGATATTGCTGACAGGTAAAGCGTCGTAAAATTCAAAGGTTTTATTCTGCCTGGTCCTATGAACCGCTTCCCCTGCATAAATCACTAAAATGATGACAGAAAACAACGACAATCCACCTGAAATTTGCATCACCATATATCGTGTCAGCGGCAAGGACGGCGTACCGTAGGTTTGATTGGATTGGTAGGCAATAAATCCTGCAACGATAATTCCCATGACAATCAAAATGACAAAAACGGTTTCTTTTACAATCGATAGAAACTCAATTCTACTCAAGGACAATAGGTTTTCCCGACGCGCTTTGGCATTAAAAACTTGAGTGATGTTGGGGATAAAAGAAGAAGGTACGTAGGCCTCCTTGCTTTCTTTTGTCGATTTCTGCTTAGCACTGGTCAAAAATCCTTTGTATGAAAATTTAAATAAAGTGAAAAAGAAAATCGCAAAAGCAATACCTAACCACAATAAGCGGTTGAGTCCAAATTTGCCCGATAGTGACAACTGGGTATGATTGAGCTCGTCCACAGTCCAGTACTTTGTGAGATAACCATGGGCAGTTTCTCCAAAAGGATCCACATACACACTTAACCAATCGGTATCTAGCCCAGACAACAATTGCCCTGAGGCGATGGTCAGGATGAGAATAACAATCCCCCCTAAATACAAGATGGACATACGCTTAAAAAACGTCATCAAACAAAAGAACAAACTGCCTATAAAAAAGGCATTGAACGTTAGCAGATAAACAAAAGGCAAGACATACGATGTGAGATTAAAAGATGTATAAACGCCATAATCCGGTCGTTCCAAAAAAGCACCAATACTGAAGCCAATCATCGCACCGATAACGGCGCCCATATTCATAATCGTAACAATGGTAAAACTGCCAAAAAACCGCCCAAGAATATAGTTTATTTCCGAAATAGGAAAGGTGAAATAGGTTTGTGCGGTTTTATGCTCTTCGTCCCGATAGACTGCAACGCCCATGATTGCGGCATAAAAAAACAGACTTATAATACTCATACCACCCAGAACTCCTACGATGGCGTTAGGGCTATTGGTATATTGGGCCGTAACAGAATCGGCAAAAACACTTATTAAAAGTGGTATCAGGAACATCAGAAAAATGTAGATGTAAGTGGCTGGACGTCTTAACCGATATTTCAGTTCAAATAAGAAAATTTCCTTCATGATTATACGGTTTGAGGTTGGTTAATACTGAAGAAGTAAAAATCTTCCAAATTGTTATTGACCACTTCAAAACCGTCTCCAGGGTGAACATCGCTATAGATATTGACGTTCATATTGCCACTTCGCAAATAGGTAGAAAGCACGGTATATTCTGATTGGTATTTTTCAATCTCATTCTTTTCGATGCGTTTGCGATATATTTTGTCGTTCAACGACTCCGATAATTCTTGCGGGTGTCCCTGCACTACAACTTGCCCCTCATTAAAAACCGCCATATTGGTACACAAGTTGACGACATCATCCACAATATGGGTGGATAAAATCACCACGGCATCCTCGCCCAACTCACTTAACAGATTATGAAAGCGATTGCGTTCCAAAGGATCCAATCCAGCGGTGGGTTCATCCACAATAATTAATTTAGGATTTCCGATCAAGGCTTGGGCAATCCCAAAACGCTGACGCATCCCACCAGAATAATCGCCCAAATTCCGTTTTCTGAATTTGTAGAGATTCACCTGATTTAAAAGATCGGCCACATAGGCCTTACGATCATTACTGCTATGAATGCCTTTGATCTTGGCGATATGGTTCAACATCATTTCTGCAGACACTTTCGGATAGACTCCAAAATCCTGAGGCAGATAACCCAGCACCTTCCGCAACTCTTCAGGTTGATTAAACACATCAATCCCATCAAAGGCAATCGTACCACTATCGGCAACCTGCAAGGTGGCAATGGTACGCATCAAAGTCGATTTACCGGCGCCGTTGGGTCCTAAAAGACCAAACATTCCTTTTTGAATTTCAAGATTGACATTATTTAAAGCCTGTGTCCCGTTAGGATAGGTTTTATTCAGGTTTTGGATAGAAAGCATAGTTATTTGTTTAGAAAGTTATTGGTTTAATGATATTAGTAGCTTTTTTTAAAATTTGTTACAATGTAAGCTTTTTTAAAAGTTTAGAAAGGAGACAGATGTCTTATAGTTGAGTTTTCTTAGGATGTAATTTCTCTTATTTTCAAAACATGCGCCCTAATTTCAAGTGCTTCGCAACTTATACATTTTTAACCATCAATGGAATAAAAAAAGCCCACCATAAAGGAGGCCACTGAAAAAGTCCCCTTAAAAATATTGGGGTAAAAAGAGATAAAAAGGAGTGTAAACCGTAGTGTTTTCACTCCTTTTTTCGTATCTTTTTTACTGATTAACAAACACTTGGATATGTTAT